>NZ_JBFAJQ010000015.1:0-229745 GCF_040655315.1 Kribbella sp. NPDC050459 | reverse complement strand
AATCACCGCCCACAACTCATCAGAAATCACACCCGAACGCAGCACCGAACAAGCATCAACCACCCAACCCCGACGATTTAGCAGACACGCCCTAGCCCCAAGCCATGTACAACGTGGCGGAACAGCCCCGCATCGGCCGCACCAACGGACGCCATTTAAGAGGTTCACCGGCTGGCTTGCCCGTTCACCCTGCGGCATCCAGCTGATGAAGGGACGAACTCAGAGGTGAACCCCTCAAACTCGCGGCCGGTTCAGCGCGCCCGCCGCCGTGCATGCCACGTCGCCGACGGGTCCCGGCTCATACCGGCCTCGGCCGTAGGCTGGGGGCATGGTGGTTCAGGCGGATGATGCGGTGTTCCGGCCCGTGCGGGCCGGGAACCCGTTCGAGGAGACGGTCGAGCGGTTGCTGCAGGCAATCAAGCTCGGCGTCGTCGTGCCGGGCGACCGCCTGCCGCCCGAGCGCGAGCTCGCCGCCCGTCTGAACGTCAGCCGCGTCACCCTCCGCGAGGCGATCCACGCCCTCACCAAAGCCGGTTACGTAGAGTCCCGCCGCGGCCGGTACGGCGGCACGTTCGTCAACGAGCAGCTCCCCAAACCCCGCCGTACGTCGGCCAAACGCCTGGCCCGCGACCTGGCCGCCGGCCTGGACGACGCCCTCACGCTCCGCCAGGCCCTGGAAACCGGCGCGGCCGAAGCAGCCGCCACCCGCGACCTCACCGACGCCGAACGCGACCACCTGCAACACTGCCTGGCCGACACCAACGCCGCCACCCTCACCGACTACCGCCGCCTGGATTCCCGCCTCCACCTGGCCATAGCTGAGGTCACCGGCTCCCCCTCCCTGACCTCCGCCATGGCCGACGTCCGCATGCGCCTCAACGAACTCCTGGACGCCATCCCCCTCCTGGAACCCAACCTCCAACACTCCAACGCCCAGCACCAGGCGATCGTCACCGCCATCCTCACCAACAACCCCGAAGCCGCCCGCAAAGCCATGCAAGAACACCTAGCCGGCACCGAAGCTCTACTCCGAGCCTTCCTCGGCTGACAGCGCCGACACGTCCAAAGCACGCCTCGCTTCGTCTCGCACGGCCGGCGACAAAGTCTCAGAGCCCGCCATTTCACGGAGTAGTTCCAGGACGACTCGTCGACCGAAGCCGTCGCGGCGAGACATGTCAATCGCCCAGGGCGCCGCCAGCTGCATCCAGTACGAACGGCCAGATCGCCAAGCCGACTCGACCGTCAACTCAATGAGCCTCTCGGGAGTTGAGATTCCTCCCCCGCCGAGACTCGGCCATCGCTCGGAGAATGCAGCCAGAGCGGTGGAAAGCCCACTCTCCAGGAAGGGCCACATGGGCACGAACCCGGATCCCGCAAGCGAAGCCCTACCCTCCGACTCCACCCCGACCCCGATCTGCCCGTCCGGCATGATCCCGATCCACGCCCCGTCGCCGCGGTACACCGCCGGTTCCCAACTGGACATCCTGATCCCACCGCCTGTCATCGAAGTCAATCTCTGTCACTCATGAACCGCTGGATCTGCTGGCGCCGCAGTCTGTCCATCTGTGTGTGCGGTCAGCGCCGTCAAGGTGTCCTCGCGTTCTCGCGACTACAGGTAGGTGGCGCCGTCCGACAGCTAGCTGTACTGACCAGGCACGTTGGTCGAGATCGTGTGACGACACGTTGTGAATGTGTTTGATGAGTGAAGACCTCCCGGCGTGGAGTGGAGCTGTCTAGGAACCGTTCCAACGACCGGGAGGTCTTCGTGTCCCACGCTAACGCTGCTTTGACCCCTCGCGCCCGTTTGCGGCTCGCGCGGCTGGTCGTCGACGACGGGTGGCCGATCACCCGGGCCGCCGAGTTGTTTCAGGTGTCCTGGCCGACCGCGAAACGCTGGGCCGACCGGTACCGCGAGCTTGGTGAGGCCGGCATGACCGACCGATCGTCGCGCCCGCACCACCAGCCGAACCGCACCCCGCCGAGCGTCGTACGGCGAATCGTCAGCCTGCTGCCATCATCAGTGCTGACGCGGCGACATATTCGTCCGATGGATCCCGGGACTCCGACTCGGGCCCCTCCAGCCATCCGAAGATGATTTCCCATCGACGTCATCAATCGCCGCCACAAGAGCATTCAGCTCGGTCAAGCCGGCCTCCTGCACTCTGTTCCAGCGATCGACATCATCAGCGATACCGAACCTCTCGGCATACGGCACAAGCCGTTCCAAGCCGGGCGGGAACCGATAGGCCTTCGAAGTCATATCGCGATCCCGTGTGATTGTCATGGCCCGATGACGGCCGAGTCCTGGATGGTGACTCAGGGGTTGGCGGCTTGTCACCCTAGCGGTCATCGTCAGTCAGGAAATTTGAAGGCTCTCCGTAGTGCCTGGACCGTCGGCGGATGCGCTGCCTGCGCGAGCGCATCGGACTGCGTCACGACTCGTCCCTGTGTGCAGCGATCTCGTGTCGGAGAGAACTGTTTGAGGTCCGTCCCACCGTTCTCCTCCACCCTAGCTCACCCCTTCCGGTGCTCGAGAACCTGCGGCCCCACTCAACTCTGCAACGTGAGCGAGGTCAGGCCCCCGGGGCCGATCGCTCTAAGCAGGACCTACGTCGGACCGCCTCAGTAAGGCCGACCTTGCCAGCGAGGAGCGTGTCCATGCCCCGCCCCGAGTAGTCCTGCGATGCCGGATCACCCGATCGAGCCTAACTCCACGGCAGCGGACTCAGGGACAGCAAATCTGGATCGACGCCTGAGATGTACGCGGCATCGAATGGCCATCCGGTCCGGGCGACCTCGTTGGCCAGTATTTCGCGCAGAAAAATGAACAGGTTAGAGGCGACATAGAACTGAATTTCCTCCTCTGTCTCCATCGGCTCGACAAACCCGACCGGATTCCCGTTGGATTCGGAGGTGAGTACGAAATAGTTGCCATTGCCGTCCCCGGCGACGGGTATCCACCCTTTTGCACGCCAGGCGGGAAACCCATCCAGGATATACGCAATATCCAGGCACTCTGGATCCTTGCCCACTCCGTATAGCCCACCAGGCCCTGCCGTTGTACCTCGGCATGCGCGCAGCCATTCCAATAGCTCCGCCGGGAACGGCGTGCCGAGGTCAACCTCGAGTTGCACCAACTCATCATCAGTCGCGCCTCTTCGAACCTCCTCTGGCGCCGGATGCGCTTCCGAGAGAAGCTCTAACACGTGCGTAATGTCGCTCATGGCACGCTTATCGCGGTACGTCGAGGAGGTGAGACCTGTGGAGCATCGGTAAGGACTTGACGCCGTCGAACACCTTCTTCTTCGTGCTGGCGTTAACTGGCGTATCAACCAGCAAGAGATCCTCGCCCGCTGGCGCCCATACGGTCCCGGCTGCAACGCGACGATCAAACCCGCCCATCGCGATCACTCCCGACAACCGCGCCGACAGTCGATCGCGGCATCGACATCAACCTCCGCCAGAGCGGACATAGGACCTCGATCCAAGTGATCATGAACCCGACAAGCTAGCAACAATTCCGCGTATCTCGGCTAAGTTCTCGGCAATCTTCTTCTTCCTTGCGAAGGCCTCAGCAGCCTCGATGGCTTCGTCCAGAAGGCGCAACAGAACAGCATCCCGGTCCGCTGCTGGCCCAATCGGCACAGCCGCCTGGACCAGCAGATCTGATGTCCGCGCGCTAAAGCGCCGTGTTCGCACACCCGTGAAGTCCAGCGGCACCAGACGGCCATCGACACGGAAGACGACATTGACATTCAACGGACTGGGAACGCCAGTGCGGGCCACCTCGACACGCCTCGCAAGCGCCATTGCCGCATCCCCCCAGGCTCGATTCTCCCTGTCAGAATCGCCGAGAGCCGCTCCAATCGAAAGCGAAAATGCGTCGTCAGATGTCACAGCGGCAAGTTCCTCAGGAAGCGATCCTGATTCAATGGACCAGCGTCACGCTCGATGATCCAACGCTCCAGATTCAACATTTCATCCCGGGTGCCACTCGTCATCGGAATCAACTGCTTATCCTTGAGGAAAGTCTGGGAATACCTGCGCGCAAGATCATTCGTTATGCCCCACTTTAGCAGGTTGCCGTTCTTGTCCTCCAGTCGGTACAGGTAGTTGAGCGCGGTACTAGCACGCGAGTTGCCATGCACTGACGACTTCGCTGGCGCCGGCGGCTTGTTCGGGTTCTTTGCAAACCTGCCCAACGAGTTACGGAGCGCCCCGTTCGCACCAACCGTGCACACCTCGTCAGCGTTCGCATTGTGGACGAGGATGTGGTGTTGGCCTACGTGGTAGGTGTGGATGCCTTGGACGGTGAGGTTGTAGGCGAGGGCGTTGCGGGCGGTGGTGATGTCGAGGCCGAGGACTGTGACCAGGCGGCCGTCGTCGGTGAGGACCTTGTCGCCTGGGTCGATCTCGGCAGCCCATTGGAAGTCGCCGTCGGTGGCGTTGTAGAAGGGGTGGTCCTCGGTGGTGGTGATGGACTCGCCGTCGATGACCAGGTCGATGAGCGTGTCGCCGTGGACCCAGACGTTGGTGACTTCCTTGGCGACCTGTTCGCCGGTGTCCGGGTCGGTGGCAAGGACCTTGTCGCCGGGCTCGATGGCCTCGATGGCCTTCTCGGTGCCGTCGGCCATCAAGACGACCGTTGCGCCGGAGAAGCTCGAACAGCCGCCCTTGAACTTCGAGATAGCCGATCTGGCGGTCGAGGCGATCTTGCCGGTCGCGTTCCCGGCTGCTGTCTTCAGTGGAGCGGCCAGCTTCGAGGCCACGGGTGCCAGCAGCTTGCCCGCACCGAGTGTGGCGACGTTGATCGCGGCACCGCCGGCCATCGACTTCGCGTAGCCGCCGACGCTGTGGTCGGCCTTCTCGTCCAACGCGTTCTGGACCGCGCTACCGGCCGCACCTGCCAGCGCCGCACAACCCACCGACCCGGCGCCACCGGTGGCGGCCATGCACCCGGCCCCGACCGCGATACCGGTCGCGACCCCGGCGATCGTCGCCTTGTGCTCGACGACGAAATCGCCGACCGCCGAAGACGCCTCCGAGACCGCATCGCTGACGGTCGTCGCCGCGTCGCCGACTTTGTCCACTGCGTCGCCGACCGAGCTGACCAGCCCGCCAAGACTGAAGTGGCCGTCGTACTCCACCCGGCTGATCGGGTTGCCACCGGCGAACGCGTACCGGTTCATGTTCCACGGATCCCCGCCGAGGGACATGTCCTTGAGAGCGCCGTCGTACAGATCCCGAGTCAGGAACCGGTTGAGGCTCGGGTTGTACTCGCGGAACCCCATGTCGTAAGTGCCGGTTGCCCCGTCGAACCGCTTGCCGTTGAACCGATAGGGGTTCACAACGTCGGCGTCGGTGCTCGGAGTTCCGGTGATGGTGTCGTCGCCGGTGGTGCCGGTCTTGTCGGCCTGGCCGTACGCCGTGTAGCGGTACGTCGAAGTGGTCAGGCCGGTCGAGGCATCGGTCAGCGACTCGACGTCGCCGTGCGGATTGACGCCGTAGAACACCTTCTTCGTGGTGCTGGCGTTGACCGGCGTGTCAACCAGCGAAAGGTTCTCACCGCTGGCGCCGTAGGCGTACGCCTTCGACACCTCGTAGGTACCGGTGCTGTCCTTCTGCTCCTCGGCTGCGACCTGATCGTCGAGACCGATGAAGGTGTAGCGGGTGCTGATCGACTGAGCGGTGCCGACCTTCTCGGACTGGGAGGACGTCCGATCGAACGGGTCATAGGTCTGGTTGCGGGTGAAGGTCGCCGTGCCGGCGGTGTCGAACTTCTGCTGACGGATCAGGCGGTCGTAACCGTCGTATCCGTTCTGCTCCACGACCTGGCTGCCTACATCGGTCGTGGTCGATCGGCCGAACACGTCGTACCGGTGGTTCATCGTCGTCGAGCCGGTGACCGTCTTGACCAGCCGGTTGCGGTCGTAGGTCATCGTCGATGTCGTGGCGCCGATGGTCTGCTTCTTGATGTTGCCGGCGGCGTCGTACTCGTAGTACTCGTTGTCGCCCTTCTCGACACCGGTCCTGGTGATCCGCTCGAGCTTCCGCGCCGGCGTGTAGACGTAGGCGGACGCCTGATCGAGGTAGTTCGACGAACCGGGCTGGTCAAGCCGCTCCGTGTCGACCTCACGGTCGCCGTCGTCGGTGTACTTCAGCGAGTGCGACGAGACGAGCTGATTGCCCTTGGCCGCGCTGGTCTTCTCGACCAGCGTCCGCAGGAGACCGTCCTCGTGGTAGGTCTGCGTCGTGACGTTGCCGTTCGGCTTGGTGATCGTCGACCGCAGACCTCGCGGGTCGTACGTGTAGGTCCAGGTGTCCAGCGTGCCTGTCGGTGTGTCACCGGCCTTGACGGTGTCGACCAGGTTCCGCGCATCCCAGGTGTAGGCGGTGTAGCGCTTCACGAGCAGGTTGTTGGCGCCCTGCGGCCGCTGGGCGTAGGTCGACAAGATGTTCGAGTTCAGGTCGTACGTGTAGTCGGTCTTTGCCAGCTCCTGCCCGGCCTTGAGCTCTTGGACCTGTGTCGTACGGGCAAGGCCGTCTGTGCTGACCTTGAACGTGTCCGTCAACGCGTTCGCGTTGTTGTCCTTGATCTCCGTCTGCTGGCCGTTGAGGTCGTAGGTGTAGGTGAACGACCGGCTCTCGACCGGGTTGGTCGAGACCAGCTTGATGGCATCCGCACTCACCACGCCCGTTGTCGCCGGGTTCAGCGTGATCGTCTTGGCGACGCCGTTCGGGAAGCTGTAGTTGCCGAGGTTGACCCACGGGGTGGCCGCGGTGCATGCCTTCTGATCGACAGTCTTTGTGGCAGCACCGGTCGAGTGGTTGATCGTGTAGGTCGCCGAGGTACTGGCGTCGGTGCGAACGGGACAGGAGGCGTAGACGTCGAACGACCCCGCGACATCCGGTAGGACCCGCCAGTTGAAGGTGTCACTGGCCTCGGGTGTCCCGGCCGCCGCGGCGGCGTGGGTGCGATAGTCGTTGCCCTGAGTGTTCGTGCCGCCCGTGGCCGGAGCCCATGTCCCGGTCGAACTGGTCTCCCATGTGTCCGCATTGTCCACAACGTCAACTGGCTGCTGCGAGGCCGTGTCCGACCGCGACTGCAGCGATCCATCCAGGTAGTAGCCCCAGGCCTGCGTGCGCTTGGCGTCGTCGCCAGGCACGGTCAAGGTGCGATTGGTCTGCTGGCCGATCTGGTTGTAGCTGTAGCTGGTCGTGATCTGCCAGGGATCAGTGGACGTCTTGATGTCACCGGAGCCGTAGTACGTGAAGTTTGTCCACTGCGTGCCCGAAGTGCCGAACGTCGGCTCGGACTGGGCCATGAGCTCGCCGGTCGGGTAGTACTGGATGAACGTGCTCGACGGCGTCTTGTAGAGAGCGGTCGCCGTATTGAACGCGGACTTCTTCTGGATCGGCCGGTTGTTCTTGTCGTAGACGGTTTCGGAGTACAGACCACTCGGCAAGGTCTGGCGAGTGACGTTGCCGGCCTCGTCATAGGCCGTCCTGGTGACCAGATCCTTCTGGTGCTCTCCGATCTTGGTCCGGGGAACGTGCACCGCAACCGGCTGGCCGGCCTCGTCGTAGTCAGTGCTCTTGCGATGGCCCAGGGCGGTGATCTCCGCGGTCGCCAGACCGTCGGCGTCGTACTCGGTCTTGCTGGTGTAGCCGGCCGCGTCCGTGACGGCGGTTGGCCGGTGGTTGAGGTCATAGACCGTCTTCGACGTGAAGTCGGTCGCCGCGGAAGCGTTCTTCACCGGGTCGATGACTGTGATCTGGTTTCCGACCAGGTCGTACTCGTACGTCGTGGTCGGGGTCTTCGTCGAGCCGTCTGTGTCGACGAACGGCGTCTCGACCTTCAGTACCTGACCGACCCGGTCGTAGCTGTACTTGGTGACGAAGTCGTTCGGATCCGCGGTGGTCGCGACACCCTTCGGGGCGGTCTCGGTGATCTTGCGACCCAGAACGTCGTAGGTGTACGCGATCTGCCGCCCGGTGGCGTTGTTGTCCGGCAACGTCTTTGTCAACAAGTTGTCAGCGGCATCGAACGCGTAGGACGTGGACGCACCGTTCGGTGCCGTTTCCTTGGTGACGTTGTCGTTGAGGTCGTACGCCGTCTCCGTCGTGCGGGTCTCGACGCCGTTGTACGGCGTGGTGATCTTCGTGGGACGGCCGAAGGCGTCGTATTCGGCCTTCGTTTCGCGGGTCTGTGCATCGACGACCCGGACCACGTTGCCACGCGTGTCGTACGTGAACAGCGTGGTCGCCAGCTCCGGTTCGGTGATCGACTGCGGGTAGCCGTTCGCGTCGTAGTTCTCGTACTTCGTCAATCCATTGCGGGCATCGGTGACCGTCGCGAGTGTTCCGTTGTCGTTGTACGTATAAGCCGGCCCGTAGCCCAGACCGTTCTTGACGGTCTTGAGGTTGCCGTTGGCGTCATAGGTGAACGAGTCGATGCGACCGGCCGCGCTCGTCTTCGAGTCCAGCACCGTCGGACGGGTACCAGTCGTCAAGGTCGTGTACTTCATCACGACCCCGGCCAGCCCCGCTTTCACCGCCATCGCGTCGCGGACCTTGAGCGGGTACCCCGTGTTCGGGTCGTATTCCCACGTCGAGACCGCCCCGTTCGGTTCTTCGAGCCGGACGACGTTGTGGTCGCGGTCCCATCCGAGCTTGGTCGTCTCTGCGCCACCGGCGGCGTTGACGTTCGCGTCCTTGATGCTGGTGGTACGGCCGAAGGGGTCCATCCGATATGTCGTCACCGACGGCGTACTGCCGTTGACATCGGTGACTGTTGCGCCGCGCTCCTTCGATGCCTGATCAGGACCGTCGTACGAGAACGTCGTGTCGTTGTTGCGGCGATCGGTGTAGCGCTTGGGCCACAGCGCGTAGGTCGAGGTCTCCGTCGAGGTGTAGTACTCGATCCTCGTCTCGGCGTTGCGCGGGTCCTTGATCGAGTTGAGCTTCGCGTTGCTGTTGGTCGACTGTTCGGTGTAGCCGAGCAGGAACGTCTTGACCTGCGCGCCGGCATCGAAGCTCGCCGTGGCGGCAGTGAACGGGCCGCCGTCCTCGAGCTTCACCAACTGCTGCGTGGCGTTGTAGGTGAACTTCAGCGCCCGCCCGGAGAGATCGCGGATCCAGGCGATGTGCGTGTCGGAACCGGCATACCCCAGCGTCAGCACCGGATCCTGCCGGGTGGCGTCGCGTACCGCCGTCAGCCGGCGCGCGGCGTCGTACTCGAACGTCATCGTGTTGCCGTTGCGATCGACGACCGAGGTCTGCAGACCCGTGTCGCCGTTGAAGAAGAACCGAGTGCCGTCCGGCCGGCTGAAGACCCACTCATGGGCCTCATCCGCATCCGCAGACTTGTCACGCCTCAGGTCGAGCGCGACACCCGGTGGTCGCCGGTAGATCGTCTCCTCGGTCGTCTGGCTCGCGATCTTGTACAGCTGGGTCGTACCGTCGCCGTCGACGAAGGACATCTCGTTGGGCTCGCCGCCCTGCCCGGACGGCACTGACAGCTTGCTGCCGAGCCGCGTCAGCGTCGAGGCCTGCACCGACACGCCGTAACCCGCGCCGCTGTCGCCGCCGTCCATGCTGTTGTAGGCGAGCCGCACGAAGGCCGACGGACCGATCGATCGATCCGAGATCGCGTCGTAGGACCACACCACGTTGCCGCTGAAGAGGTTCGTCAGCAGCTGCGGACCCCCGCCGGTCTCCTCGCCGGTGTAGGAAAGGAACTTCTCGAGCCCCAACCTCGACGAGGGGTCCTGATCCTCCACGTACCGTTCGACGCACTGCAGACCGGACTTCACAACGGCGCAACCCTGCGTCGGCGGGGTGATGTTGGCGGACGGTGGATGGGTCGCCGAGAACCACTCCAGAGCGTTGTTGTTGCCCGGGTTGTTCCAGCGCAGGTCCAGGAACAGGTCGTAAAGCATTCGCTTCGTGCCGGTGTCGGACTGGATCGGTGCTCGGACCGGCAGATCGACGATCTCCGACTCGCCACGGGCCAAGGCCTTCTGAAGGGGCTTCTCCAGGCGATCGCCCTCGACCGTGAGGTCTTCGCCGGTCTCCGGATCGGCCCACCGGTAGGACAGGCGCAATCCGGCCGGCCAGTCCGCGTTCGATGTGTTCGTCACGGTGACCGGCGTGGTGATCGTGGTGTTCGGGGCGAACCGCTCAGGCAACTGGTCGGCCTCGTAGGCCTGAGCGTCGTTCTTGACCAGCGACTCGACCCACAGACGGGGCCGGAAGAGTGCGTCGGGTGACTCGCTGTTGGTGATGCTGAGCAGCTGCTGGCTCGCGGCCTCGTCCCGTGTCTTCAGCAGGAATCCGTGGTTGGCGCCGGGGTCGGCGACCCACGCCTGGATCTTGTCGGTGAGCTCCTGCTTCGCGAAGGTGAGCCGCTGCGCATTGTCGTCGGGACGGACAGAGGCCAGGGTCGTGGCGTCGTAGTCGCCGCCTGCAGCTGTCCAATTGATCGTCGACGCCGCTTGCTTCCACGTTGCCGAATCCTCGGCGAAGTCGCGGGTCAGCGCGTGCAGGTCGAAGTCGGCCTGCCCGCTGCCGGACCCGTAGTTCGAGAACAGCTCCACCCGCGCATCGGTCACCTGTGTTCCCTGCGTCACCGCGGCCGTATCGAACTTGAACACCGCACGCTCGTCGCCGTACGTAGGGTGGTTGTTGCCGACTTGCATCCAGAACCGGGTATTCGCGGCGACGCCGTCCGGACGCGGCAGGTTGTCGTCCGGCTTCAGCGAGCTCAGCGTCGTGTCGGGAATTCCTGTGACGGGGTCGCCGGAGAACGAGCGTACGATCCGGCCTTCGCGGGGCATTGTGACCGTCTGCACGTTCGACGCCGCCCGACCGTTCTGTGGCTTCGCCTGGTCCGCTACCGTGCGAGCCACCACCCAGTAGTTGTAGGTCGCGGGGTCCGGATTGTTGGCAGAAACCGCCGAAGGTTTCGCTGATTGATCTGTCCAGGACGTCACGTCCGGGGCCACGGTCCCGACGAGTGTCAGGTCCTGCGGGTTGGCGTTGTGGAAGTACTCACCGACCGGGTTCGTGCACTTGCCGCCCGGCAGTGCCTGGCATCCACGAAAGATCTGGTACTCGACCAGGTTGTCGCTCTCGCTTGTGGTCGGATCGACGTACTTGCTCCACGTCAGCTCCGGACCACTCGCGTGGATCGTCGTCGGCGCGTTCAACGTGACACCGGGCTCGTCGTAGGTGACGACCAGGTTCGGCCGCGCGGCCGTTTCATCGCCGTACGCCGTCTCGCTCGCGCTGTAGTACAGACCACCGACCGGCGGAGCAGTGACGTCGTCGACCAGCTTCAGCATCACGCCGTTGTTGGACGCCGGGGTGTCCACCCAGGACTGAACAAAGGTGCCTAGGGCAAACGAATGCCACAGGTCGCGCTGGCCGGGCTGCTTCGTCTGCGTCGAGTACCTGGTCCAGCGGACGGCGTCCGCGATCGGGGTCGTGGCCGACGAGGTGTCGCGCACCATCCGGACGCGCGCGGTCTTGTCCGGCGCCGTGTGTACGGTTCCGAACGAGTACCAGGCGCCCGTTGCCGATCCGGTCGTCTGGTTCCACGGTGTCGTCAGCGGCGCGGAAGGATCGTCGCCGGTGATCGTGACCGTCGGACTTCCGCGGTACGACGCCTGGAAGTAGTGGCCCTCGACCAGGTAGTCACCCGCGCTCGGCACTCGGGCATCCCACGTGAACGCATCCGGCGTCGTGCCGTTCGGCGCGTAGGAGAGCCAGCCGTTCACCGCGTTCGCGTTGCTCTGGTCCTCCCACAAACCTTCGTACGACGTCGACAACGTGTCCTGGTCGTCCACGACGACCCGGTTCACGGCATAACTGCCGTCGAACGACGTATTCATCGACGCCCAAGTTGCGGTCGTCTCCGTCCAGGCCTTGTTGGCCTTCAAGGCGACGAAAGGAAGCGTCGTCGTGTCCGACCCGAACGTCGCGCCGTAGTGCATGTTCAGGTCGGCCGAGCGAATCGTCGTACCTGCCGGGATCATCGACGTGTCGAACTTCACCAGCCCGCGCCAGGTGTTGTGGCTCGCGTCGTCGCCGACCAGCACGGTTGGGTTCGTGCCATAGGGAGTGCTCGCGTTGGCCTGCGAAATCGACGTGTCCTGGGCGGCCGTCGGGTCCGGTACGACGACGATCGTCGGGTCGATGACGATCGGGTAAACCCGCTCCTTCGCCGCGAGCCAGGACTGGTCGGGCTTCAGGATCAGCAGCGTCTTGCCGCCCTGTTGACTGATCGTCTGCGTGATCTTGTCCGAGTAGCCCGGCTGGCCGAGCTGGTTCTGGGCCGAGGAGTCGTACATGTTCGGCGCCGGGATCACGTACTTCGGGCGCTCATCATCGTTCTTCTTGAAGAAGCCGATCGACCCGTCCGGCTGTGCCTTCGCGATCAGACCGCTGGTGTGCAGCTCGAACTTGTACTCGTCCGCGGCGTCGGCGGGAGCCGTCAGTACGACGGTTTCCTTCACGCCGGTGCGCGACACGTAGTACCTCACGTCCGCCGTCCCGAACACGTCGGGGAACGCCACCGACGAGTCCTTCACCACCGGCGTCAGCGCCCGCTTCTCACCCGCGGCACCAAGACCGATCGACTCGCCGTCGGACTCGAACGTCAGCAGCCGATCGCTCGACTTGCCGAAGCGTGTGCGGAAGTTGTTCTTCGCGTTTTCGAAGGAATCGGCACCCGTGCCGGCCGTGACCTTGGTATCGATGTCCTGCCATTTGCCCTTGGAATCCTTGTAGTGCACGGGTTCTGTGGACAGCTCGACCTGAGTCGTGCCGTCCGACATCCGGTAGCTCGTCGACGAGGTGGTACGCCGCTCCTCGAGCTCCCGCACGCGCGTCGGCTTCCCACTCGCGGCGGCTGTGGTCGAGGCGTTCAGCACACGGGCAGGCGCGGGTGCGGCCAGCGGACCAACAGCAGCACGAGCTACTTGCGGTACCGCGACCTGCGCGACCTGTTGTGGATGCGCCAGCGCGGTGGCGGGAACCCCGAGTGAGGCGGGGAGAGACAGTACGAGGGCAGACGTCAGCAACCTGCGGGCGCGGCGCATGCAGACTCCAACTGGGGAGGGGCGGAGAACCAGCGCAGCCCCCGCGGCACCGGTAGAGACGCCTGATTTTTATCCTTCAAACACGCTCCGACACAACCCCGTTGCACGTTGTTGCAGACGACACGCGGATACCCGGCGCAGCCCGCTCCCGACGTGCTAGTGGACTTTGCTGAAACGCCTTGGCCACAACGGCGGACCCCGATCCGGAACGCGGCCGGGCAAGTCGCGCGCGGCTCAGCTGACGGTGACGATCTTGGTGACCGTGTACGCGCCGCGGATCGCCGGCGCCCCGTACTCGCCGAACGCCGCCGCCAGCAGCTGACCCGGCGCGGTGGTGCCGTGGCACCGGTTGGTCAGGGAATGGGTTGGCACCTGGCGGGATGGTGGGGAAAATCGCCGGATTCGGCCGCACCGCCCAAAGCGGCCCGATTCGTGGAGGACCGCTATGCGATCTTTCGTTACCCGTCCCCGCGCCCTGGCCGTGCTTCTGGCCGGTACGGCGCTCGCGTTCAGTCCGCTCGGTGGACAGGCGACCGCGAAGGCGCCTGTCGACCAGACCGCCGGAGCGGCGTGTTTCACGCCCGAGGAAGGTCCCGCCGCGCGTGGTGGCTTCGGGGCCGACCACCGGGAGTTGTCGGCGGCCGAGCAGAAGGCCATCGACGCCCGGACCGCGGAGATCTTGAAGGCCAAGAAGGCGCGTGTCGGCACGTTGGCCTCGGCCAGTGTCCCGGTGTACATCCACGTGATGCTGAGCAAGTCCGGCGCCGGTGACGTCACCTCGACCCAGATCAACCAGCAGATCGCCGAGCTGAACCAGGACTTCGCAGGTCAGGAGTCGTCCCAGGCCGCGAACACCGGCTTCACGTTCACGCTGGCCGGCGTCAACCGGTACTACAACGACCAGTGGCACAAGGACCGGCAGAGCACCTCGTACCGCTCCCAGACGCGCCAGGGCGGCAAGAACGCCCTGAACATCTGGCTCGTCGACTTCTCGTACCTCGGGATCGCGACCTTCCCGTGGGACTACGCGAGCAACCCGTCGATCGACGGTATCCGGGTGCAGTACAGCTCCCTGCCCGGCGGCTCGGCGACCAACTACAACGAAGGCAAGACCGCGTCCCACGAGGCCGGTCACTGGTTCGGGCTGTACCACACGTTCCAGGGCGGCTGCACGAGCACGAACGACTCGGTGGCCGACACGCCCGCGCAGAGCAGCTCGTCCAGCGGCTGCCCGGAGGGCCGGGACTCCTGCTCGCTGCCCGGTCTGGACCCGATCCACAACTACATGGACTACTCCTACGACTCCTGCTACAACCAGTTCACTCCGGGGCAGTCGACCCGGATCAGCGACATGTGGACCGCGTACCGAGCCTGACGCTGTGCCTGATTCAGGGCATGAGACCCGACTGTGACATCTGCACCGTCGGCCAACTAGAGTGCCGCCGATGCGTTTGCTTCTGACGGCCTGCGCGACCACCGCACTGGTGGTCGCCGGACCTCTGACAGCGACCGCCGCCGATTCGGGCCCACAAGGCCCGGTCGGCGGCGAGCTGCTGACGGCGAAGCCGACGGTCGTCGCCAACGGGGCGGCACCGCCGGCCGTGCAGGCGTCGGCGTACGTCGTGGCCGACCTGGACACCGGGCAGGTGCTCGCCGCCAAGGCCCCGCACGCGAAGCTCCGCCCGGCCAGCACGCTCAAGACGCTCACCGCTCTGGTCCTGCTGCCCCGGCTGAAGAAGACCGATCCGGTCGTCGGGTCGGACGCCGACGCCGGCATCATCGGCAGCAAGGTCGGGGTGTACCCGGGCCTGCAGTACACCGTCGACCTGCTCTTCCAGGGCATGTTCCTGGCCTCCGGGAACGACGCCGTGCACGCGCTGTGCGCCCACGACCAGGGCGGCGTACCGGCGACCATCCAGCGGATGAACGCGAAGGCCAAGGATCTCGGCGCGCTCGACACCCATGTCACCGACCCGACCGGCCTCGACGCCGACGGGCAGTACTCCAGCGCCTACGACCTGGCCCTGTTCACCCAGGCGGGGCTCGAGCGCACGGACTTCGCGAAGTACGCGTCGACGAAGTACACGAACTTCCCGAACGCCGGGAACAAGGGCACCTACCAGGTCGCGAACCAGAACAAGCTGCTGTTCAACTACGACGGCGCGCTGGGCGTGAAGACCGGCTACACCACGCTGGCCCGGAACACGTTCGTCGGCGCCGCGCGGCGCAACGGGCACACGCTGGTGGTGACGCTGATGAACGCGCCGCACGGCATCACCGAGGACGCCAGCAACCTGCTGACCTGGACGTTCACGAACTACGGCAAGCTCAAGCCCGTCGGCACCCTGGTCAAGCCGGCCGCCGCGCCGCCGAAGACCCAGCCGCAGCAGAAGCCTGAGGCGGGCACAAAGAGTACGACGGGCGCACCGCGGGCCCGCACCGCGCTCAACCCGGGCCAGGCGGTCAAGTCGCTCGCCTTCCGCGTCCCCGACTGGGCGTACGCCGCGCCGCCGGTCCTCCTGCTCGGCCTCTTCCTCCGCCGCCCGCGGGCGCTCCGCCGCCGACGCCGTGGGCGACCGGGCTGATCAACAGGTGCAACTCGTCGACGAAGTCCTCGCGGACGAGGTGTCCAGCGCCTTTCAGGAGCGGCGGATGGAGCGGACCGCTCGGAGGCCTTGGAGCGCCAGGGTGGTGATCGTGACGCCGAGGACCGTCCCTGCGGCGACAGCGACCGAGTCTGCCTTGCGTTGCGGGACCGGCACGACCTTGTAGCGCTTCCCGGGCGGACCGGGAAGCAGGGGTTCGGGCTCGACGGCCTGCGGCTCCTGCTCCGACTCCGCTTCCGACCTACCCTCCGCCTTCTCTTCCGCGGCACGGGCGTCGAGGGTGGCCTCCTTCGTCCACGCGGCGATCAGCATGATCGCGCGGGTCATCAGGTAGATCCACACCAGCAGCGCCAGCGGCACCGCCACCGCGCCGTACGCCGCGTTCGCGCCGATCACGTGGTTCACGTAGAGGTTGCCAAGGCGCTGGGCGAGGTAGTACACGACGCCGCCGGCGAGCGCCGCGATCAGCGCCACTTTGGGGGGCAGCACGATCCGCGGCAGGACCGTCTGCATGTACAGGAACAGCACGGCGCCGGCGCCGATCCCGATCACCAGGCTGATCAGGCCGAGCCCCCAGTTCGCCAGCCAGGTGCCCTCCAGGTCGACCCAGTCGACGATGCGTTTCGACAGCGCGGTCAGGATCGACGACGCGCCGGTGGCGATCAGGCCGATCAGGCCGAGACCGATCAGGGCGCCGAGGTCGACCGCCTTCAGCTTGACGATGTTCCCCGGCTCGTCGTCCAGCTCATGCATCGAGCGGATCGAGGCGCGCAGCGAGTCGATCCAGCCGAGGCCGGTGAACAACAACCCGACCGCGGAGATCAGGCCGATGGTCCCGGCGTGCGCGATCAGCGCGTCGATGTCGATCTTGTCGCCGATCCCGGGCAGGTTCTTCTCCAGGGCCTTCTTCAGCGTCTCGATCGCATCGTCGCCGAGCAGCGGCCCGATGATCGCCGCGGCCAGCACGATCAGCGGGAACATCGACAGGAACCCAAAGAAGCTCGTTGCCCCGGCCAATCGGTTGCCGCGCCGGGCGCCGTACCGGTTCCAGGCCCGCCACAGCTGCGACCTCGTGAACCGCGCCCAGACACGCTTGATGCTGCCCATGTGACTCCTGTACCCCGATGAACGAGTCTCAGCCTGCCAGCGGGAACTCGCGCTGTGGGCGCCACACGCCGTCGGCGCCGTGTTCGTAGCGGCTGAAGTGCTCGACGTCGAAGGTGCAGTCGTACTCCGACAGGGCGTCGTACGCCCGGTCGAGCGCTTCCTTGTCCAGGTCGTGCGCGACCGTGACGTGCGGGTGGTACGGGAACTTCAGGTCGACGCTCAGCGGGCCGGAGCGGACCTGCGACTGCAGCACCTCGCACGACGAGATGCCCTCCGCCAGCGGGACGAACACCACCGGCGAGATCGGCCGGAAGGTCGCCGTGCCGCGCAGCCGGATCCGGAACCGCGGGAACCGGGCCGCGACCGCGAGCAGGTGCTCGTCGATCCGCTCCAGATCGCCGGCCCCGATCTCGGTCGGCGGCAGCAGCGTGATGTGGGTCGGGATCGACGCGGCCATCGGATCGCCGAAGTCGGCCCGGTGCTTCTGCAGCTCCGAGCCGTACGGCTCCGCGATCGGGATCGCGACACCGATCGTGGTCATGGGGCCTACCGTCCCTGCGGCGGGCCGGCGACGAAACCGAGACGGTCGTAGACCCGGGCCAGCGTCGGCTCGGTGACCGCCCGGGCCCGCTCGGCGCCGGCCGCCAGGATCGCGTCCAGCTGCGCCTTGTCGTCGAGGTAGGTCAGCGTCTGCTCCCGGAACGGCGTGACGAACTCGACCACGACGTCGGCGAGGTCCTTCTTGAAGTCGCCGTACCCGCGCCCGGCGTACTCGTCCTCGAGCTCGCTGATCTTCTTGCCGGTCAGCGCCGAGTAGATCGTCAGCAGGTTGGCCACGCCGGCCTTCTCGACCGGGTCGAAGATCACGTCCCGCCCGGAGTCGGTGACCGCGGACCGGATCTTCTTCGCGCTCACCTTCGGGTCGTCGAGCAGGTCGATGATGCCGGCCGGCGAGGACGACGACTTGCTCATCTTCGCCGACGGGTCCTGCAGGTCGGAGATCTTCGCGGTCTCCTTGACGATGTACGGCTCGGGCAGCCGGAAGGTCTTGCCGAACCGGTGGTTGAAGCGCTGCGCTAGGTCGCGGGTCAGCTCCAGGTGCTGGCGCTGGTCCTCGCCGACCGGGACCCGGTCGGCCTGGTAGATCAGGATGTCCGCGGCCTGCAGGATCGGGTACGTGAACAGGCCGACGGTGGCGCGGTCGGCGCCGCCCTTGGCCGACTTGTCCTTGAACTGCGTCATCCGGCTGGCCTCGCCGAACCCGGTCAGGCAGCCGAGCACCCAGGACAGCTGGGCGTGCTCGGGCACGTGCGACTGGACGAACAGGGTGGACCGCTCCGGGTCGATCCCGGCGGCGAGCAGCTGCGCCGCGGACCGGCGGGTGCGCTCGCGGAGCGCCTTCGGCTCGTACTCCACCGTGATCGCGTGCAGGTCGACGACGCAGTAGAACGCCTCGTGGTCGTCCTGCAAGGCAACCCACTGCCGCAACGCGCCGAGGTAGTTGCCGAAGTGGAAGGAGTCCGCCGTCGGCTGGATCCCGGAGAGCACGCGCGGGCGTCGCTGGGAACCGGCTGCGGAGGGGTCAGACGCAGCATGGGACATGGGACCGATTCTGCCAGCGTTCTCAACTCACCCTGCACCCGGGCGGGTTATCAGTCATATCTCAACGACTATGGGTCACCAGGACCAGCCGCGGGCGGCCAGTTCCTGCTCCTCCTGCCAGCGTTTCTCCTCGGAGCGTTTCATCTCGGCCTCCCCCGGGCAGCCCGCCAGCCGGCAGGCCTCGTCGAGGAGGTCGTCGTACGCGGCCTCCAGCGCCATCAGCTTGTGCGCGCGGGCGTACACGTGCGGCGTGGACTCGATGCTGCGGATCTTGGTGGACAGATGCCCGAGGCGGGTCTGCAGGCGGAGCGTGTCGAACGGGTCCGGCTCGGGCTCCCGATGCCGGTGCAGCCGCGCGGTCAGGCGCGCCGTCCGCCGCTCCACACCGCGCCGCCACCGCGACGGCGGCGGATGCGGCAGCAGCAGGTTCAGCAGGACGCACAGCGTCAAGAACAGAACCAAAACCGCCAGCCACTCCATCGCACTCCCTCCCCTCCTCCGAGCGTACGGCGGGGAGCGCCTGACGGCGATGGGGTTTTATCCGTTCGTAGCCGGGTTCACAGCCCGATGATCAGAAGCGGTCAGGTTGCCCTGACCTGGATCTCACTCGCGGTGGTACTTCGTGACCGCGGAGTCCTGTTCGAGCTTGTCGGCCGCCGCCTGGATCCGCGCGGTCCACTCGGACTGTTGCAGGCCGCCGGCCATGAACTGCCCGGTGGCCGTCGCGGCCGCGTCCGCGAACTGCGGGTACCAGTCGTCGAAGTACCAGACGATCAGCTGGTCGCCGGCCGCGGACAGCAGGTCCCGGGCCGAGCGGAGCGCCGACCCCATCTCGAGCCCGTCGGCCGCGCCCCGGACGATGGTGAGCTGGCTCGCCTCCGAGGTGACCTGCGCCGCGACGTCGGCCGACAGCAGGGCCCGCAGGTACTCGAGCCCGCCGGCCTTGTTCCGCGCCTTGTCCGGTACGAGGAACGGCGCGGTCGCCGCGACGTGCACACCGCTGGCCAGCGCCGGCGACGAGTCCAGCGGCGGTACGGCGAACATGGTCAGCGCGAAGTCCTGCGGGACCAGGCCCTTCATCTCGTTCTCGAGCCAGTTGCCGCACGGCAGCATCCCGGCCTTGCCGGCGAGGAAGCGTTTCTGCGAACCGATGTGGTCGTACGCCGCGGTCCCGGCCGCGAGCAGCCCGCGCTTGGCCAGCTCACCGACCGCGATGATCGCCTTGGTGACGCTCTCGTCCTTCCAGGCGCCGCCCTCGAGGTTGTCGATCCGCTTGACGACGTCCGGCCCGCCGGTCTTGGCGGCCAGCGTCAGCACCAGCTCCAGCAGGTAGTACGGATGTGTGCCGGCGTAGATGAACGGCCCGAGCTTGGCAGCCTTCATGTCGGCGCCGAGGGCGAGCAGATCCGTCCAGGTGCGCGGCACCTCCCAGCCGTTGCGCTGGAACAGGCTGGCCGAGTACCAGATGCCGTAGACGCTCGCGATGTAGTTGACGGTGCGCTGGGTCCCGTCGTACCGGCCGAAGTTCAGCATGTCGGGCAGCAGCTGGTCCTTGACCGCCGCGTTCGGGTTGTCCCAGGACGGCGCGTCCAGCAGCTGCTGCAGGTCGGTCAGCTGGCCTTCCTTGACCAGCCGGCCGAGCTCCAGCTCGTCGTCGCCGGTGCTGAGCACCACGTCGGGCGGGTTGCCCGCGGCGAACCGGGGCAGCAGCTGGCCGGACAGTTGCGGTGCCAGCTTCGGCGTGACGACGGCGGCGGCGTACCTCTTCCGGTACGCCGCCGCCGCGAAACCGCCGTACTCCTCACTGATGACCAGGTCGACCGGAGCGTTCCCATCGACGGTGAACGGGTTGTCCTTCGACACCAGCGGGGCGACCGGTGTCGTGGAACATCCGCTCAGGACCGCGCCGGCCAGCGCTCCCTGCAGTAGTGTCCGGCGTTTCAGCATCCCGGCAGGCTACCTACTTCACGCCTCCGGCGGTGACGGAGACCTGCAGTTGACGCTGGAAGATGATGTAGACGACCAGAACCGGCGCCACCGTGATCACCACGGCCGCGAACAGCGCGCCGAAGTCCACCGCGTAGCCGGCTTGCGATGCGAACGAAGCCATGCCCTGCGAGAGCACGTAGTTCTTCGAGTCGGTGTTCAGCGCGACCGGGAGCAGGAACTGGTTCCACAACCCGAGGAAGTTGAAGATCGCGACCGATGCCATCCCCGGCCGGGCCATCGGCAGCATCACCGAGAAGAACGAGCGCCACTCACCCGCGCCGTCGATCTGCGCCGCCTCGTAGACCTCTCCCGGCAGCGCCTTGAAGAAGGCGTGCAGGAAGAAGACCGTGAACGGCAGTGCGAACGCGACGTAGGTGGCGATCAACCCGGGCAGAGTGTTGAGCAGCGCGAGGTTCTTCAGTACGAAGAACAGCGGCACGATCGCCAGGAAGACCGGGAACGTCAGCCCGGCCAGCATGGAGTAGTAGATCAGCCGGTTGCCGGGGAACGTGAACCTGGCCAGCACGTATGCGCACATGGCGCCGAGGATCATCACCAGCACCAGCGCAGAGCCCACGACGATCACGGTGTTCAGGAAGTACCGGCCGATACCGGCCGTCGTCCAGGCGTTGGCGTAGTTCTCGAAGCGCAGCTTGCTCGGCAGCGACAGCGGGTTGCCCAGGACCTCCTGCGTCGACTTGAACGAGGACAGCAGCGTCCACAGCAGCGGCAGGATCACCAGCAGCGACCACAGGATCAGCGCGACGTGGGCGGTCGTCGCCACGCCTCTGCCCTCGCGGGCCCCGTGATGGGGTGCGCGGCGGGCCCCGGCAACGACGTCGGCCCGGTCAGTGGCGGTGGTTGTCATCGGCGTACCTTCACTTTCCGCTCACGTCCGCCGGTCAGCGCGTTCACCACGAAGACCAGGAGCGCGAACAGCATCGTCACCGCGGCCAGGACCACGCCCATCGCCGTCGAGTAACCGAACTGCCCCTTGGTGAAGGCAGTGGTGAACAGCTGCTGGGGCATGACGAGAGTCGAGTTCTGCGGCCCGCCGCCGGGGTTCAGCGCCTGCATGTAGACGAAGGCGTCGAGCGCGGCGATACCGAGGTAGATGTAGGCCGTCTGCACGTTGTCCCGGATCAGCGGCACCGTCAGCGACACCGCGGTCCGGAACCGGCCGGCGCCGTCGATCCGGGCCGCCTCGAACACCTCGGGGTCGATGCCGCGGATGGCGGCGATGAACAGCACCATGTAGAAGCCGACGAAGCCCCAGATCATCACGAACATCGAGGCCGGCATCGCGGTCCGCGCGTCGCCGAGCCACGCGTAGTTCTCGAACTGCTCGAGCCCGATCTTGGTCAGCACCGCGTCCAGGATGCCCGAGCCCGGCGTGAACACCTGGGCCCAGATCAGTCCGATCACGATCGCCGGGATCACGTACGGGAAGAACGAGACGATCCGGTAGAAGCCGGAGTTCCGCAGGCCGCGGACGGTCCCGGTGCCCGAACCGCCGATCGTCACCAGCGTGGCCAGGGTCAGCGCCAGCACGATCGTCACGATCGGCACCACGATCGCGAGCAGGATGTTGTTGCGAACGGCCTTCAGGAAGATGTCGTCGTGGAACAGCTTCACGTAGTTGTCGAAGCCGACGAAGTTCTGCCCCGCGCTGAACCCGGACCAGTCGGTCAGCGAGTAGTACAGCGCCTGCACGAACGGCGAGACGACGAAGATCACGAAAACCGCCAGCGGCAGGCCGAGGAACACGACCATGAAGCTGACCCGATCGAAGGTCAGCGGCCGGCGGCGCCGGGTGACGGACCGCTGGGGTCCGTCACCCGGCACAGCTTCTTGCGTGGTGGTCACTTCGTGACCGGGATCTTCTTGACGGAGCTGTCGTTGCGCACCTTGTCGGTGATCTGCTGCAGGCCCTTCGTCAGGCCGGCCGCGTCGGTCTGGCCGGACAGGAACGAGTTCCAGACCACGAGGTTGTCGGTGTTCATGCCGTACAGGCCGACGAACTGGTAGTCGAAGACGTTGGTGCCGGCCGCGTCCAGCATCGCGGTCTGCGACTGCAGCGCGGTCGAACCGAAGCCGTCGGCGGGCACCAGGCCCTTGACGATCGTCGGCGCCAGCCGGGTCTTGGCGAAGTTGGTCGCCGCCTCCTTGGACAGCATCGCCCGCAGCAGCTCCTTGCCACCGGCAACGTTCTTGCCCTTCGACGGGACGATGAACGGCTCGCCGGCCGCGCTGCGCAGCGACTCGTACGGCAGCTTCGGGGCGTCGGTGAGCACCGGCTCCGGGACGCCCTTCATGTTGAAGCCCGCCTTGGTGGCCTTCTTCATCTCGTTCTCGATCCACGAGCCCGAGGGGTAGAGGATGGCCTGCTGGTCGTTGCTCCACTTCGCCTGCGCGGCGGTGAACTGCGTGCCGGCGCCGCCGGGGACGAAGTACCCGTTCTTGACCATCGTCTCCAGGGCCTTGAAGATGCCCTGGATCTGCGGCATCGACCAGCAGTTCTCCTTGAGGTTCTCCAGCGCCAGCCGGACCTCGTCGCCACCCTCCTTGATCGCGCCGTCGACGGCCATCGTGTGGTAGTAGGTGGCGGCTTCCTTGCCCCAGACGAACAGGTACTTGCCCTTCGCCTTCGCCTTGGCGCCGAGGTCGAGCAGCCCGTCGTAGGTCTTCGGCGGCTCCCAGCCGTTCTCCTTGAACAGGCTGTCGGAGTACCAGATGCCGTAGAGGGTCAGCACGTAGTTCATCGCGACGAACTTGTTGTCGAAGGTACCGGGGTTCTTCGCGCCCGGGTACAGGGTGTCGGCGATCTTCGTGCCCTCGTAGTTGTTGGCCTCGAAGACGTCGTCGAGCGTCGACAGCTGGTCCAGGATCGTGTTGAAGCCGATCTGGTTCGCGCCGGAGTTGTCGATCAGGTCCGGCGGGTTGCCGCCGACGAAGCGCGGCTGCAGCTGCTGGGCGATCTGGGTCGACGGAGCAACCTTGAACGTCGAGCCCGCGAACTTCTTCTGCGCGATGTTGGCCGCGAACGTCACGTAGTCGTAGCCGTAACCGCCGTTGAAGATGACCGCGTCGACAGTCGCCTTGTCGGCCATGCCGAACGGGTTGTCCGCGGTCTTGTCGGCACCGCCACTGCCGGAACCGCTGTCGTCGCTGCCACTGCCGGCACAGGCCGCCAGCAGCGTGCTGCCGCCGGTCGCCATCAACGTGCCGACCGCCGCGCGCTGCAGGAACAGCCGCCGCGAGAGGTTGTTGGGAGTGGTCATGTTGCCGCCTTCCGAGTGATGATTCAGGCAGTGCGCCGGATACGACCGGCGTACCGTGCTTCAAGGGCGTGGTTGTGCTCGTCGCCGCCCGGGATGTTCGCAGACAGATACACGGGCGGCGTCTCGCCCGCGTCCGTCATCCGGCGCAGCACCTCCGCGACCAGCAGCTGCGCGATCAGCGCCGCGGTGATGGACGACACCGCACACACCTTGCCCGCACCGTCGGGCAGGTCGAGGACGGAGTCGCCGTACGGCGCGTGGTTGTCGAGGACCACGTCGGCGAAGTCGATCAGCTTCTTGCCGGACGGGTGCCGCGACTCCATACCGCCGGTGTGCTGCAGCGAGGTGATCGCGATCAGCGGGTGGCCATTCTCCTTGACCACACTTGCGAGCTCGACGATCGAGCCGTTCACACCGGAGTTCGAGGCGATGACGAACAGGTCGCCCTCGCGGGCGGCGGACAGCTCGTAGAGCTTCCGGGAGTACTGCGGGTCGCGCTCGAGCTCCGCACTGCGCAGCAGCTCGGTCGGCTCACCGCCGAGCAGCACGAGATCGCGCAACGCGATCCGGTTGGTGGCGATCAGTCCGCCGGCCCGGCCGGCGATCTCCATCGCCAGCGCCTCGGAGTGGCCGGAGCCGAACGCCTGGATGACGCCGTTCGCGCGCAGCGACGTGGTCATCAGGTCGGCCGCCCGCTGGATCGGGCCGTCGATCTGTGTGGTGACTGCAGCCATGATCGGCATCAGGGTTTGAACATAAGCCTGCGCGCTCACGCCGCTCGTCTCCCCCGTGTTATCGCTGGCCATCAGCGGGCCCACCCCTCGACTACTGTGCTCGCAGCGACACTCCAGGTGCCGACAAATGCGCAAGTTTGCGGTTTGCTGGACAGAACTTTTCTCAACTCGCAGCTAAAGTCAAGGCTCATTCGTGTGATCTCCCCAGATCGGGACCGTTGCGTAACCTTGTTTTCTTGTGCTTACTTATAAGCTCTTTCGAGCAGTTTGGAGCATCGCGTATGTCGGTCGAACGCCCGCTTCCGGACGCTGACGCCGCACCTGTCGACCAGGTGGTCCTGCTACCTGCCGGACCGCTGGTCCTCGGCGGCGACCTCGGCGGTACATCCACCCGGATCGTGATCGCGGACTCTGAGGGCAACGTAATCGGTCGCGGCGCCGCAGCGGGAGGGAATCCGACCAGTCACCCCGCAAGCGCGGCGGCCAACTTCGGGCAGGCGCTTCACGCCGCGCTGGCCGGACTGGACCCGACGGCCGTCCAGGCGGCCGTCGTCGGTATGGCCGGCGGCGTGGCGCTCGCACGACCGGACGTGGCGGCCCAGTTCGAGGCGGCCTGGACGGGCGCGGGCCTGATCGTTGCCCCTGACTACATCGGCGATCTCGAGGTCGCTTTCGCCTCTGGTACGCCGGAGCCGGACGGCACCGTGCTGATCGCGGGCACCGGCAGCAACGCCGGTCTGGTGCGCAACCACCAACTCGTGCGCACCGCGGGCGGGCACGGCTGGCTGCTCGGCGACGACGGCTCCGGTTTCTGGCTCGGCCGCGAGGCGGTCCGCAGCGTGCTCCAGGCACTCGATCTGCGCGAGCCGCTCGGGGCGCTCGGGCAGGCCGTCGTACAGGCGATCCTGCCCGATCGGGACGAGAATGCAGCTGCACAGCGTGAAGGATACGACGCGTTGCGTGACGATCTGGTGAGGACGGTGAACAGCCGTCCACCCGTTCTGCTTGCCGAGCTCGCGCCGGCGGTGATCGCGGCGTACGCACAGGACGACGAGACTGCGCGGGCCTTGGTGAAACGCGCAGCGGAACTGCTCACAGAAACGGCCGCCCGGCTGAAGACAACGTCGGACAAGGGCCCGATGGTCCTCGCGGGCAGTGTCGCGGGTGAATCTTCACCCGTCGGACAACTCATCCGGCAGCATTTTGCCGGCGAGGTCCTGACCGCCCGCGACGGCGTAGGCGGCGCCACCTGGCTGGCACTCGGGGCCCTCGACCCAGCCCTCCCGAACCCCGAGAACCACACTCGCCTGGTTTCCTAGCCGAGCACCGACACCGGGCGGACCTCGACGGCGAAGAACCCGGCTTCGGGGATGGTGGCGGCTACCTCCTCGGCGCGGGACTGGGAGGCCACGTCGATGAGGAAGACGCCGGCCAGCTGTTCTTTCGCCTCAGAGTAGGGGCCGTCGGTGGTGGCGCGGACGCCCTCGCGGACGCGGACCACGCGGGTCTTCGACGGCGGGTCGAGCGGGACGGCCGTGATCAGTTCACCGTTGGCGTCGAGTTCCTTCAGCAGGTTGTCGAGCTGGGCGGCGAGCGCGTCGCGGGCCTTCTTCGGCAGCGCCTTGCCGGCCTCGGTGTGCAGGAACGACGGGTGTCCCCAGGTGATCGGGTTGCTGTGGATCATCAGCAGGTACTTCATGACCGTGTCCTTTCGGGCAGTTGTCGGATCTTCGCAGCAGAGGTCGGAAGCAACCGGGCGCACTCGACATTTCGGCTGTTTAGGGTGACGTGCATGGAGGAGATCGACTTCCGGACGGCCGACGGGCGGGTCCTGCACGGTTACGACAGCGCTCCCGGTGACGACACGCGCCTGGCCGTGGTCTGGCATCACGGCACACCGAACCTGGGGACCCCGCCGGCGCCGCTGTTCGAGGCGGGCGAACGGCTCGGCATCCGGTGGATCTCGTTCGACCGGCCGGGGTACGGCGGTTCGACCGCTGCGCCGCATCGCACGATGGCGTCGGTCGCCGCCGACCTGACCGCACTGCTGGACACGCTCGGCGTCGGCACCTGCGCCCTGATGGGCTACTCGGGCGGCGGCTCGTACGCACTGGGCGCCGCCGCGGTCCTCGGCGATCGGGTCGAGGCGGTCGCGACCTTCGCCGCGATCGCGCCGTACGACGCCGAAGGCCTCGACTGGTACGACGGCATGGTCGCGTCCGGCCGCGCATCGCTGCAGGCCGCCGCCGCGGGCCGGGACGCGAAGGTACGGCACGAGAGCTCCGGCGCCGAGTACGACCCCGAGTTCACACCGTCCGACCTGGCCATGTTCGACGGACCGTGGGGCTGGCTCGGCTCCATCGCCGGCGAGCAGTCGATGCCCGGCGGCCCGGACGGCCTGATCGACGACGACTGCTCGTACACCCACCCCTGGGGCTGTACGCCGAGCGCGGTCACTGCTCCGACGCTCCTTGTCCACGGCACCGCCGACGGCATCATCCCGTGCGCCCACGCCCACTGGCTGGCCGACCGTCTCCCGGCCGCAACGCTCGAGATTCACCAGGACCTCGGCCACGTCTCGATCCTGAGCCGGGCCGAACCCGCCCTGGAATGGATTCGGGACCGAACTGGCTGAATCGTCAGCTTGTCATCGGGGTACCGGGCGGGCGTGCTGCTTGCGGAACGCTATCGCACGTCCGAGATCCTCGGCCATGGTGGGATGGGCGAGGTCTATCGCGGGTGCGACGAAATCCTGGGTCGCCCGGTCGCAGTGAAGCTCCTCCGGCCGGACCTGCGCGATCCGTTCGCGGCGGCACGGTTCCGGCGCGAGGCCCGGGCGGCCGCCATGGTGCGGGATCCGCACGTCGTCGCGGTCTACGACTTCGGCCACTCCAACGGCGAGTACTACCTGGTCATGGAGCTGCTGGAGGGCCGCAGTGTCGCGCACGAACTCGCACTGCGCGGTCCGCTCCCCCCGGACCGCGCGGTCGGCATCGTCCAGCAGGCGGCCCGTGGGCTCGCGGCCGCGCACCGGCACGGCATCGTGCACCGCGACATCAAGCCGGACAACCTGCTGATCGACGTCGACGGCTCGGTGAAGATCGCCGACTTCGGCATCGCGCACTCGCCCGGCGGAACCATCACGCCGGCGTCGTCGGGCCTGATCCTCGGCACCAGCCTCTACCTCGCCCCTGAGCGGGCCCTGGGACAGCCGGCCACGCCCGCCACCGACGTGTACGCCCTCGGCTGTGTGCTGTACCAGCTGCTCACCGGGCGTCCGCCGTTCGAGGGCGAGAACCCGACCGTGGTCCTCTCCCAGCACGTCCAAGCCACGCCGACCGTGCCCGAGGAAGTTCCGGCACCGGTCGCAGACCTGATCCGTCGGATGCTGGCCAAGGAGCCTGCGGAGCGTCCGACGACCGACGAGGTCGCTTCCTGGGCCTTCGCCGACCCGCGAAACGCGAGGACGGCCGAACTCCCTCCCCCACCGCTACGCCGAAACCGGCGGGCGGTTTTCCTGGCCCTGGCCGCGCTGCTCACGCTCGCAGCAGCGGTGATCATCGGCCTGCTCACGGCTCAGGACCCTGGTACGCCGCCGGCGCCGGCGGATGTCGCCCCGTCCGGCGCCCCACGGCAGACGGCTCCACCGCCCAAGGCGGTCACGACCCCGACCGCGACGGCCTCGAAGGCGACCACCAGAACCCCACCCGCCACCTCGGCACAGCCGACGGCGACCACCCGGACCCCGACGGCGTCGCAAACCGCCACCAAGCAGCCTCCGGGCAAGCACAAGCCGAAGCCCCGCAAGACCGGCAAGCACTGACGACTCCAACATTCCAAGCAATGCCTTGACATCGGATCCAGCCTGGCGCATATTCCAAGCATGTCTTTGGAAAAGGATCCGCGGCGGACGCGGCTGCTGAGTGACCCGCTGGCGATCCGGGCGATGGCACATCCCGTCCGGCTCGACCTGCGGTCGCTGCTGGGGCGTGAGGGACCGATGACCGCGGCGGAGGCCGCGCGGCATCTCGGGATCAGCCAGGCGCTGGCATCCCATCACCTGCGGCAGCTGGCGAAGTACGACTTCGTCGAGCCTGCTCCGGGCAAGGACAACCGCGAGCGGCCGTGGCGCCTGGTGTCGACGTCGCAGTCCTGGCGGGACGCGATGCGGACACCCGAGGGCGCCGCGGCCGCCGAGGTCCTCGAGCAACTGATGGCCGAGCGCGCCCTCGACGACCTGGCGAAGTGGCAGCAGCAACGGCTGCACGAGGACCCGGTGTGGCGCGACAACTCCGGCATCGGCCAGACCGGGGTCTACCTGACCGGCGAGGAGCTCGCCGAACTCGTCGGGCAGATCGACGCGCTGCTGCAGCGCTGGGTCGACGCGCGGCCCATCGACGACAAGTCCACCCGCCCGCCGGGCAGCCGGCACGTCTCGTTGACCCAGATCCTCACCATCTCACCGGAGCAGGAGGAGCGATGAAGGACTTGTGGGGCGTCCTCGCGCGGCAGCGCGACTACCGGCTGATGCTCGGCGCGGGCCTGATCTCGCTGATCGGCGACTGGCTGCTGCGCACCGGACTCGCGTTCCAGGTGTACGTGCTGACCGGCTCGACGCTCGCGTCCGGCGGCCTGCTACTGGCGTCGTTCCTCCCGGCCGTCCTGCTCGGCTCGCTGGCCGGCGTCTTCGTCGACCGCTGGAACCAGCGGAGCACGATGATCGTGACGAACGTGCTGAACGCGCTCGTCCTGATCCCGCTGGTCGCCGTCCACGACGCGAGCACGATCTGGATCGTGTACGGCGTCGTGCTCGCGCAGAGCTGTCTGCAGCAGTTCTTCACGCCGGCCGAGCAGTCGCTGGTCCCGGTCCTGGTGAACTCCGATCAGCTCGTGACCGCGAACGCGCTGAACAGCCAGATTCGCGATCTCGCCCGGCTGATCGGCGCCGCGCTCGGCGGTGTGCTGGCGGCCGCCGGCGGGCTGACGTTGCTGGCGCTCGGGGACGCCGCGACGTTCCTGATCGCGGTCGGCCTGGTCGCCGCGATGCGGCATCGGCAGCAGCGGCCCGAGACGACAGAGGAGACCGCGGGCGGGGCGATCAAGCGGCTGAAGGAAGAGTGGGCCGAGGGGCTGCGGCTCTGTGTCGCGGGGCCCGCGATGCGGCTGGTCTTCGTGTTCTGCCTGGTCACCGGGGTCGGCGAGGGCGTCATGAGCACACTGTTCGCGCCGTTCGTGAGTGCCGAGGTCGGCGGCGACGGGAAGGTGTACGGACTGATCGTGTCGTCGCAGGCGATCGGCGGGATCATCGGCGGCCTGGTCGCCGCCGCGATCGGATCGCGGTGGCCGGCGGCGACCCTGTGGGGCATCGGCGCGCTCGCCTTCGGCCTGATCGACACCGCGCTGTTCCTCTACCCGCTGGTGTCCAGCAGTGTGATCCCCGCGTTCGCCTGCATGATCGTGGTCGGCCTGCCCGGCGCGCTCACCATCGCCGGCATGATGACGGTCTTCCAGAACCTCACCGTCGACGGCACCCGCGGCCGTATCTTCGGCGCGGTCGGCGCCGCCGAGAGCGTGGCCGTCCTGGTCGGGATCGCCGCGGCCGGCTTCCTCGGCGACGCCGTCGGCATCATCCCGGTCCTCGTCGTCCAGGGCCTCGGGTACGTCGCCGGCGGGCTCGTCGTCCTCAGTCGGCGGCGGATGCTGGCGCCGCGGCCGGAAGCTGTTCTTCCTCAGCCGGCTTGACCCGGTGCAGCCGGACCCGCGCGACCCGGCGGCCGTCCATCTCGGTCACGGTCAGGGTGTGGGTCTCGAACGCGACCTCGTCGCCGGTGGACGGGACCTTCCCGAGCCGGGCGGCGAGGAAGCCGCCGACGGTCTCGTACGGGCCGTCGGGGAGCTCGATCGCGGTGGCGTCGGCGAAGTCGTCGAGGTTCAGCAGGCCGTCGACCTCGATGTCTCCGCTGCGCAGCCGGGTGGTCTCGGCCGCCTCCTCGTCGTACTCGTCCTTGATGTCGCCGATCAGTTCCTCGACCAGGTCCTCGAGCGTGACGATGCCGGCGGTGCCGCCGTACTCGTCGAGCACGATCGCCAGATGCGTGCTGCGGCGGCGCATCTCGGTCAGGGTCGGCAGCAGCTTCGCGGTGTCCGGCAGCATCAGGACCTCGCGGGCCAGGTCGCCGACCCGCACCGAACGGGTCGCGACCGCCGGGTCGAACAGGTCCCGGACGTGCACGAACCCGACGATGTCGTCGGCCGAGCCGTTCATCACCGGGTACCGCGAGTGCGGCCGCTCGGCGGCGAACTTGACCGCCTTGTACGCCGGCATCTCCGCGTCGACGAAGTCGACCTCGGTGCGCGGCAGCATCAGCTCGCGCAACTGCCGGCTGCCGGCCTCGAAGACGTCGTCGACGATCTTGCGCTCCTCCTCGCCGAGCGACTCGTGCGCCGAGACCAGGTCGCGGAGCTCCTCGTCGGTCATCACCTCACGGTTCGCGTTCGGGTCGCCGCCGAGCGCGCGGACCACCAGGTCGGTCGACTTCGACAGCAGCCAGATCACCGGCCGCGCGCCGGACGCGATCCGGTCCACCAGCGGCCCGAGGGCGAGCGCGAATCCTTCCGCCCGCTGCAGCGCCAGGCGTTTGGCGGCCAGCTCGCCGAGCACGATCGACACGTACGAGATCAGGATCGTGATCAGCACCAGCGCGACCGTGTCGGAGACCGACTCGGGCAGGCCGAGCTGCTGCAGCTTCGGTGAGAGGCCGTCGGCGAGGGTCGCGCCGCCGAAGGCGGCGGACAGGAAGCCCATCAGGGTCACGCCGATCTGCACGGCGGACAGGAACCGGTTCGGGTTGGCGGCCACCTTCGCGACGATCTCGCCGCGCCGGCCGCGGTGCGAGAGCGCCTTGAGCTGGCTTTCGCGGAGCGAGACCAGGGCCATCTCGGCCGCGGCGAAGACCCCGCCGATCAGCACGAAGACCAGGATCAGGACGATGTTGAGCAGGGTGTCGTTCATGGGTGGGTTTTCCTAGCGCCCTCTCGTCGACAGTCGAGAGGGCGGGCGTTGGGCGTAGTCGTCCATCTACCAACTCTAGCGGTGGGCAGTCCCACCGTGCATGTTCGAGTTTGTTGGTTTACGATGATTCCTGGCCGGACGCGTCGTACGGCCGGGAGGGTCACACGATGAACACACCCCGCGGCGTCCGCCGTACCGACACCAAACTGTCGGACGGCCGCGAGCTGATCTACTACGACCCGGCCGACGCGCCGGCCCGGGTGCCGCTCGAGGACACCCGCGGGCTGCCGGCCCCGCAACCGCAGATCGAGCTGCGCACCGACCCGCTCACCGGTGACGTCATCTCCTACGCGACCCACCGCAACACCCGCACCTACCTGCCGCCGGCCGACCAGTGCCCGCTGTGCGCGAGCAAGCCGGGCAACCCGACCGAGATCCCGGACCACGACTACAACGTCGCGGTCTTCGAGAACCGGTTCCCGTCCTTCGCCGGCCCGGGCCGGACCGAGGTGATGTGCTTCACCAGCGACCACAACCAGTCGTTCACCGACCTCTCCCAGGGCCAGGCCCGGCTGGTCGTCGACACCTGGGCCGACCGGACCGCCGAGCTCGGCGCCCGCGACGACGTCGAGCTGGTCTTCCCGTTCGAGAACCGCGGCCGTGAGATCGGCGTCACGCTCAGCCACCCGCACGGCCAGATCTACGCCTACCCGTTCCTGCCGCCGCGGATGCGCACCCTGATGGCGCAGGCGCGCAAGCACCAGGAAGTTGCCGGCAGCAACCTGTTCGCCGACGTGCTGGCCGCCGAGCGCAAGGAGGGCACCCGGGTCATCGCGGAGAACGGCAACTGGACCGCGTTCGTGCCGGAGGCCGCTCGCTGGCCGGTCGAGGTGCACCTGTACCCGCACCGCCAGGTCGGTGGCATCGACGAGCTGTCGGTCGGCGAGCGCGACGACTTCGCCGAGCTGTACCTCGACGTCCTGAGCCGCTTCGACGGCCTGTACGGCGAGCCGCTGCCCTACATCGCGGCCTGGCACCAGGCGCCGGTCCGGATCGATCGCGAGCTCGGCTACCTGCACCTGGAGCTGTTGTCGATCCGGCGGGCCAAGGACAAGATCAAGTACCTGGCCGGCTCCGAGTCCGGCATGGGCGCGTTCATCAGCGACACCCGGCCCGAGGACGTGGCCGAGACCCTGCGGAAGGCTGGCTCGTGAGCTTTCAGGACGTTTTCGGTACCGCGCCGGACGGCAGCTGGCGCGCGCCGGGCCGGGTCAACCTGATCGGCGAGCACACCGACTACAACGACGGCGTCGTGCTGCCGATCGCCCTGCCGAACCAGATCGTGGTGACCGCCGCCCGGCGCACCGACGGCCGGGTCGCGGTCACGTCCGGCGGGCACACCGGTGTGGTCGAGTTCGCGCTCGACGACCTCGCGCCGCACTCGGTCGGCGACTGGGCGGCGTACCCGGCGGGCGCCGCCTGGGTCCTGCGCGAGTCCGGGTACCCGATCGGCGGCGCGAACCTGCACTTCGAGTCCGACCTGCCGTCGGGTGCGGGTCTGTCGTCGTCCGCGGCGCTGCTCTGCGCGACCGCCGTCGCGCTGCTCGGCCTCGTCGACGTGGAGGTCGACCCGGCCGAGGTCGCCCGGCTCGCCCAGCGCGCCGAGAACCAGTACGTCGGCGCGCCCGTCGGCCTGATGGACCAGACCGCGTCGATGTGCTGCACGGCCGGTCACGCGCTCGCCTTCGACATCCGCTCCGGCGCGCTGGACCAGATCCCGTTCGACCCCGAGGCCGACGGCCTGCGGCTGCTCGTGGTGGACGTGAAGGCGCCGCACCGGCACGCCGACGGCGAGTACGCCGCGCGCCGGAAGAGCTGTGAGCACGCCGCGGCCGCACTCGGCGTACCGGCCCTGCGTTCGGTGGAGTACGACGGGCTGGACGGCGCGCTCGCGCGCCTCGACGACGACGTCGACCGGCGCCGCGTCCGGCACGTGGTGACCGAGATCAAGCGCACCGAGGACGCGATCGCACTGATGCGCGCCGGCCGGCTGCGCGACGTCGGGCCGCTGTTCACCGCGTCGCACGTCTCGTTGCGCGACGACTTCGAGGTCACCGTGCCCGAACTCGACGTCGCGGTCGACGCGGCGCTCGAGGCCGGCGCCCTCGGCGCGCGGATGACCGGCGGCGGTTTCGGCGGCTGCATCATCGCGCTGGTCGAGGCCGCGACGGCCGACTCCGTGCTGGCGGCGATCGAGAAGGCCTTCGCGGAGCAGGGATTCAGCGCACCGACGTCGCTCGCCGCGACCCCGTCGGCCGGGGCCTCCCGGATCAGCTAGGTCAGCTAGGAAGCGATCACCAGGTCGCAGCCCGTATCCCGCATGGCCTTGCGGGCCGCGGTCGACAGGCCGTCGTCGGTGACGATCACGTCCAGGTCGGACCAGGTCGCGAAGGTGCTGAGACCGACGGTCCCCCACTTGGTGTGGTCCGCGACCACGACGACCTCACGGCTCGCCGCGATGAACGACCGGTTGGTCTCGGCCTCCATCAGGTTCGGCGTGCTCAGTCCGTGCTCGGCGTCGACGCCGTGTGCGCCGAGGAACAGCAGGTCCAGGTGCAGCGAGGCCAGGGCCGCGGTCGCGATCGGTCCGACCAGCGCGTCCGACGGCGTCCGGATGCCGCCGATCAGCACGACGGTGCGGTCCGAGCGCCCGTTGCCGTGGAACACGTCGGCGATCCGCGCCGAGTTCGTGACAACTGTCAAGTTCTCCACCCGCAGCAGCTGACGGGCCAGCGCGTACGTCGTCGTACCGGCGCCGATGCCGATCGCGCTGTCCGGCTGGACCCGGGTGGCGGCCTCGGCCGCGATCGCCTGCTTGGCCGCGGACTCCTGGGTGAGCTTGGCGTCGAAGCCCGGCTCGTGCGCGCTGCGCAGCCCCACCGAGGTGGCGCCGCCGTGCACCTTGTGCAGCAGGCCGCTGGAGTCCAGGGCGTCCAGGTCGCGCCGGATCGTCATGTCCGAGACGCCGAACCGGTCGACCAGTTCGGCCACCGTGATCGCGCCCCGGCTGTTGACCTCGGCAACGATCGTGGCCTGCCGCTGGGCGGCCAACTGGCCGCCGCGGCCGCGTGGCGGTTCTGCTCCGGCTGCGTTCACGCCTCACAGCCTAATCGCGGAACGTCCCGCTGTCAGGGAAATGTGTTGCCCGGCCGGTGGCAGCGCGTCACGCTGGAGCATGCGATTTCCCGAGGATGTCCCCGAGCTGACCGACGGCGTGGTGACCCTGCGTGCGCACACGGCGGACGACGTCGAGCCGGCGTACCGGATGTGCCAGGACCCGGTGATGCAGCAATGGACGACCATCCCGGTCCCGTACCTGCACGAGCACGCGGTCGGCTACCTCACCGAGATCATCCCGGCCGACTGGCGCGAGAACACCTCGTGGGCGTGGGCGATCGAGTACGACGGGACGTACGTCGGCACCGTCGACCTGCGCGACGGCGAGGGCGGGGTCGGCGAGGTCGGCTTCGCGGTGTCGCCGGACGTCCGCGGCCACGGGGTGATGACGCGGGCGCTTCGGCTCGTGGTGCGGCACGCGTTCGACGGGCTCGGCTGGGACCGCGTGATCTGGCGCGCGTACGTCGGGAACTTCGCGAGCCGGCGGGTCGCCTGGAAGACCGGATTCCACGGCCTGGTGACGATTCCGGGCGGCGGGTTGTCGCGCGGTGTCCGCAAGGACGAGTGGGTCGCGTCGATCGGTCGCGACGACGAGCTCGAACCGCACGGCCACTGGTGGACGGTGCCGGTGCTCGACGGCGGTGCGATCCGGTTGCGGCCGCTGCGCGAATCGGACGCGCAACGGGTGATGGAGGCGTGCGGCGACGAGCGGACGCAGCAATGGCTGACCGGCATGCCCTCGCCGTACGGGCTGGACGACGCCAAGGGCTTCATCAACAACCGGCCCGTTGCCGCGGCGGAGGGCGAGGCCGTGGCGTGGGCGATCGCGGACGCGGTCACCGACGAGCTGCTCGGCAACGTCAGCGTCTTCGGGATGAACCACCGGATGGACAAGACGGTCGGCGAGCTCGGGTACTGGATGCACCCGGACGCCCGCGGCCGCAAGGTGATGTCGAGCGCCGTCGAGCTGGTGATCGCGCACGCGTTCCGGCCGATCGAGGACGGCGGCCTCGGCCGCCGCCGGCTGGTGGTGAAGTGCGCCGCCGGGAACACCGCCTCCGCGCACGTTGCCGAGGCCAACGGCTTCACCCGGGTCGGCAACGAGCGCAGCGCCGACCGGCGTCGCGACGGCAGCTACGACAACCTGCTCACCTACGACCTGCTCGCCGGCGAGTTCAGGGGTTGACCCCGGCGACTCCGGCGCGGTATCGGTGACCCGCTGCAGGCACAGGTTTACGGCGAGTTGGTGACAAACGACACCGGTTCCCCTCGCCGTGGCGCGATCGGGCTGCTTGAATCGACGGGTGAGAGATCGTGAGGAACTCGTCCGCCGTTGGCAGGCCGGGTGGTCCGTCTCGCGGGGCTGGACCACGGTTGAGGACGACAACGACGGCATCCTGATCGTCCGGGCAGGTGAGGAGAGCCGGCCGACGGAGTACGTCGTACTGGATGCCGACAACAAACCGGAGCGGGTGGAACGAGCCGCCCAGCTGGCCCTCGCCGACGGCGGCGGGCGCGGCTCGGGCTGGATCACGCTGGCCACCGACGACAAGGAGGCCCGGATCGAGCAACTGGAGAATCTCGGCCTCGAGGTCCAGCAGGACCAGGACTGGCTGATGACGATCCAGCTCTCGGAACAGCCGGCCCTGAAGCTGCAGGACCGCTACGCGCTGCACACCGAACTCGAGGACGACCTGATCATCACCCGCGCCACGATGCACGGCGGGGTGGTGTCGAGCGGCCGGATGGCGGTCGTCGGCGAGGACGCGGTCGCGGACCGGATCGAGACCGACCCGGCGCACCGCCGGCGCGGACTCGGCAGTGCGGTGATGGCGTCGCTGGTCGAGGCGGCCGCGGCGAAGGGCGCCAAACGCGGCATCCTGATCGCGTCCATCGACGGCCTGCGGCTGTACCGCAGCCTCGGCTGGAAGGTCATCTCCGACATCGTCATCGCCCGCTCCCGCTGACATTCAAACGATTGCCATAGTCAAACCGTTGTAAAGCGCGCTCTGCGCAGGAGTTGGCAAGCTCTTGCCTGGGCAAGGCTGCACAGCATGACGAACCACAGACGTCCCACGCGCAACGGCGTGGTGGGTCCGCTCCTCGCCTCCTTGTCGGCTCTTGCCCTGATGGCTGGGGTCGGGTGGTTCGTCATGCGTACTACGGACAGCAGGGTGACGAGCCAGGAGACGCCCGTCACGACGATGACGACCGCTGCCGACGACGCCCCGTCGACGACCCCGGTCCGTCCGACGAGTCCGTCGTACACACCTCGCCGTACCCCGTCCCAAACCCCCACCACCACCAGGAGCGTCACGCCGCGGCCGACGCGCTCGACGACGGCTCCGAGCCGGGGCGGCACGCGGACGCCCCGGCCCAGCACGTCGTCACCGACGCCCACGCGCTCCGCGACCCCGACGCCGACCAGGACGACCAAGACCTCCAAGCCCGTCGGCGGATCCGGCCCGGCCGAGTCGCAGGTCCTGGACCTGACCAACCAGGAGCGGGCGAAGGCCGGCTGCGGGCCGCTGCGGACCAACAAGGCCCTCACGCAGGCCGCCGAGGCGCACGCGGCCGATATGGTCGACCAGCACTACTTCGCGCACGACAGCCTCGACGGCCGCAGCCCGTTCGACCGGATGAAGGCGGCCGGATTCCGCGGCGGCGCGATGGCCGAGAACATCGCCGTCGGCTACTCGACCGCGGTCGTGCAGGGCTGGATGAACAGCCCGGGCCACCGCGCGAACATCCTGAACTGCTCGTACACGATGATCGGCATCGGCTACGACAGCGGCCTGGTGAAGCCGGACTGGGGCAACGGCAGCTGGGTGCAAGATTTCGGCGGGTGACTCGCCAGTTCAGTCAATCGTTTTCTTCAGGATTCGTTAAGAGGGTCATCGGCTCTGTAACGATGACCTCGCGCGTCGGTTAAGGTCGCTGTTCGGTGACCAGGGGGGACCTGGCTGTAGCACGGGGAACGACGCGCAACTCGGTACGAAAAACGAAGAGGATTCGCCCATCCCATGACGGATTCGCCTACCCCCCGGCGGCACCGCGGCAGTAGACGAGCTCCCCGCAGGAGCCGTGGCCTGGTCGGCCCGATCGTCAGCGCGCTCTCGGTCCTGGTCGCGATCGGCCCTGTGGTCTGGCTGATGTCTCGCGACACGTCCCGGGTCGACGACACCGCGAAGGTCCTGAACGTCTCCGAGGAGAGCCGCGTCGACGGTGGCTCGGCGGTCGAGGGTACGACGGCCGGCACCCCGCTGATCACCATCACCAAGACCTTGCCGAACGGCCGCACGACCACTGCCGTGCTCGGAACGCCGGCCCTCGGCGGTGCCGCGAACTCCACGACGACCGGCACACCGACCATCTCGGGTACGCCGAGTGACACGCCCGGCCACGCGCTCAGCACGCCGACCGCACCCACCGTCGGCGTGACCACCGTGACCGTGCGGCCGACCACGCCGCGCAGTACGGAGACGAAGACCGGCCGGCCGCGGCCGACGAAGACCGCGACCACGACCGGTACGCCGACCAAGACCCGGAGCACCAGCCCGACCCCGAGCGACACCCCGGAGCCGCCGACGAGCGGCGGCGGGACGAACACGCAGGAGCGGCAGGTCCTCGAGTACACGAACCAGATCCGGGAGCAGCAGGGCTGCGGCCCGCTCCGGCTGGACAGCGCGCTCGTCGAGGCAGCCGGGAAGCACGCGTCGGACATGGTCCGGCGGCATTACATGGACCACACGAACCCCGACGGACAGGACCCGGGCGACCGGATGGCGGCCGCCGGGTACCGCGGGTCGAGCTGGGGCGAGAACATCGCGGCCGGCTACGACAGCGCACAGAAGGTGGTCGCCGCCTGGATGCAGAGCGACGGGCACCGCAAGAACATCTTGAACTGCCGATTCACCTCGATCGGCATCGGGTACGACCCCGGCCGGGTGCGGTCGGACTGGGGACCCGGCAGTTGGGTCCAGGACTTCGGCCGAAGCTGAGGCCGGGCCGACATGGTTGTCATTGTGCCTAGAACACCGAGTGTGGCCGGAATGTTGTCCCACGGTCACAATGTCCGGCCGGTTCGCGGTCGGTCGCGGCGGGTAGATCCGTCCTTGTCATGTTGCCGGACGTTCCTGGGGGGCTCCGGTGAGACGGCTGGTGAGGCGTCTCGATCTGGCGAGGAACGTCTTGGGGGCGCGACTTTGAAGGGAACAACGAAATAATGTCCGAGTCCGGCAACGGCCGGTACAAACCGCGCCGGAAGGCGACCCGAGCGGCGTCCCGCTCGACGCGGTCCGGCAACCGGTCCACTCCGCCCGCGGAATCCACCCCGGCCGCTCCGCCCGAGCCGCCGCGCTATGCGCCGCGGACGAGCGACGAGTCGCCGTTCTGGGCGAGTGCACCGAAGGGCGGCTCGTCCAGCGAGTCCCCGTTCTGGGCCAACGGCAACCAGTCGCGCCCCGCCACACCCCAGTACGCCCCTCGCGGTGCCCTCCCCAGCTACACCGCCCCCGACACGACCTCTGGCCTGCCCACGCGGCCGGCCGAGGAGTCCACCTCAGGTACGGCGAACCGGCGACCTGCCGGTGGTACGCCGTCCTGGGTCGAGCAGTCCCTCACGGGCGACACCGAACCACCGAGCCGCGCCCGCCGAGCAGCCCGCTCCGAGCCCCCAGCCCCCCTGGGCGAAACCGCCGGCACCTGGTCCTCCCGCCGAGCCACCGACGACTGGGCCACCCTGGCAACCCCGCGCTCCGAGTCCACCCGAGGCTCGGACGGCGCCGGCCTCGCGGGCGGTGCGAGGGGTGCCGGGACCACGGCTGCTGACGACCTAGCCAACGCCGGACGTCGGTCAGCCCCTCGAAACGAGGCGGCAGACGCCGGCGCGGCAGCCCTAGCAGCAGCCGGCCAAGGCACACCAGCCGCAAGCACCAACGCCTCCGGCGTCGGCGCGGACGACCGAGCGGCGGCACGCGCACGCGCCACAGAAGCCGGACTCGGCGCAACAGGCATCGCCGGTACTGCCTTCGGCGACGACCGAGCGGCGGCACGCGCACAGGCGGCGGAAGCCGGCCTCGGCGCGACCGGCTTCGGCACGGAGCGCGCGGACGGTCACTCCGCGACAGGCGCACAGGCTTCCGAAGCCGGGCTGGGTGCAACCGGCCTCGGTGGAACCGGCTTTGGCGGGGAGCGGTCGGGAGTAGGTGCGCGGGCGGGTGAGGCTGGTGTGGGTGGAGCTGGCTTCGGGGCTGATCAGTTGGACGGTCGCTCGACGTCAGGCGCCTTCGGTGCGGCTGGTGTCGATGATGCGGCCGCGCATGTTGCCGGTGGTGGGCGGGGAGCTTCTGGGCCGGGAGGTTCTGGGCGTGGGAGTTCCGGGCCTGGCGGGCCGGGACGGCGGGCTGCGGCTCGGTCGGCGGCTGCGGAGCGGGCCTCGCGCGGGCGGCGGGCTTTTATCGCTATCGCGTCCGTGGTGCTGGTGATCACGCCGATCTCCTGGATCCTGCTGCACCAGCCACAGAACGACGATGCCGACGCGTCCGTGCCGATCGTCACGCGTACCGACGACACCTACATCACCCCGACCACGAAGGCGGCCAAGGTCACCCCGTCGGCCAAGGTCACCGTCCCCCCGACGGCGACCCCGTCGGCGACCCCGACCAGCACCCCGTCGGCCACCCCCTCGACCACGCCGACCGAGAGCCCGACCGACACCCCGACCGACAAACCAACCAAGTCGTCGACCCGCACCCCCACGGTCGCACCAACCTCGGCCCCGACGTCCAACCCCACCACGGCTCCCACGTCCCCGGGCCGCACGGTCACCACGCCCGGCCCGACCCAGACCACCACCACAACGCCCCCACCGCCTCCGGTGGACGGCGGTATGGACGCCAACGAGAAGCAACTCTTCGACATGATCGACAACGCCCGGGTGGACAACGGGTGCGCACGCCTGAAGCAGGACCCGAGCCTGACCAACAGTGCCGAGGGGACGGCCGGCAGCCGCGCCAAGACGGGCAGCGGGATGAACGACTCGTCCGGATCGCAGGTCGGCGCAGGCGGGGACAAGATGAGCGCCCAGCAGGCTTATGACGACCTGATGGCGGACAGCAAGGGCACTGTTCTGAACTGCAGCCTCGACACGCTCGGCGTCGGGTTCGGTACGGCCGAGCGATGCACGCTCTTGCTCTTCTGCACCGACCGCAACGTCTGGGTGGCGAACTTCTCGTAGTAACCCCCGCACGATTCCTCCCGGTTGGTGCGACCATGGTTTTGCGACCTGGTCCACCAACCCGGGGGAGGCTGGATGTTTTCCGAGCGTGATGACGTGGATCGGGTGGAGCCGGCGCATTTCGGGATTCATCCGGACGCGCTGGCGGCGGAGCGGCCGGATCCGCGGCCCGAGGAGGCCCGGCGGATGGGGCTGAGCCGGCATACCGAGGAGGGCGCGGTGCTGTCGTTCGCGTCGTCGCTCGACCGCGGCAAGCCGGCGCACCGGATGATGGCCTGGATCCTGCTCGTCACGTTCGCAGCGCCGGTGATCTACATCCTGCTCGTGCTGCTGTAGAACTCCTGCCGATGCCGCTGCGGCGTCGTCCCCAGCACGCCGTGGAAGTGATGCCGTAACGCGTCGCTGCTCCCGAACCCGCTCTCCGCGGCCACCCGCTCGACCGGCAGATCCGTTGTCTCCAGCAACAACCGCGCCCGGTCCAGCCGCTGCCGCAACAACCAGGCCTGCCCCGAGCTCCCGGTCCGCGCCCGGAACTGCCGGGTGAAGGTACGCCGGGACATCGCCACCGCCCCCGCCCACTCGTCGAGCGAGACCGGCTGGTCGAGCCGCGCCCGCGCCCACACCATCGCCTTCTCGATCACGTCGTCGGCCGGGTCCGGCGGCACCGGCACCGGGATGTACTGCGCCTGCGAGCCGCTCCGGTGCGGCGCGACCACGATGTCGCGGGCAACCTTCTCGGCCATCTCGACCCCGAGATGCGTGCGCACCAGGTGCAGGCAGCAGTCCAGCGAGGCCGCCGTACCGGCGGACGTCACCAGATCCCCCTGATCCGACCACAGCACGTCCGCCCGCACGTTCAGCGACGGGTACCGAGACCGCAGCTCGTCCGCGAACCGCCAGTGCGTCACCACCTCACGTCCCGCGGCGATCCCACTCTCCGCGACCAGGAACGCCCCGAGGCACAGCCCGACCACGGTCGCACCTCGCGCGTGCGCCTGCCGGATCGCGTCCAGCAGTACGTCGGGCGCGACCAGCCCGGGCTCCCAGCTCGGCAGCACCACGACATCGGCGCGCTCCATCACCTCGAGCCCGTGGTCCACCGTGATCCCGAACCCGGCGCTGGTGGGAAACGACCCGGGCTGCTCGGCACACACCTGTACGTCGTACCGGTCCGGCAGGCCGCGGCGCTCGCCGAGGACCAGGCACGGCACGGACAGGTGGAACGGGCTCATCCCGGGATACGCGAGAACCGCGACAGTACGCATGAGAACAGTATGGCCCGATCTTCGGAAACTATGGCTCCCGGGCCAATGGTGAGACGGGCCACCAGGACGGAGGATCGTGGTCATGAAGATCACGCACATCGGCGGCCCGACCGCCGTCCTGAACCTCGGCGGTCTCACGTTCCTGATCGACCCCGCGTTCGACGAGCCCCGGGAGTACCAGCTCCCGGGCCGGGTGATGAAGAAGCTCACCGGCCCGGCGATCCCGGCCGCGGAGCTCGGCCCGGTCGACGTCGTCCTGGTGTCGCACGACCAGCACAAGGACAACCTCGACGACGCCGGGCGCGCACTGCTGGCCGGCATCCCGACGGTGCTGTCGACGCCCGACGCGGCCACCCGCATCTCCGGCGTCCGCGGCCTGGCGAACTGGGAGTCGGTCGACCTGCCGCGTCCGGACGGCGGCGTGATCACGGTGACCGGCGTACCCGCGCTGCACGGGCCGGAGGGTGCGGAGGAGGTCCTCGGCGTGGTCACCGGCTTCGTGCTGCAAGGAGACGGACTGCCGACCGTGTACGTCTCCGGCGACAACGCGTCGCTCGGCCTGGTGAAGGAGATCGCCGACCGGTTCGCGCCGATCGACGTGGCGGTCCTGTTCGCCGGCGCCGCACGCACCACGCTGCTCGACGGAGCCAACCTGACCTTGACGTCCGCCGACGCGGTCGAGGCCGCGCGTCTGCTTGCCGCCGCCGTCGTCGTACCGGTGCACACCGAGGGGTGGGCCCACTTCACCGAAGGCCCCGACCAGTTCGCAGCCGCCTTCGCGGAGGCCGGTCTGTCCGACCGCGTGAAGCTCCTCGACCACGGTGTCGCGACCGACCTTGATTGAGCACTTGACGAGCACGGAGCGTGACGGATAGCGTGTGCGACCGCCGGGGGGAACCGGCAGTTCGTGTTCATCGGGCCGGGGGGACATCGGCCCACTGCCAAGGGGGAATTCCTTGTTCGTACGACGCTTCCGCACGCTCTTTTCCGCCGCCACGGCCGCCGTGGTGCTGGCCGGTTCGGCGGCGCTGGCACCACTGCAGGCCGACGCGGCGATCACCGTGGTCCTGAGCGGCATCCAGTACGACCCGCCGGGCGCCGACGTCCGGACGAACGCCCAGCTGAACAACGAGTTCTTCACCGTGCGCAACATCAGTTCGCGGCCGATCAACCTGTCCGGCTTCCGCGTGCTGGACGCCGCCAACCACCTGTTCGTGTTCCCGCGCGGCTACGTCCTGCCGGGGCAGTCGACGGTCATCGTCCGCACCGGCAAGAACCGCAACCGCGCGCTCACGCTGTACTGGAACCAGAGCTGGTACATCTGGAACAACACCGGCGACACCGCCCGGTTCCAGACGCCGGCCGGCAAGACCTTCGACACCTGCACCTACAAGGCCGTCACCGGCCGCTACCGGGTCGCCTGCTAGCCGCGCGTCGCGGGCGCGGGGTCGGCGCCCTCCGGGATCCACTCCTGGACGACGATCTCGTCGCCGACCCGGATGGTGCCCGGGGCAAGCACTGCGGCCTTGACGCCGAAGCTCACCCCGCCGCCGTAGGCGGGCTCGCGGCGGTACGTCGCCAGCGTCCGGGTCGGTTCCGGCCCGGACTTGGCGCCGGTCGCCTGGTCCACGGTCGGTACGGCGCAGCGGATGCCGCGCGCGGAGTACCCGATCCCGACCTCTCCGGCGGTCATCCGGAGCACCCGGTCCTCGGTGTGCGGCTCGTCCCAGCCGGAGACCACCAGGTTCGGCCGGAAGCGGTTCATCGGGATCGCGTCGCCGCCGCGCTCGAGAATGCGGGCGTTCAGCCCGTCGAGTGACGACTGCGACGTGATCATCAGCGCGTGCGCGTCGCCGAAGCCGGTCAGCCCGCGGTGCGCGCCCCACCCCGGCCGCTCGTGCTCGGGCGTCACCCGGACCAGCGCCGCCGGGGTGCCGAGCCGCTCGGTGAACCACTGGTCCGCGGCCGGATCCTGGACCACGCCGAGCCCGAACCACTTCTCGAACAGGCTGACGTCGCGCCGCTTCCCGTCGTACCGGATCCCGATCTCGAGATCCGGCGCGCCCGGCGCCGACAGCCGGAGCGCGTCACCGGCCACCTCGGCGTGCAGCGTCGCCATGGCCGGCAGCTTGCGCTGGCTGAGGAACGTCCCGTCGGGCTGGACGAGCATGAACAACCGGTCGTTCAGTAATCCGGTCGGTCCGACCTCAGCGGTCTCGACGGGGATCCCGGCGAGGCCCTTCACCGGGTAGTAGGCCAGGGCAGCAACCTTCACGACAGACACAGGCTCAAGCCTAACCGGCCTTGCTCTGTTGAAACGTGTTGAGTTATGTTTGAACACGTGGAGGACTTCGCAGCTGCCTTGCAACAGGTACGTCGGCACGCGGGCCTGAGTTACCGCCGGCTGGCCGAGCGCGCGCACTACTCACATCCACAGCTGATCCGCGCGACCAGCGGCAAGCAGTTGCCGACGTGGGACGTGACAGCGGCCTATCTGCGGGGTTGCGGCGTCCCGGCGGACCTGATGCCCGTCTGGCGCCGGCGTTGGGAGCAGGCGAGCCGCGACCCGCGCGACATCGTCGCCTTGCTGGAGAACGCGGCGACCCTCGAGGACCTGGGTGCCGCGGTCGCGGCCCTCACGCGGCCGCGCTCGCTGCGGGCTCTGGAACAGCAGACAGGGATCCCGCGGGCGACGATCCAGGCGTGGCTCCAAGGCACCCGGCTGGCCGGGCGGGACCGGCTGGACCACCTGGTCCGCTCGGTCGGCGCCACGCCCGAGGAGCGTGCGGCAGTCGCCCGCACGGCGGCTCGGCTCAGCGCCGACGCGGGGCAAGCGCGGGGCCGCGTCAGCTCCGGAACACCGAGGCCGGTGCGCGCGGCGTGAGGTAGCCCTCCGCGTCGGTGAGCGGGGCCGCCTTGCCGGCGAGTTCGCCGAGCGGCATCACGTCGTACGGCGGTTGCGCCCGGCGGCCCGCGTCGGTCAGGTCGGGTACAGGTTGGCGCGACGCGACCATGATCACGTTCCCGAATCCCTTGCCGCGCAGGATCTTCCGCTCCGCGAGCACCACACCCGCCCCGATCGCCGCCTGAACGGTCGCCGCCGTCCGGCGGACGAACGGCAGGCCGGCCTTGCCGTCGATCAGGTTCGCGACCAGGACGCCGGTCGGCCGCAGCACCCGCGCGCACTCGGCGAAGAACTCCGCCGTCACCAGGTTCGCCGGGACGGCCTCGTGCTCGAAGGCGTCCAGGATCACCAGGTCCATCGAGTCGTCGTACACCTCGGAGATGCCCGCACGGCCGCTGACCGGGCGGACCTTGATCCCGGAACGCTTCGGCAGCGGCAGCGCCTCGCGGACGTAGTCGGTCAGGTCCTCGTCGGGTTCGAGCACGACCTGCCGGGACCGCGGGCGGGTCACGGCGACGTACCGCGGCAGGCTCAGCGCGGCGCCGCCGACGTGCAGCACCGCGACCGGCTGACGCCGCGGCGCGACCGCGTCCACGACGTCACCGATCCGGCGCATGTACTCGAACGCCAGGTTGCCCGGGTCCGCGAGATCCACCTGCGACTGCGGCGACCCGTCGACCCGCAGCACGAACGTCCCGTCGTGCTGCACCTCGACACTGGCTAGCCCGGAGCCGACCTTGCGTTCCACCGGGCCATCATTCCAGCTAGCGGGCCTCGGCCTCCTCGGCCACCGCGATGTCGGTGTTGTCGGTGAACAGGCCGTCGATACCGGCCTTGCGGTACGCCGCGATCTCGCCGAACAGGTTGCCCGAGTCCGACGGCACCGCCGAGCTGTCGAAGTCGGTCGGCAGGAAGGTGTTCTCGACCCGGAACGTGTACGGGTGCACGACCAGGCCGGCCTGGTGCGCGTTCGCGACCAGGGCGGTCGGCTTGCCGAGCTTGCCGGTCGCGTCGAGCGGGATCACCTGGTCCTTGCTCGGCCCGACACCCTCCGCGTACGTCGCGACCTCGCGCAGCCCCTCGGCGCTGACGACGTCGGCGTACGTGCGCTTGTCACCGGAGACCACGAAGTCGTACGGCGCGCCGCTCGAGCTGGTCAGCTGCACCAACGGAACCCGGAGCTCCTTGTGCAGCGCCTTCAGGTTGGAGACCTCGAAGGACTGCACGAACACCTTGGCGTCCTTCCTGTTCAGGCCGTTGCGGTCGAGGGTGCGCACCAAACCAGGCTCGAGCGCGAGGCCCTGCTGCCGGAAGTACGTCGGGTGCTTGGTCTCGGGGTAGATGCCGATCGGGCGACCGAGTTCCTTGGAGAGCCGCTTGCTGAGGTCGATCACTTCCTGGAAGGTCGGGATCTGGTAGTGCCCGTTGAACACGGTGTTGTGCTGCCGGACCGCCGGGATCCGCTCGACCGCGCGCAGCGTCTTCAGCTCGGCCAGCGTGAAGTCCTCGGTGAACCAGCCGGTGACCGCGACCCCGTCGAGCTGCTTGGTCTTCTTCCGGCCCGCGAACTCGGGGTGGGCGGCGACATCCGTCGTACCGCCGATCTCCGGCTCGTGCCGGGCGACCAGCACGCGGTCCTTGGTGGTCACCAGGTCCGGCTCGATGAAGTCGGCACCCATCCGCGCGGCCAGTTCGTACGACGCCAGCGTGTGCTCGGGCCGGTACCCGGACGCGCCGCGGTGCCCGACGATGACGAAGTCGTCGTGCTTGCTCGCCCGGACTGCCGCGGGTTCGGCGGAACCGGCGGACGGCACGGCCTGCGGTACGACAAGGGCCGCGGCGGCCGCGAGCGCCGAGGCGGCGACCGGGACGAGCCGGCGAGGCAGCTTCATGACGTTCTCCTTACGAGTCAGGGGACTGGGAGTCACCCTCGGGTACGGCGTCGGCGGCGCGAGGTACGCCGGATGGCCGCTCGGTGAACGATCCATCGAGATGTGAGGTAAAAGGCGGTCCCCCAGCGTTGGGCTGCGACAGTCGGCTTGCTAGCGTCCGAAGGACACAATCGGATGAGCTAGGAGCGAGTCGTGAGCACTACACCGGTGAAGGTGGCCGTTACCGGGGCCGCGGGGAATATCGGTTACAGCCTGCTGTTCCGGATCGCGAGCGGGGCGCTGCTCGGGCCGGACACGCCGGTGGAGCTGCGGCTGCTGGAGATCACCCCGGCGCTGAAGGCGCTCGAGGGCGTCGTCATGGAGCTCGAGGACTCGGCCTTCCCGACGCTCGCCGGGATCGAGATCGGCGACGACCCGAACGTCGTCTTCGACGGTGTCAACGTCGCGCTGCTGGTGGGTGCGCGGCCGCGGACCAAGGGTATGGAGCGCGGTGACCTGCTGGAGGCCAACGGCGCGATCTTCACCGTCCAGGGCAAGGCGCTGAACGAGCACGCCGCGGACGACGTCCGGATCACCGTCACCGGCAACCCGGCGAACACCAACGCGCTGATCGCGAAGAGCAACGCGCCGGACATCCCCGCCGAGCGGTTCTCCGCGCTGACCCGGCTGGACCACAACCGGGCGCTGGCGCAGCTGGCGAAGAAGACCGGCACGCACGTCACCGACCTGAAGAAGCTCACGATCTGGGGCAACCACTCCGCGACGCAGTACCCGGACATCTTCCACGCCGAGGTGGCCGGCAAGAACGCGGCCGAGGTCGTCAACGACCAGGCCTGGGTGGAGAACGACTTCCTGCCGACCGTGCAGAAGCGCGGCGCCGCGATCATCGAGGCCCGCGGTGCGTCCTCGGCGGCCTCCGCCGCGGCCGCCACCATCGACCACACCCGCGACTGGCTGAAGGGTTCGGCCGACGGCGACTGGCTGTCGATGGCGGTCGTCTCCGACGGTTCGTACGACGTGCCGGAGGGCCTGATCTCGTCGTTCCCGGTGACCACCAAGGACGGCAACTGGGAGATCGTCCAGGGCCTGGACATCAACGAGTTCTCCCGCGGCAAGATCGACGCGTCGGTCGCCGAGCTCGGCGAGGAGCGCGACGCGGTCAAGGAGCTCGGCCTGATCGGCTGACCCTCGCCCTCGGAACAGCACAGCAGGCCCCCGGTGAGGCAACCGGGGGCCTGCTGCCGTTCTCACCGCAGGCTGTAGGCGGCGATCACGGTCTGGGTCGTACTGTTCCCGGCCGCGTCCGTCGCCGTCGCGCGCAACGAGACGGTCTTGCCGGCCGGCGTCGGGAAGACCGCCTTCCCGCCCACGACCGGCGCCTGGCGCCAGGTGGCCCCGGCGTCACCGGAGTACTCGATCTTCACCTTCGCGACCGCGCCGCCCCTGACCTCGAACGGCAGCGTCGTGACCGGGGTGCGGGCCATCGTGTTGTTCCCGTCCACGTCCGGCCGGAAGCCGACCGTGTGGATCGGAAGGTTCTGCTGGTCCGCGGACGACGTGAACGTCGCCTCCAGGTCCATCCGCGTCGAGAACGGCCAGAGCTGCTGCGTGCCGGTCGTGACCAGCTTGTACGACGCCTTACCGGCCGGCTGGTTCGCGACGCTGACGTAGCCGAACCGGTTCGTGGACCCGATCTCGGCCCCGTCCCGGTAGAGCTTCGTGCTGCCCGTCAACTCGATCTGGCCGGTGTGCCCGTCCGCGTCGGTGAGCGAGTACAAGGAGATGCCAAGCTGTCCCGCCGACCGCGTCGCGGCGTACACCGACGGCACGAACGCGGCCGCGTTCCAGCGCTCCCGGTAGTACCGCCCGGCCTTGTACGGCATCGACTTGCCTTCCAGCGACCACTTGCCGAACGGGAAGTCCGAGCCGTCGCTGTCCTCCTCGGTCGCGCCGCCGAAGCCGTACGGCGTCTCGTCGACGTAGTACCGGATGGTCCGCGCGGGATCGAGGCGGATGACGCGGGCCCAGCCGCTGTCGCCGTTCGGCCCGGTCGGGAACAGCATCTTGAACAGCCGCTTGCCGTCCGCGGAGTTGACCGTCGCGTCGACGGTCGCCAGGTCGGACTGCTTCACCTTCCGGTCGAAACCGGTCGGGAAGTCGCCGGGGAAGTAGTTCGCGATCCCGTACAGGTACGGCGTGTTCGTGTAGAACCCGTCCTCGCCGGGGATGCCCCACTGCGACGTCACATGGCCGATCAGCTGGTCCGCCGGCAGTTTCGGCCCGGCGTTGTAGGTGAACATCTCGCCGGACCTGAAGCCGCCCGCATCGTAGATGTACTCCCCGCCCTTGAGTGTCCGGTCGAACCCGATGCCCGAGTTCGCCTGCTTCGCGGTGGCATCCGGCACCGAGGTGGTGATCGGCTCCGCCTTCCGCGCGTCCAGCACGACGGTCCGGTCCGCGGTCAGCTGCACGCTCGGCGCGACCAGCGTGAAGAAGATCCAGTCGTCGGTCCCGCGCTCGAACTCCTGGAACGTGTTGAGCAGGTACTCGCCCTGCGGCAGCCGCACGGTCACCGAACCGGTCTCGTCCGGCGCCAGGTGCTTGCTCTGCTCGTTGTCCACGCCCAGCAACGTCACCGGGTAGTTCGGCTCCGGGTTTCCGTTGCGCGCGATCACCTTGACAGTCAGGTTGTACGACGGACCTTCCTTGTTGACCCCGACCGGTACGACGACGGTCTGGCCGCCGCCCGTGGCCGTGATCCGGCCGCTGTACAGCCCGTCCGCGCCGCCGAGCGTGGTGTCCGATGTCGCCTGTACGGACGCCGTACCGCCGGCCGGGACGGTGACCGAGTCGGCACTGAGCTCGAGCGCACCGGCCGGGGCCGCCACGCCGCCCGGACCGGTCAGCACCGAGGACAGCGCGAGCGTGACCGGGGCGTCGCCTAGGTTCCGGAACGTCACCTCGCGGGTGACCGGCTGGTCGTCGTCGTGCGGGTACGCCGCGAGGCCGAACGACACGCTGCCCGGCTCGGCGACCACGTTCTGCTTGATCGCCGTGGTCAGGTTGATCCGCCCGGCGCCCTGCTGGAACGCGGTCTGATCCGCCGCGACCTTCGCCGATCCCATCAGCGCGGCCTTCAGTTCGGCAGCCGTCCAGGACGGATGTTCCTGCAGCAGGATCGCGGCCGCGCCGGCGGTGTGCGGCGTCGCCATCGACGTACCCGACAGCCGCAGGTACTTGTCGCCGACCGGTTCGCCGATCGACGAGTCCTTCGACTTCGCCGCGACGATGTCGGTGCCCGGCGCGGTCACGTCCGGCTTCAGCGCACTGTCGCCGATCCGCGGGCCGCGGCTCGACGTCAGGTTCAGCTCGTCCTGCTTGGTGACGTTGCCGACCGTCAGCGCCGCGTCCGCGCTGCCCGGCGACTCGATCGTCCCGTCACCGGGGCCACTGTTGCCAGCGGCAACGACAAACAACGCGCCGGTCTGCGCGGTCAGCCGGTTCACGGCCTCCTCGACCGGGTCGAGCTCGGGCGTGTCCGGACCGCCGATGCTCAGGTTGACGATCTTCGCCTTGACGTCGGTCGCGGCCCACTCCATGCCGGCCAGGATCGCCGACTCCTCGCAGCCGTAGACCTCGCAGATCTTGCCGTCGTAGATCTTCGCGTCCGGCGCGACGCCCTTGTACCGTCCGTCCGACGCGGCGCCGGTGCCGGCGATCGTCGACGCGACATGCGTTCCGTGCCCGACCACGTCGTCGGCGGACTCGGTGGTGAAGTTCTTGGCGCCGGCGATCTGCGGCGCGAGATCGGGATGTGTCGCGTCCACGCCCGTGTCGAGGACCGCCACCGGCACGCCCTTGCCGGTGTACCCGGCCTGCCACGCGTCCGGCCCGCCGATCTGCGGCACCGACTGGTCCAGCAGCACCTTCCGCTTCCCGTCCAGCCAGAGTTTGCTGAACCCGGCCGAGCCGATGAAGTTCTTCGCACCACTCTTGCTGACCTTCATCGCCGCGCCGCTGATCGACGGCAACTGCCGCAGCACCTTCGCACCCGCGGGTACGGCGCGCTTCGCGTTTCCGCTGTACGTCGTGAGCACCGGGATCGTGCTGGTCGACGCGTCGTCGTACCCGTCCTTCACCAAGCCGGCGACATCGAACAGCCGGCGGTCGATCCGGCCGCTTCCGACGTCCTTGCTGACGTCGGCCGGGATCACGTAGGCGTGGTCCCGGAACCGTTGCTTGACGAAGCCGACGTTCTCCCGGCCCTTGCCGGGCTCGACGGTCAGCTTGGCGACGTCGCCACCGGGCAGCAGCACCCGGTCGCCGGTGATCAGCGTGACGCTGACGTCCTTGCCGCCACCGGCCGGTGGAACGACGGGTGCTGTCGGCGCCGCCTGAGCCGGCGTCAGGGCCCCGGCGGCAAAGCCCGCGACCGCCAGGACGGCGATCGCGGGCGTTCCTCTGCGCATGTTTCTCGAACTCACAGCCTCACCCCAAAAAAAGTCAGTTGTCGGCGCACCAGCTAGACGCCGCAACCGACCTTCAGGGTTGCATCAGCCCGATCGGTAGGAACTGATAACGGTCACGTCCGTTACCTTCCGCGGCGTCGTGCCAGGTCTTGCCGTCGTCACCGGACACCTGGACGGTGAGCTTCCGGATCGCCGGCACCCGCTGGGCGGCGAATCAGGTCGCGGGAGCCACGGTGGCGTCGGCCTGGCCGGAGGCCGCCAGGGACCGGGCGACGAACCCCGAAGACTTCAGGTCCTCGATCAGGTCGTGGAGGTAGGCAACCGTCTCCGGGCGCTTCGACTTCGCGGTGCCGACGGCCTGCTGGATCTGCATGAACCGCTCGTCGATCAGGCGGAGCTCCGGGTGCTCGGCGACGTACCGGGTGATCGGCTGACGGATACCGGCCGCCGCCTCCAGCCCCTCGGCCCGGAAGACGTCGACGCCCTCCGCGCCGCGGACGACCGTGGCCTCGCGCAACGTCCTGGTCAGGTAGAGGTCGTACGCCGATCCCTGCTTCACGCCGATCCGCACACCCGGCGCGTCGACCTCGGCGACCGTCGTCAGCGCGGACTCCCGCGGTACGGCGTAGACGCCCTCGATCACCACGTACGGCGCGGTGAACGCGACCTCGGTCGCGCGCGCCGGGTCGATCGCGAGGAAGCAGAGATCCGCCCGGCCGGTCGTCATCGCCTCGAACGACTTCCGGGCCGCGTCGAAACAGACCAGCTCCAACGGCAACTCGAGCCGCTGCGCCAACTCGCGCGCGATGTCGACCGTCACGCCGCCAGGCGCCGCCGCCGTCCCCTGCGCCAGCACCGGATTGCCGAGGTTGATCGACGCTCGCAGGACCCCACTCGGCGCCAGATCGCCGGCCACACTCGTCATACCGGCATTCTAGTTTTTGCAGAGTCATTGCCTAAGTCGGGGTGGGGTCCTACTGTGTGCCGCAGGAACCGTCCGATGGGGGTGTTATGAGGCGTCGGAGTGTGGTGCTGCTGGTGGCGGCCGCGATGGTCGTTCCAACGACTGTCGCCGTACCTGCCGAAGCACACGGCAGCGACAAACGAGTGGTGGGCTACTACACCAACTGGAGTGGCTACGCCCGGAACTTCCTGGTCAGCGATCTGGTCAAGAACGGGTCCGCGGCCCGGCTGACCCAGATCAACTACGCGTTCGGCTTCGTCGACGCCCAGGGGAACTGCTACAGCAGCGACCCGTGGGCCGACTACCAGCGGCCGTTCACCGCCGAGCAGAGTGTGAACGGCAAGGCCGACGAGCCCGGTCAGGTGCTCAACGGCAATCTCAACCAGCTGAAGCAGCTCAAGCAGAAGTACCCGAAGCTCCGGATCAGCATCTCGCTCGGCGGCTGGACCGGCTCGGCGCACTTCTCCGACGCGGCGCTCACGCCGGCCTCGCGGGCCGCGCACGTGACGTCGTGCCTGGACCTCTGGCTGAAAGGCAACCTGCCCGGTCTGCCGGCCGGCGCCGCGAAGGGGATCTTCGACGGCATCGACCTGGACTGGGAGTGGCCGGCCAGCGAAGGCAACCCGGGCAACGTGATCCGGCCGGAGGACAAGCAGAACTTCACCGCGCTGGTGCACGAGTACCGCAAGCAGCTCGACCGGCTGCCCGGCCGGCACGACCTGACCGCGTTCCTGCCCGCGAACCCGGCGATGATCGACCGCGGCTTCGAGGTCCGCAAGCTGTTCAAGGACCTGACGTTCGGTACGACGCAGGGCTACGACTACCACGGACCGTGGGAGACGCTCACCAACCAGCAGTCCGCGATCGACGGCCCCGCGGGGGATCCGACGACGCCGGAGTTCAGCTCGCAGGTGACGATCGACGCGTACCTGTCCCGCGGCGCGCCGCGCAGCAAGCTGGTGATGGGTGTGCCGTTCTACTCGCACGGCTGGACCGGCGTGACGAACCAGAACCACGGTCTCTTCCAGCCGTCGACCGGTCCGGCGCCGTCGACGTTCGACGCCGGCACCGAGGACTACCGCTACCTCAAGGCACAGCTGGCGAACTACACCGTCTACCGCGACAACCGCGCCGGGTTCGCCTGGCTGTTCGACGGTACGACGTTCTGGACCTGGGACGACCCGGTCGAGATGCGGCGCAAGGCGCAGTACATCTCGCACCGCGACCTGGGCGGGGCGATGATCTGGTCGCTCGACGGCGACACCCAAAACGGGGAGCTGATCTCGGCGTTGCACCGTAACCTTCGCTGAGTGGATCTCCAGACTATCCAGGACCGGTTCGGTGCTCATCAGGCCGAACCGGTCCACGTCGGTTGTTCCGGCGCGACCGTGGTCAAGCTCAGCCGCGGCCGGGAACGCCTGTACTACAAGGCCGGAGCCGGTCTGGACCTCGAGGCGGACCGGCTGTCCTGGCTGGCCTCGACGGGATTCCCTTGCCCGCGCGTCGTTGACCGAGGCAACAACTGGCTCCTGACCACGGAGCTCGCCGGCCGGGACGCCTCGCAGGACTGGCCTGCGGCAGACCGTCCCGCGGTCCTGGCCGCGCTGGCCGAGGGCCTTCGCGCCCTCGACGAGCTGACGGGCTGCCCGTTCCCGTCACCCTTCCCCGGTGCGGGCTCCGCGGTCACGCACGGGGACTACGCGGCGCCGAACGTCTTCATCGACCCGGCGACGCTCCGCTTCGCCGGCCTCCTCGACCTCAGCCGGCTCGGCGTCGGCGACCGCTACCTGGACCTCGCGCTGATGTTCAAGAGCCTCCGCGGCGGCCTCAATCCGCAGTACGGCGGCCTGCCCGCGGCCCGGCGCTTCGTCGAGCTGTACGGCGGGGACCCGGCCGACCCGCGCATCGAGCACTACATCACGCTCGACGACACCGGCGACTACCTGCCCCGATAGGCCCGCCGGTACGCGCTCGGGGTGGTGTGCAGCGCGGCGCGGAACCTGCGGCGCAGATTGGTCGCCGACGAGAGGCCGACCCGCACGGCGATGGCCTCGACGGCAAGGTCCGTTTCCTCCAGCAGAACACGTGTTCTGGCGATCCGCTGCGCCAGCAACCACTGCCCCGGAGCCATGCCCACCTGCTGCTCGAACCGGCGCGCCAACGTCCGCGCCGACACGTTCCCGCGGCGCGCGAGGTCGTCGACCGTGACCGGCTCCCCCAACCGCTCCACCGCCCACGCCAGCAGAGCACCCACTCCGTCAGTTGAGCCTCCCGCGTTTCCTGGGCTCTCGGAGCGGTACTGCGCCTGACCACCTTCGCGATGCGGCGGCATCACCATCCGCCCTGCAACCCGCGCCGCGTACCCCGCGCCCTGATCGCTCCGCACCAGGTGCAGGCACAGATCGATCCCGGTCCCCGACCCGCCGCTCGTCGCCACATCGCCGTGGTCGATGTACAACACCTCCGCATCGACCTGCACTGCGGGGAATCGGCGCTGCAGCTCCTCGGCGTACCGCCAATGCGTGGCCAGCCGGCGCCCGTCGAGCAGCCCGGTCGCCGCAAGCAGATATGCGCCCGAACAGATGCTGACGAGCCGAGCGCCGCGTCGATGGGCCCGGGTGAGCGCGCGGACGACGGCCGCGGTCGGCTCACGGTTGATCGGTAACCACCCCGGCACCACGATCGTGTCGGCCCGGTCGAGAGCGCGCAGCCCGGAGGTGACGACCAAGTCGAAACCCTCGGTGGTGCGGACGCTTCCCGGCTGCTCGGTACAGACGCCGAACCGGTACGGCGCGTCCCGGAAGACCGCGGCGGCGCAGCCGAGCTCGAAACTCGCCTGCGGCGCGGTCACCAGTGCGACAACCCGGTGCATGGCAGAAAAGTACCGCACAGGGACTATCCAGACACTGGGGACAAAGCTGTGGATACCTGTTGGATCAGATGCATGGAGAACTACGAATGGGCGTGCGTCGACGAAGCGCCGGTCCGCGAACTCTTTCCGGGCATCAGGCTGCGCCCGCTCTGGGCCGGCACGGTCGCGAAGGCGTTCGTCCTGCAGATGGATCCGGGCTCCCGCTGGGAAGGCATCGACGTCCACGATCCCGGACCCGAGGAAGTGTTCGTCGTCGACGGCGTCTTCAACGACGGCGCCCGTGACTACCCGGCCGGTTCGTTCATCCACGCCCCGGCCGGATCGTCGCACGTTCCGCAGTCCGCGAAGGGCTGCACGCTGTTCTTGTTCTACCCCGAGGGTTAGTCCTCGGTGCTGCGCAGCTCGGTCGGGGCGCCGTGGACCGCGGGGATGGTGCCGAGCTTGCCGGCCTGGAAGTCCTCGAAGGCCTGGATGACCTCGGCGCGGGTGTTCATCACGAACGGCCCGGCCATCGCGATCGGCTCACGGATCGGGCGGCCGCCGATCACCAGGACGTCGAGGTTCGGCTCCGCCTGCGACTGCGACGTGCTCGCCGCCGTACGGATGGTGTCGCCGGGACCGAAGACGGCCAGCTGGCCCTTGCGGATCGGGCGGCGGTCGGCACCGACCGTGCCCTGGCCGGCCAGGACGTAGACGAGAGCGTTGTAGTCCGGCTGCCACGGCAGCACCATTTCCGCGCCGGGGCTGACCGTGGCGTGGACGAGCGTGATCGGGGTGTGGGTCGACCCCGGTCCGTTGTGGCCGTCGACCGTGCCGGCGATCACGCGGATCAGCGAGCCGCCGTCGGGCGTGGAGAGCAGAGCGGAGTCGCCGCCGCGGATGTCCTGGTAGCGCGGCGGGGCCCACTTGAGCGCCTTGGGCAGGTTCACCCAGAGCTGGATGCCGTGGAACAGGCCACCGCTCACCACGAGGTGTTCCGGCGGCGTCTCGATGTGCAGCAGGCCGCTGCCCGCGGTCATCCACTGCGTGTCGCCGTTGGAGATCACGCCGCCACCGCCGGTGGAGTCCTGGTGCTCCATGATGCCGTCGAGCATGTACGTGACGGTCTCGAAGCCGCGGTGCGGGTGCCACGGGGTGCCCTTCGGCTCACCCGGCGCGTACTCGACCTCGCCCATCTGGTCCATGTGGATGAACGGGTCCAGGTCGCGCAGGTCGACGCCCGCGAACGCGCGCCGCACCGGGAAGCCCTCGCCTTCGTAGCCGCTCGGCGCGGACGTCACCGACTTCACGGCACGCTCCCGCACCACGGCCGGGTCCTGCTCGCTGATGCGGGGCAGGACGGTGATGTCGCTGACGGTCACGGCGGGCATGGTGTGCTCCTCGCTGGTCGGTAGTTCAAGAATAAACTATCCCCTCGAACCGGAGCAAGAGCGCCCGCATTCCCGGGCCGCCGCGGAACTGGCCGGCACGCGGCGCTGGATGCGGACCTCCATCACTCACCAACCTCCCGAAAGCCCCTTCGTCCGACCAACTTCACGCTGCGCGCCCGCGTCCGCGGCGCGCTTGGTGAGTGGCGCACGTCCGCTCACCCGAGTGGGGCCGAGCCGGATGCGACCCGGGCCCGCGCGCGTGGCAGACTCTGGAGTCGTGACGGCGCAGATTCTGGACGGTAAGGCCACGGCGGCGGCGATCAAGGACGAGTTGAAGGTCCGGGTCGCGAAGCTTGCCGAGCAGGGCGTGGTGCCCGGGCTCGGCACGATCCTGGTCGGCGACGACCCTGGCAGCCGGGCGTATGTGGCGGGCAAGCACCGCGACTGCGCGGCGGTCGGGATTTCCTCGATCCAGGTCGAGCTGCCGGCGACCGCGACCCAGGACGAGATCGCCGCCAAGGTCCAGGAGCTCAACGAGAACCCGGACTGCACCGGCTTCATCGTCCAGCTCCCGCTCCCCAAGCACGTCGACACGAACACGATCCTCGGGCTGATCGACCCCGCCAAGGACGCCGACGGCCTGCACCCGGTCAGCCTGGGCAAGCTCGTCCTCGGCCAGGACGGCCCGCTGCCCTGCACGCCGAAGGGCTGTGTGGAGATCCTCCGGCGGTACGACGTACCGATCGCCGGCGCGCACGTGGTCGTCGTCGGGCGTGGCGTGACCGCGGGCCGGCCGATGGGGCTGCTGTTCACCCGGCGCAGCGAGAACGCGACCGTGACCCAATGCCACACCGGCACGAAGGACCTCGCCGCCGTCGTCCGGACCGGCGACATCGTGATCGCCGCCGCCGGTTCGGCCGGGTTGATCACGGCGGACATGGTGAAGCCCGGCGCCGTCCTCCTCGACGTCGGCACCAGCCGCAACGCCGAGGGCAAGATCGTCGGCGACATCGAGGCCGCCGCCCGTGAGCAGGCCGCGTGGATCGCGCCGATGCCCGGCGGTATCGGCCCGATGACGCGGGCGATGCTCCTCACCAACGTCGTCGAGGCCGCCGAAGCGAGCCTGGCGCAGTGACCGCCGGCGTACGGCGGAGCGCCGAGACGGGTACGGCGTGCTGATGGCGGGCGAGGCCCAACGCCGCAGCCAGTGGCCGCTGGCGTTGACGCTCCTGGTCGCCCTCACCGGCCTGGTCGTGCTCTGGTTCTACGACTGGCGCAACGGGGTACTCGTCTTCGCCGGCGCCGTCGGCCTGGCCGCCGTCCTCCGAGCCACCCTCTCCGACACCGCGGCCGGCCTCCTGCAGATCCGCAGCCGCATGTTCGACACCAGCTTCCTGATCCTGACCGCCACCGCCATCGCCGTCCTGGGCCTGATCATCCCGAACTGATGCCGGACGGCCGTCAGGTCCCCTACCGCCGCAGCTTCAGATCGTCCACGCCCAGGGCGCATAGACACTGACCCGCACAGCGTCGAGGAGCGGCGGGATGTACTTCACCGAGCACCCCTTGGCGTACGCATTGCGCGCGGCAACGACCTTCGCCCGGGTGAGGTTGGCCCGCTTGACCTCGTACGCCGTGACGAGCTCCCGCTCGGGCCACGAGTCCTCGGTGTACGACCTCGCCATCCAGTCGTCCGACAACGGATCCGCCGACGAACCGAGCGCGCGGCCGACGTCACTGTTCGCCGGCGGGTTCAGCTGATCGCCATCGTCGTCGCCGGCCCAGTGCCGGCCCGGCGGGTTGTAGTTCGTCAGCACGTCGTACTCGTACTGCCAGCTCCACTCCTCGTACGAGCACGCGAAGATCACCTGCGCATACCCCGGACGAGGCGCGCGCAGGGCACTGTTCGGCGCCTGGAGACGCGTCACGGTGATCCGCTGGTACGCCGCCTTCGGCAACTCGGGACGTGACGGCAACCGCTTGGTCGGATAGGGCACCGGTGTCGTGGCGCCCGGCGTCGTCAGCTCTCCTGGTGCCGGGGTCGGCTCGATCGCCTTGAACCCCAACGACACGGACGGCGTCCGCTCACTTTCCGGTGCCGCCTCACTCCCGCAACCCCCGAGCAGCAGCACTGCAACCGCCAAAGCCCCCAGCCTCCGCATGCGCACAACCTACTGCGCGGCGGGGCCGGGGATCGGGCGTCAGTGGAAGAAGTGGCGGGTGCCGGTGAAGTACATGGTGATGCCGGCCTTGGTGGCGGTTTCGATGGCGGCTTCGTCGCGGATGGAGCCGCCGGGCTGGACGACGGCCTTGACGCCGCCTTCGATGAGGACCTCGAGGCCGTCGGGGAAGGGGAAGAAGGCGTCGGAGGCGGCGACGGAGCCGGTTGCGCGGTCGCCGGCGCGGGAGACGGCGAGGCGGCAGGAGTCGACGCGGTTGACCTGGCCCATGCCGACGCCGACCGAGGCGCCGTCGGCGGCGAGCAGGATCGCGTTGGACTTGACGGCGCGGCAGGCCTTCCAGGCGAAGGCGAGATCGGCGAGCACCTCGGCCGGGGCCGGGTCGCCGGCGGCGAGCGTCCAGGACGACGGGTCGTCACCGGGGGCCTGGAAGCGGTCGCGGTGCTGCAGCAGCAGGCCGCCGCTGATCGCGCGCATCTCGACCGTCTCGTCGGCGGCGACCTCCGGCGCGACGAGCAGCCGGATGTTCTTCTTCGCCTGCAGGATCTCGGCGGCGCCGTCCTCGAAGGCGGGCGCCACGAGCACCTCGGTGAAGATCTCCGCGACCTGCTTGGCCAGGTCCACCGTGACCGGGCGGTTCGTCGCGATCACGCCGCCGTACGCCGACACCGGGTCGCACTCGTGCGCGCGCCGGTGGGCCTCGGCGATGTCCTTGCCGACGGCGATGCCGCACGGGTTCGCGTGCTTGATGATCGCGACGGCCGGCTCGCTGAAGTCGTAGGCGGTCCGACGGGCCGCGTCGGCGTCGACGTAGTTGTTGTACGACATCTCCTTGCCGTGCAGCTGCTCCGCCGCGGCCAGCCCGCCCCGCCCGTTCAGGTACAGCGCGGCCGGCTGGTGCGGGTTCTCGCCGTACCGCAGTACGGCGGACTTGTCCCACGAGGCGCCGACCCAGGCCGGGAAGCCGGAGCCCTCGCTGGAGTCGGTGAGCACGTTGCCCATCCAGGACGCGACCGCGATGTCGTACTCCGCGGTGTGCACGAACGCCGCCGCCGCCAGCCGCTGCCGCTCCTCGAGTGAGAAACCGCCCTCACTCAAGGCGGCGAGCAACGACGAGTACTGCGAAGCGGACGTCACGACAGCCACGTTCGCGTGGTTCTTCGCCGCACCGCGGACCATCGACGGACCGCCGATGTCGATCTGCTCGATGCACTCGTCGACCGAGGCGCCGGACGCGACCGTCTCGCTGAACGGGTACAGGTTGCTCACCAGCAGGTCGAACGGCTCGACCCGCATCTCGCGCAGCTGCTCGACGTGATCGGGCTTGCGAAGATCGGCGAGCAGCCCCGCGTGCACGAGCGGGTGCAGCGTCTTGACCCGCCCGTCCAGGCACTCGGGGAAGCCGGTCAGCTCCTCGACCTTGGTTACCGGTACGCCGGCGGCCGCGATCCGGGCCGCCGTGGAACCGGTCGACACCAGCTGCACACCGGCGGCGTGCAGCGCCCCAGCGAGCTCCTCCAGGCCGGTTTTGTCATAGACGCTGATCAGCGCCCGGCGGATCGGCCTGCGGTCGGTGCTCACTTCAGTCGAACCTTTCGTCCGGTGATGGTCCAGCCCTCGCGGACCAGCCGGCCGACCCACTCCACCAGCTGGCGGCGTTCGACCTCCTTGATCCGCTCGGTCAGGGATTCTTCGGTGTCGTCGTCGGCCACGGGGACCACGACCTGCGCGATGATCGGCCCGGTGTCGACGCCGCCGTCCACGAAGAACAGCGTCGCCCCGGCGACCTTCACGCCGTACTCCAGCGCGTCCCGGGGACCGTGGATCCCGGGGAACGCCGGCAGCAGCGCGTTGTGGGTGTTGATGTACCGGTCGCCGAACGCCGCGAGGAAGTCGTCGCCGACCAGCTTCAGGAACCCGGCCGAGACCACGAGGTCAGGCTTGTACGCTGCGACCGACTCAGTCAGCGCGCGATCCCAGTCCGCCCGCTCGGCGAAAGACTTCACCTTGTGGACGAAGGTCGGCACCCCGGCGGCCGCGGCGCGGTCCAGGCCGGCGATCCCGTCCCGGTCGGCGCCCACGGCGACGACCTGAGCGCCGTACGCCGGGTCGGCGGAGGCGTCCAGCAAGGCCTGCAGGTTCGACCCCGACCCCGACACGAGCACGACGAGGCGCGCTCGCGCAGGATCAGCCGGACCGGGGTCCACAGCAGAAGTCACGGCCGGAAGCCTATCGCCCGGCGTCGGTCTCCTCGTCATCCGGTCGGCCGGGCGGACGGCGGGACGCGACCACCGCGGCCGTGATCGCGGCCCCGATCGCCATCCCCGCGGCCAGCACACCGGCCGCCGGCAGCGCCGCCGGCACCCCGACCGCGGACATCCGCCCAGGCCCCGCCGACCCGCCCGACAGCGCGAGCAGCACGAACAGGACGACCCCCGCGACCAGCGCCGCCATCGCGCCGCGCAACGCGAACGCGTCCCAGCCCAGCGCGTACGCATCCCGCTCCACAAGCCCACGCCGTACGACGACCAGCCCAGCCATCACACCGGCCACCAGCGGCACCACGGCCGTCAGCGCCAGCAGGTACGACGGGGGCGCGCCGTCGGCAGGGACCGCGGCCAGCAACGGGAGCGCGGGCAGGTTCCCCACGTCCACGCCGGTCGGGGCAATCGTCGTACCGGTGCCCAACCGGAAGCCGGGCCCGGCGAGGAACGCGACGACGTACAGCACCATGTTCGGCACCAGCATCAGGCAGATCGCGAACAGCACGACCGAGCCGATCACGCCGGCGTCGAGGAGTTCGAGCATCCCGGTGATCCGGGAGAAGTGGATCGCGAGCAGGACGCCGTACAGCAACGACGCCAGCGCGATCACGGTCAGTACGGCGGCCGTCGCGGCCGGTACCACGTCCCGCAGGCCGGCCGGTGTGGCGTCCGCGATGTCCTCGCCGGCTCCGGACTCGACCACAATCCCCGCCAGCCCGGCCACCAGCGCGAGCGTGAACGCGCCCAGGAAGGCGGACCAGGGCGACACCTTCAGCGAGCCCTCCGCCGTGAGCAACGCGATCACCAGCGCGCCCAGCCCGTACACGAGCGCGAACGCGCCGCCCAGCGCGATCAGGTCCTTGGTGCGGTCGACCGCACTGGAGCGGGCCGCCGACTTGCCGCCGCGATACAGGCACCAGGCGAAGAACAGGGTGAGGCCGAGCGGCGCGATGCTGATCCGGCCGGTGCCGATCGTCACCCCGGCCTTGTGTGCGATCAGCCAGGCCGACGCACCGGCCCGGACCGCGCCGGACGCGCCGCCGAACGTCGCCCCCAGCCAGCCGATCACGGCGACCGCGGCGCAGGTCAGCAGACCGGTCAGCAGGCAGGCCCCGGCGGAGATCACGGCCGACACGACCAAGGGTTTGGTCCGGGCGGCGATCTCCGACGTCTGCGCAGCGCTCGTATCGCCGTCCCGCGCGCCCGGGCGGCTCAGCATGTCGGTCATCTGACTCCCATGGTCTCCCCGTCCGCGGACACCACTCGTCCTGACACGCCGGATGTGGGAGACTTCAGGCCGCTTGCTCACGCTCGGTCCACGAGAGTTCGCCTGGTGGTAGCGGAGTGGGGCCCGCCGGGGTTCACCGGGTACTGTCGGGTGGAATCAGTCAGGAGGTCGAGCTTTGGCCGGTTCCCACCGTGCACCACGCGGCGGCGGTCGCGCCGCTGCCCGGGAAGCGCGTCGCCAGCAGACGCGCAAGCGGAACCAGACGATCGCCGCCGGTGTCGCGGTCGTGGTGCTGGTCGGCGGCGGCGGTGTCGCCGCGCTGAACGCGTTCGGCGGCGACGACAAGGCAGGTCCGAAGGCCGGCAGCGGCCCGTCGGACGACAAGCCGACCAATTCCGACGTCCTGACCGACGACAAGGCGCTGCTGGACGCCGTGGGCGCAAAGACGCTCGGCGCGACCGGCACCTGGGCGGTCACCAAGACCGCGGACGGAGACTCGGCGCCCGACAGCGCGTTCGCGTGCCAGTTGCAGCGCTTCGCGGACCCGTCCGGCCTGCGCACCTGGGTCCGCACCCTGCAGAACTCGGCCACCAAGGACACCGCGGTCCAGTACGTCGACGTGTCGAACGACAAGGCCACCGCGGCCAAGACGTACTCGACGGTCGTGCACTGGCTCAGCCAATGCACGACACCGCAGACCCGGTTGTCGGCGGGCTACGTGACGTCCGGCGTCGGCGAGCAGGGCGTGATCGCGGTCTTCGCCCAACTGCCCGGATCGAAGACGAAGTACCGGACCGTCGCGGTCACGCTGGCCGGGCAGGCGACCATGGTCGTCGAGCACGACACGACCGCCGCCACCCCGCCGCGGCCGGACGCGGTGCTGGCGACCGCGAACGCGGCGGCGAAGAAGATCTGCGCGCAGACCGGCGGCTGCGGCACCGGCGCACCGCTGGCGAAACCGGCCCTGCTGCCGAACGTCGACACCCCCGGCTTCATGGCGTCGGTCGACCTTCCGTTGCTGGACGAGATCGACAAGCCGTGGGTGAGCGCCACCGCGAGCACCGGCACCGGCACCGGCTGCGAGAAGATCGACTTCAAGAAGACCAAGCCGGTGAAGTACGGCACGGTCACCTATGTGACGCCGGAGGCGCAGGTGCCGACCGAGTTCGGCATGGACGACACGGTGGCCAAGTTCGCCACCACGGCCGCCGCCTCGACCTTCGTCAGCCAGGTCAAGAAGAACGTCGACGCCTGCGAGAAGAACGTCTCGAACGCCAAGGTCGAGTCGACCGGCACGGTCAAGACCAGCACCGTCAGCGGCAAGAGCTGGAAGGCGACGTACGACACCGGCGATGGGAAGAAGTTCGTCTACCGGATCGGGATCGCCGGATCCGGGAACCGGGCGGTCTACCTGCTGTTCCCGGTGCTGAAGAACCTGGACCTCACCGACGCGACGTTCAACGAGACGCTGATCCGCGCGGTCGACCGCGCCGCCGCCTACAAGTAGGAACGGGACCCGCCCGGCTGGGCAGGTCCCGCTCCGGCAGCCTGGGATCTACTTGCTCAGTTCCTGCATGATCTCGCGCATCAGGTTGGCGGTCTCGGACGGCGTCTTGCCGACCTTCACGCCGACGGCCTCGAGGGCCTCCTGCTTCGCGGCCGCGGTGCCGGACGAGCCGGACACGATCGCGCCCGCGTGGCCCATCGTCTTGCCCTCGGGCGCGGTGAAGCCGGCGACGTACCCGACGACCGGCTTGGTCACGTTCTCCTTGATGAACGCGGCCGCCCGCTCCTCGGCGTCGCCACCGATCTCACCGATCATCACGATCGCGTCGGTGTCCGGGTCGTCCTGGAACGCCTGCAGCGCATCGATGTGCGTGGTCCCGATGATCGGGTCGCCGCCGATGCCGATCGCGGTCGAGAACCCGAAGTCCTGCAGCTCGTACATCATCTGGTACGTCAGCGTGCCGGACTTGCTGACCAGACCGATCCGGCCCTGGCCGGCGATGCTGGCCGGGATGATGCCGGCGTTCGACTCGCCCGGGGTGATGATGCCGGGGCAGTTCGGGCCGATGATCCGGGTCTTGCCGGTCGCCTGCGCGGCGGCGAAGAACGCGGCGGTGTCGTGCACCGGCACGCCCTCGGTGATCACCACGACCAGCGGCACCTCGGCCTCGACGGCCTCCAGTACGGCGTCCTTGGTGAACTTCGGCGGGACGAAGATGACCGACACGTTCGCGCCGGTCTCCTTGACCGCGTCCGCGACGGTGCCGAACACCGGCACCGCCTTCCCGTCGAAGTCCTGGCTCTGGCCCGCCTTTCGCGGGTTCACGCCGCCGACGATGTTGGTGCCCGAGGCGAGCATCCGGGTGGTGTGCTTGGTGCCCTCGGAGCCGGTCATGCCCTGGACGATGACCTTGCTGTCCTTGGTCAGGAAGATAGACATTGTTCGGCGATCCCTTACTTCGCAGCCAGCTCGGCGGCGCGCTTGGCGGCGCCGTCCATCGTGTCGACCCGCTCCAGACCGGCGAGACCCGCCTCGTCGAGGATCCGGCGGCCCTCCTCGGCGTTGTTGCCGTCCAGCCGCACGACCAGCGGCTTGGTGACGTGCTCACCGCGGCTCGCGAGCAGCTCGAAAGCCTGGACGATGCCGTTCGCGACCGCGTCACAGGCGGTGATGCCGCCGAAGACGTTCACGAACACGCTCTCCACCTGCGGGTCGGAGATGATGATCTCCAGCCCGTTCGCCATCACCTCGGCCGAAGCGCCGCCGCCGATGTCGAGGAAGTTGGCCGGCTTCTGGCCACCGAACTCCTCACCGGCGTACGCGACGACGTCCAGAGTCGACATGACCAGACCCGCGCCGTTGCCGATGATGCCGACGGACCCGTCGAGCTTCACGTAGTTGAGGCCCTTGGCCTTGGCCGCCGCCTCCAGCGGGTCGGCCGCCGAGACATCCTCGAACTCGGCGTGCTCGGGGTGCCGGAAGTCAGCGTTCTCGTCCAGCGTGACCTTGCCGTCCAGCGCCTCGACGTTGCCGTCCTCGAGCTTGACCAGCGGGTTCACCTCGACCAGCGACGCGTCCTCGGCGATGAACACCTCGTACAGCTTGACGATCTCCGGGACGACGGCGTCGATCACGTCGGCCGGGTACTTCGCGGCGACCGCGATCTCGCGCGCCTTCGCCTCGTCCACGCCGGTCGCCGGGTCGATCGAGATCTGCGCGACCGCGTCCGGGTTGGTGTGCGCGACCTCCTCGATCTCCATGCCGCCGGCGGCGGAGGCGATGCAGAGGTAGTTCCGGTTCGCCCGGTCGATCAGGAACGAGAAGTAGTACTCCTCGCCGATCGCCGCGGCCGGGACGATGTTCAGGATCTTGACGACGTGACCCTTGATGTCCAGCCCGAGGACCTCGCGGGCCTTCTCCTCGGCCTCGTCCGGGCTCGAGGCCAGCTTGACGCCGCCGGCCTTGCCGCGCCCACCGGTCTTGACCTGGGCCTTCACGACCACCCGGCCGCCGATCTTCTCGGCCGCCGCGCGCGCTTCCTCCGGAGTCGTGACGACCGCACCCACGGTCGTCCGCACCCCGTGCTTGGCGAAGACCGTCTTCGCCTGGAATTCCATCAGATCCACGAGTGTGGTCCCTCTCTCGCCGGTACGGATTCCTGACATTAGCCACCTTCGGGCCGGCAGCGACAGCCGGGGTACTGGCTGAGACGACTGTCACAGCCCTCCCGCCGGTCGTGCGAGGCTGGTTGGCATGACCGATCCTGAGAGCAGACCAGCTGACGACTGGTGGCGCAGCGCCGTCGTCTACCAGGTGTACCCGCGCTCGTTCTCCGATGCGGACGGTGACGGGACCGGCGACGTGAACGGCATCCGGGCCCGGCTGCCGTACCTCGCCGATCTCGGCGTCGACGCGATCTGGATCAGCCCGTGGTACCCGTCCCCGCTGCTCGACGGCGGGTACGACGTCGCCGACTACCGCGACATCAACCCGGACTTCGGCACCCTCGCGGACGCCGACGCGCTGATCGCCGAGGCGCACGCGCTCGGCCTGCGGATCCTGATCGACCTGGTGCCGAACCACTGCTCCTGGGAGCACCCGTGGTTCAAGGCCGCGCTGGCGGCCGGCAAGGGCTCCCCGGAGCGCGACCTGTTCTGGTTCCGCGACGGCAAGGAGGGCGGCCAGACCGGGGTGGAGGGGCGGGGAAGGAATCCAACACTGCCGCCGACCAACTGGCCGGCCGCGTTCGGCGGCGGCGCCTGGCAGCAGATCGACGACGGCCAGTGGTATTTGCACCTGTTCGACATCTCCCAGCCGGACTGGAACTGGGACCACCCGAAGGTGATCGAGGAGTTCGACGCGATCCTGCGGTTCTGGTTCGACCGCGGTGTCGACGGCTTCCGGATCGACGTCGCCGACTCGATGGCCAAGGATCCCGCGATGCCGGACGTGGAGCTGCTGCACAACGGTGAACCGACCCACGAGAAGTACGTCGGCCACCCGTTCTACGACCAGCCGGGCGTCCACACGATCCATCAGCGCTGGCGCGCGATCGCGGACGAGTACGCCGATACGCCGCAGGGCCCCCGGGTGTTCGTGGCGGAGGCGTGGCTGTCGCCGGCCGAGCGGCTGGCGCAGTACGTGCGGCCGCACGAGCTGCACTCGGCGTTCAACTTCGACGCCCTGCGCGCCGCCTGGGACGCGGCGGAGCTGCGCGAGGTCGTCGACCACACGACCGACAACCTGTGGGCGGTCGGTGCGCCCGCGACCTGGGTGCTGAGCAACCACGACACGATCCGGCACCGCACTCGGTACGGGCGTGACCACAAGGACGCGCTCGCGGGTGCGGGCGTCGTACCGACCGACCTCGCGCTCGGGCTGCGCCGGGCCCGGGCCGCCGCGCTGCTGGAGCTGGCGCTGCCCGGCGGCGCGTACATCTACCAAGGTGACGAGCTCGGACTGCCCGAGGTCGAGGACCTGCCCGAGGACGTGCTGGACGACCCGACCTGGGAGCGCTCCGGGCACACAGTCCGCGGCCGCGACGGCTGCCGGGTCCCGATCCCGTGGTCAGGTTCCGAGCCGCCGTACGGCTTCGGCCCGGGGTCCGGGCAGCCGTGGCTCCCGCAACCCGCCGACTGGGCGGGCCTGACCGCCGAAGCACAGACCGGCGACCCCGGCAGCCACCTCAGCCTCTACAAGGACGCGCTCCGGATCCGGCGTGAACACCCGGCGCTCGGCGAGGGCCAGCTGGTCTGGGACGAGGACGCCCCCGGCGGCGTCCTCTCGTTCACCCGCGACCCCGGCTTCCGGTGTGTGGTGAACCTCGGCGAAACCACGATTCCGCTCCCGCCCCACAGCAAGGTTCTGCTCAGCAGTGAGCCGCTGACCGGTGCCGGGCTGCCGCCCGACACCAGCGTCTGGCTCGAGGAGTAAGCCGCCGTCACGTGGCTGCTGGTGACCCCGCATCGACCCGTCCGGTCGGTGCGGCCACCGGCGGCTCCGGCTTCCGCCGGCCGATCAGCAGTCCGACGACGATCAGGGCGAGACCGAGGACCAGCAGGATGAGCGGACCCCACAGCTGGATCCAGTCGAGCTTGAGCGCAGCATCGTCCGCCTTGGCTGCCGCGTCCGCGACCGACGCCTGGTTCTCGGTGACATCGACCGCCAGGACCGGGAGCAGCGGGAGCGCGTTGTTGCCGAGCAACACGTTGGCGACCACGGAGCGGTTGATCTTGGTGTCGAGCGGAGCGCCGAGATCAGCGTCGGCCCACACGTCGTACGTGCTGGTGGCGGTGTAGCCCAGCGGCACCTGTGCCGGCAGTGCGGCCACCAGCGGAGCGAGCTGCTGCTGCGTCTGCGTCGGCAGCAGCGCAAGCAGTCTGGGCGCCAGCGTCCTCGGCAGCGAGGTCGGCAACTGCTGCTGCAGCGCAGGGTCCGCGAGCGGGCCGGACGCGGTCGCTCGGTAGTGGTACGTCGTGCGCCCCGCGCGGTCCTCGGTACCGATGTAGGTGACCGGAACAGCCTTCCGGGTCATGGTGTCCCAATAGGTGTAGACGTCGGACGACGGCTCCGGGTCGACCGGCAGCGTCACGGTCAGGCCATGGTGCTGCTCGACCTGGATGCCGTTGATCGGATCGGTCTCGGTCATCGTCGTCCGGTCGACGGCGTACGTGTGGTTGCTCTGTGACGACGACGGGCCGGCCTTCAGGGTCCCGTCGTCGTGGACGATGGCGGTGTCGCTGTCGGAGTCACTGACATAGACATGGCGGTCGAGAGTGACCGGGATGTCCCGGGCGAGCGCGTTGGCCACGTCACCCGATTGCAGGGCCGCGGCGTTCAGCACGGTGCCTTTCCCGCTGTACGTCGTGGTGGTGTCGGTATCGCTCGGCAGCTTCGTCGCGGCCGGTGCGACCACGAACCTCAGCACTGCCGCCAAAATCAGCAGCAGCACTCCGAATCCGATCAGAATCCATGCTGTTCGTCGCATGATGCCCCCTGATTGCGACCGCCCCCAGGCGGCCCGGTGTGTGCCGTGGCGGATTCCGCCGTCGATCCCCTGGGGCATCGTCTCAGTGCGCACCGGCCGGCACATCCGCCTGTGCGGATGAACGCGACGCGCTGCGTCCTCAGGCGCCGCCGTCCTGTGAACACACGAAAGGGCCGGGACCTTGGTCGGCCCCGGCCCTTTGTGTCGTTCACCTAGCGGTAGCGCTCGCGGCGGTCCCGGTCTTCCCGGTCCCGCCGGTCACGGTCCTCGCGATCGCGGCGGTCCCGGTCCTCCCGGTCCCGCCGGTCACGTTCTTCCCGGTCCCGGCGGTCCTGTTCCCGCCGGTCCCGCCAGCTCACTTCACGCCACCTGCCGTGAGGCCGGCGACGATACGGCGCTGGAACAGCAGGACGGCGATCACGAGCGGGATCGTGACCACCACACCGGCGGCCATCTGGCTGCCGAACGGTTGGTCGCGGCCCGTCGTCCCGGTGAACTGCGAGACGATCACGTTCGCCGTCTGGATCGACTTCTTGTTGGTCATGCTCAGCGCGATCAGGAACTCGTTCCAGGCCGCGATGAACGTGATGATCGCGGTGGTGAACACACCGGGCGCCGCCAACGGGATGATGACCTTGCGGAACGCCTGGGCCGGCGTACAGCCGTCCACCATCGCGGCCTGCTCGAGCTCCTGCGGCATCTGCCGGAAGAACGCGGTCAGGTTCCACACCGCCAGCGGCAGTGCGAACGACAGGCTCGGCACGATCATCGCCTGGTAGGTGTTGATCCACTTGATGTCGACGAACAGCTTCAGCAGCGGCACCACCAGCGAGATGCCCGGGAACATCGACGTGGTGATGATGATCGCCAGCACGAGGTTCTTGCCCCGGAAGTCGAGCCGGGCCAGCGTGTACGCCGCGATCATGCCGATGACCAGCGTCAGGATCGTCACCGAGCCGGCCACGATCAGGCTGTTCAGCAGACCACGGGGGAACCCGTTGTTGCCGCTGAACACGTCCTTGAAGTTCTGGATCGAGAACGGCGACGGGATCGGCGCGTTCGAGAACTGGTCGGCCGGCCGGCGGAACGCCGAGACGACCATCCAGTAGAACGGCGCCAGGCAGTAGATCACGATCAGCGCGACGCCGAGCAGCGGCAGCCAGCGCTTGACCCAGCCGGACTCGGCGGCCCGGACCTGAGCCGCGTCGGCCCGGGGCTGTGCGGTTGCGGTAGCCATCAGACGTTCCCTCCAGTACCCGGACCGGCTCCCGCGGCGACGACGGCCCGCGCGGCTGCCGTATCCGAGTTGCGGTTCTTCTTCCGGCGCCCGCCGCCGGGCTTCTTGGCCCGGGCCTCACCGATCACGTCGGCGCCGAGGATCTTGACGAACAGGTAGGCGACCACCGCGACGTACAGGAACAGCAAGGTCGCGTAGGCGGCGGCCGGGCCGTATCTGACGTTTGACGCTTCGTCGTAGGCGAGCATCGAGAGCGACTCGACCGAGTTCTTGTGCGCACCGACCAGCACGAACGGCAGGTCGAAGATCCGCAGCGTGTCGAGGATCCGGAACAACACCGCCACCAGCAGCGCCGGCTTCACCAGCGGCAGCGTGATCCGGGTGAAGGTCTTCCACGCGTTGGCACCGTCGACCTTCGCGGCCTCGTAGACCTCGGCCGGGATGGTCTGCAGCCCGGCCAGGACCAGGAGGCCGATGAACGGTGCGGTCTTCCAGGTGTCGGCGATGACGACCGACAGCTTCGACTGCCAGCCCTCCGTCGACCACAGCACCTGGGTGCCGATCAGAGTATTGGCGATGCCGTCTGCCTGGAAGATCCACTTCCAGAGCAGCGCCGAGATGACGGTCGGGATCGCCCACGGGACCAGGATGCTGGCCCGGACGATGCCGCGGCCCTTGAACGCCTTGTGCATGATCAGCGCCATCGCTACGCCGAGAACGGTCTCCAGCACGACACAGACCACGGTGAAGAGCGTGGTGTTGTAGAACGCGTTCCAGAACCGGTCGCCGGTCTCACCCTTGAAGATGGCGGTGTAGTTGTCGAGCCCGACGAAGGTCGAGCCCTTGACGATGAACCCGTTCTCGTCGAGCCGCTGGCCGCTCTGGTAGAGCGAATCCCGCAGCGCGGCCATGATCGGGAACAACACGACGACGCCCAGGACGAGCAGCGTCGGGGAGAGCAGGGTCGCGGCCAGCCGGCCGGTGCCCTCGTCGAACCGTTGCTGGCGCTTCGGCTCCTTGACCGGCCGTTCCGCGACCGGCGTACTTGCAGTCACCTGTGCCTCCTTTGCTTCCCGGCCGGAGCCGGGGCAGGGACTGGCCGGGGCCGGTGCGTGGTCACAACCTCCCCACACACCGGCCCCGGCACGACGGTCATTGCGTGATGAGCGATTCGAGCTTGGTCTGCAGGCCGGACAACGCCTGGTCCGACGTCTGCTTGCCCGTCAGCGCGTCGTACGCGGCCTGCTGGATCGCGGCCGTGACGTCGCCGTACTTGACCACCCGCGGGCGCGGCTGCGCACCGAGGATCGACGCCTTCAGCGGCGCCAGGTACGGGAACTGCTTGTTCAGCGCCGCGTCGTCGTACAGCGACTGCCAGGTCGGCGCCTGCGACGTCTTCTCGATGTTCGCCTTCTGGCGCTCTTCGCTCGCCATGAAGTTGATGAAGTCGATCGCGGTGGCCTTGTTCTTCGCGAACGAGCTGATCGCGTAGTCGTGACCGCCCAGCGAGGAGACACCGGCGCCGGACTTGCCCGGCAGCGGCGCGACCGCGAACTTACCGGCGATCTTCGACGAGCCGTCGGTCTTGTTCGCCAGCGAGTAGACGTACGGCCAGTTGCGCAGGAAGAGCAGCTTGCCGTCTTGGAAGGCCCGCCGGCTCTCCTCCTCCTTGTAGGTGATCGCGGCCTTGGGGAAGGCACCCGTCTTGAAGCCGTTCACCAACTCGTCGAGACCGGCCTTGGCCTCGGGGGTGTTGACGTTCGGCTTGCCGTCCTTGCCGACGACCTCGCCGCCGGCCGAGTTGATCGCCTCGGAGAAGTTGACCGTCAGGCCCTCGTACTTCTCGAACTGGCCCGAGTAGCAGCTCATGCCCTTGCCCTCGGGCAGCGCGGCCACCTTCTGGCAGGCGGCGAGCATCTCGTCCCAGGTCTTCGGCGCCTCCGCGACACCTGCCTTGGTGAGCAGGTCCTTGCGGTAGTAGAGCAGACCACCGTCGGAGGTGACCGGCACGCCGTACAGCTTGTCGCGGTACTTCGCGGTCTCCACCGTCGCCGGGATCAGCTTGCCCAGGTCGGGGACCTTGTCCTCGGGGATCTGGGTGATCCACTGGTTCGCGGCGAACTCCGACGTCCAGACGACGTCCATGTTCAGCACGCTGAACGCGTCGGACTGGGCCTGCGCGTTCTGCACCATCTGCTGGCGCTGTGCGTCGGCGTCCTCGGGCAGCTCCTTCAGCTCCACCTTCTCGTTCGGGTGCGAAGCGTTCCAGGCGTTGAGCTGGTTCTGCAGGTTTCCGGACGTGTCCTTGCCGGTGGCGAAGGTGATCGGTCCCCGGCCCTCGAGCGCTCCGGCCGAGCTGCTGCCCCCGCCGCCGCTGCTTGCGTCGTCGCCACTACCACACGCGGTGGCGAGCAGCGCGAAGCTGCTTGCGACGGCGACGAAAGCCGTCCTGCGTGCGTGTGATCGTTCAAACCTCATCGTTTACCTGCCCTCTCCCGATGGGACTCGCTTGGGTCCTGCGTCAGTAGGTCGCAGTCCCCCACCGCACTGCGATCCGCCCTGTCCGGACAGTAACCGAGAACGGGCCGATGTGTTCTGAGCCACACACAACCCGGCCGGACGGTCTCTGAAACGGACAGCCGCATGGCTGTATGCGACCGCGTTTGGGAAGCCCGCACAACCGGGTATTTCTTAACGATTCGGTATTACCGATTAGTAACCTGGCTGAACAGGGCATGACTGTTCAGAACGACTCCGGGCAGTCGTCATCACGCTCCGGAGTGACGCGGAACCAGCCCGAGGGGTCAGGCCGAGGTCGCCGAGGCGTCGCCGACGTTGCTGCGCACCCAGTCGACGATCTCGGTGGTCGTCGCGCCCGGGGTGAAGATCTTGTGCACCCCGAGTTCGGCCAGCGGCTGCAGGTCGGCGTCCGGGATGATGCCGCCGCCGAACACCACGATGTCCTCGGCGTCCCGCTCGGTCAGCAGCTCACGGACCCGCTTGAACAGGGTCATGTGCGCGCCGGACAGCACCGACAGGCCGATCGCGTCGGCGTCCTCGGCGATCGCGGTCTCGACGATCTGTTCCGGGGTCTGGTGCAGACCGGTGTAGATGACCTCCATGCCGGCGTCCCGCAGGGCTCGGGCGACGACCTTGGCACCGCGGTCGTGTCCGTCCAGACCGGGCTTGGCGACGACGACGCGCAACGGGCTCGTAGCAGGCATGGGGGCAGGCTAACCGCTGGCGTTCCTCACGGATAAGACACAGAGGCGTGTGTTCCCCCACACGCAGGATGGGAACCGGTTACCTTGGAAGAGATCGGACCACCGGGGGGTCTGGTTTGGTGAGGAGTCGCCATGAGCACCTGGCAGGACGAGGTCCGCGGCGCGCTGGACGGGCTCGCGTACGGCGCCCGCTCGGCTCTCTCGCCCAGCGTGCTGCAGGGAGCGGCGGTCGAGATCGGCTGGCTGACCACCCATCTGGCGATGTATCCGCTCGGCCTGGTCCGCGGCGCCCCCGACCTGCCCGCGCGGCTGAACCTCGCCGGCCTCGGCCCGACCCAGCGCGGCCTGCTCGTCAGCGACGTCCGGGCCGCCGGTACGCCGATCCTGCTGGCGCACGGGATCATCGACAACCACACGATCTTCGCGCTGATGCGGCGGCAGCTGATCCGTCGCGGGTTCAGCCGCATCCACGCGTTCTCGTATTCACCGCTGACGCTGGACGTCCGCCGCACCGCCGAGCGGATGGGGCGGGAGATCGAGGCGATCTGCGAGGCGTCCGGGTCGGACCAGATCCACGTCGTCGGGCACAGCCTCGGCGGGCTGATCGCGCGGTACTACGTCCAGCGCCTCGGCGGCGACGCCCGCGTGCACACGTGCGTCACGCTGGGCACGCCGCACCAGGGCACCGTCGCCGCCAAGCTGCTGCCGTGGCCGCTGGTCAAGCAGGTCCGGCCGGACAGCGAACTGATGGCGGAGCTGGCCGAGCCGGCGCCGGACTGCGACACCCGGTTCGTCGCGTTCTACAGCGACGTCGACCAGCTGATCGTGCCGCAGCGCAGGGCCCGGATCCGGCACCCCGACCTGACGGCGAGTAATGTCCGGGTGCACGGCGTGGGCCACCTGTCCTTGCCGTTCCACGGCGAGGTCGTGCACCGCATCACCGGCGTACTGGCCCACCTGGACGAAGAGCCCAAAACTGCCTGATCAGGAAGCTTCCTGGGCGCTTCCGGCGGATGCACGTGCAGCGGCTCATGCAAAAGTTTCGTGAAGGAGCCGCGGAAAAGGGGGTGGCGGGGTTTGTCACCCCGTGACCCTTCCGTTATGGTCTGTGAGTCCTCCCGGGGAATAAACCCTCCGGGGGCTGCAAGAGAAGCTTCAAGCCCCTCCCCTGTGACCGAAAGGCCACGTTGTGTCCCAGCACCGTGCCGCGGGCGACCGCGTCACGCCCGGCAATGCTGCGCGCAAGCCAGGCGCAGGACGTCAGAGTGCAAAACATCGCGTTGCCAGGCGTAATACCCCCAGCAGTACCCAGATCGTCGGATTGACCGCCGCGCTCGCCGCGGCAGCCGGAGCTGTCGGCTTCAGCCACAGCGCCCTGTCGTCACCGACCCAGGCCAACTCCGCGGTGAACCTCGCCGCGCTCAGCCTGGACAGCGGTCAGCAGCTGTCCGGTATCACCACGGCACGCATCCAGGCGCGCCAGCTCGCCACCCGTGACTCCTCCCGGGTCCAGCTGGCCGACACGACCACCACCAAGAAGCAGTCCGCCGCGGCGAAGCTGGCGCAGGCCCGGGCCGCGAAGCTCACCGCCACCCAGGCCCTGACCGCCAAGCGTGCGAGCGCGCTGGCCGCCGCGAAGGCCAAGGCCGACGCCGCCGAGCAGAAGGCCCGCGAGTCGGCCACCCGCTGCGAGATGATGATCTCCGGCTACCACATCACCGCGACGTTCGGGCAGGGCGGCAGCCGCTGGGCCCGCAACCACACCGGCACCGACTTCGCCGCCCCGATCGGCACCCGGATCGGGTCCGTGATGAAGGGCGTCGTGATCTTCGCCGACTGGGCCGGTCCGTACGGCCGTCAGGTCCAGGTCCGGCACGAGGACGGCACCGTCACCTGGTACAACCACATGTCGAAGTTCAGCGTCGAGGTCGGCGAGACCGTGTACGCCGGCGACGAGGTCGGCCGGGTCGGCATGACCGGCAACACCACCGGCCCGCACCTGCACTTCGAGGTCCGGCCGGACGGCGGCGAGCCGATCAACCCGATGCCGTGGCTGCGCAACCACTGTGGCCTGAACCCGTAACGACTCCCTGACTAAGCTGCTGGCATGCGTCCGGCAGTTGGTGAGGTTCTGCATTTCTCCGAGGATCCGACGATCGAGATCTTCCGGCCTTACGTCGCCAGGACCGGCGGCAAGATCACCCCGTACGTCTGGGCCGTCGGCCACGACCGGGCCCCCGACTACTGGTTCCCGCGGCAATGCCCGCGCGCGATGGCCTGGGTCGGGCCGAACACCACTCCCGAGGACCGCGACCGGATCATCGGCGCCGGCTCCGGCACCCGTGTGCACGCCGTCGAGTACGGCTGGCTGGACGCGATCCGCTCGGTCGAGCTCTACGCGTACCGCCTGCCCGCCGCCGATTTCGCCGAGCACGACGCCGCGGTCGTCGCCCGCGTCGACGTACGGCCGATCGGTCCGCCCGAGCGCGTCGGCGACCTGTTCGCCTTGCACGAGGAAGCCGGGATCCAGTTGCGGGTCCTGCAGCGGCTGCACGACTTCTGGGCCGCGGTCGTCACCAGCACCCTCGAGTTCAGCGGCATCCGGCTCCGCAACGCCCAGCCATGACGTACGGCGAGGTGGCCGAGCGGGCCTGGTCCTGGACACTGAGCCAGGTCCGGTGGGACGACGACGGTCCGTGGATCCCTGACTTCGGCGGCAGCGACACCCCCGACAAGTACCCCGAAGGTATGCACAGCGGTGTCGGCGGGCTCGCGCACGTGCTGGCGGAGATCCGGCTGACTCGCGCGTGGACCCAGGCCGAGCAGGACCTCGCGACGGCCGTTGCGGACCGGGTCCGCGCAACGATTCCGACGACCACGGTGACCACGTTCTTCGACGGACTGGTCAGCTCGATCGGGGTCTTCACCGCACTCGACGAACCGGGCACCGGCGCCGCGCTCGCACGCCTTCAGTCCCTTGCGACCGGCAACGGCTGGCACGAGAGCTTCCTCGACGAGCCGAGGTACGCGCCTGATGCGGTCGGCAACGACGTGACGCTCGGAACCGGCGCGATCCTGCTCGGGGCCCTGTGGGCGACCCGCCGCGGTGACGACGCCTCGGCGCTCGCCGACCGTGCCGCGGACCTGCTGCTCGGCGAACGGGAGGAGCTGCCGACCGGGCTCAACTGGCAGTTCGTGTCCCGCCGGTTCCGGACCGACGAGCCGACCGAGATGCCGAACTTCACGCACGGGCTCGCGGGGATCGCGGCGGTGCTCGCGCTGGCCGGGACCGAGCTCGGCCGTCCGGAGCTCGTCGACGCGGCGCGGCGCGGCGCCGAGCACCTGGTCACGATCGGGATCGCCGACGAGCGCGGGTTCCGGGTGCCGCGGGTGATTCCGTGGGCGGAGCGGCACGGCGACGAGTTCACCTTCAACTGGTGCCACGGCGGTGCCGGGACCGCGTTGACGTTCAGCGCCCTCGAGCACGCCGGCGTCGAGCAGGTCGCGGGCGAGACACCGCGGACCTGGCGGCGGCGGTGCCTCGACAGTGTGCGGTACTCCGGCATCCCCGAGCGGCTCCATCCAGGGTTCTGGGACAACGACGGCCGCTGCTGCGGTACGGCGGGTGTCGGCGACGCGTTCCTCGACGCGTGGCAGCGCGACGGCGAGAGGCAGGACCGGGACTTCGCCGTACGGATGGGTGACACGCTCGTCGACCACGCCTACCCGGAGGGGTACTGGCGGTTCGTCGAGCACCGCAACGAGGATCCGCTGCTGCCGCCGGGCGTCGGATGGCTGCAGGGCGCGGCCGGGATCGCGGCGTACCTGTTCCGGCTGCAGCGGGCGCTCGACGGCGACCAGCGGGCCGTAGAGCGGATGGAGAACTGGTGGGCGCTCAGACCGTGATCACGACCTTGCCGCGGGTGTGGCCGGCTTCGACGTAGCGGATCGCCTCGGCAGCGGCGGAGAGCGGGTAGGTCCGGTCGATGACCGGGGTGAGTTGTCCGGCTTCGGCGTACTCCCGCAGCGTCGTCAGGTTGGCCTTGCTGGGGACCGCGTTGAACATCACGACCCGCTGCGGCACGAACGGCCTCGACAGTTGCCCGCGGATCATCAGCCCGAGCGGGCCGAACACGCTGCCGCCGCCGTACAGCCCGCCACCGGACAGGACGAGCGTGCCGCGGCGGACGAGTGCGCGCCGCAGGGCGGTCAGCGACCTGTTGCCGACGAGGTCGAGGATCACGTCGTACCGCTGGTCCCGCCGGCTGAAGTCCGACGTCGTGTAGTCGACGACATCGTCGGCACCGAGCGAGCTGAGCAGGTCGACGTTCCGTGTGCTGCAGACCGCCGTCACCGTCGCACCGAGGACCTTGGCGATCTGCACCGCGAACGTGCCGACGCCACCGGCCGCGCCGTTGATCAGCACCTGCTGCCCCGGCCGGATCTTCGCGGTGTCGCGGAGACCCGTCAACGCCGTGTTCGCCGCGAGCGGCAGCGCGGCCGCCTCCTCGAAGCCGAGGCCGGCCGGTTTCGCCGCGACCCGGTCCTGCGGCACGGCGACGTACTCCGCGAACGCCCGCGGCGCCTCGCCGTACACCTCGGCGCCCACCTGAACGTCGGTCACTCCCGGGCCGACCGCTTCCACCCGGCCTGCGAAGTCCGTGCCGCGGATCGTGACGTTCGGCCGCCGCAGGCCGAGATCGGCGGACGGGCGGGCGATGTACGGATCGCCGCGGAGCACGTGCCAGTCGCGCGCGTTGACCGAGGCGGCGTGCACCCGCACCAGCACCTCACCGCCGGCCGGCTCGGGCGTCTCCACGTCGGCGAACGCCAGAACGTCGGGTGATCCGTACTCGTGCTGAACGATGGCCTTCATCCCGTCCCCCTTACAACGTAAGTCTCCTTACGGCGTAAGGTTGCCTTACGCCGTAAGGGACGTCAAGGGCCGGCGCGGTCAGCGCCGGCGGTCGAGACCGTCGAGCAGCAGGTCGAGGGCGAACTCGAACTCGGCCTGGTCGTCGCACCAGCCGATCGTGCCGGCCGGGTCGTCGTGCGCGATCTCGGCCATCATCCCGGTCAGGTGCGGGACCTGATCGGCCAACTCCCGGAGCATCCGCTCGGACGCCGGGCTCGCGCTCGCGGCCGGATCGAACAGTTCCTGGGAGAACCCGAGCGCCCTGCTGCCCAAGGCATGCAGCGCGTGGTGGGCGAGGTCGTACGAGAACCCGCCGGCGCGCATCAGCCCGACCAACCGGTCGTGATACCGGACCACCGCGAGACTCATGGTGGGCCGCGTCTCGAACAACCGGGGCGCCCACGGGTGCTGCAGCATGACTTCGCGCGCCGAGAGGATCCGGCGCCGCATCGCTTGCTGCCAGGTGTCGCCCGGTACGGCGGTCCGCTCGACGCGCTCGTCGATCTCGGCCATCACCAGGTCGACGAGACCGTCGAGCAGATCGCCCTTGTTCGCGACGTGGTGGTAGAGCGACATCGCCTCGGCGCCGACCGCCTCGCCGACGCGGCGCATCGTGACCGCCTCGAGCCCGTCGGCGTCGGCGATCGCGACCGCGGCCCGGAGCAACAGCTCGCGACTCAGCGGCGCCCGTGGCTCGGAGTTCGCCTGTGCCACCTGGATTCCCTTCCGACGCTGGGCTTACAGCGTAAGGGACGGCCAGGGAACGGTCAGCGCTGCCAGACCTCGGCGGTGGTCAGGAACGCCGACGAGCCCGGTTTGTCCGGTGAGCCGTCGACCTGGACGAAGCCGGGGACCGACGCGCCGCCGATCGACACCGTGGCGGCGCGGACCGGGGCGATGACCAGGCTGAGGCTGTGGTTGCCGTCGGCGAGCTGGAAGTTGTCGGTCGCGAACAGCCGGCGGTCGAGGACGCCGCTCATCTCGATCTGGATGTCCGCGGCCTTGGCGCTCAACCCGTCGGCGAGGTTCATCGAGACCTGGACCAGGTCCCGCTCGACGGCCGGCTCGTGCCACGGCAGGCCCTGGACCTCGAGGAACGAGCGGACGAAGTACGACTCCAGCCAGGCGGCCAGGTCGGGATCCTCGGACACCACCCGGACGATCCCGTCGAACCACAGCACCACCGCCGTACCGGAGCCGCGGATCGACCAGTCGACCATCCAGATCGACGCGTACGCCGTGACCTTGCCCTTCTCGTCGAACAGCCGCAGGCCAGGATTCGCTCCCGCCAGGATGATCCGGCGGTTGCTGGCCGACGACTTGGACATGGGGGCCGCTTCCGGGAGTGGGCCGAAGATCCTTGATTGTCTCAATCTCCGGGTCAGATGCAACGCACCCGTCCAAGAAGTTGACTAGATCTTCTCCACCGGTGCGTAGCGCAGCAGCAGGCGTTTGACGCCCTCGGAGCCGAAATCGATGTCTGCCTGGGCCTGCTGACCCTCGCCGCGGACCACCACGACGGTGCCCATCCCGAAGCTGTCGTGCACCACCCGGTCGCCCGGGTTGAGGCTGATCACCGGCTTGTCGGAGGCGGTCTTGCGGGCCGGCTCGTACCGGCTGGGGATCCCGCTGCCGCGGCTCGTGCCGGTCCCCGACCAGCGGGTGATCGCGGACTCGTCGCGGCGCCAGTCGAGCAGCTCGGCCGGAATCTCCTCCAGGAACCGCGACGGCGGATTGTGCTGCGGAGCGCCGTACGCCGAACGCACCGCGGCGCGGGAGATCGCCAGTCGCTGCCGGGCCCGGGTGATGCCGACATACGCCAGCCGGCGCTCTTCCTCCAGCTCCTTCAGGTCGGTCAGCGACCGGGAGTGCGGGAAGACGCCGTCCTCCATGCCGGTCAGGAACACCACCGGGAACTCCAAGCCCTTCGCGGTGTGCAGCGTCATCAGCGTGACCACGCCGCCGTCGTCCGCCGCGTCCGGGATCTGGTCGGCGTCGGCGACCAGCGCAACCCGCTCCAGGAACGCCTGCAGGTCGGCCGCCTCGCCGGCCGCGGTCCGCTCCTCGACGAACTCGCGGGCCACCGAGATGAACTCGTCCAGGTTCTCCAGGCGGGTCTCGTCCTGCGGGTCCGGCGACTTCTGCAGGGTCTCGTAGTACCCCGAGCGGTGCAGCGCGACGTCGAGGATGTCGTCCGGCGGAGCGCCGGAGTCGACCATCGCGGTCAGCTCGTCGAGGATGTCGACGAAGGCCTGCACGGCGTTCACCGACCGCGACGCCATCGCCGGCGCGTCCTGGGCCCGGCGCATCGCCTGCGCGAACGAGATCCGGTCCCGCTGCGCGAGCGCCTCGATCGCGGCCTCGGCGCGGTCGCCGATCCCGCGCTTGGGCTCGTTCATGATCCGGCGCAGCGAGACCGTGTCCTCCGGGTTCACCAGCACCCGCAGGTACGCGAGCGCGTCGCGGACCTCCTTGCGCTCGTAGAACCGGACGCCGCCGACCACCTTGTACGGATGGCCGGTGCGGATGAAGACCTCTTCGAACACCCGCGACTGCGCGTTGGTCCGGTAGAAGACCGCGACGTCCGACGGCTTCACCCCGTCGGCGTCGGCCAGCCGGTCGATCTCGTCGGCGACGAACTGCGCCTCGTCGTGCTCGTTGTCGGCGACGTACACCGCGATCTGCTCGCCCTGGCCCTGGTCGGACCACAGGTTCTTCGCCTTGCGGCCCTCGTTGCGCGCGATCACCGCGTTGGCCGCGGTCAGGATGGTCTGGGTGGAGCGGTAGTTCTGCTCCAGCAGGATCGTCTCGGCGCCGGTGAAGTCCTCCTCGAAGGCGAGGATGTTGCGGATCGTGGCGCCGCGGAACGCGTAGATCGACTGGTCGGAGTCGCCCACCACCATCAGCTCCGCCGGCGGCGCCGTCGGGCCGTTGTGGCCCGGGTCGTCCTCGCCGCAGAGCTCGCGGATCAGCGTGTACTGCGCGTGGTTGGTGTCCTGGTACTCGTCGACCAGCACGTGGCGGAAGCGGCGGCGGTAGTACTCCCGGACCTCGGGGAAGGCCTGCAGCAGGTTGACCGTGGTCATCAGCAGGTCGTCGAAGTCGAGCGCGTTCGCCTGGGCGAGGCGCTCCTGGTAGATCCGGTAGCACTCGGCATACGTCTGCTCGAGGTGGTTCTCCGCCTTCGACGCGGCCGTCTCGTGGTCGACCAGCTCGTTCTTCTGGGCGCTGATCCAGTTCAGCACGGCGCGCGGGTTGTAGCGCTTGACGTCCAGGTCGAGCTCGCGGCAGACCAGCGTCATCAGCCGGCGCGAGTCGGTGTCGTCGTAGATCGAGAACGTCGAGTTGATCCCGAACCGCTTGATGTCGCGACGGAGGATCCGCACACAGGACGAGTGGAACGTCGAGACCCACATCAGCTTCGCCCGCGGCCCGACCAGGTCGACGACGCGCTCGCGCATCTCGGCGGCGGCCTTGTTAGTGAACGTGATCGCCAGGATCGAGCCGGGATGCGCGTCGCGGGCCGCCAGCAGGTAGGCGATCCGGCGGGTCAGCACCCGGGTCTTGCCCGACCCCGCACCGGCCACCACCAGCAGCGGCTTGCCGGCGTGCACCACGGCGGCGCGCTGCTGCGGGTTCAGCCCGTCGAGCAGCGCATCCGGGTCGGTCCGGGACGTCTTCGGCTCCTCCAGCGGCACCGGGAGCTCATCAGGCGAGAACAGCGTAGTCATCACCCAACACCTTAGGCGCTCCCGCCGACAGTTACCGAAAACCGGTTCGAACCGCGCGTCCGGAGCTGCCAGGATCGGCCTCATGGATGCCTCCGAACTGCGGTACGACGACCTGGTGGACCGGGTCGAGGTCCTGTACTACGACCGGCAGTACCGCGCGGCCGCGGACCTGGTGGACGCGGAGAGCGACGGCCTGGAGGCGTGGGCCGCCGAACTGGCCCACGTGAAGGCGTGCCTGCTCGGCGTGTCCGGCGATGCCGACGGGGCTCTGCAGGTCCTCCGCGAGGCGAGTGCGGCGGGTGGGTGGTGGCGGTCCACCATCCTCACCGAGGACGACGACCTGGCCGGGTTGCAGGACCGCCCCGAGTTCCAGGAACTGGTCAGGGTGTCCGAGGCCCGCGTGACCGACGATCCGGCTCGCCCGGTGATCGATCTGCCGGATCAGGCGGCGGTGGGGGTGGTGGTGGCGTTGCACGGGGCCGGGCAGACGGCGAGCCATGCTCGGCGGGACTGGGGTGGAGTGCTGGAGCACGGCTACGCACTCGTCTGCGTCCAGTCGTCACGCCGCATGTCCCCGATGTACCGCACCTGGCCCGACCGCGACCAGGCCGCGGCAGACATCGCGGCGGCGCTCACCGAAGCGCAGGCGACGGCAGGCTTGCCGGTGGTTGCGGCTGGGTTCTCGGCCGGTGGGCGGGCTGCTGTTGATTGGGCGTTGACCGGGCGGCCGGTTCCTGTTGCTGGTGTGCTTGCGATGGCTCCCGCGTTGCGGGAGTTGCCGGCGGGCGGGATGCCGTTGTCTCCAGCAACGATTTGGATCGGTGCCGAGGACGATCTGCTGGCGACGGTCGAGGGCTCGGCCGATCAGCTGAAGGGGTTCACCATCGAGCCGATCCCGGGGCTCGGGCACGCGTTCCCGGCCGACTTCGCAGATCGGTTGGCGGCCGTTCTCTAGGACAGCTGCCGGGTGAGGTGCAGGACGACCGGCGCGGCGCTGCCCGGGTCGCCGTCAGTTCCAGCAGCGCCCGTTCCTGCTCGGTCAGGTCCTCAGTCAGATTCACCCGCAGGAGATTGCCGTACCGCCGGCTTTGCTCTGGGCAGACTTGCCGTCAGCAGAAAAGCTGGGATGCGCCCGGCGTCTGCGACAACCATGAACACATGGCAGAAGACATGAAACCGCCGATGTTCAACGAGGCCGCCCGGCAACGCTTGTTCGGGCAGCGGATCGTCGTCCTGGACGGCGTGCTCGACGACGACAACGGGACCCTGCTCGCCAGCCAGATCATGTCGCTGGCGGCCGAGGACCCGGACACCGACATCGCGTTGTGGATCCACTCGCCCGGCGGTTCGGTGCCGTCGATGCTGGCGATCCGGGACGTGATGCGGCTGGTGCCGTGCGACGTGTCGACGCTGGCGATCGGGCTGGCCTGCAGCGCCGGGCAGTTCCTGCTGTCGGCCGGCACGCCGGGCAAGCGTTTCGCGCTGCGGCACGCGCGGGTCCTGATGCACCAGGGCTCCGCCGGGATCGGCGGGTCCGCGGTCGAGATCGAGATCCAGGCCAACGATCTGCGGCACATCCGCGACACCGTGCTCCGGCTGATCGCCGACGACACCGGCCAGCCGTTCGCGACCGTGCACGAGGACTCACTGCACGACCACTGGTACAGCGCGGACGAGGCCCTCGAGTACGGCTTCATCGACCACATCGTCGACTCCTTCGACCAGGTCATGCCCCGAAAGAAGGCAGCTGCATGAGCACCTACACGATTCCGAACGTGATCGCCCAGCACCCCCGCGGCGAGCGCATCATGGACGTCTACTCCCATTTGCTCGCCGAGCGCATCATCTACATCGGCACGGCGATCGACGCCGGCGTCGCGAACGCACTGATCGCGCAACTGCTGCATCTGGAAGCGGACAAGCCCGAGCAAGAGATCAAGATCTTCATCAACTGCGAGGGCGGCGACATGACCGCGATGCTCGCGATCTACGACACGATGCAGTACATCCAGTCGCCGATCTCGACGTTCTGCGTCGGGCAGGCGATCTCCGCGGGCGCGGTCCTGCTGGCGGCGGGCACTCCGGGCAGCCGCGCCGTACTGCCGCACGCCCGGATCGTCCTGCACCAGCCGGCGGCCAGTGGTCGGGGCACCATCCCGGACCTGATCCTGCAGGCCGACGAGGTGGTGCGGGTCCGCGGCCAGGTCGAGGAGATCCTCGCGCGGCACACCGGGCAGACCGTCGAGCAGTTGCGGCACGACACGGATCGCGACCACGTGCTGACCGCGGAGGGCGCCAAGGAGTACGGCATCGTCGACCAGGTGATCACGGGTCGGGTGCCGCTCCCCGTCTTCAGCTAGCCGGCGGCTTGGAGGACCTTGTCGGCGACGGCCGCGTGGTGGAGGAGGTCCGGCTGTGGGCGGCCGACCCGGTTGGTCAGGTATGCGTACGTGATCCGGCGATCCGGGTCGGCCCAGCCGATGCAGCAGTTGCTGCCGTTGTGGCCGAACGCCCGCGGGCTGCTGAGTGACCCGAGCGACGACACCGTGCCCTCCATCCACCGCGGCCCGCCGAGCTGGAACCCCTGGGACCACCGCACCGGCGCCCGCGCCACCGGGTCGTACTCGCCTTCGCTGCTGGGCTCGACCGCGATCGCGAGCGAGTCGGGCCGCAGCAGACGGCCCTCCAGCAACGCCTGATAGAACGCGGCCAGGTCCCGCGCGGTCGTCGACATCCCGGCCGCCGGTACGACGGCCTCACGCGTGCTGCGCCGGTTCACGACGGACTGGATGAACGGCCCGAGCGGACCGGTCGCGCGGATCGGCACGTGCCGGCCCCAGAGCTCGGCGGGCAGGCCGAGGTACGTGTCCTCGACGCCGAGCGGTTCGAGCACGTTGTGCCGGACCAACTCGTCGATCGGCGTCCCGCTGCAGCGCCGCGCGACCTCGGCGAGGACGAACCCGAACGCCAGCGGGCTGTACGCGACGGTCCCGATCGGCCACCGCGGCGCGGTCTCCTCGATCCGCCGCAGCGAGCGGTTCCAGTCCGTCATCGCGCGGACCTCACCGACGTACGAGCCCGCGTTGGACAGGCCCGAGCGATGCCGCAGCACGTGGCGAACGGTGATCTCCCGCTTGCCGTTGTGCCCGAACTCCGGCCAGTACGCCGCGACCGCGTCGTCGAGGTGCAGCCGCCGGGACTCGACGAGCTGATGGATGACGACCGCGACGTACGGCTTGCTCGCGGAGAAGAGCCAGAACAACGCGTTCGGTGAACACCCGAAGGAGCGATCGACCACCGTCCTGCCGTCCCGGACGACGCACAGCTGCGCGACCGCGCCCCGGGCCTCGATCAGCGCGACCGCCTCCGCGAGCCGGCCGGGGTCGAGGCCGGCGTCCCGCGGGTCGCACGTACCACCGAACTCCATGAATTCCACTGTGCCCACCCAGGCAAACAGCTAGGGTCTGGAAGGTGACAGTGCCTCAGGCGGACCCGCGGCCGGACAGCGAGATCGAGCGCGTGCTGGTCGTCGTCGCGCATCCCGACGACATCGATTTCGGCGGCGCCGGCACGGTCGCGCTGTGGACCAAGGCCGGCATCGAGGTCCAGTACTGCGTCGTCACCGACGGTCAGGCCGGCGGCTTCGAGCCGGATCGGGACCGTGCCGGGATCCCCGCCGTACGACGGGCCGAGCAGACCGCCGCCGCGCAGCACGTCGGCGTCCGCGACCTGCACTTCCTCGGCTACCAGGACGGTTCCGTCGAGCCGACCCCGCAACTGGTCCGCGACATCAGCCGGGTGATCCGCACGGTGCGCCCGCAACGGCTGCTCACCCAGTCGCCGGAGCGCTCGTGGCACCGGCTGCAGGTCTCCCACCCGGACCACCTGGCCGCGGCCGAGGCGGCGGTCCGCGCGTTCTATCCCGCGGCCGGGAACCCGTACGCGTACCCGGACCTGGCCGAGGAGGCGTGGGACGTCGGCGAGCTGTGGATGATGGACCACCCGGTCGCGAACCACTACGTCGACATCACCGACACGTTCGACCAGAAGATCGCGGCGCTGATGTCGCACACCAGCCAGCACCGCGACCCCGACGGTCTCCGGGCCGGCATCCGCACCAACTTCGCGGCCGTCGCCGCAGCGGCCGGCTTCCCGGCCAACCACTACGCCGAGGCCTTCACCGTCGTCCGGGTCTAATCAGTTTGCCTGGCGACGGCTGGGGCCTGGAAGGTTCAGCCATGACGATTTCTCATGCGGTGACCGGGGACGGCCCGGATCTGTTGCTGGTGCACGCCGGAGTGGCCGACTCGCGGATGTGGGCCCGGCAGGTGGACGAACTGAAGAGCAGCAACAGGGTGATCACGCTCGACCTGCGCGGGTACGGCGAGACGCCGCTCGCCCCGACGTACTCCGACGCCGGCGACGTGCTTGCGCTGCTCGAGGAGCTCGGCGCGAAGGACGTGACGGCGGTCGGCGCGTCGTACGGCGGGTACGTGGTACAGCAGGTGGCGAGCCGTCGGCCGGAGCTGTTCTCGCGGCTGGTGCTGCTCTGCGCGCCGACCGACAACGTGCAGCCGGACGACGAGCTGCGGGCGTTGTGGGGCGAGGAGAACGCGCTGCTGGAGGCGGGCGACGTCGACGGTGCGACCGAACTCACAGTGCGCCGGTGGATCGGCCCGGAGGCGGACGACGAGGCCCGTGAACTGCTCCGGGTCATGCAGAAGCGCGCGTACGACGTACAGCTCGCGGCCGGTGACGTGGACAACGAGGAATGGCCGGTCGAGCCCGAGAAGATCACCGCACCGGTGCGACTGGTCACCGGCGCCGACGACTTCAAGTTCTTCACCGACAGCGCTGAGTATCTGGCCGACCGCCTGCCGAACGCGCAACGCCTCCACCTCCCCTGGGCCGGCCACCTCCCAACCCTGGAACGCCCCGCCGAGGCCCTCGCCCTGATCACCGAGTGAGCAACCCGGCCTGCCGCGGCCGCGATCGGGCGCACGGTCGTCGGCTCGGCCGAGGGGTACTGAAACGCCGAAGGACCCCGACCATCGGCCGGGGTCCTTCGGGAACACTGCGTTGTCAGTCGGCCAGGGCGCCCATCGGGTCCCAGGCGGGGAGCACGATCGGCTCGTCGTCGAGGCGGGCCTGCAGCTCGGCCGGCAGCGCGGACCGACGGACGGCGACCTCGAACACGTGCTCGCCGAACCACGAGTCGTTCATCGTCCAGAACCCGCTGTCGGCCTTCTCGTCACCCCAGCTGTTCTCGACCCGCCAGCGGCGCGGCTCACCGTCCACCACGTCGACGCCGGTGAACAGCATCGCGTGCGTCATCAGCGTCTCGTGGTGCACCAGCCGCTCGGCCTTGTCCAGCGTGAAGTCGGTGTCGTACACCGCGCCGTAGTCGTACAGCTTGGCGTCCCAGAAGCCGAGGTCGGCGTTCATCTGCTTGCCGACGTCGCAGCCGAACCAGACCGGCTCGCCGCCGACGATCGCGTCCTTGGTGAGCTGCTTGATCAGGTCGATCTCGACGTTCAGGTACACCACCGGCGGGGCGTCGATGACGTTGCCGAGGTAGTCCACCGTGAACGTCCGGCCGACCGGGCTGCTCGGGCGCGGGTCGTGCACGAGGCAGACGTACTCGTCGACGGGCAGCTGCACGTACGCCGCCGCGAACTCGGTCGGTGTGGTCCAGCCGTCGCGGTGGAAGCCCTTGTCGCTGTCCTTCCACTGCCACAGGAACTTCTGCGGCGGCGTCCCGAGGTGGATGCTCAGCACCCGGTGCACGGCGGTCAGGATCTCCCGCTTGCGGTCGCGACGGGCCTCGTCGCCCTCCAGCGCCCGCAGGTCGCGCGCGCCCTGGCGGAGCAGCTTGCGGAGGGTGTCGTTCAGCTGCGCGGTCGCGGACGAGCTCTCGGTCTCCGGCATCGCGGTCTTCGGCACCAGGCCGTGCTTGCGGACCAGCGCGACGAACATGTTCCACTGGCCGCCGTCACCGATCGGGTCGGACAGCAGGTGCGCGACGGTCCGGTCGTCGGCGTCGCGGTCCGCGGTGTCGATCATCGCCTCGAGGAAGAAGTTCGAGCGCTCGAACTTGTCCCAGAACAGCAGGTAGTTCTGGGAGAACTCGAAGTCCTTGACCCCGAGCTTCTCGGCCGCGCCGGCGCGGAGCAGGTTCAGCCCGGCGAACAGCCAGCAGCGGCCGCTCTTCTTCTGATTGGTGACCTTCCAGTCGTCCAGCAGATGGGACACCGAATGGTCCATCGAGGTGACGATCTGGCGATCCAGGGCGATGCTGTTGACCGGCGTCTGCGTGACGGCGTTCTGCATCACCCGGTACTGCGGGTTCGACGCGAACTCCTTCTCGAAGAGCGCGAGCTGATCGGCTGTGAGATTCCGCTCCATAACAGTCGACGGTATAACAGCCACCAAGCCCGGACCGCCGGAACGGAGTGGCGAATCCATGCCCTGGCCGAAACGCGCCACCGCCGAACCCTTGCGCTACGCTAGTTGAAAACCACATTCAACAGAGGAGGCGTCATGCCCCGACGCCCGGCCCCGACCGGTAAGCGCAAGCCGAAGCAGAACCCGCTGGACCGCGACGGCATCACCTACATCGACTACAAGGACACCGCCCTCCTCCGCAAGTTCATCTCCGACCGCGGCAAAATCCGCTCCCGCCGCGTCACCGGCCTCACCGTCCAGCAACAAAAACAAATCGCCCGAGCCATCAAGAACGCCCGCGAAATGGCCCTCCTCCCGTACACGTCCTCCGGCCGGTAAACCCAGCTAGGTCAGTTGCTTGCGTAGCAGGGTGATGCGTGTTTCGTAGCGGCTGACGGATCCGTCCGCGGCCTCCTCGTCCCAGGCGCCAGGTTCGCTGCCGCTCACGACGTACCCCAACCGCTCGTACAGGGCCTGCGGCCGCGATCTGTTGTCGTCCACGCCCAGCTCAACCCAGTCAAGTCCGCGGTCTCGCGCACGCTGCTCCAACGCCCCGATCAGGACCGAGCCGATCCCGCACGAGCGCAGCTCGGCCTGCACCGACAGCTGCCAGATGGTGGCCGCCCCGGGCGGTTTCGTGTAGTCCACGCCACCGACCGCGACCGGCAGACCAGAAGGCGGACAGACCGCCAGGTAGTCGACCTCACCGCGACCTGCCCGCCGAATCGCCTCAGCCACGGACGCGAGCCCCGTCGCCGACCCGTACCAGCCACAGTCGGGCAGGTCGGCTTCGGTCAGATCGCGAACAGTCAGCGGCACGACAACCTCAGCCATTCCGGCACCCTGCCAGCTCACCACCGACCGGCACCAACGAATTAGACAGCTAGGGTTTTCGTCGTGGCGATGCCGGATGACGACCCGCAGGCGGCGACGAGTTCTCACGGTTCCGAGGATCCGAGCCTCGCGTGGCTCGAACTCGCTCCGGACTACGAGCAAGCCCGAGCCAAAGAGGATTCGCTGGACCGGCTTGTCGAGTGGCCCGCACAGCGAGATCTCCTGGGTGATGTCACCGGGCGGTCGGTCCTCGATGTCGGCTGCGGCAACGGCGGCAAACTCGCGGAGCTGGTTCGAGACGGGGCGACCGCCTCCGTAGGCGTCGACATCAGCGGCAACTTCCTCGGCGCCCCACCGCCTGGCGCGGAGTTTGTCCGAGGCGATCTGTCCGAGCTCGATTCCGTGCCCGGGCTCGCCGGCCGCCGCTTCGACCGGATCCTGTTCCTGCAGTCCTTCGGCTACGCGAAGGATCCGGTCCGCACCCTGCGGGCAGCCCGCACGCTGCTGACCGACGACGGATTCGTCCTGCTGACCAAGACGCAACCGCTCAGATACGCCGTCGAACGGGCCGACCGGAACGGCACGTCCTTGGGCGAGGAGTACTTCTCCACCGCTCCGTTCTCCTACCGCACCGGCTGGAACGAGCAGATCGCCCTGACCAAGCGTCGATACACCGTCTCCGATCTGATCAACGTGTTCAGTGCGGCCGGACTGTGGATCGAGACCGCGATCGAGCCTCAACTGTCCGAGGACGCCGCTACCCGCACAAGCAGGCGTGGATGAACAAGTACCTTGGCATCCTGATGTTCAAGCTCCGCCCCGTCCCAGCCTGTAATTTGTTGGCGAGGGCAACGGTCACCGCCCGCGCCAGCGGAGCTGCCGGGGTGGAAACTCGTTGCGGACGGAGGGGTTCAGGTGCTTGGTTGATCTGCGACCGAGCTTGGAGGAACGATGACGCTGGCCACGCCGACGTTGACCACTGATCGCCTGCGATTGCGTCCTTTCGGCGACGCGGACGCGGACGCGCTGTTCGCGCTGCACAGCAATGCGTTTGTACTGCGGTACTGGGACTCGCCGCCGTGGAGTGAGCGGAGCCGCGCTGCGCGGTTCCTCGCGGCGTGCCGGACGATGGCGGAGGAGGGTACGGGCGCTCGCGTGGCCATCGATCGTGCGTCCGACGGAGAGTTCCTCGGCTGGTGCAGCCTGAGCCAGTGGAACCCGGACTTCCGCAGCGCGTCGCTCGGCTACTGCTTCACCGAGGCGTCGTGGGGCCATGGCTACGCGACAGAGGCCGCTCGCGCTGTGCTGGGGTGGGCCTTCGACGCGCTGGACCTGAACCGCGTCCAGGCCGAGGCGGACACTCGCAACATCGGATCCGCCCGAGTCCTCGAGAAGCTCGGCTTCGTCCGCGAGGGGACGCTACGCGAAGACTGCATAGTGAACGGGGACGTCTCCGACTCCTGGGTCTACGGCCTTCTGCGCCGCGAATGGACACCTGACACTTCCCACTGAGGTCTCCTCGATTTGAGTTCCTAAGGGAAGTCAAGGCACGTGGGTAGCTTCTATGCTGGTGGTGGCGGGCCGGGATGTTGGAGCGCTTGGCGACTCCTGTGACTCCCGGCCCGTCCTTGCTTTGCGGCGCTGGGACATGCGGGTGTGTGCGGCTTTGTCGCGGGTTTTGGGGTCGATCTTGTGGTGCTCGCGGACGATGTGGCGGCCTTCTTCAGCAGTGATGGCGCGGCCGTCGGTGTCGCGCAGGGCGTAGTGCTGGCCGGTGCGCCAGCAGGTCGCGATCCGGGTGAGCAGGGTGGTGGCGATGTGGCAGATCGCGGAGTCGTGGTGCCGTTCGGTGGCCATGAGCCGGGCGTATTTCGCGGCGAGTTGGGGATCGGTCTTGCGGGCGGCGTCCGCGGCGGTGAACAGGGCCTCGCGCAGGAGCGGGTCGCCGGCCTTGGTCAGCCCGTGGTGATGCTCGCTGAGGCCGGATTGGGCGACCTTCGGGACAAGTCCGGAGTAGGCGCGGATGGCGGCCAGCGAGGTGAACCGGTGCGGGTCGCCGATCCGGCCGGCGATGATCGCGGACGTGACCGGCCCGACACCGGGCGCGGAGGCGATGAGACCGGTGGGGTCGGCCTCGGCGTAGAGGTTCGCGCAGCGTTCGTCGAGGTCTTCGATCTGCTCGGTCAGCACCTGGGCCTGTTCGGCCTCGGCCGCGATGTCGGCGGCCAGTTCGGCGAAGTCGAGCCCGTCGAGCCCGGTCTCGGGGTCGGTGCCCCATAGCTGCAGGGACTGTTTCGCGGCGGTGAGCAGTGCCCGGGCGTGGTCGTCGCGCCAGGCGCCGCGGGAGTGTCGGATCAGGAACCGGGTCAGCCGGGCCTGCCCGAGCCGGAGCAGCGCGTGCGGGTCGGCGTAGCGGGCCAGCACCGCCAGCGCGGCCTTGCCGTAGTTCGAGCCGAGCGCCTCGTACCAGGCCGGGCCGAGCAGCTCGAGCTGGGCGTCGAGGTGCTGGAACACCGCAGTACGGCGCTTCACGATCGAGGACCGGACCTTCACGACCCGGCGCAACGGATCGCCCGGCCCGTCACCGGTATGTGCGCGCAGCCCTTCGGGGTGCAGCAACGGCAACCGCGCGAGCAGCTTGGAGTTCAGGTGATCGTTCTTGGTGTGCTTGGAGTAATACGCCCGCAGATCCGCCGACTGCGTGGTCGGCACCATCACGATCTTCGCGCCCCGGCGCCGCAACCACGACGCTACCGGCACCCACGCGTTGCGGGTGGGTTCCATCACCACCGTCACCGAGTCCCCCTCGGCCAGCCCCAGGGCATCCCACAGCCGCTCCAGGTCGCCGGGCCGGGTGAAGAACTTCCTCCCCGTCCACACATATGTCCCGTCCGCACGAACCAGCGACGCCTGATGCGCGGCCCGGCACGCCAGATCGATCCCCAACGTCAGCTCCACGAACATCCCTTCCATCAACCAGCACAGCCACCAACGGTCACTGGCCCGGTTCGACGACGGCACAGCCCAGACATTCCACAAGCAGAAGTCCACCCACGACGAGCGGCTCCAAGTTCCCGAACAGGGACACCGGCCGAACACAGACCGGCCCCACGAGCGACCACTCAGAATCAAGGAATCGCCAAGCGTTCCCGTCGGTGGTCCGGCCGCCCGCGGGGCACACACCTAACCTAAATGTCGGTGGTCGCGCCTAGCGTGTCGCCATGGTCGCCCGGATTCAGATCGCTACCGCTGTCCTTGTGCGCGACGGCCTCGTGCTCTTGGCTCATCGACACCCACTGCGTCAGGCGTATCCGGACTGCTGGGGCTTTGTCGGCGGACATGTCGAACTAGGCGAATCACCTGACCAGGCGGTCCGTCGGGAGTGTCTCGAGGAAGTCGGCGTCGAGATCCACGACCCGCTGCCCGTCCCGATGACCGTCCACGACCCGGTCCTCGACCTGCGCGGCTTCCTCGTCACGCACTGGGACGGGGAACCGGTCATCACCGAGCCCGGAGAGCACGACGACCTCCGCTGGTTCCGCCCGAACGACCTCGCAAACCTCAAGCTGGCCCACCCAGAAGCCCTGCAAGACATTCTGAACGCCGTCCAGGTCGCAGCCGGTTAGCCTCGCCGACCGTCCGACCATCGTCACGTCAGGGCAGCACGCCTCCCTCAGGTGGGATCGCGCCGGGGTGAGCCGACTCCCCCAACCAGCTCAGGCAGACCAACCCGGCGATACCCCAGCCGCAGTCGCCCCGGCGGCAGCCGGAATCGCGCGGTAGCGCGCACACGCGCGCCAGCGCGGGGTGGGTGGGAGCGGCGCATAGCACGGCGACGAAGGAGCCGCGCGTCGCGCCGCGTGGGGTCGACTACACCCGTCCAACTCACGTAGAACCAGCAGCCGCGCGCGTGGGTCGAGTTAGACCAGGCGGCGGTCGGTGGCCCAGCGGGTTAGTTCGTGGCGGTTGGAGAGTTGGAGTTTGCGGAGGACCGAGGAGACGTGGGTTTCGACGGTCTTCACGGAGATGAAGAGTTCGCGGGCGACTTCCTTGTACGCGTACCCGCGCGCGATCAACCGCAGGACCTCACGCTCGCGCTGCGACAACCGGTCCAGGTCCTCGTCGACCGACGCGATGTCGATGGCGCCGGAGAAGGCGTCCAGGACGAAGCCGGCCAGGCGCGGGGAGAACACCGCGTCACCCTCGGCGACGCGGTTGATCGCGTCCACCAGCTCGGTGCCGGAGATGTTCTTGGTGACGTACCCGCGGGCGCCGGCGCGGATCACGCCGATGACGTCCTCGGCGGCGTCGGACACCGACAGCGCCAGGAACTTGATGTCGGGGTGCCGCTGGTGCACCTGCTTCATCACCTCGGTACCGCCGCCGCCCGGGAGGTGGACGTCGAGCAGGACGACGTCCGGTTCGGTGCCGACGATCGCCTTCACGGCGGTGTCGACGTCGGAGCCCTCCCCGACGATGTCGACCGAGGAGCCGATCTCGCTGCGTACCCCGGCCCGGAACATGTCGTGATCGTCGACGACGACTACCCGCCTGCTGCTCATCTGTCCATCTCCAGTCGCACTTCGGTCCCTGTCTCCGGATCGGACCGCACCGTCGCGCGGCCGCCGTGCCGTTCCATTCTGCCCATCACACTGTGCCGCAAGCCGAGCCGGTCGTCGGGGACCTCGTCGACGTCGAATCCCTTGCCGCGGTCGCGGACGAACATCTCCACCCGGTCGCCGTCCACCTCGACGAACACGTCGATCTTCGCAGCCCCCGAGTGCTTGGCGGCGTTCACCATCGACTCGCGCGCGGCCCGGACCATCGAGGCGAGCGGTTCGGTCAGGTCGCAGTCGCCGACCGTCACGACCTCGATCGGTACGCCGTGCGAGTCCTCGACCTCGGCGGCCGCCTGTTTCGCGGCACCGGCGATCGTCTGGTCGGCGTCGTGCTCCTCGTCGTACAGCCAGGACCGCAGCTCGCGCTCCTGGGAGCGCGCCAGCCGGGCCACGGCCTTCGGGTCGTCGGCCTGCTTCTGGATCAGCGCGAGCGTCTGCAGGACCGAGTCGTGCAGGTGCGCGGCCATGTCGGCACGTTCCTGCGAGCGGACCCGCTCGGCGCGCTCGGAGTTCAGGTCGCGGGTCAGCCGGTGCACCCACGGCCCGGCGATGACGCCGATCCCGACCACGGCGAGCAGCAGCGCGATCAGGACGTCGCCGACCATCGAGAGCCGGCCGTTCTGCACCAGGAACAGGGTGACCGCGGTGCCGATCAGGACCAGCCCGACGCCGATCCGGACGAGCGACTTCCAGCCGCCCTTGCCGAGCACCAGCCCGAGGATCGGGACCCGGACGTCGCGCGCCCATTTGTCCTTCTGGCTCTCGTCGGCCTGCCGCCAGATCAGCGCCAGACCGGTCGCGGCGAACACCAACGGCCAGAACAGCTTTCCGGCGATCCCGAGCCCGGCGACTTGCAACAGGATCAGCAGCCCGGCGCCGATGGCGACCAGCGCGGGCAGCTGCCCGCGGCTCTTCTCCCGTTTCCGTTGCTTCGCCTCGGCGACCGGCGGCGCAGGCTCGTCGGAGCGCAGCCCGCTCCGCGTGTGCGCGGCCAGGCCGGGCGCGGCCGGTACCGTCTCCGGGGCCAGCGGCATCAAGAACCACAACGCCGCGTAGATCAGGATGCCGAAGCCGCCGGACACCGTGGTCGCGATCAGCACCAGCCGTACGACGGTGTCCGACACGCCGAGGTGGTCGGCGATGCCACCGGCCACACCGGCGACGACGCGTCCTTCCGTACGGCGGTACGCCCGCCGCGGAGCGTCCGTCGGCTGCCGGGCGGAGGCCGGCTGCCCTGGTGGAAGGTACGACTGACCGGGTCCCGAGCCCGCCTGCGCACCCATCCGGGCGGCGTAAGCGGCGTACGGGCCCTGGTACTGCCCTGCCGGGCCCTGCGGCCCCCAGCCCTTGTAGCGCCACTGGTCCTGGGTCTGCCCAGGCGTAGGCTCGGGCTGGCCCCCGTTGCTGGAGGTCCCGCCCGGCGGCGCGGCTGCTGGCTGGCTCATCACCACGATCGTCACATGTGGACAGGCCCGACACCAGCAGGCTTGTCCCCGGCCGCCTCCTCAGCCGCTACCCTCCGCGCTCAGGGTCGACTCGGGGAGAACCCCCAAATCCCGCCTCTCCGGGAGTGGTCAGGGTGCATCCCCGATGTCCACGGCGCACTCCGGTGTGAGTATCGATGGCATGGAGCAGAACCAGAGTGGACCCGCCGGGTTCGACCGCGACCGCCTGCAGAACCCCCAGAGCTGGCGGCGCAGCAGGTCGGACCGCTGGGTCGCGGGGGTCTGCGGCGGCATCGGCCGTGCGCTGAACATCGACCCCGTTCTGGTCCGCGTCGTGATGGCCGTGCTGATCATCAGCGGCCCGGGCGTGATCTTCTACATCGCCGCCTGGGTGCTGATGCCCGACGAGGGCAGTGACCGCTCGGCCGCCCAGGGCGTGCTCGGCGACCGGATCCGGACCGACCACCCGTGGTTCTGGCCGGTGGCGGTCGGGGCCTGCGTGTTCATCGCGATCGCGATGATGTCGTCGTTCGACTTCGGCCGGTTCGTGCCCGGCCCGCTGATCGTGCTCGGAGTCATCTGGCTGATCGCGAAGCAGCGCAAGAGCAACAGCAACAAGCAGGCACAGCGCCCGCAGGACACGGTCCCGCCGGCGTCCCCGGCGTCCCCGGCGTCGTCGCCGTACGCCGGGCCGCAGCCGACCACGGCGTACGTGCCTCCGCAGACCGGCCCGTCAGCTCCCCCGGCGGGCCCGTCGTCCTCGGCCACACAGCGACCCCAGGACCGCACCGTCGAACCGGTCCAGGCTGTGTGGACCGAGGACGACCCTCTCGGCCTGTACGTCGACGAGCCGGCCGCCGCGCCGGCCGCGCGCAAGCCCGCCGAGCCGCCCGCGAAGGGCATGCGCGGGGTCAAGTCGATCATCGTCGTCCTGACCGGTATCGCGATCGGCATCGCCGCGCTGGCGGGCGCGTCCACGGCGACCATGCTGATCATCGGCCTGGCCACGCTCGGCGGCGGCATGCTGCTCGGCGGATTCGTCGGCCGCACGCTGGCGCTGCTGCCGCTCGGCATCCTGCTGGCTGCGGGCGCCATCGCGAGCACCGTGTTCCCGGATGTGCCGAAGAATTTCGCCGACACCAACTACGTGGCGCCGGCCAGCCAGACGATCACCGCGACCGGCACCAGCTACCAGTTCGACGCCGGGTCGGTGAAGCTGGACCTGACTCAGGCCAAGTTCGGCCCGGGCGCCAAGGTCGACGTACACGGTGGCGTCGGCGAGGTGATCGTGAAGCTGCCGGCCGACGTCGACGTGCAGGGCGCGCTGTCGACCGAGATGGGAGACGTCGCCTTCCTCGACCAGCACCAGGGCGGCCATAATGCCGAACTGAAGCTCAACGACCTCGGCGCGGACGGCAAGGCCGGTCCGTCGCAGGTCACCCTGGACCTGGACCTCAGGCTGGGCAGTATCAAGGTGGAGCGCGGATGAGCCAGCAACCCCGCAAGACCAGGCCGGACGTGCCGGGTGTGGTGGCCGGCACGGTGCTGAGCGGCGCTGCCACGATCTGGATGCTCACCGACAACGGCGTCCTGCAGACCGATGACCTCGGCGTCACCAGCGCCCTGCTGCTGGTCACCGCCGGACTCCTCGGCCTGGCCGCGTCGCGTCGCGTCTAACTCGGTGGACGTAGGTGTCTGCGCTTGTCTAGGCTCCATGGCGTGACCAGCCCGGAGGCGGACAGACCGTAACCACCGGCCGTTCCGTGTGACCCACCGGAACCGCCGGAGACGACTCATGCCGTCCTCCACTGGTTACGGAGCCTCTCCATGCCTTTCGTGCTGTATCTGCTCGGCCTGGCCGTTTTCGCCCAGGCAACGTCCGAATTCATGCTCTCCGGGCTCGGCCCGGACATCGCCCGCGACCTGGGCGTCTCCATCCCCGCCGCCGGCTGGCTGACGTCCGCATTCGCGCTCGGCATGATCGTCGGCGCCCCGGCGATCGCCGTCCTCGGCGCCCGCTGGCCACGCCGGCGGACCCTGCTCGTGACGCTGACCGTCTTCCTCGCCGTTCACGGAGCCGGCGCGCTCACATCCGACTTCACGGTGCTGCTGGTCACGCGGGTCCTCGCGGCCCTCGCCAACGCCGGCTTCCTGGCGATCGCGCTCGCCACCGCCGCGAGTCTCGTTCCGGACGCGAAGGGCCGTGCCACCTCCGTCCTGCTCGGCGGTACGACGCTCGCGTGCATCGTCGGCGTACCGGCCGGCGCCGTGCTCGGCCAGTACCTCGGCTGGCGGTCCGCGTTCTGGGCGGTCGCGATCATCTCGCTCCCGGCGCTGCTCGGGATCCTCCGCTCGGTCCCTTCGCGGGGCGCCGGTCCGGCCACGGTCGGCCGGTTCCACATCAGGCCCCGGCTCGCCGTCCTGTTGTTGCTCGGGGCCCTCGTCAACGGCGCGACGTTCTGCTCGTTCACGTACCTCTCCCCGGTGCTCACCGAGGTCACCGGGCTGGGCGTCGGCTGGGTGCCGCTGATGCTCGCGCTCTTCGGCCTCGGCTCGTTCGCGGGCGTGACGGTCGCGGGCCGGTACGCCGACCGGCGCAACGACCGGCTCGTACTGGTTGCCGGCGGCATCTTGCTCGTCGGGTGGTGCACGTTCGCGCTCACCGCGGCGTCCGTCGTACCGACCGTGCTGCTCGTGCTGCTCCAGGGCGGGTTGTCCTTCGCAGTCGGGTCGACACTGATCGCCTACAGCCTGTACGCCGGGAGCGCGACGCCCGTGCTGACCGGTGGACTGGCCACCGCCGCGCTGAACGTCGGCGCCGCCGCCGGACCGCTGCTCGGCGGGCCGGCCATCGAAGCGGCCGGGTTCCGCGGACCGCTCTGGGTCAGCGCGGCGCTCGTGGGCGTCGCGCTGGTCGCAGGCGGCTCCATTAAGCTTGTGGATCGCGAGGGGCCCGGGTGAAGCGGGTCCCGTGGTCAAGGAGTTCCGATGGTGCGCGGCACCGTGAAGTGGTTCAACGCCGACAAGGGCTACGGCTTTCTGGCCGTCGACGGGCAGGACGACGTGTTCGTGCACTGGAGCAAGATCGTCTCCGACGGGTACAAGACCCTCGAGGACGGCCAGCACGTCGAGTTCCAGATCGTCGACGGGCCGAAGGGCCGGGAGGCCGACGCGGTCACTCCGATCTGACCGGCACGCACCGTCGCGAACCGGTAGCCTGACGTCTCATCGTGTGAGGGGTGAGACGTGACAGAGCCGGTACCCGTGATCCGGAAGCTCGAGCATGCGCTGGCCGACGACGACTTCGCCTGGTCGCTGGTGCTGACCGGTGAGGACCAGACGGACAAGCTCGCGACGCTGACCGGCGACCTGCGCGGGCCGTTCTCGACGACCGGCGACGGCAAGCAGATCACCTCCGGCTTCTCCTACTGGGGGATCGGCCCCACGATCGCCTGGGCGAACGCGACGAACGACCCGTTCTACCTGGTCATGAAGGCCGGCGCGGAGTCGTTCCAGCGGCACTGGCGCAAGGTCCGGCCGCACGTCGAGAACGGCGGCTTCCACGTCGTCAGCCTCGGCGTCGGCACCGGCGTCAAGGACCGCACCATCGTCAGCGACCTGCGCCGGCAGAACCGGAACATGTACTACATCCCGGTCGACATGAGCTCCGAGATGCTCCGGATGGGGACCCAACCGGTGCGCGACGCCCGGTTCCCGGTCGCCCAGCTGCTGCCGGTGCAGCTGGACTTCTCGATCGCGGACAACATGGAAGAGCTGGCCGAGATGCTCGCCCGGCTGGTCGGTGACGAGCCGATCCTGTTCACGCTGACCGGCAACACGCTGGCCAACTTCGACAGCGACGAGGAACTGCTCGGCACTCTGACCCAAGGGCTGCGCGCGCAGGACAGGCTGCTGCTCGAGGTGGCCAGTACGACGCGCCTGGACCAGGAGACCGCCGACGCGGCCGCGGACGAGTACCACCAGACCCGCGCGTTCGCGGAGTTCGTCACCAGCGCGCTGCGGTACAACACCGACCTCAAGATCAACAACGAGCTGGTCAAGTTCGTCGGCGAGGTCGAGGACGACGACGCCCTGCTGGTGAAGATCCTCTGGCAGAACGACACCGGCGACGAGGTCCGGATGGAGCTGCCGGACCACACCGAGGTGGTGCTGCCGATCGGTGACACGATCCGGCTCTACACCACCCGCAAGTACTCCACGACCCGGCTGAAGCGGCTCACCGAGGCCTGCAAGCTGACGCCGGTCGAGGCGATCCAGTCCCAGTTCCGGTACACCCGCCGTCCGAACCCGTTCGGCCTGGAGCTACTGCTGCTCGCCCCGGAGGCAGCCGGCGAGGGCGCGCGCAGCCTCGCCGACGACATCTGGGCCACGTGAGCCGGATGAACCGGCGGGCCGTCGTCAGCGTCGTGACGTACGGCCTGCTCGCTCTGGCGTTCGTGCTCGGCGTCATCTGGTTCTTCTGGCCGGAGAACTCGCGCTGGGAGCCGGCCGTCAACTCGCTCACGCTGGTGGCCGGCCTGACCGGCATCTTCGTCGAGCGGCTGACCGCCGAGGCGGAACGCCGTACCGAGGTGCTGCGGTCCGTCGCTGACGAGCTGCACGAGAACACCCGGCTGCTGAACGACGACCGGTTCTCGCCCGACGCCCCGACCGCCCGGCAGGTGTACCCGCGGCTCGTGGTGTCCGCGGTCGATCTCGCGCTGGTGTCCGGAGCCCTCGGCCTGCGCCGCGACGCCGAGCTCGTCGGGCAACTGCACCGGTGGCGGGACACCGTGCACCTGTTCAACCGGCGGCTCGACCTGACCGAGATCAGCACGTTCTCGAACACCATCTCGGCGGCCGAACTGGCCGCGTTCCACCGCGCGCTGCACCGCGAGAACAGCTACTTCGCGGCCACCCGCGAGAAGCTCGAGAAGCTGCTCGGCGCGCTGCCCGGACTTTAACGGCAGGGGCCGTAACCGGACCGGTTGCTGTCAGTAGTGGCAAATTCTCCCGAGCCGTTGACTTGGCCACGCCGTGAGAGCTTCACTTTCGGACAGGACCGTAAATAGGCCCCCGGAGGCAATCGCATGCGATCAGTCCGCTCCCTTCTCGCACCGGCACTCGCCGCTCTGCTCTTCACGGCTCCCTCGGCGCCACCTGCCGGCGCGGCGCCCGCCGGGCCGCCCGGACCGCCGACCGGCACGGTGGTGTCGCTCGGCACGCCGCTGTCCGACGTACTCCTGATCGGGGGCACCGTCGCACCCGGCCCGAACGGCAAGGCCGCGATCTGGAACGTGTCCACCGGAAGTCCGGCGTACCTGAACGCCGTCGACCCGGCCACCGGCGACAGCCTGCTCTCGGCGGCGCTGCCCGGCGCGGACGGCAGTTACGCGGTCGCCGCGACGCCGGACGGCACGATCTACGTCGGCACCTACAACAACGGCCACCTGTACCGGCTGCGCCCGGGCGGCGCCGTCGAGGACCTCGGCCGGCCGATCGCCACCGAGACGTTCATCTGGCGGATCACCACCGACGACCAGGGCAACGTGTACGGCGGGACGTTCCCGCACGGGAAGGTGTTCCGGTACGACGACAAGACCGGCGCCGTCCGCGACTACGGCACGGTCCTGGCCGGCCAGACGTACGTCAAGAGCATCGACTACGCCGGCGGCAAGGTGTACGCCGGCACGATGCCCGACGCGCACATCATGGAGGTCGACGCGACCACCGGAGCGATCACCGAACTGCCGTCGCCGCCCGGCCTCGGCGACCCCTCCGACAAGGTCGTGTACGACCTGAACGCGCGCGGCGGGCGCGTGTACGCGCGGATCAGCACCGCGTTCCCCGGCCCGCTGTACGTCTGGGACATCGCTTCGCGGACCTGGGTGGACGAGATCCCGAACGCGCACGGTCTGGACATCTCTCCGATCGGCGCGAACGGCTCGCTGTACCTCATCCAGAGCAGCGAACTGAAGAAGTACGACCCGGCCACCAAGACGCTGACCGGCACCGGCCTGACCTTCACCGGCCGGATCCAGAACGCGCGGTCGATCGGGTACGCCGACCTGGGCCTGCCCGACTACCCGGGCACCAGCGTCGTCGGCACCCTGTGGCGCGGCGAGGAGTTCCGGTACAACCCGCAGACCGGCAAGTCCGAGATCTTCACCACCAAGGTGCGGCGGGAGCCGATCGAGATCCTGTCCGTGGCGGGCGGCAAGGACGACATCTACGCCGGCGGATTCCTCAACGGCGGCGTCTCGGTGGTCAACCCGACCACCGGCGAGGCGAAGTTCAACCGGTTCTCCCAGGTCGAGGCCCTGATGGAGGGGTCCGACGGCACCGTCTGGGTCGGCGCCTATCCGGAGGCCCGCCTCTACTCCTACGACACCACGAAGCCCTGGAGCAGCCCGGAGTACTCCCCCGGCCCGCCCGGTACGCCGGACAACCCGAAGCAACTCCTCAACCTGAAGCCCGACCTGTTCCAGACCCGGGCCCGCGCGCTGACCGAGGTGAACGGCAAGATCGCGGTCGGCACGATCCCCGACGGCGACCGGCTCGGCGGGGCGCTGGTGATCTACGACCCGGCGACGAACACCGCGGAGAAGTACCGCAACGTCGTCCAGGACGAATCCGTCTTCGGTCTCACCGCGCACTGCGGCATCGTGTACGGCGGAACGTCGATCGCCGGCGGCCTGACGACCACCCCGCCGACCCGCGAAGCGGGCACAGTGTTCGCGTGGGACGTGGCCGGCAAGAAGAAGCTCTGGGAGGTCGTACCGGTGGCGAAGGCCGCGACGGTCTCGGCGGTCACGATGGGCCCGGACGGGCTGCTGTGGGGCGTGGCCGGGAAGACCGTCTTCGCGCTGGCCCCGGACAGCGGCAAGCTGAAGAAGTCCTTCACGCTCGGAACGACGACCTCCAGCGGCGACATCGTCGCGACCTCGGAGGCCGTCTACGTGAGCATCGACCTGAACAAGATCTACCGGATCGCGCCGGGGAAGAACTCGGTCCCGACGGTGTTCGTGCAGCACGCGCACCGGCGGCTCGGCGTCCGCGGAGACCACCAACTGCTGATGACGAGCGGCTCCGAGCTGTTCCGGATTGATATCAGCCGTTGACAGCCGAAATTCACCCCGGCTACTTTCGGTCCTGACCGTTATTCGGTTTCACTACTTCCGGCCCTGACTTCCGGACACCCTGGGGGTGCGATGAGATCCACCGTCCGCCGCATGGCGGCACCACTCACGGCGCTCGTGCTCGCCGCCGCGCTCAGTTCCTGCGGCGGAGGCGACTCGGGCTCCTCGGACTCGAAGAAGAGCGTCACGCTCTGGATGTACCCGGTGATCGCCGACCAGGCGGCCAGCGACGCGTACTGGAAGAAGGTCGAGACCGACTTCGAGGCGGCCAACTCCGGTGTCGACCTGAAGCTGGAGAACCAGCCGTGGAAGGGCCGCGAGGAGAAGGTCGCGGCCGCGTTCTCCGGCGGGAAGGGCCCGGACGTCCTGCTGATGATCCCGGACCAGATCCCGCAGTACGTGAAGAGCGGCTCGCTGGAGCCGGTCGACGACGTGGTCGCGCCGGAGAAGGACAAGTTCCTGCCGGCCGCGATCCCCGGCCTGACGGTCGAGGGCAAGGTGTACGGCGCCCCGATCTACCACACGGTCACCACGACGATGTACAACAAGACCGTCCTGACCAAGGCCGGCATCAGCAAGCCGCCGGCGACCTGGGACGAGATCAAGGCCGCCGCGCCGAAGCTCAAGGCGGCCGGGTTCTCCACGCTGGACTACTCGGCCTCGCCGGAGGCGACGCTGAACCTGAACTTCTACCCGCTGCTGTGGCAGGCCGGTGGGAAGGTCTTCGCCGACGACGGCAAGAGCGTCGCGTTCAACCAGGCCCCGGGTCTGGAGGCGCTGACCTTCCTGAAGAGCCTGTGGGACCAGGGCGCGATCCCGAAGACCGCGCTCACCGCGGGCAACGTGGTCGCCGACTCGCCGTTCGGCAAGGGGCAGGTCGCGATGGCGATGACCAGCGTGCCGGCCGACGTCGCCACGGTGACGCCGACCTGGGGCGCCGCGAACGTCGAGCTCGGGGCGCCGCTGACCGGCAAGAAGCAGGTCGGCTTCGGTCTCCCCGGCGGTCTGGTCCTGAACGCGGCCTCGGAGAACGTCGACGGCGCGAAGAAGTTCCTGTCGTTCATGATGCAGTCCGCGCAGCTGGACGCGCTCAGCAAGGCGTCCGGGTTCTACTCGCCGCGCAGCGACGCCAAGTCCGAGTCGACCGACCCGAACGCGGCGAAGTTCCGCGACGCGCTGCAGTACGCCGTACCGGGTGAGCCGAACCCGTCGGCGCGGCAGGTGATGTCGTTCCTGAGCACCGAGATCCAGGCCGTGCTGACCGGCAAGAAGCAGCCCCAGCAGGCCCTGGACGACGCGGCCAAGCAGGCCAACGACCTGCTCTCGAGGCAGCGTTGACCGAAGCACGGCAGCCGGACACGGCGGCGGGTCGGGCGGGACCCGTCGCCGGCCCGGCCCGGCGCGGCACGCTCAAACGCCCGTGGGTGGGCTTCGTGTTCGTCCTGCCCATGCTGGTCTTGTTCTTGTTGTTCCGGTTCCTGCCGGCGATCGGGGCGTTCTTCCTCTCGCTGACCGACTACCGGATCAGCGGGAAGTGGGACTTCATCGCGCTCGACAACTACACCCGCCTGCTCTCGGACAAGGTGTTCCACGAGGCCCTGCTGGTGACGATCACCTACACGGTGATCTTCGTCCCGCTGACGGTCCTGCTGTCGCTCGGCACCGCCGTACTGCTGCACCAGGTGGTGTGGCGGCGTGGCTTCTTCCGCGGCGTGTTCTTCCTGCCGTACGTGACCAGCATCGTGCTGGCCGCGGTGATCTGGAAGTGGATCTACGACGCGCAGGACGGGCTGCTGAACGCCGTCCTCGGGCTGGTCTCGATCGGCCCGATCGACTTCCTCAGCCAGTCGAACACCGTGCTGCCCTCGATCGCCCTCACCTCGGCCTGGAAGGGCTTCGGGTACTCGATGCTGATCCTGCTCGCGGGCCTGCAGGCGGTGCCGAAGTCGTACCTCGAGGCCGCGATGATCGACGGCGCGGGGACCTGGCAGCGGTTCCGGTACGTGACGCTGCCGCAGCTGCGGCCGGTGCTGTTCTTCGTGCTGGTGATCGAGACCATCGGCGCGTTCCAGGTCTTCGACGCGATGTACGTGATGACCGGCGGCGGCCCGGTGCGCTCCAGCTACTCGCTCGTGTACTTCCTGTACGACAGCGGGTTCAAGTACTTCGACTTCGGCTACGCCAGCGCGATCGGCCTGGTGCTGTTCCTGATCGTGCTGATCGTCTCGCTCGTACAGCGCCGGCTCGTCGGGAGGGACGACTAGATGGCCCAGGTACTCGACCGCCCGCCGGTCCGCCCGGTCGCGGAGCCGCCGGCGGCGGCCCGGCGTGGGACCGCGGCCCGGCTGACGCTGCCGACGCTGCTGACGCTGACCGCGATCGTCACCGTCGTACCGTTCGCGGCGATGGTGCTGGTCGCGTTCGCGCCGCCCAGCGGGCAGACGTTCCCGGACGCGCTGAACCCGGCGAACTTCACGCTGGAGAACTTCTCCAAGGTGCTGTCCAGCTCGGACATCCCGCGCTGGACGGTGAACTCGCTGCTTTACTCGCTGGTGTCGGTGGCGCTGGTGCTGCTGTTCGCCGCGATGGCCGGGTACGCGTTCGCGAAGAAGAAGTTCCCCGGCCGGGAGATCATGTTCTGGGCGTTCCTCGCCACGCTGATGGTCCCGTTCCAGGCGACGCTGATCCCGTCGTACATCCTGGTCGCGAAGCTCGACTGGGTGGACAGCTACTGGGGCCTGATCGTGCCCACGCTGGCGAACTCGCAAGCCGTGTTCCTGATGCGGCAGTTCATCCTGCAGCTCCCCGACGAGCTCTTCGAGGCCGCCGAGATCGACGGCGCCCCCGAATGGCGGATCTTCACCATGATCGTGCTCCCGCTGGTCCGCCCGGTGCTGGCCACGCTCGGCATCTTCGTCTTCCTCTGGCACTGGAACGACTTCCTCTGGCCGCTCGTGATCGGCCAGTCCGGCAAGATGCAGACCCTCACCGTCGGCCTCGCCACCCTCCAGGGCCAGGCCGTCCCGATCAACCAGCTGATGGCCGGCGCGACCATCACGGTCGTCCCCAGCCTGCTGGTCTTCGGCCTCCTCCAGCGCTACCTCACCGACTCGATCGCCATGTCCGGCCTGAAGGCTTGATCCCCAGGGCCTAGCCGTCGCGGGCCTCGAGCATCTTGTGCATTTCGTCGCCGTGGACGGTGAGGGCCCAGATGACCAGGATGTCGACGGCGATCAGGATCGTGGACCAGATCGGGTACGCCGCCAGGAACGCGGCGTTCACCACGATGCTGAGCACCGACAGGATCACGCCGACGATCCGTCCCCACAGCCGGCCGTTGAGCAGTGCGATGCCGGACACGACCACGACCAGGCCGAGGATCAGGTGGATCAGGCCCCAGGAGTCGTAGTCGAGCTCGATCGCCAGCCGGGTGGTGCGGACCAGGAAGTAGTCGTCGTGGAAGATCGCGATGAAGCCCTGGAAGGCGTGCAGGATCCCGAGCACGATCATCATCACGCCGGCGAAGAGGATCCAGCCGACCCATCGGCTCGGCCACTCGGGCACCTCGACCTCGCCCGGGCGCCGGTGCGTCCCGGGGGTGTCGCCGTCTGACATCGTGAGCTCCTCGGTTCGGTGTGCGGTCTAGGGCGTGACCTCGTTCTTCGCGGCGGCGGTGCGGTACTCGTTGACCGGGTGGTACCGGTCGTAGAGCACCGTCAGGATGCTGAACAGGAAGATGAAGAAGAACGTGTCGCCGAGCGACAGGCCGTCGCCCCGGCGGCTCAGCAGCAGGTCCTCGACGAACACGATCAGCACGTTCAGCCCGAAGACCACGGCGAACGAGATCGCGGCCGAGTCCCACCCGTAGCCGCGCCGGGCGGCCCACAGGCCGATCGCGGAGTTGATCACGACGAAGAACGCGATCCCGAGGAAGAGCTGGAAGTCGCTGACGTCGACGCCCGGCAGCACCCGGCCGTAGATCACGCTGATGATGCCGATCAGGAAGATCTTCTCCACCGCCGACCAGCCGAAGACCCTGCCGTGCTCGGCCCGGAACGCAGCCCGCTCGCCGGCCTCGTCGATCGCGGCCGGCAGCGGATCGGCCGTCAGCCGCAGCCGCCAGTCCGGCGGCCGCAGCCGTGGCCGCACCACGAACCAGACCACGGCGGCGAGGGCGAGCAGCCCGATCACCACGGCCGGCCCGAACCAGGCGACGTCGCGGACCGTGTCGGTGAAGTCGAGTTCGGCGACGTGGATCCAGTACTCCTGCGGCAGCTTGACGAAGATCCAGATCCCGGCGGCCACCAGCACCCAGAACCGCAGGCTGTAGCGCAGCGGGTTCCGGCGCGCGCGGATCCCCTCGTAGGCGATGAAGAAGTACTCGAACGTGTTCGGGAAGATCAGCAGCAGCGTCCGGACGCCGGTGAGCTCGAACAGCAGCACACCGATCTGGCGGTAGAAGAACAGGAAGCGGCTGACCTTGACCGCATGCAGGTTCGACCAGTTGCGCAGGCTCGCCAGGTAGGCGATGGACAGGTAGAACACGTCCATCGCCTTGTCGTAGCTCTGGTAGAACGGCGGGTCGTACCCGAACGCCTGGAAGATCGTCTGGTCGGCGGCGTCCAGCACCAGCGAGGCCAGCACCGCGGGCAGCGGCCAGCGCGGGATCAGCAGCGGTACGGCGAAGCGCAGGAAGACGACAATCCAGAAGACCACCTCGGCCATCCCGCTCGCCTCCCGTCGACGGTCAGCCGTGTCCCGCCGGCAGTGGCGGGACAACCTCCGTCACCAAGAGGTTACGACCTACACCCTGCGTAACGCCTCACCTGGAACCGATGAGATTTCCGAACCCCTCGATCGAGCGCAGCACGTCCCGCTGCGGCATCCCCGGCGGCTGGATCCGCAGGACGATGCCGTCGGCCCCCATCTGCTCGTAGTGCGCCAGCCGCTCGGCGCACTCGGCCGGCGAGCCGATCACGCTGCGGTCGGCGATCTCGTCCCAGCCCTGGGTGTAGCGGCTCGCGTCGGTGGAGGTGCGCTTCCAGCCCGTGTAGGCGTCGTACAGGTCGCGCAGCGGCTCCTCGAGCGTCTGCCGGGCGTCCTGCGAGGTCGACCCGCAGAATCCCTCCCGGCAGAGGATGACCTCGGCGCCGAGCGTGCCCTCGCCGCGCGGGTACGACAGGTATTCGGCGATCTTGCCGGGCAGGTCCGCGTCCAGCTCGTTGAAGGACGTCGTCCAGCCGTCGCACATCCGGGCGGTCCGTTCCAGCACCGCGGACACCCGGCCGCCGTTCCACAGCCGCGGCCGCGGGTTCTGCACCGGGCGCGGCGACAGGTAGGCCTCGCTGATGCTCGTGAACTTGCCGTCGTAGCTGACCTCGTCCTCGGTCCACAGCCTGGTGACGATGTCCAGGCACTCCTCGAACCGCGCGACCCGCTCGGCCTGCGTGACGCCGTACAGCGCGAACTCCTCCGGCCGGTACCCGAGCACGAAACCGGCCGTCAGCCGACCGCCCGACAGGACGTCCAGGTGCGCCAGCGTCTCGGCGAGGACGACGGGGTCGTACAACGGCGCCACGATGCCGGCGGTCGCGATCCCGATCCGCGACGTGTGCGCGGCCAGCCAGGTCATCGACGTCAGGATCTCGTGGTACCCGGGCCGATGCAGGTGCCGCTCGCCGAGCACGATCCACTCGAACCCGGCCTGCTCGGCCAGTCGCGCCTGCTCGACGGCGTCGGCCAGTTGCGGCCGCTCGTCCGGGGTGCCGTACAGGTTCAGATACAGACCCAGCCGCATCGGGGTGCCACCTTCCGTTGACAGGGAGCGCTCACGGTATTTACGGTCTTGACCGTAAATGCTTTCCGCGCAGATTGCGACCCTAGGAGCCGGAAATGAGTCTTGCAGCACTACCGGCGGGGTTGCCGGCCGGGGCGGCGCCGATCAGCGCGGTCAAGACGCGCGTGGTCAGTGCGCGGTACCGCCGGCCGTTCCAGATCAGCAGCGGGGTCAGCAACGAGCTGATCAGCCTGGTCGTCGAGGTGCACACGGCCGACGGCGACGTCGGGATCGGTGAGACCTCCCCGATGACGGCGTACACCGGCGAGACGCTGGCCGGTGTCCAGGCCGCGATCGAGGAGCACCTCGCACCGGCGCTGATCGGCCACGACCCGCTCGACCGTGCGGGTGCCCACGTCGCCATGGACGGCGTACTGCGCGGCCAGCAGGTCGCCAAGTCCGGCCTGGACATCGCCCTGTTCGACCTCGCCGGCCGGATGAGCGGCTGGCCGGTGCACGCCCTCCTCGGCGGCAGCGTCCGGGACCGGGTGCAGACGACCTGGGTGGTCGGTCTTGGCACGCTCGACGAGATGGCCGCCGAGGCAGCCGAGTACGCCGACCGCGGGTTCCGGCACCTGAAGGTCAAGGGCGGCCACGACCCGGCGAAGGACCTCGAGCTGATCCGGGCCGTCCGCGCCGCGATCCCCGCCGACGCCGAGCTGTGCCTGGACGCCAACGAGGGGTACGACGCGACGACCGCGCTGCCGTACCTCGCCAAGATGAGCGCGGCCGGGCTGACTCTGCTCGAGCAGCCGCTGCCACGGTGGGACCTGGCCGGCCTGGTGCGGCTGCGGGACCGCCTCGACGTGCGCGTCATGGTCGACGAGAGCATGCACTCGCTCCACGACGCGCTGGAGATCGCCCGCCGCGGTGCGGCCGACGTACTGAACATCAAGATCCTCAAGGTCGGCGGGCTGCACCGGGCGCTGCAGATCGCCGCGGTGGCCGAGGCCGCCGGGCTGGCGGTGAAGGTAGGCTCGATGCCGGAGCTGGGCGTGGCCACACTGGCCGCCGTACACCTGGCCGCCGCCGTACCCGGAGCGACCGTCGCGGCGGACCTGGTGGGGCCGTTGATGGTCGACGAGGACCCGTTGGCCCCGAGCGTGTTCGCCGACTGCGACGGCTGGATCGACGTACCGAAACGCCCCGGTCTCGGGCACGACGTCTGAGAGGACATCATGCATCCACTCGTCGAGAGGCTTCGCGGGACACTGCTCCCCGCGGTCGTCACCCCGATGGACTCCGACGGCGTCGTCGCCTACGACGCCCTGTCGGCGTACGCCGTGACGCTGACCAAGCACGCGATCGGCGGCGTCGCCGTGTGGGCGCACACCGGGCGCGGGCTGTATCTGTCGCCGGGCGACCGCGCGAAGGTGCTCGAGACGTGGCGGTCCGCCACCGACGTGCCGATCGTCGCCGGTGTCGGCGTACCGAAGGCCACTGCGGCGCAGTCGCTGGAGGACGCCGCGGACGCGACGGTGGAGATGGCGAGGGCCGCTGCGGCCGGCGGAGCCGATGCGGTGATGGTCTATCCGCTGGCAGCGCTGGGCGAGCGGCCGGACGGTCACGCGCAGGCGGTCGCGCTGCACGAGCGCGTCGCGGCCGAGAGCGGGCTGCCGCTCGTCGGGTTCTACCTGCACGGCGAGGCGGGCGGCTATCCGTATCCGCCCGAGCTGATCCGGGATCTGCTGTCGCTGGACGCGATGCTCGGCGTGAAGACCGCGACGCTCGACCGCGCGATCGGCTGCCAGGACGCGATCTGGGCCGGGCGCGGCACCGGCAAGCTCCTGATCACCGGCGAGGACCGGATGTACGGGCCGTCGTTCATGTGGGGCGCGGACACGGCGCTCGTCGGGATCGCGTCGGCCCAGGTCGAGCTGTCGGCCGCCGTACTGCAGGCCTGGACGGCCGGCGACCACTCGGGGTTCCTGACCGCGTCGGAGCGGCTGGACCGGTTCGCGGCGGCGACGTTCTACGCGCCGATCGAGGGCTACGTGCAGCGGATGCTGTGGGCGGCCGAATGGGAGGGGCTGGTGCCGGCCGCGGCCGCACACGATCCGTACGGGCCGGTGCTGCCGCCGGGCGAGCGCGATCTGGTGATCCGCTGCCTCGAGGAACTGCACTAGCCAGGGAGCAGTGAGGTGGCGCGCTCCCTCCTTCGCTCCACCACACCGACGCTCCCCGGGCCCACCGCAAGGGGTGGCGGCAATTGTGGTATTGACCGAAACTAGGAGAGCAAGGCCTGAACGTCAAGATCTCGGAGCCCGCTGCGCTATTGTGCGACTTGAGGGCCAGACCAGAAGTCGTCGGAGGACCGCCGTGAGGATCTGCTCAGCTCCAGGCTCGGTGGACTGATGGCGCTTGCGGTCGGGGTGGTCGGGCCTGAGGACCTGGTCCAGCGGGTGACCGTGGTCGGCGCCCCCAGCGGGACCACACTGCTGCCGCTGCCGTACCGGCACGAGACCGAGGCCGTCGAGCTCGTCGAGCAGGCGCACAGCGACGTCGACGCGTTCCTGTTCACCGGCGTCGTCCCGTACACGATCGCCACCGAGGCCGGGGTGATCGACCGGCCCACGATGTACGTCTCGTACGACGGGGCGACCCTGCTGCGCGCACTGGTCGAGCTGCTGCGGCTCGGGCACAACGTCACCCAGTTCTCGATCGACACGCTGCGGCGGGCCGAGGTCCTGGAGACCCTGATCGAGGCGAAGCTGCCGACGGACCAGATCCAGGTGCTGCCGTACCGGCCGGGCCTGACGTCGGACGACATCGTCGCGTTCCACCGCACCGCGCGGGACAAGCACGACACGAAGGTCGCGATCAGCTGCCTGGGTTCGGCGTTCCACCTGATCGAGAACGAGATGCCGTCCGTGCGGCTCGCGCCGTCGCGGTACTCGATCCGCTCCACCCTGCAGGCGCTGATCCTGACCACCACCGGCCAGCACGTCGGCGACGCCCAGGTCGCGCTCGGCGTCATCGACCTCCCCGAGCCCGACGACGCGCTGGCCGCCGACCTCATCACCCTCGGCGGCAGCCTCGCGGCGCTGCCCGACGGCCGGCACCTCGTCGTCACCACCCGCGGGCTGCTCGAACAGGCCACCGAACAGTTCTCCCGGATGCCGCTGCTCGACCACCTCGCGGCCCGGCACTCCACGGCGTACGTCGGTTTCGGCGTCGGCCGGACGGCTGCCGAAGCCGAGGCGCTCGCCCGCCGCGCAGTCGGCCGCGCCGCCTCGATCGGCACTGTTGCCGGGGTCGTCTCCATGTCCGACGACGTCGAGATCGTCATCGAACCCTCCGGCGAACAGCCGGCCGGCGCCCGCGGCACCGAAAGCCTCCCGCTCCTGGCCCGGCGGGTCGGCCTCAACACCCAAACCCTCGCCCGCATGCGAGAACTCACCGCCACCCTCCCCAACGGCCTCACCACCCAAGACGTAGCCGACCACCTCGCCGTCCAACTCCGCACCGCCCGCCGAGTCCTCAAACGCCTCGAACGAGCCGGCCTCGCCGCCCCCACCGGCACCCAACAACACGGCCGCACCGGCCGCCCACCCACCGTGTACCTGATCCGCCTGTAGCTATGGGGTGATGACGGTGACGCCGGGTGGGGTGCCGTTCGAGAGGTCCGCCAGGGCGGCGGGGGTTTCGGCCAGGGTGATGGTGCGGGTGATCAGCTGGGTTGGGTTGAGCTTGCCTTGGGCAACCAGATCCAGCATCTCGGGGTAAGCATGGGCCGGCATGCCGTGGCTGCCCAGCCAGGAGAGTTCCTGGCCGATGAGGCGGCCTACGTCCAACTGGACGCCGTTGGGGAGGAGGCCGACCTGGACGTGGCGGCCGCGGGGGCGGAGAGCTGTCAGGGCTTGCTGGACGATGTCGCTGGACCCGAGGGCGTCGATGGTCACGTGCGCACCGCCGAGATCGCGCAGTTGGCTGACAGTGTCGGCGGACGCTTCGAGGGTGTGGGAAGCGCCATAGGTGCGGGCCAGCTCGAGCGCCGCCGGGTTGGTGTCGATGGCGATCACCTCAGCACCCAGAGCGGCGGCGATCATGACGGCGGAGAGACCGACGCCGCCGCAGCCGAAGATTGCGACGCGTTCGCCGGCGGCGACCTTGCCGATCTGGTGGACGGCCCGGAACGACGTGGCGAACCGGCAGCCCAGGCCCGCGGCGGTGGCGAAGTCCATGTCGTCGGGCAGCCGGACCAGGTTCACCGCGGCGTAGGGCACCGCGACGTACTCGGCGAACGAACCCCAGTAGTTGAACCCGGGCTGCAACTGATTCGGGCACACCTGCTGATCACCGGCAAGGCACTGCTCACACGAGCCGCACGCACAGATGAACGGCGTCGTGACCCGATCCCCGACCGCCCACCCGGACACGCCGGCACCGACCGCGGCGATCGTTCCGGCCAGCTCATGCCCCGGCACATGCGGCAGCACGATGTCGGAGTCGTGCCCCATCCACCCGTGCCAGTCACTGCGGCACAGCCCGGTGGCCTCGACCTTCAGGACCACCGAACCGTCCGCGACAACAGGCTCCGGAACCTCACGAACCTCAGGCAGTACGCCGTACTCCGAGACAACAACTGCTCGCATCAGAGCAGCTTAATCAGCCGCCGGCGACCGCGGGGATGATCGAGACCTGGCCGCCGTCCTTGATGGTGGTCTGCAGGCCTTCGGCGAAGCGGACGTCGTCGTCGTCGACGTACACGTTGACGAAGCGGCGGAGTTCGCCCGCGTCGTCCAGGACGCGGCCCTTGATGCCGGGGTACGACGCGTCGAGCGAGTCGAGCACCTCGGTCAGCGTCGTGCCCTCGGCGGACACCTCGGACACGCCCTGGGTGTAGGGCCGCAGGATGGTCGGGACGCGAACGCTCACACTCACTGCAGGCCTGCCTTCACGAAGGCGTCGTACGACGCGGGGATGGTCACCTTGGGGCCGACCCGGTCGGCCACGGCGTCGAGCGTCTTGAGCCCGTCGCCGGAGTTGATGATCACCGTCTCGGCCTCGGGGTCGAGCTGGCCGGTCGCGATCAGCTTCTTCAGCGTCGCGACGGTCACCCCGCCCGCGGTCTCGGCGAAGATGCCCTCGGTGCGGGCCAGCAGCTGGATGCCCTCGACGACCTCGTCGTCGCTGACGTCCTCGATCGCGCCGCCGGTCCGGCGGGCGACGTCCAGCACGTACGGCCCGTCGGCCGGGTTGCCGATCGCAAGGGACTTCGCGATCGTGTCCGGGCGCACCGGCTTGACCACGTCGTGCCCGTCGCGGAACGCCTGCGCGACGGGCGAACAGCCGGTCGCCTGCGCGCCGTACACCTTGTAGTCGGTGGCGTCGACGAGGCCCAGCTTGCCGAACTCGGTGAAGCCCTTGTCGATCTTGGTCAGCTGCGACCCGGACGCGACCGGAATCACGATCTGCTGCGGCAGCCGCCAGCCGAGCTGCTCGGCGATCTCGAAGGCGAGCGTCTTGGAGCCTTCGGAGTAGTACGGGCGGACGTTCACGTTCACGAACGCCCAGCCCTCCTCCTCACCGGCGATCTCGGAGGCGAGCTTGTTCACGTCGTCGTAGTTGCCCTCGACGGCGACCAGCGTCCCGCCGTACACAGCGGTCGTGATGACCTTCGGGCGCTCGAGGTCGTGCGGGATGAACACGACCGAGCGGATGCCGGCCCGGGCGGCGGCCGCGGCGACCGCGTTCGCCAGGTTGCCGGTGGACGGGCAGGCGAAGACCTTCATGCCGAGCTCGCGGGTGGCGCTCAGGGCGGAGGCGACGACGCGGTCCTTGAAGGAGTGCGTCGGGTTGCCCGAGTCGTCCTTCACCCACAGCTTGCGCAGCCCGAGCTCGCGGGCCAGGTTCTGCGCGTCGACGAGCCGGGTGTAGCCGGGCTCGGTGTTCGGGAAGCTGGCCACGTCGACGGGGACGGGCAGCAGCGGCTGGTACCGCCAGATGTTCTTCGGGCCGGCCTCGATCTGCTCGCGGGTGATGTTCGGGTACTCGTATCCGACCTCGAGCGGACCGAAACACTCCATACAGGCGTAGAACGGGCCGAGCGGCGACTTCGCCCCACAGGCGCGACAGCTCAGGTGCGTACCGTTGCCGAAGGCACCTTCACGGATCGTGTGGGTGGCGGTCAGGCTCATGAGTGAGGTTCCCTCCTCATCTTCCCCGGTCGCCGGATCTCGGCGCGGGACGGATTTGGCACCGTTCCCTCGCGGAGAGCCCCGGACGGGGTCTCGACGGGGAGGGTTGCCGGGACGTCAACGGGCCGTTTCCCTCAGTCCCTCTGGATGAGCTCCCCCGAGATTACCCAATCGGGTCCATATTGTGTCCCGCGTTCCCAGTATTCGAGACGCGGGATCTCAGCCCCGGCGCTCCAGGAAGCGCATCACCGGCGTCGCCGCGACCCCGTGCACAACGACGCTCAGGATCACCGTGAACCCGAGTGTCGCCCAGAGCCACGGCAGGTCGTCCCGGAAATGCGCTCCGACCGCGGCGAGGTAGTACACCGACGACACGCCGCGGACGCCGAACGCCGCCGTCGCCCAGCGTTCGGACCGCCGGAGCCCGGATCGCGCGAGCGACAGCCACCCGAACAGCGGACGAACCACGAAGACGAGCAGTACGCCGACAGCGGCGCCGGCGACCGTGAGCGGCTTCAGCAGCCCGGCGGTGACCGCGGCGCCGAGCAGGAGCAGGACGCTCCACGTGAGGATGTGTTCGAGCTCACCGATGAAGTCGTGCAGCTCGCCGTGGAACGCGTGCTTGCTCTCCACCGACCGCAGCGTGAGCGCCGCGACGAACACAGCGATGAACCCGTACCCGTGCAGCACCTGGGTGAGCCCGTACACCCCAACCGTCAGAGCCAGCGCGAGCACCGGCTCCCGGGCCTCCGACAGCCGCAGGCTCCGGGCCGGCGCCGAGAACGTCATCCGCCCGAGCAACCAGCCCGCGCAGAAGCCGATCGCGACCCCGATCACCGACTTCCCGACCACGTCCCAGGCGACCCACTGCCACGGCGACAGGGTCTTGGTCGCGACGAAGACCGCCAGGTACACGAACGGCGCCGCCATCCCGTCGTTCAGGCCCGCCTCGGACGTGAGCGCGAACCGCACCTCGTCGTCCTCGTCGAGCTCGGCGTCCTCGCCGGTCGTCGGTCCCTCCACCTGGACGTCGGACGCGAGCACCGGATCCGTCGGCGCCAGCACCGCGGCGATCAGGAGCGCGGTCGCCGGAGCGAGCCCGAGCAGCCAGCCGGCCCCGGCCAGCGCCGCGATTCCGGCCGGCATCGCGACGAACAGCAACCGCCAGGTGACTGACCAGGTGAGTAGGCTGATCGGCCGGTCGATGGCCAGGCCGACGCCCATCAGCGCGACGATCACAGTCAGCGCCGCCAGATGCTTCGTCAGCGCCGGCTGGGCGATCGGGCTGAGGTGGACGCGGTCGACGGCGAGGCCGAGGAGCAGACCCGCACCGAGGAAGGCGATCGGCGCGGAAATGGCGTACCGCGCCAGTAACCGGGGCAGTACGGCACCGAGCAGCAGTGCCAGGCCTGCCACGAGATACAGGCCATCCCCGTTGATGATCATCGTCAGGCACCTGTGCCCAGGGCTACCTCAGCCGATGCGTGGCCCCCGGCGTGTGGGTGGGCAGGGATTTGCGCGGGCCGAAGCGAGGATGGCCGATGCCTGCCAGCTCGATCAGGCGCTGCACCCGGAAGCGGTGACCGCGGTACGGCTCGATCAGTTCGGCGCAGCCGTCGTCGTCGAGCTCCTCGCCGATCAGCGCGTACGACACGTTCCGCGACACGTGGTAGTCCGCGAACGAGAAGGCGTCCGCGTCGCCGTGAGCCCGCTGGCGCACCTCGGCCGCCGTCCACACGCCGACTCCCGGCAGCGACCGCAGCCGTCGCTCGATCTCCGCGGAGTCACTCAGCTCGAGCGTCCGCTCCAGCGCCTTCGCCCGGGTCGCGGCCGTGATGACGACCCGCGATCGCCGACCCTCGACACCGGCGCGCAACCATTGCCAGGACGGGATCTGCCGCCACTCCTCCGGCGCCGGCGGCACCATCATCACCCGGTTGCCCTGCTGATGGGGCCCTGGCGCCGGCTCGCCGTACTCCCGCAGCAGCAGTCGCCACGCCCGGAAGGCCTCCTTGCCGGTCACCACCTGCTCGATCCCGGCGGCCGCCATCGCCTCGAACACCGCGCGGGTCCGCGGCACCCGCAGATGCGGGAAGCGCCGCGCCGCGTCCACCAGGACCCGGTGCTCGGGCAGCGGCTCGAACCCGTCCCAGCTGTCCCGGTCGCCCAGCAACTCCGGAACCCCGTCCAACGCCCACTCGGCCCCCGGCCCCCACGCCTCGGCCTCGACGGATCCGGCATGCGGCGTCAGCCGCAACAGCACCGGCCCCTCCGGAGTCCGCGTCGCCCGCCACACCGTCCGCCGCGCCGCGTCGAACACGTACGCCGGATCGCCGGGCCCCTTGCGCAACCCGCCGATCACCGACTGCGGATCCACCACCCGCCCAGGACGCCAGACCCGCACCACCGAACTCACCCGCCAAGTCTTACCCACCGCTCCGACAGAATTCATACTGATCCCCATGAACGCCTGGCAGTGGCTCAAGGTGGTGGGCAACTTCCTCAACCTGTCCACCGTGGCCGGCGCCTTCGTCGGCGTGCTCGGACGGGCCAAGTTCACGCGAGGGCCGCGGGGGCTGTTCTTCGCGAACGAGTACAAGCTCGGCTTTCCGATCGCCGGCGCGTTCACGATCGGCAACGTCGTACTCAGCAAGCACGACCGCACGTACTTCGACAACGCGGCCCTGGTCCGGCACGAGGAGCGGCATTCGTGGCAGTACTTCTGCCTGATCGGCCTGCTGATGCTCCCGCTGTACGTGGTGGGCGTGGTCGTCTCGTTCCTGCTCACCGGCGACCCGGCGTCGCGGAACCCGTTCGAGCGGCTCGCGAACCTGAAGGACGGCGGCTACGTCGAGCGGCCGATCCAGCCGATCGGCAAGACCGTGACGCAGACTCTCAGCGTGCTGAGATCGCGTCCGAAAGCGCCGTGAGCACGGTCACCACACCGCTCGGGTCGTCGACGACGACATCCGCGGCCTCGATCAGCTCGGCGGCGTTCGAGGACCGCGTGGCCAGCAGTACGGCGCGCAGCCCGGTCTCCCGCTCGGCCTGGATCGCCCGGTACGCCGCGAGGTCGCCGAGGTCGTCACCGGCGTACAGGATCGATCGGGCGCCGGTCGACTCGATCAGGCCGCGGAGCGCGACGCCCTTGTCGATCCCGGGCGGCCGCAGCTCGAGCACGAGGTTGCCCGGCTCGAGCCGCAACGAAGTCTCCTCGGCGAGCGCGGTCAACGGCGCCCGGAGCAGTTCGAAGGCCCCGACCGGATCGTCCAGCCGGCGGGTGTGCACGGCCAGCGAGCTGTCCTTGTCCTCCACGAACGCGTCCGGTACGCCGGCCTCGCGCAACAGTCCCGGCAGCCGGTCCCGAGCCGTCGTGACACCGGGCGGCACCGGCTCACTCGTCACCATGCCGGTGGCGGCGTCCCAGCGCTCCAGCCCGTAGTGCCCGAGGACGACGAGATTCCCGAGTCCCGGGTGACCGCTCACCCCGGACAGCTCGGTGGCGACCAGCGCGGGCCGGCCGGTGACGATCGCGACCTGGTTCACGCTCCGGGCGAGCCGGGCCAGCGCGTCCAGAGCGCCCTCGACCGGGCGGGACAACGCCGGGTCCTCGACCAGCGGCGAGAGGACGCCGTCGAAGTCCGACGAGATCACGGCACTCGCCGGGTCCGAGACGATGGCTTCCCAGCCTTCCCGTCCCGCCTCGGTCTGGATGACCGGAGTACTCATCCTGAGTAGTCCGAGGTCAGGATCACCGTCAGGCGATCCTTCTTCATGTTGTCCAGCGCACCCTTGGTCCGGCCGACACCGATGTCGCGGGCGAGCTGGTTGGCGGCGTCGAGCATGCCCGGCGGGTAGTACACCGTGCTCTCGGCGATCTTGCCGTGCCAGTTGTCCGGGGAGCCGGCCACGGTCCAGCCGGCCTGCCGCGCGCGGCTCGCGACCGAGTCGGCCAAGCCCTTTTGCGAGGTGTTGTTGTACACCTCGATCGCCGGGCGCTCCTCGGCCGGGATCGTGACCGGCTGCGTCGGCTTCGGCGGCTGCGTGGCCTGTGTCGTCTCCGACGGCTGGCTCGGCTGGGTGGTGGGCTCGGTGGACGGCGGCTCGCTGCTGGGTGCGGTCGTCGGCGCGGGAGTCGGCTCAGCGGACGGCTTGGTGGACGGCTTCGGCACGCTGGCCCCGACCGTCGAAGGCCCGGTGGACGGCTTCTCCGACGCTTTCGGCGTACTCGCGCCGGCCGGCTTCTCCTCGGCCTTGCTGTCGTGCCCACGGGTCCCGAACAGCACGAGCAGCCCGGCCACGATCGCGACCACAGCAGCCACGGCAACGAAGGAGGACAGCACCTGCCCCTGATCGCCCCGCGGGCGCGGAGCAGCAAGGCACGCCCTGAGGCGGCGGGACATGGTCAGACCTCGATGCCCAGGCGGCGTGCGGAGCGGGCGCGCTGGCGGGCGGCGCGGAGGCGGCGCAGGCGCTTGACCAGCAGCGGGTCGTGCGCGAGGGCCTCGGGGCGGTCGATGAGCGCGTTCAGGACCTGGTAGTAGCGGGTCGCCGACATCTGGAACTGGTCCCGGATCGCCTGCTCCTTCGCCCCGGCGTACTTCCACCAGTGCCGCTCGAAGGCAAGGATCTGGCCGTCACGCTCCGAGAGTCCGGCGACGACCGGCGGCGCAGCTTCGGCGGGGCCGGGGGAGCTGGCGTTGGCGCTGTCCATCTGCTGCTGACTCCTGTGCGGTCGGTGATCGTCCGTCCGCCAGCCACTCTACGTGCAGAACGACAGCCATGTCATTCACCGCCGGACCGACACGAAGCGTGTCGCTGACAAGGCAACCGGACGCAGCCAACTCTGGCAGGATCGTTCCAGTGAGCTCAACTTCTTCCAGCGTGGCGCTCGTGGAGGAGTTGCAGGGGCGGATTCGTGAGGTCGACCAGCTGGTCAACGCCGTCTGCACTCCGAATCCCGCGGCGCTCACCGATGCCGCCCGTCTCGACACAGAGCGTGACGATGGGCGGGTCCGTAGCCCACTGCACGGCGTACCCGTGCTGGTCAAGGACAACATCGACACCGCCGGCCTGCCGACCACAGCCGGCTCGCTGGCGCTGGCCGACCAGCCACCGCCGCCGGAGGACGCGCCGCTGGTCCGCCGGTTGCGCGAGGCGGGCTGCGTGATCCTGGGCAAGACGAACCTGAGCGAGTGGGCGAACTTCCGCGGCTCGGCCTCCTCGTCCGGCTGGAGCGCGTACGGCGGCCTGACCCGCAACCCGTACGCGTTGAACCGGTCGGCGGGCGGCTCCTCCTCCGGGTCCGGCGCGGCCGTCGCGGCCGGGCTCGCCGACTACGCGATCGGCACCGAGACCAACGGCTCGATCGTCTGCCCGGCCGCGCTGAACGGCGTGGTCGGCCTGAAGCCCACCGTCGGGCTCATCTCGCAGCAGGGCATCGTCCCGATCTCGCACTCGCAGGACACCGCCGGACCGATGACGAAGACGGTTACTCAGACGGCTGCGCTGCTCTCGGTCCTCACCGGCGGTCACACCGACTACACCGAGTACTGCCGCGGCACGGACCTCAGCAACGTGCGCATCGGCGTACCGCGCGGTCCCCTCTGGGGCTATTCGACCGGCCTGGACCAGGTAACCGAGCGTGCGCTGGAGCTCCTCAGTCAGTGCGGAGCGACGCTGGTCGACCACTTGTCGTTGCCGACACCGGGCGGCGACGAGGACCAGTTGCAGGTGCTCTCCCACGAGCTGAAGGTCGACATGGCGGCGTACCTCGCCACCCGTGCGCCCGGCGGTCCGCGAACGCTGGACGATCTGATCGCGTTCAACAACGAGCATGCGGACCAGGAGCTGCAGTGGTTCGGTCAGGAGCTGTTCGAGCGCGCCGCGGCCACCGAGGGTCTCGACGCCCCGGTGTACGTCGCTGCGCGCCTCACCGCGCTCCGCGCCGGGCGGGACGGCATCGACAACCTGCTGCGTGACAACCAGCTCGACGCGCTGGTCAGCCCGTCGTACTCGCCGGCCTGGGCGATCGACCTGGTGAACGGCGACCACGTTCTCGGTAGCTCGTCGTCACACGCCGCTCTGGCGGGCTATCCGCTGCTTTCGGTGCCGTCCGGGACGGTCGCCGGACTGCCGGTCGGGATCACGATCAGCGGTACGGCGCGAAGTGAGGTCACGCTCATTCGCTTGGCTCACGCCTTCGAAACCGCGAGAATCGTTGCAGACGGACCGTTCCCGACCCCGGAGTTCACACAGTGGGTATAGATCGCGTCAGGTGGGGAATCGTTGCAACCGGCAACATTTCGACCCAGTTCACGCACGATCTGGCGCTGCTCCCGGACGATGCGGTCGTGGCCGCGGTCGCGTCCCGCTCCGAGGAGAGCGCGCGGAAGTTCGCCGCCGAGTTCGGCATCCCGCGCGCGTACGACGACTACCGGCGACTGATCGACTCCGGCGAGGTCGACGTGATCTACATCGGGACCCCGCACCCGCAGCACTACGCGATCGCCCGGACGGCGCTGCAGGCCGGCGTCGCCGTGCTGTGCGAGAAGCCCGTCACGCTGACCGCGGCGCAGGCCAAGGACCTGATCGCGGTCGCCGCCGAGCACCGGACGTTGTTCGCCGAGGCGATGTGGATGCGCACCAACCCGGTGATCCAGGCGGTCTTCGCGGACCTGGAGCGCGGCGTGATCGGCGAGCCGCAGCAGGTGGTCGCGGACTTCGCCTTCCACAAGCCTGCACTGCCGGCGCGCCTGCTCGACCCGGCGCTCGGGGGAGGCTCGCTGATGGACGGCGGCATCTACCCGATGACGTTCGCCTACCTGGCGCTCGGCCGGCCAGCAGAGGTGAAGGCGGTCGGTTCGCTCAACCAGGACGGGATCGACCTGAACGTCGCGATGGCCTGGCGGTACGACTCGGGCGCGGTCGCCGCGCTGACCTGCGGCCTGCGCTCGCAGAACCCGTGGGTCGCGTCGATCAGCGGCCCGGACGGCAACCTGCAGCTCCCGCACCGCTTCCACCAACCCGAGTACTACGTGCGCACAACCGCCTCCGGAGCGGAGCGGATCGACGTCCCGACGCATGGCCGTGGGTACCACTACGAGGCGGCAGAAGTGATCCGTGCGCTACGCCAGGGACTGATCGAGGTTCCGGCTCTCCCCCACGCCGGCACGCTCGAGATCCTCGAACTGCTCGACGAGACCCGGAGCCAGATCGGGGTGCGCTACCCCGGTGACGACGACGACCTGAGTGGATGACGCTGAAGATGCCGAACGGTAGGAGTTCCTTCGTTGTGGTGGCCAACCGGCTGCCGGTCGACCGGACCGAGATGCCCGACGGCAGCACCGCGTGGCGCCGAAGTCCCGGTGGCCTGGTGACCGCGCTGGCGCCGGTGATGCAGGGCCACCACGGCGCCTGGATCGGCTGGACCGGCAGCCCCGACGAGAAGCTGGACCCGTTCGACAACGACGGCATGCATCTGGTGCCGGTGATGCTGTCGGCCGAGGACGTGCAGCTGTACTACGAGGGTTTCTCGAACGCGACACTCTGGCCGCTGTACCACGACGTGATCGTGGCGCCGGAGTTCCACCGCGAGTGGTGGGAGTCGTACGTCGCGGTCAACCGGCGGTTCGCGGAGGCCGCCGCGGAGGCCGCCGACGACAACGCCGACGTCTGGGTGCACGACTACCAGCTGCAACTGGTCCCGGCGATGCTGCGCCGGCTGCGTCCCGACGTACGGATCGGGTTCTTCCTGCACATCCCGTTCCCGCCGACCGAGCTGTTCGCGCAGATGCCGTGGCGGCGGCAGATCCTGGACGGCCTGATGGGCGCCGACCTGGTCGGTTTCCAGCGGCCCGGCGCGGCGTCGAACTTCGCCCGGCTGGCCCGCAACCGGATGGGCCTGCGGACCCGCGGCGACCGTATCCACCTGCCCGACGACCGGATCGTCCGGGCGAAGGCGTTCCCGATCTCGATCGACGTCAACGAGCTGGAGAAGCTCGCCCGGCAGCCGGAGACCACCGCGCGGGCGGCCGAGATGCGCGAGGAGGTCGGCAACCCGACGCACATCCTGCTCGGCGTCGACCGGCTCGACTACACCAAGGGCATCCGGCAGCGGCTGCGGGCGTTCGGCGAGCTGCTGGACGAGAAGCGGATCTCGGTCGACGACGCGGTGTTCATCCAGGTCGCGACGCCGTCCCGGGAGCGGGTCGAGCAGTACCGGGTGCTCCGCGACGAGATCGAGCTGCTGGTCGGGCGGATCAACGGCGAGCACGGCCGGATCGGTACGCCGGCGATCAACTACCTGCACACGACGTACTCGCGGACCGAGATGGCAGCGCTGCTCCGGGCCGCGGACGTCGCGGTCGTGACGCCGTTGCGGGACGGTATGAACCTGGTCGCCAAGGAGTACGTGTCGACGCGGTACGACGACACCGGAGCGCTGGTGCTGAGCGAGTTCGCCGGGGCGGCGGACGAGTTCCGGCAGGCGTTCCTGGTGAACCCGCACGACATCAACGGCATGAAGGACACGATCGTCGACGCGATGAACACCGACGACCGGCAGCTCGGCCGCCGGATGAAGGCGATGCGCAAGCACCTGGCCGCGCACGACGTGAACGTCTGGGCGCAGACCTTCCTGAAGGCTCTGCATGACGAGGACTGACAGGAAGGTCCTCGCGCTGGACCTGGGTACGTCGTCGGCGCGGGCACTCGTCCTGGCGGCGGACGACGCCGCACCGATCCCGGGCGCGCTCGCACGGCACAAGATAACTCCGGCCTACGGCCACGACGGCTCGGCGACGCTCGACCTGCACGAGTACGTCGAGGGCCTGCTCGGCTGTCTCGACGAGCTCGAGCAGAACGGCCACCTGGACGGCATCGGCGCGATCGTGCTGTCCTCGCAGTGGCACTCGATCGTTGCCCTCGACACCAAAGGCACGGCGCGCACCCCGGTGATCACGTGGGCCGACACCCGCTCGGTCGACCTCGGTCTCGGGACGTCGTTCGACGAGCACGCCTTCCACGCCCGCACCGGCGCGTGGCTGCACCGCCTGTACTGGACCCGCCGGATCCCCTGGCTGCTGTCCACCGCCTCCGCCGATCAGTTCGCCGGCCTGCCGGACCTGGTGCTGGAGCGGTTGACGGGTGAGCGCGTCACGTCGGTCTCGGTCGCCTCCGGGACCGGCACGCTCGACCTCGCCACCGGTGCGTACGACGACGAGGCGCTGGAGATCGCCGGTGTGACGGCCGACCAGCTGCCGCCGATCGTGCCGACCGGGTGGACGGGCACGTTGTCGGCCGAGTACGCACGCCGCTGGCCCGGGCTGGTCGGCGTACCGGTGCATCCGCCGACCGGTGACGGAGCCGCCTCGAACGTCGGCACCGGCGGGTACGACGCCGGCACCGCCGCGGTGACCGTGGGGACCTCGGCGGCCGTGCGGGTCGTGCACCCGATCGAGAACGCGCCGGAGCTGCCCTGGGAGCTCTGGCGGTACCGGGTCGACGACAAGCGCGCCGTGACCGGTATGGCGTTCTCCGCGGCCGGGAACCTGCACGCCTGGCTGACCGGCGTCCTGCGGCTGGAGTCCGACGAACCGGCCGGCGTCGAGATCGGGACGACGAACGCGATCGCGATCCCGTTCATGGCCGGCACCAGGCCGCCCGCCGTCGTACCCGGCGGGTCCGGGGTGTACTTCGGCCTGTCGTTCGACGACACCCCGGCCGCCCTGCTCGCCGCGGCCCTGCAAGGTGCCTCGCTGGAGATCGACCGCGGGCTGCGGACCCTCGACACGCTGTTCGGGCAGCAACTCGACGTCGTCCTCGGCGGCGGCGGGATCGACGCCTCGCAGTGGTGGCGCCGCTGCCTGACCGCGACCTTCGCCCGCCCCACCACGGTCTGTGCCGAGCCGGAGGTCGGCGCGCGGGGCGCGGCCGCCGTAGCGCTCGGCCTCTCCCCCGAGCCGGGCGGCGAGCACCTCACCCCGGTCGCCGACGAGGTGGCTCGCCTGGCCGACCTGCGGACGCGCTACGAGGCCCTGCGCGAGCTGGCTGTCCAGGCTTCGGCCCTCTGAATCGGCAAGCTCGACAGGATGTGTCCGGTCGGTCCGGCTACGCTCGCGCTCAGCGGGACGGCCGATCCCGCCTAGTGGACGTATACGTCCTGTCGAGCTGCCGCTCTACTGCGGTTGCGGTAGGACGGGGATACTGCCGCAGGACGAGGCGGTCGGGCGGGCGGCCACGTACTGTGAAGGCATGGAACGGCTCATCCGGTTCTGCCGTGCCTCGGCGCGGGATCCGCTGGTGCTGGACCTTGCGCTCGCCCTGACGATCCTGCTGATCAACCTGCTGGTTCCCGGCGGCAAGCACGTCGGCGAGCGGATCGAGCTGAACGCGACGGTCGTCGTCCTGGCCGTCGTGGGTGCCGTTGCGCTCACGTTCCGGCGACGGGCGCCGATCACCGTGCTGGTGGTCACGACGGGTGTTGCGATCGCCTTCGTGATCGCCGAGCAGGCCAAGAGCCCGATCGTGCTCTTCATGGGTGTCGCGGTCTTCACGGTCGTCCTGGCGAAGGACGACCGTCTGACCCGCTGCGTGGTGGTCATCGGCACGGCCCTGGCGACGCTGGTCGCCGAGGCCTTGTTCGTCAGCGGGGACGTGCTGGACAACCTGGGTCTGGTCTTCTTCGTGCTGTTCTCGGGCGCGATCGGCGAGGCGGTGCGCAACCGGCGCGCCTGGCTGATGGAGCTTGAGGAGCGGGCGCTGCGGGCCGAGCGGTCGCGCGACGAGGAGGCCCAGCGGCGGGTGATCGAGGAACGACTGCGGATCGCGCACGAGCTGCACGACGTCATCGCCCACCACATCGCCTTGATGAACGTGCAGTCCGGGGTCGCGGCCCACGTCCTGCGGACCCAGCCCGACGAGGCCGAACGCGCCCTGGCCCTGGTCCGCTCCGGCGGCCGCACCGTGCTGCAGGAACTGACCGTTCTCCTCGGCGTACTCCGCCGTTCCGGCTCCCCGCTCCCGACCGCACCAGCCCCTTCGCTGAACGAGCTGGACGCGCTCATCCACTCCTTCACCGCCGCAGGCGTCGAGGTCAACTGGACCCCACCGCCGGCACTGGGCGAACTCCCGGACGTCATAGAACTCACGGCCTACCGAGTCGTCCAGGAATCCCTGACCAACGTCCTCAAACACGCCCCGGGGGCAACCGCCGACGTTCGCATCACCCGCACCCCGACCAGCCTGACGGTAGAGGTAACAGACACCGGCCCTCACCCCGCCGGCTCCGCCGGCCCCGTCCTCTTCGCAGCCGGCACCGCCCGTGCTTCCGCCACATCCGCTGGAAATGCTGACGCCGCAGGCGGCCCGGCTGGGCCTACCGGTGCTCTGGCTGCCTGGCCACGATCTCTCGGCGCCCAGGCCGACTCGCCCCCGTCCACCAACGCACCGGCTGCCTCGCCCCGCGCCGCCAACCCCGTCGTCACCCACCTGGGCGCGGGCCACGGCCTCATCGGGATGCGTGAGCGTGTCGCCGCCGTCGGCGGCACCCTGCACACCGGGCCGCGGGCATCAGGTGGATGGGCCGTCCGTGCTGTGCTTCCTCTGGAGACTGGAGTTGAAGGTGACGATCAGGGTGTTGCTGGCCGACGACCAGACGCTGATCCGGAGCGGGTTCCGGGTGCTGGTGGGTTCAGCGCCAGATCTGGAGGTCGTTGCTGAGGCCTCGAACGGGCGGGACGCGGTGGAGCTCGCGCGGTCCGAGCGGGCCGACGTGGTGCTGATGGACATCCGGATGCCCGAGGTCGACGGGCTCGCGGCGACCCGGATGATCACCGCGGACGAGGCGCTCGCGGGTGTGAAGGTGCTGATCCTGACCACGTTCGAGGTCGACGAGTACGTGTTCGATGCGATCCGCGCCGGCGCCAGCGGCTTCCTCGGCAAGAGCGTCGAACCGGCCGAGCTGATCGACGCCATCCGGGTGGTCGCCCGCGGCGACGCCCTGCTGTCCCCGAAGGCGGTCCGCGGCCTGATGAACCGCTTCCTGGCCGAACCCACCGCCGGGCACGCGATCGGCGCCGGCCTCCTCGACGCGCTCACCGACCGCGAGCGCGAGATCGTCGGCCTGGTCGCCCTCGGCCTGTCCAACGACGAGATCGCCGACCGCCTGGTGCTGTCCCCGTCGACGGCGAAGACGCACGTGAACCGCGCGATGGTGAAACTCGACTGCCGCGACCGCGCGCAGCTCGTCGTCCTGGCGTACCAGACCGGCCTCGTGCGTCCCGGCGTACCGCAGCCGCGGTAGCCGGTACGGCGAACGCGGTACGCCGAGAAGCCCGCCACGGGCAGACGCGGGCGACGACGTACCGCCGGAAGCATCAGCGGCATGGCTACGTATCTCTATCGCCTCGGCCGCTTCGCGTTCCGCCGGCGACGGTTCGTCGTGCTGATCTGGCTCGGGCTGCTCGCCGCGGGGATCGCGGGTGCGGCGACGCTGTCCGGCCCGACCGCCAACGGTTTCTCGATCCCCGGTACCGAGTCGCAGCGCGCCGCGGACCTGCTCAACGAGCGCTTCCCGCAGGCAGGCGCCGACGCCGCGACCGCCCGGATCGTGTTCCAGGCACCGGCCGGCCAGAAACTCACCGACACGCCCCCGGTCCGGCAGACCCTGGACCGGCTCGCCGCCGCGCCGCAGGTCGCGCGCGTCGTGGATCCCTTCACCGCCAAGGCGATCTCCCCCGACGGACGCACCGGCTATGCGCAGGTCACCTACAAGGTCACCGCCCAGGAGGTCACCCCCGAGGCCCAAGAGGCCGTCGCCGCGGCGGTCGAACCGGCCCGCGCGGCCGGCTTCACCGTCGAGTACGGCGGGGACGCGATGCAGGCGCAGGGCGAGCAACAGCTCACCGAGGTGATCGGCATCGGTGTCGCCGCGGTCGTCCTGCTGATCACGTTCGGCTCGCTGATCGCCGCCGGCCTACCGTTGCTGTCGGCAATCATCGGTGTGGGCATCGGGGTCACCGCGATCTCGGCGATCAGCGGTTTCGTCGACATCGGTTCCGGGACGCCGATCCTCGCGCTGATGATCGGGCTCGCGGTGTCGATCGACTACGCGCTGTTCATCATGTCGCGCTACCGGCACGAGCTCAGCACGGGACTGGAGCCGGAGGAGGCGGTCGGCCGCGCGGTCGGTACCGCCGGATCGGCCGTGGTCTTCGCGGGCCTGACCGTGGTGATCGCACTGGCCGGGTTGTTCGTGGTCGACATCCCGTTCCTCACCCAGATGGGCCTCGCGGCCGCGTTCACCGTGGTCATCGCGGTCGCGATCGCGCTCACGCTGCTGCCGGCGCTGCTCGGGTTCGCCGGGCGGCGCGTGCTCGGCGGCCGGATCCCCGGTCTGCGCGGCGGCGATCCGGAAGCGGCCGGACGGTCGACCGCCGGACGCCGGTGGGCAGGGTTCGTCACCCGGCGACCGCTGGCCGTGCTGCTGGTGGCCGTCATCGGTCTCGGCACGCTGGCGATCCCGGCGACCGACCTCGAACTCGGGCTGCCCGACGACAGTACGGCGGCACCCGATTCCACGCAGCGCAAGGCGTACGAGCTGCTCTCGGAGGGCTTCGGGCCCGGGTTCAACGGCCCGTTGATGGTCGTGGTGGACGCCGGCGCGTCTCCCGATCCGCGCGCCGCGGCAACGGCTACCGCGTCCGCCGTACGCGGGCTGCCGGACGTCACGATGGTCACGCCACCGGTCTTCAACCCCGCCGGGAACACCGCGCTCCTGACGGTGATCCCGTCGAGCGGACCGAGTACGCAGGAGACCAAGGACCTGGTCACGGCAATCCGGTCGATGCCCGACAGCGACCGCGCCGAGGTGGCGGTCACCGGAGCGACCGCGGTCAGCATCGACATCTCGGACAAGCTCGGCGGCGCGTTGCTGCCGTACCTGTCGCTGATCGTCGGGCTCGCGTTCCTGCTGCTGATGCTGGTGTTCCGCTCGATCCTGGTGCCGCTGAAGGCGACGCTCGGGTTCCTGCTGACCGTGGTGGCGACGTTCGGCGCCCTGGTCGCGGTGTTCCAGTGGGGCTGGCTGGCCGGGCTGTTCGGGATCGAGGGGCAGACCGGGCCGGTGATCAGCATGCTGCCGATCTTCCTGATCGGTGTCGTGTTCGGGCTCGCGATGGACTACCAGATCTTCCTGGTGACCCGGATGCGCGAGGAACACGTGCACGGCGCGGCGCCGCGGACGGCCGTCGTCGACGGGTTCTCGCACGGAGCTCGGGTGGTCACGGCGGCGGCGGTGATCATGACGGCGGTCTTCTCCGGATTCATCCTGTCCAGCGAGACCCTGATCCGCGAGATGGGCTTCGGCCTGGCCCTCGCGGTCGCGCTCGACGCGTTCGTGGTCCGGATGACCGTCGTACCGGCCGTGATGGCGCTGCTCGGCCGGCGAGCCTGGTACCTCCCCCGCTGGCTCGACCGCCTCCTCCCCAACGTCGACGTCGAAGGCGAAACCCTGCGCAGGAACCTCCCGCCCGTCCCCGCGCCGAAGGAACCTGAACCGGCGCACTGAACCGGTTGGGTGATGGCGGCCACTGACAGAAGCCCGGATGGGCCGGATCATGGCCGCCATGTGGCGGGAAATGATGAAGTCGAAGGTGCACCGGGCGACGGTGACGCAGGCGGACCTGGACTATGTCGGGTCGTGCACACTGGACGCGGAGCTGATGGCGGCGGCCGACCTGCTGCCGGGTGAGAAGGTGGACATTGTCGACATCACCAACGGCGCGCGGCTGTCGACGTACCTGATCGAGGGACCGCGCGGGTCCGGGATCGTCGGCATCAACGGCGCGGCGGCGCACCTGATCCATCCGGGCGACCTGGTGATCCTGATCGCGTACGGGATGTTCGACACCGCCGAGGCCAAGGTCTTCGAACCGAGCGTAGTCTTCGTGGACGAGCACAATGCGATCACCCGCATCGGCTCCGACCCCGCCGAGGCGCTGCCCGACAGCGGCACGCTGCGCGGGGACGAACTGCACCCGTAGCGCCACGAACCGCTGAGATGAGGACTGGTCGACGATGACCGAGAACGCTGCCGAGAACGCCGCGCCGAAGACCGCGTCGCACGACAACGAGCCGAGCCCGAAGCTGCGCGCGTTCATGAATTCCGGCTGGGCCGACTCCGAGCGGCACGATCTGTCACTGAGCGATGCCGGCGTGTGGGCGGCGAAGCGCCGGGACGCGCTGTCCCAGGCGTTCCCAGGCGAGCGTCTGGTGATCCCGGCCGGCACCTACAAGGTCCGCTCCAACGACACCGACTACGTCTTCCGCCCGCACACTGACTACGTCTGGCTGACCGGCAGCCAGACCTCCGACGCAGTGCTCGTCCTGGAGCCGAACGGCACCACCGGCCACGACGCCGTGCTGTACTTCCGCCCGCGCGCCGACCGCTCGCAGGGCGAGGAGTTCTGGCGCGACCGGATGTACGGCGAGCTGTGGGCCGGGCGTCGGCCGTCGCTGACCGAGACCGCGAAGGAGTTCGGGATCGAGACGCGGCACGTCGACCAGCTGGCCGACGCGCTGAAGAGCGACGTAGCGACGCGGGTGCGGCGCGACGAGGACCAGTCGATCGCCGCGCTGCTCACCGGCGCCCGCACCGACGACCTCAAGGACAACGAACTGGCGGCGACGCTGTCCGAGCTGCGGCTGGTCAAGGACGCGTACGAGCTCGAGCAGCTGCGGGACGCGGTCGCGATCACCCACCGCGGCTTCTCCGACGTCCTCGCCGAGATGGACAAGGTCCGGCAGTACGGCGAGCGCTGGATCGAGGGCACGTTCTGGCGCCGGGCCCGGGCCGAGGGCAACGACGTCGGCTACACGTCGATCGCCGCGGCCGGTCCGCACGCGACCACGCTGCACTGGATCGAGAACGACGGCCCGGTGAACGACGGCACGCTGATGCTGCTCGACATGGGTGTGGAGAACCGGCAGCTTTACACCGCCGACATCACCCGGACGCTGCCGGTGAACGGCGAGTTCACGCCGCGCCAGCGGGATCTGTACCAGCTCGTCCTGGACGCGCAGAACGCCGGGATCGCGGCGCTCACCCCGGGGGCCGCGTTCCGCGCCGGGCACGAGGCCGCGATGGAGGTCATCGTCCGCGGTCTCGACGCGATGGAGCTGCTGCCGGTGTCGGCGGAGGAGGCGCTCGACCCGGAGAGCCGGCTGTACCAGCGCTACACGCTGCACGGCGTCAGCCACATGCTCGGCCTCGACGTGCACGACTGCGCCGCGGCCCGCGACGAGAACTACCGCAAGGGCAACGTCCAGCCCGGCTACGTCCTCACCGTCGAGCCCGGCCTGTACTTCCAGTCCGACGACCTGACCGTCCCCGAGGACCTGCGCGGTATCGGCATCCGCATCGAGGACGACATCCTGATCACCGACAACGGCCCGGAGAACCTCTCCGAGGCCATGCCCCGCACCGTCGACGGCATCCAGAACTGGATGGCCTCCTAGCCCGAGTCTGGTAGGAAGAGCCGGTGCACATCATCGGGAGCGAGCTGACGGCAGCGCAGTTGTACGACGTGCTCCGGTTGCGCGTCGACGTGTTCGTCGTCGAGCAGGAGTGTGCGTACCCGGAGCTCGACGGGCGTGACCTGCTCGCCGGTACGCATCACCTGTGGACCGAGGAGCAGGGCGCGATCCAGTCGTACCTGCGGTTGCTGACCGAGCCCGGCCGGATGCGGATCGGCCGGGTGGCGACCGCCGCGCAGGCCCGCGGCCGGGGGCTGGCGGCGCAGCTCATGAAGGACGCCCTGGAGATCGTCGGCGACACCGACAGCGTCCTCGACGCGCAGACGTACGCCCAGGGCTTCTACGAGAAGTTCGGTTACGTTGCCGAGGGCCCCGAGTTCGTCGAGGACGGCATCCCGCACCGGACCATGTGGCGACGGGTGCGCTGATCCCGCCACCTGATCCGCCACCTGATCCGCCCGCCTGATCCAGCGCCCGGCGTCGGGCGCAGGATCAGGTGGCGGGTCGTCCTACCAGATGCGGACGCGGTCCTCCGGGGCGAGCCACATGCCGTCGGAGTCGGTCGTCCGATAGGTGGTGTGGAACGCGTCGATGTTCTTCACCACCGCGTTGCAGCGGAACTCCGGCGGGGAGTGCGGGTCGATCGTGAGGCGGCGGGCGGCTTCCTCGGGACGGGTCTTGGTGGCCCAGGCATGCGCCCAGGCGGCGAAGAACCGTCCGCTGCCGGCCTCGTCGGCCTCGCCGCCGTCCAGGGACAGCTGGTAGGCGACGTACGCGATCGAAAGGCCGCCGAGGTCGCCGATGTTCTCGCCGAGGGTGAGCTTGCCGTTCACCTTCTGGCCGGGGGTCTCGGCCGGCTCGAGCGCGTCGTACTGCGCGACGAGCTTGTCGGTGCGCTGCTCGAAGGCCTTGCGGTCCTCGTCGGTCCACCAGTCGTTCAGGTTGCCGTCCGCGTCGTACCGCGAGCCCTGGTCGTCGAAGCCGTGGCCGATCTCGTGGCCGATCACCGCGCCGATCGCGCCGTAGTTCGTCGCGTCGTCGGCGACCAGGTCGAAGAACGGCGGCTGCAGGATGCCGGCCGGGAAGACGATCTCGTTCATCCGCGGGTTGTAGTAGGCGTTGACCGTCTGCGGCGTCATCCGCCACTCGTTCCGGTCGACCGGCTTGCCGAGCTTGGCCAGGTCACGCGCGGTCTCCACCGCGACCGACCGGCGGACGTTGCCGAACAGGTCGGCCGGGTCGATCTCGAGGGCCGAGTAGTCCTTCCACTCGTCCGGGTACCCGATCTTGGGCACGAAGGTGCCGAGCTTCTCGAGCGCGCGCTGCTTGGTGTCCGGACCCATCCAGTCCAGCGCCTCGATCCGCTGCCGGTAGGCGGCGACCAGGTTCTGCACGAGGTCGACCATGCGGGCCTTGGCGTCCGGCGGGAAGTGCTCCGCGACATACAGCTTGCCGAGCGCCTCGCCGAGCGCCGACTCGACCGCGCCGACGCCGCGCTTCCAGCGCTCCCGCAGCTCGGGCGCACCGGTCAGGGTCCTGCCGTAGAAGGCGAAGTTCTCGTTGACGAAGGCCTGGCTCAGCAGCGGCGCGGCACTGTGCACGATCCGCCAGGCGAGCCACTCCTTCCACCGGTCGATCCCGACCTCCTGCAGCGCGGTCGCGGCCGCGGTCAGGTAGTCCGGCTCGCGGACCACGACCTCGGCGAAGGCGCTCTCCGGCACGCCGGCGCCGGCCAGCCAGGTCGCCCAGTCGAAGCCGGGTGTCAGCTCGTCGAGCCCGGCCCGGTCGAGCTTGTTGTAGGTCAGCTGCACGTCCCGGTCCTTGACCCGGTCCCAGTGCGAGCCGGCCAGCCGGGTCTCCAACTCCAGGATCCGCCCGGCCGCGGCGGTCGCGTCGGACAGCCCGGCGAGCTCCAGCATGGTCGCCACGTGCGCGACGTACGCCGTCCGGATCTCGGCGAAGGTGTCCTCGCGGTAGTACGACTCGTCGGGCAGGCTGAGGCCGCCCTGGGTCAGGTGGACGATGTTCTCGTCGGACTTCTTCGCGTCGGCGTCGACCCAGTAGTGGAAGACACCCGGCACGCCCTGCAGCTCGAGCTGCCCGAGGACCGACACCAGTCCGGCCACGTCGGTCACGCCCTGGACGAGGGCGAGCTGGTCCGCGATCGGCTCGGCGCCGAGGCGCTCGACCGTCTCGGTGTCCATGAAGCTGCTGTAGAGGTCGGCGATCTTGCGCGGCTCGCTGCCTTCCGGATGCCCGGCGGCGACGGTCTTCTCGACGATCGCGCGGACGTCCTTCTCGGCGCTGTCCCAGAGCGCGTGGAACGCGCCGTGGATCGCCTTGTCCGCGGGAATCTCGTGCTCCGCGAGCCACGTCCCGTTCACGAAGCGGTACAGATCGTCCTGCGGGCGAACCGCCGCCGAGTCGTCGATTCCTGCTGTCATCCCTGACCCCTTGTCCCAAGTCGAGTTGCTGTCAGCGAACATACCCGGTTCGCGAATCCGCCGGTCTGAACTATCCACAAGACGCGGCGTACTTCACCGACTCACAGGAGCCGGTCTTCTCCAAGTTCTCCGGCGGAAGGCCGAGACGATCCCGACGACTTCCGCACCGCCGCCGACCGTCCTACGGTGGGCCGAAGGGGAGGAATCATGAACAACCGGCATATCCGTCATGTGATGGCCGCTCTCGGCCTGCCCGTCCTGCTGATGGGCCTCGTCTCCACGTCGGCGGCCGCCTCCGGTGAACCAGCGCCGGGGCCGGCCGTCGTCAAGCAATCGGTCTACGACTCACCGTGCGACAAGGTCCGCTTCGGGACCGCGCAGACGTCCCGGCAGTCCAAGGTGTTCCCGACCCGGATCGATCTGCCGAACGGCTTCCAGCCCGAAGGCATCGCGATCAGCCGGGCCACGGCGTACTTCGGCTCGCTGGTCGACGGTGACATCTACGCCGCCTCGCTGCGGACCGGACGCGGGAAGGTGATCAGCCAAGGACCCGGTACGCCGTCGGTCGGTCTGAAGGCGGACAACCGCGGTCGGCTGTGGATCGCCGGCGGTCCGAGCGGGACGGCCCGCGTCGTCGACATCCGGACCGGCAAGATCCTGAAGAGCTACACACTGACCACCGAGACTGCGACGTTCGTGAACGACGTCGTCCTGAGCCGGACCAGCGCCTGGTTCACCGACTCCAGCCGTCCCGTCGTCTACCAGGTGCCGATCGGCCGCCACGGTCAGCTGCTGAACCGGGTACGGACCGTCCCGCTGAGCGGTGACTACGTGCACGACCCGACCGGGTTCAACGGCAACGGCCTGACGCTGACCCCGGACGGCCGGGCGTTGATCATCGTGCAGTCGTCGACCGGGTTCCTGTTCCGGGTCGATCCGCGGACGGGTGTCACGAAGCGCGTCGACCTCGGCGGCACGCTGATGACGAACGGCGACGGCATGCTGCTGCTCGGCCGCACGCTGTACGTCGTGCAGAACTTCTCCAACCAGGTCGCCGTCGTGCAGCTGAACAAGGCCGGAACGGCGGGCCGGCAGGTCCGGACCATCACCGATCCGGGCTTCGACGTCCCGACGACCGCGGCCGCGTTCGGTCACCGGCTCTACCTGGCGAACGCCCGGTTCAGCACCCCGCCGACGCCGACCACGCTCTACTGGGCCACGGCGGTCCGGCGCTGACGGACAGCTGAACGGACAGCTCACGGTCAGCGACACGTTCACAACCCGTCCTGGTCGTGCCAGTGGTGCTGCCAGCGGGCGTCGACGGCGTCGTCGGCGCGCTGGTAGCGGATGTCGGTCGAAAGGCGCATGTCCGTCGACACGTTGTCGAGCGCCGCGTGGACGGTGTGCGCGGTGTGGACGACGACATCTCCGGCCGCATAGTCGGTGACCAGCCAGTTGGCGTCGTACTGCGTCGCCAGTGCGGGCAGGTCCGCGGTGATGGACGCGGCCGGCCGTTTCAGCCGGCCAGCCGCCTCTTCCTCGAGCACTCTGTGGTGGCTGCCTTCCAGATAGGTCAGGCCACCGCGGCTGACCGGGCAGTCACCCAGTGGGATCCAGGCGGACAACACCTGGTCGCTTCCGCCGCGCAGGTACACCAGGTCGTAGTGCGCTTGCGTCGCCGTACCGATGCCGTTCTCACCCGGCGCCGTCTGGCGGATGATCTTCCGCCGGTGCAGGAACGGCTGACCACCGAGGAACCACTCGAACCAGCCCTTCAACGCCGGCTGCGCACAGAACGCCGCATACTCCGATCCCGGCACGATCTCCTCGAACAGCACCTTCCGGTACGACGCTCTGTCCGCGGCGGCACCCGTCAACCCGAAGTAGTACTCCCGGAACGCCCACACCGCCGCAGGGTCGAGCAGTCCGGTCAGAAACAGGTATCCGTCGCGCTGCAGCCTGGAGCGCAACGCGGTCCGATCCCCCCGCTCTGCCTCGGGCACCGCAACCAGTTCACCCAACCGCCGCTCATCGAGCACGTATCCGTTTGACGTCAGCACGCCTCCATTCCACCGGCGTACCGCGCTCAGCGGAATGGACACCCGGTACCGGCTTCTTGGACTCTTGTAATCGTGCAGAACTGGTCGACCTACCTGACCCCAGGGGCTGTCGAGCATCAGCTTGGACTCTTCTGTCTCGGCGTCGGGGAGCAGACACACGGCCCGGGCGCCGCTGCGGAGCGCGCTCTCGGCTGCCACGCGCTCGTCTGGCTCAAGGAGGGCCGGGGCGAGCTGCTGCACGGCCCTGACCGCGAGCTGCACGAGGTGCGCGCACCCGCCCTGCTGACGTTGTTTCCCGGCGTACTGCACGGCTACCGCCCCAGCACACGCTGGCGCCAGGCGTGGACGCTGTTCAGTGGACCCGCGACCGAAGCGCTCACCTCACTCGGGCATCTCGATCCCAGCCGACCGGTCCGCCGGTACGGCGATCCGCGGCCGATCGACCGCGCGTTCACTCGCCTGCTCCGCGTCAGCACGCAGCACAACGCCGTACAGCTGACCGGGGCGATCTACGACCTGATCGGTCACGCCAGCACGACCGCGGGTGACGGTGTCGTCGCGCGGCTCGCGGAGCTGGCGTCTACACCGATGAGCATTCAGGACTACGCCAGTGCGCTCGGACTCACGGTCAGCGAGCTGCGCGACGCAGTCCGTCGTACGACGGGCTCAACCCCGCATGAACTCGTCCTGAACACCAGACTGAGCTCTGCAAAGGTTTTGCTCGCCGAAGAGGACCTGTCCGTGGCCGCGGTCGCGCGGCGGGTCGGGTACGACGATCCGGCGTACTTCAGCCGCCTCTTCACCGCCAGAGTGGGGATGTCGCCGGTTGCGTTCCGCCGGTCCGGTTCGATCTCGGGGCGGATTTCCTCCCTTTGACGGAGGCGCCGTCGACTTTCCGACGTGTAAAACCATTCACTGGGGTGACGTGTTTCGGTGCCGGGCACCGATACGGTCGTGGCCATGAGTGAAACGCAGCCCATCGACCCGCGATACGCGAACCCGTCGCGACGCCCGAAGAAGCGCCGCAACTGGTTCCTCCGGACCGTCGGACTGATCGTCCTGCTGTTCGTCCTCATGCTGATCGCGGTCCCGCTCTACGCGTGGAGCCGGATCGACAAGATCGAGGCGATGCCGACCGGTCAGCGGCCGGCCGAGACGCCCGGCACGACGTACCTGATGGTCGGGTCGGACGCCCGCGAGGACCTCAGCCGGGCCGAGCGCGCACGGCTGCACACCGGCGGTGACGCGGGACCGCCGCGGACCGACTCGATCATGCTGATGCACGTCCCGAAGTCCGGGCCGACGGTGCTGATCAGCATCCCGCGCGACAGCGCGGTCAACATCCCCGGCGTCGACGGCAGGCAGAAGATCAACGCCGCCTTCAACAAGGGCCCGGCGTTGCTGATCCAGACCATCGAGAACAACACCGGGCTGCGGATCGACCACTACGTCGAGGTCGGCTTCGGCGGCTTCGCGTCGGTGATCGACAGCGTCGGCGGCATCAACATGTGTTTGCCGAAGGCAATGAAGGACAAGGACGCGCACATCGACCTGCCGGCCGGCTGCCAGGAGCTCGACGGTGTGAACGCGCTCGGCTACGTGCGGTCCCGCAAGGCCGACGGCAAGAACGACTTCGGCCGCACCGAGCGGCAGCGGCAGATGGTCGGCGCGGTCGCGAAGAAGGCCGCCTCGCCGTCGACGTTCCTGAACCCGGTCCGGTACTTCAACGTCGCGACCAAGGGCGTCGACGCCCTGACCGTGGACCAGGACATGAGCCTGTTCGACTTCGTCCGGTTCGCGCGCGGCATGCAGGCGATCTCCGGCAGCGGCGGTGTCGCGCTGAGCGTGCCGACGAGCGACGACAACTACGGCCTGTGCTGCAACCGGGGTTCCGCGGTGAAGTGGGACACGGCCAAGGCGAAGGCTCTCTTCGACGCCATCAAGAACGACAACACCACCGGCCTGAAGAGCAGTTGACCCTCCTCGTCCACGCGGTGGTGAGCCTGGGGATGCTCATCGTCGTACCCCTCGGCCTCACCCTCCTCCCGACGCGAACCACCAGCACCCGCTGGTGGTTCGCGTTCTTGGGCACTGGGACATGTGGTGGACACGCCGTACCTGCCACTGGAGTGGATGGTTGCCACGCACGGTGTGGCGAATGCGGTTGGCTTCGGGTTGTGCGGTGTGCTGGCGATGCGACGGGAAGGAGCCCGATGAGGCTGGAGGATCTGGCGAGGTTGCCGTTCACGTACGACGAGGTGGGCTGCACGGAGTACGACGAGACGCCCGAGGGTTATCACCGGCTGGAGTACCGGGAGCGGATCGGCGCCGGGGACGAGGTGTTCCGGCGGGCTGCTGACGCGTTGCTGGCGTGGCGGATGCACCGCGCGGCCGGTATCCCGGTGACAGCGACGTCCAAACCACCCGAGGTCGGCACCGACTCGCTCGGACGCCTCGGCCCCGGGCTGCTCGTCCCACCGCTGCGGACGCGCACCCAGCTCGGCCTGCCGATCCCGTGCCGCGTCGTCCGGGTCGTCGACGAGCCGGACCGCATCGGCTTCGCGTACGGCACCTTGCAGGGCCACCCCGAGGCCGGTGAGGAGTCCTTCGTCGTCACCCGTGACTCCGACGGCGTCCACGTCACCATCCGCGCGTACAGCCGCGGAGCCACCTGGTACACCCGCGTCGCCGGCCCTCTCGCCCGCACGGCCCAGCACTACGCCGCCACCCGCTACGCGGCAGCCCTACGCCACCTGGCCGCATAGCAAAGGCCCCGCAAGCTCATACCTTTGCGGGGCCGCGACCTTTGTACCTTGGCGGGCAAGACCGGCGCTCGAGCGACACGCGAACGGCAGGTGACAACCCGGGGTGCATTGCGAGCCGTAGTACTGCGAGACTGTGGCGGGTGAGTCCCAAGACGTTGTCGGATCTGGTGGCGCCGGACTGGGCCGAGGCGTTGGCCCCGGTCGAAGGCACTGTGGCGCAGATGGGTGAGTTCCTGCGCGGAGAGATCACCGCGGGCAGGGCCTATCTGCCGGCCGGGGAGAACGTGCTCCGCGCGTTCCACCGACCGCTGGCCGAGGTGAAGGTGCTCGTGGTCGGGCAGGACCCGTACCCGACGCCCGGCCACCCGGTGGGGCTCAGCTTCTCGGTGGCCCCCGACGTACGGCCGATCCCGCGGAGCCTCGCGAACATCTACCGCGAACTGATGGCGGACGTCGACGTACCGGCGCCGTCCAACGGAGACCTGACGCCGTGGGCGGACCAGGGCGTGCTGATGCTGAACAGAGTGCTGACCGTGCAGCCCGGTAAGTCCGGCGCCCACCGCGGCAAGGGCTGGGAGAGCGTCACCGAGCAGGCCATTCACGCGCTGGTGGACCGCGGCGGCCCGCTGGTCGCGATCCTGTGGGGCCGCGACGCGCAGACCCTGAAGCCGATGCTGGGCAGCACGCCGTACGTCGAGAGCGCGCACCCGAGCCCCATGTCCGCGGACCGCGGCTTCTTCGGCTCGCGCCCGTTCAGCCGCGTCAACGCCCTCCTGGTCGAGCAAGGAGCCGAGCCGGTCGACTGGCGCCTCCCCTAACACTTCTCACGCCGTACCGACGACGCGCCGGACCCATCGGGTCACGGCGCGTTGTCATGTGGCCAAAGATTTGTTCGAATGATCCATTGCAGGATCGTTCAACAATCTCCTAAGGTGAGCGGAATCGCCCTGTCCCTCCCGGGAGGAACCATGTGGGTTCTGCTCGCCATCGCGGTGGTGGTCGTCGGGTTCGCCCTCCGGATCAACTCGATGCTCGTCGTCACGGCGGCCGGTATCGTCGCCGGCCTGATCGGCGGCCTGTCGCCGGTCAAGATCCTGAACGCCTTCGGCGACGGCTTCGCCGGCAGCCGGTCCGTCACCGTCTTCATCGTCACGCTGCCCGTCATCGGGCTGATCGAGCGCTACGGCCTGCAGCAGCAGGCCCGCAAGCTGATCGGCAGGCTCAAGGTCGTCACCACCGGCCGCCTGCTGGCCGTCTACCTGCTGATCCGGCAGGGCACCGCGGCCCTCGGCCTGACCAGCATCGGCGGTCCCGCGCAGGCGGTCCGGCCGCTCATCCACCCGATGGCCGCCGGCGCCGCGGAACGCCGGTACGGCGGCAAGCTCCCGGACAAGCTCCAGGAGAAGATCAAGGGTTTCGCGGCCAGCGCCGACACGGTCGGGCTGTTCTTCGGTGAGGACATCTTCGTCGCGATCGGCTCGATCCTGCTGATCACCGGCTTCGTCGACGCGACGTACGGCCTGCACCTGGAGGCGATCGACATCGCGCTCTGGGCGATCCCGACCGGCATCTGCGCGTTGCTCATCCACGGCGCCCGGCTGCTGCTGCTCGACCGCAAGCTGGACAGGCTCGCGGCTGAGATCAAGGCGGCGGAGAAGGAGACGGCCCGATGATCAAGGTCGAGTGGTTCTACTGGCTCTGCGGGATCTTCTTCGTCCTGATCGCCCTCCAGGTGCTCAACGACCACACCAACCCGAAGCGGGTCGGCAGCGCGGCGTTCTGGGGCATCCTCGGCCTGTCGTTCGGCTACGGCACGTTCGTGGTGAACAAGCAGGCACCGGCCTGGCTGCTGGGCATCGCGGTGATCGGCCTGGCAGTGCTGGCCGGCTCGGGCTTCCCGGGCAAGGGCGAGGAGCGGACGACGACACCGGCCGAGCGGGTGCACCTCGCCGACCGGTTCGGCAACAAGCTCTTCCTTCCGGCGCTGGTGATCCCGGTGGTCGCCGCGATCTTCGGGGCCTGGCTGGCCAAGGTGAAACTCGGCGACGGCACGCCGCTGCTGCAGACCGGGTCCGCCACCATCATCGGCCTCGGGGTCGCGTCGATCCTCGCGCTGATCGTCGGCATGGTCTTGCTCCGACCCCAGACCGGGGCGGTGGGGCGGGGAAAGAATGCAATACAGAACCCGGGCGTCCCGCTGCACGAAGGCCGGCGACTGCTGGAGCACATCGGCTGGGCGGCGATCCTGCCGCAGATGCTGGCCACGCTCGGCCTGCTCTTCAACGCTTCCGGTGTCGGCAAGGCCGTCGGCCGGGTCACCGATCACCTGATCCCGAAGGGCTCGCTGATCGCCGCGGTCGCGCTGTACTGCATCGGGATGGCGGTCTTCACGATCATCATGGGCAACGCGTTCGCCGCGTTCCCGGTGATGACGGCCGCGGTCGGCTGGCCGCTGCTGGTGCAGCAGTTCGACGGCACGCCCGCGGTCGTGTTCGCGGTCGGCATGCTGGCCGGCTTCTGCGGCACGCTGTGCACGCCGATGGCCGCGAACTTCAACCTGGTCCCAGCGGCCTTGCTCGAGATGAAAGACCAGTACGGGCCGATCAAGGCGCAGATCCCGACCGCGGTCCCGCTGCTGGCCTGCAACATCCTGGTCATGTACGTCTTCGCCTTCTAGAGGAGTTCCATGAAGTACGCCGCCGCCTGGGCGAACATCGCCTGCGAGGTGCTCGAGACGCCGTACCCGTACGGCGCGGCCCACGCGTCGTACGGCCCGGACGACGTCGACGTGACCCCGGATCGCCTGCACCCGGCCTTCCACGGGTCCTACGACTGGCACTCCAGCGCACACATGCAGTGGTCCCTGGTCCGGTTGCTGACGCTGGCGCCGGACCAGGTCGGCAGCCGCCCGATCGAGGTGCTCGGCCGGCGCCTGACACCCGACGCGATCGCCGTCGAGGCCGCGTACCTGCGCGAACGCCCGTCGTACGAACGCCCGTACGGCTGGGCCTGGGCGGCGATGCTGGTCGCCGCCTGCCGCAAGACGCAGTGGGTGGACGCGGTCGCTCCGCTGGGTGAGGTGATCGCGGATCTGGTGCTCGCCTGGTTGCCGAGGCAGGCGTATCCGGTGCGCCACGGCGTCCACCTGAACTCGGCGTTCGCGCTCGCCTTGTTGCTGGAGGCGTACGACGAGTTGGGTCGCGCCGACGTGGTGGATGCGATCCGGGCCCGGGCGCTGGAGTGGTTCGGGGAGGACACGGCGTACGACACGAGGTTCGAGCCGTCGGGCACCGACTTCCTGTCGCCGGCGTTGTCGGAGGCCGAGCTGATGCGCCGGGTGCTGCCGGATGCCGAGTTCGCGAACTGGCTGTCCGCGTTTCTGCCCGGGCTGGGAACGAGCGCCCATGGGCATCTGCTCGAGCTGCCGATCACCGACGACTCGGGTGACGGGCAGTTGGCGCACCTGTCCGGGTTGGCGTTGTCGCGCGCGTGGCAGTTGCGGACGATCGCACCGGCTCTCCCCGACGTGGCCGACCTGCTGCGGGCCGGTGCGGAGCGTCAGGTCGAGGCAGTGCAGCCGACGGTCACCGGCGGAGACTTCATGTCGACGCACTGGCTGGTGTCGTTCGCCCTCCTGGCCGACCAGACGTAGCCCCGCCCTTTCCAACTCTGCCGTTCACCGCCGCGCGGACCAGATTCCGCGCGGCGATTGACACCTGCCGTCATCCCGCCGTACGGTCTCCGGCTAATAGGAAACTTTCCTAACAGTTCGGATTCTCAGCGCGGCGAGTACCCGCGGGCGGCGAAGGGAGGCAGGGTTGGCTCATGGCAACAACACCCGGAACGCCGCGCCTGCTGCGCGCGATGAACGACCGCGCCGCCCTGGACCTGCTGCTCAGCCAGGGCCCGCTCTCCCGCACCACGCTCGGCAACCTGACCGGGCTGTCCAAGCCGACCGCGTCCCAGCTGCTCGCGCGGCTGGAGGCGGCCCGGCTGGTCCGTCCGAGCGGCACCACCGCGGGCCGTCCCGGCCCGAACGCGCAGCTGTACGAGATCAACGGCGACATCGCGTACGTCGGCGGTCTGGACGTGACGCCGACCCGGATCCGGGCCGCCGTCGCCGACCTGACCGGCAACGTGGTCGGCCACTACGAGCTGGCCACCCCGGGCCGCAGCGCCAAGGGCACGGTCGACCGCGTGGTCAAGGCGATCGAGGGCGCGGCCGGCGAGGCGGGTCTGAGCCGTGAGCGGCTGCACCGGGTCTCGATCGGCACCCCGGGCGGTTTCGACCCGACCACCGGCCGGCTGCGGTACGCGACCCACCTGCCCGGCTGGCACGCCCCGCACCTGCTGGACGAGCTGGCCGCCGCGATCGCCGTACCGCTGGAGGTCGAGAACGACGTCAACCTGGCCGCGATCGCCGAGCAGCGGATCGGCCACGCCCGGCAGCACGGCAACTTCGTGCTGCTCTGGGGCGAGGAAGGCATCGGCGCCGCGATCGTCATCAACGGCCGCCTGCACCGCGGGGCGACCGGCGGCGCCGGTGAGGTCGCGTTCCTGCCGCTGCCGGGGACGCCGCTGGTCCGCAACGTCGGCCGCAACAACGCCGGCGGCTTCCAGGAACTCGCCGGCGGCGAGCCGGTCCTGGAGCTCGCCCACTCGCACGGCCTGAAGGCCCGGACGCCGGAGGCCGCGATCGCGCTCGCCCTGCAGACCGAGGGCGCGGGCGACGACGTACTGACCGAGTTCGCGCACCGGCTCGCGGTCGGTCTGGCCGCGATCGTCGCGGTCGTCGATCCGGAGCTGATCGTGCTGGCCGGAGGTGTCATCACCGCGGGCGGCGAGCGGCTGCGGGGCCTGGTCCAGGACGAGCTCGCCGATCTCGCCGTACCGCGGCCGCAGCTGTTGATGACCGCGATCAGCACCGACCCCGTGCTCTCCGGAGCACTCCAGTCCGCACTGAGCACCACCCGCGACGAGGTCTTCGACACCGCGGGGCCACCCATCACCTAGTAGGAGACCGGATGCAGAGCTTCACCCGTGCCGTCATCGGCACCGCCGCCGTCGCGCTTCTCGCGACCGCCTGCACAGGGACATCGAACGCACCGCAGGCCGACGACGATGCCACGAAGGACGTCAGCATCACCTTCTGGCACGGATGGAGCGCCCTCGGCGAGGCGGCCGCGATCGCGGCCGACGTCAAGGCGTTCGAGGCGAAGCATCCGAACATCCACGTGAAGGTCGTTGGCAACATCAACGACGACAAGATCAAGCAGGCGCTGCGGGCCGGCGGCGCCAACGCACCCGACGTGGTGTCGTCGTTCACCACCGACAACGTCGGCACGTTCTGCGCGTCAAACGTTTTCGCCGACCTGAAGCCGTTCCTGGACAGGTCGGGAATCGAGCTGGACACGACGTTTCCGAAACCGCTGCAGGACTACACGCAGTTCCAGGGAAAACGCTGCACTCTGCCGCTCCTGAACGACGCCTACGGCCTGTACTACAACAAGACCGCCTTCAAGGCCGCCGGCATCACCGCGCCGCCGAAAACGTTGTCCGAGTTCGACGCGGTCGCGAAGAAGCTCACCAAGGTCAAGGGCGACAGCTACAGCCGGCTCGGTTTCATGCCGAACTTCCACGGCTACGAATCGACCGCCACCCATTTCGCCGCGCTCTGGAACCCGACGTACTTCACGCCGGACGGAAAATCCAATCTGGCCAGGGATCCGGCGTTCGCCGCGATGCTGACCTGGCAGAAGAGTCTGGTCGAGCAGCTCGGCGGCTTCGCGAAGCTGGAGAAGTACCGCGCCACGTTCGGCGACGAGTTCGGCGCGAAGAACCCGTTCCACACCGGCCAGGTCGCGATGACGATGGACGGCGAGTGGCGGCTCGGGATGGCCCGCGAGGCCGGGGTGACGTTCGACATCGGCGTCGCGCCGTTCCCGGTGCCCGACGCGCAGGCCGACAGCTACGGCAAGGGCTACCTGTCCGGCACGGTGATCGGGATCGCCGGCACCAGCCAGAAGCAGAACGCGGCCTGGGAGCTGGTGAAGTTCATGACCACCGACACCGACGCGGTGGTCAGCTTCGCCAACGCGATCCACAACGTGCCGTCGACGTTGGATGCACTCAAGTCCCCGGCGCTGACCGCGGACCTCAAGCCCTTCATCGGAATCGCCCAGCACGCGAAGAGCAACACCACCCCGGCCAGCCCGAACGGCGGCGCCTACCAGCTCACGCTGCAGGACTTCGGCTACGCCCACGAAGCGGGCAAGGTGCCTGACCTGGCCGCCGGCCTGGCGAAGACCGACGAGCAGATCGACAAAGACCTGGCCCAGGCGAAATGACGTCGCTGAGGCAGAAACACCGCACCGAGACGCTCCGCAACCTCGCCTTCCTGTCTCCCTGGCTGATCGGGGTCAGCGTCTTCTTCCTGTACCCGCTGGTCTCGACGGTCTACTTCAGCTTCATGAAGTACGACGGGTTCACGCCGCCGACCTGGACCGGCTGGAAGAACTGGCAGTACGTCTTCACCGACTACCCGTTCTTCTGGCCCGCACTGCGCAACACCCTGTGGCTGGTCGTCGTCATGGTCACGCTGCGGGTGGTCTTCGGGCTCGGCATCGGCCTGCTGATCACCAAGGTCAAGACCGGCGCCGGCTTCTTCCGTACGGCGTTCTACCTGCCGTACCTGGCCCCTCCCGTCGCCGCGACCATGGCGTTCGCGTTCCTGCTCAACCCCGGCACCGGGCCGGTCAACAGCATCCTCGGCAGCATCGGACTGCCGCAGCCGGGCTGGTTCAACGACCCCGCCTGGTCGAAGCCGGCCCTGACGATGCTGGCGTTGTGGGGCATCGGCGACCTGATGGTCATCTTCATGGCGTCCCTGCTCGACGTGCCGCAGGAGCAGTACGAGGCGGCGTCGCTCGACGGAGCGGGCGCGTGGCAGCGGTTCCGGTACGTGACACTGCCGAACATCTCGCCGATCGTGCTGTTCGCCGTCGTCACCGGCGTCATCCAGACGATGCAGTACTACACGCAGCCGCTCGTCGCCGGAAAGGTCGCGAGCGGCGTGATCGGCGGGGCGGGTCAACAGTTCGAGCCCGGATACCCGGACAAGTCGACGCTGACCTTGCCGCAACTCGTGTACCACCTGGGCTTCCAGCGTTTCGACACCGGCGGGGCCTCCGTCATCGCCCTCGTGCTGTTCGCGCTCGCGATGGTGTTCACCGCCTTCCTGATGCGGTCGATGAGTGAGAGGAGCGCGGCATGACCGCCACCGCGATCTCGTCTCCGGTCACGCTGACGCCGGCCGCGCGCACAGCACGCCGTACCCGATTCCTGCACTGGATCGGCGTCCATTCACTGGCCATCGCGGCCGCACTGTTCTTCGTGCTGCCGTTCGTGTTCATCTTCCTCACCGCACTGATGAGCGACCAGCAGGCGCTCACCCGCGACCTGTGGCCGGACAGCTGGCACTGGGAGAACCTGCGGACCGTCTGGGAGACACCCGGCTTCCTGACCTGGTGGAAGAACACCTTGCTGTACGCCGGACTCGGCACGGCGCTCACGTTGCTGTCGAGCATCCCGGTCGCTTATGCCCTGGCCCGCTTCACGTTCCGCGGCCGCAACGTCGTACTGATGCTGGTGATCGCCACGATGATGCTGCCGCCACAGGTGGTGATCGTGCCGATGTACCTGTTCTGGGCCAAGCAACTGCACCTGTCCGGGACGCTCTGGCCGCTGATCATCCCGATGGCGTTCACCGACGCGTTCTCGGTCTTCCTGCTGCGGCAGTTCCTGCTGACGATCCCGAAGGACTACGTGGACGCCGCCAAGGTCGACGGTTGCGGCGAGTTCAAGGCGCTGGTCCGGATCGTGCTGCCGATGGCCAAGCCCGCGATCGCAGCCGTGGCCCTGTTCCAGTTCTTCTACTGCTGGAACGATTACTTCGGCCCGCAGATCTACGCCAGCGAGAACCCGGCCGCGTGGACCCTCAGCTACGGCCTGGAGTCCTTCAAGGGCGCACACCACACGAACTGGAACCTCACGATGGCAGCCACGCTCCTGGTGATGGCCCCGGTCATCATCTTGTTCTTCTTCGCCCAAAAAGCCTTCATCGAGGGCGTCACACTGACAGGGGTCAAGGGATGAAACTGACAGTCGTCGGTGGCGGGTCCACCTATACGCCTGAACTCGTCGACGGATTCGCCCGGCTGCGGGACACGTTGCCGGTGTCGGAGCTGGTGCTGGTCGATCCGGTGGCCGACCGGCTGGAGCTGGTCGGTGGGCTGGCGCGGCGCATCTTCGCGAAACAAGGCCATGCCGGCCGGGTCATCACGACCTCCGACCTGGACGCGGGCATCGACGGTGCGGACGCCGTCCTGCTGCAGCTGCGCGTCGGCGGGCAGGCGGCGCGCAACGAGGACGAGACCTGGCCGCTGGAGTGCGGCTGCGTCGGTCAGGAGACGACGGGTGCGGGCGGTCTCGCCAAGGCGCTGCGGACCGTGCCCGTCGTGCTGGACATCGCCGAGCGGGTACGGCGTACCAACCCGGACGCGTGGATCATCGACTTCACCAACCCGGTCGGCATCGTCACGCGGGCCCTGCTGTCGCACGGGCACAAGGCAGTCGGACTGTGCAACGTGGCGATCGGGTTCCAGCGTCGCTTCGCCGCCATGCTCGGCGTCACGCCGGAGGAGGTGACACTCGACCACGTCGGGCTGAACCACCTCACCTGGGAGCGAGCGGTCCGCGTCAACGGCGAAGACATGCTGCCGAAGCTGCTCGCCGACCACCTCGGCGAGATCTCCGACGACCTGCATCTCCCGTCGCACGTCGTACAGCAGCTGGGTGTCGTACCGTCGTACTACCTGCGCTACTACTACGCGCACGACGAGGTGGTGCAGGAGCTGCGCACCAAGCCGTCCCGGGCCGCTGAGGTCGCTGCACTCGAGAAAGAGCTGCTGGACATGTACGCCGACCCGCGGCTCGACGAGAAGCCCGCCTTGCTCGAGAAGCGCGGCGGTGCGTACTACTCGGAGGCCGCCGTCGCACTCGCCTCGTCACTGCTCAACAACACCGGTGACGTCCAAGTCGTCAACACCCTCAACAACGGCACGCTCCCGTTCCTGGCCGACGACGCGGTCATCGAAGTACCAGCCACGGTGAACGCAGAGGGCGCAAAGCCGGTGCCGGTGTCTCCACTGGAACCCTTGTACGCCGGACTGGTCGCGCATGTGACGGCGTACGAGGACTTGGCGCTCGAGGCCGCTGTGAAGGGTGGAGCCGAGCGCGTATTCCAGGCGCTGCTGTCGCATCCGTTGGTCGGCCAGATCGCTGTCGCGCAAGAGCTGACGGACAAGCTGCTGGCGCACAACAAGGCCTACCTGCCGTGGGCGCGCTAGTTCCGGGCGGCGTCCTCGCCTTCGACGCCGGCAACAGCAAGACGGACGTCGCACTGGTCGCCGCCGACGGCACAGTACTCGGTACGGCGCGTGGCGCCGGGTTCGAACCGCAACGGATCGGTCCGGCCGCAGCTGTCGACGGACTGGGGCCTCTGGTGCGGGCTGCCGCAGCGGAGGCCGGTCTGCGCGTTGGCGACGTACCGCTGGTGCAACACATCTCGGCCTGCCTGGCCAACGCCGATCTGCCGGTCGAGGTCGAGCAACTGACCACTGCCTTCGAGCACCGCCGCTGGGCCGAGTCGGTGTACGTCGCCAACGACACGTTCGCCCTGCTCCGGTCCGGGGTCGACGAGCCGCGCGGGGTCGCAGTGGTGTGCGGAGCGGGCATCAACTGCTCAGGCATGCTGCCGGATGGGCGGACCGCACGCTTCACGGCGCTGGGGAAACTGACCGGCGACTGGGGCGGCGGCGCACAGTTGGCCGAGGAGGCGTTCTGGTCGGCGTCACGGGCAGAGGACGGACGCGGTCCGGCGACAGCGCTGCGGACCGCGTTGCCGACGCACTACGGGCTGCCGACACTGACCGCGGTGATCGAGGCCTTCCACCTCGGCGACCTGCCGGCCGAGCGGCAACTGGAAGCCGGGCCGGTGCTGTTCCAGGTCGCGGCCGCCGGTGATCTCGTTGCCCTGGGCATCGTTCAGCAGCAGGCCGAGGAGATCGTCGCGATGGCCTCGAGCGCGTTGCGGCGGCTCGACCTACTCAGCGAACCGGTCACGGTGGTGCTCGGCGGCGGCGTCCTGACCGCGGGGCACTCGGTCCTCCTCGACCAGGTCACGCGGTTGCTCGCCGAGATCGCCCCGAAAGCGGTACCGCGCGTCGTCGACGTACCGCCGGTGGTGGGCGCGGCGCTGCTCGGTCTTGACCACACCGCCGCCGGAGCGAGCGCTCAGGAACGGCTGCGGGCGGCGTTCGCGCCACCGCCGGCGGCCTGATATTGCAGCCGTGTTTCATTCGAGACCGATGCAAACTCCCGAGTGCGGTGTGGCGTCCCACGAGTAGGACCACATCCACTCGGGAGGTCGATGATGATTCGAAGGATCATGGGTCTCGGCGCCACCGCCGCACTCGCGGCGACCGCACCGCTGCTCCTCACCGGTGCCGCGCCGGCCGATGCGACAACCACCACCTGCCGCGGTTCCGCGGCGAGTGTCTCCGCAGTGACGTACGCCGACCGGCTTGTCCGCGCATGGGGTAGCGGAGACACCGCGACCGCGGGTTGCTACGCCTCGACGGCGACCTCACGCACGCTCTTCGGACAGGCGTCGCCCGGCGGCATCCACTGGCGGCGCGTCTCCACCGAGGGCGCCGCGGGGACGATCTATGTGACGTACCACGACGACGCGCGCGGCGGGAACCTGACGATCGGCGTCCAGAACGTCGGCCTGCGCGCGGCGAACGGCTGGCACGCGGCGTACACCGCCAAGTTCACCGGCGAACCGAAGGCGTGGAACGCGGTCCAGTGGGCCGACAACCTCGTCCGCGCCTGGGGCCGCGGTGACACGAAGTGGACGGCGTACTACGCGACCCCTCGCGCGGCGCAGCAGCTGCACGCGGTCGCGGCGACCGGCGGCCCGCACTGGACGCGGATCGCCACCGAGGGCGCGGCCGGCACGACGTACGTGACGTATCGCAACGACGTCACCCGGCACACGCTGGCGATCGGCGTGTCGAATGTCGGGCTGTCACAGGGCGACGCGCACGCGGCGTACACCGTGCAGTACCACTAGTTCCTTGAGCTCGACCTGCTTCGGTGTAATCATGATTACATGAGTACGCAGACAGAGCAGGAGAAGGTGCGGGGCTGGCTGACCGGGCGGTTGCCCGGCGACTGGTTCGAGGGCGAGACCGAGCTGGAGATCGACCGGGACGAGATCCTGATCGTCGGCCGGATCCCCGCACCCGAGCAGACCAAGGACGTGAGCGCCGCCGAGCGCTCCGCCGCCGAGAGCGGGCGGATCAAGCAGTTCCGCGAGGACACCCGCGACCGCCGGATCGAGATCGCCCGCGAGTTGGAGCACGCCACCCGGCGCAAGGTCGCGTGGGGCGTGCGCTGCGGTGAGACCAGGACCGTCTTCACCTCGCTGTCCGCGCCGGTGATGACCAGACTCCGCCAGCCCGAACGCCAGGTCCTCGACACCCTCGTCGACGCCGGCGTGGCCCGCTCCCGCAGCGACGCCCTCAGCTGGTGCGTCAAACTCGTGGCCCAGCACAGCGAGACCTGGCTGGCCGACCTCCGCGAGGCGATGACCAAGGTCGAAGAGGTCCGCAAGGCAGGCCCCGACAACAGCTGACAGGCCCCCGCACCTTTCTGCTGTTGCTGAGCAACGGGCGGCAACCCGGTGGGGTTGCCGCCCGTTCTCGAGGAGAACCGCTCGGTTACTGCCCCTGCTGCCAGTTGCCGTTCGGCGGGGTTCCGTTGGACCAGTTGCCGGCACTGTGCGCGGCTGGGTGCTGCTCAGGCTGCGCCTGCGGCATCTGCTGCGTGGGCTGCTGGTAGTCGCCCTGGTACTCGCCCTGGTACTCGGCTTGGCCTTGGTAGCTGCCCTGGTAGTTGCCTTGGGCCGGGTACGCGGCCGTGCCGTTGTCCATGCCGTTCTGCTCGGCGGGCTTGACCATCTTGTCTTTGTCGAACAGGTTGCCCAGTGCGCGGCCGGCCATCTCGCGGCCCCCGAGGCCGAAAGCAAGACCGAGAGCGAGTGCGCCGCCCGCGAGCACGATCAGCAGCGTGTTGCCGGTGAGCTGGACGGCGACACCGAGCTGGGTCAGGGCGGCGAACGCGGCGTACACCAGGACCGCGTACCGGGCCACCTTGGCGAGGGTTTCGTTCCCGGTCGCGCCGCGGATGATCGCGGCCAGGAAGTTGGCGAACAGCGCCGCCAGGCAGACGATCACGATCGCGGCGAAGATCCGCGGGATGTAGCCGAGCATGTCGCTCATGAAGTTCGAGATCTCCGGCACGCCGAGCGCCGAGGCGAACATCGTGAAGCTGATCAGGAACACGAACCAGAACACGACCTTGCCGAGCATCGCCGAAGCGGTCAGCCCCGTGCCCGACCGTTGCAGCACACCGGAGACGCCGGCCCGTTCCATCCAGCCGTCGAACCCGACCCGGCCGAGCAACCGGCCGACGAGATTGCCGAGGATCTTGGCCACGAAGTAGCCGACGACCAGGATGACCAAACCGCCCAGCAGGTTCGGGATGAACGACAGCAGTTTGCTGAAGGCATCTTCGAACGGCTGGGTGAAGTCGATTGCTAATGCTGACATCGGATGAACCCTTCCGACTGGCCCGCATCCGCTGTCGGCACAGGACTGCACCAACCCCGGCACGGGCGGATGCAGTGGTGTCCAGTATGACTCGTACCCTCAGGTGCCGAAGGCAAACAGTTCTCCGGGCGCGGCGAGCAACGAAGAGTGTTTGCATAAGGCAATCACTGTCTTCACGCTTCGGTCCTTACCCTGGCGGCTGAACCGCTTCAGGCGTTTGCGATCCTGTGGGTATGAACGATGTGCTGATCCGCCGGGCCACCGCCGCCGACGTCGCCGCGATCGTCGCGATGATCGCCGACGACCAACTCGGCGCCACCCGCGAGTCGCTCGACGACCTGACGCCCTACCTGGCGGCCTTCGAGCAGATCGACGCCGACCCCAACCAGCTGCTGATGGTTGCCGCTCGCAACGATGAGGTGATCGGCACGCTGCAGCTCACGATCATCCCCGGCCTGTCCCGCCGCGGCTCCACCCGCGGCCTGATCGAGGCCGTCCGCGTCGCCGCCCCCGCCCGCGGCTCCGGCCTCGGCAGCACCCTGATCCGCTGGGCCGTCGAGGAGTCCCGCACCCGCGGCTGCGCCCTCGTCCAACTCACCTCGGACAAGACCCGCACCGACGCCCACCGCTTCTACACCACCCTCGGCTTCACCAACTCCCACGAAGGCTTCAAACTCAAACTCAGCTGACCCGCTTCGCCAGGGCCGGCCAGGTGTTGCAGCCCGCCGGGCCTCTCGCCTCGAAGGCCTGCCGCATCCACCGGTCGAAGTTGACCATGTCCGAGGCGTGGCGGTCGTACCCCGGGTGGCCGTAGTGCGCGAGCCGGTCGCCGCGGATCCGGAGGGTCTCCCGGTTGGCACCGAAGACCGCGGCGGCGAAGCAGTGCGCCTGCATCTCGCTGCGGTCCTCCTCCGCCTGCCGCGCGGCTCCGCTCGCGGCCCAGTAGCGCTCGCCGTACTGATCCGCGATGCCGGTCAGCCATTGCACATGGTGGCCGTACTCGTGACCGATGAGCCACTGCACGGAGTTCTCGGCATCCTTCTGATCGTAGGATCCCTCGACGACGTACTCGGGCCAGTTGAAGTAGATGCCTCGGTTGTCCTGGCAGTACATGCCGTAGACGTCCTTCTCCATCTCGCCACAGGCCGTCCTGGTTCCCGGCGGAGCCGCGAACACCGCGGACGGCCGCACGAAGTCGAACCCCGCACGGGTGATCACGGGCTCCCAGGCTCTGTCCAAACAGGCAACGAACGCAGTGGCATAGCGGATCATCGCCCGCTCGGCCACCAACTGCGCGTCCGGCAGCGAGCACCTGACGGCCGCGAGCTGTCCCGACCTGTAGAGCTGGTTGTCCAGTAGGAACTTCTCCTTGACCGGCTCGGGCGCCTGCACCAACCGCCCCACAGGCGCCCGCACCGGCACCGTCACCGGAGTTGCCGTGGGTGTCGCCCGCGTTTCCTCCACTTGGCGAGTGCAGCCACCGGCCAGCACCACGGCAACAAGTAGCCCGGCGAGGCCGAGCAGGGGCGCCGGGCGCATGGTCAGCTGACCTTGGCGGGTGGGGCGGTGAAGGTGTTGCAGAGTTTGGGGTCGGCGGCCTTGAAGGCGGGTTCGGACCAGAGCCAGTGGTTCTTGCGGGAGCCGTGGTCGCGGATCTTTTTCGGGTTGTACTCGTCGCCGCTGTGCTGGGTCTCCCACTCCCACAGCTCCAGCTTGCGGCCGGTGAGGCCGAGCGCCTGCTTGTTCGCACCGAGGAAGGCGGCCCCGAAGCAGCTGGCCTGTAACTCCGTACGCCGGCGCCACTCGAGCTTCTCCGCCGGCGCCTTCTCCCAGCCCTCGCGAGACCAGGCGGCGGTCAGCATCTCGGTGAGGTTCTGCACGTGGTGGCCGTACTCGTGCGCCATCGTGTCGATCATCCACACCCGCGCCGCGAGCGGCTCGTCCTTGTAGTACTTCAGGTCCTTCTTCCAGCTGACGTAGATGCTCTCGTCGGCCGGACAGTAGAACGCGACGTTCTCCTGACCGGTGCAGCTCGCGGAGGTGGTCTGGTTCGTCTGCAGGACGACCTTCGGCGCCCGGAACGGGTAGCCGGACTTCTTCAGCACCGGAGCCCACGCGTTGTTCAGGCAGGGGAGCAGAGCCCGGTAGTACCTGAGGATCGCCGACTGCGAGTCCGGTTTGATCGCCGGCTCCTTGCAGGTGACGGTCGCCACCTTGCCCGCGCGGTAGATCTCGTTGAGGCGGAGGCGGATCACGTCCGGGACCACGGGTGCCGTGACGGTGACGGTGGGGTCCGGGGGGACGGGGAGTGGGGCCTCGGACTTCTTGACCGACGGCTGGGAGAGGGGGCGTTGGACGCCGTACGAGTTGACCAGCTTGAAGCCGCCGATGGTGGCGGCGGTCAGCATCACGACGACCAGGATCGACAGGCCGGCGACGACGGGGCGGGAGTATTGGCGCGGCGGCGCGGCCGGGGCGGGCTCCGTGGTGAACTGGGCGCCGGAGCGGGACGGGTTCGAGTGCCAGCCGGACGGACGGGAACCGCCGACGCGGCAGGTGCCGGTCAGCGGCGGGAGCGGGCCTCCGGTGAGCGGCGCGGCCGGCGGGCCGCTGTACTCGCTCGTGGTGCCGGGCTCGGTGGGCAGCGGACGGGCCTTGCGGCGCATCGACGACTCGTCGAACGATGTCGAACGCGCCCTGCCCAGACGGGCGGGTTGTGCGGTCTGCAGGGTCAGCGGACGCGAACCGGGTGCGGGATCGCCGCCGGACAGGAAGTGTCCGGGTTCCGGCGTACCCTCCTCGGACTCAGGCATCGATGGCTCCCTTACGCTCAGCTGACCTTGGCGGATGCTGCGACGAAAGTGTTGCAGGCTCCCGGGCTGGTTGTCGCGAAGCCCTGGTTCATCCACAGCGCGAGGCTCTTGCTGGAGCCGTGGTCGCGGACCTTGTCCTTGGTGTGCTCGTCGCCGCGCCGCTGGATCAGGCCGGTCCACTGGCGCAGCAGTTCGCCGCGCAGCGGGAAGCTCGCCTTGGCCGCCCCGAAGAACACGGCGCCGAAGCAGTACGCCTGCAGTGCGGAGCGCCGCTGCACCTCGAGCTGGGCGTTCTTGTTCGCCGCGGTGTCGGCGAGGTTGTCGGCGGCGTCGGCCATCCCGGTCAGGCTCTGCACGTGGACGCCGTACACGAAGCCGAAGGACTGCGCCATTTCCGCGCGCACCTCGGCCTTGTTCTTCGGGTAGTCCTCGACGATGTTCTGCCAGGGCATGGTCACGCTGCCGCCGTGCTCGTCCTGGCAGTACAGCGCGAGATCGTGCTGGACGCCGCACGCGGTCTCGTCACCGTCGTCGAAGATGATCAGGTTCGGCGACCGGAACTCGAATCCGGCCTTCGCGACGACCGGCTGCCAGGCCTTGTCCAGGCACGCGGTGAGCGCCTGGTAGTACGAGCGGACGTTCTCCTTCGACGTGGGGCGGAACGCCGGCTCCGGGCAGTTCGCCACCGCCAGCCGGCCCACGGAGTAGATCGCGTTCTTGCCGACGATGTCGGCGTCCGGCGTCCCCTTGCCGACCGGTTCCTGGGTGGCGGTCGTCCCGCCGCTCGGCTTCGTGGACGGCATCGGGGTGCTGACGAAGCTGTCCGAGGAGAGCACCTTGACCGCGAACGTCGCGCCGCCGGCGAGGAACAGCAGCACCGCGACGACCATCAACGCGATCAGGGCCTTGGACCGCTTCTTCGGGACGAACGGCACCGGTTCGGGGTGGAACACCTCCCGGTACGCCGCGGCCGCCCGGTCACCGGCCGGCGGCGGTCCGAGCCGGCTGCCGGACAACGTCGTACGGCGGGAGTCGATCCGGGACCCGGTCAGTTGCGGCGGGGCCGGCGGCGCGTCGCCGCCGAGGCGCGGTGTGGGTGCCGCCAACGGCGCAGCCCCGCCCGCCGTACGATCATCGGCCGTGCCCTGCTCACCCTCGCCACCCGGCAGGAAATGCCCAGGCTTGGGTGCCGGCTTGTCCGCCATAGTTTCCGCTTCTCCCCAGTAACCGGACTTTGCCCGGTCCCACCCGATCCGTCGAACGGGCCGGAACGCCCCCGGTGCCGGCCGCCGGCTGATATTACGGCCTGGACCGCGATCCGGAGAACCGGATTGCAGCTATTGACACCGTTCCGCGACCGTATCCACACACCGTGGTCAGCTGACTACGCGGCCGTGGGCCAGGAAGTGTGGGCTGCCGGCCTGGAGTCTGGGGTCGGATTCGACCTGCCGGGCCAGGAGGACGGCGGCGGGAAGCAGGCCGTCGACGGTATCCGGCGCGGCGTTCTGGAGGATGCTGGCCGCGGGGCCTTCCACACCCAGGACCTCGACGCCGGCAAGGCCGGCTGCGACCAGTTCGGTGGAGAGCTCTTCGGCGTGGTGGAAATAGGCGACCGTGAAGCCGAAAGAGCCGTCGATGCTGCCGGAACGGAAAGCGTCCACGAACAGGGGCAGGTTCTCGTCGGTGAGCGTTCCGTTGCTGCCGGCCTCCAGCAGACCGCCGAACCGGTTGATCGCCGCCGCGACCACTACCCCGCCCGGCCTCGTCACCCGGACCGCCTCGGCCAGCGCCTGAGCACGGTCGGCAGCGTCGACCAAGTGGTAGAGCGGTCCGAGCAGCAGCGTCGCGTCCACGCTCGCGTCCGCCTGCCGCAGCGCCCGCGCATCGCCGACCTCGGCAGCGAAGGTGCCGATCGCCGCCGCCTGCTCCACGTGCTCGTCCACCGGATCCACGAGCGTCACCTGATGCCCGTCCGCCGCGAGCCAGCGTGCGTGGACGCCGGTCGCGCCACCGACGTCCAGTACGACGGCCGCGGGCGGCAGCCAGCGGCGCAGCAACTCCTGGGTGCGCAGGTACTCGAGCCGGCCGTGCCCGGGGACGACCAGCCGGTCGTTCTCGAGGTTCCGGTCCCGATAAAAGGAACGAATCGCCGGATCTAGTTCAGTCATCCACCCATTGTGCGGGACGAAAATGCCGGGCACACCACGTTTTGCCGCCGCTACCCTGTGCCGGTGACGGACCTGAAGCACGACGCCTACCCACGTTCCAGCACGTACGACGCCGAATGGCTGCTGGCCCGCGACATGGGCCCGAATCCCCTGTGGCTGCTGGAGGATCTCGCCCGCGACCTCGACCTGCGCCCCGGCCAGCGTGTGCTCGACCTCGGCTCCGGGAAGGGCGCCACCTCGGTGTTCCTCGCCAAGGAGTACGGCGTCCAGGTCTGGGCCGCCGACCTGTGGATCGACCCGACGGACGCCGCCGCGCACATCGACCGCGACGACGTCGTGACGCTGAAGGCCGAGGCCCATGCGCTGCCGTTCGCGCAGGGGTTCTTCGACGCGATCGTCTGCATCGACGCGTACGAGTACTTCGGCACCGCGGACAACTACCTGCCCTACATCACGAGCTTCCTCAAACCCGGCGGCCAGTTCGGCGTCGCGACGCCCGCGATGCGGCAGGAGGTCCGCGAGCTCGGCCACATCCCGGAGCACATCAAGAAGGCGGTCGGGTGGGAGGCGCTCGCCTGGCACACGGCCGACTGGTGGCGGTTCCAGTGGGAGATCACGGAGCTCGTCGACGTCACCGCCGCGCGACTGCAGGACAACGGCTGGGCCGACTGGATCCGCTGGTCGCGCGCGGTTTCGGAGTTCCGCGGCGAGGACAAGAGCACCCTCGAGATGCTCGAGGCCGACAAGGGTCAATACCTGACCTTCGCCGTCCTGGCCGCCCGCAAGCGCTGACCCGCCTGGCATGCTGGGGGCATGAGCTGGGCTGTCTATGCGATGCGCGGACCAGGAGGCGTACGGCGCCTCGACGATCTACCGGTCGACTACGAGCCGCCGGCGGTGGGTCTGGTGACCGATGTGGTGGCCACCGTCCGGGAAGTGGTGCCGGACGTGGACACGAGCAAGCCGTCCTGGCTGGCGCTGCGAAGTCCGGAGTACGACGTCGAGATGACGATCGGCAAGGGCGTCGAGGTCCGGGACATCACCTTCTACCTGAACGACGGCCCGCGCTCGATCCCGATCGTGATGGAGATCAGCCGGCGGCTCGGCGTCACGCCGTACGACACCGAGTCCGGCGATTTCCTCACCGAGGAGTCCCGGCCGCCGGTCCCGCCGCCGATGACGCCGGACGAGATCAAGATGAACAAGCCGAAGTGGTGGAAGTTCGGCCGGAAGTAGTTCCGGGCCGGCTTGCCCTCGGCGTTGCCGCGCGGGCTAGAATCAGGACGATCGTACAGGACGATCGCCCTGGAGGATGCGATGGCACCGACGGCGAAACAAGGCCAGGCTGTGCGGCAGCGCCTGCTGGCGGCAGCTGCGGAGCTGATCCCCGAGCGCGGCTGGTCGGCGGTGAGCACGCGGATCCTGGCGGACCGCGCCGAGGTCACACCGAGCGTCGTGCACTATCACTTCTCGTCGGTCCAGGAGGTGCTGTCCGAGGCCGCGATCACGGCCATGCGTCAGGTGCTCGCGGTCACCGACGAGCTCTTCACGTCAGCGACCACTCCGGCCGCGGGGGTCGACGCGATGCTGGCCTCGGTCGAGCAGTACGACGGGACTGACCCGATGTCGCTGCTCTTCGTCGAGACCTACCTGGCCGCGACCCGCGACGAGCGCCTGCGCGCGCAGGTCGCCGACTTGGTGACGGACTTCCGCACCCGCGTGGCCGACTGGCTCGCGATCCACCAGGTCGCCGAGCCGGCCGCGACCGCGGCCGTGCTCGCGGCGACCGTCGACGGCCTGCTCCTGCACCGGGCTCTGGGTCCAGATTCCCCTGGCGCGACTGCCGTTCTGCGAAGGCTGGTGAGCTGACAATGCACGCGATCATCTGTGGCGCCGGAATCGCCGGACTCGCGCTGGCGAACCGCCTGTCGGCGCTCGGCCAGGACGTCACCGTCCTCGAACGCAGCCCGGGGCCGCGCCCGCAGGGCTACATGATCGACTTCTTCGGCCCGGGGTACGACGCGATGGCGGCGATGGGCCTGCTGCCCGCGCTGCAGGAGGTCGCCTACCACGTCGAGGAGGCGGTCCTGGTCGACGCGCACGGCCGGAAGCAGGCGGGGATCAACATCCTGCAGTTCGCCGAGGGCGACGTGCTCAGTGTGATGCGGCCGGACCTCGAGCAGGTCCTCCGCGAGCACCTGCCGAGCGCTGTCGACCTGCGGTACGGCGCGACGCTCGCGGGCGTCACGCCGCGCGCGGACGGCGTGCGGGTCGCGCTAGCGGACGGGGCGACGCTCGACGGCGACGTGCTGATCGGTGCCGACGGCATCCATTCCGCCGTTCGCCGGCTGGTGTTCGGGGCGGAGTCGTCGTACCTGCGGTTCCTCGGGTTCCACACCGCGGCGTACACCTTCGACGCGCCGGAGATCCACGACGAGGTCGGCGGGCGGTTCTGCCTCACGGACACGATGGACAGCCAGTTCGGGTTCTACGCGCTGCGGGACGGGCGGGTGGCGTCGTTCGCGGTGCACCGGACGGGGGATCCCGCGGTACCGGCGGATGCGCGCGCGGCGATCCGGTCGACGTACGCGGATCTCGGCTGGGTGGTGCCGCGGGCGCTCGCGTTGTGCCCCGGCGACGAGCAGATCTACTACGACCAGGTCGCGCAGATCGTGATGCCGCGGTGGAGTTCGGGGCGCGTCGTCCTGGCCGGCGACGCATGCGGGGCCGTCTCGCTGCTCGCCGGACAGGGCGCGTCGCTGGGGATCGCCGGGGCGTTCGTGCTCGCGGAGAAGCTGATGCGTTCGGCGTCGATCGAAGCGGGGACCGCGGAGTACGAGCGTGTGTGGCGACCTGTCGTCGAGGAGAAGCAGCAGGTCGCCCGCTCGGCGGCGCGCTGGTTCCTGCCCGGGTCGCGGGCCGAACTGATCGCGCGCCGGGTGTTGCTGAAGGTCCTCAGGCTGCCGGGGCTGCGGAGCCTGCTACCGGCCGCGCTGGCGGGAAAGCCCACCACCCTGATCCGGGGTCTGCAGCCGACGCGCTGATTCACGGCCTGGTCGCAACGAGGGTGCCGATCTTGTTGATCCGGTGTTCGGGGTTGCCGAGTTCGTCGTGCCAGTAGTTGCCGGCCGCGTGATCCTCCGGGGTGGCGCAGGTGGAGATCGTGATCATGGCGCTCGTCGGCGTGGCGCCGGGGTTGCCCGGTACGGCGGCGTTCTGCTGCGCCTTCTCGGCGGGCTTGCGGAACGAGATCGTCATCGTCCGGGTGACCACGTAGTCGTACTCGGTTCCGCCGGCGGTCACCAGGATGTGGTCGCCGTTACGCAGGTCCGGCGCGTGTTCGAGGGGCCGGTTGTGGCTGACCCGGTGGCCGGTGACGATGAAGTTCCCGATCTCGCCGGGGCCGACGCCGCCGGCCCGGCCGCGCGGGCTGGCGGCGAAACCGCGGTCCTGGATCCGGGTGCCGGGGCGGTCGTCCGCGGTGCCGGTGTAGGCGACCACGCGCAGGTTGCGCACGCCGATGGCAGGAATCGACATCGTCACCGGCCCCGCCGCCGTCGGCCTCGCGGGCGTCGGGGTACGGGCCGGGGATGTCGGCGCGGAGCTGGACGGCGCGGGGCTCGACCGAGTCGCGCTGGTTGGCGGGTCAGCAGTAGTTGGCGGGGCGGAGCTGGTGGACGGCAGGGGCGACTCGCCGGACGGAGCGACGTCGCTGCATCCGGCCAGCGCCAGCACCACGACCAGAGCGCCCACCAGCCTCACCCCTCGACGGTAGACACAAGGGCCGAAAACTGCCCGAAAGGGCAACCGCTCGGCCGCTCGACAGGCCTCAGCCCGGCAGGCTCGACAGGTAGTGCACCCGCGAGACGCCGTACGCGCGGACCCGATCACGCTCAGGTGCACTACCCGCCCCGCCGACACCTCCTGTCGAGCGGGCCCTCAGTCCAGCAAACTCAGCTCGGCCGGTCCGAGCCGCAGAACGCCGGACGTGAGCGGCGTCGCACGGATACCGCCGCGCCCGCGCAGCGCCTTCATCGCGCCGGGCGCCAGGACCTCGTCCATCCAGGCGCACGGATTGGCCGGCCGGTTGGCCTGGAAGGTGACCGGTCCGTCGCCCGAGTCCAGCACGAACTGCCGGCCGGCGACCCGCGTACCGTCGGCGGAGCGGTGCGCCGCGAGTTCGTCGATCGGGAAGCCGCGCAGGACGATGTTGCGCCGCGTGAGCCGTGGGTCGAGCGGTGCGGGCAGACCGAGCTTCTCCTGTACCTCGTCCAGCGCAGCCGCATCGATCAGCGTGACGGCGGCGTTCTTGTGGATCGACTGCGCGTAGTACCGGTCGCCGACGATCCCCAGGCCGGCGCGGAGCTCGATCGACGCGCGGTCGGTCGGCTCGGGGTCGGGGCGCGGCCCGTCCTGCGGGCGCCCTTCGTACGCGTGCCGGCTGGAGACCACCAGTGCGATGACGTCGACTCTCATGGTTCAGCCCCAGGTGAGCGGGTCGAGGAGACGGAAGAAGTGCAGGCGGCGCTGGTCCGGATCCGGGACGCCGTACGCCTCGAGGAACGGCGCCGGGTCGGCCGACCACTCGTCGTGGAGCTGGATCGTGGTGAGAGCGAGGTCGCTGTACCGGTCGGCGACGCCGAGCCGGCCGAGGTCGATCAGCCCGGTGACCGCCAGGGTGTCAGGGTCGAAGAACACGTTCGGCAGGCAGGCGTCGCCATGGCAGACGACGGGCTCCAGGACACTCTCGACATAAGGGCGCTCGGCAACAACCTGCGCCAGCAGTTCGGCAGGATCCAGCCGGCGCCACTCGTCGGTGAGGAACTGCGGATTCACCGCACCCCGCCGTACGACGTCGGCCGCGGTCGCGATCACCTGCTCCAGTGGACGCTCGAACGGGCAGTCCTTCAGTGCATGCAGGTCGCGCAGCGCTGCACCCAGACTCCGCATTGCGCGCTCGTGGGTGCCGGGCGGCAGAGTGTCGGCAGGCACGCCGGGAACGGCCGACGTCGTCAGGCACGCACCGTCGGGCGAGTCCGTCCAATCGACGACGGTCGCCCCGGGGAAGCCTGTCCCCGCGAGCCACTCGACGCGGTCGCGCTCGGCTGTCAGATCCGCGATCCCCTCGGGTCCGCAGCACTTGGCGAACACGTCGCCGCGCCGGTAGACCGACAGACCGGACTCGCCGATGTCGACCGGGGTCCAGTCGTCAGACGATGGCGTGAGCAAGTCTCTCCCTCGTGTGCTGGAGGATCGCGGTCACCGGCCGCCCGGTCACCAGCTTGCCGTCGGCAACGAAACCTTCTTCGCGACCGGTCAGGTCCTGGATCAGCCGCTCCCGCCACAGGTCCCGAAGCTTGGGTTGATTCTTCACCAGGTTCCGCAGCTCACCGGGATCGTCGACCAGGTCGAACAGCTGCTCCACGCCGCGCTCGGATCCCCAGACGTACTTGGTCTTCCCGTCCGTCACCCACTGGATCGACTGCCCGAAGTGCAGGTGTTCGCCGTGCAACCACTCCCGCACCGGCACCGACTCCCCGCGCAGGAACGGCGCCAGCGACACCCCGTCGACGGACGACGGGATCGGTACGCCGGCCAGGTCCAGCAGCGTCGGCATCAGGTCGCGCAGCTCGACCACCTGATCCACCACCCCACCGCGCACAGAACCAGCCGAAGGGCGATCCGCGACGATGAACGGCACCCGCGCCGACCCCTCGTACGGCACCGACTTCCGGAACATCCGGTGGTCGCCCATCATCTCGCCGTGGTCGGACGTGAACGCGAAGATCGTGTCGTCGTACACCCCGAAGTCGACCAGCGCCTCGCGGATCCGGTTGATCTGCAGGTCGATCTGCGCCATCAGGCCGTAGTACCCGGCCCGGGCGCGGTGCACGACCCGGTCCGGTAGGTCCCCGATCGACGCCTGGTAGTCCCCGTCCCGGCGGAACTCGTCCCAGTCGCCTTCCCAGTCCCCCAGCTCCCGCTCGTACGGCGGGAGCGCGTTGTACTGGTCGAACGCCCACGCCGGCGGGTCGTACGGCGGGTGTGGCCGATGGAACGACAGGTACAGGAAGAACGGCCGCGACGGGTCCCGCCGGTACAGCCACTCGATCGTCTGCGTGCCGATCCAGTGCGTCGGGTGCAGCTCCTCCGCCTTGTCCCACGGCCGTGCGACCACCGAGTTGCAGTTCACCCCGTGATCGAAGTACTCCGCGTCCGGCGACACCCCGGGCTGCCGCCGCAGCCAGGGCACGTAGTCGTCGAAGAACCCGAACTGCTGACGATGCGTACGCCGGGCGTGGTGCAGGAACCCGTCGTGCAGGACCACGTCGTCGAACCCGAGCCGCGCCCGCTCCGGCCAGACGTGCATCTTCCCGATCGCCTGCGTGTGGTACCCCGCCCGGCGGAACTCGCCCTGCACCGTCACCGGATGCGCGGCGTCGAACGGTACGCCGTCGGTGTACCCGACCCGCCCGTGCCGCTCCTGCGACTGCCCGGTGAACAACGCCACCCGGGCCGGCACGCACGTCGGCGTCGCGGAGTACCCGCGGCTGAACCGCACCCCGGTGCGAGCCAGTTCGTCCAGATGCGGCGTCTCGACGTACGGGTGGCCGGCGCATGACATCGCGTCCCCACGCCACTCGTCGACACAGATCAGTACGACGTTGGGTTGACTCAAGAAGACTCCCGAACGATCAGCTGCCAGGGGAAATCGAACACTTCGCCGGGCGCGCCCTCGCGGTCCGTCAGCCGCCCGACGATGATCTTGGCCAGCGCCTCGTTGAAGTCGACCGGCCCGACCGTCGACAGCGACGGGTCGAGGTGCTCGCCCTCGGGCGTGTTGCCGACGCCGACGATCGCCAGTTCCCGCGGTACGTCGATCCGCAGCCGGTGCGCCGCCCGGACCGCGGCGATCGCGGCGAAGTCCGTCGTGCAGTAGATCGCCGTCGGCCGATCCGGCTTGGTGAGCAACGCCATCGCGGCGCGGTACGCGCCCTCGGGATGCTGCTCGAAGATCTCGATGTCTTGGTCGCGGATCGGCTTGTCCGCCGCGCGCAGGGTGTTCAGGTAGGCGTCGAAGCGGGCGAACCCGGTGGTCCGTGAGGTGAGCGCGCCGACCCGGTCGTGATGCTCCAGCAGGTGCTCGACCGCGAGATGGCAGCGCGGCTCGGCGCCGGACCGGATCACGTCGAAGCCCTGCGGCTCCAGGGTTTCGCTGAACACGACGATCTGCACGCCCTGCGCCGCGAACGCGGCCAGCTCCGCGATCTGCTCCGGGTCCGGCGCGATGCTGTCGATGAAGATCACGTCGGGCGTCCGGTTCGCCAGCACGGTGCGCCAGTCCCCGTCGGCGACGATCAGCGCGGTCTTGCCGAGCGGGGTCACCGCCGTACTGACGGTGGCCGCGACCGCCTGCGACCACGGGTCCGCGAGCACGTTCAGCGACAGCAGGACCAGGTCCGACTTGCCGGTCCGGATCGCGCGGGCCGCGTCGTTGCGCCGGTAGCCCAGGCGCGACGCGGCCTCGCGGACCCGGTCCGCTGTCGAGTCCTTGATCGTGTGGCTGCGGTGCCGTCCGGACAGCACGTAGGACACGGTCGCGACCGAGACACCGGCCTCCTTCGCGACCATCCGCAGCGTCGGCCGCTCAGCCAAAGGTGAGGACATATGTCGATTCTTGCAGATCAGCCCTTGACCGCACCGGTGATGACGCCCTTGGTGAAGTGCCGTTGGAGGAACGGGTACACCATCGCGATCGGGACCAGCGCGACCACCACCACGGCCATCTGCAGGGACTGGGGCTGCGGCGGCGGATGAACGCCGAGCTGGTCGGCGGACAGCGACTTGCCCTGCAGGACGTAGGTCCGCAGGATCACCTGGACCGGCCACTTCGACGTGTCGTTGAGGTACAGCAAGGCGTTGAAGAACGCGTTCCAGAACCCGACCGCGTAGAACAGGCCGACGACCGCGATCACCGCCTTCGACAGCGGCATGACGATGCGGCGCAGGATGGTGAAGTCGCTCGCGCCGTCGATCCGCGCGCTCTCCAGCAGCTCGCCCGGCACATTCATGAAGAAGGTGCGCAGGACAACGAAGTTGAACGCGCCGAGCGCGCCCGGCAGGATCAGCGACCACAGGCTGTCGAGCAGTCCGAGCTGCTTCACCACCAGGAACATCGGGATGATGCCCGGCGCGAACAGCAACGTGAACAGCACCATCAGCAGCACCGGCCGCCCGAACAGCACCGGCCGCGACGTGGCGTACGCGAGCGCGATGGTGACGGCGAGCGCGATCGCCGTACCGACCAGCGTCACGAAGACGCTGACCAGGATCGCCCGTCCCATCAGGCCGCCGGAGAACAGCGTCTGGTACGCCTTGAACGTCGGATGCGACGGCCACAGCACGTAGCCGCCCGCGTCGATGATGTCCTTGTCGCTGGCCAGCGAGGTCGAGATCACGACCAGGATCGGGATCACGATGACGAGCGCGAAGCCGCCCAGTACGACGGCCTTGATCGCCTGGTACGCCGGAGAAGGGTTCTCCTTCCACACCGGTCTCATGAAGCGCCTCGTTTCTGGAAGATGCCGGGCTCACCCAGGCGGTGGGCCAGCGCGTTGGCGCCCCACAGGAGGAGGGCTCCGACGACGCCCTTGGCCAACCCGGCCGCGGCGCCGCTGCTCCAGTCACCGCCGACCACGCCGGCGTAGTACGTGAACGTGTCCAGTACTTCGGCGGCGCCCGGTCCGACCGAGTCGCGTTGCAGGATGAACTGCTCGAAGCCGACGCTGAGGATGTCGCCGATCCGCAGGATGAGCAGCAGCACGATGACGGTGCGCAGCGACGGCAGCGTGATGTGCCACAGCCGCCGCCAGCGCCCGGCGCCGTCCGCCGCGGCGGCCTCGTACAGCGACACGTCGACCGTGGTCAGCGCCGCCAGGAAGATGATCATCGCCCAGCCGGCGTCCTTCCAGATCAGCTGCGCGACGACGAGCAGCGGGAAGGTGTCCGGGTTGGTCATGAACGGGATCGGGTCGAGGCCGGCCTGCCGGAGCAGGTTGTTGACGAACCCGGCGCCGCCGAGCGACTGCTGGAACAGCGTCACGACCAGCACCCAGGACAGGAAGTGCGGCAGGTACGCGATGGTCTGGAACCAGCGCCGAAAACGGTTGCTGACCAGCGAGTCGACGATCAGCGCCAGCCCGATCGGCACCGGGAAGAACAGCAGCAGCTGGACGCCGGCCAGCACCAGCGTGTTCCGCAGCGCGTCCCAGAAGTCCGGGTTGTCGTACAGGTTGAGGAAGTTCTGCAGGCCGTTCCACTCGCTGTGCATGATGCCGAGGTACGGCTGGAAATCCTGGAAAGCGACCACGTTTCCGAGCACCGGCAGGTAGAAGAACACCAGCAGGAACAGCACGCCGGGGATCATCAGCAGCACCATCTGCCAGTCCCGGCGCCATTTCGCCTTCAGCGGCAGGCCGTTGGCGACCTGCCGCTTCGAGGAGTTCGGCTTCAGCATCGATCAGGACCCGGTGACCGGCACGCTCGACGGCAGCACGGCCGCGAACTCGTCGCGCATCTTGTCACCGCCGCCGGACTTCCAGCGCTTCAGCGCCGCGTCGTACGCGTCGATCTTCTGGCGGCCGGTGACGATGTCCACGATCGTGTCCCGGAACGCCGCGGTCAGCTTCGGACCGACCTTGCTGCTGGTGTCGGAGTACGTGCCCGCGGTCGGGTTCCGCATCGCGAACTTCAGCAGCTGCTGCTCGGTCGCGTAGATCTTCTTGGTGTCGTCGGGGTACGCCGGGTTGAAGATCACGCTCTCCGGCGAGTTCATGATCTGCAGCGCACTGACCAGACCGGGCGCCTGCTGCTGGCCGGCCTTCGTCAGCACCGGGTTGTGCTGCGCGTCGAGCTGGTACTGCTGGCCCTCGACGCCGAAGTTCTTGACCAGGTACTCCTTGGTGCCGAACGGCGCGGACAGGTAGTCCATCAGCGCGAGCAGCTCGCGGATGCGGCCCTCGTCGGTCTTCTTGAACGGCGTGAACCCGACGGTGCCGTAGCCCATGTCGTAGACCGGCTTCGCCTTGCCGTCGTGGCCGAACGGGATCATCGTGTCGACGAACAGCGACGGGTCCAGCGCCCGGAAGTCGGCGGTGGCCCGCGGGCCGACCACGACCTGCGCGGCGATCTGGCCGTTCACGGTCTTCGGCGTGGCGTCGGCCAGGTTCAGGTCCGGGTAGAACACCTTCGCGGCCCAGAGCTTGGCGGCGTACTCGACGGCGGCCTTGTAGTTGTCGGTCTCGTACAGATGGGTCAGCGACCGGTCCTGGTTGACCCGCCAGCCGTTCGGGGCGCCGAACCACTCGCCGAACATGTGCAGCATGTTGATGATCGCCGGCTCGAGCGCGTAGTTCGTGCCGTTGGTCAGCTCCTTGCACTTGGCGAAGAACTCGTCCGCGGTCGCGCACTGCAGGCCGCCGACCTTCGCCCAGGTCTTCGGGTTGCCCATCATCACCTGGCCGAACGGCGTCGACGGGATCGGGGCGCCCCAGATCTTCCCGTTCACCACCGCGGTCCGCCAGGAGGCCGGCTTGAGCGCGGCCAGGTTCGGGTACTCCAGCACGGCGTCCCCGGACAGGTACTTGGTCAGGTCCTGGAACTTCGCCTCGAGCATCGGGCCGATGTTCGGGATGCCCTGGTTCGGCGGCAGCCACATCAGGTCCGGCAGCGAGTCGCTGGCCAGCAGCGTCGCGAACTTCTCCGGGTAGCCCGGGTCGGTGCCGATGGTCAGCCGGAGCTCGCCGCCGAGCGCCTGGTTCAGCGCCTGCCACATCGGGTTGCTGCCCATCGGCGGCGGAGGCGTCGCGAAGGTCTCGGTCAGCGCGGTGACCGGGCCCTTCAGCGGCGGCGCCTTCACGCTGGCGACCGCGTCCGCCGGGAACTTCAGGAACCCGGGCTCGAGGCCGGACTCGGCGCCCGGCAGCTCCGGGTGCAGCCCCTCGAACGGCTTGTACGTCGGCAGCTTGAGCTCGCCCGACGCTTTCGCACCACCGTTCGACGCCCCGCCGTCACCACAGGCCGCGAGCGAAGAGGTGGCAATCGCCGCACCGGTCACCTGCAGGAACCGCCGCCGACTGATCATAGTTGCTCCAAGTTTCGAAGAAGTGCTCACTAACACTCACTTAAACGTTAACCCGGACCGTAAACCTCCCCCGCCCCTGGATGCAAGACGTGGGCAGCAAAAGAGCCGGCGGCCGCGGGGACTCGAGAACCCGCGGCCGCCGGCCGTCGCAGAAACCTCAGCGTGTCGTCAGCAGCGCACGACCAGCCCGGTGAGCGCGCTGCAGCTCTTCGTGGCCTTGTCGTTCGTCGCCACCGGGTCGTTCGGCGAACTCGCCGTCCGCTGCGCCGTCGCGGTCAACGTGCCGGCCGTGAGCATCCCGGTGTTCGCCGTCAGCGTCCGGGTCACGGTCTCACCGCTCGCCAGCGTGGCGAAGTCGCAGTTCGCCGACCGGGTGGTCCCGACCCGCGTGCAGGTGCTCGCGTAGTACGCCGTCGCGGCCGGCGCCGTGGCGACCACCCGAACCCCGGTCGCCGCGTTCGGCCCGTTGTTCTTCACGGTGATCGTGTACGTGATCCGCGCCGTCGTCACCATCTTCACCGAGGCACTCAGCGCGACGGCGATGTCGGCCGCCTTCGGGACGATCGTGATCGTCGGGCCCGACAGGATCTCGTACCCGTAGTTGTCCGCGAACAACTGGTTCCGCAGGATGAACGGATCCAGCTTGGTGTCGTCCCGCACCCGCAGCGTCCACACCACGGTCCGGGTCTCGTGCGCGCCGACGTCACCGAACGAGGCCCGGACGTGCGTCCCCTCGGCGGTGAAGCAGTTCGCGCCGGTGCAGCTGACCAGCTCGATCCAGTCGGTGAGCGTCTGGTCCTTGGCGTACAGCGCGGCCTTGGCGCCTTCGAGCGTGAAGTCGCCCTTGTTGTACACGGTCTGCGTGACCGTGAACGTGTCCCCCGGACTCAATGTGGTCGCACTGACCTCCACCGCGCTGGTCGGCGGATCCTCGGCCGAGGCCGCGAGCGGCGCGGTCAGCGACGCTCCGAGAATCCCCACGATCAGCGCAGCACGAATCAACTTCAAGGCATGCACAACTTGCCCCCCTTGTTCCCCATGATCACCCCAGCTGCCCCCACAGCCCGCCGACGGCGGTGCAAGCAGTATGTAGTCGGCACTGTCCGTGGTCAACCGTTCGGCGACCGTGGCGGGTTCGTTGCGGTTCGTTGCGGCCGGCAAGGTCCTAGAGCGACACGCGGCCCAGGAGTTCCTCGACGCGTTCGGTCCGGCCGGTGCGGCAGTGCCGCTCCCAGTCTTCGCGGGTCAGCGTGTCGCCGACGAGTTCGAGGGCCTCCGCGAGCTCCTCCTCCCGGTACGGATTCGGGATCTCCAGCCGCTCGCCCATCGCCTCCTCGGCGCCGAACAGTTCCGCTGCGCGGACCGGATCGCCGCGGCGGATCAGAAGGTTCATCACGGTGTTCGAGAACGCCATCGTGAGAGTCGGGCTGCCGAGCGCCACCACGGTAGGAACCAGGCCACGGGCCAGCTCGCCGGCCTCGTCGAGACGGCCGGCGAGGGTCAGCAGGTAGGCCAGGTTCTGCCCCACCACGGCGAGCTCGTGCACGTCCCCCTGCGACTCGGTGATCCTCAGCGACTCGCGGAGCAGCTCCTCCGCCTGCTCGAAGTTGCCGAGGTCCTCCTCGATCCCGCCCAGGTGGTTGAGCACCCGGGCCAACCGCCACTCGTCGTCCAAGGAGCGGAGCCGCGCTACGGCCTCGGTCAGCGTCGCCCGCGCCGCGCGGGTGTCCCCTCGCTGGCCTTGCATCGAGCCGAGCACGGTCATTCCGTACGCGATACCGGCCGGATCGCCGAGCCTCCGGGCCATCTCGACGCTGCGGGCTGCCACCTCTTCGGCGTGCTCCGCCTCCCCCTGGATGAGCAAGACGTTGCTCAATCCGCGCAGACAGGCGGCCAGCTCCGGCGAGGACGTCGTACCGGCGGCGGTGACGACCTGCTCGTGCCAGGCGCGGCTCTCGGCCAGATAGCCGCCGACGATCCAGACCCAGGCCAGGGCCGAGCAGAGCCGGAGAGCGGTCCGTACGTCGTGGCCGGTCGCCCAGCTGAGGGCGGTACGGAAGTTGTCGAGGTCGATCTCGGCACGATCGAGCGGCAGGTCGGACGTGGTCTTCTTGGTGTTCTCGATGATCTCGGCAAGGTCAGCGTAGTAGCCGGCGTGGAGACCGCGGACGCCGGCATCCTCGTCCGTGGCTTGTAGCTCGTCGGCGGCGTACTGGCGGACGGTCTCCAGCATCCGCACCCGGGTCCCGTCCGGTCCGTCGTACACCGTGATCAGGTTGGCGTCGTGCAGCTCGGCGACGGCGTCGAGCAGGTCGATGCCAGTGGCAACTTTCTCGACCGCGGCCAGGTCGGCGCCGCCGGAGAAGACGGCCAGGCGGCGGAACGTCCGGCGGTGCTCCGGCCCGAGCAGCTGGTACGACCAGGCGATCGTCTCGCGCAACGTCCGCTGCCGTTGCGGCGTCGCCGCACTCGTGGACGCCATGTCGAGCAACTGGTCAACCCGTGCGAGCAGCTCCTTGACGCTGAGCAGCCGGATCCGCGGTGCGCAGAGCTCGATCGCCAGCGGCAGCCCGTCGAGCCGGCGGCAGATCGCGACCACGTCGGCGGTGTTCCCGGCGGTCAGCGTGAACGCGGGCCGAACGGCCTGCGCGCGTTGCACGAACAGCTGCACGGCGGCCGAGTCGGCGCCGTCCGCGATCGGCAGCGGCAGCACCGGATGCTGGTGCTCGCCGGTGAGTCCGAGCGCTCGCCGCGAGGTGGCGATCAGCTGCACGTGCGGCGCGCCCTCGATGATCTCGGCGACGACCTTGCCGGCGTCCGGCAACTGCTCGAGGTTGTCGAGGACGAGTAGCAGGGTTCGCTGGGCCAGGTACGCAACGACCCGGCCGCGGTCGCGCGGCGGGATGTCGAGGACCTCGGCGATCGTCGTCCACAGCACGGGTGCGGACGTGACGGCCGCGAGCGGGACGAAGTACACACCCCCCGGGAACCTGGTGGTCAGCTCCGCGGCCGCGCCGATCGCCAGCCGGGTCTTGCCCGCTCCGCCCGGACCGGTCAGCGTGACGAGGCGTACGTCGGGCCGCCCGAGCAGCTCGCCGATGCGCTCGAGATCCGGCGCGCGCCCGAGCAGCGGGGTCGCCGGCGACGGCAGGCTCGTCGACGTACCGAGAGTGCGCGGCGGCGGGAACTCGAGTTGCAGACCGTCGACCGTGACCTGGAACAGGTGCTCGGGCTCCGGGATGTCCTTCAGGTGATGGGTGCCGAGATCGCGCAGCGTGACACCGTCGGGCAGTTGGGTCAGCTGACCGGTGACCGCCGACACCACGATCTGCCCGCCGTGGGCGGCCGCCCCGATCCGCGCGGCGAGATGGACGTCCATCCCCCAGTAGTCACCGTCGTACACGCCCGGCGTACCGGTGTGGATGCCCATCCGCACCCGCAGGCTCTCGTTGCCAGGCCACGCATGCCCGGCGAGCTGTCGCTGCCCGTCGGCCGCGGCCCGGACCGCGTCCCCGGCGGTCCCGAACACGACGAAGAAGCTGTCGCCCTCGGTCCCGATCTCGGTTCCGCCGTACGCCGTCCACACGGCGCGCAGGATCCGCCGGTGATCCTCCAGCGCGTCCAGGTACCGGTCGCCCAGCCGGCGCAGCAGCAGCGTCGACCCTTCGATGTCCGAGAACAGCATGGCCACCATGCCCCCACCCATGCCGCCAGTCTCGGATGCGCGCGGGCGATGCGCCAGGGTCAACCGATGCCGGTGGTGCTCTCGCGGACGACGAGACTGAAGGGCGCCTGCCGGCGGACGGGGTCGGCGCCGGGGCGCTGGTCCTTCAGCGCCTGCAACGCCAGCCGCGCGATCGCGACCCGGTCGGGCGCGACGGTGGTCAGAGTCGGGAGGGTCGCGAGGTCGTACGGGATGTCGTCGAATCCGACCACGGCGACGTCCTGCGGCACCCGCAGACCGCGCAGGACGAGGGCCCGGATCGCGCCCATCGCCAGCCAGTCGGTGGCCGCGAAGACCGCGTCCGGCGGCGCGTGTCCCGAGTCGAGCCACTCGCCGAGGGTGCGCTCGGCGTCCTGGCCGCGCAGGCCTCCGGTCGGCAGCACGATGTCCTCGTCGACCGGCAGCCCGGCGGCGGTCAGCGCGTCGCGGTAGCCGTTGATCCGCTCGTCGTCCATCCGCGGCCCCGGCGCGAGTGCCATCACCTGCCGGCGGCCGAGCTCGAGCAGATGCTCGGTCGCCACCTTGCCGGCCTCGCGGTTGTCGATGCCGACGTGATCCGCGTGGTGCCCGACGCCGGCCTTCTCGCCCAGCAGCACCAGCGGCAACGCCGGATCGCGGCCCTGCACGTCCTCCGCGGTCAGCCCGAGCGGACTCATCACGATCCCGTCGAGGCGGGCCGGGTGCCGCTCGGTGAGCAGGGCGAGCTCGGCCTCGCGGCGACCGCCGGTCTGGTGGAACTGGACGATCCAGCCGAACGACTCCGCCTCGTCGAGCATCCGGGCCGCGAGCGAGGCGAAGTACGGACGGTCGAGCTGCGGTACGGCGAGCGCGATCACGCCGCTGCGGCCCTGGGCCAGGTTGCGGGCCGCGATGTTCGGCCGGTACCCGAGCTTGTCGATCGCGGCGAGCACCCGTTGCCGGGTCTCCTCGCGGACGTGCTCGGCGCCGTTGACGACGTTCGACACCGTCTTCATCGACACACCGGCCGCCTCGGCGACGTCGGTCAGGCGCGGCCTCATAGCTGGCAGGATCTCATTTGAGGCCGGTGTGGGCCATTCCGGCCAGGATCCGCCGCTGGAAGATCACGAACACCACGACCACCGGCACCAGCGTGACGACGCTCATCGCGAACAGCGCTCCCCATTCCGAGCTGCCGGTGGCGTCCAGGAACCCGCGCAACGCCACCGGCACGGTCAGCCGGGTCCTGGTCGACAGGTAGATCAGCTGGCTGAAGAAGTTGTTCCAGGTCCAGATGAACGAGAAGATCGCCGTCGTCACCAGCGCCGGCGACAGCAGCGGCAGGATGATCCGCCGGTAGATCCCCCACGCACCGCAGCCGTCGATCCGCGCGGCGTCGTCGAGCTCGACCGGGATCGAGCGGATGAACTGCACCATCAGGAACACGAAGAATGCGTCGGTGGCCAGGAAACTCGGCACGATCATCGGCCAGAACGTGTCGATCCAGTTCAGGTTCCGGAAAATCGAGTACTGCGCGATCAGTGTGACGTGACCGGGCAGCATGATCGTCGCCAGCATCAACCCGAACAACGTTTTCCGGCCCACGAACCGGAGCCGCGCGAACGCGTACGCGGTCAGCGAGCAGGTCAGCACGTTGCCGATCACGACCGCGGCGCAGATGATCAGCGAGTTCATCAGGTAGATGCCGAAACTGGTTCCGGTCGACGACCAGCCGAGCGCGTAGTTCCCGAGCGTCGGGCGCTCGGGGATCAGCCCGGGGTGCTCGAAGATCTCGGTGTTCGGCCGCAGCGAGGCGCTGATCATCCAGAGCAGCGGGTAGAGCATCACCAGTGCCCCCGCCGCCAGCCCGGTGTGAGCCAGGAGGCGTTTCATCGGCGTGCCCCTTCGTCTCCGTAGAACACCCAGGTGCGGCCCAGGACGAAGTTCAGCCCGGTGAAGACTGCGATGATCAGCAGCAGCACCCAGGCCATCGCGGCGGCGTACCCCATCCGGAAGTTTCCGAACGCCTGCTGGTAGAGGTACAGCGTGTAGAACAGCGTCGAGTCCGACGGGCCGCCCTTACCGCCGCTGATCACGAACGCCGGCGTGAACGCCTGGAACGCGCCGATGATCTGCAGCACCAGATTGAAGAACACCACCGGCGACAGCAGCGGCAGCGTCACCCGCCAGAATCGTTGCCATCGGCCCGCACCGTCGACCTCGGCGGCCTCGAGCACCTCATCGGGGATCTGCCGCAGACCCGCCAGGAAGATCACCATGGGGGCGCCGAACTGCCAGACCCGCAGCACGATCAGCGTCCACAACGCCGTACCGGGCTCGGAGATCCAGCTGCGGCCGTGGATGCCGAAGACACCGAGGACGTCGTTGAGCAGGCCGTCGCTGCCGAAGATCTGCTGCCACAGCAGGGCGATCGCGACGCTGCCCCCGAGCAGGCTCGGCACGTAGTACAGCGCTCGGTAGACGGCCAGGCCCTTGAGCCCTCGGTTGAGGAGCACGGCGACCGCGAGCGCGAACGCCATCTCGAGCGGGACCGAGACGCCGACGTAGATGAAGGTGACCTTGAGCGACTGCAGGTACCGCGAGTCCTGGAACAGGGTCGTGTAGTTGTGCAGCCCGGTCCACTCGGGGGTGTTGAGCAGCGCGTAGTCGGTGAACGAGTAGTAGAGCGACAGCAGCATCGGGCCGATCGTCAGGCCGAGCAGCCCGATCAGCCAGGGCAGCAGGAACAGGTACGCCGGAACGCTCTGCCGGAGCCGGGCGATCACTGCCCGAGGGTCTTTCCGGCCAGGTCGACGAACTCCTGCGCGCCGGCCGCCGGCGTGGTCTTTCCGAAACCGATGTTCTCCGCGATCCGCCCGAACCCGGTCAGCAGTTCGCCGTACCCCTTGGGCCACGGCTTCGGCGACGGACCGACCTTGCCCTCCAGGCCCTCGACGTACGTGATCGCCCGGGCACCGGCCGATCCGGCGTCCGCGGACACCAGGTCACGCGCCTTCTTCGACGGCGGGACGCCGAGCAGGATGCCGATCGCCTTGATCGCCTTCTCGTCGTTGAGCAGGAACCCGATCAGTTTCGCGGCGTCCTCGGGATGCTTGCACGCGGCCGAGACGCACCACAGGTCGAGGCCCTTGACGAACTGGCCGGACAGGTCTCCGGCCTTGCCCTGCGGGACCGGGAGCACGCTCAGCGGGCCCTTCACCAGCGGCTGGTAGAAGGTGACCTGCTGGACCCAGCCGAACTGCAGCGGCGCCTTGCCCTTGGCCACCAGCGACTTCTCGATCGCGGTCGTCTCCGCGCTGATGTTCTGCGGCGGGGCGGCCTTCGCGTCCCGCAGCCCGGCCCAGTACTGGAACCACTCCTGGACCGTGTCCTTGCTGGCGGCAAGCTTTCCGCCGTCGTCGGAAAACAGTTCCGTGCCGTGCTGGCGCGCGTACACCTCGAACAGCTGGAAGTTTCCGGCCTGGTCGGTGGAGCCGTAGGAGCCCTGGACCGATCCGCTGTAGTCCCGGGCGAACTCGGCGAAGGCGTCCCAGGTCCAGCCCTGGGCCGGGACCGTGCCGCCGGCGCGCTTGACCGCGGCCTCGTCGACGTACATCGCGTAACTGATCGAGCTCTGCCCGATGCCGTAGTTCTTGCCGTCGGCGACACCGCTGCTCGCGACGTCCTTGTCGAGCCCCGTCGCGTCGATCCCCAGCGACCCGAGGTCCTTCAGCGCGCTGCGGCCCGCGTAGTCGCTGAAGTAGCTCATCGACATCCGCAGGACGTCGGGTGCGTTGTTGCCGGACGTCTGCGTGGCGAGCTTGTCCCAGTAGTCGTCGAACGGAGCGCTCTCCGCGGCGTACTCCGCGCCGCCGCTCGATTTCCAGGCCTCGAGGGCCTTGTTCAGGGCCTTGGTGACCGGGTCGGGGCCGTACCAGGAAACGCGCATCGGGCCGGACTTCCCCGAGCAGCCGGGGAGCGTGATCGCGGCGGCGGTGGCGGCGCCGAGGCCCAGCAGGGTGCGGCGGCTAAACGTGTTCATCGTGGATCTCCTTGGGTGCCCAGCGCCAGTTGTGGGGCAGGCGGAGCGAGGTGTAGTTGCCGTTCGGGAGGTCGTCGGTCAGCCGGGCCTGCCAGCGGGCGAGCTGGTGCAGGAGGCCGGCGCGGACGGCCAGCTGTGCGTCGTCGTCGAAGAGGTTGGTGAGCTCGGCCGGGTCGGTGTCCAGGTCGTAGAGCTCACCCTCGAGATCGGCGTGCACGATGAGCTTCCAGTGGCCGCTGCGGATCATCCGGGCGGCACCGGACTGCGTGACGGTGTTGAGTTCGTCGAACGTCGGGCCGTCGTAGGTGAAGTGCAGCGGCGGCCGGGCGGTCACGTCGTACGCGCGGCCGCCGAAGCCCTGCTCGGCGACGATGCTCCGGAATTCCGTTTCCGGCGCCGCCTCGCCGTGCGCGAGCGGGAGCAGGCTGCGGCCCTGGACGCCGTCGGGGATGGGTTGGCCGACGGCTTCGCAGACGGTGGGGAGGACGTCGACGATCGACACCGGTTCGTCGCGTCGCTGTACCTCGACGCCGTCGCCGGTGACGATCAGCGGGATCCGCATCAGGAACTCCGACAGGCCGGCGCCCTTGCGCTGCAGTCCGTACTCGCCGACGTAGTCGCCGTGGTCGGCGAGCACGATGGTCAGTCGTGGTCGTTTCCGTCGGGTTTCGAGACCCTCGTGCAGGCGGCGGATCTGGTCGTCGAGCAGACGGAGCATGCCGAGGTAGTTGGCGGTGTAGCGACGCCAGTTGTCGTCGTACCCGGGTCGTTTGTCTTCCTGGAGTTTGCGCAGCCAGGCGTAGCTGCCGCCCTTGATCTCGGTTGCCTTGGGCCCTGTTGTGCGGTCCGGGACGTCCTCGGGTTTCACCAGGTCGAAGTACGGTCGCGGGACCTGGTACGGGTTGTGGGGCTCGGGGTAGGAGACCCAGAACAGGCCCGGCCGGTCCGGGTCCGCGTCGTGCACCGCTTGCAGCGCGTCGGTGGTGATCCGGTATGGCAGCTGCGTTTCCAGGGCGTGCGGTGTCGGCTCGTCGGCGACCCCGTGGTCGAGGCGCTCGAGCCAGTCGTCGAAAGCGTGTTCCGCCGCGTTCCGTTCCGGTCCTTGGGTGTGGAAGTACGGTCCGGCGAAGGTGTCGAAGTCCTGCGCGCCGCGGGGCATGTGCGGTTTGCCCGCGAAGTGCAGCTGGTAGTCCGCGGTCCGCAGGACGTCGAGCAGGTCCTGGTCGTAGCGGGCGTACTGCGCGTTGCTGTTCTGCCGCACCTGGTGGACGCTCGGGAACCGCCCGGTGAGCAGGCTGGTCCGCGCCGGAACACAGGCCGGCGCGGCCGTGTACGCGTTCCGGAAATCCGTTCCGCGCTCCGCCAGGCCGTCGACGAACGGCATCGTGTCCACCGGATACCCACTGCGCCGCGTCAGCCCCACCCGCTGCTGGTCGGTCATCACGATGACGATGTCGGGACGCATCGGCCTGCTTTCTCTCGGCGGATTTACAGCGCTGTACTACAGCGCTGTAAACCATGCCGCAGACCGCCACATCACGTCAAGAGGTGACCTTGGAGCCCGGTAGCCTCGCGGTCGTGATCTACGAGCCGATGAGCCGCCGCATGGTCGTTGTCTTCGCGTCGATCGGCGTCGTACTGGCCGTCGCCGGACTCGTCGCCCGACCGGCGAACATCACGGTCGCTGTCGTGCTGTTCCTGGCGGCCGTCGCCGTCCTCGGCCTCGCGGGCTACGGCGTGCTCGACCGGCTGATCGACGGTCGCAAGCGGTCGCGCCGGGCCGCCTGACTACTTGAGGTTCTCGGCCAGCCGGCGAACGCCGCGCTCCGGGCTGGTGAGGATCGGCACGGCGAGCTCGAGGCCTTCGGCCGCCGACGCCATCGACGCTTGCGCGAGGACGACCACATCGCCGTTCGCCGCCTTGATCGCTTCTGACACCAACTCGTCGTGCCGGGCCCGATCGCCCGCGACAGCAGCCTCGAACGCGCCGGCCACGACGACCTCGTCGATCTGCACCTTGCGCCCCTGAATCTCGGCGCGCTCCCGGAGCAGCGCGGCCGTCGGCCGCACCGTGGTGGGCAGCGTCGCGATGACGCTGACGCGATCACCCGCGCGCACCGCCTCGTCGGCCATCGCCTCGTCGACGCGATACACCGGTACGCCGAGACGCTCGGCGAGCGGCGCCGCGTACTGCGAGATCGACGAACACGTGAACATCACCGCTGCGGCTCCGGCCACGACGGCGGCGTCACCCAAGTCCGCCAGGCGCTGCGCCACCTGCTCGGAGGCAACACCGCGGCCCAGGTCGGCCACGATCTTGTCGTCGAGCAGGTTCTGCACCTCGACCCCCGGCAGGTGCTCGGCGGCAAGCGTCGCGAACGTCGGGATGACGACGGCCCCGGTGTGCAGGAAAGCGATGCGCGCCACGACTGCTCCTCACGTTTCAATGCCTGATCACGCTGTCCGGACGGCCGTTGTCGCAGCGCCGCGATGATCAGATTGACACGTTTCAAGGTGTGCGGCAACCGCGCAGGTGTGTCGCACAGGCGTGGGTTCAGGCGGCCAGGCGGAGGTAGTCGAGGTTGAAGCCGCCGGTCTCGCAGTACACCGTGATCTGTTGGTCTCCGGCGGGGAGAGCGATCGGTGCGCTGATCGACTGGTAGTTGCCCCAACCTCCTGTGTCGGGGACGGTGACCTTGGCGAGCACGGTGCCGTTGGCGTCGCGGATCGAGATCGCGTCCTGGGCCGGCGCGCCGGTGCCGTTCGCGACCCGGAGTTCGAGGTTGTAGGCGCCTTGGGCCACATCGACGCGGTACTGGAGCCAGTTCCCCGCCGCGGTCCAGCCGACGTTCTTGCCGCCGCTCGCCGCCGGGTTGCTCTCGATGAAGTTCGCGCCGCCGTCCGTCCAGCCGTGCTGGGCGACGTACGACTCCGCCTCGACCTTCACCCCGACCGGCGCACCGTGCGGCCGGACCGTCACGTGCACCGTGACCTCGTCGTGCGCCGCGCCATCGGTGACGCGGAACTTGAGGTCCTGCTCCCCGGCGACGGTCGGTTGCAGGCTGACCGTCCCGGTGCTCGCATCGAGACTGACGCCGGCCAGCAGCTCCGTCGCGTAGTACGCGAGGCGGTCCTGGTCGCCGTCGGTCGCCCGCAACTGGAACTGGGTGGTCTGGAACTGGTCGGCGACCACGTCCGGAACCGCCCGGAATTGCGGCGCGTGGTTGTGCCGTGCCGACGGAACGTCGCCGTGCCAGCGGTACGTCGCGTACGCGTTGGCCGGAACCGTCACGACGAACGACTTGTCAGCGAGCGTGACGCGGACCTTGCTCGGCGTGGCGTTGGCGTTTCCAACGATCGCTACGAAGTTGTCGCCGCGGTCCTTGAACACCACGTTGCTGATCCCGTTCGCCGTACCGCTCGACTCGACGCGGGTGTGCTCCGGCCCGAGGTACTTCGCGAACTGTCCCATCGCGAAGAGCTCGGACCGCACCGAAAACGTTTTCGTCGTCGTGTCGACCTTCACGAGCCGGTTCGGCCACTTGGTCGTCCGGCCGACCTCGGCCCAGTCGATGTCGTTGTCCCGGGCCGGCGTCCAGTGCAGGGTGCCGCCGTCCTGGTCGGTGGTCTGCGCCCACAGGACGTACGACGACGCGTCGAGCCGGAAATAGTTCAGGACCGTGGCCGGGTTGAGATCGCTGGTTTCCGTCATGTGCACGGGTTTTCCGAACTCCTCGTAGGCGTCCCGCAGCACCGCCGGGTCGCCCCAGTACGGGTGGAACGCGATCGCGTCCGCCGCTTGCCGGGTGGCCGGGTCGTTGAAGATCCGGTAGTAGTTCTTCGTTTCCGTACTGTTCGGGTCGCGCCAGTCCCAGAAGTTGAAGTCGTGCACGTACAGCTCGGTCCGCAGCCCGGCCCGCCGTACCTCACGCTTGATCGCGACGGCGAGTTTCTGCTGCTGCTCGACGCTGATGTCCATCGCCGGGTAGACCACGTCGATCCCCGGTTCGTTGAGCAGCGTCAGCGCGTCGACGGTGATGCCGTACTTCGCATACGCCTGCAGGTACTTCACGTAGTACCTGGCGAACACGTCGATGCGGTCGTCGCGGAGCTTGCCCACCTGGTAGTACGACGTCGTACTGCCGGGCTTGAGCGCGACCTCGCCGGTGAACCGGTTGTTGGTCTTCATCCAGGCCGGCGCGCTCCACGCGGACGCGAAGAACGTGGCGCGCGGGTTGTACTTCTGGATCAGCTTCACGGTGTCGACGATGTGCGCGTCGACGTCCCGCTTGATCGAGAAGTACTTCAGGTCCGGGTCCTCGGTGACGCCGGCCGGCAGTTCGTCGTACGACCAGAACGGCAGGTGCTCGATCAGGTCCGGGCTCCCGATCGTCAGCCGGAACCGGTCGAACCCGGCACCGGTCCGCGGATCCACCAGCAGCCGGACCGCCCGCTCGCGCTCCTGCGGCGTCAGCTTCCACAGGTTCGACACGCTCGTCTCGTCGAGCGAGAACCCGACGCCGGTGTACTTCTGCCGGCTGATGCTCGGATCGACGACCACCGTGGCGTCCGCTGCCCCGGTGTCGTTCCCGACGTACGCCGGAGGCAGCGCCTGCCACGCGTGCTCCGGGCCGCTCGAGTACGTCCCGCTGACCACCGGCCCGCGCTGCGCCACGGCCGAACCGCCGCCGCCCGCGATCCCCGCCGCCACCACCGCTACCGACACCGCGAGCCCAAGAGTCCGCCTCACAAACCCTCCAACGTCGACCGGAAAGCCCTTTCAAGCAGGCCGACTCTAGGTTCGGAAACGCCTCCGCCAACACCCCCTGCCGGTTCCGGAACTGGTTCCGGAACTTTCCGTCAGCGTTCCCGCGCGACGGACCATGCCATCCCTTGCCCGGACCGCAGGCGATGCAGGCTGTAGTCGTGCCCGCCGCGCAACTCCAGGTCCAGTGCGATGGCCTGGTCGCACGAGACATCGGCCGACAGCGTGGCACCGACGCCGAAGGCTTCGGCGCCGAGTTCCACCCGGCCGGACGAGGTCCTCGCGTACGTCGCCCCGTAGGTCGCGATCGCCCCGGTCGTGTCACCGGCCAGCGGATACTCACAGATCACCTCGCCCGCGGGCTCCTGGACGCCCGGCCTCAGCAAGGTCAGCCCAGGTTGTTTGGCAGGCGTCGCGTCGGACGCGACCACCTGGCGAGTCGTCGTGACGACGCGTTCGCCGACCATGACGCGCACGGTCGCGACTGTCACGGTCACCGGCAGGAACACCTGCTTGCTGTCCCCCGCGGACGCCTGGAACTTCCACGTCGACGTGACCCGGAAACTCGACGAGCCGCCCAGCCCGCTGCCGAACAGGGTGACGTTCCAGGCGAGTGCGCGGCCGGCCATCACGTCCTGCGAGAAGGTGGCACTGCACCCGGCCGGCTCCGGAGCCGCGAGCAGGAAGAGCGGAACCCGGACCTCGTGTTCGGTCACGTCGCTGTAGACGAACCGACGCCCGGCCAGGCGATCGAAGAACCGCTGCTTCACCGTCCGCCGTTTGCCGAACGGCGATTCCCAGGCGTCGGCCGGCTCGTCGTAGTTGTCATCGTCGTCCCAGAGCTCCTGCTCCAGCACGTAGGTGATCTCGGCCAACTGCGCCTGGGTCTGCTGACGTTCGCGCAAAATGGCCTTGATCTGCGAGGTCGACAGTTCGAGCGTCGCGAGATCGGCTTCGAGAACGGCGGCGTCCGCGAGGCCGGCCTCGAGCCAATTCCGACGCTCTCCGACTCTGACCTGACCGGTCAACGGCTCGGCCCCGGCGTACAACTCGTCCTCGGCCATCGGCTCCCCTCGTGCCCGCAATCTTTCGAGCGCATTCTGTCAGCAGGGCCGGAAACCGGCGTTCCGCGCGACACTTGAGCAGTACTCGACGAGAGGACGTGTGATGGACGCCGACGCGAAGTTGAGGGTCAAGGACGCTCTGCTGGCGCATCTCGAGGCGCAGCAGCGGGCGACAGGGACGGCGGTGGGGCGCGAGGACTCGGCCGCGCGGCTCGACCCCGACTCGTCGTTCTCGGTCGACGACCAGTCACAGGCGGCCGCGGCCGGCGATCTCGGCGTCCTGTACGAGCAGGTCGAGGAGCGCCAGCACAGCACCGTGACCAACGCGGAAACCATCGACTTCGCGCCCACCAGCGAGATCCGGCCGGGCGCGATCGTCGTCCTCGACGGCGATCACTACGTCGTCGGCGTGGTCAGCTCCCCGTTCGACTGCGACGGCGTCACGTATGAGGGCATGACCACCGGCGCGCCGCTCTACGCCGCGATCAAGGACCTGCACGCGGGCGGCACGTTCACATTCGCGGGGACGGAGCACCGCGTCGACTCGGTGGCCTAGAGTCGGCGCATGCGGCGGAGGACGGGACTGGCGATCGCCGGGGCTGCGCTGCTGGCGTGGGGTGAGTGGCTGAACTGGCGCTGGTCCCGAACCCTCGTAGGCAACAGCGAAGGTGCCACCGAGGCCGTGGTCGTGCTGGGTTTCCGCAACTCGCAGCCGACGGCGAACTTCGTCAACCGCTGGCGGGTCCGCGCCGCAATGCGCTCCGTCGCCGCCGGCCGTGAGCACGACGCCTGCGTGATCTTCAGCGGAGGCGCGACAACTCGTGGCGCGTCGGAGGCTCAGCTGATGGCCGACTATGCGCACACGGTTTCCGCGTTCGGCGGCACCGTGCTGCTGGAGGAGAAGAGCGCGACCACCTGGGAGAACGTCACCAACGTGATACCGCTGCTCGAGGACGTCGATCGGCTCAAGATCGCGTCTCCGGGCCGACGAACGCAGCCCATAATCGCTTCAGTGCAAGGCGACTGACAGCAGCAGCACCGACGCGGTCCGGGCGTGTACGTCGTGGCGCTGCGGCGGGACCGCTACCAGATCGCCCGTCCGCAACTCGGCCTCGGCATCACCCGCCCGAAGCACCACGTCGCCCTCCAAACACATCAACGACGCGTCGCCCGGACTCTGATGCTCGCCCAGCGTCTGGCCGGCGTCCAACGCGATCAGCGTCTGCCGCAAGCGAGCCCCGGCCCGGCCGTACAACGTCGTCGCACTCCGCCCGCTGCCGTTCTCGCCCGCCAGCCCCAGGTGTACCGCCGCCAACTCCTCGACCCGCAAGACCTCCATCACCCGATCGTCCCACCGGCCCGACGAAGACTCCAGCCCTCCCCACCCCGGCGTCCGACCCTGGTCGGAAACGGCTCAGGTCGGCTCGTGCTGGGCCTTCCGGACGATCTTGCGCGCCTGGCGTTCCGGAATGAGCAGGGTCATCAGCACGGTGAGCAGGAAAGCATCACGGCCGTCGGGCGTGTCCGGCGCCGGATGACTGATCTCCGGCACCATCCGGCCCCCGACGCGGACGAACCCGACGCTGCGGAAACACGCTCCGGTCGCGTCGTACTCGTACATCAACGGAAGGGCGGTCGATCGGTCGATGGTCAGTACCACTGCGCGGAACATTCCCATCCGCCAATTCTTTCTTGTCCGCGCCGACCGCGCAGGGACACGCTGCCGCCCTCAACGGCGCCGGCGCTCGAACAACGACCGCCGGCCGGACAGCGCGCGGATCACCTGACTGAGGTCCGTCGCATCCATCAACGGACCGCTGAACGCCCGCGGCTGCCGCGCGGCCAAACCGCGGTAACGCACGACCGACTCGTCGACAGCACGCCGAGCCTCCTTCCACCGATCCACCGCACCGAGCCGCACGCACAACGCCGCGAACCCGAACAACGAGCGCGCGAGATCGGCATCGTGCCCAGAACGCCGCCGCAGCTCCACCGACCGGCCGATCGCGTCGAGCGCCCCGTCCGCCCGCTCGACAGCGGCGTACCGGAAGGCCAGGTTGAAGAGGGCTCTCGCCAGATCTGCGCGGAAAACCTCCGGATCGTTCGCGGCCAGTTGCTCGAAGATCTCCACGGCCGACTCGCACTCACCGAGTGCCTCCGACGGCCGGTCGACCGTGGCCAGCCGGATGCCGAGGTTGTCGAGCGCCTTGGCCAGATCCACGTCGTGCCGCGCCGGATTGTCCGCGGCGAGCCGCCGGAACACTTCGACGGCCTCCCGCCCGGCGGCGAGAGCTTCGTCTGGGCGTTCCACCAGGGCGAGCTGATCGCCGAGGTGGTCGAGTGCCGCGGCCAGCTCGATCTGGTGGGCTGACAGATTGCCCGCGGAGAGACGCCGCAGGATCGCCACGCATTCGGTCGTGACGACCACCGCTTCGTCCGGCTCGCCGAGCTGGCGGTGGCAGACGCCGAGATGGTTGAGACTCTTCGCCAGCTCCGGTTCGAACGTCAGCGGGTTCACGTCGGCGAGCTCTCGCCACAGTGTGACCACGTCCGCGGCGACCGTCGCAGCCTCGTCCCAGCGGCCGACGCCGATGAGACGAAGATGCAGATTGCCCAAGCGCCTGGCCAGGTCAGGCCGATGCCTCGCCGGATCGCTCAGGTCGACAGCGCGGCGTGCGGCAGCCAGCGCGTCGTCCGCCCGGCCGACATCAGCCAACCGGCTGCCCAGGTTGTCCACCGCGAACGCAAGATCCTCCGGAACGGACTCGTGCAGCGCGACCGCCTCCTGCGCCGTCGCGAGTGCTCGCTCCCGTTCACCCGCGGCGGCGAGATTCATACTCAGATTGGTCAGCGCTTCGGCGAGCAGCGGACCGAAGTGCGGGCTCGTGCCGGCCAGCCGACGGAACAACCCTGCCGTACGCTCGCTCGCCGACAGCGCCTCGCGACGACGCCCCAACCGCGTCAACGGCCGCGTGAGACTCCCGAGCGCACCGGCCAGCAACAACTCGTAGCTCGCGGGGTCGTCGGCAGCCACACGTTCGCACAGCGAAGCAGCTTGCTCGCCTGCATCCAGCGCTTCACTGTGTCGCCCTGCGCTGTCGAGCCTGGCGCCGAGCCCCAGCAACAACAGGACCCGATCGGCGTCAGTCGCCGCGTCGGCAAGCCGCAATTCCGTCAGCCGTACGGCGATATCGGCGATCCCGACGTCGAGATCAGGCTGGGACTCCGCGGGCAGATGCGGTTCGATCGCCTCCAGGACCTCCAGGCCGAGCTGGGGAACCGCCGCGATCGCGGACAGCGCCGCACTCCCGGCGAGCACCGCCGTATGAGGTCGCTCGAGCAGCATCGGGAAGAGGTGATCAGGCCCCACATGCGCCCAGCGCGCGGCGGCCGCCGCGAGGAAGATGACCGCCCGCGACGGGTCCGAGGTGTTGTCCAGAACGGCGACCGCGGTGTCGCCTGACCAGTCCTGCGCGGGATAGTCGGCCTGATGACCGGCCATGCTCAAAGCCAGGAAATCCTCGGCCAGCCGGTCCGGGGACAACGGCTCCAGCACGGTTCCCGGCGCCGGCGGATAGCAGACCGCGTGGTCGCCAAGTATCTGTGCCGTCGGCAACGAAAGATCCAGCTTGTCCAGCACCGCGGTCCCGGTCGCGGGCGGCACGGAACCGGTGAGCGCGGCCGTGAACACCGTGCGATTCATGACGTCCGGCGGCGTTCGGTAGTTCGATGCGGCCGGTCCGAGGCGGTGCGCCTGGTCGCCGAACCGCCGCGTCCAGTGCAGCTGCTCACGATCCAGCAGGTAACACGTCAGGCCGGCGACATCGGTCGGCGCGCGCTGTCCGCCCGCATGCGCGTCCACGGCCACGAGCGCCGCCATGTGCAGTGCGAGCGGCAGGCCGAAATCGTCGTGCCCCAAGGGTGGAAGGACAACGGAGTCCGGCTCGTCGATCTCATAGACGGTCGCGTACCCGTCACGCGCGGACCGGAACATCTCCGACCGGGACCCGTCGTTCAGCGGCGGTAGGAGCTGCGCGGAAGTATCCGCATGATAGTCGACCAGCGCCGCCCGCACCGGCGGCCAGCTGTCCAACGTGCGCCCGAGCAGCAGCACCCGCACCGGCACGCCAGGCCTGTGCAGCAAGGCGTTGCTGAAGAGCCAGGTCAGATGGGTCAGCGGCCAGCGGTCGGCGTAATCGACCACCAGCAGTAGCCCGGCAGCGCCGTCGAGCCGCAGGTCTTCCTGCCGGCCCGAGGGCAGCACGGCACCGGGACCGTGTACGGCGACGACAACCTTCCAGCCTGCCGCACGCGACTCGTCCGCGAACCGCGCCGCCAGACGGGACTTCCCCTGCCCGGCCGGACCGTGCAACCAGCGCACCGCCATCCGAGGGATGCTCTGCCGCCACCGATGCAGCTCGGCCAGCTCGTCGACTCGGCCGGTGAACTCCGACACCGCGAAGCGGGCGTTGAGCATCCGGCTCGGCATCTCGCGCAGCCAGTCCGGATCCGGCGCTGGAGCCGGTTCCCAGCTGAGCAAGAGATACAACGGCACACCGTCGCCGAACACGTGCAGATCCGCGCCGACAACGCCGTACCCGACGCCGCTCTCGACGCGGACGACCTGGCGATCCACGATCAGCTCTCGTCGTCGGTCGCCGGCCGGTGCTCGTGGTAGTGCAGATCCCCGCCCTGGACGCCGAACGCGCGCCCACCGTCACGCGCAACGACTTTCTGCACGTACTTCGGCTGGTCGAGGACATGCTGCAAGTCGTCGGCGGCCGACGGATCCGCGCCGAGCAACTCGTCGAGCCTGAGCCGCCACCGCTCGATCAGCTCTTGCTGCACCTGCTCGCGATCGTCCTCGTCGGCCTCCGCGAGCTGCTTGGCATCCGCCTCGAGCTCCGCGAGGACGGCGCCCCGCTCGCCGCGCCGGCCGAACAGCTTGGCGATGCCGTCGCGCGTGACACGCCAGGCATCGGTCGCCATCGCGCCCACCACCGCGGCCCCGCCGGCGGCTGCCAACTCGACCAAACCCACCATCGACCCCTCTCGCCGGCCCGATTCCCACCCCTAGCTCAGCACGTCGTGGGGTGCACGGGTCAGCGGTCCGGCAGGTTGAGGCGCTTCAGGCGCTCGTAGGCGCCGATGATGTGTTTGTCGATGCCGTCCTGGGCGGCCTGCGGATCGCCGAGGGCCAAGGCGTCGCGGAGCTCCTTGTGCTCGCTGTAGCCGACCTCGAGGAAATCCGGGAAACTCGCGTTCCGGGCGCGCAGGAAGACCGTGACCTGCCCGCGGATGGACTCCCACACGCGCTGCACCCGGCCGTGATCGCAGTACGCGTAGATGATGTCGTGGAACTCGAGGTCCAGCCGGACGGCGTCCTCCGGAGCGATCCTCGTGTCGACGCTCTTCATCTGCTCCAGCACGGCGTCCATCTCGGCGAACCCGGCGCCCTGCATCCGCGTGCAGGCGCGGCCGGCGGCCAGTCTCTCGATCGCGCCGCGCAGCGTGTGCACCTCCTCGACGTCGGTCTTGGTCAGCGTGCTGACGAACGCGCCGCGGTGTCGCCGGAGCTCGACGTGCCCCTCTTCCTCGAGCCGGGCCAGCGCCTGCCGGATCGGCCCGCGGCTGACCTTCAGCGCCTCGGCCAGCTCGGTCTCCTTGAGATGCTGACCGGGCTGGAACTTGCCGCCGGTGATCATCTCCCGGAGCACGTCGGTCACCAGGTCACCGAGCGCGCGCTGCGACGGCAGCGACACGACGTCGTCGGGCATCATGCCGACCACCTCCTCCACGCAGTTTCCACGGATCGAACCTTAACCCCAACCGAGGTCTCTCTGTAGATTGTAAACAGTAAGTCATTGACAGTAAATCAAGTGCAAGCGCAGACTCGGAACCTCCCAGCCAGGCAGAGCGGCACCGCGCCGACGCCGATGTCGGCCGACCGTGAGGCAGCCCGATCCCCCCGGGCAGAGAGAGGTCACGACGACGATGACCACCGAAACTGTGGTTCACACCGGACGCACCGCACTCGGCCTGTTCCCGCCGGCCGCTCCCCACGATCCCGTGGCGCCGCACGTCACCGCGGCCGCGATCGACGTTGACGCCGGCGAGGTCCAGGGCCCGCTGGCCCGCGTCTGGGAGAGCTTCGGCTACGACGAGTTCAACTGGACCTACACGCCCACCGGCAAGCGGCTGCTGCAGACCTTCACCGACTTCTCCGGCGGCGGGTACTTCGTCCGGCCGCACTACATGTACTGCTCCGGCAGCGGTTTCGGCATCCCGCACTGGAGCTCGGGCAACGTCTATCACGAAGACGCCGACGGCAATCCGTACTACGACTTCACGCTGCTCGACCAGGCGTACGACGCGATCGTCGGCGCCGGGCATCACCTGCTGGTGGAGCTCGGCTTCACGCCGCGGGATCTGCTGCCGCCCGAGGCCGCCGAGCTGACCGTCGTACCGAGTCCGACGGCGTACACCAGCTACGAGGCCGGCGCGTGGGGATACCCGCCCAGCGACTACGCGAAGTGGGGCGGGCTGATCAGTGCCACCGTCCGGCACTGCATCGACCGGTACGGCGAGGCGGAGGTGAAGACCTGGCTCTGGGAGCTGTGGAACGAGCCGGACATCTTCTACTGGCGCGGCACCCTCGATCAGTACAACGAGCTGTACACCGCGACCGTCGAGGCGATCCGGACCGTGCTGCCCGACGCCAAGGTCGGCGGCCCCGCGGTGACCAGCGGCGGACTCAACTTCCTGCGGGGCTTCCTGGACTACACGTCACGGCGGGGCGAGCCGCTGGACTTCATCTCGTACCACACCAAGGGCTGCCACTTCCCGACCCGCGACTACAAGCCGTTCGACGAGGCGCCGGCCGAGCTGCTCAGCCCGTCCTCGACGAAGATGCTGTACGACCTGCGCGAGTTCAACCGGCTGATCGGCTCGTACGACACGTACGCCGACCTGCCGGTGATCGTCGACGAGTGCGACGCCGCCGTACCGGCGCACTTCGGTCGCTACGACAACCGGAACTACAGCTTCCAGAACACCGAGTACTACCCGGTCTTCCAGGCGAAGCTGATGAAGAAGATCCTCGACCTGAACGCCACGGAGACGGCGCAGGTCGCCTACGCGACCTCGTGGAGCTTCTACTTCGAGGCCGAACGCTACTTCGAGGGCACCCGCTCGTTCCTCACCGCGGGCGGCGTCGAGAAGCCGTTCCTCAACGCGTACCGAATGCTCTCGCTGCTCGGCCGGGACCGCCTGCGCGCGACGTCGGACGCGGCCTGGCAGGTCGGCGAACTCGAGGGCACCGACGGCAGCAGCATGCGCGAGGAGGTCGACGCGCTCGCCTCGCGGTCGGAGGACGGAAGCGTCGCCGTACTGATCTGGCGTCACATCGACGACCAGTGGCAGACCAGCGAGGCCCTGACCTCCGCGACCGTCACCGTGCGGAATCTGCCGGCCGGGTCGTACCGGTTGCGGCATCTGCGGGTCGACGCCGATCACAGCAATGCGTTCACCGTCTGGCAAAAGCTCGGCTCCCCTCAGGACCCGACCGCCGACCAGCTGGCCGCGATCACCAACCGGCAGGGGCTGGAGGAGTTCGAAGGCGAGCGGACGCTCATCGTCGATGGCGACGTCTCCCTGGAGGTCGCGCTGCCGTTGCCGTCGGCATCGTTGCTGATCCTGGAGCCGACGACGTGATCACGCTCAACAACGGCGTACGGATTCCGCAACGCGGCTTCGGCGTCTTCCAGGTGCCGCCGGGCGACACCCAGGCGGCCGTCGAGCAGGCGCTCGAGATCGGCTACCGGCACATCGACACGGCCGCGGCGTACAACAACGAGGCCGGCGTGGGCGCCGCCGTACGGGCGAGCGGCCTGCGCCGCGACGAGCTGTTCGTCACGACGAAGCTCCGCAACGGCGAGCACGGGTACGAGTCGGCGCTGACGGCGTACGACGAAACCCTGCAGCGACTCGGCCTGGACTACGCCGACCTGTATCTCGTGCACTGGCCCAACCCGACCGTGGATCGCTATGTCGACAGTTGGCGTGCGCTGGAGCGGATCTACGCCGATGGACGGGTGCGAGCCATTGGGGTGTCCAACTTCCTTCCCGAGCACCTGGACCGGTTGGCCAAGGAGTCCGAGATCGTCCCGGCGGGCAACCAGATCGAGCTGCATCCGACGTACCAGCAGCGCGAGCTGACCGAGCTGTGCGCCGAGCGGTCGATCGCGGTCACGGCGTACTCGCCGCTCGGCCAGGGCGGCGACCTCGATCATCCCGTGCTGGCGGCGATCGCCGACGCTCACGGGGTGACGCCGGCCCAGGCGATCCTCCGCTGGCACCTGCAGCGCGGACACATCGTCATCCCCAAGTCGGTCAACCCCGAGCGGATCCGGGCCAACTTCGCGCTCGACGGCTTCGAACTGAGCCACGACGAGGTCGCCTCCGTCACGGCGCTGGAGAACGGGAACCGGCTCGGCAGTGACCCGCGCACGTTCGCGATCAGCCAGATCAGGTAGGCCGATCATGTCGATCAGATCCGTCCAACTCACCCGGCGGCAGACCCGCCGCGTCGCAGCCCTCGACCGACCGCGGTTCGGCTGGAAGAAGACCACCTGGATCTGGATCTTCCTGCTGCCGACCACGGTGCTGTACGGGATCTACACCATCTACCCGATCATCGCGAGCTACTGGTACTCGCTGGTCGAGTGGAACGGGTTCGACGCCGACCAGAAGTTCGTCGGCCTGAGCAACTACCGGACGGTCTTCGCGGACCCGTTGTTCTGGAACTCGTTCAAGGTCACGTTGTTGTTCATGCTGCTCGTGGTGCCGGCCCGGGTGCTGCTGACGCTGCTGATCGCGATCGTCCTCAACTCGCCCAAGCTGCCGCTGATCGGCGTACTGCGGTCCGCGTTCTTCATCCCGGTGGTGACCACGACGGCGATCATCGGCGTGGTGATGCGCTTCGTCCTGGATCCGTCCAGCGGACCGGTGAACTCCATCCTGACCAAGCTGGGCGCCGGCGGCATCGACTTCCTCGGCAATCAGCACCTGGCGCTGCCGACGGCCGCGGTCCTGTACATCTGGAAGTTCTTCGGCGTCACGATGATCTACTGGCTGGCCGCGCTGCAGACCATCCCGTACGAGTTGTACGAGGCGGCCCGGATCGACGGGGCCGGCCCGGGGCAGGTCTTCCGGCACATCACCGTACCGATGCTGCGGCCGTTCCTGATCATCATCACCGTACTGACGGTCGAGGAGACGTTCCACAACTTCGACCTGATGTACACGCTGACCGGCGGCGGGCCGTACTTCCACACCGAGATCATCGAGATCTACATCTACCGCTGGGCCTTCGGCGCGTCGATCCCGCAGCCCGGGCAGGCGTCCGCAGCCGCGGTGTTCTTCGGGCTGCTGGTCGCGGTCGTCGGCGCTCTCCAGCTGTGGGGCGTGTACGCCGGCCGCCGGCTGAGAGGAGAGCAGCGATGACCGCTGTCGTCGAACGCACGGACCGGCAACGGCGGATGCTGCGCCGGCTGCCGTGGTGGACCGCCGCGATCTGCCTGGTGGGCATTGCGGTGCTGTGGATCTTCCCGTTCCTGTGGATGCTGTCGGCGTCGCTCAAGGACAACATGGAGATGTTCACCGGCGGCCTGAAGCTGTGGCCCTCGAAGTTCGTCTGGGACAACTACGCGCGGGCGTGGAACGACGCGCACTTCGGCCGGTACCTGATCAACACCGTCGTGGTCACGCTGATCACCGTCGTCCTCGTCACGATCCGCTGCGCGACGGCCGGGTACGTCCTGGCCCGCTACAAGTTCCGCGGGTCCAAGATCTTCCTCGGCGTCCTGGTCGCGACGCTGTTCGTACCGACCGGGTACACGATCATCCCGGTGGTCAAGATCTCGATGCAGCTCGGCCTGATCGACTCGCTGGGCGGGATGATCCTGGCCCTCAGCGGCGGGGCGTACGTGTCCGCGATCCTCATCTACTACGGCTATTTCCGGCAGATCCCGCGGGAGCTCGAGGAGGCCGCTGTCGTCGACGGCGCCGGCTTCGTCCGGACGTTCTTCTCGGTCATGCTGCCGCTGGCGATGCCGGTCACGGCGACGGTCGCCGTGCTCACCTTCATCACCACCTGGAACGCCTTCTTCCTGCCGCTGGTGTTCACATTCAGCCGGCCCGACCTGCGGACCGTGAGCGTCGGCATGCAGGCGTTCGTCGGCGAGACCGCCACCGACTGGTCCGGTATGGCCGCGGCCGGCGTGATCTCGATCGTCCCGGTGGTGGTCCTCTTCATCTTCCTGCAGCGCTACTTCGTCGAGGGAATCTCCGGAGCAGTCAAGTCGTAACTTGTAAGGAGCGGAAACATGCCTGGTATGACACGTCGCAGCCTGCTCGGCGCCTCGGTACTGGCCGTCGCCGGCGCCGCGACCGGATGCAGCAGCAACTCGAGCTCCCAGAGCGGAAGCGCGAACGCCGGCGCCACCGGAACCCTGGACTGGTGGGACCACTTCAGCTCGTTCAAGCATCTCAACGACGGCTGGGCCAAGTCTCAGTCCTCGCCGTTGAAGACCAATGTCGCGCACACGTACTACGACGCGTCCAAAGCGACCCAGGCGTTCCAGCTGGCACATCAGGCCAACAAGATGCCGGACGTCTACTCCAACGTGATCGGGTTGCCGCTCCCCGCGCTGGTCACCGGCAAGTGGGTGCACGAGATGGCGATTCCGGCCGACATCAAGGCCAAGCTGCCGAAGGACGCCTTCACCGAGGGCATCACCCAGCTGGACGGCAAGCTGTACGGATTCCCGATGCTCAGTTTCCGGCAGAGCTCCACGCTGGTCTGGGCGAACAAGGACCACTGGTCCAAGGCCGGGCTCGACCCGGACAACGTGCCGTCGGACTACATGGCGTTCAAAGATGCACTGGGCAAGTTGAAGTCGGCCGGGATCCAGCCGCTCACGCTGGCGATCGGCGCGGACGGCGGCCGCATCCGTGACCAGGTGGACGACATGGCACAGGCCGCCGGCTTCCCCGGGTACCAGGGGCTGCGGTTCGACACCGGCGAGTACGCCTACCACCACGACACCTATGTGGGCGTGATCGAGTTCCTGAAGCAGCTGAACGACGACAAGCTGATCATGCCGGGCTCGAACAACTTCGGCGTCGTCGACGCCCGCACCCGGTACGCGTCCGGCGCGGTCGGGACGTTCATCGACGGGATCTGGTGCGCCGGCGGGTCGAAGGCGCTGGCGCCGACGATCGTCGACAAGCTTGCTTCCGGGCGCATTTTGACGCCGACGTCGGGCATGAACCCCTGGTGCTACCGGGGCCGGCCGTCCTCGACGTACTTCGTCTCCGCGGACAGCAAGAACCCCGACGCGGCCGGGAAACTGATCGCGTCCTTCATGTCCGACGAGTACCAGGCCGGCATGATCGAGGCGATGGACCAGCCGCCGCTGAACCTCGACCTCGTCGCGTCATCGAAGGCCGTCGACGCCTACAAGAAGGGCGTCGAGTTCTGCAAGGACAACGTGTTCCTGATGCCGCAGGCGATCGTGAAGAACCCCGCCATCGCCCGTGTCGACGCACTGCGCAAGCCCGTGACGCCGCACGTCGGCAACATCGTCCAGGGCTACCTGGGCGGATCGATCAAGGACCTCAAGGCCGAACTGAAGAAGCTGAGCGACGCCACCACCGCCGACCGGGCCCAAGCCCTGCAGAAGGCCAAGGCGGCCGGAGCCAAGGTCTCCGAATCCGACTACGTCTTCAGCGACTGGAAGGCCGGCCAGGACTACGGAGCCGCCAAGTGAACCGCACCGCGATCGTCACCGGCGCAGCCTCACCCCGCGGCATCGGCCGCACCACCGCCCTGCTGCTCGCCTCCCAGGGCTGGAACATCGGCCTCCTCGACATCGACCCCTGCGACGACCTCGCCGCCGAGATCGTTGCCACCCACAACGTGAAGGCCTTCGCCGCCACCGCCGACGTCTCCGACGAGACCGCCGTACGCACCGCGATCGACGACCTCGAATCCACCCTCCCACCCCTGGCCGCCCTCGCCAACATCGCCGGCGTCAGCTCCCCTGTCCCCTACCTCGAACTCCCCTCCGCCGAGTGGCACCGAGTCATCAACATCAACCTCAACGGCGTCCACTACGTCACCCACCGAGTCGCCGAGAGCATGGTGACCCACGGCTACGGCCGCATCGTCAGCATCTCCTCCACCTCAGCCCAACGAGGCGGCGGCACCTACAGCAAAACCCCCTACTCAGTAGCGAAAGCCGGCGTCATAGGCCTAACCCGAGCCCTGGCCCGAGAACTAGGCCCATACGGCATCACGGTGAACGCGGTAGCCCCCGGCCCTATAGACACCGACATCATGGGCGGCCCCCTAACCCCCGACCGCCGCACAACCATGGCCGCCGACCTCCTCGTCAACCGAATCGGCGACCCACACGACGTAGCCTCCGCCATCGCGTTCCTGATGTCAGACGACGCCGGCTACATCTCCGGCCACACCCTCAATGTCGACGGCGGCCTATACATGCACTGAAACCAACTCATGGAGCGCATCACGGGTTTCCGGGTCCGGCGAGTAGAGCACCGTCCCCGCCATCCCGCGAGTGAGAAGAACCTTGTAGGTATTGCGAACGAGGCGATCGAAGGTCACGTCATCGGTCGTCTTCCGATTCTTGAAGGCCGGATCCTTGTTGGCATCGCGAACCGCGGCAAACCGCCCGTCCCGCCAGACAAGGTCCGGCCCGAGAATGACACCACTCCAGTCGTACTCGAACCCTTGAGCCGTATAGATACAGCCGACCTGACCGAAGCCGTTCGAATCGGTGGCCCAGAGCGGCGCGGGCGGTGCGTCCCCGACCTTCCGATCACCCTTGACGTTCCAAGGACGAGCCCAGTCCCCGATCCGGACGTCCTCCACCAACGTCTTGTCGGAACGCGCGTCACTCCAGGGCCAGCAATAGCCTGCTGAGATACGTGCCCCGTAGCCGGCCGCGATCTTGTCCTGAAGCAACGCCTCCATAGCCTGAGGGCTGTCGGCAACTCGGACCTCGAACGCGGGATCGCCCGGCCACTGTGCCGGTCCACCCTCCGCGAGACCGAGTAGCCGTTGGACCCATTGCACGTACTCCTCGCTACCGCCGCAGCGGAACTGGGCATCGAGGTCGACCCGATGTACGTCGAAGCCCAGCGCGGCGGCGTACCTGGTGATCTCCTCAGGTGTCCCGAGTTCGCCGGGTTTCACCACCTGGTTCTGATCGAGCAGGAACACCGGAACCCGCGCGGCCGCGATCAGTTCGTCGACCTGCCGTCGCCCGGTGCGGAGAGCTGCCTTGGTGTAGCGGTCGACAGAGGTCTCCCGGATACGGTGAGCTTCGTCGAGGATCAGCACATCCAGGTCGTTGGGCTCCGCTTCCATGAACTGATTGAAGTACTTGAACATCCTCTGCACCCGCGGCTGCCGTTCACCGGCGACCTTACGGAGCGTCTGCGTGAACGACCGTGAGCCGGTCGCATGGAGGACGCTCCGTCCGCGTCGGGCCAGATCGCCGAGCAGGGACAACGCGATCACGCTCTTGCCGCTCCCCGGCCCGCCCGTGACGATGACGACCGACTTGCTGTCACGGCGCCGCGCGCGTTCGACCTCGTGCAGCACGATCGAGTGCGCAAGCTTCTGTTCGGCGACCAGGATGAATTGCTCCCTGCGCTGGACCTCTTCCGCGGCGACCGCGAGCAATTGCTTCGACGGTGCGACCGCGGAGTTGATCAGCTGATCGGCGTACGGGCTCCCTGGAACGTCCGGGTCGAGCCGATCGCGAAGGAACTCGATGAACTCGCCACGGCGTGCGCCGGTGAAGAGCTGACCCTTGCTGTCCTGTGGGTAGTCGTAGAGGTCTCGGACGTCTGCGTCGGCCACCGCGTTGTGCAGATACGCCGCACCCGCGACAGCGTCCGGCTGACCGTCGAGGAACTTGGCGAAGTCGGCCAGGTACTCGCAGTACCCCCGCACCTGCGCGACCGGGTGCAGACGCGGCGCGTTCGGGTACCCGTCGATCAGGACGAGCTCCCGGTCCTCGTCCCAGGCGGCCGCCCGACTCCGCTGCTTGAGTTCGACGACGACGTACGACGGTCCGCCTGTGCGTGGATGGCGGCCCGCAAGCACGACATCGGCGCGCTTCGACGTCAGCGGGAGGTGGTGTTCGACGAGCACCTCGACCTTGCTGAGCCCGGCCTGCTCGAGGTCCTGAGCCAGCACCGGCAGACTCCGCTCCCACGACCTGACCTCTGCCGGCGCCGCCCGGCGACCGGTATGGAAGTGCATCTGCTCAGCGATCCTCAAGGCGAACTGCTGCTCGAGCGTAAGCATCACGAACCCGGCACCGGATTGGCGGAACAGCGTCACGAGTGAAGTCCCCAGGCAGCACGAATCAAGGTCGTGCGGGTGGGGGCATGTCCTGCGAGCGCTGTCGCTCAGCGGAAGCCCGTCGGGCCGCGCGCCCGACTTTACCTACTGAGCAGACGCACCACGATCCGTGTCATGCTCGCGGCGTGTCCGATCTGATCGAGCTCCGAGACCGCATCCGCGTCTTCACCGAGGAACGCGACTGGGCCAAGTTCCACGACCCCAAGTCCCTGATCCTCGCCCTCGTCGGCGAGGTTGGCGAACTCTCCGAACTCTTCCAGTGGCTCCCCGCCGACACCGCGGCCACCCGCGCCCACGAGGACCCCCTCCACACCCGAGCCGGCGAAGAACTGGCCGACGTCCTCATCTACCTCATCCGCCTCGCCGACGTCCTGAACATCGACCTCGCCGACGCCGCCTCCCGCAAACTGACCAGTTCCTCAACCCGCTTCCCCACCACCCAGTTCCACGGCCAGGCCCCGGAAAAGATCTGAAGGCACACCACATGGTTGAGCTGACTCGGCATGGATCCCCGGTCGCGGCGGTGTTCGATCTCCTCGGCTACGACGAGAACGATCTGACCGCCGCGCTCGGATTCACACTCTCCCGTTCGCCGGCCTTGATGAAGGCACTGCTCGGGCAGGTCTGGCCGTCGAGCGGCGACCTGGACCCGAGCGAGATCGCCGCCGCGCTGGAGGTTCGCGGCGACGTGGGCCGCACGGACCTCGAACTGACGTTCCCAGGCGCGGCAGTGATCATCGAAGCCAAACGCGGCTGGCTGTTACCGTCGTTCGAGCAGCTGGCCAGTTACGCACCACGGATCACGGCACGGGGAGGCGGCGCGCTCGTCACGCTCTCACAGGCAAGCCACGCGCTGGCAGCCACCCAACTTCCAGCCCAGGTGGATGGCGTTCCGGTGCTGCACTTGCCATGGCGCGACGTACTCGACAAGGTCGACGAGAGTCGCCGCCTCGAGCGCGGGCAGGCCCGAGCCTGGCTCGATCAGTTCTCGACCTATCTCCACGGAGTGATACACGTGCGATCGGTGTCGGACAGTTGGACGTACTGCGTCGTCCTCAACAACGAGAGACCGGGCGGTGGAGGAAGGTACACCTTCAGCCAGTACGTAACAGAGGATCTGCGGTATTTCCACCCGTACGGCATCGGCGGGTGGCCGACCGAGCCGCCCAACTTCATGGCCTTCCGGTGGCAGGGTGCCGTTCATCGCATCCACCGTGTGGTCAAGGCAGACGTCGTGCCGAGCCTGCTGGACCGGTGGCCGGACATCCCAGCGACCGAAGACACCGTCCGCCCACACGCCGTGTACGAGCTCGGCCCGCGGCTCCCGCCGTTCGAGCCGATCATGAACGGTGCGTCCTATCGAGCCTCCAGACTGTGGGTCCTGCTCGACCAACTCCAAAGCTCGGAGACTCTCGCCCAGGCAATGGCAGGGACAAGGCAACTAACCGGACGAGGATGACCTCGCAGCCGTAGCAGTCAGACAGGAGCAGAGTGGCCGAAGGACAGCTGCCGACGTGCCCCGGTTGCGGGCGCGGCGTACCGTCCGTGGCCTGCTGCCGCCGCATCGATCCCTGCAGGTCGTACTGCCGAAACTGCACGCGCGGCATCCGAGCCCGCCAGATCGACGGATTTCCGGTCGATCTGCTGACCTGCACAGTCTGCGGCGATCGTGTCATGGTGCACCGCGCCCAACGACGGCCGTGCTTCGAGTGCGACATTCGCGAGATTCCTGTCGACCACTTCCTGGCCGGCCTGCTGGCTCAGCGTCGTGCAGAGGAAGCAGCCGCGGGCTTCCAGCACGTCGCCTACGCACGCCACCACCTACTCAATACCGGTGGGCGAGCCGAGTACGCGTCGTCTGTCTGGTACCGGCATGACGACTGCGGCGCGATCGTCCCGGCTTGGCAGTTCCGCCGAACCGACCCGAAGACGGGCGAGGGCGCACCGCCCCTCTGCTACTACTGCGGCGGAGAACCCTGGAGACGGTCGCCCGTACGAGACCCTGCTGCCCCCGCCCTGCTGTACCTGCTGCGATTCCAGGCCCGCGGCCGCCGCTTCCTCAAGATCGGACTCACCGCGCCAGGACTCGACCGACTGGACGGGCATCTACGACTCAGCGCCGGCGTCGTGCAGGTCGTCGAGGCGCGCTTCGACAAGGTCGCCAGGGCCGAGAAACAAGTCATCGACCTGTGCAGCCACCTACGCACCGAGCCGCATGCCTTCATGGCACATTTCGGCACAAGAGAGACCTTCCGCCTGTCCGCCCAACCCTTGATCGGCGACCTCACCACACACATCGGCCGAGGCGCCCACGACCACACCGAGGAGTGGCGCCAACGCGCCCGCCAACGCCGACTCCGCTAGCCCGGGCGTGGGTGGGAGCCTGCGCGAGCGCCTCGATCCGGACCGCCTCAGGACCGCCCGCCGCGAGCGCGCGCAGCCCTTCGGCAATCCAGTTGCTCCGCGGTGTGCGTGCGACGGCCGCGGATCCACGAGATCACCCAGGACTCCCTGAGCCACCTGGTGGCTCAGGGAGTGCTGGTTCCACCTTGGTGTCGCAGCAAATCTGTGTCGTGCAGGGGACGTCAGCGGGAGCCGGCTGTGCTGATCCGGTGGTAGACGTCGTTCCAGTGCAGCTCACGCTGGAACTCCCGTACGGTCGTCGATGCGTCGATGACGGCCAGCTCGACGGACAGCATGTCGGCGAAATCTTCGTAGACCTCGCGGTCGAGAGCCGTCGACAGGACGGTGTGATGAGGTCCGCCCGCCGTCAGCCACGACTCGGCCGAGGTGGCCAGGGACGGCTCGGGCTTCCAGACCGCACAGGCGACCGGCAGCCGCGGCAACGCCTCGTCCGGTTCGACGACGTGGACGACGTTGGCCGTGAGCCGGAAGCGGTCGCCCAGATCCGAGATCCCGACCACGATGCCGTCCCCGGGGTCGGAGGTGAAGCGCAGCCGGACCGGGTCTTCGCGGCCGCCGATGGACAGCGGGTGGATTTCCAGCGACGGGCGGGCCGACGTAAGTGACGGGCACACCTCGAGCATGTGGGCGCCGAGGATCTTCTCCTCCCCCGGCACCAGGTGGTACGTGTAGTCCTCCATGAACGACGTACCGCCCGGAAGCCCCGCGGCCATCGCCTTGCTGGCACGCAGCAGCACCGACGTCTTCCAGTCGCCTTCGCCGCCGAAGCCGTAGCCGTCGGCCATCAGCCGCTGCACGGCCAGACCCGGCAACTGGCGGAGCCCGCCCAGGTCCTCGAAGTTCGAGGTGAACGCCTTGAACCCGCCGCCGGCCAGGAACGACCGCATCCCCAGCTCGATCCGCGCGCCGTAGCGCAGCGACTCGTGCCGATCCCCGGCCGGAAGCAGTTCGGGTACGACGGCGTACGTGTCGGCGTACTCCTGCACCAGGGCGGAGACTTCGTCGTCGCCGACGCTGTCGACCGCGGCGACGAGCTCGTTGACGCTGTAGGTGTTGACCGAGACGCCGAACCGCAACTGCGCCTCGACCTTGTCTCCCTCGGTCACGGCGACGTCGCGCATGTTGTCGCCGAAACGCGCGAGCTTGAGCGACCGGAGTTCGGCGACGCCGAGCGCCGCGCGGGCCCAGTGCCCGACCCGCTCCTGCACGGCCGCCGACTCGACGTGCCCGGCGACGGTCTTGCGCGGGACTCGCAGCCGGGACTGGATGTAGCCGAACTCCCGGTCGCCGTGCGCGGCCTGGTTGAGGTTCATGAAGTCCATGTCAATCGTTGCCCACGGCAACGCGATATTGGCCTGCGTGTGCAGGTGCAGCAGCGGCTTGCGGAGTGCGTCGAGGCCGGCGATCCACATCTTCGCCGGCGAGAAGGTATGCATCCACGCGATCACGCCGACGCACTCCGGCGCGCTGTTCGCCTCGAGCATCTGCGTGCGGATCGCTCCGGCGTCGAGCAGCACCGGCTTCCACACGATCTGCACCGGCAGGCCGGCGTCCGCGAGACGCTTGGCCACCGCCTGAGACTGATCGGCGACCTGCTCGAGAGTACCCGGGCCGTACAGGCCTTGGCTGCCGGTCAGGAACCAAACCTCGCGAGCGGTCTCGGTGGTGTTCACAGACATGTGGTCCTTCCAAGTCATCGCTGTCCGTAGACGTTCTGGTAGCGGTCGAAGAGCTGGTCGACGTACGACTGCTCGATGGGGATCGGGTCACCGAGCTGCCGGGCGAGGTGCACCGACCGGGCGACGTCCTCGCACATCACGGCCGCCTTGACGGCCGCCTTGGCGGTCGGCCCGATGGTGAACACCCCGTGGCTCTGCATCAGGACGGCGGGCGAACGCGAGCCGCGCAGCGTCTCGACGATGCCGCGGCCGATCGAGTCGTCGCCGATGATCGCGAACGGCCCGACCGGGATCGGGCCGCCGAACTCGTCGGCGCACATCGTCGTGACGCACGGGATCGACTCACCGCGTGCGGCCCAGGCGACGGCGTACGGCGAATGCGTGTGCACCACACCGCCGACGTCCGGCAGCTCCCGGTACACATACGCCTGCGCCTCGGTGTCGGACGACGGCGCGTGCTCACCCTCGACGACCTTGCCGTCGAGGTCGCAGACGACCATGTTCTCGGGCGTCAGCTCGTCGTACGCGACGCCGCTCGGTTTGATCACCATCAGGTCGTGACCGGGAACCCGCGCCGAGACGTTGCCCGCCGTCCACACCACCAGCCCGTAGGCCGGCAGGTGCGCGTGCAACTGACACACCTCGGCCCGCAGCCGGGTGATTGTGGCGGCGACGTCCGCGACCGCGCTCATCGGGACTCCACCGCAGCGCGCCGGATGGACTTCAGTTTCCGCATGAGGCGCGTATGACGCCCGAAGTACTCGTGCAACTCGAGATACAGCTCGAACAGCTGGTCGTAGGCCCTGGCCCGCTCCTCGTCCGGGAGGTAGACGCCGCGCCGGACCTTGCCCATGCTCTTGGCCGCCGTCGGAACATCCGGATAGGCGCCCGCGGCAACCGCCGCGTGGATCGCCGAACCCAGCGCCGGGCCTTGCTCGGAATCGATGATCGAGAGCGGAAGCCTGGTCACGTCGGCGTAGATCTGCATCAGCAGCGCGTTCTTCGCCAGCCCGCCGGCGATGATCAGCTCCTCCACCGGTACGCCGCTGCTCGCGAACGTCTCGACGATGACGCGGGTGCCGAACGCGGTTGCCTCGAGCAACGCCCGGTAGCCGTCCTCGGGGCGCGTCGCGAGCGTCTGGCCCACGATCGACCCGGAGAGCTCATGGTCGACGAGCACCGACCGGTTCCCGCTGTGCCAGTCGAGTGCGACCAGTCCGTGCTCGGCCACTGCCTGACCGGCCGCGAGCCTCGTGAGGTGCTCGTGCAGCGACTCGCCCGCGGCGGCCGCGGCTTCGTGGTACGACGGCGGTACGGCGTTGTCGACGTACCAGCCGAAGATGTCGCCGACGCCGCTCTGGCCGGCCTCGTACCCCCAGAGGCCAGAGACGATGCCGCCATCGACGACGCCGCACATACCGGGCACCTCACGAAGCGTGTCCGCGTTCATCACATGGCAGGTCGACGTACCCATGATGGCGACCATCTGCCCCGGATCCACGGCCTGCGCCGCCGGTGCGGTCACGTGCGCGTCAACGTTCCCGACGGCAACCGCGATACCCTCCGGCAGCCCGGTCCACGCCGCTGCCTCGGCTGTCAACGTGCCGGCCGCGGAGCCCAGCTGACCGATCGGATGTTCCAGTTTGTCGGCGACGAAGCCGCCGAAGCCGGCCGCGAGCCCTTCGAGGAAGTCCGTCGACGGGTAGTGGCCGTCCTGCAGAATGCCCTTGTAACCCGCGGTGCACGCGTTGCGAACATAACGCCCGCACAACTGCCACACGATCCAGTCGGCCGCCTCGACCCAGTGATCCATCCGGTCGTAGAGCGGACGATCCTCCTCGAACAGCTGCAGCGCCTTGGCGAACTCCCACTCCGACGAGATCAGCCCGCCGTAGCGGGGCAGCCAGTCCTCGCCGCGCTCGCGCGCGAGCTCGTTGATCCGGTCGGCCTGCGGCTGCGCGGCGTGATGCTTCCACAACTTCACGTAGGCGTGCGGGCGGTCCGCGAGTCCGTCGACCTCGTTCAGCGGCGTACCGCCGGCCAGGCACGGGACCATCGTGCACGCGGTGAAGTCCGTCGCGACTCCGATCACCCGCGCCGGGTCGACCCCGGACGCCGCGATCGCCGCCGGAACAGCGGACTTCAGCACGTCCCGGTAGTCGGCGGGAACCTGGAGCGCCCACTCCGGCGGCAGTCCGGCACCACTCGCCGGCAACCGGTCGTCGACCACGCCGTGCGCGTACTCGTGAACGGCCGTGCCGAGCTCGGCGCCGTCGGACACGCGGACGACGACGGCACGACCCGACAGCGTGCCGAAGTCGACTCCGACGACGTACTGCTCTTCAGGGCTCATTGCGATGTTCCTCTTCGATGTGCAGGGCCAGCATCGGTGACGAGAGTGTGAACGCTAACATTCTACGTTGTCAAGGACGACCGGGCGGATGTGGACAGCTACTGTTAGCGCTAACTTCTCAATGCCGCGGAGCGGCCGTGGAGTTGCGGAGGACCAACGTCGGCCGGATCAGCTGCGTCGACGGATCGGCCTCCCCGGCCAGCGCCCGCAAGGTCAGCTCGACAGCGCGCCGCCCGAGCAGGGAGAACTCCTGGTTGACCGTCGTCAGGGCCGGCCAGAGGTACGGCGCCTCGGGCACGTTGTCGAACCCGACAACACTGATCTCGCCCGGAACGTCGCGACCCTTCTCGTGCAGGGCGTACACCAGCCCCATGGCCATACCGTCGTTGGCCACGAAGACCGCCGTCACGTCGGGATCCTCGGCGATCCGCAGACCAGCCTCGTACCCGCTTCCCGGCGACCAGTCGCCGAACACCTCCGGTCCCGGCAGAACATGCCGATGCTCGTGCGCACGTTGCCAGCCCGCACGCCGCTGGCCGGCTTCCACCCACTCCAGCGGTCCGGCGACATGGGCGACATGACGGTGGCCGAGATCGAGCAAATGCTCCACCGCCAGGCGGGCACCCGCCTCCTGGTCGATTCCGACCGCCATCCGCTGCCCCTCGCTCACCCCCTGGACGACGATCATGGGGACGGGAACGTCGAGCGACCTGACCTGCTTGAGTGCCTCGCGATGGGCGACGGCCACGACGATCGCTTCGACCGCCTCGTCGAGCAGGCGATCGACCGCCTCGCGGAGTGACTGCACCGAGAAGTCGTCGACGGCGACAAGAGAGACGTCGTACCCCGCCTTGTGGCCGGCGTCCTGCACCGACACGGCAATCATGCCCGGACCGTGCAGAACCAGGTACGCGGAGATCATGCCGATACGGTGCGACTTGTTCGTCGCAAGGAGCCGGGCCGCGTTGTTGCGCCGGTAGCCCAACTCGGTGATCGCCGCCAGCACCCGGGCGCGCGTCTCGTCCCGAACCAGCTCCGATCCGTTCAGCACCCGGGACACGGTCTGATGCGAGACGCCGGCCGCGGCGGCCACATCCGTCATGCTCGGAGCTCGTCCAAGCCCCTCGCTCACTCTCGCCATAGGGAAATACTAGGTGCCGGACCCCCTACATCCGGGGGCACGTGTGTGATTCGGGAGGCGGAGCGGTGGTACTGCGGACCAGCAGGTGCGGTGGCACCGGAGCGGGCCGGAACGACGTACCGCTGATGCGGGCGAGGGCGGCCTGGACGACGCGGCGGCCCAGCTCGGCGAAGTCCTGCCGAATCGTCGTCAAGGGCGGCGCGTAGTACGGCGCCTCGGGGACGTCGTCGAATCCGACCACGCTGACGTCGTCGGGCACCCGGATCTTGGCTTCGTCGAAGGCGCTGAGCAGCCCCAGCGCCATCTGGTCGTTGGCGACGAAGACAGCGGTCGCCTCCTCTCCCCCACGTCGGCGTGCGATGAGCTCGCGACCGGCGAGGTAACCGGACGGTGGCCACCAGTCACCATGCAGCACAACGGGAACAGTGGCGCCGGCCGACTCGAGCTCGATCCGCCAGCGGCGCTCCCGGGCGTCCGCCTCGAGTGCGTTGGCCGGGCCTCGCACGTGATGAACAGTGCGGTGGCCGAGGTCGAGCAAGTGCCTGGTAGCGAGTGCGGCGCCGATCTCCTGGTCGACCCAGACCGCGAGGTCCTGCCCGCCCCGCTCAGCCTGGACGGTGATCAGCGGCACCCTTGGACTCACGTCGGGCAGGGCGCGGACCGCGCCTTCATAGGTGCTCAGCGCAACGATCGCGTCGACGGACTGCGTCGACAGTCGCTCGACGGCCTCGATCAGGTTGCCGGCGCTGTCGTCGTCGAGCACCGAGACAGTGAGGAAGTAGCCGGCCTCGCGGGCAGCGTGTTCCAGACCGAGCAGGGTTTGCGCGGGTCCGTACTGGCTGATGTTGGCGATCGCGAGCCCGATCGTGCGGGACGACCCGGTCACCAGGGCCCGGGCGGCACTGTTGGGGCGGTAGCCGAGCTCGGCAATCGCCTCCAGCACTCGCTGACGGGTCGCCGCCGCCACGTTCGGCGCACCGTTGACGACCCTCGACACCGTCTGGTGCGACACGCCGGCGCGTGCGGCGACGTCCGACATACCGAGGGAGCGGGTCGCCCCGAGATCCGCTGCTCCCACTACGGGGCGATCCATTGGGCTCCTTCGTCAGCGTGCGGCGCCGGCGCGGCGCTTGTTGTAGATGTCGAAGGCAACGGCCAGCAGCAGCACCAGGCCCTTCACCACGGACTGGGTCGACTGGTCGACACCCATCAACTGCATACCGTTGCTCATGACGGCCATGATCAGGCCGCCGACCATCGCGCCGACCACGGTGCCGACGCCACCCGCGACGGCTGCGCCGCCGATGAACGCCGCCGCGATCGCGTCGAGTTCGAACATGTTGCCGGCAGCGGGCTGGGCGCCGTTGGACCGGGACGAGTAGATGACGCCGGCGACACCGGCCAGGAAGCCCATGTTGACGAAGATCCAGAAGTTGACCTTGCGGACCTTCACACCGGACAGCATCGCGGCCGACAGGTTGCCGCCGATCGCGTAGACCTGGCGGCCGAAGACCGTGTTCTTCGTCATCAGCCCGTAGGCGATCACCAGGACGGCCAGAATGATCAGGACGATCGGCAGTCCGCGCGCGTGGGCAAGCTGCCAGGCGAAGTACATGACGATCGCGGCGACGACCAGCACGCGGGTGACGAAAAGCGGGAACGACTCCACGGGCTGCTCGTAGCGGATCCGGGCCAGCCGGGTGCGGAACACGCCGACCGCGTACCCGGCGACGGCGACCGCACCGATCAGCAGCGTGAACGCGTCATAGCCCTGCCCGCCGATCAGGCCGTTCAGGAAACCGCTCGCGACCTTCTGGTACTCGGCCGGGAACGGCGACAACGAGACGTTGTCCAGCACCTGCAACGTCAGGCCACGGAACAGCAACATTCCGGCCAGCGTCACGATGAACGCCGGCATGCCGACGTAGGCCACCCAGAAGCCCTGCCAGGCACCGACCGCGGTGCCTACCGCCATCGCTGCCACCATGCCGATCCACCACGGCTGTCCGTGCTGGATGACCAGTACGGCGGAGACCGCGCCCGTCAACGCGACGATCGACCCGACCGACAGGTCGATGTGGCCGGCGATGATCAGGATCACCATGCCGATCGCCAGCACCAGGATGTAGGAGTACTGCAGCACGATGTTGGTGATGTTGCCCGGGCTGAGCAGGACACCGTCAGTCAGGGAGGCGAACAGCGCCACGATCACGACGAACGCGATGTAGATGCCGCTCTGCCGCAGGTTGCGCATGATCAGGGTGAGCGGATCGTTGGTGCCGACGTGCAGCGCGGCGGCGGAGGCGCTCTCTGCTGATGCCTGTTCCGTTGGCACGGACGGTTTGGTGCTGGTCATCCGGCGAGCTCCTTCTCCTTCGTCATGAGCGCCATGAGGTTTTCCTGGGTCGCCTGGTCCACCGGCAACTCGCCGGTGATCTGTCCGGCCGACAAGGTGTAGATCCGGTCGCACATCCCGAGCAGTTCGGGCAGTTCGGAGGAGATGACGACGACCGCCTTCCCCTGGGCGACGAGCCGGTTGATGATGGTGTAGATCTCGAACTTGGCTCCGACGTCGATACCGCGCGTGGGCTCGTCCAGGATCAGCACGTCCGGATCTGTGAAGAGCCACTTCGACAGCACGACCTTCTGCTGGTTGCCGCCGGACAGGGTGCCGACCGTGTCCAGCACGGTGCGCGTCTTGATGTTCATGTCGCGCCGGCCCTGCTCGGCGACCTTGATCTCCTCGTTGCCGTTGACCCAGCCGGCCCGGGCCAGTTTGCCGAGCGCGGCGGCCGAGACGTTGGCGCGGACGTCGGCGATCAGGTTCAGGCCGTACCGCTTGCGATCCTCGGTGGCGTAGGCGATGCCGTTGGAGATCGCCTCGGCCACCGTCCGGGCCCGCACCTGCTTGCCGTGGACGAACAGCCGGCCGCTGATATTGCGTCCGTACGAGCGCCCGAAGACGCTCATCGCGAGTTCGGTGCGTCCCGCACCCATCAGGCCGGCGATGCCGACGACCTCACCGGCGCGCACGTTCAGCGAAGCGCCGTCGACGACCTTCCGCGGCTGGACCGGATGCCACACCGTCCAGTCCTCGATCCGCAGCACTTCGGCCCCCGGCTCCGACACCCGGTCCGGGTAGAAGCTCTCCAGGTCACGGCCGACCATCCCGCGGATGATCCGCTCCTGGGTGACCTCCCCCGACGCCATGTCCAGCGTCTCGACCGTCCGTCCGTCGCGGATCACCGTGGTCGAGTCGGCGATCGCGGTGATCTCGCTCAGCTTGTGGGAGATCATGATGCAGGTGATCCCGCGGTCCCGCAGCCGCCGCAGCAGGTCGAGCAGGTGTGCCGAGTCGATGTCGTTGAGTGCGGCAGTCGGCTCGTCGAGAATCAGCAACCGGACGTCCTTCGACAACGCCTTCGCGATCTCGACCAACTGCTGCTTGCCGACGCCGAGCTGGATCACCGGCGAGACCGGGTTCTCGTCCAATCCGACCGAGGCCAGCAGTTCGCGGGCGTCGGCGTTGGTGCGGTTCCAGTCGATCAGCCCGCCGCGCCCGCGGCGCTCGTTGCCGAGAAAGATGTTCTCCGCGATCGACAGGTACGGCACCAGTGCGAGTTCCTGATGGATGATGACGACGCCGACGGCTTCGCTGTCCCGGATGCCTGCGAAGTGGACAGCCTTGCCGTCGAGCCTGATCTCGCCGTCGTAGCTCCCGGTCGGGTAGACGCCGGACAGCACCTTCATCAGAGTCGACTTGCCGGCGCCGTTCTCTCCACAGATCGCGTGGATCTCCCCACGCCGTACTGCGAGCGAGACGTCCTCGAGAGCCTTGACACCGGGGAAACTCTTGGTGATTCCGCGCATCTCGAGCAGCACGTCGTTCATACATCCTCCTTCGCGATCAGACCGTGGAAGTCGAGCGGCCGGGCCCGGCTGAACGTGTCGCCGGGCCCGGCCGTCCGTCACTTGGCCTGACCGGCGGCCACCTCGGCGGCCGTGTAGTAGCCGGAGTCGACGAGTTCCTTCTGGATGTCGCCCTTGAAGACGGTCTGGATCGGCAGCAGGTACGCCGGGACGACCTTCACACCGTTGTCGTACGACTTGGTGTCGTTGGCCTCCGGCTCCTTCTTCTCCAGGAACGCCACCGACGCGTTGACGGCCTGGTCGGCCAGGAGCCGGGTGTCCTTGAAGATCGTGGAGCTCTGGACACCGGTGTTGATGAGCTTGACCGACGCGATCTCCGCATCCTGGCCACTGATCACCGGCATCGGCTTGGCCGCCGTGCCGTAGCCCACGTTCTGCAACGCGGTGATGATGCCGCGCGAGATGCCGTCGTACGGCGAGAGCACGCCGTCGACCTTGCTGCCGTCGTTGTAGCTGGAGGTGAGGAGGTCGTCCATTCGCTTCTGCGCAGCCTCCTGCTGCCACCGCAGAATCGCGACCTGCTCCATCTTGGTCTGCTTCGACTTGACGACCAGTTGGCCGCCGTCGAGGTACGGCTTCAGGGTGTCCATGGCGCCGTTGAAGAAGAAGTGGGTGTTGTTGTCGTCCAGCGAGCCGGCGAAGAGCTCGATGTTGAACGGCCCGGTCTTGGCGCCCTTCGAGCCGTCCTTGTTCTCCAGGCCGAGCCCCCGCAGGAGCGCCTTGGCCTGGGCGACGCCGACCTTGTAGTTGTCGAAGCTGACGTAGAAGTTCACGTTCTGGCTGCCGCGGATCAACCGGTCGTAGGCGACTACCGGGATCTTCTTGTCGGCCGCCGCCTGCAACTGGCTGCTGAGCGCGGTGCCGTCGATCGCGGCGATGATCAGCACGTTCGCGCCCCGGGTGATCATCTGGTCGACCTGCTGCGACTGGGTCGGGATGTCGTCGTTCGCATACTGCAGATCGACCTTGTATCCCTTCGCCTCGAGCTTCTCCTTCACCGCCTTGCCGTCGGCGATCCAGCGCTCCGACGTCTGCGTCGGCATCGACACGCCGATGGTCAGATCCTTGGGCTGCTGGCTGGCGGTGTCGGTCGTCCCGCCGGCTCCTTGTCCCCCGCACGCCGCGAGGCCGAGCACAAGCAGGGCGCCACTCAGAGCGGCGACAAACCTCTTCTTCACAGACTCTTCCCTTTCGGCATTGGTGTCCCCACGTAGCGGGCCCCCGAACCGCGCTGTTAGCGCTCACATGTTGGCGCTAACAATCTGATCGGTCAAGTCATCGACAGGACATCTTGGCGTCACGGTTCGGTAACAACAACCGGCCGGACCGTGGTCGATCCATCGAGGAAAACCCTTACCTGACAGGGATTCCCGCCAACGGCACCATCGGGGAGTTGATGGCAACCGGGCCCCTGCGACCGCCATCAGGAGAACCGTTTCACGTCCTCAACTGTCGATGGACACGTTAACAACTGAAAGATACTCACCGGGCCGCCGCATGCCCCTTCGTCGCGAAGACCTGGGATGGGCAGGAAGGTCAGGGGCGCGATTCTCGGCTCCGTAAAACTGCATGATGTTCTCGGGCTGTGGTGGACGGTCGCGGCGATCTCCGCCTTCGCCCTACCGGCCCGCAAAGGCGCCGAGCCGGTCGTCGAGCTCGCAGTCGAGCGCGGAGCCACCAACCGGCTATTACGACCGCTTCACCAAGACCCACTCATCACCAATCTCGTACGACGAGCACCTCGCCCAGCAGGTATGGACAGCAACCGCCCAACTCGCAGCAACCCCAGCCACCAGAGCACGTCCACACCCCGTGCGGCGCGAGCATCAGAGGCTCGCACCGCAGCGCAGCTATTGAAACCGGCGTCGACATGTCTGTTCAGCCCTGCGCCTGCCGAGACCGAGCACCCGAGCAGTTAGGTGAGCTGTGCGTAGAACAGGGCCGGGTCGCCGGCGAGTGCGGCCTTCACCATTGCCGTCCAGTCGTCGACGACGACCTCGATCGAATCCGCCGCCAGGCCGTCGAGCGAGCGACGTGGCACCTCCCGCGGATCGATCTTCGGCCCGTCGTACCCGGCCATCATGTCCGTGTCCGCGGCACCGAGCAGGACTCCCTGGACGAGGGTGCCCTGAGCGGCGAGCTCGAGGCGTACGCCGTTGGTCATGTTCCACTCCGCGGCCTTGGCGGCCGCGTACGCTCCGGCACCCGGGTAGGCGAACCACGACAGGGCCGAGAGGATGTTTACGATCGCACCTCCGCCGTTGGCGGCGAGGACCGGACTGAACGCGCGGATCACGTCGAGCGTGCCCCAGAAGTGCGTGTCCAGCTCACGACGGATCTCGGCGAGGTCGCCGGTGACGAGGGTGGCGCCGGTCGTGATGCCGGCGTTGTTGACGAGCAGGCTGACATCCCTTGCGGCGGCCGCGGCCGCGTCGACGGTCTCGTGGTCGAGCAGGTCGAGTCGCAGCGGCACCACCCGGGAATCGTCGAAGTCGAGCGTCTCGGGACGGCGAGCGGTCGCGTACACCTTGCTCGCCCCGCGTTCGAGCAGTTCGAGGACGAAGTGACGCCCGATGCCGCGGTTGGCTCCCGTCACGAGGGCGATCTGGTCGGTGAGGTTCATATCTTCCCTGCTTCTTGTGTAGGTCTCTCGGTTCGCTGGGCAGCACCCGGCACCGGCTACGCTAAAACCTCACGTTGACGTCAAGGTCAAATCCAGATCAGGACGCGAGAAGAGTCAGAGGGAGGACGCCGATGCGCATCGGCGAGCTCGCACGTCGAGCCGGGGTCAGCACCAGAGCACTGCGGTACTACGAGGAGCAGGAACTACTCACCTCGGAGCGCACCCCCAGCGGCCAACGGACTTACCCCCAGGCGGCTGTTGAGCGTGTCCGGCTGATTCAGCAGCTCTTCACCGCCGGCCTGCCCAGCCGGACCATCGTGCAACTCATGCCCTGCATCGAGACCGGCCACGCATCACCCGAGGCCTTCGAACTCATGGCAGCCGAACGCAACCGCATCACCACCGCGATGACGGACCTTGCCGCCGCGCGAGACGCACTCGACCGCATGATCGACATCGCCATCCACCCCACCCCCGAACACTGCCCCGCCCTCCGGGAGCCGGCCTGGGCGCCGTACCACGCCATGGACTCAGCTGCACCCATCCCGGAGCGGGCCCCCGCCATCTGACCGGGTGAGCAGCGCGGACTGGGTGCCCCGCCCCCGGTACTCCGGCCGGGTCGCGCCGCTGCGCAGCCGGCCGACGCCGTCGACGACGTGCAGCGAGGCGGTGCCGACCATCGTGTCACCGTCCCAGGCGGCGTACGCCGTCAGGCCCGGCGCGGCGCACGACCTGGATGTCGGTCGGGCCGGTGGTGATTCCGCACGACATCGCGATCTCGTCCCAGTCCGGTGGGAGGAGACTTGGCGCGATGTTCAGCTTGGCCGTCGTACAGCCGGCCGCCTTGAAGTAGTCCAGGACCTCGCCGATCACCGTCGAGGTCACCGGCCCGTCCAGTCCGAACCCGGCCGCCTGGGACCAGAACGACAAGGTGTCGCGCGGTGCCGCCAGCGCGACTACCGAGCCGAACCGGCGCGGCCACCTGATCGCGGACTGCGGCCACATCGTCCCCCTCGATCGCCCGAACGAACTACTCGCCGCACTGGGCCTCGAGGCCCCGACCGGCTGATCGCTCGCAGTGCTTCCGCTCACGACGCGATGCCTGCCGGGGCTCGGTCCGCGTCAGGCCTCGGACTTGCCGTCGCCGTAGAGCTCGACCTCGGACAAGTTGCCGAACCAGTTCGTGGCGTTGTAGATGCGCAGATACCGGTAGTGGTTCTCGCCGGAGGCCTGCTGCTCGCTCCAGGTGTTCGCGACTGCTCCGGTCAGAGGCTTGCTGAGGTCGGTCCAGGCCTGACCGTCGTTCGATCCCTGCACGACAGTGCCGTTTGCCCGCTGCGGATGGCTGGCCCGCGGAAGGAACAGCACTTCCTCCGGGTGGACGGTTGTGTGCGCGCCGAAGTCGAGCACGTAGTACGCGCCTGTTCCGCTGTTCAGGTCGCTGTAGGTGTCGGCGTTGCGGTCGAAGAGCAGGTAACCGACTTCGTCGGCACTCAGTCCGCTGCCCGGCCACTGTTTGTCGGACGCGGTGACGGTAGCCATCTTGGCCACGTCGATGAAGTGTGCGGGGTCGCCGGCGATGTAGAGCTTCGATCCGTCGGTGGTTCCGTACATGGTCGGTCCGCCCTTGCCGTCGGTGTCGAGGTAGTCGACCGCGACCTGGATGTTGCCCGGTGACACGTTGTCGAGTTTGATTGCGGCGGTCCAGTTGATGCCGTCCGCCGAGTTCGCCTTCGCCGACAGGCCTTGGACGGTGACGGTGACCTGTTGGAGCGGCTTCTTCGCGGTGACCGATACGTCGACGGTGTCGCCCGTCATGATCTTGCCCGCGATGGCCTGTGCGGAGGTGATCGAGGTCGACTTCACCAGGTTGCCGATCTCGTGCCGTTCGCCGTAGATGTGGAACTCGGTCAGCTCGAACACACCTCGCACGATCCCGTAAAGGACGTCCGGCAACTGTTTGATCATCTGGACCTTGAGGTATCGGAACTGGTCGTCCTGGAGATCCTTGGCGACGTCCAGGGTGTTGTAGTCCTGAGTGAACGCCGTTGCTCCGGGCGTGAGGCGGATCCAGGTGATGCCGTCGTTGGAGCCGAAGACAGCCGAGTTGGCGAGTCGATCGGCGAAGATGTTGCTCTGGAAGCCGAACTTGGTGGCGGAGACTCTGAAGTCGGGGCCGAAGTCGAAGGTATGCGACAGGTTGACGGCCTGCGGGTATACGGTGCCGGTCTGTTCATCGCCGTCGACCATGTTGACGATGCGATCGCCCGTAGTGGAGGAGGCGACGAGCCCCGGGTAGTCGAGGCTGCCGTCCAGGGCGGTCTTCGGCGACAGCGGCCGCAGTCCGTCGACGGCCGCGACTACTTGCGCCAGCGCGGCCAGGTACTCGGCGTCGGATCCGCTCTTGCGCAGGTCGTCGGCTGCTCCGGCGGCGTTGCGGTAAGCGGCTGCGGTCGTCGACTCGTACACGATCTGGTTCTCGTACCCGTCTTTCGCGCGTGCCAGGGCGCTCGAGCGGTCGTCGGCTGCGGTCAGGGTGACTCGGTGGGCGGCCATGTTGGTGCCGTCGTCCGCGGCGACGGTGACCGTCCAGGAGCCGGCCCGGGCCGGCTTCCAGGTGAGGGTGCCGGTGGTGGGGTCGACCGCGGCCCCCTTGGGGAGCCCGGTCGCGGTGTAGGTCGTACCATCCGCGGCGGTCGCCGCGAGGTTGGCGCTGACCTCCGCGCCGAGCCAACCGACGATCCGATCAGCCGCGTTCTCGGCGAACACCGGACCGGTGAGTTCGGCTGCGGCGTTGATGTTGATGTGATCGATGTCGACGGTCGCGCCCTCGACCTCGATGAACAGGATGTCGTCCATGGGTCCGTCGGTCGTGATGTAGCGCCATCGGCCGCCGGTGTCCGGCACGATCACGGGGTAGTCGGTCCTCATGCTGCGGCCGTTTCTGGCGGTGTGCAGGTGCATCACGGCGTCGCCTTCGGTGCGGACGAGGAACCCGAGCTTCGGGCGGTTGGTCGCGCCGTTGAGGTAGGCGATCTTCGCTCCGTTGGTCATGCGCAGGTAGCCGTCGCCGGTGTCGACTGTCCCTGCCAAGTGCGTGTAGCGGTCGTCGACCTCGTAGATGTTGGGGTTGGCACCCAGCGGCCGGGTCGACTCCCCGGCCGCCGCGGCGGGCGCGAACAGCCACGAGTCACCGCCGCCGTCGACGCCGTCCCAGTAGTTGCCGACCACACCGCCGCGGGAATACAACGGTCCGGGGCGTTTGGCGTAGGCCTCGGCGAAGTAGGGAGCGATCGCCTGGACGTCCTTGCCGAGCGTGAACCTGTAGTAGTAATAGATCTCCCAGAAGCTCGCGGTGACGTACCGGCCGCGATAGCCGTCGGCGATGTGGTTGTAGGTGTCGCGGATCGTGCCGTCAGGCGAGATCGCGTAGGCCATCGGAGTCCACGGGGTGTCGTAGCCGAGCATGAATCGCCAGAAGTGGTCGGCAGCAGCGAGGATCCGGTTGTTGAGGAACTCATAGGGCCCGACTGCGTTCGCGGCGGCGGAGACAGTGCCGGCGGCGGGATCGACCTTGGTCCCCTGGGCCAGAAGCATGCGGGAGATGATTGCGGCATTCGTGAGGTCGCCGCCGCCGTGGGCCTGGTCGCGACCCATCTCGGTGTGCTGGACATGCGGGTCCTTGATCGGCTTGCCGGTCTTGTCGTTGCGGTCGACCCAGCGGAACAGCCGCGCGATCGAGCCGTTGAAGCCCTGGTCTTTCGCGGTGGCGTTGACGGTGAACCATTCCACCGATCGCTTGTAGAGGTCGGTGTCGTTCATGAAGATCGCCCCGGCCATCGCGCCCATGAGCGGGTAGCTGTGCTGGTTCATGAAGTGGTTGTTGTCGTTCTGGAAGGTCTCGACGACCGGGACAACCAGGTTGTCGGTGAATGCCTGCGTGTCGGCGTCGGTCCAGGGGTAAGCCTCGTCGGCGCACGAGGTGTAGCGCAGCAGCTCGGCGGCGGAGACCATCCGGTTCAGTGGGACGCCGGTATGGATGTGCGAGTCGGTGAAGTACTTGTACTTCGCCGGGTCCATCTGCTCCCAGATGCGGATGATGTCGAGCGCGTTCTTGCGGTAGACCTCCTCACCGGTGAGCACGTACAGCACAGCCTGTGTATAGGACTTCAGACCATCGGCGATGAAGCGGCCGTTGAAGCCTTGGCTGTCGAATGCGTCGGACGCGGGCTTGGTCGGATCGGCACTGCTCCGGTTGGACGACGTCACGCTGGTCCCGGCCGCTGACGACTTCTGCATGGCATGGAACGACGAGGTCCAGGGTTCGGCGCCTGCGCCGATCTGCCGGCGGGTGTTCTCCAGGAGCGGTTCGGTCAGGCCGACGCCGGGATGGACGAAACCCTGCTCGCTGACGGTGGACTGGAACGTGACCGCACAGGTACCGAGATCGCTGGCGGCGGCCGGCCGGGCTGCTGCAGTGGCCAGAAGTCCGGTGATGAGCAGGAGTGCCGCGGCGAACGCAGGCAATCGTCGGGCAGTGCCTGAGGCAGGCGGATGTGGACTCACGAAGAGCACCTTCTTCCCTGAGGCGGTGGGTCACGGGAGGAGTTCGGTGACGAGCAGAACCGCCGCGCAGCAGGTAGTGGTCGCGCACCGGTCATAGTTAACGGTTTCTACGCTATGCACTCTCCAGACCAGACAGCAACCCCGCAAGGTCTTGACGCTAGGCACATTCTGCTCCTACGGTCCATAGAAATCGTTAACTATGACGACTCGCCGCCACTTCGCAGAACTTCTAACCCCTGGAGATCTCGCATGCCCAGAACCCGTCGTCGCGTCACGCTGAGCGGCCTCGCCCTCTGCCTGGCCGCCGCCACGGTCGCCTGCAGCAGCGACACGAACCCCGCCTCCGGCCCGGTCGAGATCGAGTACTGGGCCTGGGCCCCGGCGCAGCCGGTGGTGGACAAGTTCAACGCCACCCACACCGACATCAAGGTCAAGTTCGTCAAGCAAGCGGACCTTCCCACCACCGCGACCGGTCTGCGCAACGCTGCCGCGGCCGGCAGCAAGATCCCCTGCCTGATGCAGAACTTCGGAGACGTACCGGCTCTACTGTCGGAGGGCCTGCTCTCCGATGTGACCGACTACATGAAGCCCGCGGAGAGCAAGTTCAAGCCTGCGTCACTGGTGGGAGCACAGGTCCAGGGCAAGTACTACGGCATCCCGACCGGTACCGGGCCGACGTTCATGGTGATCAACCGCGCCGTCTACGACAAGTACGGCGTACCGGTGCCGAAGACTTGGGACGAGGTGATCGCCGCCGGCAAGGCACTCAAGCCGCACGGCGTCCAGGTGATGAACCTGGCCGGAGAAGACCCGAGCACACTGGTCAACCTCATCACCCAGGCCGGCGGGACCTGGTACTCGGTGCAGAACGACTCCTGGAAGGTCGACTTCCTGTCGCGCGAGTCCGTTGCCGCCGCCAACATTCTCCAGCAACTGGTGGACAACGGTCTCGTCGCCAACCAGACCTACCAGGACCGGCCCGCCCTGATCGCGTACTTCGACGAGGGCAAGATGGTCTCGCTGCCGACCTCCACGTGGCAGCTGACCAATTACGAACTCCACTTCAAGAAGACCATCGGCAACTGGGAGCCGATCGACCTGCCGCAGTTCGCCGGCGCCACCAAGTTCGCGACCCCCGCGCACGGCAACGCGATGCTCGTCCCGAAGGGATGCCAGCACCCCAAGGAGGCGACCGAGGTAGGCATCTGGATGAACACCAGCAAGGACGGCATCGACGCCACCTACGACAAGGCCACCGGGTCCTACGCCTGGCCGGGTGCGATGCCCGATCCGTCGCCGTGGATCGACGCCGCCGTTCCGCAGAAGCTGTTCGGCAGCCACCGCTCACAGGCCAAGGCCGTGATCAGCAAGGCCTCCGAGTCCGGTGTGGACAACTGGCTGGTCGGACCCAACTACACCGGCGTCTTCAAGGAACTGCAGGACCAGTGGGCACAGGCGGTCACCAAGAAGATCACCTTCGGCCAACTCCTCGAGAACATGCAGAAGTTCACCGTCGACGACCTGAAGGCCAAGGGCATCAGCGTCACCAACTGAGCACGACGACCGAGCACGAGGAGGACGGATGTCCCTGGATCTGAAGCCGAAACCGCTGACCGAGCCGCCCGCCCAGCGGGCCGGGGACGTCCGTGTCTCCCGCGGCCGCTGGCGCCGCACCGTCGCTCTCAAAGGCGCGTCGTTCACAGCGCCGTTCTTCGCCGGTTTCGTCGTCTTCACGGTCGTCCCGGTGATGATGGCGCTGAGCAAGAGCCTCTACAGCTCGAAGAGCTCCGGCCTCGGCTTCGGCGACAAAACCGTCACGTTCAGCGGCCTCGAGAACTTCGGCCGCGCACTGCACGACGCGAAGTTCTGGGGCAGCCTGTGGCGGGTCGCATTGTTCGCGATCGTGGTCATCCCGCTGATCCAGCTCACCAGCCTGACTCTGGCGCTGCTGCTCGACTCGGTCCGCAGACGCGCGGCCGGAAAGCTCCGGATCGCGATGCTCGTGCCCTACATGAGCCCGGGCATTGTCGCGACGCTGATCTGGATCTACCTCTACAGCCCCGACGTCGGCCCGCTCACACCGTTCTTCAAGCTGTTCGGGATCGACGCGAACTTCTACAGCAGCGAGATGATCTGGGTCTCGGTCGGCAACCTGATGGCGTGGGGCAGCATCGGCTTCAACATGCTGATCGTGTACGGCGCCCTGCAGGCGGTGCCCCGCGACATCTTCGACAGCGCCCGGGTCGACGGCGCGTCCGAGTGGCGCATCGCCTGGTCGATCAAAGTGCCGTACGTACGCCGCTCCCTGGTACTGGTCAGCATTCTCGGCATCATCGGGACCCTGCAGATCTTCAGTGAGCCGTTGCTGTTCCGCTCGATGACACCGGAGACCGTGAACAAGGACTTCACCCCGATCATGACCATCTACAACCAGGCCTTCGCCGTCGGCGACTTCAACTACGCAGCGGCCCTGTCCATCGTCCTCGCACTCGTCGTCGGCCTGATCTCGGCGATCTTCTACAAACTCACCAACAAGGCTCCCGCATGACAACCACTGCTACCGCCGGCCGTCGGTACGACGACGACCTGCCGGCCGGCCACCATCCGTCGAAGCTGTCCAGGGTCCTGGTCTGGACAGGCCTCATCCTCTTCCTCGTCTACTCCATCGCCCCGGTGTGGTTCCTCATCGTCTCCGCGACGAAGAACCAGCGTGACCTCTACACCACCAACGGCCTCTGGTTCGCGGACTTCCACCTCTTCGACAACGTCCGGGACCTCTTCACCTACAACGACAGCATCTTCTTGCGCTGGATGGCGAACACCCTCCTCTACGGCGTCGTCGGAACGGTCGGCATGACCGTCATCTGCGTCGCCTGCGGATACGCGCTGGCCATGTACCAGTTCCGCGGCCGCGGCATCCTGATGAGTTGCATCATCGCGTCCTTCCTGATCCCTGGCGCGCTGCTGACCATCCCGTCGTTCCTGCTGTACACCCGGATGCACATCGTCGACACCCCCTGGGCGATCATCGTGCCGCACTTCTTCAGCGCGTTCTCGGTCTACCTGGCGAAGGTCTACGCAGAAGGCGCCGTCCCGCCGGAACTGCTCGAGGCCGCCCGCGTGGACGGCGCCGGCGAGTACCGCGCCTTCCTGACCATCGGAGCGCGGCTGATGACCACCGGCTCGGCGACCATCTTCCTGCTCGGGTTCGTCGGCTCCTGGAACTCGTTCTTCGGACCTCTGGTCTTCCTCCGCGGCGAACAGAAATGGACCGTCATGCTCGGCCTCTACTCCTGGCTGAACATCAAGGTGGACCAGTCCGTCGACCTGACCGGACTGGTCATCGTCGGAGCGATCGTCTCGCTGATCCCGATCGTCGCCCTGATGCTGGCCATGCAGCGGTACTGGCGCTCCGGTATCACCCTGGGCAGCCTGAAATAACGCTCCTCCGAAGACCCACCCACGTAGAACAGGTAACGATTTCTATCCTTAGAACGGAGGAGCCGTGGTTGATCGCCCCGCGGCACTTTTCGCCCTCGGTGCGCACCATCTGCCCGAGCTGTACCCACCACGCTCGATGCACCGCCTTCAGCGACTCGTCCGGGTCGACGAGACGGTCGTCGCCGAGCGGTTCGACACCGATGACGTCCAAGCCGCCCTGGCCTCGACCGAGTACCTGATCACCGGATGGGGATGCCCACCGATCACCACCGCGGTCCTCGACGCGGCGCCACGGCTGCGGGCGATCCTGCACACCGCAGGCTCGGTCAAGACGCTCCTCACCGCGGAATGCTGGGAGCGTGGCCTGGCCGTCACCTCGGCCGCCTCGGCCAACGCCGTACCTGTCGCCGAGTACACGCTCGCGGCGATCCTCTTCGCGGGCAAGGACGTCTTCAGACTGCGCGACCGCTACCACTCCGACAGACATTTCACCTTGGCCGAAGTGCAGACGGGAGTGGGTAACTACGGCCGCAGGGTCGGAGTGATCGGCGCCTCGCGGATCGGCCGTCGCGTCATCGAACTTCTCCGCCCGTTCGACATCGAGGTGTACCTCTTCGATCCGTACGTCGACGCCGGCGCCGCGGCCGAACTCGGCGTGCGGCTCGTCGATCTGGACACGTTGCTGCGTACCTGCGACATCGTCACCGTGCACGCCCCCGCGAACCCGCGAACCGACCGACTCGTCGGGGCCGCGCAACTCGCACTGATGCGGGACGGAGCGACCCTGATCAACACCGCGCGCGGCAGCCTCGTCGACACCCACGCGCTGATCGAACACCTCGAGGCCGGACGCCTGTACGCCGTACTTGACGTGACAGATCCTGAGCCGCTGCAGGCCGACTCGGAGCTCTGGAACCTCCCGAACACGTTCCTGACACCGCACATCGCGGGCTCACACGGCAACGAACTCGCCCGCATGGGTGACTGCATCATCGACGAACTCGAACGCGTCCTCGACGGCCGCCCATTCGCCCACGCCATCGTGGCAACCGATCTGGACCGGGTCGCCTGACCTATCGTTGACCCATTCCAGCATTCGAAGAAGGGGGCCGCGGTGGCACGACAACCGACCTCGGGTGACCGTCCGACCGTCAAGGACGTCGCCGCTTCGTCGGGCGTGTCCGCCACCACGGTGTCCCGGGTGCTCGCCGGCAACTATCCCGTCTCGACCGCGACTCGCGCGCGAGTCATGAAGGCCGTGCGCGAACTGGACTACGTCATCAACGCCCAGGCGCGAGCTCTGGGCGGCGGCGGCACGAAGACCGTGGCCTTCATCGTCCACGACCTGGTCGGCCCCGCGTTCGCGTACGTCGGTCAAGGCGTCGAGCAGCAAGCAACCGCCGAAGGCCGGCTCTGCCTGGTCTGCACAACCCACGGCGACCCCGAACGTGAACTCGAGCTCGTCGAGCTCATGCGCGAGCAACAGGCCGAAGCTGTGGTCCTGGTCGGCGGCGGAAGCAACAGCAGGAGCTACATCGAGCGGATGACTCAGACCGCCCGGGCGCTGGACAAGTCCGGCTCCCGCCTCGTGCTCTGCGGCCGCGCGCCGCTAGGCCCGGACGTGCCGGCCACGGTGGTCGAGTACGACAACGAAGGCGGGGCCTACGCCGTCACCAGTTACCTCATCTCCCTCGGCCACCGCGACATCGTCTTCCTTCGCGCCGGTCAACCGGGTCACAGCACCGTCGACGGTCGTCTCCGCGGGTTCGAGCGCGCTCACGAGGAACACGATCTCCCGACACCGGCGCAGCCCACGCGCGCGATCACCTTCGACCGCGAGTCCGGCTACCAAGCGACTCGCGATCTGCTGGCACAGGGCCACAGGTTCACCGCGATCTTCGCCGCGACCGATGTCGTGGCCGGCGGTGTGCTGGTCGCGCTGCGAGAAGCCGGTCTCCGGGTACCCGAGGACGTTTCCGTCGTCGGATACGACGACATCCCGCTGGCCAGGGACCTCACGCCACAACTCACCACGGTCCACGTGGACCACGAGGACCTCGGCCGAACCGCCGTACGCCACGCCCTCAACCGCGACCGGTACGCCATGAATCAGCACACGATCATCGGCACCCACGTCGTCATCCGCGACTCCGCCGGTCCCCCTCCCAAGCCGAGCAGAACACGTTCCCGGAGCCCCCGCTCGCCCATGTCGTGACAGGGCAGCACGATGCGACGCTGCTCAGGGCCAGGTGGTGCTGAGGCGGTCGTACTCCTCGGCGGTGACCGGTAGGACGACTCCGTGACAAGGGTGCTCCGGCAGCCGGTGACCCGTCGAGGGCACCCAGGCGCCGCCGGCCAGGTCGGTGGTTTCGAACGGGACGTACCGGCGATCCGGCCGGAACTCGTCGATCCACAGGTACCACTTCGCCTCGGTGTTCGACTTGTACACCGACGGTCCCTCACCCTGGCTGATCGCACCGAGGCCGATGCCCTCGGCCAACGGCTTCCACTCGGCGGCCGTGAGCGACGTCGCGGTCTCGGAGAAGACGGACTTGCCGTGCGGTGCGTCGCCGCCGCGGCTGCGCTCGTCCTTGAGGAAGCGGTAGTAGACGCCCGCTTGCTCGATGACCGTCGTGTCGATCGTCTGCCACCCGCGGTCGATCCACACCCGCGGCGCCGAGAACTCGCGGAAGTCGCGGGTGGTCGCGTACATGATCCGGTTGTAGCTCTCGCCTGCGTGGTCGGCGTCGTCGTACAGCGTTGAGGACCAGTGCACGAGGTACGCGTCCTGCTCGGGATCCCAGACCGCCTCCGGCGCCCACGTGTTGCCCGCCTCCGGCGGGGCCACCTCGACGAGTCGCCCCTGTCCCCAGCTCACCAGATCCGTCGACTCCCAGACCATGATCGAGCGACTGCCCCATCGCTGATGCCGATCCCAGTCGTGGCTCGTATAGAGCCGCAGGTCGGTCGCGACCAGGTAGAACCGATCACCCTGCGGAGAACGGACGATGTGCGGGTCACGGACTCCGCACTCCCCGCTGGTGGAGTACAACACGGGCTTGCCAGCGTTGAGATCCGTGAACCGCAGCGGGTCGTTACCCTCGCTGAGGGCGAAATAGATCTGCTCACCATCGACGGACTCGCGCTTGAAGTGCGCGTACAGATAGCCAGCGTACTCGGGCATGTACCGACCCTAGGCGATCCGCCGGCCCGGCGGTCCCACGTTTCACCAGCCGGTCCCCCATCGCCGCCGCTGCCATCTGACCGGTAGTACCTGCACCCCTGCTCATACGGCTGGCAACCTTTTGGGGTTCGGCGGCAACTGGGGTGTGGAACGTGGGCCGGATCTACCGAACGGATGGACATGAGGACAACGAGGCATGGCGCGGCGGAGCCGTTGCGCCAGCGGTGGCGGGTTATCGGCATTCCAGTGGCTCTGGTGTCCGTCGGCGTTGTGGTCTGCTTGGCCGCGGCGCTCCTCATCGATGGCGGCGCTGATACCCGGCGTACGGCCAAAGAGTCCGTTGTGGATGCCCCGGCGAGCGTCCCGCCCGATTCCGGCTCACCGACCGCAGCGGCCCTCGCCACGATGGCACCGACGCCGTCGGCCGCCCGCAGGCCGCGCACGCCTGCCAACAGCCCGCGCTCGCCTTCCAGCACCCCGCACCCCGAATCCGCGGCGTCGACAGCGCCTCTGGCCGGGCGGATCAAGCCCGGCATTCGTTACCGGGGCGTCGCGACCGCCTACGAGGCGGGTGACGGGAATGGTGCCTGCCTCTACGGCCCGTCCGGCGACCTCATGATCGCGGCGATGAACCACACGGATTATGAGTCGGCCAAGGCATGCGGAGCCTACGTGCTGGTCCGCGCCGCCAATGGGGCTTCCGTCACGGTGCGGATTGTCAACGAGTGCCCCTTGCCCTGCGCACCCGGGCAACTCGACCTCAGCCAACAGGCGTTCGCCAGACTCGCCAACCTCTCCGTGGGCAGGCTCCCGATGACCTGGACGCTGCTCAGCCCCGCCGCGTCCGGCACTCTCTCGATCCGGTACAAGACCGGGTCCAGTCAGTGGTGGTGCGGCATCCAGGTGATCGGCCACCGCAACCCGGTGGCCGTGCTCGAGGTCCGGACCGCCGAAGGCTGGCGAAAGCTGCACCGCACCGACTACAACTACTTCCTCGCACCCGAGGGCAACGGATGCGGGACAGCGATCAGGATCACCGATATCTACGGTGAGCGGGTGACCATCAACGGGATCGCCCTCGAACCGGACATCGCGCAGCCGACCCGAGTCCAGTTCGCCCGGCATTGACCGTTACGCTCGGCCTGATTGTTAACGCGAACATTGCAAGGAGAGGGTAACCGCGGGAGATGCTGGTCGACGACGCGTCCGCGGAGTTCCACGACTTCTTCGAACGCCACTACGCCGAACTGGCGCGTCTCGCCCACCTCCTGACCGGCGAGAAGGAGGTGGCCGACGACCTCGCCGCCGATGCGCTGGCCGCTCTGTGGCATCGCTGGGACCGGCTGCGGGCAGCGCAACATCCGGTCGCTTACGCCCGCGGCGTGGTGGCCAATCTGGCACGGGAATGGATCCGGAGCAGGGTCCGCGAGCGGCGGCGGGTAGCGCTGTTCTGGTCCCGCGGTACGGAGCCGGTGGACGGGCCGGACGTTGCGGGTGTGGTAGACGTCCGGGCTGCGCTCAACCGGCTGCCGTTCCGCAAGCGGGCCTGCGTGGTCCTGCGCCATGCCTTCGACCTGTCGGAGAAGGAAACCGCCGCTGCGCTGGGCATCTCGGTCGGTACGGTGAAAAGCCAGACCTCGAAGGGAATGGCCGAACTGGAGTCGTTACTCGGCGCGGAAGCGGTCGGCGAACTGGCGGCAGGAAGGAGGAACCGGTGAACGAGGAGATCAGCCGACGGCTGCGAGAGGCCGCCGAGGCTCACGAGCCCAACCGCGCAAGGATTCTGGCGCGCGTGGAGCGCGGCGCGGCCGACCCCAGCGTCCGGCACCGCACACCTTCGATCGCGAGGTCATGGCCCCGGGCGGCAATCGTCGGTCTGATCACCGCCGCCACTGTGGCGACCGGTGGTATCGCCGTCGCTGTCGCCGCCATGGGCGGAACTCCGACGCCGCCAGCCACCGCCCCCACTCACACAGTCCCGTCCCGGACAGTCCCGTCCCCGACCGTCACGTCAGCTCCGACGCCATCAACCCACACCACCACTACCGGTCGGGCCCCCGCCACCACGTCGGGCACCGCGCACCCGACTCCGCCAGCCGACAGCCAGGTCAAGGACGGGCCGTTGTGGTCCGAAGGCTCGCTGGACGTGCACAGCAGCATCTACTGGGCCCAGAGCAACCTGACGCTCCAGACCATCAACTCGCTCACCTCACTCAGCGTGGAAGTGCGCATCGCCCAGACCGGCGGCGTGCGAAGCACCGGCAACTGGCAGACCCTGCCGAATGACGACTTCACCGTCACCGTTCAGGAGTCCGGCGGTGAGCTGCTCTACCGCTGGGTCCTCAAGCCGGGCCGCACGGTCCCGGCCGGACAGCATGAGTTCGCCGTCCAGTACAACCACGCCACCGGCGTCCGCGAGGTCAAGCGCGACGGCTACCACGTCCACGCACAGAGCTCAGGCCGTTCCTTCGCCGTCTGGGGAGGGTTCGCCCCCACCCGGTGAGGACGGTCCCGCACCGCCGGAAGCGAAAAAGATCCTGGCCGGCGGCAACCTTTGCCGTGTCTGTGACCACTAGGGGGCAGATCAGGCCGCCCCGCTGCCTGGATCCGTCTTCCTCCGGTGAATGACACGCAAGGAGTACATCCCCCCATGGACAACCCCACGCGCCGCGGGCGTCACCGCGGCCGCTGGACCGCCGCCGGCGTGCTGCTCGGCGTGCCCGCCATCGTCGTACCGTGCCTCCTGTTCGCTCAGTCGGACTCGCAGGCCGCGACGATCGACGGCAACGCCTACTACCGGCTGTTTTCCGTACGCAGTGGCAAGGTGATGGACGTCAACGGCTTCTCCACCGCCGACGGCGCCCGCATCCAGCAGTGGACCGACCAGAATACCGCCAACCAGCAGTGGAAGTTGAGACCCACGGGCGACGGCTACTACGAGCTGGTGAACCGCAACAGCGGCAAAGTGCTTGGCATAGCGGGCAGTTCGGCCTCCCAGGCGGCCGCCGCCGAGCAGCAGACCGACAGCTCGTCCACTTCCCAGGAGTGGCGGATCGACGAGGTGAGCGGTTCCGACGTCGTCACTTTCACCTCCCGCAGGAGCGGCCAGGTCCTGGACGTCTCCGGCGGCTCCACGGCAGCGGGTGCGCCGATCATCCAGTATCCCAGCAGGGGCAGCACCAACCAGCAGTGGAAGCTGGTGAAGCTGGCCGAGATCCAGCCGTCCGGGCCCGGCAGCACTCCGACGACGGCCGCGGCCGGACCGTACGTGTGGAAGAACGCCCAGGTCGTGGGCGGCGGTTACGTCACCGGGCTGGTGTTCAACTCGCGCGAGAAGGGCCTGCTGTACGCGCGCACCGACATGGGCGGGGCCTACCGCTGGGACACCGCGGCCGAGCAGTGGATCCCGCTGACCGACTGGGCCGGCGAGCAGGACTGGAACCTGCTGGGCATCGATGCGGTGGCCACCGACCCCGTCGACCCCGACCGGCTCTACCTCGCGGCCGGCACCTACACCAACGACTGGGCCGGAAACGGCGCGATCCTGCGCTCCACCGACCGGGGCCGCAGCTTCCAACGCACCAATCTGCCCTTCAAGCTGGGCAGCAACGAGCCCGGCCGCGGGGCGGGTGAACGGCTCGTGATCGACCCCGCGAACCACGGCACCCTGCTGCTGGGCACCCGCAAGAACGGCCTGTGGCGCAGCACCGACTACGGCGTCACCTGGAGTCAGGTTTCCTCGTTCCCCGTCAAGGATGGAGCGGGCAGCGGCGCGGGCATCTCCTTCGTGACGTACGGCGCGGCCGGCAGCAACACGGTCTACGTCGGGGTCAACGACAAGTCCACCTCCCTGTACCGCTCCACCGACGGCGGCAACAGCTGGCAGGCCGTTTCCGGCCGGCCGACTGGCCAGATGCCGCAGCACGGTGTGGTCTCCGGTGACGGCTCGCTGTACCTGACGTACAGCAACGACATCGGCCCCAACGACGTGACCGCGGGCTCGGTGTGGAAGTACACGCCGTCCGGCGGCGTATGGAAGAACATCTCCCCGTCCCAGGGCAATTACGGGTTCTCCGGTCTGGCCGTCGACCCGCAGAAGCCGTCCACGGTGATGGTCACCACCCTCGACCGCTGGTGGCCGCAGGACGAGGTCTACCGGACCACCGACGGCGGTACAACCTGGCAGGCGCTGGCCGACAAGTCGGTGCGGGACGCCTCCGCCGCTCCGTACATCGGTACCGGCATCGGGCACTGGATGACCGCGCTGGCCATCGATCCTTTCGACTCCGGGCATGTGCTGTACGGCACCGGCAACGGTATCTGGCGCAGCAAGGACGCGACCGCCTCCGACAGCGGCGGGACCAGCCACTGGATCGCCGGCGCCCGGGGGCTGGAAGAGACCTCGCTGGCGGACACGATCGCCCCTCCCGGCGGCGCCACCGTCATCACCTCCATGGGCGACCAAGGCGGCTTCCGCCACGACTCCCTGACCGAGGTGCCCGCCGGACGGCTGAAGAACCCGCTGATGAGCAGCAGCACCGACATCGATTTCGCCCAGTCGGCCCCCGCGGTGATGGTCCGCGTCGGCACTGGCGGCGCGCAGGACGGCGCCTACTCCACCGACGGCGGCAGCAGCTGGAACGGCTTCACGGCAGAGCCGGTGGGCAACGCGAACAGCGGCCGTGTCGCGCTCGCGGCGGACGGCTCCACCATCGTATGGACCGAGGCCGGCCAAACGCCGTACCGCTCGACAGACAAGGGAGCGAGCTGGTCGAAGGTCAGCGGCCTGGGCACTGACGCCGTGGTTGTCGCCGACCGCTCCTCGGCCAGCACCTTCTACTCACTCACGGGTGGCACGCTCTACGCCAGCACCGATGGCGGCGCAACCTTCACCGCCCGCGCAGGCAAACTGCCTGCCGGCCGGCTCACTGCCGTTCCCGGCGTCGCAGGAGACCTGTGGATCTCCGGCGGCGGCAGGGGCCTGCTGCACTCCACCGACGGGGGCCGCAGCTTCACCGCGCTCGTCTCGGTGCAGTCCGCCGACTCCGCCCTCGGCTTCGGCAAGGCCGCGCCAGGCACGACGTACCAGGCCCTGTACCTGATCGGCACTGTCCAGAACGTCACCGGAGTCTTCCGCTCCACCGACAAGGGCGCCACCTGGGTCCGCATCAACGACGACGCGCACCAGTGGGGCAGCATCGGCGGACCTGGCGTCATCACCGGTGACCCCGACGCCTACGGCCGCGTCTACATCGGCACCAACGGACGCGGTCTGCTGTACGGCGACCCGTCCTGACCCCTCCCCGTGAGCTCCGGGTCGGCCAGCAGGCTGACCCGGAGCTCACTAGGGTGGGCGCCGGATTCGAGGAGGACGATGTGGGACGCCTGATCGGGGCTTTGGTGGTGCTCGTCGTTGTGGGGCTGTGCCCGGTGCCGGCGGTCGCGGCCGGGAAGGGCGACATCACGCCCGACATCCTGGCGAACCGAAACGTCACCTTGACAGGTGACGCGGTGGTGAACACGCCCGCCGGCACCACGACGTACGACGGGGTGATCGGCGGCGAAGGAACGCTGCGGATCGCGGGCAGCGGCACCTTGATCCTCACCAAGGACAGCGACTTCTCGTTGCCCAAGGCAAGGCAACGGCAGGTGGTCCGGATCCTCGGCGGCAACCATCCGTACGTCGTGGTCACGCGCCCCGACCCGCCGGCGATCGTCGTGGACCAGGGTGCGACCCTGCAGTACGGCAACGGCGGCGGCACCGGGCTGATCGGCAGATTCCCGTACGGCACGCCCGGCTACCAGCTCAACCAGGACAACATCGAGGTGAACGGCACCCTGCGGTTGGCGCTGACCCGGTCCTTCAACCTCGGCACGATCAGCGGCTCCGGGCTGATCAGCCAGCCACGGTTCCTCTGGGGCACCCTCGATCTGGCAGGTACCAACCCGTTCTCGGGCGTGATCGACAACGGTACCCAGGCGTCCGCCGGCAAACCGGAGACCACGGTCGCGCTGCCGAACGCCCGCGCCATCCTCAACCAAGGCACCTGGACGATCGACACCCCGCTGGACCAGACCGTCACCATTCGGCAGAACTTCTACCAACGCGAGTACGGCAGCGACATCAACGTCCAGACCCGCCCCGGCAGCAAAGTGATCCTGACCGGCCAGTACAGCTACTCCGACCGTGGCGGCGACAGCAACCCGTCACTGAGCGACCCCGCGATCAACTGGCGGAAGATCCCGCACAACCTGAACAAGCGCGGCACCAACATCAAGGGCGCCAACGTGCAGTGGGGTGACGGCAGCACGAACAACATCTTCATGCCCGGCACCGCGGACACCGTCTACATCAACCTGCTGGCCGCGCGATCCCGCTCCAAACTCACCTTCGCCTACGACGGGCCGGTCACGCTCGGCGCCCCGATCGGTGGCGGCGTGTTTCACGACACACTGAAATCGCCCGGCGCCGGTGACGTCGTGATCAAGGGGGTCCGTGGCAACGATGTGACGTTCGCCGCCGACCAGTACTACGACGGCTCGACGACGATCGAAAAGGGTGCGACGCTTCGCCTCGGAAGCGGACGGCCCGGAGGTGACGGCAGCCTGTTGACGAAGGCCGCGTTGTTCCGGGTCGTCAACGAGGGTTCGCTGGTGGTTCGCAACGCCGACAAGGCGATCACGCTGTCGAAGATCAGCGGGACCGGTTCACTGACCCAGGCCGGCGCGGCGACGACTCGCCTCGCCGGGACACTGACCTACACCGGCACCACCACGATCTCGCGCGGAGTTCTGGCGCTCACCGGCGGCAGCCTGGCGGCCAGCAGCGCCGTTACGCTCACCAAGTCCGGCGCCATGCTGGACCTTACCAAGGCGGGCAACCAGACCCTCCGAAACCTCAGCCAGGCCTCCGGCTCCACAGTCCGGTACGGCGATCGCGCGGTACTCACCTTGAGCCGTCAGTCCAAGCTCTTCGGCACCTTCCAGGGCAGCCGGCTGGTCAATGTCGGCACCGCCGGCGGGGCATTCACCGTCAAGGGCGATTTCGAGCAGACTCCCGACGGTCGACTGTCCACCCGAGCGGACGGTACGCCGGTCCGCGTGTTCGGCCGGGTATCGCTGGCCGGACAGCTCGACGTCACCCCGCGAACCAAGCTCACCAACGAAACCCTGCTGATCGCCAACGACGGCACCGACCCGATCACCGGCGCCTTCACCAACCTCCCCGAAGGCACCCGGGTCACGGGCTACCAACTCACCTACAAGGGCGGCGACGGCAACGACGTCACGCTGAAACGCGTCAAGGCGAAGGCATCTCTCAACCAGCCCACCGCGCCCCCGGCTACCACCACGACTGCGGCCAACGGCTCCTCCCTCCGCCTCTCGGCCACCCTCGCGGCCGCGGCCGTCGCCCTCCTCGCCCTCATCCTGATCGTCCTCCGCCGCCGACGTCGTACCTCTTGAGGACAATCCGGCACGACACGTCATTTCGGTACCGCGTACAGCGTGCTGGCCAGATGGACACCGGGCACTCCGCTGGATGCGCCGATCTTCCCGGACAGCAAGGGTGGGTTCCGAGACACCCACAACGTTCAGAAAGCACTCCGCAACGCACGCCGACGCCGGAACCCCGGCGCCGCGCAGCACCTGGAGGACGCGCTCAGGCACATCCATGAGAAGGATCGCGAAGCTTCGGCCGGGCCTGAGATGTAACGGCAGATCTCGGCGGTCCCCGGAGGCAAAAGTATGAGTAAAGAGTGAGTTGGGCCCCGGAAGTTCGTCACTTCCGGGTTATATGTCCAGGTCAGAGAGCCGGTGAGGGGACTCGAACCCCTAACCACCGCTTTACCGGGCCGGACTTCTCGTCGGTTCGTGTCGATGGGCAAGAGTTGGCGTTGACCTGGTCACTCTCCAACGGAGAGTTCCCACAGTACGGTGCTGTCACCCAACATCTGTCGTTCATTCCAGTGAGTAAAACGGTGAGTCTTGATGCGACGGGCACCAAAGCGACAGTTCGCGGCAGACCAAACCTTTCAGACAGCCCAGAGACCTGAGCGACTCGTCGTACAAGCACCTCGCACGGGGCGCGGAGCGACGGTCTAGGCGTGCGGACAACGCGCTGCGGCAACTGCGACGTAACAGCCTCGCCCGCGGGCACTGCATCGACAGATATCTGGCGTGAGGCTCTGCGCGCAGCCGGATCCTGCCACTGACCCTCAAGGCCGAAGGGCTCACGAACATCGCGGCGCTGCGGGAGCTGCTTCGCGAAGCGTCCGCTACGCTGTCGCCGATCGCCGCCAGACTGGCCGGCAACCACCCCAGCTCTGCGGCGCACGCCTCCGACTGGGGCGGCGACGGCGACCCCGCCACCTGCTCGAATAACATCACCGTCAAGACCGCACCCATCTACGGCTCCTGCGGCTCCACTGCAGGCAAGCAGATCGGCGAACTGCAGCTCCGCTGGTCCTCGGGCTGCTTCGGTAACTGGGCCCGCGTCGTGTTGTGGGGTGGCAGGTACTCGAGGCACGTGACCGTCGAGCAGTTCGTGTCCTCCGAGGGCCGCTCCGCCGGCGCCTCCAACTACGTCTACACCGGCACCGGCGGGACCAGCGCCTGGACCCGTACGGTCCGCCTTGCGAACTCGTCGAGCACCGCCTGGGTGTCCGCGACCCTCTCCTCCGACTTCGGCACTCTCACCTACCACACCAACGGCGCCAGCCTGTGCTCCCACTGAGCACCACCGATTGCCCGCAGGTGACCAAGTCACACCAGCCGGACAGCCATCGCGCAGCTCGCACAACTCGCCCACGGCGTCGGCGGAACCGAGGTCGAATCCTCTCCACATCCTCCGAGCCCATGCGAGGATCGTCTGGCCGCGTGAGCGGACAGGATCTCTGCGTCAGATCGACAGGTTTTGGCATAACGGTGGAGGCGGAGTTGGCGAAGGTGTCGTTCGGAGATGTCATGACCGCCATTCGCAGGTCGACGCACAACGAACAAGTCGCGGCGGCGTTCCGGCGGATAGTCGCGATGCCAATCGCGCTGTTGATCTCGTGGTTCGTCCTGATAGTCGCTACAGCAATCCTCCTAGGAGCAGTCTCGGCGATCATCCGGGGCAAGGGGGGATCGATGATCGAGGACTACGCCGGCTGGTGGGCTCCGGGGATCACCGTGGCCTCTGTGCTTGCCGTGATCATCGGACGGCGCCGCATCTTTGCGGCGGCAGACGAGACCGGCGGGCGAACCTTTCCACGCCCGGCACGATCCACCTGGTCCGCGAATGCGCGCGGAACCGGCGTCTTCTACGCGTTCATCGGACTAGGGCGTGTCTGCTAAATCGTCGGGGTTGGGTGGTTGATGCTTGTTCGGTGCTGCGTTCGGGTGTGATTTCTGATGAGTTGTGGGCGGTGA
>NZ_JBFAJQ010000014.1:210214-238515 GCF_040655315.1 Kribbella sp. NPDC050459 | reverse complement strand
AACCAGCCTCAGCAGACACCCCAACTCCTCCGACAACGACACGGTCCCCGCAACTCCTCAACTCGAGGTGTTGCGAGGACCGCGTGAACCCGCCCTCGGCGCGGGGTCTTTGCTATGCCTGGACCATGCGATGGGCGAGGTCCGCGTAGAGCTTGCCGAGCGCGGCCGGGTCGCCGCGGTGCGGGGTGTACCACCGGGCGACGTCGATGGACAGCGAGAGCACGGCGAGGGTGGTGCCGGGCAGGTCGGGCACCGTGAACTCGCCCGCGGCGACGCCGTCGGCGAGAACCTGCTCGATCTGGGCGGAGATCGCCCGGCGGATCGTCGCGACCTCGGCCAGGTGCTCGGGTGACAGGGCGGCCAACTCGTACTGGACCACGCGCGCGATCGTGTGATGCTCCGCGTGCCAGGCGGTGAAGGCGGCGACGAGCGAGCGGAGCCGGTCCGCGGGCGCGGAGCCGGTGTCGGCGGAGCGCAGTACGTCGAGGGCTGCGTTGTGACCGTAGAGGCTGATCTCGAAGAGCAGGCGCTCCTTCGACGGGTAGTGCACGTACAGCGCGGCGGGGCTCATCCCGGCGCGCGAGGCGATGTCGCGGGTGGTGGTGGCCTGGTAGCCGCGCTCGGCGAAGGCGTCGACGGCGCCGGTCAGCAGCCGGCGCGCCGCGGCCGGCTGGACGTGCTCCCACACCAGGGGATCGGTGACTGCGGACACGTTGACACCTTGCACCGAACGCGTGAAGCTAAGCAAGCGCTTAGCCATTTGTCTCAAATCCTCGGGGAGGCCCCATGGAGCGCGTCATCTTCGGCGAGGACCACCACGCGTTCCGCGCCAGCGCCAAGGAGTACTGCGACCGCTCGCTGGTGCCGCGGATGGAGCAGTTCCTCGAAGAGAAGACGATCGATCGCGCCGCCTGGCTGGAGGCCGGGAAGCAGGGCTTCCTCGGGCTCGACGTGCCGGAGGAGTACGGCGGCTCGAGCGTCGGCGACTACCGGTTCAACGCCGTGTTCGCCGAGGAGGTGTCGAAGGTCTCCGCGTCGCTGTCGAGCTGCTTCGGCATCCACTACGACTGCGCCGCGCCGTACTTCGTGGATCTCGGGACCGAGGAGCAGAAGCAGCGCTGGCTGCCGAAGTTCTGCGCCGGTGAGTACGTCGCCGCGATCGGGATGACCGAGCCGTCCGGCGGTTCGGACCTGGCCGCGCTGAAGACGACCGCGAAGAAGGCCGACGGCGGCTGGGTGCTGAACGGCTCGAAGACCTTCATCACCAACGGCGACATGGCCGACCTGGTGATCGTCGCGGCCCGCACGACCCCGGAGAAGGGCGCGAAGGGCATCACGCTGTTCGTAGTCGAGGAGGGTATGGAGGGGTTCGCCCGCGGCCGCAAGCTCGACAAGGTCGGCCAGACCGAGTCCGGTACGTCGGAGCTGTTCTTCGAGGACCTGTTCGTCGGCGACGGCAACGTGCTCGGCGAGCTGGACCGCGGCTTCATCCACATGATGGAGCGGCTGGCGCAGGAGCGGATCGGCGCCGCGGTGTCGAACATCGCGCACGCCACCCAGATCCTCGCCGAGACGATCGACTACGTGAAGCAGCGCAAGGCGTTCGGCCAGCCGGTCGGCTCGTTCCAGTACAACAAGTTCCTGATCGCCGAGCTGGTCACCAAGGCCGAGGTCACCCAGTCGTACGTCGACAACGCGATCGTCGCGCACGACGAGGACCGGCTGTCCGCGGTGGACGCGGCGAAGACGAAGTGGTGGAGCGCCCACGTGCAGAACGAGATCCTGGACGCCTGCGTCCAGCTGCACGGCGGCTACGGCTACATGAACGAGTACCGGGTCGCGCGCGCCTGGCGCGACGCCCGCGTCACCAAGATCTGGGCCGGAAGCAACGAAATCATGAAAGAGCTGATCGGCCGCGACCTCGGCCTGTAGAAGGGAATTGCTGTGCCTGAAGCAGTCATCGTGTCCACGGCCCGGTCGCCGATCGGCCGTGCGCACAAGGGGTCGCTGACCTCGATCCGGCCGGACGACCTCGCCGTCCAGATGATCCAGGCGGCGGTCGGCAAGGTAGGACTGACCGGTGACCAGATCGAGGACCTGGCGCTCGGGTGCGCGGAGCCGCACGACGAGCACGGCGGCAACATGGCGCGCCGGGTCGCGGTGCAGCTCGGCTGGGACAACACGCCGGCGACCACGGTCAACCGGTTCTGCGCGTCGTCGACGCAGACCGCGCGGATGGCCTACCACGCGATCAAGGCCGGCGAGGGCGACATCTTCGTCAGCGCCGGCGTCGAGTGCGTCTCGCGGTACAAGAACTTCGGCTCCGCCGGTGTCGGCGACCCGAGCTCGTTCAACCCGCTCTTCACCGACGCGGTCGCGCGGACCGAGAAGTACGCCGAGACCAACGACACCTGGCACGACCCGCGCGCGGACGGGCTGATCCCGGACATCTACATCTCGATGGGCCAGACCGCGGAGAACGTGGCGACGCTGCGTGGCATCAGCCGCGAGGACCAGGACGTCTTCGGCGTCCGCTCGCAGAACCTGGCCGAGAAGGCGATCAACAACGGGTTCTTCGAGCGCGAGATCACGCCGGTGACGCTGCCGGACGGGACCGTGGTGAGCAAGGACGACGGCCCGCGGGCAGGGACGACGCTCGAGAAGGTGAGCCAGCTGCAGCCGGTGTTCCGCCCCGACGGCACCGTGACGGCCGGCAACTGCTGCCCGCTGAACGACGGCGCCGCGGCGGTCGTGATCATGAGCGACACCAAGGCGCGCGAACTCGGCCTGACGCCGCTGGCGCGAATCGTGTCGACCGGTGTCAGCGGTCTGTCGCCGGAGATCATGGGCCTCGGGCCGGTCGAGGCCTCGAAGCAGGCGCTGGCCCGGGCCGGGATGAGCATCAACGACATCGACCTGGTCGAGATCAACGAGGCGTTCGCGGTCCAGGTGATCGGCTCCGCGCGCGAGCTCGGGATCGACGAGGACAAGCTGAACGTGCACGGCGGCGCGATCGCGCTCGGCCACCCGTTCGGCTCGACCGGCGCGCGGATCATGACCACACTCGTCAACGGTCTGCAGTTCGAGGACAAGCAGTTCGGCCTGGAGACCATGTGCGTCGGCGGCGGGCAGGGTATGGCGATCGTGCTCGAGCGCCTCAGCTGATGAGCCTCGACGGCCGGACGGCGATCGTCACCGGCGCCTCACGCGGTATCGGGCTGGCGATCGCGCAGCGCCTGGTGGCCGACGGCGCGCGGGTCGTCATCACCGGACGCACCCAGGAGACCCTCGACCAGGCGGTCGAGGCCCTGGGCGGCCGGGAGCACGCGCTCGCGGTGGCCGGCAAGGCAGCCGACCCGGAGCACCGGTCGCAGGTGGTGGCGGCCGCCGTGGCGACGTACGGCTCGGTGGACCTGCTGGTGAACAACGCCGGCATCAACCCGATCTACGGGAAGCTGCTGGACGTCGACCAGGCGGTCGCGGCCAAGATGGTGGACACCAACGTGCTGGCCGCGATCGCCTGGGTGCGGGCCTGCCGGGACGCATGGATGCGCGCGCACGGCGGAGCCGTGGTCAACCTGTCCTCGGTAGCCGGTCAGGGGCCGTCACCCGGCATCGGGTGGTACGGCGCGACCAAGGCGATGGTGTCCCGGGTCACGCAGGAGCTGGCCGTCGAGCTGGCTCCGGAGATCCGGGTCAACGCCGTGGCCCCGGCGGTGGTGAAGACCAAGTTCGCCGGAGCGCTCTACGAGGGCCGTGAGGACAAGGTGGCGTCGACGTACCCGCTGGGACGGTTGGGCCGGCCGGAGGACGTCGCCTCGCTGGTGTGGTTCCTGCTGTCCGACGAGGCGTCGTGGATCACCGGCCAGACCATCACCATCGACGGCGGGCTGATGCTGAACGGCGGGATCGCCTAGGGCCGGCGGCCCTGCCAGCCCGCCAGCTGGTCGTACGGCGGCGCGTCGGCGGCCACCGGTACCACCGGGCCGAACGGGATGTGCCCGCCGCGCTGCTCGGCCGGGACGTATTGCCGAACCGTCGCAAGCACCTGTGCCGCCAGCTCCTCGTCGAGCTGGTCACGGCGGCCGGTCGCCGTGGCCAGGTCCCAGGCGTGGGTGGCGAGCTCACCCGTGTACGCGCCGATGGCTGCTGCGCCGGGGAAAGTGCCCCACGGGAGCTTGCAAGTCCGCCCGAGGATCGAGTCGTCGGCCAGGGTGGCGTCGAGCGCGACGCGGCGTTCCTTCCAGGCGGCCGGGACGTCGTCGACTCCGGTGGTGACAACGGGGATGGTCAGCGGGTCGCCGCCGTTCAGCGCCAGGTCGATCCGCGCCGCGACCGTGAGCAGGTGGCCGAGGAGAGTGCGGACGTCGTACTCGTCGCAGGGTGTCTGGAGGTCGAGGTCGTCGGGCCCGGTGGTGTTGACGAGCTGCTGGGTCTGGTCGAGGGCGCGGACGAACAGTGCACGTGGGTCGTTGGTCATGAAGACAGCTTCGAGGGGTATATACGACATCTTCTGTCCGATATTGTTGGGGACATGCGCGCGGACCGGTTGTTGCAGATCATCCTGTTGCTGCAGCGGCATGAGCGGCTGAGCGCGCGGGAGCTGGCCGAGCGGCTCGAGGTGTCGACGCGGACGGTCATGCGGGACATGGAGGCGTTGTCGGCGGCCGGCGTACCGGTGTACTCCGAGCGTGGGCGCAACGGGGGCTGCGTGCTGCTGCCCGGGTACCGCGCCGACGTGAGTGAGCTGACACCGCGCGAGGCGCAGGCGCTGTTCGCGTGGTCCGGGCGTGCGGCGTTGTCGGAGGAGCTCGGGTTGCGGGACGCGCTGCACTCGGCGATGGGGAAGCTGTCCGCGACGTTGCCGGCCGAGCTGCAGGGCGATGCGGACGCGTTGTCGGGTGCGATCGTGGTGGACCGGCGGCGGTGGTTCGCCGACACCGAGGACACCGGCGCGTTGCCGGTACTGCGGCAGGCGGTCGTCACGCGCCGCCGGGTGCGGCTGCGGTACGCGTCGGCGAGTGAGGGCGTTCAGCAACGAACTGTCGATCCGTGGGGGCTCGTGGAGCAGGCCGGCAGGTGGTACCTGGTGGCCGCGCATCGTGGCGCCGCGCGGATGTACCGGGTGTCCCGCGTCGAGCAGGCCGACGTACTCGAGGAGGCGGCAGAGCGGCCGGAAGGGCTGGACGTCCGCGCCGAGTGGGAGCGGTTGCGCTCGGGGCTCGAGCGGCAGCTGCCCGTCGGGGCGGACGTGCTGGTCAGGGTGCGGCCGGACCGGGTCGAGATGGTCCGGCGGATCGCCACGCCGATGCTGGTCAAGGGGGAGGCGGCGCGCGACGTACCGGCCGACGACGAATGGCCGCGCCTGCGGATGCACTTCCGGGTGCGGGAGGCCGCGTGCGGCGTGCTGCTGGGGTTCGCCGGCGATGTCGAGGTGCTGGAGCCGGCCGGCATCAGGGCGCGGATGCTCGAGCTGGCGAAGGCGGCGGTGGCAACCTACGGCTGACGGGTGGCCACGAACGTCTGCCGCAGGATCACGTTGCCGTCGGCAGCGATGTCCTCGTTGCGCCAGTGGAAACCCGTCGTGGTGATGCCGGTGAACTGCCAGCGGGCACTGGCGTTCTGCGCCTCGAGCGTGATGGTGTCCGCGGTCGCGTGGGCGATGAACGGCATCACGAACGCGGCCTTCGGACCCAGCCAGGTCGAGCGGAACGCCTCCAGTCCGGGATCGTAGATCCGGATCGACAGTCCCCACTCCCCGTCGCCGTCGGTCGCCCGCGCTGCTCGGCTCGGGGTGATCCAGATGTCGGCGACCGCGCGGCCGTCGAGCGCCCAGGCGAAGTGCCATTCCCCGGTGGTCTGCCGGATCACGGCGCCGCTGTCGTCGTACCAGGCGACGTCGAGGTCCCAGCTCCCGATCAGCGGCGCGAACGGGCGGAACGGCTCGGCGAACTCGGGGCGCGGTGCGTCGGAGACCATCAGGCCGGCCAGCGTCCGGGCGGCCGCCGCACCGTCGGGGATCTGCATGAGCTCAAGCCTAGGCGCTGTCTGAAGGCGGACGCCCCGCCGCCGGTGACCCCGTCGCGTGGAACCACGATGGCACTTCCGGCGGTCGGGGCGATCAGTCCGACAGCACCGCGCCACTCTAGTACGAGTCCGGCGCACATCCGAATCACGGGACGCGCGCATTCCTGTCACTTAATCCGTGGCGGCTCTCCAGCCTGCTGGCTAGGGTCCGGGCATGACGACTCGGGCGGTGGTACGGCTGGCAGTGGGGGACGATGCCGAGGCGGTGGCAACGGTCCGGGCGGTGGTCGCGCCGTACAAGGTGATGTCGGCCGCGGCGACGCGGCACATGCTCACCGTGCAGTCGCCGAAGGAACGGTTCCTGCCGTTGGTCGCCGACCGCGAGGGTGAGATCGTCGCCTGGGCGTCGGCCGGGATCAACGTCTGGACCAGCGAGCCGGGGCAGGCCCATCTCAGCATCTACGTGCATCCGGACCACCGCAAGCAGGGCATCGGCAGCGAGCTCGCCGAGCGGCTGCACCAGCACCTCACCGAGGTCGGCGCGGTCCGGGTCCGGTCGTTCGTGCAGCCCGACGGGCTCGAGTTCGCCCGCAACCTCGGGTACGACGGGACGCGGCAGATGCACTTCGCCGGCCTCGACCTGACGGCGGCGCTGCCCGAGCAGCCGGAGACGCCGGCGGGGATCGAGCTCGTGGCGCTGGACAGCGTGGAGCCGCGGACGGCGTACACGGCCGACACGATCGCGTCGCTGGACGAGCCGAGTGACTCGCCGCTGGACTCGGTCGACTATGACCAGTGGCTGGAGGAGGTCTGGAACAGCCCCTCCGTGGACAGGTCGCTCAGCGTCGGCGCGATGGCCGGCGAGGAGATGGCGGCCTTCACCGTCGTCGAGACGGCCGGGGACCGGATGTGGTCGGGGATGACCGGCACGGTTCCGGCGTACCGCGGGACCGGCCTGGCGAAGCTGGTGAAGTCGGTCGCGCTCCGGCGTGCGGCGGCCGCCGGGATCACCTCGGCGTACACGTCCAACGACGACGAGAACGGCCCGATGCTTGCCGTCAACAACTGGCTCGGGTACCGGCGGGTGCAGACCGAGCTGGGGCTGCTGAAAACCCTCTGAGACCGAGCTGTAATGGGTTCACTTCCGGTATGCACCTGAAAGGGCGCTAGATTCCGGGGGACTTCGGTGTCGTTGGAGTGCCCAAGGAGTTTCAGATGGAGATCAGGGCGGCTGAGCCACGCGATGTGGACGCCGCGGTCGCGCTGCACGACGCATTGGTGCCGTACTTGGTGACCACCCGGGGCGCGCTCGCCCGCCGGACCGGCACGGGGAACGCACCCGGTCGGGGAACGTTCGCGGCCGTCGGCGACGACGCCACGCTCGCGGGCTGGGCGACGGACGGCCTGATCGCCGGCTCCGACCCGCTGGACGGGGAGTTGCGGGTGCTGGTCCGGCCGGAGTACCGGCGGCGGGGGATCGGGACGCGGCTGCTGGAGGCAACGCATGCCAACCTGAGGGCGGCCGGCGCGACGTCGGCGCGGGTGTTCGCGGACCCGGGATCGGTCGCCTGGGCGGCCCGGTTCGGGTACCGGCAGACGCGCCAGGTGCACTACGCGGGCATCGATCCGCGGAAGGCGCCGGAGCTGCCCGAGATCCCGAGCGGCGTGGAGCTGCTGCCGGCCGGCGCCGTCGATCCGCGGCTGCTCTACGAGGCCGACATGGTTGCCCAGCGCACCAAGCCGGGCGACGCCAAGATCTCCACCCGGCCGTACGACGACTGGCTGGCGGGCGTCTGGCGGAACCCGGACACGGTGCTCGACCTGAGCGTCGCCGCCGTGTACGAGGGCCGCGTGGTCGCGTTCACGCTGGGGCTCGGCGACCACACGATGATCTGGTCGAAGATGACGTCGACGCTGCCCGAGTACCGCGGCCGCGGCCTGGCCAAGCTGGTCAAGGCCGCCGCCCTGCACCGCGCCGCCGAGGCCGGAGTGCACGGCGCCTACACCGCCAACTACGACGGCAACACCCCCATGATCGCCGTCAACGAATGGCTCGGCTACCACCGCATCGCGACCCACGCGGTGCTGATCTGCCCACTCTGATTCGAGTTGCCGCCGCTACGACGCCGGGTGATAGTGGTCGGGATGGACCGCCCACTCCTCATCCTGTGCCTCGCCGGCCTCGCGTGTGCCTTGGGCGGGTCGTTCCTCGCCACGCTGACCGATCGCAAGGACCGCAAGCACTACCACCAGACGTACTTCTGGCTCGAGTTCGGCGACGGGATCTATTACGTTGCAGGCTTCGGCCTGCTGCTGGCCTCCGTCGGGAGTGTGGCGGCACTCGGCCGCGCAGACTCCCAACCAGCGGCCGGCCGGGTCGGTCTGATCGTGCTGGCGGTGGTCGCGGTGCTGGTCGCGGTACTGGGTGGTCTGGTCTTCCAGCGGTCGTCGCGCATCGTCGTGCCGAGCCTTCTCACCGGCGGAAGCGTGGGAGCGGGCGTGCTTGCAGTGGCCGGCCTGCTGGGTGTCCACGGGCAGGATCTGGCTGACACCGGCGCACTCGGCTGGGTCGTCGGACTCGGCGGGACCGCGGTCGTCGGCGTGGTGTCGCTGTTCTTCGTCGACGGCGTCTGACTCAGGGAACGAGCAGGACGACCGTTTCGGCGACGCAGGCCGGCTTGGTGGAGTTTTCCAGCTCGATCACCCAGTTGAGGGAGACCTGGACGCCGGCGGGGGTCTGTACGGCGTTCGCGATCGAGGCGCCGGCGCGGACCCGGGTGCCGACCGGGACCGGGGCCGGGAAGCGGACCTTGTTGACGCCGTAGTTGAGTTTCGCGGTCACGCCGTCGATCTTGAACAGTTCCTCGCCGAAGCGGGCGATCAGGCTCAGCGTCAGGTAACCGTGCGCGATGGTCCCGCCGTACGGGCCCTTGGCGGCGCGGTCGACGTCGACGTGGATCCACTGGTGGTCGCCGGTCGCGTCGGCGAACTGGTTCACCTGCTCCTGGGTGATCTCCAGCCACGCGCTCTCACCGAGCGTCGTGCCGACCGCGTGCACCACCTCGTCGACGCCGTTGAACGTCTGCGGCATGTCGCCTGCCTCCTAGTTCCGCGGTCCGCCGGCGACGTACAGGACCTGGCCGGACACGAAGCCGGCCTCCTCGCTGCAGAAGAACGACGCCGCGGCGGCGATGTCCTCCGGCTTGCCGGTGCGCTGCACCGGGATGCTCGCGGCGGTCGCCTTCTTGAACTCCTCGAAGTCGACGCCGACCCGGGCCGCGGTCGCGGCCGTCATGTCGGTCTCGATGAACCCCGGCGCGATCGCGTTCGCCGTGACACCGAACTTGCCCAGCTCGATCGCGAGCGTCTTGGCCAGGCCCTGCAGACCGGCCTTCGCGGACGCGTAGTTCGCCTGGCCGCGGTTGCCGAGGGCCGAGGTCGAGGAGAGGAACACCATCCGGCCGTACTTGGCCTCGACCATGTGCGCCTGGCAGGCCTTCGACATCAGGAAGCTGCCCTTGAGGTGCACCGATATGACCGTGTCCCAGTCGTCCTCGGACATCTTGAACAGCAGGTTGTCCCGCAGGACGCCGGCGTTGTTGACCAGGATCGTCGGCGCGCCGAGCTCCGCGGCCACCCGCTCGACCGCGGCCGTGACCTGGTCGGCCTTGCTGACGTCGGCGCCGACGCCGATCGCCCTGCCGCCGGCCTCGGTGATGGCCTTCACGGTCGCCTCGCAGGCGCCCTCGTCGAGGTCGACGACCGCGACGGCGTGACCGTCCGCGGCGAGCCGCTGCGCGACGGCCGCGCCGATTCCCCGGGCCGCCCCGGTCACGATCGCCACCCGCTGCTCGCTCATCCACCACTCCAATCGGTCCACTGGTCTGCCGGAGATGACATTACCCACGGTCCGTCACACCGGAAGTACCCCGGATGACATGATCGTCGTGTGGATCATCACAACCGCCACGTCTACCACTGCCCGTTGCGCTGGGGTGACATGGACGCACTCGGCCATGTGAACAACGGCCGGTACGTCGACTATCTCCAGGACGCCCGCGTCGACTTCCTGTTCCGGACCGCCAAGGAGCTCGGCGCCGACAACCTCGAGACCGGCCTGCTGGTGGCCCGGCACGAGGTGCAGTACCGTGCGCCGCTGCACTTCCGGCCCGAGCCGGTGCGGATCGAGCTCTGGATCAGCGAGATCCGGGCCGCGTCGTTCACGGTCGACTACGAGATCCTCGACGCCGAGCCGGAACGCCGCACGTACGTCGAGGCCCGGACCAAGCTGGTCCCGTTCGATTTCACCGCGAACCGCCTGCGCCGGATCACCCCGGTCGAGCGCACGGCCCTGGAGAAGCTGGTGGGCGCGTGATGTACACACATCCGGTTCTGGTCCGGTGGTCCGACATCGACTCGTACGACCATGTGAACAACGTGCGGTACTTCGACTATCTGCAGGAGGCGCGGATCGCGTTCCTCGGGCAGGTGATGGAGACGACGGGCGACTTCTTCGCGCAGTACCCGTGCGTGCTGGTCAGCCAGACGGTGGACTACCTGCGTCCGATCCTGCTCCGGCACCCGCCGTACGACGTGGACGTGTGGATCGCCTCCGTCGGTACGTCGTCGTACACGCTCGGCTCCCGCATCGTGGACCGCAGCGCCGGCGCGGAGGACGTGTACGCCAAGGCGGAGTCGGTGATCGTCGCCGTGGACGGCGCCACCCACGCCAAACGGCCCCTCGGCGACACCGAAAAGGCAGCCCTCCTCAAGCACCTTGTGACCAGTTGAGAGACTAGGTCCGAGATGACTGAGCAGCAGAGCTTCTACGACGCCGTCGGTGGGGCGGAGACCTTCCACCGGTTGGTGGCAGCGTTCTACCGCGGGGTTGCCGCCGATCCGGAACTGCGGGCGATGTACCCGGAGGAGGACCTCGGTCCGGCCGAGGTGCGCTTCCGGATGTTCCTCGAGCAGTACTGGGGCGGCCCGAAGACGTACTCCGAGCAGCGTGGGCACCCCCGGCTGCGGATGCGGCACGCCCCGTTCGCCGTCACCCCGGGCGCGCGGGACCGGTGGCTCGGCCACATGCGGGCCGCGCTCGACGAGATCGCCCTGTCCCCGGAGCGGGACGAGGAGATCTGGCGCTACATGGTGATGGCCGCGCACAGCATGGTGAACACCGACGAACCGCAGTACCCGGGCGCGATCGACGTGTCCGGCCGCTGAACCACTGTCTGAATCTTCCAGAAGGAGACAACACGAGCATGGCTACCACTCGTACGGCGAAGGCCCACTGGGAAGGCTCGCTGATGGAGGGCGCCGGCCAGGTCGCCCTGGAGTCGTCCGGTGTCGGCACCTATGACGTCACCTGGGCCTCCCGCGCGAACGACGCCAACGGCAAGACCAGCCCGGAGGAGCTGATCGCGGCCGCGCACTCCACCTGCTTCTCGATGGCGCTGTCGCACGCGCTGGCCCAGGCCGGCAACCCGCCGGCGTCGCTTGACACCCAGGCCGACGTGACCTTCCAGCCGGGTGAGGGCATCACCGGCATCAAGCTCTCCGTGAACGGCAACGTCCCGGGCCTGACCGCCGACGAGTTCGCCGAGTTCGCCGAGGGCGCGAAGAAGAACTGCCCGGTCTCGCAGGCGCTGGCCGCCGTCCCGATCACCCTGGACGTCACCTTCACCGCCTGAACCACCGGCGCTGAATCACCGCTCTGACGCCTCCCGTGCCTCGGCACGGGAGGCGTTCGCGTGTCAGCTCCGGGCCTCGTCCTGCTTCTCGGTGGCTGCGCCGTCGTCGGCCCTGGCCTCTTCTTCCTTCTCGGTGCCGGAGCCGACGCCGGAGGTGAGGGTGCTGTTCGGGTCGCGGGTGGTCAAGTTGCCGACCCGGAGGACCTCGCCGTTGCGGACGTACCAGGTGGTGCCGTCCTCGCCGCGCAGCGTGGTGATCCGCAGGCCGACCGCGACCACGACGCCGGTCGCCTTCTCCATGTCGATCAGGTCGCCGACGCCGTACTGGTCCTCGAAGATCATGAACACGCCGGCCAGGAAGTCCTTCACCAGCGTCTGCGCGCCGAAGCCGAGCGCCACGCCGATGATGCTCGCGGACGCGATCACCGGGAGGATGTTGAAGCCGAGCTCGGCGAGCACCATCACCACCAGGACCGCGCTCAGCACGAGGGTGATCGCGCTGCACAACAGCGAGGCGATCGTCTCGGCGCGCTGGGTCCGGCGCTCGCTCGCGAGCGTGCTCTCCACGAACCCCTGGCCGAGCTTCGACTTGGACAGGACGCCGGCCACCGCACCGTTGCCGGTCCGCCGGGCGAACCGGCGGATGATCTTGTGCAGCAGCCAGCGCAGCACGAAGAAGCCGATGATCAGGCCGGCGATCCGGGCCGGCACGACCACGACCTGATCGGTCACCTCCAGCTTGCCGTCGTTGCCCATCCGGAAGAACGTCGGGAACGTGTCCGGCAGACTCAACAACGGGGAAAACAGGGGGTGACTGACTAGGGACACAAGGTAGCTGGTCAGAATAGGCATCTCGCCGCCTGATGTTAGTAGGGCTGACAAGGAGATGCGATCGCATGTCGAGCCGGCTGGACGACGAGCTTTCCAGGCTCGTGAGCGCTGGTGTGCTGCGCCAGTACCAGGCCGACTCGATCCGGGACGCCGCCGACGCCGAGATCGACGCGGCGCTCGCCGACCCGGGCCGACCCCGTCCGCACCAGGAGCCCGCCGAGCCGGAGCCGGCCAGGAGCAAGCGGTCGCCCGCCCCCGCCCGCACGAGCGCGCTGGTGGAGGTGCTCGGGTACGTCGGCGGCGCGTTGCTGCTCGGCGCCGTCGCGCTCCTGACCTTGGCGAACTGGGGCGAAATGGGTCGCGCAGCCCGGATCACCACCGGTACGGCGGCCGCGGTCGTGCTGCTCGGCGCCGCGGTCGTGCTGGCGCTGCTGCGGCGGCGGGAACAGCTGAGCTCGGCGCTCGCGGCCCTGGGGTGCTGCGTGGCCGGGTTCGCGACCTACGTGGCGATCGAGGGGGAGACCGGCCGGGTGGCCGGGGTGGTGATCGCGCTCGCGCTGGCGGCCGGCGGGGTGTGGTGGCTGACGCAGCCTTCGTTGCTGGTGGCAACGTTCGGGATCCTCGCCGTGGGTGTGTTGGTGATCACGGCAGATGTCCTCACTCCGGACACCGGGTCGGCGCCGAACAGTGCGGGGATCGCCGGGACCGGGTTCATCATCGTGGCGTTCGTGTTCGCGATGCTCGGTCTGGTGCGCGATCAGGTGACGTCGTGGTCACTGGCCGGAGCGGCGATGTTCAGCTCGTCGATCTGCTGGCTGGTCCAGGAGCGCGGCGAGATCATGGCGCTGGCCGTCGGTACGGCGGGCCCCGCGGCGCTGCTGGTCGCGTACGGGCGGACCCGGCGCTCGGCGTACGCCGTGGTCGGCTGCGCGATCCTCCTGGTCATCTGGCCGACCGCCCTGTATCAACTGACCGACAACCTCGCCGGCGTCGCCATCGGCCTCGTCGTCGCCAGTGCGGTCCTCCTGCTGGCCGTCCTCATGCTCAGCCGACGCCGCTCGAACGCGTAGGAGCGCCTGCAACGCGCGCCGTTTGGCCGTGGGTGGCGTTGATACGGCAGACTCGCTGGGGTGACTGCTCCCACTCCGGCCCTTGTCGAGCTAGCGGTTGCCCATGGCGTGGCGACGGAGTACTGGAACTGGCAGGGCGAGCATGTGATCGTCTCCAGTGAGGTCGTGGCCGACGTGCTCGCTGCCCTCGGTGTGGACGCCTCGACGCCGGAGAAGGCGGCCCTGGCGCTGGCCGAGCACCAGCAGGCGCGCTGGCGCCGGACGCTGCCGGCAACCGTCGTGATGCGGGAGGGCTGGACCCCGTGGTTCGCCGTACACCTCCCGCACGGCTCCACGGCGGAGGTGTGGATCGACCTCGAGGACGGCGGCCACCGGCGGGACATCCCGCAGCAGGAGCACTGGGTCGAGCCGGAGTGGATCGACGGCGTCCAGGTCGGTGAGGCGACGTTCCAGCTGCCGGGCGACCTGCCGCTCGGGTACCACCGGCTGTGCGCGCGGATCGGCACCAACCCGGAGATCTCGGTCAGCACCCTGATCGTCACGCCGGCGAAGCTGGAGCCGGAGAAGCTGCAGCGGACGTGGGGCTGGGTGCTGCAGCTGTACTCCGTGCGCTCCCGCCGCTCCTGGGGCATCGGCGACCTGCACGACCTAGGGGACCTGGCCGCCTGGTCCGCGCACGACCTGGGAGCGGGCTTCGTCCTGGTGAACCCGCTGCACGCCGCGGAACTGGCCGGCCGCATGGAGCCCTCGCCGTACCTGCCGGCGTCCCGGCGCTTCGCGAACCCGATCTACCTGCGCATCGAGGACATCGACGAGTACGGCGACCTCGCCCCGGCGGAGCGTGACCGGGTGCGGGCGCTGGCGCTGCAGGCACGCGCACTGAGCGAGGACTCGACGGCGCTCGACCGCGACACGGTCTGGGCGGCCAAGCGGGAGGCGCTGCAGGTGCTGTTCGGCGTGCAGCCGTCCGTGGGGCGGATCGCGGAGTACGGCGCGTTCTGCGACCGGGAGAGCCAGGGGCTGATCGACTTCGCCACCTGGGCCGCGATCGCGGACGTGCACGGGCCGGAGTGGAGCAAGTGGCCCGAGGAACTGCAGGAGCCGACCTCGCCGGAAGTTGTTGCCTTCCGCAATGAGAATCCGGACGCGGTGGAGTTCCACTGCTGGCTGCAGTGGCAGCTCGACGAGCAGCTGGCGCGGACCCAGGCCCGCGCGAAGGCGGCCGGCATGTCGCTGGGTGTCGTCCACGACCTGGCCGTCGGCGTGCATCCGGACGGCGCCGACGCCTGGGCGCTGCAGAACGTGCTTGCGCGCAACATCCACGTGGGTGCGCCGCCGGACGCGTTCAACCAGCAGGGACAAGACTGGTCGCAGCCGCCGTGGCGGCCCAACGCGCTCGCCGAGACCGGGTACGCCGCGTGGCGGGACCTGGTGCGCGCGGTGATGCGGCACGGCGGCGGGCTGCGGATCGACCACATCCTCGGCATGTTCCGCCTGTGGTGGGTGACGTCGCCGGAGCGGCCGACCGAGGGCACGTACGTGCGGTACGACCACGAGGCACTGGTCGGCATCCTGGTGCTGGAAGCGCAGCGGTCCGGGGTGACCGTGATCGGTGAGGACCTGGGGACCGTCGAGCCCTGGGTGCGCGACTACCTGACCGAGCGGGGCATCCTGGGTACGTCGGTGCTGTGGTTCGAGCGGGATGCGAACGGTAAGCCGCTGTCGCCGGAGCGGTGGCGGGAGCTGTGCCTTGCCACGGTCACCACCCACGACCTGCCGCCGACGGCGGGCTATCTCGCCGGCGATCACGTCGAGCTGCGGAACCGGCTGGGGCTGCTGACCCGGCCTGTGGAAGAGGAGCTGGCGGTCGACGAAGCCGATCGCGACGCCTGGCTCGACGCGCTGCGTGAGCGCCACCTGCTCAGCAACACCGACGGCGATGTCGAGCGCATCGTCGAGGCCATGCACCGGTACGTCGCGCACACGCCGGCGAAGCTCGTTGGTGTCGCGCTGACGGATGCGGTCGGGGAACGCCGTACGCAGAACCAGCCCGGCACCACCGACGAGTACCCGAACTGGCGCGTCCCGCTCGGCGGACCGCGCGGCGAGCCCGTCCTGATCGAGGATCTGCCCAACAACCAGCGCCTCCGACGACTGATCGGCGCGCTGAACATCTAGCTGTTCGTATCTATCTGTATTCGCCTGCTCACGAACCGTTGACAATAGATTTGAACGGTTGTTTTCTATTGAGCAGGAGAGGCGCCTTCCTTCGCTGTCCACCGCCCCAACAGTTGAAGGAGTTTGTTGCATGCTGCCCAAACGAAGGCTCAGCCTGGCCGGAATTGCCGTCGGCGCTCTCGCGCTGACCGTCAGTACGTCGGTCCCGCTCGCCTACGGACATGGTTGGACGAACTCGCCGATCAGTCGCGCCAAGCTCTGTCAGCAAGGCGCCGTACAGAACTGCGGTGCGATCCAGTGGGAGCCGCAGAGTGTCGAAGGGCCGAAAGGCTTCCCGGCCGCGGGACCGGCTGACGGTGTGCTGTGCTCGGCCGGGCTCGCTCAGTTCCACGAACTCGACGACCAACGCGGGGGAGCCTGGCCGGCTACCGAATTGCAGGGCGGGCAGGGGTTCACGTTCACCTGGCACCTGACCGCCCCGCACTCGACCGCCGACTTCTCGTACTACATGACCAAGCAGGGCTGGAATCCGTCGCAGCCCCTGACCCGGTCCGCGCTCGAGCTGACGCCGTTCCTGACGGTCAAGATGAACGGCAGCCGGCCGCCGAACGACGTGTCGCACCCCGGCACGATCCCGTCCGGCCGGTCCGGGCGGCACATGATCCTCGCGGTCTGGACGATCGCCGACACCGGGAACGCCTTCTATCAGTGCTCGGACGTTAATTTCTGATTCAACCTGACGTTTCGCCAATAACTTTCCTGGGAATTGCACTCCTTGAAATAACCGCCCCATATTTCAAGGAGTGTCCCCATGAAGTTGCTCCGTCGCGTCGTGGTTCCCCTGGTCGCCGTGCTCGTCGGTCTGCTGCCCGGAGTGGTGGCGGTCGAGCAGGCGTCCGCGCTGACCAAGCTGACGCACTCCCAGGCGACCTCGATCTTCCGGGCCGCCGGCCTGACCTGGTCGTCCAGCGGTGGCTGCTCGGACCGCTACAACTCCACGTGCACGTCGTTCGAGCAGATCAACGACAGCACGGCGTACGGCGTGCGCACGCTGAAGACCGCCAGCGGGTGCGCGGTCAACATCACCGGCGGTACCGAGGTCGGCCATGCGAGCGGCACCTACAGCCACTGGAACGGATACAAGGTCGACATTTCGAAGTACACCTGTGTCGGCAACTACATCCGCAACACGTTCACCCGGATCGCCGACCGCGGCGACGGCGCCGCCCAGTGGCGCTCCGGCGCCGGCAACATCTACGCCGACGAAGGCAGCCACTGGGACATCACCTACTACAACTGCGGCGGCTGCTGACAAGAGCTGCTGACAGGTCTGGCGGGAGGGGCCTCGGTCCCTCCCGTGCGGCGGGTACTAGGCTTCGGCTTGTGATTGTCGAATTGTCCGGGCACTCGTTGCTGGTGTTCGTCGGGATTCCTGCCCTCGTCATCGCCGTGCTGGCGCTGCTGGTGTTCGCGTCGTCGATCGCGAGCGGCCCGCGGTACCGTCCGGGCCTGTCCTGGTGGGCCCCGCCGGTCTGGATCAACGGACCGACGGCGACCAAGCCCGACCCGGCCAACCTGCCCGAGATGCCTGAGCTGACCAGTGCACCGGGTGCCACCGCGACCGCCGGCACCGGCGTCGCCCGCACGCTCGGAGGCGCAAGTGCCAGCTGGTGACGCATTCACCCCCGACCAGCTCTACGACATCGAGCGCGCCGTCCGGAACGCCGAGGAGACCTCCGGCCTGCACTTCTCGGTGTACGTCGGCGGCGCGGACTCGGAGACCCGCCCGTTCGCGATCGAGCTGCTGAACGAGCTCGACGACCCGGACAGCAGCATCCTGGTGTACGTCGACCCGGCCGGCCGTCGCCTCGAGATCGTCACCGGCTCGCTGGCCAGGCGGCAGCTGTCGGACGCGTCCGCCGGCCTGGCCGCGCTGACCATGCAGACCTCGTTCGCGACCGGTGACCTCACCGGCGGCCTGGTCACCGGCGTCCAGCAGCTGGGCGCGCACGCTCACCAGCCGCCGCTGCTGCACGCGAACAACGAGCCGCACAAGCTCTGACGTGGCGGCCCTGCAGCCCCGTCGCATCGACCTGGACGACGTCGTACTGCGTCCGTTCGTCGCCTCCGACGAGGCTGCGGTGGCCCTCGCGCTGCAGGACCCCGGCATCCTCCGCTGGACCGCCGGTACGGCGGTGATCAGCACGCCGTCCGACAAGCGCGCCCGCCGTTGGCTCGAGCCGCGGATCGACAGCTGGGCGCGCGGCAACGCGGTCTTCGCGATCGCGGACACGCAGAGCGATCAGGTGATCGGCAGCGTGACGCTGCGGGACGTCCACCGCGTACCGGACCAGGCCGTGGCGGCGTACTGGGTGAGCCCACTCGCCCGTGGTCGCCGGCTCGGTGCCCGCGCGCTGGACGCGGCCGCGCGCTGGGGCTTCGCGGCCGACGGCCTGCGGCTGCACCGCATCTCGCTCGACCACGCGCTGGTCAACGAGGGGTCCTGCCAGGTCGCACAGCGCGCCGGGTTCCAGCTCGAAGGCGTGATGCGTGACTACTACGTCGAGCCGACGGGGCAGCGGCACGACTCGCACCTGCACGCCCGGCTGGCGACCGACTCAGTGCCGTCAGTGCCCTCAGTACCTCAGCCGGCCGGTTCGTAGGTCGGGCACGGGCTCTGGTACGCCGCCTGCGTGCGCGGGTCCAGGCACAGGTTCAGCATCTGCTCCGAGGACGTTCCCGGGCCGAGGTAGACCATCCAGGTGCCAGTGACCGGCGTAAGTGAGCTGGTCGTGAGGCCCGGGTACTGACCGTCGACAAGCATCGCCTTCGCCGGGATGCCGGCGCGCGTGATCTTGGCGGCCGTCTCCTTGGCCGTCTCGCCCGCGTCGGCCGGGTACTTGTCGAGCATCGCGATCCACTGGCCGCTCTTGAACTTCGGCGAGGCCGGACCGGTGTTCACCGGCGGTGGTGTGGTCGTCTGAGCCTTCGCTGTCGGCTTCGGGGCGCTCGCGGACACCGGCGGCTTCCGGTCGGCCTTGGTGACGCTGCCGGTCGCGCTCGCGGTCGGCGCGGCCGGTGCCGCGGCGCCGCTGTCGGTCCCTGACCCCATGCGCAGTCCGTCGGCGGGTGTCTCCGAGTCCGCGCCGCGGGTGAGGATGAACGCGAACACCGCGACCATCGCCAGGCTGGCCACGATTGCTGCGCCGATCGCACTGCGCGATCGCTGCGGCTTCCGCGACCGCGCCGCGGGCGCGTTCCGTCGGGCGGCAGGCCGCTGCTGTCTGCGGGCGGCCCGAGCGGGCGGCTTCCGGTGGTCGACGCGTGTCACGGCAAGGGCCCCTCCCCGACACCCTGATGGATATATGCGGTGCAGCTTAAACCGAACGCACGAGTAAGTGAGCCTTCTTCAGGTGGTAAGAATCTCTTTCCCCAGAAGGGAATCGCACACCGCGCACACTCCTTCACGATCCGCCGACCAACAATCGTTTGATCCTCACGGGTAGCGTTCGCGCTACCACTGTCCGGGTCCGGAGGCGATGGCTGCCGTCCGGCGGCGCTGGCAGCCTCGTGCCAGCTGACCGACCCGGCCGCCGCGGCCCGCCAGGCAGCTCAGTGAAGACCTGGAGGGCCTGTCGCCACAGGTGATCAAGGAGTCGCTGGCGCGCAGTCTGGAGAACCTCGGCCGGGACCACATCCCGCCGTACCGCTGGAGGTGCAGGTCGAGACCTTCGGCGCGCACGTGGCCGAGGGGACCGTCGGCCTGGTCGGGCTGAGCAACTACTGGAGCTGGCAGATCGAGCGGTTCAGGACATTGGCGGCTGCGGCAGGTCTGCCGGGGTGCGAGGTGCTGCAGCATCACCACACGTACTTCCGGGCCCGGACCGATCAGGGTGGTCTCCGGTCGCGTGACGGCGCCATCGGAGTCACCGATGGTCAGCTGCTCAGCTATCTGCGTGCAGAGCCCGGCATGAGCCTGGTCGCGTACTCGCCTCTGCTCAGCGGTGGTTATGTGCGCGCCGACAAGCCCCTCGACGAGTCGTACGACCACGCCGGCACGAGAGCTCGCAAGCTCGCGCTGGACGACGTCGTCCGCGAGACCGGTGCGACAGCGAACCAGGTGGTGCTGGCCTGGCTGATGGGTGGCGAGCTCTCGATCATCCCGCTGGTCGGTGCGTCGTCGGTCGCCCAGCTCGACGAGACGCTCGCATCCGTCGACCTGGAGCTCACTGCGGACCAGCGGTACCGTCTCGACGCGGCCTGCCGGAACTAGCTGCCCGTACTAGGTACCGGACGGGATCCCGTCGGAGCGGGGTGCCGGGCGGGTGTCGAGGACGTCGTCGAGCCAGCCGTCGACGTCCACGCCGGCCGACAGGATGTGCTGCACGTACGACGCGCGCTCGTGGCTGAGGACCTCGAGTTCCCAGACGCAGGGCGCGGCGCCGATCGGTGCCGGGCGCAGGTCGTCGACGTCCATCCCGCTGAAGATGCTCAGCCGTGACTGGAAGTCCTTCGCCCAGCTCTGCACCACGAGGTAGATGCCGTCGTCGCCCAGATGCAGTACGACGACACCGAGCCCGACGGACCCCATCGCGTCGTCGAACTCGAGCTGCCGGGTGGCGGTGCCGCGGGCGACGTCGACCATGTGGTCGTCCCATTGCCGGCCGCGCGCCGTGACGACGTACGGCTTCACCAGACGGTGGGTGTACCGCCAGGGCATCAGTGGAGTGATGGGGCGGGGTCGGTACGCCTCTGCGAGTCCGGTCAGCGCAACAGCTGCCGCACCAGCCAAGGCGGGATCAGAGGCGGGCACCGACCCAGTCTTACCGCACGACGAGGTTCAAAGCGACAGGGCCGGTCCCGTGATGAGACCGGCCCTGTCGGAAGGGTGTCAGGCGACGATGTCGTTGGCCTGTGCGGCGATCGCGCGGGTCAGATCGGCCTGGGCCTCGGTGACGTACCGGAGCGTCGGCGCGTCGACGGTCGACGACTCCACGGCCAGCCAGCCCGTCAGCGCGTCGAGCGCGCCCTGGTCGGCGAGGTGCCGCGGGGACAGGTACACGAGCACGTTCTCGCCCATGGACGAGCCGAGCCGCGTGTACACGTCCTTGGCCGCGTTCAGGTACTTGTCGACGTACGGCCGCAGCAGGTCCTCCTGGCCCGGCTGCTGGAAGCCGAGGATGGTCCGGAACTGGGTCTCGTTCGGAGTGTCCTCGGACTCGACGGCGACGCGCCAGGCCTCTTCCTTCGCCTCCGCGGTCGGCCGGGCGGCACGGGCCTGGGCAGCCCGCTCCTGACCGGTGATCGTGGTGTCGCGGGTGAGCTCGTCGTCGATCTCGTCGGCGCCGATCCGGCCGAGCCGGGCCAGCGCCACGATCAGCGTCCAGCGCAGGTCGGTGTCGACGACCAGACCCTGCGGCAGGTCGCGACCCTCCAGCCAGCCGGCGAGCCGGTCGGCACCGGCGTCGGAGAACACCGCCGAGCTGTACGCCCGGACGAACGCCAGCTGGTGGTCGCTGCCCGGCGCCGAGTCGGCGACCAGTCCGGCGAGCGCCTCCTCGAACTGCGCGCGCAGGGCGGGCCGGTTCTGCGGAGCGGCGTACTGGTTGATCGCGCTGCTCGCCTGGTTGAGCAGGGAGCGGACACCGGTCAGGTCGGTCTCGGCCCGGATGCCGCGCAGCACGATGCCGACGTACTGGCTGGCCGGCATCTCCGCGTCCCGGGTCATGTCCCAGGCGGAGCCCCAGGCAAGTGCCCTCGGCAACGACTCGGTGAGCTGGTCGATCGACTCCACCAGCGTGCCGCGGGAGCGCTCGTCGAGCCGGATCTTGGCGTAGGTGAGGTCGTCGTCGTTCAGCAGCACCAGGTCCGGCTGGGTCGCGCCGGTCAGTTCCGGGAGCTCGGTGCGCGGCCCGTCGATGTCCACCTCGAAACGCTCGGTCCGGACCAGGCCGGCCTCGGTCCGCCGGTACAGGCCGACCGCGAGCCGGTGCGGCCGCAGCACCGGGAACTTCTCGGTCGCGGTCTGCTCGATCGCGAACGACGTGAACGCGCCCTGCTCGTCGACCGCGAAGTCGGCCCGCAGCGTGTTCACGCCGGCGGTCCGCAGCCAGCGCTCGGTCCAGTCGTCGAGGTCGCGGCCGGACGCCTTCTCCAGCGGCTTCAGCAGGTCCGCGAGCTCGGTGTTGGAGAACGCGTGGTCCTTGAAGTATTCCTTGAGCGCGCTGACGAAGGTGTCCTCACCGACGAACGCGACCAGCTGGCGCAGCGTCGAGGCGCCCTTGGCGTAGGTGATGCCGTCGAAGTTCACCTCGACCGCGTGGAAGTCGATCATGTCGGCCGCGATCGGGTGCGTCGACGGCAGCTGGTCCTGCCGGTACGCCCAGTTCTTGCGGGCGTTGCAGAACGTGGTCCACGCGTCGGAGTACTTCGTCGTGGCGACCACCTGCGCCCAGTGGCTGGCCCACTCGGCGAACGACTCGTTCAGCCACAGGTCGTCCCACCAGGTCATCGTGACCAGGTCGCCGAACCACATGTGCGCCAGCTCGTGCAGCACGGTGTTGGCGCGCGCTTCCATCTCCGCGTGCGTCGTCCGGCTGCGGAACAGGTACTCGTCGCGCAGCGTCACGCAGCCCGCGTTCTCCATCGCGCCCATGTTGTACTCCGGCACGAAGGCCTGGTCGTACTTGTGGAACGGGTACGGCGTACCGAACGCTTCCTCGAAGAGCGCGAAGCCCTGCTTGGTGACCTCGAACAGGTCGTCGACGTCCAGCGCGCCCTTCAGCGACGGACGGCACAGCAGCGACAACGGGTACGTCCCGTGCGGCCCTTCGTACACGTCGGTGACCACGTGGTACGGACCCGCGACCACGGCGGTGATGTAGGTGGAGATCCGCTCGGTCGGCGGGAACTCCCAGCGCGCCAGCTCCTCGCCGTTCGCGCCCTGGTACGGCGTGGGCTCGGGGGTCGGGGCATTCGAGATGACGACCCAGCGGGCCGGTGCGGAAACGGTGAAGGTGAACGGGGCCTTGAGGTCGGGCTGCTCGAAGGTGGCGAACACCCGGCGGGCGTCCGGCACCTCGAACTGGGTGTAGAGGTAGGTCTCCTTGTCGGCCGGGTCGACCGAACGGTGCAGCCCTTCACCGGTCCGCGAGTACAGGCAGTCCGCCACCACGGTGAGCTCGTTGCGCTCCGCCAGCCCGTCGAGCTGGATGCGGGCGCCGTCGTACACGGCGTCCGGGTCGAGGGTCACGCCGTTCAGCGTCACCGAACGGACCGTGTCCGCGATCAGGTCGGCGAAGGTACTCGCCCCGGCCTCGGCCGCGAACGTGATGGTGGTCACCGACGGGTAGGTCGGAGCACCGGTCGGGGCGTTGGCCAGATCGAGCTCGACTGCGTAGCTCACGTCGCTGACCACGCCCGCACGGGAACGCGCCTCGTCGCGCGTCAGGTTGGTTCCAGGCATGTCGGCATCCTATGCACCTGGCTCGCGGGTTGGCCGAGGGTTTCCCCCCGACATTGGGTATTGGATACCGAGTCGGTATAACCGTTGTTTCAACTTTGTATGATGGTGAATATGACTGCCTCCGCTGATTTCTGGTTCGACCCGGCCTGCCCCTGGGCCTGGATGACGTCTCGCTGGATGCTCGAGGTCGAGCAGGTCCGGGACGTGACGACGACCTGGCACGTGATGAGCCTCGCCGTCCTGAACGACAGCCGTGACGAGCTCCCCGAGAAGTACCGCAGTTTCCTGAGCAACGCGTGGGGCCCGGTCCGCGTGCTGATCGCGGCCGAGCAGGCGCACGGCAACGAGGTTCTGCTGCCGCTGTACACCGCGCTCGGCCGGCGGATCCATGTCGAGGGCCGGGGGATCGGCGACGGCAAGGGCGACGTGATCAAGGAGGCGCTGGCCGAGGTCGGGCTGCCGGCATCGCTGATCGAGGCGGCCGACACCGACCGGTACGACGACGCGCTGAAGAAGTCGCACCACGCCGGCATGGACCAGGTCGGGATGGAGGTCGGCACGCCGGTGATCTCCGTCGAGGGCACCGCGTTCTTCGGTCCGGTGGTGACCCCGGCGCCCAAGGGCGAGGCGGCCGGCAAGCTCTGGGACGGCGTCCGGCTGGTTGCCGGCACCGAGGGTTTCTTCGAGATCAAGCGCACCCGGGACCGCGGGCCGATCTTCGACTGACGGTTCAGGGGTTGAACTTTCAGCACCCGGGCGGTGAAAGTTACTCACTCATGAATCCGTCCAGGAGTGAGTGGGTTTCCAGATGACCTTGGCCGCCGGCGTCGCCGTGTTCGACCGCCAGACCGGACAGTTCGTCCACCAGCAGGACGCGGACCAGCGCTTCCGGTCCGCGTCGGTGGTGAAGCTGCTGATCGCGCTGGACTTCTTCGCACGCCGCGGACCGGAGTACGACGTACCGCCCGACGACGGGAAACGGCTCGAGGTCATGCTGCGCAGCAGTGACGACGACGCGGCGAGCTACTACTGGGACCAGTTGGGCGGCGCCGCGATCGTGGACCGCACGGCCGAGCGACTCGGCCTGACGCACACGGCCGGACCGCCGCCCAGCCACCCGGGGTTCTGGGGGTACGTCGCGATCACCGCCGCCGACACCGTCCGGATCTACCGCCACCTGCTGGAGGACGCCCCGTGGCCGGTTCGCGACTTCGTGATGGGCCACCTGCATCAGGCGACCCGCCACGGCACGGACGGCTTCGACCAGTTCTTCGGGATCCCGACGGTCTTCGCGGACGGCTACAGCATCAAGCAGGGCTGGTCCGGGTTCCACGGGTCCAGCGGGTACCGGTCGGACCGGGCGAAACCGGAGTCCGTGGTCGACCTCGTCAACGACGCGCTGCACACGACCGGCACCGTCGGGCCGGACGACCGGAGCATCGTCGCGGTCTTCACGCTGCACCCGAGCGGGACGCCGTACGAGCAGGCGTACGCCGCGGTGACGGAACTGACCGCGGAGCTGACGGTGCCAGGCGGCGTACACGTGCGGAAAGCTGACAAGTAGATTGCGGGCCATGCGAGTGCACATCGGCTCCGACCATGCCGGCTTCGAACTCAAGAACCACCTGGTGCAGCACCTGACGGCTGCCGGGCACGACGTCGCGGACCACGGTCCGGCGGTGTACGACGCCGTCGACGACTACCCGCCGTACTGCCTGCGCACGGGCCAGGCCGTGGCCGGCGAACCGGGCAGCCTGGGCATCGTGATCGGCGGCTCGGGCAACGGCGAGCAGATCGCCGCCAACAAGGTGAAGGGCGTCCGGGCAGTGCTCGCCTGGAGCACCGACACCGCGCGGCTCGGTCGCGAACACAACAACGCCAACGTGATCAGCGTCGGCGCCCGGATGCACACCGAGGAGGAGGCCACCGCGTTCGTCGAGACGTTCCTGGCCACCGACTACTCCGGCGAGGAACGGCACACCCGCCGGATCGAGATGCTGTCCGCCTACGAGTCCACCGGCGAACTCCCACCGCTGCCCTGATCGTCGTGCTCGGTCGCATCGGTCGCATCGGTCGCATCGGTCGCATCGGTCGCATCGGTCGCCTCGGTGCCCGGCAGGACGGGGCGCCGTACGACGGGCTGACGGGGCCGCGACACGTCGCGGGCCCGCATGCTCCGGCCGGTGCCGACAACGGCCGGGGTGGGCGGACTCGTCCGGCCCCCTCTGGATCCATCTGTCGTCCCCATATGAGGAATCATGCCTGAAGGTCACACCCTGCATCGATTGGCGAACGACGTCTGGGACGCGTTCGGCGGCCGGACGGTTCGGGCGTCGAGCCCGCAGGGCCGGTTCGCCGAGGGCGCCGCGCTGCTCGACGGGCACCTGCTCCGCCAGACCGAGGCGCACGGCAAGCACTTCCTCGCCGACTTCGAGGGCGCGGGCTGGCTGCACATCCACCTCGGGCTGATCGGGAAGATGGACATCCGCCCGGCGCCGGTCCCCGAACCGGTCGGTCAGGTCCGACTGCGGCTGCAGAACGCCACGGCGTACGCCGACCTGCGCGGTGCGACCGTGTGCGAGGTGATCACCGACGAGGAGCGCGACAAGCTGCTCGGCCGGCTCGGTCCGGACCCGCTGCGTGACGACGCGGATCCGGACCTGGCATGGAACCGCATCCACCGTAGCAAGCTGCCGATCGGTCAGCTGCTGATGAACCAGGACGTGCTGAGCGGGGTCGGCAACGTGTACCGCGCCGAGGTGCTGTTCCGGGCCAAGCTGAACCCGATGACACCGGGCAACGTGGTGAAGAAGCGCGAGTGGCAGGGCATGTGGGACGACCTGCTCGCGCTGATGAAGTACGGCGTGGAGACCGGGCGGATCGACACCGTTGCCGACGACCACACCCCGGAGGCGATGGGCCGTGACCCGCGCCGGGACGACCATGGGGGCGAGGTCTACGTCTACCGGCGTCAGGGGCAACGGTGTTTCGTTTGCCAGTCGGTGATCCGCACGAAGATCCTCGCGGGCCGTAACTTGTTCTGGTGCCCCAAGTGCCAGCGAACCGGTCTCACTCGCAAGAGCTGACAGTCACCGGTTGTGTTTCGAATTGATGCACGGACCGATCGGTACCGTTATGTTCTTCACACCATGAGGAAGAGTGGCGGACTCGCGCTGATACGACGCATCGGCCGCCGGGTCGAGGCGCTGGGCCGGCGTGCCCGCCGTTCGCACCGCGTCGCCTTCGGCGCGCTCATGCTGGTGCAGTTGCTGATCTCGATCGCCTGCCTGGCCTGGTCGACGTTCGTGCCGGCCTCCTTCCTGATCGTCCCGCTGGTGGTCGGCGGCGTCCTGCTGCGGTTCGGGGAGCTGGTCGCGCTGACCGCGATCACGACGACGTTCGGCGCGTACGTCGTCCTGTCGCGCGGCCTGACGCTGCCCCGGATCGGCTTCGTGCTGGTGCTCGCGGTCGTCGGCTGGATCATGATCACCAGCGCGAAGGTGCGCAGCCGGCTCGGTGTTCCCGGGACGCGCGGCGAGTCGATGCTGATGGAGCTGCGCGACACGCTCACCGCACAGGGCGAATTGCCGACACTGCCGCCGGGCTGGCGGGTCGAGGTCGCGATCCAGTCCGCGGGCGGGTCGACGTTCTCCGGCGACTTCGTCGTGTCGACGGTGCACGAGCACGTCCTCGAGGTGGCGCTGGTCGATGTCTCCGGCAAGGGCATCGACGCCGGGACCCGGGCGCTGTTGCTGTCCGGCGCGTTCGGCGGGCTGCTGGGCGTCGTACCGGAAGCGGAGTTCCTGTCGTCGGCGAACCGGTACATCCGGCGCCAGGAGTGGGACGACGACTTCGCGACCGTGGTGCACGTCGTGCTGGACCTGCGCACGGGGGACTTCGACGTCCGGACGGCCGGGCATCCGCCGGCGATCCAGTTCGACGCGTGGTCGGGGCGCTGGCAGACGCGGGACACCGACGGGCCGCTGCTCGGGCTGGTGGAGTCGCCCGACTTCGAGGTGAACCACGGGCAGCTGAAGCTCGGGGACGCGTTGTTCCTGTACAGCGACGGGATGGTCGAGACGCCGCGCCAGGACATCGGCCGCGGCACGGACCGGCTCGCGGGCCACGCGGAGCGGCTGGTGGGGCAGGGGTTCCTGGGCGCGGCCGCGGAGCTGGTGGCCACCGCCGGCGGGCCGGGCGACGACTCGGCGATCGTCATCATCCACCGCATGGCGCATGCCTGAGGCAACCAAGTCTCTCGTTGTCATCCCCCGAGTTCGTTGACTTGGGCAACGAGAGGGGCATACTGCTGGAGAGATGTCCGCCCGGGTTGTGACCATTGGTGAGACAGGGGACTGGGGATGGTCGTCAAGGGGGTTCGCGCTCAGGCTGCCACGATGGTGGCGGCCGCCGGGGCGCTCACGGTTCTGATCGGCGCCGCCGCGATGTTCGTGCGGCCGGGCGGGGACGCGCTGCCGGCCGGCGCGGCGATGGCGGCGCCGCCGGGTAACAACGGGACGATCAAGATCGACGGGGTGGAACTCGGCGACAAACCACCGGAGAACAACCCGCACCAGGGGTGTTCGTTCACCGTCGAGTTCTACAACTACGAGGAAGGGCCGTACAACGCGCAGGTCATCTTCCAGGACCAGGCGCCGACGTCCGACGCCGGCGTACAGGTGGTGTCCGGCGACCTGAACCCGTTCATCGGCGGCGATCCTGCAGGCGGCGGCAACGACCTCGACGCACGCGTGGTCTACACGGTGAAGTTCACCGGCCAGCCGCACCCCGTGCAGGGCTACCACCTCAAGATCACCATCCACGCCCCCGGCGCCCAGGGCAACGACACCAAACACAAGGTCTTCTGGGTCAAGGGCTGCGACGCCCCACCCCCAACCACACCCCCAACGACGCCTCCGACGACACCTCCGACCACGCCGCCGACCACGCCGCCGACCACGCCGCCGACCACGCCGCCGACCACGCCGCCGACCACGCCGCCGACCACGCCGCCGACCACGCCGCCGACCACGCCGC
>NZ_JBFAJQ010000014.1:0-210117 GCF_040655315.1 Kribbella sp. NPDC050459 | reverse complement strand
TCCGACCACGCCGCCGACCACGCCGCCGACCACGCCGCCGACCACGCCGCCGACCACGCCGCCGACCACGCCGCCGACCACGCCGCCGACCACGCCTCCGACCACGCCGCCGACCACGCCGCCGACCACGCCGCCGACCACGCCTCCGACCACGCCTCCGACCACGCCTCCGACCACGCCGCCGACCACGCCTGTGACGACGCCGCCTGGTACTCCGGTGACGACGCCGACGGTGCCTCCGGGGACGGCGTCGAGTACGCCGCCGGCCAGTACGACGACGAGGCCGACGACTCCGGCGCCGACGCACCGCACGAGCTCGGCGAGCTCCGGCGTACCGACTGCGGTGAACGCCGGCCTGCCCGGTCCGCCGACCCGTCCGGTCGCGGTCACCAGCGAGGACAGCCCGTCCGAGGCCGGCAGCATCCTGATGACGCTCGGCGGCATGCTCCTCGCCGGCGGCGCCATCGGCTCACTCCGCCGCCACGGCCGCCACACCAGATAGCAGCCCCGGTTCCGGCGGCCGTCACAACCGCCGGGACCCGCGCGGTCCACAGCCCTCCACCCACGAGTACGCCGGCGCCGACGCCCCACACGAGCTCAGCAAGCTCCGGCGTACCGACTGCGGCGGACCCCGGCCTGCCGACCTGTCCGGTCGCGGCAACCGACGACAGTTCGACGCGGGGCGGCGGCATGCTTTTCGCGGGTGGGCGCGATCGGCTCACTGCGCCGTCACGAACGCCGGGACGCGTGCTGTTCGCAGCCCTCCACCGGCGAGTACGACAACCCCAGGGCCGCCGCGCCGCACGAGCTCGGCAAGTTCCGGCGTACCGACTGAGGTGAACGCCGGTCTGCCGTTGTGCCGACCGGTCGCGGCAAGTGGTGATGAAGGCCGTCCCAGGCCGGCGGCATGCTCCCGTGGGTGGCGCGATCGGCTCGCTCAACTGTCACTAACGCCGGACGCGCGCGCTGTCCCTAGCGCTCCGCAAGTGCGTACGACGATCCCGGCGCCGACGCGCCGTACGAGCTCGGCGAGTTCCGGCGTACCGACTGCGGTGGACGCCGGCCTGCGCGGTCCGCCGACCCGCCCGGTCGCGACCACCGGCGACGACAGCCCGACGGGGGCCGGCGGCATCCTGATGACGCGCGGAGTGCTTGTGGCCGGTGGGGCGATTGGCTCACTCCGCTGTCTCAGCCGCTGGGACGCGCGGTGTCCGCGGCCCTGCGTCGTCGCGTACGACGAGGTGGGCGCCGACGCGCCGTACGAGCTCGGTGAGGTCCGGCGTATCGACTCCGGTGAACGCCGGATGCGCCGACCCGTCCGGTCGCGGCAAGCAGTGACAACAGGCGGACCGGGGCCAGCGGCAACTGATGACGCGTGGAAGAGTGCTTCTGGCCGGTGGCGCGATCGGCTCAGACCTGCGCCGATCTGTTCGGTGGCGGCAAGCGGTGACGACAGGCTGTCCGAGGTCGGCTGTGTGCATCTCGTGGGTGGCGCGGTTGGTTCACTTTGCTGTCACGAACGCTGGGACGTGGTGTCCGCAGGCCTCCGTGGGCGAGTACGACGAGTCCGGCGGCGACGCGTCGCGCGAGATCGGAGTTCTGGTGAACGCCGGCCTGCGCCCGGGGTCGGTGGGACCGGTTCAGTCTGTCGTCTTGTGCGCTGTCCACAGGTCTTGGGCAGCGGGGGCTGTGGAAAACCCTGCGACACGCGGGCTAATCGTTACCGAACGAGCTTGACTGCCGTAACGGAACCGAAATACTTCTCCAAGGCCTAACCCCTGCACTCGTTCGAGGACGGACATGACCCACACGGGCGTTCGCTCCCGCGCGACCGGCATCTTCGCCGGCGCCGGAGCGCTTTCACTGCTTCTCGGCGCGGCGGCTCTGCTCGTCGCGCCCTCGGCCAACGCGGATCAGACCGCCGGCCACAACCCACCGGGCAACAACGGCACGGTGAAGATCGAGGGCGCCGACATCCAGAGCGGACCGCCGGACAACAACCCGCACCAGGGCTGCACGTTCACCGTCGAGTTCTACAACTACGACAAGGACGACTCGTACAAGGCCACGGTCACCTTCGAGGACCAGGCCCCGACGGCGGACGCCGGACTGCAGGTGGTGTCCGGCAACCTGAACCCGTTCATCGGCGAGGACGAGGCCGGTGGCGGCACGGACCTGGACGCGCGTGAGGTGTACACGCTGAAGTTCACCGGCGAGCCGCACCCGCAGCAGGGCTACCACGTGAAGCTGACCGTGAACGCCCCCGGCTCGATCGGCAACGACGTCAAGCACAAGGTGTTCTGGGTCGAGGGCTGCACCACGACGCCGCCGACGACTCCGCCGACCACGACGGACACGCCGCCCACGACGCCGCCGACGACTCCGCCGACGACCACGGACACTCCGCCGACCACGCCGCCGACGAGCCCGACGGAGTCGCCCACCACGACGGACACTCCGCCGACCACGCCTCCGACCAGTCCGACGGAGTCGCCCACGACGACGGACACTCCGCCTGCGACGCCGACGGACACACCGTCCACCCCGGGCACGTCGGTGAACCCGACGAGCACGGCGACCGAGTCGACTCCGGTCTCCGACGTGCCGAGTGACACGCCGACCGCCGGTGTTCCGACCGCGATCGACGCCGGTTTCGGCGGATCCGACGGCGACTCGGTTGCCAACAGCAATGGTGCGTTCGGTCTCGCGGGCGGCCTGCTGCTCGCCGCCGGCGGCATCCTGATGGCCGGCGCCGGAGTGGTCACCTTCCGCCGCCGCGGGAAGCACACCGCCTGACCGTCATCCGCACGCGGCCGCCCGCTCCGTCAGGGGCGGCCGCGTACTGGTCCGTCGTCGCCCCGGCGATGGCGTAGCCTGCTCCGTCGTGACGATCGATGGGCTGGGTGACACGTTCGGCTCGGACGCGGATCCGGCGGCGCCGGACGTGTCGTTCGAGGAACTCGTCGCGATGATGCCGGAGACGTTGCGGGAGGTGTTCCCGCCGTACCGCTGGCAGCTCGCGAAACTGTGGGAGCTCGACCTGAAGGTCGAGCCGGTCGAGATCGCCGACCTGGTCTGGATGTTCGACCTGCCGCTGTGGCAGCTCGAGGGCGAACGGTTCAGGGTGACGCCGCACCAGGTCGCCGAGACGCCGATGAACTTCCGCGCGCACTACCAGCGGGTGATGGACGCGGACCTCGACTTCCCGATCAACCTGGTCGCGTACCGCGGCCGGCTGGTCGTGCTGGACGGCGTCCACCGGCTGCTGAAGGCGCACTTCCTGCGCCGGCGCTGGATCGAAGCGACGATCGCGACCGCAACCCAGCTCCGCTCCTGCGCCCGATGAATCAAGCCCGGCGAAACTGGGCACCCCCGAACGGGGAGGATAGGCGTCATGGACAGCGTGGAGCGTGAGGTGTACGTCGAGGCCCGGCCGGAGGTGGTGTGGGCCGCGGTGACGCAGCCGGAGACCTTTGCCCGGTGGTACGCGTTCGGCGGGGCGGAGATCGATCTGCGCCCGGGTGGGCGGCTGGTGATGCGCTGGGACGAGCACGGCGAGTTCCGCGGCTTCGTGGAGAAGGTCGAGCCGGGCCGCCGGTTCGCCTACCGGTACGCCGTGGAGCCCGGTGTGGAGCCGGTGCCGGGCAACGCGAACCTGGTCGAGTTCACGCTCACGCCCGAGGGCGACGGCACCCGGCTGCTGGTGGTCGAGTCGGGCTTCGACCGCCTGGACGAGAAGCACGACCCCGAGCAGTCCGCGCAGGCCTGGGACAACGCGCTCGCGGCCCTGACCGAGCTGGCTCCGGCGCTCTGACCTGTCCGTGCGACGCGCCGGGGCTGTTGATGGTGATGCGTCACCATTATCATGGGTGACATGACAACCAACAGCGACGAGTACGCCCCCAGCACCAGCGACTGGGTCCGCGAGCAGGTGGAGAAGGTCACCGAGGCCGGGACCACCGACGCGGTCGACATCATCGGGCTCAAGGTCGTGCTGATGACTATGCGCGGTGCGAAGTCCGGCAAGATCCGCAAGGTGCCCGTGATGCGGGTCGAGAAGGACGGCGTGTACGCCGCGGTCGCCTCGCTCGGCGGCGCACCGAAGAACCCGGTCTGGTACTACAACCTGAAGGCCGACCCGAAGGTCAGCCTCCAGGACGGCGACGTCACCAAGGAGTACGTCGCCCGCGAGATCGAGGGCGACGAGTACGACGAGTGGTGGCAGCGCTCGGTGGCCGCGTACCCGCCGTACGCCGAGTACCAGACCAAGACCACCCGGAAGATCCCGCTCTTCCTGCTCGACCCGGTCAACTAAGTCCTTGCAAAGATCTCGCCTCGGTTGACGGTCGGTGACGAGGCGCGGGCCAGGCTTGTGAGACGCTGGCGACGGCTGGGTCGACCTCGACCCGGCCCGACGCCTTGCGTCGCCTGAGTTCTGGGAGTTGTCCTGACCACACACGACGCGGTGCGGGAACCGTTCGTCGGGTCGACGCGGCTGCGTCTGGCCGGACTGGCACTGCATGCCTATACCGCGAGCGGAACGGTGCTCGCGCTGCTGATCGTCATCGCCGCCATCGACGGCGACGCCGTGCGGGCGCTCTGGCTCGGGCTCGCGACCCTGGTGATCGACGGCACGGACGGGATGCTCGCCCGCCGGCTGCGGGTCAAGGAGACGATCCCGTGGTTCGACGGTGCGATGCTCGACAACATCGTCGACTACCTGACGTACGCGTTCGCGCCGATCGTGTTGCTGTGGACCGGTGGTTATCTCCCGGCCGGGACCTGGGGCGCCGTGCTCGGCGCGCTGCCGCTGCTCGCGTCCAGCTACCAGTTCTGCCGGGTCGACGCGAAGACCGAGGACCACTTCTTCCTCGGCTTCCCCAGCTACTGGAACGTGGTCGCGTTCTATGTCGTGGTCCTGAGCCTCAGCCCGGTCACCACCGGCATCATCCTGGTGGTCTGCTCGGTGCTCGTCTTCATCCCGGTGAAGTACGTGTACCCGTCGCGCACCAAGGCGTTCCGCTCGCTGAATCTGCTGACGACCGCGATCTGGCTCGCGTCGTACGCCGTGCTGCTCGCGCAGATGCCGGACCCGAACGTGGTCGTGGTCGCGATCTCGCTGTCGTACCTGGTGTACTACGGCGGCCTGAGCCTCTACCTCACCTGGCGCCGTAGGGCCGTCGCGTAGTGGTTCTCGGGCTGAGCGCGGCGCTCGGCGCCGCGGTGCTGTTCGGTATCGCGGCGATCCTGCAGGCCGTCGGGTCGCGGAAGGTGCCGACCGAGTCGGAGCTGGATCCGCGCCGGCTCGGCGGATTCGTGGCCGCGCTGCTCAAGCAGCCCGCGTTCCTCGGTGCGCTCGCGCTGAACCTCGCCGGCTTCGGGCTGCACTTCGTCGCGCTGCGCCTGCTGCCGCTGTACCTGGCGCAGGCCGGGATCGCCGTCAGTCTCGTGATCACCGCGTTGCTCGCGACGCGGCTGATGTCGGACCGGCTGAGCGCGCTGGAATGGTCCGCGGTGATCGGCGTCTGCGTCGGGCTCGGTCTGCTCGCGGTGGCTGCCGGTGATGCCGGTGACAGCGCGCAGCACCACGGCCTCACGATCGGCATCATCATCGGGCTCGTGACGATTGCGGTCCTGGGCGCCGTCGCGAGCCGTTCGCAGCACGGTGTCTCCACGGCGTTGCTCGGCCTGCTGGCCGGTCTCGGGTACGCCGGAGTCGCGATCTCGGCCCGCTTGCTGCAGGACGGGTCGATGAGCGAGCTCGTACGAAGCCCGACGCTCTACACCTTGCCGATCAGTGGCGCGCTGGCGTTCATCCTGTACTCGTTGGCGCTGCAGCGGGGGTCGGTGACGCTGGCCACCACGCCGATGATCGCGCTGCAGACCATCACACCTGCGGCCGTCGGCGTCTTCGTGCTCGACGACGCCGTCCGTGCCGGCTGGTGGCCGGCCGCGATCATCGGTTTCCTCCTGTCCGCGGCGGGTTCGGTCGTCCTGGTCCGCTTCGAGAGCGTGAAGCCCCAGGACGTACCGGCCGGTCCCTAGCGCGTCGGCCACTTCCACGGCGGCTCGTCGAGTGGGCCCTGGCCGGTGATGGTCGTGGCGCCTTTCTCCTTGACGAGCTCGAGTGTCTGGAGGTCGGGGGAGAGGGCTTCGAGTGCGGCGATGAACGGGCGGGAGTGGGTGACCACGATGACCTGGGTCTCCTTCGCGGCGGTGACCACCAGGTTGGCCAGTGCGGGCAGGAGATCCGGGTGCAGGCTGGTCTCGGGCTCGTTGAGGACGAGGAGCTCGGGCGGCCGCGGGGTGAGCAGCGCGGCGACCCAGAGGAGATACCTGAGGGTGCCGTCGGACAGCTCGGCTCCGGACAGCGGGCGGAGCAAACCGTGCTGGTGGAACGCGATCTCGAAACGGCCCGCGGTGTTGACGATCTGCACCCGACTGCCGGGAAAGGCCAGCTCGATCGCCTCGTCCAATGCCCCGCGTGGGCCCAGCTCCCGGATCGTCTGCAGGGCGGCCGCGACATCCGCGCCGTCCGCGGCGAGCACGGCGGTGCGCGTGCCGACCTGCACCCGACGGGCAGGCGCTGTCGCGTCGGTCCGGAAGTGGTCGTAGAACCGCCACCCGCGCAGCCGCTCCCGCACCAGCAGCAGTTCGGGCGCGCGCTCCGGATCCGCGAACTCGCTCAGCATGCTGTCGAACGTCTGGAGCGGGTGCCCGCCACGCTGCCACTCACCGCTCGCCGAACGGATCCGCACCTCGTGGTTGTTGCGCTCGACCAGCAGCGCCGCGGGCCGCAGGAACGGGCCGGCCCACAGGGCCTCGCGCTTGATCACCGGATCCAGGTCGAATTCTGATCCGTGCGCGATCGGCAAGCCGAGATCCATCAGATAGCCGTAGTCGTCGCCCGCGAAGCCCATCCGCAACGTCACCGGCCCGGTCCGCACGGTGCCCTGCGTCGGTCGATCCTTCCGCACATGCTCCGGCCCGGCCCACAGCGTCGACTGCAACCCACCTTCACGGGCAAGCGCCGCGACCGCGCCGTTCCGCGAGGCGTCGGCCAGCAACCGCAGCGCCCGGTACAGACTCGACTTGCCCGACCCGTTCGCACCGGTCACCACGTTCAGACCGCGCAGCGGCATGACGATCCGCCGCAGTGACCGGTAGTTCTCCACCGCCAGCGTCGTCAGCATGTCAGTCAAGGTACCGACGCCTTCCGACAATCAGGTTTCGGCGCGGTCCGGGGAGATGTGCCAGAGGACTCCGAGTTCCTGCAGCATCGCCGCGGCCGCCGCGCCGTGCATCTTGCTCCGGTCCGCCATCGTCGAGAACCGCGGACGGCGTACGTCGACCGCGGGCAGGCGGCGGGCGAGCTCCTGCTCGATGGCGTCGAGCAGCCGCGCCCCGGCCCGGCGGACCGGCCCGTCGATCACGACGTCCGGGATGTCGAGGATCGCCGCCTGGACGCAGACCAGCGCGCCGAGGCTCCGGCCCGCGAATTCGACCCGCTCGGCGAGGGCGCGCAGCTCCGGTGGCTCGCCGGGGGACGCGACCGCGTCGAGGTCCTCGACGGAGGCGTCGCCGAGGATCGCGGGCAGGTTCGCCACCGTTTCCAGGCAGCCCGTCCGGCCGCACTCGCAGCGCCGGTCGCTGACGCCGACGTCGATGTGCCCGACCTCGCCGGCCCGCTGCCGTTCGCCGAGGTGCACGCGTCCGTCGAGGATGATGGCGGACCCGATTCCGCCGGCGATGTGCAGCACGATCACACTGCCGCCGGCCTGACTGCGGTGCGACAGTTCGGACATCGCCACCGCGGTCGCGTCGTTGACGAGCACCACGTCGTACCCGAGGGCCTCCCGCAACGGCCCGGCGAGGTCGACGTCGTGCCAGCGGAACTGGATCGACTCGACGATGCCCTGCTCCGGCGACAGCATGGCCGGGACGGCGACGCCCGCGGCGCGTACCGTCCGCCCGTCGTCGGCGGCCAGCTGCCGCAGGAAGCTGCCCAGGACCGAGATCACGTCGTCGACGCCGGGGCCGGGCGGCAGGGCCACCCGGCCGGTCGTGCTGATCACTCCGTCCAGTCCCACTACGCCCGCGACGATCTCGGTCGGCCGGAGGTCGGCCATCAGCAGGCACTGGCGGCCGGTGTCGACGCGGAGCGGCTTCGCGGGTTTGCCGCGGCCGCTCGGCGTCCCGGCCTCCTCGACCACCAGATGCCGTGCCATCAGGGACTCGACGATCTCCGACACCACCGCGCGCGCCAGACCGGTGGACCGGGAGATGTCCGCGCGCGACATGCTGCCGTCGCCGATCAGCACGGTCTGCAGGACCAGTCTGGTGTTGCGCTCGCGCAGTACGCCGGGCGTCACCTTCTCGGTGATCCGTATCGCCTTCGTCATCCCTGCCTTCAGTACACGCCGTACACCGCCAGCTCTTGGAGGTGGAGCGTGTAGGCGTTGGTGGTGTTCGCGAATCCGGTCACCCGGACGTACCGGTAGGCGCCCGTCACGTCGTACCGGTCGCCCACATCAGTCTGCGCCTTGTGGGTCACCTTCTCCGCCAGCCGGGTCCACGTCTGCCCGTCCACGCTTCCGTCGACACGATAGAGGTACGACCGGCCGTCGGCGTAGTACGGCGTGACGCGGATAGCGGACAGCGCGTGAGCAGCGCCGAGATCCACCTGCAACGACGACGGTTGCCCTGCGCACTGTGCGGGCGCGCAGAACCAGCCGGTGCTCAGATCGCCGTCAACCGCGCTGGCCGCCGCGTGGCCGCCTTCCGCGCTGGTAGCCGCTACAGGCTTCCCCAGGCTCAAGGAGACCGGCGGTGGCGTGGAGCACGTGACCGTCGGTACGCCGAACGACAACGCGTCGAAGTACCGGTTCGCGTCGTACTGGTGCACCTGCAGCCGCAACTGCCGTACGCCGGTGACGTCCGCGTCGAGCACGACCGCCTTCGACGCGTCGCCCGCGATCCCGCTGCGCAGCACGCCGGACTCGGTCAGCAGTCGGCCGTCACCGTAGACGCGGACGACCACATCGCCGTCGGCAGTGTGATTCATGGCGTCGTCGATCCCGACCACCGTGGTGAAGCGTCCGCAGCCACCGCCGAGCTCGAACCGGACGTCGGCGTTCGCGTTGGTGCCGAGGCCCTTGCTGTAGGCAACACCGTCGAGCAGGATCGGCTGGCCGTTGCCGGACGGCGTTGCCGGCGTGACGGTGTCGCGTGCGACCGGGTAGAGGCCGTCGTGGTTCCGCGACGACGCGAAGTCCAGGTCGCTCAGCTGATAGCGCCCGGCCGCTGCGACCGGCAGAACCGCGCTGGCCTTCTGGAGCCCGGACTGGTCGGACCGCATCGACACCTGCAGTGTCACCTTGTCCGGCAGACCACTGCCGGCGCGCACGGTCCAGGAACGCGTCACCGTGGCTCCTGGTCCGACTTGGCTCGGTGCGTCGCCTGTTGGTTCGACAGTGACCCCAGTGGGTGCCGTGACGTCGAGGGTCAGCCCGGTGAGGGCGCCGAAGTAGTTCGTGTTGGTGATGGTCGCGGTGACCTGAGCAGCCCCTGACGCATCCACGGTCCCGGTCGGGCGGAGTGCCAGCGTCACGTCGTAGTCGTCGTTCTTCAGCCGGTCCAGCAGCTTGGCGGCTTCTGTGTAGGTGTCGCCGGTCGGCTGGGTGCGGTAGCTGGTGCGGTCTCGCGACCACTGCTCCGCCACGTCGTACCAGTCGATCTGTGGTGCCGGGGTGCCGGCCTTCAGCGCCTCGAAGTACTGCTTCCAGCGTGGCGCGTAGTAGCCGTCCAGGAGCCCGGACCACTCGCGGTACGCGTAGTCCTGCAGGTCTGTGGTGCGCAGTCCCCACGACGTGAGCTGCTTGCGCGCGTCGTACTCGAGCTGCGCGGACTCGGTGCTGTCCGCACCCCAGCTCCTGGCCTGCTCCAGCCAGCGTCCGATCAGGTACTGCTCGTTGGTACCGACCAGGTCGTCGACGCCGGCGATGTACCCGAGCCACGTGTCGGTCAGCTGCGTGAAGCGCCCGAGGTCCCCGGCCTCGTACGCCGACCGGATCTGCGGCAGCAACGTACGGGACCGGTCGGCGACGGACTGACGTGCGACCTCCGCCAGGTCGTTGCGGTACGCCGCGTTGTTCCGCAACGAGCTGCCGACCGCGAGCAGTGCGGGCAGCGCACCCGCGAACTCGGCCGGATCGTACGCGAACGCCGCCTGCGCCCAGCTGTGCGGCCGCTGGACCGTCAGGCTCGGGATCGCGGCGAACAGGCCGCCGTGGCCCGACGAGCGGCCGCCGTTCGGCGGAATCGAGTACGCGGTCTCGGCCAGGATCCGCCACGCCTCCCGCGCCTTCGGGTCCGTCCCGCCGTACCGGGCGTCCGCGTAGTCGGCGAACCACTGGTCCAGATCCACGGGGCCGTCGTGCCAGGGCAGTTCGGCCAGGAACTCCATCGCCACCGCGTTGTTGTAGCTGGCCTCGGGCATGATCGCGATCCCGGACAGGGCCGAGCCGGGCTTCGCCAGCGAGGCCCAGAAACGCTCGTTCCAGGCGCGGATCGGGGCGCCCATGGTGGAGTTGCCGCCGAAGTTCCAGATCGACCCGAACGCGTACGGCGTCCCTGACCAGTCCTTCTCGCGGTCAGGGCTCAAGGCCCGGTCGGACAGCCCGTCGACGACCAGCATCCGGCTACGGTCGATGGCCGCGATCGTCTCCGGACGCGGGTTGCTCTGCCAGCCGAGGATCGCCCAGATCGCGCCCGGATGTGCCCTCTCCAGGGCGTTCTGCACCGCGACCGACGCCTGACCGACCGAGATGCTGCCGGGCCGTCCGCCCTCGTGCAGGAGATCCATCTTGAACATCGTCGACGGACCCAGGATCCGTTCCTGGACGGCGTAGAACCGGGCCGCGACCCGGTCGAACAGCGGGTCGGTCGGCGCCAGCCAGTCCGGCCGGTCCAGCCCGACCCACGTGCCTTGCGGCACGGTGGTAGCGCCCGGGTTCTTCGCCGCGAAGTCCCGTGGCACCGTGCCGAAATAGCCGGGCAGGACCGGCGTGATCCCGAGCGATCGCATCCGGTCCGCGATCCGCCGGCCGAGCTCCGCGCGCTCGCCGATCACCTGGGCGCTGACCGGCGCGGTGAAGTTGGACATGTTCTGCAGCAGCCACCACGGCTGGTACCCGGGCGTCGGGATCCAGGCGCGCAACTCGTCCGCCTGGTAGCCGAAGGACTGCAGCGCCTCGTAGTACACGGCCTCGGTCCCGATGGGCATGAAGATCTCGTTCACACCGTGCAGTGCCTGGACGTCGATCAGCCGTTCCCAGTCCTCGAACGTCCGGTACGGGCCGGAGTACCCGTCCTCGGTGTCGTTGCCGGCGAACCGGTGCTCGACGACCGACGACTGCTCGATCGGCCGCTGCGGCGCGGGCAGGACCGGCGGCAGGTCGAGCTGGTCGCCGGTCCAGGAGATGTCCGCCTTCACGACGTGCTTGAGGTACCAGTTGAACCCCATCAGCAAGGCCGACGTACTGCTGCCCTCGACGACCGGCCGCGCGCCGCGGCTGGTGATCCGGAACGTGTCGCGGCCCGCGGACGCCGGGATCGTGGCGAGCGTGATCTGGCTGCCGTGCCGCGTGCCGACCAGGCGCCGGATCGCGTCCTTGGCCGGACCGGTGTCGAAGAGCGGGCGGGCGGACGGGCCCTGCTCCGGGGAGTCCGCCAGTGCGGGCGGCGCGCCGAGCAGCAGCGCCACCGTTGCCACAGTGGCCGCCGCAGTCGTCGCGGCGAGCCATCGCCGGACCCTGGTACGTCGGTTCATCAACCTGACCTCCGATTTTGATCGCGGCCCAAACTAAATGGCGGCGCGCAACCGGTCAACAGCTCGGCAAGGACTTTCGAAAATATTCTTCCTAAACCTGCCGTGTCACAGCCGGCCGCGCTGTCTCGTCTCGGGAGCGCAACCGATCAAGGAGCGTGAAGAGCGATGCGTGTGTTCGTGGCTGGTGGGAGTGGAGTTCTAGGGCGGCGGCTGGTGCCGCAGCTCGTAGCACGTGGGCATCAGGTGACGGCTACGACGACCAGTGCGGCCAAGCTGGACCTGGTCAGAGCAGCGGGCGCCGAAGCAGTGGTGATGGACGGGCTGGACGGCGCGGCGGTCGGCGAGGCGGTCGCGCTCGCACGGCCGGACGTGATCGTGCACCAGATGACCGCGATCTCGATGGCGCATGCGGGCAAGCCGGACATCAAGCACCCGGACCGCTGGTTCGCGAAGACCAACCGGCTGCGGACCGAGGGGACCGACCACCTGCTGGCCGCGGCCGAGGCAGTGGGTGTGCCGCACTTCGTTGCCCAGGGCTACGCGAGCTGGAACGGCATCCGCGAAGGCGGGTGGGTCAAGACCGAGGAGGACCCGCTGGACCTTCTGGAGGGGACAGCCGCGTACGTCGGCCTGAAGGCGCTCAGCCGGATCGAGGACCTCGTGCTGAAGATCGGTGGAGCCGTCATGCGGTACGGCGCGTTCTACGGCCCGGGGGCCATCGACGACCAGGTGGAGCTCGTGCGCAAACGCCAGTACCCGCTGGTGGGACGCGGTACTGGCTACAGTTCCTGGGTGCATCTCGACGACGCGGCCGGCGCGACAGTGCTGGCTGTCGAGCAGAAGGCCGGCGGTGTGTTCAACATCGTCGATGACGACCCGGCACCGGCCCGCGACTGGCTGCCCTACCTGGCGGAGTGTGCAGGCGCGAAGCCGCCGCTGCGTGTTCCGGTGTGGCTGGCGCGACGGCTGGCGGGGGACCAGGCTGTGGTGATGATGACCGAGGGCCGCGGGTTCTCCAACGCCAAGGCGAAGCGGGAGCTGGGCTGGGAGCTGCAGTACCCGTCGTGGCGTCAGGGTTTCAAGGCCGAGCTGGCGTGATGCGCACTCGCGACGAGGAGTTCGAGGAACTGCGACCGCTGCTGTTCTCGATCGCCTACCGGATCCTCGGCAGCGTCAGCGAGGCGGAGGACGCCGTACAGGACACGTGGCTCCGGTACGCCGCGTCACGGACGGAACCGGCGTCCGCGAAGGCGTTCCTGTCCGCTGTCGTGACGCGTATCTGCGTCGACGTACTGCGGTCTGCTCGGCGCCGTCGGGAGGCGTACGTCGGACCGTGGTTCCCGGAGCCGCTGCTGTCCGACCCGTACGAGGACCCGGAGCGAGCGGCCGAGCTGGCCGACTCGGTGTCGATGGCCGCGCTGCTCCTGCTGGAGCGGCTGTCTCCGCTGGAGCGGGCAGCGTTCGTGCTGCGGGAAGTGTTCGGGTTCGACTTTGCTGAGGTGTCGTCGGCGCTGGGACGGACTGAGGCCGCCTGCCGTCAGTTGGTGGTTCGAGCGCGTCGCCATATGGAGGCAGGGCGGCCGCGCTTCGCTGCGGACCAGCGTGAGCGGGAGGAGTTGGCGGTCCGCTTCTTCGACGCCTTCAGAGAAGGCGACGTCGACAACTTGCTGGAGTTTCTGGCTGCCGACGTCCAGTTGGTGGGGGACGCCGGTGGCAAGGCGCCGCAGTGGGGCCGGGGTGTTGTCACGGGCGCTCACAACGTCGCAGGAATGCTGGCTGCCCTGTCCGCGCCGTTCACCCGGATCGGTGGTGTCGTGGAGCCGCACGTGGTGAACGGCCAGCCAGGCGCGATTTTCCGCGACAACGCGGGTCGCGTGGTCAACACCTGGACGCTCGACATCGCCGACGGACAGATCCAGGCGATCCGTGCGGTGGTGAACCCGGACAAGCTCCGGCACGTCGGCCCGGTCGCCGACGCGTGGGCCGTCGTCCGGGACACGAACGCGGCCCGCCGAAACGGGTAGCGGGGCGCAGGGAAGACCCCTGCGCCCCGCTGTGTGCCGTCAGGTCAGGCCAAGGATTCTTCCCAGGCCTGGTGCAGTCCGGCGTAGTGGCCGTCCACCGTGATCAGGTGGTCGGGTGCGCCGTCCTCAATGATCTGGCCGTATTCCAGCACCAGGACGCGGTCGGCGGTCTCGACCGTGGACAGCCGGTGGGCGATGACGATCGCCGTACGGTCGGCCAGGATCGTCTTCAGCGCCCGCTGGATCAGCCGTTCGCTGGGGATGTCCAGGCTCGACGTCGCCTCGTCCAGGATCAGTACGGCGGGGTTGGCCAGGAACGCCCGCGCGAACGCGACCAGTTGCCGCTGCCCCGCGGACAACCGCGAGCCGCGCTTCTCGACCGCGGTCTCGTAGCCGTTCGGCAGCGCCATGATGAAGTCGTGCGCGCCGATCACCTTCGCGGCCTCGACGACCTCCTCCATCGTGGCGTCCGGCTTGCCGAACCGGATGTTGTCCGCGACCGAGCCGGTGAAGAGGAAGTTCTCCTGCGTCACCATCACGACCCGCTCGCGCAGGTCGTCCTCGGACAGGTCCCGCAGGTCGACACCGTCGAGCAGCACATGCCCGCCCGTCGGGTCGTAGAACCTGGCCACCAGCTTGGCGATCGTGGTCTTGCCGGCACCCGTCGTACCGACCAGGGCCAGTGTCTGACCGGCCGGCACGTCCAGCTGCAGACCGGGCAGCACCGGTACGCCGTCGACGTACTCGAAGCGCACGTTCCGCAGCTCGAGGTGACCGTGCGCCGGGCCCGGCTTGGCCGGCTGGATCGACTCCGGCACGTCCGGGGTCTCGTTCAGCACACCGGACAGCTTCTCCAGCGCCGCCGACGCGGACAGGAAGGTGTTGTAGAACTGAGAGATGTCCTGCAGCGGCTCGAAGAACTGCCGCAGGTACAGCAGGAACGCGGTCAGGACGCCGACCGTCACGTGCCCGTGGTAGGCCTGGTAACCGCCGTACGCAAGGATCGCGACGATGGTGATGTTGCCGACGCCCTTGATCGACGGCATGAAGATCGCGTTCAGCCGGAACGACTCCAGGTTCGCCTTCCGGTAGCGGTCGTTGACGCCGTGGAAGATCTCCTCGTTGCGCGGCTCGCGACGGAACGCCTGCACCGCGCGGATCCCGGTCATCGACTCGACGAAGTGCACGATGACCAGCACGACCGCCTCCCGGGTCTGCCGGTAGACGACCGCGGACCGCTTCCGGAACCACGCCGTCAGGATCAGCAGCGCCGGGAACGACAGCAGCGCGAGCAGACCGAGCTTGAGGTCCAGCGTGAGCAGGATGATCGCCGTACCCACCAGGGTCAGCGCTGCGGTGACCAGACCGTCGAACCCGTTCGCCAGCATCTCGTCGATGACCTGGACGTCGGACGTCAGCCGGGAGATCACCCGGCCCGAGGTGAACTTGTCGTGGAACGCCGGGCTGAGCCGCTGGAAGTGGTCGAAGACCCGGCGCCGCAGACCGAGCAGGATGGTCTGGCCGAGCCGGCCGGAGCGCATCAGGAACAGCTGCCGCGCCCAGGCCTGCAGCAGTGCCGAGGCGAGCACCGCGATCACGATCGTGATCAGCTCCCGCGAGCCCTGGCCGGCGAGGATCGGCGGGATGCCGTTGTCGATGCCCAGGTGGACCAGGTACGGCACGGCGAGCCGGGCGCCGTTCTCGACGATCACGATCACGATCAGCAGCCAGATCAGCTTCTGGTACGGCCTGAGCAGCTCGCCGAGCAGCTTCCGGGAGTCCTCCTTCAGCCGGATGCTGGTGGCCCGGGAGATCTCCCGGTCGGGGTCTTCCTCGAACTGACCCCGCCAGCTCTGCTCTTCCGGCAGCTGGTCGTCCTCTACGTCCTCGGGAGGAGGTGTCTGCTGGGTTGTCGTCATGCGTGAACCTCCTCTTCCTCTGCGGCGAGCAGGTGCCGGTACTCGGGCACCGTGGCCAGTAGTTCTTGATGGGTTCCTACGTGGGTGACTGTGCCGTTCTGCAGCAGTGCGACCTTGTCGGCCAGCATCACTGTCGACGCGCGGTGCGCGACCACGATGCCGGTGGTCTCGGAGAGCACGTTCTGCAGCGCTTCCTCGACCAGGGCCTCGGTGTGTACGTCGAGAGCCGACAGGGTGTCGTCCAGCACCAGTACGGCGGGCTTGGCGAGCACTGCCCGCGCCAGTGCGAGCCGCTGGCGCTGACCACCCGACAGTGACATGCCTTGCTCGCCGACGCGTGTCTCGAGGCCCCACGGGAGGTCGTTGGCGAACTGCGCCTGGGCGACCTCCAGCGCCTGCTGGGCCTCGGCGTCGGTGGCGTCCGGACGGCCGAGCGTGAGGTTCTCCCGGACGCTCATGGAGAACAGCGTGGGGTCGTCGAACGCGGACGCGACCGCGGTCCGCAGCGACACCAGGGTCAGGTCCCGGATGTCGTGTCCGTCGATGGTGATCCGCCCCGCCGTCACGTCGTACAGCCGGGGGATCAGTGCGGTCAGTGTGGTCTTGCCGGACCCGGTGGCGCCGACCAGTGCGAGCGTCGTACCAGGGGTCAGGTCGAGGTTGATGTCGTGCAGCACCTCGGTCGAGTCGTCGGAGAACCGGAACCCGACGTGCTCGAAGCGCAGGTGACCGCGCGGGTGGGTGAGCTCCTCCGCGCCGGACTTGATCACCGAGTGGGTGTCGAGGATCTCGCTGATCCGGTCCGCCGCGGTCATCGCCTCCTGGGCCATCGCGAGGATCGCGCCGAGCGAGGTGACCGGCCAGACCAGCGACAGCATCAGCGTGATGAACGCGACCAGGGTGCCGAGCGTGATCGCCTCCCGGCCAACGGCGAGCGCGCCGAGCAGCAGCACGATCACCAGGGTCAGGTTCGGGATGACGCCGAGGAAGCTCCAGAACCGGGATGCGAGCCGGACCTTCTCGACCTCTGTGTGGTACAGCGTGGTCGCCTCGTCGTCGAACTGCGCCTGGACGTGCGGCCGGCGGCCGAACGCCTTGATCACCCGGAAGCCGAGCGCCGACTCCTCGATCCGGGTGGCCAGGTCGCCCTGCTGGTCCTGCACCTTGCGGGAGATCCGCAGGTACTTCTTCTCGAACTTCAGCGAGACCATCACGATCGGCACGGCGGCCACGAGGACCACCAGACCGAGCGGCCAGTAGAGCTGGAGCAGCAGGATCGTGACCACGACCAGCTGCAGGATGTTCATCACCAGGAACAGCAGGCCGAAGCCCATGAACCGGCGGATGGTGGACAGGTCGGTGGTGACGCGGGACAGCAGCTGGCCACTCTGCCAGCGGGTGTGGAACTCCATCGGCAGCGACTGCAGCCGGACGTACAGGTCGTGCCGGAGCGTGGCCTCCAGGTCGCTGACGGTCCGGGACTGCGCCCAGCGGCGCATCCAGACCAGGAGGACCTCGGAGATGCTGAGTCCGAGCGCCAGCAGGGCCAGCGGGACCAGCATGCTCAGCTCGCGCCGGGTGACCGGTCCGTCGATGATGGCCCTGGTGACCAGCGGGACGGTGAGGCTGACGGCGACGCCGAGCATCGCGGTGGTGAACATCACCGAGAGGCGCCAGCGGTGGGGCTTCAGATAGGGACGCAGCCGCCACAGATTGCGGCTACGTTCGGGGGCACGGGTGGTAGGGGCAGCGATCGACGGCGCTTGGACAGCGTGCTCGGAGGGCATCTGGACGGGCGCACTTCCCATCTACTTCGTCAAAGGGTTTCGGCGACCTGAAAACGGCGCACTTTCCAGTATCGCCCAGTGGGTAAGCGCTTGTCCTGCCAATTCCATTCCCGGGCGATGAATTACCGCTTGTCGCAATAGGCCGTCCGGGTGCCAGGCGGCGAGGGGTTCCGGACCTATCACGTTCCATGATCAGTGCGTGGCGATCGATCGCCGGCCTGATGCCTCTTCGGGCAGTTCCCGGAGGTCCCGGAGCGGGGAGCAGAGGGCGATCAGCAGCCCGCCGAGCATGCCGCCGGTGGCCAGCAGCAGCGTCGGACGGATCTGGATCGCGGTGGCCAGCACGCCGGAGACGGCTGCGCCGACGGTCTGGCCGCCGATTACCAGGGTCCGCCATGAGGCGGTCACCTGGCCCAGCAGGTGCGGTGGGGCCATGGACTGCCGCAGGGTCCGCTGCGGGACGGCGAACAGGGACATACCGAGCCCGGCGAGTACCTGTCCGAGCAAGATGAGCGGCGTCACGCCGGTGAACAATGCGACGCCGTTGAGTGACGCCAGAAACACACCGCTGAGATAGGAGCGGCCGATTCCCACGCGCCGGCACCAGCCGGGGGCGACGAACGTACCCGCCACCGCGGCAGCACCGAAGGCGGTCAGCGAGAGCCCGACGAACGCCGGTGACTTGTGCAGCTCCCGGATCAGGAACAGCACGACCAGCGGTCCCTGCATCGCTCCGGCCATGGCCGCAACAGCCGCGGACACCACGAGTGGCCGGAGCATCCGGTCGCCGAACAGCACGCGCAGTCCGGCCGACAGCCGTACCTGGGACCGCTCCGGCACAGCTCCACGGGCGGGCTCACGGATGAGGTACGCCGCGACCGTGGACACGACGTACGACGCCGCGTCGACGACGATCGCGAACGGTGCCGTGAGCAGCTGCACGAGGAAGCCGGCCGCGGAAGGACCGAGCGTGGAGGCGAGGTTGAGATTGAGCAGCGCGGCGCTGTTCGCCTGCATCAGCTCCGCCCGTGGCACCAGCCACGGGATCATCGTCTGGGACGCGGTGTCGGACAGCAGAGTCAGCACTCCGGTCAGTACGGCGACGGCGTACAGCTGCTCGATGCGCAGCCAGCCCAGTGCCGCCGCGGCTGGCACTGAGCCGAGCATGAACAGCCGCCCGACATCGGTCCAGATCAGCACGCGACGCAGGGACCACCTGTCGACCCAAACGCCGGCCAGCAGCCCGAACACGAGGTGCGGCGCGATCGTCAACGCCGCCAACGCACCCATCTGCACTGCTGACGCCTGCAGGCTGACGACAGCCACCAGCGGCAACGCGACAGTGGTGACCGCACTACCCGACGCCGACACCAGCTGCCCGATCCACAGCTTGCGGAACTCGCCTCTCACGACCCATGCCATGCCTTCGAACCTGTCACTCAGCAGAGTCGTCCGACTACGCCTGTTCGCCGTGAGCAGATGCAGTTCACTCGACGCGAAACACAGGACCCCTTGCGGTGAAGGGCAGCGACGCGCCACGGGGGATCAGCCACGCGTGCTCCCGCCGTACTCGGACGACGTCGCACTGGCCGTCGGTGATGAGCAGGATCGGCCCGTGCGCAGGGAAGTCGGCTGCGCGCTCGAGAAGGTCGACACCGGGCTGCAGCACGGTCCCGCCGCGACCGTGCACCTTCACGCGGCCCGCGATGTCGTCCACCGGCACGTAGCCGGCGTCGTACGCCGCGGCGTCGCAGTACACGACCCGCGCGGCCGGTACATCGCGGGCGCGCGAGTACGACGCGATCGCGCCGAGCGCCTTGCCGAGGAGCTCGCGGTCCATCGAGCCCGACGTGTCCAGAACGACGCCGTACGTCGGGAGCCGTTCGAGCTCGACGGGGCGGATCCAGCCGGGCCGCGGGATGTCCGGCGTACCGGACTGGCGCCGGGAGGCACGGGCGTACGTCCGGGTCTTCTCGACCGCCGGGACGTGCTCCTCGAACCAGCGCGCCAGCTGCGCGTCCCAGGCGAGCGGCGGGTGGTCCAGCGCGCGGATCTCCTCGACGAGTCCGGCAGGCAGCGTGCCCCGGGAGGAGTCGTGGTACGCCAGCCCGGTGCTCAACGCGCGACGGTAGATGTCGTCCAGCCCGGCCGCGCGGGCAGCCTCGCCTGCATGCGGGAGCGGGTGCCCGAGGACGTCGCCGAGGCCGACTCCGCGCAGGGTCGCCAGCTTGCGGTAGCGGCGCAGGTCGGTCGCGATGCGGTCGTAGACCTCCTCGGCGGACATGCCCTTGAGCGCGGGATCGTGGAGGGCTCCGTCGGGCATCGTGCCGACTCCCATCTCGAGGAGCCAGCCGTTGATCACCAGGTCGGCGGCGACGTTCCACAGGTACGGGTCGCGGCCGCCGACGCGCTCACCGTGCCGGAGCGCGGCGTGCAGCATCTCGTGCGCCATCACGAACCGCCACTCGCCGAGCGTGAGGTCGGTGAGCGGGTTGATGTAGATCTCGCCGGCGGACGCGTTGACCGCCGCGGTGTGGATGTCCCAGCCGCGCGCGAGTTCGGTCTCGGCGACGACCTTCATGCTCGACGCGATCGCGCCGAGCAGCGGGTACGACGACACGAACCAGCCGAGAGCCAGATCCCACTTGTCCCTCCCGTCGCGACCCGCGGTCAGCGAGGAGCGTGCGCCGCCTGCAACGTCGACAGCCGCTGCGGCGGCCGCCGAGAGGCCGGCGGCGAACAGCTCGCTCCAGTTCGGCGGCTTACCCCAGCCGTTCCAGCGGGCGGTCTGGACGTCCGGTGCGTGACCGGCAACGCCGAGGCGCTCGTAGTCTGCCGGTACGCCCTCGCGCCGCCACAGCCGCGCCAGCGCGTCCTCCTCCATCGCTGGGAAGGACACCGGGAGGTCGACGACCGGCGTTCCGAGTTTGAGCGACTGGAGGTAGCGGTTGACCGCCACGTCGTACGAGGCGCTCCTGGCCTGGTCAGCTGCCGGCAGGTCCCGCTCGGCGTGACCCAGGCCGAGGTGGATCAGCAGGTGCGCGAAGACCCACGACCATTCCTCCGGCGTCGCTCGGCGCGTCCGGTGCGTACGGATCTGACCGTTCGAGTCGATGGTCGCCCAGCCGTCCGCCGGGCAGCTGTCGTCGCGGAGCGGGCTGTGCGCCCAGTCCGCCATCGGCGCGAACAGCGGGTGCCGGGCGATGACGCCCCAGCCGGCCTGGATCGTCTCCCAGGCCGGGTCCCGTCGCGCCTTCTTCTTAGGCACGTGCGGCCACAAGACGCGGCAGATCGCGGCTGACCTCGACCAGGAACCACGTCGGCAACACCGGGCGGCCGTCGTCGTCGGCCGCGATCACCAGCTGCGCCACCTCCAGCGAGATCTCCGCCAGCTCGACGAGCAGCGCCTTGCCACGGTGTGCGAGCTGACGGGCCGCGGGGCTCGCGGACGCCTTGTCGGCGGCCAGTTCCTTGACCAGCCGGGCCCGGAACGTCTCGGCCAGGAAGTACAGCAGGTCCCGGTCCTCCGGCGCGGACGGCCAGCCGGTCTCGCCCTTCAGTACGGCGTCCAGGCCGAACGCGTGCCGCACCGTCTTCACGTACGCGCGGAACGTCGACGCGTGCGCCGCCGACAAGGTGCCGAAGGCAAGGACGCGGAGGGTCTCGTCGGACACGTCGTCGCCGTACGACAGGAGGGCGTCCGACAGCATGTGCCAGCTGCGCGGCGTCGAGAACGGCTCCTCGGTCTTCGGCGGCGCGGTCCACAGGTGGTCCGGACGGTTGCGCAGGTACTCGAGGACCCACGGGTGGATGCCCGCCGTCCCTGCCCACCGCAGCCAGTCGGTCGCGGAGGCGCGCAGGTGGATGTGCACGAGCCGGTTGACCAGGGCGCTGGCCATCGGGCGTGCCAGGGCGTTGTCGGTGGCGCGGTTGCCGGCCCCGATCACGACGGAGCCCTCGGGCAGCTCGTACTCGCCGATGCGGCGGTCCAGGATCAGCGAGTAGAAGGCCTTCTGTACCTCGGCGGAGGACGCGTTCAGCTCGTCCAGGAACAGGCAGTACGGCTCGTCGCGGGCGATCGCCACCGGCGGTGCGAACCGGCTGTGGCCGTCGACGATCTGCGGTACGCCGATCAGGTCCTCCGGCGCCAGTTGGGTGCCCAGGAGCGTGACGCATTCCAGACCCAGCGATTCCGCGAACGCTCGCACCAGACTGCTCTTCCCGATCCCCGGTGCGCCCCCAGAGGAAGACCGGGCGCACCACTGCCACGTGCAGCAGTACTTCGGGCAGCTCGGCCGCCGACACCGTGATTCCCGCCTGCATCAGTTCCCTTCATGGTTGGTGAGTGACTGTTGGCCAGCCCTTCAGGATCCTCCTGCGGTCACTGTGTGTCACGCGGTTTTCCAGGGTGCTTCCGTTACCGGTGGTTACTGGCTAGGGTGCGGCGCGACGATGAAGGAGTACTGGGGGTCTGCTGTGCCGAGCTTTCGCGTGAAGGCGGTTGCTGTCTGTGCCGTCGTACTGCTGCCGTTGACGGTGTCGTCGCAGGTGATGGCGGCAGACCCGCCGGAGCACCTGGGGGAGGGTGTGCTCGTTCCGGGGAAGACCGCGGTCGACGTCGGGATGTCGGGTACGCGCGTGGTCGTTTCGAACCCTGTCTACGAGACGAGCAACAACGGGACCACCTGGACGGCCTCCGGAGGCTCGAACGACGGCAAGCCGCTGCAGGTCGAGGGGTCGTCGCTGCTGACCTTCGACAGCGGTACGGCGAAGGTCGGCGGGCTCACGTTCCCCGCGACGGACGAGGTGCTGCTGGGGAAGGGCGGCAAGCTCGTCTCGCACCGGGCGGCCGCGGCGGCGACGGCTGAGGTGTACGACGTTGCGACGAAGGCCAAGCTGGCCGACTTCGCCCCGCCGTTCGCCATGGCGGGCGACACGGTCTGGAAGGTGACCGAGCCGGGGCATCTGGACGGCAAGAACCTGACGACCGGTGTGGTGAAGACCGTGCTGGTCGCCGGCGCGTGCACAGTCGGCTCCGACGACGTCAACGGCCGGTGGGCTGTGCTGAGCGGCTGCAACCAGGTCGTGGACGTCAACGGGCCGCAGCCGCCGCGCAACCTGTCCGTGGCTGCGGATTCTCAGTTGGGCAACGGCTTCGCGGTGCAGACGTCCGGCTCCGACCTGCTGGTGACCGATCTGAACGACCCGGCGCTGGGCCAGCGGCGGTACGGGCCGATCCGCACCGCTACTCCCAGCTTCCGCGCGGACGGCTCCGGACTGGCGAAGATCGTGTACGCCGACGCGTCGAGCAAGCCTCGCGTGATCACGCTGAGCTGGCTGACCGCGGACCCGCAGCAGCACCCCGACACCGTGGCGCCTGTACTGACCACTGCGTCGGCGGGTGACCGGATCCGCGACAACACGAGTCTGTCCTTCGAGTGGGCGTACGACGACCCGCAGGACCCGAACTCGCCGGCGACGGGTGTGAACAGCTACGACCTGCAGTACCAGCAGCGCCCGAACCGCACATCGCCGTACGGCGCGTGGGTCCAGCCTGCCGCGTGGCAGGGGCTGAAGACGACCGGAGCGAGTCTTACCGCGCCGATCGGCACCGATACGTGCTGGCAGGTGCGGGCGCGTGACTACGCCGGCAACCTGAGCGCGTGGAGCGCGTCGTACTGCAGTGAGGTGGACGGGACCGCTCCGTCGCTGGTCACGTGGCGGATCGGTGATCGCGTCCAGCTCAGTGGATCCGCCACGGTGCGCTGGGCGTACAAGGACGACACCGACATCGCGTCGTACGACGTGGTCTACAAGACCGCTGCACCGGGCGTCGCGTTCGGGAAGTGGATCTACCCGGCGGTCTGGCAGAGCACGCGCATCACGTCGATCACCTGGGCGCCGCGTCTCGGTTGGGACGAGTGCTTCATGGTTCGCGCCCGCGACTACCTGGGCAACCTCTCCGCCTGGTCGGCTCCCATCTGCTCGGTCGCCCCCGAGGACGACCGCGCGCTCACGTCGGCCGGCACGGTCACCCGCTCCACGAGCACGCTCGCGTTCCAGGGCACCACCACCATCCTCAAGGCCAACGGCGCCTACCTGACCAAGGCGACCGAGGCAGGCCTGCGCATCGCCCTGGTAGCCCTGCACGGCCCGGGCCAAGGCCGCGTGGACATCTACCACGCCAACATCAAGATCGGCACCGTCTCACTCGCGGCCACCAGCACCAGCCGAGTGGTCACCTACCTCCCCACGACCCCGTTCCGCACCGGAGCCCTGAAGATCATCTCCACCTCCACAGCCCCCGCCACCGTCGACGGCATCGCCTTCCTCCGAGCGCCCTGAGGCACTCAATCGTTTGAGTGCGACGCTCAGCTGAGAGTGTTCGGATAGTGACCGCGGATATTCGGCACGTTGTAGTCCGATTGCGGTTTCGGCGTTCTGGGGCCTGGGTAGGTCTCCGCGCAGATAGACGGAGGACTGAAGAAGAAGACTCGGGGACTGGAACTGGGAGGGCACCCTTGTCAACGCAGTATCCGTCGGCGCGACCTGCCGACGACCGGCAGTCAATCGCGCCCGCTGACGGGCCGTTCGCACCTTTCGAGGAGCTGCCTTCTCGAGCCGGATAGCGAAGCCCGATGGATGCCAACGCCCTCCAGGACAGCTGGGACCGGGTGACGCGACACGGTGAACAGGTGCCGCTGTACTTCTACTCACACCTGTTCGTCTCCTATCCCGAAGTACGCGCGATGTTCCCGCTCTCGATGTCGGGCCAGCGGGACAAGTTCGTCAGCGCGCTCGGCCGGATCGTCAGCCATGCCAACCACATCGACCAGGACGCGGCCTTCCTGCAGCACCTCGGCCGCGACCACCGCAAGTACGCCGTCGTCGCGGAGCACTACAACGCCGTCGGCGCCTCGCTCTGCGCGACCCTGAAGCACTTCCTCGGCCCCGAGTGGGACGAGGACCTCGCCATGCACTGGACGGCCGCCTACCAGGTGATCGCCCGGATCATGGTCGAGTCCGCGGAGACGTCCTCCGAGACCAGCCCGGACTGGTGGGACGCCGACGTGCTCTCGGTCGAGCGGCGCACCATGGATCTCACCCTGCTCACGGTCCGGCCGCGGCGCGCGTACTACTTCCGGCCCGGTCAGTCCATCTCGATGGAGATCCCGCAGCGCCCCAAGATGTGGCGGTACTTCAGCCCGGCGAACGCCCCGCGCGCCGACGGCTCGATCGACCTGCACGTCCAGCAGATCGACGGCGGTCAGGTGAGCCCGAGCGTCGTACGGTCGCTCAAAGCCGGTGACGCCGTGAAGCTGGGCGCGCCGGTCGGCGAGCGCCTGACCCGGCGCGACGACGACGTACGGGACCTGCTGATGGTCGCCGGCGGAACGGGTCTCGCCCCGCTGCTCGCGGTCCTGGAGCAGATCGACAACGAGTGGAACCGGACGCGCACAGCGCCGCGGGTCCAGCTGTTGCACGGCGTACGGATGCCCTGGCACCTGTACGAGCGCCCCCGGTTGCGAGAGCTGGCTCAGACCCGGCCGTGGTTCGACTATACGGAGGTCGTGTCCGACGACGCCTCCTACCCGGGGACGCGCGGCAAGGCCGGGACGATCGCGGCGCAGCAGGACCTGCACGGGCGTACGGCGATGGTGTGTGGCGGACCGCAAATGGTCGCGCACACGCTGGAGAGGCTCGCCGCCGCCGGTGTCGACACCGAGCACATCAAGTACGAGCACTTCTACTACGCGGCCGTTGACGAGCACACCGCTACCGCCGGCCCAGCGTTGACCAGGTCAGGAGACAACAAGTGACCAACGGAAAGCACCGCCACGGCTCTCCGCACTACCGGACACCCGAAGCGATCCGGGGCGAGACGTTCCAGCGCCGGCTACGGGGTCTCGACGCCGACCAGGTGTACGACTACCTCGACGTGGTGGCCGAGCAGGTCCACGCGACGGCCAGCGACCTCAGCGAGAGCCGGGCCGAGAACCAGCGTCTCCAGGCAGAGCTGCAGCGCACCCGGGCCGAGCTCCAGCGCGCGCAGACGCAGGTGGACGAGTACGAGCAGGCGGGCGACCGCGTGAACGAGCAGATCGTCCAGTTGTTCAGCCAGGCGCAGCTCGTCGCCGAGGAGATGGTCCAGGACGTCAGCCGCGATGCCCGCGAGCGGATCGGGCAGGCACGCGCCCACGAGCGCCGGATCGTCGAGGAGGCGATGGACTCGGCCGGGCAGCAGGTCCGCTCGTACGCCCAGACGGCCCACGTGCGGATGCAGTCGATCGTGGACACGTTCGCCACCGAGGTCGACCGGATCGGGAGCGCAGCGGTCCCCGGCGAGCCGGAGGCCCGCCAGAAGGACGCCTGGTTCGACGACATGAGCGACTGGCAGGTCCGCCTGCGGAACGGGAGCGGCCCCGCGTCTCCGAGCTCGGACTGACCGGTGCGAGCTCCTCTGAGACCCGCTCCCGCAGAGGACGACACGTTGGGCCTTCCGGCCCATCAAGCGCCGGCGCCTGTTCGCCGCCTGCCCGCACGCCCGTTGGCCCGCCCGCTGGCGGCTCTCGGGCTGGCCGTGGCGGCCGGCGTCGTCGGCGCGCTCGGCCTCGGCGGCGACCTCCCGACAGTCGTCGCGATCGCCCTCGGCGCGGCAATTCTCTTCCTGGCGGTGGGAATCTGCGTCGCGTACGCCATCGAGGCGCGCCCCGGCACCCAGCGTCCCCAACCCGGCGAATCCCGAGCCCAGGCCGGCGACTCCCGACCCCCAGCGGGCGAGCCTCGGCTCGGATCTCGCCGCCGGGGCGCCAGGTCTCGCCTGCAGGGCGGCGGCCCTCGGCTCCAGGTTGACGCCGAGCAGCCGGGCGGTGACCGGCGTACCGGCTGTCCGGTCTCGTCAGGCGCGCCCGTACCGGAGCCTGCGCCCGACGTCGCCGACGTCGAGGCGGTCCGGGCCGCGGCGAAGGAGTTCCTCGAGCTCTTCCACGCCGAGAACCCGCGGGCCGGGCGGCTCGAGCCACGGCTCGCCGCGGTCATGCAGGAGATCGACCTGACCGGGACGTACTGGCACACCGCCGACGAGCTGACGTTCGGCGCCCGCGTCGCGTGGCGCAACAACAAGCGGTGCATCGGCAGGCTGTACTGGCGGAGCCTGCAGGTGCGCGACCTGCGGACGGTGTCCGACGCCGGCAGCGTCGCCGCGCACTGCTTCGATCACCTGCGGAGCGCGCACAACGGCGGCAAGATCCGGCCGATGATCAGCGTGTTCGCCCCCGAGACGCCGAACCGGCCCGCGCCCAGGATCTGGAACGAGCAACTCATCCGGTACGCCGGGTACGAGCAGCCGAACGGGCGATCGCTCGGCGATCCCCGCTATCGCGCGTTCACCACGAAGCTCATCCAGCGCGGGTGGCGGCCGCCCGACCGGCCCGGCGCGTTCGACGTACTCCCGCTCGTCGTGGAGACCGTCGACGAGGGGCCGCGGATGTTCCAGCTGCCCGGCGACGCGGTGCAGGAGGTCCCGCTGGAGCACCCCGAGCTGCCCTGGTTCGCGGGGCTCGGGCTGCGCTGGCACGCCGTACCGGTGATCAGCAACAACCGGCTCGACATCGGCGGTGTCTCGTATCCGGCGGCGCCGTTCAACGGCTGGTACATGGGCACGGAGATCGGCGCCCGCAACCTCGCCGACAGCGACCGGTACGACCTGGTGCCGCAGGTCGCCGAGCGGATGGGGCTGGACACCTCACACGAGGCGACGCTGTGGCGCGACCAGGCGCTGGTCGAGATCAACCGCGCGGTCCTGCACTCGTTCAACCTGAACGGCGTCACCGTCAGCGACCACCACACCGAGTCCCGCAGGTTCCTCATCCACCTGGAGAAAGAGGAGCGCGCCGGCCGCGAATGCCCCGCCGACTGGAGCTGGATCGTCCCGCCCCTGTCCGGCTCCCAGACCCCCGTCTTCCACCGCTACTACGACGCCAAGACCCAGGTCCCGAATTTCTTCACCGACCCCGGAGCCACCTGCCGCTCCCTCCACGGCGGCCCACCCGCGTTCTCCTGAGTCAGGGCTCCTCATGGATCTCGTCCTTGGCCTGGTCGCTCAGTTCGTCCTCCAGTCCGGTGTACTCGACCCAGTCCGGGTGCTGCGCGTAGAACTCGTCCAACTCTTCAGCCGGCACCCGCTGGATCAGCTCACCTGTGTAGTGATCCCGCGCAACCCAGCGGTTAGGAGGCCCGTCCGTCGAGTCGTCGTCCTCGGCGATGAACATGTCGAACACGTAGACGCCTGTACGCCGGTACTCCGCCAGCCGCTCCTCGAGCAGCTCCCGCAAGCGCGCCGCGTGCCGCTCGAACCAGCGCCGGTCCTCGGCGCTCCACTCAATCGTCACGTCAGGTCGCTGTCCCGGACGGGGCGGACTTCGGCGAGGCGTTTGACGGAGTAGTCGTCGTCCCAGCAGACGGCGGCTTCCCAGGCGGCGGAGGCTTGGGCGGCGACGTCGTACGCCTGGTCGTCGAGGTCGGCGGCGTTCTCGGGCAGGACGAGGTCGAGGTCCGGGACGTCGACGTGCGACTCGTCCCAGTCGATCAGCCCGACGTGGTCGGCGGTCATGCGGATGTTGCCGGGGTTGGGGTCGCCGTGGACCACGCACGTCTCACGCCCAACGAGCCGAGCCCACGCGGCTCGGCATCGGACAACGCCTTCGGGAGGCATCGCGCCGAGATCGATCTTCGTACCGGTCTCGGCGTGCAGCAGATCGGTAGACGACCGCCACCCCGGCCGCTGCGGCCAGCCCTGCGTCAACCGGTGCAACTCGCGGAGCGTGCCGGCCACCCGACGCCAGTCGGCCTGCGTCTCCGGCGGTCCACCCTCCAGATGCGTCATCACCACCAACCCGTCGGCAAACAGCCGCCCGTCCAGGGTTGGGATCGGCACCGGCACGGTCAGCCCTTCACGGTCGAGATACCGCAGCAGTTCGGTCTCCCAGGCAAGATCAGCATCACTCCGACGCCCCAGCCGCCCAACCGCCGTCCGCCCACCAACCCGCACCCGCCAAACGTCATTGGCCACCCCACCGGACAACCGCTCAACCCGCACAGCGTCGTCGCCCCACAACCCCAACACATCCCATCCCACCCGCCACACCCTACGGCGTAGGGCTGGCGAAGCCGCGCACAATAAGGGAGGGCGAGGCAGGCCGACGCTCTCCGTAGCCACACCTAGCCCCCCGCCGGTGCGGGTGACGAGAATCGAACTCGCGTAGCCAATTTAGAAGGACGGCTGACCCTTGCTCGCTGGTCGCCGGTGAGCCTGCTATTTAGCACGCTAATTGCACACGGACAGGTTGCGGGACCAGTACGGTTAGGCCATGCCGTACACATGGACCGCGGAGGATTGGGAGAAATACCGCAACTGGGCAGATGAGGTCACGGTCCGTCTGACGTTTGTCACCGATCAGACCGGCTCCGAGATTGTCGAGGAGTGGACCATGGTTCCCGCCGGATCCGCGGCGTGGTCTCAAGACTGGTTGGTCCGCGAAGTCGAGTCGCTGGGGCACGACCCCGACAGCGGCGAGCCGATGTACATCCTCAAGGTGCGCGAGACGAAGGCCTCGTGGGGATTCGACGCTGCGACCCAACAAATCCTCATGGAAGTGTCAGCGGCCGTTCTGGGCGCAGCGGCCTGGGAAGGTCTCCGAGCTCTCGCCAAGAAAGTAGCGGAGCGGATTCGGGACCGAGGTGAGCGACCCACGACCCTTAGCGAGGAAGAGGCGGAGAACCGGGTCCGGTGGTTGCTCAGCGAAAGGTACAAAATCCCGGACGACGGCCTCCGACTCAAGTCAATCGAGACCGACGGCGTGCGGGCATCGGCCCAGTTTATCGGCCCGGACGGCTCGACCTACCAAGTCGGCCTGGAACTGGTCGATGGTCTAGTCACAATCGACCGGACAAGGCGTGAGCTGCCGAAGTAGGTCTTCGTAGCCACACCTGCCTCTTCCCCGATAGCTGCCAAACCCAGGACAGCGCGGCGCAGCGCAGGTCAAGAGTCGGCTTGCCGATCCAGTAGGACGCCGCAGGCGCTCTTGATATGGGTCGTGGTGGCCGGACAATCGAGCGGCCGGGACTGGGCTGCCCGAGGGATCAGACGCCAGGGCGGCGGATCAGGCGGTTGGGATCGTGTGGATGAGAAGCGTCCTGCTCCTGGGCTCCGGCGAGGACGGCGCTCCGGCGCTGCCTGCAGCCGGGGTCCTTGATCCAAAAGAGCCAAACTCGGTAGAGAGTCGCGTACAGTCAACGCGTTGGGGGATCGCCGTAGATCAGGGGGTTGAGGCGGAATGCAGGGAGCGGCTCAGACGCAGGTGAGTGACCAGGACGTCAGCCGGAAGTGGCTTGAGATGGCGCCGCTCATCGACAGGATGATGGAGCGGGTCGGGACGAAGGGCGAGTTCCCCGTCGAGGCTGGATCGCCGCTGGCTGGGGATGACAAGGCGTCGGATCCATATCAGACATCGCACGCGCTGAGGATGTGTCTGACGGCTGGTGTCGACCATCTGCACGCGATCAAAGTCCTGGTGCTGGATCAGCAGGTGCTCCACGTTGCTGCGCCGAGCTCTTTGGCGCGTGGTGCTCTTGAGAACTTCGGTGCTGCATATTGGATCCTGGGACCGCGTGAGCGAGACGACCGGGTGACCCGGACCCTGCGTTGGTACGCGAAGAACTTCAAAGATGGTGATACCGCCACCCAGCCGCTAAATCTGCCTGGGCATGTGCTCCTGGCGGACAAGATGGACAAGATCTTCGCTGTGGGCGCGAAGCGATCCATTCCCGCGGCATCGATCAGGGGCGGATACACCAGCACGGAGACAGTCATGTACGCCGAAGCGAACGCACCGCAGTTGCCGCTCGGTGTCGTGCTGCCTTGGAGACTGTGCTCCGGATTCGCGCACGGCCGCCCGTGGGCATACCTAGGCATGTCCAATCGAGAAGAAGAGACATCGAAAGACAATGCGAACATCGTGAATGTCCGGCTGACGAGCGACCTGATGAGGGCCCTGTACCCGGCGCTCGCCGCTCTCCAGCTCCTAGAGCGCTTCCTCCGTCTGTATGCGGAACGCTCTGGGTGTCACCTCGCGCAGCTATCTGGATCTTCGGGAGGTCTGTAACGAGCGACCGTCAGTTCATGCGAGGTAGGGTTTCGCCCTAACAGAGTCCGATAGCTGACGTCAGCGCGGCTGAGGTGCCTTCTCGACCAGGTGGGGGCTCGGCTTCATGAGCGCCGGTCTGATGGGGTCCCTGGTCTCGATGTGGTCGACTAGGTCGGTCAGGCCGACTCGGTCGAGGTACGCCCGCATCGATACGCGTGCGTTGTTGCTGACGATCGCGAGTTGCCGACCGGTCGCACGGCAGGCCTGCAGGAATTCCGCGACACCGGGCGTCGGCGTGGCGCTCTCGACGGCCTTTGTCTCGGCTGTCTGAAGCGCCGTCTCGACATGGCAGGCGTCCATACATTCCCGACGCCGGCTGTACTCGTCGACCAACTGCACACTCACCTACCGGAGCACGTCGAGCCTGGACTGCAAAGGTCAGGGAGGCCGGTCTGCCTATGTGGTTCCACTTCCATGACCTGCGTCACAACGGTAACCATCTGGCCTCGGAGAGCTGGCGCGTCGACCAAGGAGCTGATGCACCGGTGGGCCACGGCACGATGCGGGCGGCGCTGGTGCCGGCCTCCTGATCGCCGGCTAATCGCACGTGGGCGGATCGCAGCCGGACGTGAAAGACGGCCCCGAGCCGAATGAATACCTGTGGCTGGGCCTGCTGCTGTTGGAGCGGGTGACGAGAATCGAACTCGCGTAGCCAGTTTGGAAGACTGGGGCTCTACCATTGAGCTACACCCGCGGTGCTCGGACATGATTCCATACGGAGCCCTGTGGACCCAAAACGGGTTTTCGGGGGACCCGGTGGCGCGAGCACTGGTTTCGGGCGGCTAGACTCGTGCGGTCACTGCGGGGCGTAGCGTAGTGGCTAGCGCGCCTGCTTTGGGAGCAGGAGACCGCAGGTTCGAGTCCTGTCGCCCCGACAAACCCCGTGCAGCACCGGCTGTGGCGTCGGCTGTCCGGCGTCGCAACATGTCACCGAATCAAGGAGAACCGCCACCGTGAAGAGCACCGTCGAGTCCTTGAGCCCGACCAAGGTCAAGCTCATCGTCGAGGTGCCGTTCGAGGAGCTCAAGCCGAGCCTCGACGCGGCGTACAAGAGCATCGGCCAGCAGATCGTGGTGCCGGGCTTCCGCAAGGGCAAGATCCCGCCGCAGGTCATCGACCAGCGGGTCGGCCGCGGCCCGGTGCTCGAGGAGGCGATCAACGACGCCCTCCCGAAGTTGTACTCGCAGGCGGTCAGTGACAACCAGGTGAAGGCGATCGGCCGGCCTGAGGTCGACGTGACCGAGTTCAACGACAAGGAGAGCCTGCAGTTCTCCGCCGAGGTCGAGGTCCGCCCGGAGATCACGCTGCCGGACCTCGAGGGCCTGGAGGCCGAGGTCGAGGACATCGCGGTGTCCGACGACGAGGTGACCGAGCAGATCGAGGCGCTGCGCCAGCGGTTCGGCTCGCTGAACCCGGTCGAGCGCGCGGTCGCCGACAAGGACTTCATCACGATTGACCTGTCGGCCAGCAAGGACGGCGAGAAGGTCGAGGAGGCGCAGGCGACCGGCCTGTCCTACCAGGTCGGCAGCGGTCAGCTGCTGGACGGGCTGGACGAGGCGGTCATCGGCCTGACCGCGGGCGAGAAGAAGACCTTCGTCACCCAGCTGGTCGGCGGTTCGCTGAAGGGCGACGACGTCGACGTCGAGGTGACCGTGACCGCGGTCAAGGAGCAGGAGCTGCCGGAGTTCGACGACGAGTTCGCGCAGACCGCGTCGGAGTTCGACACCGCCGACGAGCTGAAGGCCGATGTGCAGGGCCGGCTGGAGCGCGGTAAGCGGCTCGAGCAGGCCGGCGAGGCGCGCGACGCCGTGCTGGAGAAGATCCTGACGCTGGTCGACGTGCCGGTCCCCGAGGGCCTGCTGACCGACGAGCTGGCCGCCCGCAAGGAGAACCTGGAGCAGCAGCTCGGTTACTCCGGGATGACCATGGAGCAGTTCCTCGAGGGCGAGGAGCAGACCCAGGACGAGTTCGACGAGGACCTGAAGAAGCGCTCCGAGGACGCGATCAAGGCGCAGTTCGTGCTCGACCTGGTGGCCGAGCAGCAGGAGCTGAGCGTCAACGACCAGGAGCTGACCGAGCACATCGTCCGGCACGCGCAGCGTTCCGGCGTCAGCCCGGACCAGTTCGCCCAGCACGCGGTGGAGAACAACCTGGTCCCGAGCCTGGTGTCCGAGGTCGTCCGCGGCAAGGCGCTGGCCTACCTGGTGGAGAACGCCAAGGTCACCGACGCCTCCGGCAACACGGTCGAGCTGAAGACCTTGCAGCCGGACGGCACCTACGCCGACCCGGAGGCCGCCGAGGCCGAGGCGACCGCCGAGGAGCCGGAGCCGGCGAAGGCCTGACCCGCCGCACGACCCCCGCAAGAACAGAGCAAGACCCCGTACGGTCCGGACCCCAGGTGGGATCCGGACCGTACGCATGTTCGCCGGACGATCGCGACACGATCGCAAGAAACCTCGCCTACGGTGGCTGGTGAAACGATTTCCAGGCGAGGGGGCAGGGTGTGACCGCGCTGCTGCAGGAGCCGGAGGTACGGCGGGAACCGGAGCGCCCGGCCCCGCCAGAGGTACCTGACGAGGCAGCGGTCGACGAATCCGGATCCGTTGTCCTGTGCGGCTGGTGAACGCGCCCGAATTCGCTCACAGCAGACGAACGGCGGGCGGGCGATGCGCCGTGAGCGAACACCTCCGGCCCAGCCTTAGGTCTGTCGCCGCCGACCAGTAATGTCGGGTTCGTGAACGAGACATTTGCAGCCAGCCCCACCGCCGCGGGCGGCAATGGATCCGGCGGACAAGACGACGACATCTACCGCGAGCTGCGGAAAAATCGGATCATCTTCTTGGGGTCCGAGGTTCGCGACGACAACGCGAACGCGATCTGCGCGCAGATGCTGCTGCTGAACGCGCAGGATCCCAACGCGGACATCTGGCTGTACATCAACTCGCCGGGTGGCTCGGTGGACTCCGGCATGGCGATCTACGACACCATGCAGTGGATCTCCAACGACGTCGCCACCGTCGGGATGGGCCTGGCGGCCTCGATGGGTCAGTTCCTGCTCTGCGCCGGCGCGAAGAACAAGCGCTTCGCTCTGCCGCACGCGCGGATCATGATGCACCAGCCCTCCGGCGGTATGGGCGGAACGGCGTCGGACATCAAGATCCAGGCCGAGCAGTCGCTGCACCTGAAGGCGCTGCTGTTCCGGCTGATCTCGGAGCACACCGGTCAGCCGCTCGAGCAGGTCGAGAACGACGCCGACCGGGACCGCTGGTTCACCGCCGACCAGGCGAAGGAGTACGGCTTCATCGACCACGTGGTCAGCAGCGCCGCTCAGCTCAGCCAGGGCAGCCCGAACTCCTGATCTCCCACTCCGTCAGTTAAGGACGCACCAATGAACTACTTCATCCCGCAGTGGGAGGAGCGCACGTCGTACGGCATGCGCCGGATCGACCCGTACACGAAGCTGTTCGAGGATCGGATCATCTTCCTTGGCACGCCGATCACCGACGAGATCGCGAACGCCGTGATGGCGCAGCTGCTGTGCCTGCAGTCGATGGACTCCGACCGCGACATCAGCATCTACATCAACTCGCCCGGCGGCTCGTTCACCGCGCTGACCGCGATCTACGACACGGTCCGCTACATCAAGCCGGACGTCCAGACGGTCTGCCTCGGCCAGGCCGCGTCGGCCGCCGCCGTGCTGCTCGCCGCCGGTACGCCGGGCAAGCGGCTCGCCCTGCCGAACAGCCGGATCATCATCCACCAGCCGGCCACCGAGGGCACCTACGGCCAGTCGAGTGACATCGAGATCCAGGCGAACGAGATCCTCCGGCTGCGCGCGCTGCTGGAGAAGATGATCGCCGACGCCAGCGGCAAGTCGCACGAGGAAGTGTCCCGGGACATCGAGCGGGACAAGTTCCTGACGGCCGAGCAGGCGATCGAGTACGGCCTGATCGACGACGTCCTGCAGTCCCTCAAGGCCCCGGTTCCCGCCGGCGTCTGAACAGGTTCAGATCAGGCTCGGCCGGTCTGACCGGCTGTCAAGAGCTTGACGCGTTCGCCACCGGCGTAGTCACAACCCGGTGGCGAGCGCGGTTTTTCGGCCCCGGACGGGGTACCGTCGAAAACGGTCCGACTGCGCATAGAAGGGATCTGTCCCGGTGGCACGCATTGGTGACGGCGGCGATCTGCTCAAGTGCTCGTTCTGCGGAAAGAGCCAGAAGCAGGTCAAGAAGCTCATCGCCGGTCCCGGCGTCTACATCTGCGACGAATGCATCGATCTCTGCAACGAGATCATCGAGGAGGAGCTGAACGAGGGCTCCGAGGTCGGACTCACCGAGCTGCCCAAGCCGCGGGAGATCTACGACTTCCTCAACGCATACGTCGTCGGTCAGGACGTGGCCAAGAAGGCACTCGCGGTGGCGGTCTACAACCACTACAAGCGGGTCCGCGACGGCCAGGGCGCGTCGAGCGCCGGCCGGCACGCGAAGGACGAGGCCGTCGAGCTGGCCAAGTCGAACATCCTGCTGATCGGCCCGACCGGCTGCGGCAAGACCTATCTCGCCCAGACGCTCGCCCGGATGCTGAACGTCCCGTTCGCGATCGCGGACGCGACGGCGCTGACCGAGGCCGGGTACGTCGGTGAGGACGTCGAGAACATCCTGCTGAAGCTGATCCAGGCGGCGGACTACGACGTCAAGAAGGCCGAGACCGGGATCATCTACATCGACGAGGTCGACAAGATCGCCCGCAAGAGCGAGAACCCGTCGATCACCCGGGACGTCTCCGGCGAGGGTGTCCAGCAGGCGCTGCTGAAGATCCTCGAGGGGACGACGGCGAGTGTGCCGCCGCAGGGCGGCCGCAAGCATCCGCACCAGGAGTTCATCCAGATCGACACGACCAACGTGCTGTTCATCGTCGGCGGCGCGTTCGCCGGCCTGGACCACATGGTCGAGCAGCGGGTCGGCAAGAAGACGCTGGGCTTCAACACGAGCCGCGAGCCGGAGAAGCCGAAGGAGCTCGGCGGGTATGCCGACGTCATGCCGGAGGACCTGCTCAAGTTCGGTCTCATCCCCGAGTTCATCGGCCGGCTCCCGGTGATCACGACGGTGTCCCCGCTGGACCGCGAGGCGCTGATCAAGATCCTGTCCGAGCCGAAGAACGCGCTGGTCAAGCAGTACCGGCGGCTGTTCGAGATCGACAACGTCGAGCTCGAGTTCAATGACGACGCGGTCGAGGCGATCGCGGACCAGGCGCTGCTGCGCGGCACCGGCGCCCGTGGCCTGCGGGCGATCATGGAGGAAGTCCTCCTGAACGTGATGTACGAGGTGCCCAGCCGCGAGGACGTCGCGAAGGTCGTCGTCACCGGCGAGGTCGTCCTGGAGAACGTGAACCCGACGCTGATCCCGCGCGACCAGATCGAGCGCAGCAAGCGCGACCGGCGCGAGAAGAGCGCCTGACACTCGTTGCTCAGCAGGAGGCCGGGTCCGCCGTACGGCGGGTTCCCGGCCTCCTTCTCGTGGGCAGGATCGCAGGCCGTTCGATCCCGTTCCTACAGGGAGGAAAGCACTGAGTCCGCTGCCGCAAGAGTCTCGTCGACCTGGTCCGCGGTGTGCTCGGTGGACAGGAACCACAGCCCGCGCGGGACGATGTTGATCCCGGCAGCGAACAACCCCGCGTGGAACCGAGCCATCGCGGCCCGGTCGCAAGCAGCGAACGACCGATAGTCCGTGACGGCGGCCTGGTCCGTGATGTAGGTCTGGAACACCGGACCGGGCCCGTCGACGAGCAGCGGTACGCCGTGGCGCTCCGCCGCCGTCCGCAGGCCGGCCATCAACCGCTGACCGGTCGAGGTGAGCGGTGGGTAGACCGAGGCACGCTTCTCGTCCAGGTACGTCAGGACGGCGTCGGCCGCGGCCATCGCGACCGGGTGCGAGTTGAACGTGCCCGCGTGCGCAACCTTGCCGTCGGCGATCGACCCCATCACCTCGGCCGAGCCGACGAGCGCGGAAACCTGCATCCCGCCGGCCATCGCCTTCCCGAACGCGGCCAGATCGGGCACGACGCCGAGCAGTTCGCCCGCCCCGCCCGGAGCGACCCGGAACCCGGTGATGATCTCGTCGAAGATCAGCAACGACCCGTGCTGCCTGGTGAGCTCCCGCAGCCCTTCGAGGTAGCCGGGGGAGGGCGTGATGCAGCCGGTGTTGCAGAGCAGCGGCTCGAGGATGACAGCGGCGACCTCGTCCCCGCACTGGTCGAGCACCGCGGCGACGGCGGGAAGATCGTTGTAGGGCAGGACGATCAGGTCGTCCGCGTCGTGGCGCGGCTGGCCCGCGGTACCGCCGACCGCGGTCGGGTGCTTGGCGTCGCCGGCCAGCGCGAGGTCGGGGTGCACGCTGTAGAGGACCGGGTCGAGCCAGCCGTGGTAGTTGCCCTCGAACTTCACGATCTTGGGCCGTCCGGTGTGCCCGCGGGCCAGCCGGATCGCGCCATGCACCGCCTCCGAGCCGACGCTGTTGAAACGGACCAGCTCGGCCGCCGGCACCATGCTGCACAGGCGTTCGGCGACCTCGGCCTCCAGCTCATGCTGCGCCGCGTACGCGACGCCACGGCGTACCTGTGCGGAGACCGCGTCCGCGACGAGCGGCGCGGCGTGGCCGAGCAGGTTCGGGCCCTGCCCCAGCACGTAGTCGAGGTACCTCTTGCCGTCCACGTCCCACAGCTCGGCGCCGCGGGCGTGGTCGACGAACAGCGGCTTGTCGGCGCGCCGCGCGTCGCTGGAGACGCCGCCGGCGATCACCTTCTTGGCGCGTGCATAGAGGTGGTCGGCTTGTGTGGGCACAGCGTCCTCCTAGTCGAGCTTCTCGGTCAGTAGCCGGAACTGCTGGCGTGGCCGTCCGCCCCCGGTCGAGCGAGCCGGCGGGAGCGGCCAGGCGAGGCCTGCCTCGACCAGCTCCTTCAGCATCCGGCGTCCGGTGCGCTGGGTGACCTGCATGATCGCGGCGACGCTCTCGACGTCAACCACGACCTGCCGGCCCGGCGCGGAGCTCATGGCAGAGGCGATCGAGGTGACGATCTCCAGCGCCCGCTGGTCGATCGGCGACGTACCGTCGATCGGTGCGGCGTCAGTCGTCGCAGCACCGGACTCCAGGTCCAGCCGGTCGCTGCTGCCGTCCAGATACACCGCTACCTTGCCGCCGGCCGCAACAGATTCCTCAACGGCCATGAGCGCGTTTGCCTCGGCAGCACGCGCAGTCTGGCCGGTGCCCGCGCCTACAGCGACAGGTACGCCCAGCTGTGCCGTCAACGCACCAAGGAAGGGCGCGACGGCGAACTGCTCTGTCAGCCGCAGCAGAGCGCCGTACGTCGTGGTGACGAGGAAGAGTGTGTCTGAGCGACGCGTTACCGATGCACCGACCTGGCGGGCCTCGGACAGCAGCTTCTGGTGCGTCGACAACGCCAACTCCTGCTGCCAGTAGTCACCTGACTCGGCACCGGACGGAATGACCTGTACGGCGATCATCGCGAGCTGGTGTGCACCCATCCGCGTGCCCTGCCCGAGCAGTACGGCGGTCTCCAGCGCGTCCCGCACACTCGACCGTGTCGGCGCGATCCGCAGTACGGGTACGCCGTCCGCGCGCAGCTCGCGCTCCACGGACAGGATCGTGGTCAGCGCGACGGTGGTGTGCTGGCGCTCGAACTTCTCCCGGTGGAACGCCGCGAAGCCGGCCACCGACTCGGGCCCTTCGTACGGGACGTCGTACACCTGCGCGGTGTCGAGGCCGATCTCGCTGTACGCCTCGGAGACGTCCGCGAGGGACAGCGAGTCGATGCTGACGCGGCTCAGGTCGACGTCCGGGATCGTCAGCGAGGCCCGCAGCAGAGCGGCGTAGAGCGCGGCGCCGGTCAGCGGCAGGTGCGTCGACGGGACAGTGAGCCAGTGGCCGGTGGTCGCCAGGTCGAACGCCCACGGTCCGGGGAAGACCGCCGAGTCGATCCGGTCCCGCAGCCGGAGATATCGCTCCTCGGCCTCCGACAGGTCGTCGTACCCGCCGGTCAGGAACCGCACGCCGTGCGCGGACCGCTCCGCGACCTCCTGGCCGACCTCCGACATGGTCTTCACCAGCCGGCGCGGCCCGAACAGACCGACCGTCACGGACGGCAGGCGCTCGCCGGACACCTGCTCGGTCTGCTGTGTCTCGTCGGTCATAGGTCAACCCCTCGTTCTCCTGGCCCGTCCGGCAACGGCCGCCACCGGAACAGCTTGCGGGCGTTCCCGCTGAGAACATCTTGGCGTTGACTCTCCGACAGCGGTGCGCAGACCACCCGGCCCAGCGACATCCGCTGGTCGATGAACGGGAAGTCCGAACCGAACAGCACCCGGCCGCTGCCCACCTGGTCGACCATCGAGCGGATCAGCGGCCCGGTCATCTGCGAACCGCAGACCTCGAGCCAGAGCGAGTCGTACCGGCTCGCCGCCGCGATCGCCTCGTCCACACCGGCCGGTGTGATGCCGGCGTGCCCGAGGATGACCGACGTCCCCGGGTACCGCTCCGCGACGGTCCGGAACAGCGCGGGGGCATCGTACGGCGACTGGTGCTCGGAGTGACTGAGGACGGGGCAGCCGGTGGACTCGGCGAACTTCCACACCGCGGCGTACCGCGCGCCGGTGACCGGGTAGCGGTGCAGGCTCGGATGCACCTTGATCCCGACGAACCGTTCGTCGCTCGCGACCCGTTCGAGTTCGCGCTCCGGGTCCTGCCACGGGTTGACGACCGCGTACGCCGCGATCCGGTCCGGGTACGCGTCGACCGCGGCGAGCGACTCGGAGTTGCCCAGGTGCGCGTCCTGCTGGATCGCGCGGTTCGCCGAGAGCACGGTGACGTCGGTGCCGGTACGGTCCATCACCGCGACCATCGTCGCGGCGTCCGGCTCGGGGATGAAGAACAGCGAGTACGGGCCGAGGTGCGCGTGCACGTCGACGATCCGATGCTGCGGCCGGCGCCCGATCATGACCGGACCCAGCTCCGGAACAGCCTGCCCGCGGTGCCGGACCCGACCAGCCGGACCGTCGCGTCGTCGAGGCCCGACCACGCGAGCCGGACGACGCTTTCGCCGGGATCGCGGACGCCGAGGCCGGTCGCGAACAGCAGCCGGTCGGCGAGGTTGTTGGCGGCCAGCCACTCGACGCCCTGGTGTGCGGCGAAGTCGACCAGATCGACGTACACGCCTGCGTGCGCGTCGAGCACGGCCCACAGCTCGCGCAGCTTGCGGTAGCCGAGGTTCGACACGACGATCGGCAGCTCCGGGAAGCGGAGCGCGATCCGGGTCAGGTCCGGCCACGGCAGTTCCGCGGCGTCCGCGCACAACGGCAGGTGACGGGCCTGCAGCGCGTCGTACAACTCGTCGAGCAGCGCGGGGGAGAAGCCGTGGGACGCCGGGTGGATCCGGAAGGCGGCGACCCCGTCGTCGACGGCGCGATTCACCAGCCCTGTCAGGGAGTCGAGCTCACCGGGTGTCGCGGGCACGGCCGTCCAGCAGGCCAGCACGCCGCGATCGGCCAGACTGTGCGCGACCGCGGAGGCTTCCGCGTTCCCGCCGACAGGATCGTGCAACCAGGACGCCATCGCGCTCACCAGGGCACCAGACAGCGCGTACCGGTCGAGGTGGGCGGCGATCGCGTCCCGGTCGGTGGGCGGCAGCAGCGATGCCGGATGCGCGCCGCTCACGATCCGCGCATCGAACCAGCCCTCGGTCACGGCGTCACCCATGCCACACCCCGTCAACAGTCCAGGGCCCGGCGTACGGGAGGGTGAGGTGAGCCCATTCGTTCTCGGTCGTCGTGTCAATGATCGTGCCGCCGAGCCGGATCTCGCCACCCGCCCGGACCCACAGGCCGCATCGCCCCGCGCAGGTGATCGAGAAACGCACGTGGTCCCCGCTCACCTTGGCCACGACGTCGACCTCGTCGGTGCTCCGGAGCACCTCGGCCAGCTGCCGGACCCGCCAACCGGTTGCCCACGACAACTGTCCGTCGACGTGCCGCGTCCAGGTCGACGGACCGATCCGGTCGACCGTCTTGCCGGATGTGACGACCAGTTCGCCGTCGATGCTGTGCACTGACACCTCGGGCGGTTCGGCGCCGGCGTGCGGGATCAGTACGGTCGTGAAGTCCCCGGTCGACCGCGTGAGGCCGAGTGAATGCAGCGGGCCGTATTCGCCGACCCGACGGGCGAGAACCGGACGACGGGCGACCCCCTCGGAGACCCGGGCGGTGGTTGTTGCTGGATCGGCCGCCTCGACCAGCAGCAGGCCGGGTCCGTCGGGGCCGGTGGCGTCGTAAGCGAGAGGCCCTACCTGGCGCCATGGATGCAGGGCGTGCCAGTTCGCCTGGAACGTGTGTCGGCCGTCCGCGTGGTCAGTGACGACGACGTACGACGGTTCCTCGCGGACCATCGCGACCGTCCGCGCCTGCTCAAGGCCGTTGCCGTGGTGGCGGGCGGAGAAGATCGCTACTACGTCGGCGTCCACCAGCGAGTCGACGGCGACGCGACGGTCAGTGGACAGCTCCTGGTCGTCCACGAGCACCGTGTTGTGACCGCGGCCTGACTGGTACCACGTCTGATACAGCGGATCGTCGTAGCTCGGGGGGCCGCCCGCCTCCCAGAGCAACGGCTGTCCCCACCCGTCCAGCACCAGATCCAGTACGGCGCGATGCGAGTGCGACTCCAGCTCGTGCTCGATGTGCGGCCCGTGGTTGATCACCGCACGCACCTCGGGACCGCGCAGGATCGTGTACCCGGACTCGGGCAGCACGGTCGCCGGCGGCAACTCAGGAACCGCTGCCGGCAACAGCCACTCCGCACGGTCCGGCCGCGTCGGAAAGGTCGCCACCTCGGCAGCGAACTCCGAAGGCGACAGCCACTGTCCCGCGATCTGTGCGAGCACCGGGTCGTTCAGCAAGTAACTCCCGCGCAGCAACGACGCTGCCGGCCACTCGATCCCGCTGTCCTGCAGATGCGGCAACCAGCCGCCCGTCGACACCAGCTCGCACATCCACGTGTGCATGGCGGCGAACCGGGGATGCGCCGCCACCGCCGGGTCGATCCGTGCAGCGGTCTGCAGTGCCGTCAACACCATCCGGTGGTACCCAGGTGAGCGCTCATAGTGCCCACCGTCCGGATAGACGTCCAGCACCAGGTGTTCCTCGATCCGCTGTCGCGCACGCTCCGCCCACGCCGCCGACTCCACCAGCGACGGCAGTACGGCGCTGAGATGCAGCAGCTCCGTGGCACACACGAGTTGCCAGTTCCCGTGCCGGAACACGTCATGCTCGTCGTACGCCCACCGGGCTCCGCCGACGAGTGTTGCGACCAGCTGGCTCCACACACGGTCGGACAGCGGCGAGTCGGTCAGTACTTCGAGTGCCGGCAGCAGGCTGCGGCAGCGGGCCCAAGTGCCGAGCGAGTACCAGATGACGTCCAGCCCCGGCCATTCGCCAGTCACCGAGTCCCGGCGTGACACCCACTCGTCCAGATGCTGCTCAAAGACCTGCAGATAGCGGATGTCCCCGGTCAGCTGCCAGGCCTGCACACCAGGAGCGAGCCACCCGAGGTAGTGGAAGCCGTACAGCTGCGACCGGCCCAGCCCACTCCCCGTGACATCCACACCATCCAGCAACGGAGCAGCCGCAGCCAGTACGGCATCCGCTGCCGGAGTGGCCCGCGTCGCCGAGGCCCACTCGGGCAACGGCCAGGCAGGCCGCTGCAACTGCCAACCGACAAAGGCACGCAACCCCGCCAGATCAGCAGCCGGCGACCCGAACGCCTTGATCAGGTCGTCCGTCCCGATCCGATTGATCCGCCCGTCGATGTGCCGCAGCTTCTCAGGTCCCTCGCTCATGCGACCAGCATGGACACGTCGACGGGTTGGCGGGTCTCGATGGAGAGGTGCGCGGCTTCCAGTACGGCGGTGACGTTGCGGCTGCTCTCGATCGTGATGAGGGGGTCGCGGCCGGTGCGGCAGCAGTCGACCCAGTGGGCGATCGCGTCGGCGTAGGCGCCGGCGGGGATGCCGTGCATGACGCGTTGCAGCATGTTCCGCGGGTACGTGTAGCCGTCGGGACGCGCCAGTACGACGTTTTCCTTCTGCCGGTCGAGCTGTACGACGCCGTTGTCGGCGACCACCGCGACGTACGAGTCGACCGTCGTCGGGAACGTGTTGGGATAGATCCACGCGGACTCGAACGTCGCGACCGCGCCGCGCGAGTACTCGGCCTGGATCTGGATGGCGTCCGGGGTCTCGATCCCGAGCGACCGGAGCTTGCCCCAGCGTGCGGTCGCGTAGACCCGGCTGACCTGGTCGCGGAGCAGCCAGGAGACCAGGTCGATGTCGTGACTGGACAGGAACCAGGCGCAGGTCGTGCGGTCGGCCCAGGACAGCATCTCGGTCGGCACGAAGATCGTGTCGTCCTTGCGGGCGTACGCGACCGCGACGTCGCCGAGGCCATCGAGCAGCTCGTAGGCCTGGGCGTACGCCGGCACCCAGCGATGGTTGAACAGGCACATCGCGATCACGCCGTTCTCCCGGATCGCCTTCACGGCCGCGTCCGCCTCCGCGACCGAGGTCGTCATCGGCTTCTCGACCAGGATGTGCTTCCCGGCCTCCGCGGCCCGGACCATCATCTCGCCGTGCAGGTCGTCGGGCGTGGTCAGCACGACGGCGTCGACGCTGTCACTGGCCAGCAAAGCTTCGAGATCGGGATGGACGACCGGCCGGGCGCCCCGCCCGGCGATCTCGTCGGCCAGCCGCTCGGCCGACTCCGCCGAGCGGCTCGTGACCGCGGTGATCGAGGCGTCGGCCCGGCCGGACAACGACAACGCGTTGCCGCGGCCCATGATCCCCGCGCCGACGATCCCGATCCGCAGTGTGTCCGTCACGTCTACTTACCCTTCGCCAGTGTGTCGTTCCACGCCTTCTCGGCGTCGTCCAGTGCCTGCTTCCCAGTCTTCGTGCCCGACATGTACGCGCGCACCTGGTCGTCGAACAACTGCCGCAGCTGCTCGTCGTTACCCGAGCCCATCGACGCGTCGACGCTCTGCTTGAAGGTGTCGATGAGGATCTTCCGGGCCTGGTCGGCCGGCGTGGTTCCGCTGATGTCGGTGAAGAACGGGTCCGCGAGGGCCTTCACCGACGACGGGTAGATCGGCACCAGCTTGCACAGCGCGAGCTGCTGCTCGGGCGCGGCGACGTACTTCAGCCACGCGGCCGCGGCGGCCTGGTTGTCCGACTTCGCCGGGATCCCCATCACCTGCTGGCCCGGCATGTAGAACTTGCCGTCGGCACCGGTCACCGGCGGACCGACCACGATCGACGAGTAGACGGCCGGCGCGTTCTTCTCGACGTTCAGCAGCGAGCTGGACACGGCCGCCGGGTTGAACGCGATCAGCTTGTTCTCCAGCGACTGCGGCAGGTCCCGCGGGTTCTCGCCGAGGCTGCCGGGCGCGATCGCGCCGGAGCTGAAGAGCGGCTTGAACTTCTCCAGCAGGGCCAGCGTCTCCGGGGTGTTGAACGCGGCCTGCTTGCCGTCCTCGGACAGCAGCGGGATGCCGTTGGCCTGCACCACGCTCGAGTACGCCATGAAGTTGGTCGCCGACTTGCCGGTCGCGTCGTGGTACTTCGTCGCGAGCGCGAGCGCCTCGTCGTACGTCGTCGGCGGCTTGGCCGGGTCGAAGCCTGCCTTGGCCAGCAGGTCCTTGTTGTAGAAGGCCAGCGACGTACCGCCGTTGTACCAGGGGATCGCGATGCGCTTGCCGTCGACGACCAGCGGCTCGGTCAGGTTCGGCAGGTACGCCGCCACGTCCTCCTTGCTGAACAACGAGTTCAGGTCGGTCATCGAGCCGGCGAACAACCCGGTCGTGGCCGAGGTGAAGTTGACGACGTCCGGCACCTTGCCGCTGGCGATCGAGGCCAGCAGCTTGGTGGTGATGTCCGCCCCCGGCACGTCCACCCAGTTGATGTGGACCTTCGGGTGCTCCTTCTGGTAGGCGTCGATCCATTTCTGGATGTCCGGCCCGTAGTTCTTCTGCAGGTTGATCGTCCACCACTCGACGTCCCCGGAGTAGGCGTCGCCGGACTGTTTCTGGTCGCTGTCACCGCCCGCCGGACTGCCGGACACGCAGCCGGCCAGCGCCAGCACGAGAGTGGCAACAACAGCGAGTCGGAGTCTGAGCAGGGGTCGGGCCATCATTGGCTCCTCAAAACGGAATGTCCTAAACCTGGCTTACAGACACCAGAGTGTTCGCCATCTACTCGACGGAGTCAACGGAAACTGCCCGGAATTTTCTGGAGTTGCCGCTTCCGGCGCCGACGGTTGTGCGTTACGGTTCCCGTCAGCTTGGTATCTGAAATCTGGGTTTCAGACACGAGGAGCAACATGCCCGGTCTCAAGGGCCGCGTCGTCGGTCAGCACTGGTACACGCCGTACGTGTTCATGCTGCCCGGACTGCTGTTCTACGCCGCGATGTTCGCCTGGCCGGCGGCGATCGCGATCCAGCTGGCGTTCTCCGACTACGACATCGTGCATCCGGTGCGCTTCTCCGGGCTGGACAACTTCGTCCGGCTGGGGCACGACCCGCGGGTCTGGATCGCGCTGCGGAACTCGCTGCTGTTCGTACTGATGTTCCTGCCGTTGACCGTGGTCGCTCCGCTGTTCCTGGCGATGCTGGTGAACCTCAAGCTGCGCGCGATCCAGGCGTTCCGGATGCTGTACTACCTGCCGGTGATCACGTCGATGGTCGCGGTGGCGGTCGCCTGGCGGTACGTGTTCAACCGCGAGGGCGTCGTCAACTGGCTGCTCGGCCTGTTCGGCGCCGGACCGACCGACTTCCTGCTCGACCGGCACTGGGCGCTGCCGACCGTGGTGCTGCTGGAGGCGTGGAAGAACGCCGGTCTGTTCATGATGATCTACCTGGCCGGCCTGCAGGCGGTGCCGGCGGACCAGCTCGAGGCCGCGACGATCGACGGCGCGAACGCCTGGCAGCGGCTGCTGCACGTCGTCGTACCGTCGCTGCGGCCGACGTTCGCGGTGACGCTCGTGCTCAGCATGCTCGAGGCGATGCGCGCCTTCGAGTCCGTCTACGTGCTGACCCGCGGCGGGCCGCTCGACTCCACTCTGACCCTCGGCTACTACATCTGGTCGAAAGCCTTCGAGGACTACGACATGGGCTACGCGAGCGCCGTCGGCCTGCTGCTGTGGGCGATCATGATCGTCCTGGCCGGCTTCAACCTCCTGGTGACCCGGCGGAGGGACGTCTGATGGCGCGCAGGTTGTACCGGCCGAAGCGGCGGATCAACGGCCGGCGGATCGGTGTGTACGTGCTGCTGATCGCGGTCGCGGCGCTGTTCGTCGGGCCGTTCCTGATTCTGCTCAGCGCGGCGACGAAGCCCGCCAGTCAGGACGTGTTCGGCTTCCCGCCCGACCTGATCCCGCGGCCTCCGGTGGCCGACTGGTTCCGCGAAGCCTGGACGACGATCCCGTACGCGCGGTTCCTGGTGAACTCGGTGATCTACGTCGGCATCACGGTCCCGGTGTACCTCGTGGTGTCCGCGCTGACGGCGTACCCGCTGGCCCGGATCGCGTTCCGCGGCCGCGGGGTGTTCTTCATGCTGTTCCTGTCGATCATGTTCCTGCCCGGCGAGCTGATGCTGATCCCGCGGTTCCTGGTGATGAGCCAGCTCGGCCTGACCGACACGTTCGCCGCGGTGATCCTGCCGGCTGTCCTGTCGTCGCTCGGGATCTTCCTGCTCCGCCAGGCGTTCTCGCAGATCCCGGACGAGATCGTCGAAGCCGCCCGCGTCGACGGGGCGAACGAGTTCGCGATCTTCTGGCGGATCTGCGTGCCGATCGTCGCGCCGACGCTCGCCGTGCTGGCGATCCTCGGCTTCGTCTCGGTGTGGAACAGCTTCATCTGGCCGCTGGTGGTGCTGACCAGCCAGTCCAAGTTCCCGATCGCCCTCGGGATCGCCTACCTGAGCGGCGTCTCGGGCACCGACGTCCGCGGTCTCGCCGCCGGCACCGTGATCTCACTGGTGCCGGTCGTCATCGTCTTCCTCCTGCTACAGAAACGCATCCTCAACAGCATGGGCGGCGCAGTCAAAGGCTGACCTCCCCACCACCCTTGTGAGGCAATCATGAACCCCACCCGCCGCACGTTCGTTCTCGGAACCACAGCGGGCGGTGTCGCCGCCTGGGCCGGTCTCCCGGCCCTCTCAGCGTCCGCCGATCCACTCGTCTACGACTCACCCGAAGCCTTCGACGCCGCCCAAGCGGGCTACCTCGCCTCCAAAGCCCAGAACAACGAGGCCGGCCTGTACGCCTGGGGCGAGTCCTACTTCCTGCTCGGTCTGCTCCGGATGTACGAGGCCTACCAGGACGAGCGCTACCTGCGCACCTTCGAGGACCGCGCCCGGCACCTGATGAAGACCACCGACCACGCCCGGAAGGTCCGGGACTACGCGGGCCGCTCCGGCAAGGTCTGGCGCACGGCCGGGAACTACACCGCCGGCCACGGCATCCTTGCCGACGGCAATGGTGCCCCCGCGGTTCAGCTCCGCTGGGCCGGCACCCGGTCGGCCGAGTCGACCGCCGAGGTCCTGAACGTTGCCGACGGCACCTTCGACCTCGTCCTCCGCAACCCCGCCACCACGACCGTCGTCACGCTGCCGGCGGTCAGTCTCGATCCGGCGTCCCCCGCATACGTCGTGACGGCGGTCAACAATGCCTACAACGCGTCCCTGCGCTGGACGGCGGTCGACCTCCGCACGGCTCCCGCCGCGGCGCCGGCACCGGCGGCGGCCACGATTCCGTTCACGTCGCAGTACTACGTCTTCGCGGTGCATACCGGGATGATCGCGTTCCCGCTGGCCCGCTACGCCCGGATGGTGCTGCAGTCCGCCACGCTCCGGCGCGGGCCGCGGCAGGAGTTCGCGCGAGAGGTTCTCGACGCCGCTACGGCGGCAGTGGCGTTCCACGAGCCGGAGTGGGTCTCGCGCGCGGACGGCACTGGCGACTACGTGTGGCCGAAGGGCGCGCCGATCCCGTTCGACGGCACCATCCAGCCGTACAACCAGAGCCAGGGCATCGGTCAGGTGCTGGTCGAGCTGTTCCGCGTGACCAAGCAGCCGAAGTACCGGACGCGCGTGCTGCAGATGCTGAAGGCGTACGAGCCCGCGCTGCGACTCGATGGTGAGGCCTACGTCTGGACCTATTGGCCGCCGTACAGCGAGCTGTACGCCGGGTACGCGAAGACCGCGGGCATCTCGGAGTACACGCCGTCGTACCCGGCCGCGAAGCAGATCGAGGACCTGAGCCACGCCGCGATCAGCACCGAGTTCGTGCACGCGGCGTCCGACGCGGGGATCGACGGCGGGCCCGCGACCGACATCCAGCGCTTCACGAAGACGTTCACGCAGAAGCTGGTCCGCTCGGCGACCGAGGTCTGGTACCGGGTCGACGGGACGGGTGTCGCGGTGCCGGCGAACGCGGTGCAGTGCGCGCGCTGGGGCGAGTACGCCGAGCAGGATCTGCTCGTCTACCAGCAGTCCCTGCGCGTGTACGACGCCGTACAGCTGGTTCCGGTGCAAGGCTCGCACGCGTTGGGGATCGCCTACCTGAACTGGGCCAAGAACTCTGGTTGGAGGAACAAGTGAGACTGCTCCGGATCCACGCCGACGACGGACTGCGCGACGCCGTACTGGCCGGCGACGGCCGGGTGGTGACGTTGCCGGGAGCGTCCGAGGCGTTCGACCCGGGCCGCTGGCGGGAACGCGCCGCCGCGGCCACCGACGCGCCGGTGGAGTTCGGGGCGGTGCGGCTCGCCGCACCGCTCAGCCCCGGGAAGATCGTGTGCGTCGGGCTGAACTACGCCGACCATGCGGCCGAGGGCGGGCAGCAGGCCCCGGCCGAGCCGATCCTGTTCATGAAGGCACCGGACACCGTGGTCGGTGCGTACGACGACGTGGTGATTCCGCGCGGCGGTGAGAAGACCGACTGGGAGGTGGAGCTCGGCGTCGTGATCGGCCGGACGGCGGCGTACATCGCAGACGAGGCGGCGGCGCTCGACCACGTCGCCGGATACGTCCTGGTGAACGACGTGTCCGAGCGGCACTTCCAGCTCGAACGCGGCGGGCAGTGGGACAAGGGCAAGAACTCGGCCACGTTCTGCCCACTCGGGCCGTGGATCCTGACCGCGGACGAGGTGCCGGACCCGCAACAGCTCAAGCTCGGGCTGGACGTGAACGGCGAGCCGCTGCAGGACAGTTCGACGGCCGAGATGATCTTCGGCGTCGCGCACCTGGTGCACTACATCTCGCAGTTCATGACGCTCTACCCGGGCGACGTGATCAGCACCGGGACTCCGGCCGGCGTCGGCGCGGGCCAGAAACCGCCGCGGTACCTGCGCGAAGGTGACGTCCTGCGGGTCTGGGCCGACGGCCTGGGCGAACAACACAACAAGCTCGTCGCGGCACCGTGACGAGCGCGTACCTGACCGCGATCACCGAGCTGCTCGGGCGGATCGAGGCGGAAGAGCAGGAGTCGATCGCGGCGGCCGCGGATGTCCTCGCGGACCAGATCGCCGCCGACCAGCTCGTCCACGTCTACGGTCCGGGCGGGCATTCGAACCTGGCGGCGCAGGAGATCTTCTTCCGGGCCGGCGGGCTGATGCACGTCTCCGCGATCCTCGACGAGGGCACCCTGCTGTCGAACGGCGCCCTGCGCTCGATGGCGGTCGAGCGTACGCCGGGGTACGGCCGGATCGTCATCGACACCGCGGGCCTCGGCGCGGACGACGTGCTCGTGCTGGTGAACGCGTACGGGATCAACGCGGCCCTGATCGACGCGGCGCTCGCGGCGAAGGAGCGCGGCGTACGGACGATCGGGGTGAGCTCGCGGCAGCATGCGGAGCGGACCGCGCCGGACCATCCGGCGCGGCACCCGTCGCGGGCGAACCTGCACGACCTCGTCGACGTCGCCGTCGATACCTTGGTGCCGATCGGCGACGCGGTGATCGAGCTCGACGGACTGCCGGAGCGGGCCGGCGCGGTCTCCACGTTCGCGAACGCCTTCGCGCTGAACTCGATCGTGCTGCGAACCCTCGAGGAACTCGTCGCCCGCGGCGTCACGCCGCCGATCTGGCGTAGCGGCAACGCCCCGGGCGGCGACGAGGCGAACGCCGAGTTCCTGGAGAACTTCCGGCACCGAGTCAGGTGGCTCTGACGACAGGACGTAGTCGTCTACGTATACGTCGCCGTGAGCGTGGGACGGACCGCGAACGAGGCCGCGGGCCGGATACCTCCTGTCGTCAGTGCACAGCCGCGGCGATGCTGTCGGCGATCGGGGTGGTGGGCCGGCCGATCAGGCGGGTGAGGTCGCTGCCGCGGCCGGTCAGCAGGCCGCGCTCGACAGCCTTGTCGATGTCGACGAGCAGTTCGGCGAGCGGCTCCGGCAGGCCGGCGCCGGTCAGGATGCCGAGCAGCACCTCGCCGGGCACGTTGTTGTAGGCAACTTCCTTGCCGGTCTTCCGCGAGAGCTCGGCGGCATAGTCGGCCAGCGACCAGTCGGTGTCACCGTTCAGCTCGTACGCCGCCTTGTCGTGGCCGTCCGTGCTGAGGACGACAGCTGCGGCCGCCGCGAAGTCGCGCCGGGAGGCAGTGGCGAGCCGGCCGTCGCCGGTGCTGCCGACGACGCCGTGCTCGAGCTGCGTCGCGAGCTGCTCGGTGTAGACCTCGTTGTAGAAGCCGTTGCGCAGGAACGTGTAGGTCAGGCCGGAGTCGAGGATCGCCTGCTCGGTCGCCTTGTGGTCGGCGGCGAGGGCGAGGTCGGCCTCCGGGCCGCCGAGGATGCTGGTGTAGGCGATCCGCGCGACGCCGGCGTGCTTCGCGGCGTCGATGACGGCCTGGTGCTGAGCGAGCCGGTTGCCGACCTCGCTGCTGGAGATCAGCAGGACCGTGTCGCCGGGGCCGAAGGCCTTCGCCAGCGCGTCCGGGTCGTTGTAGTCGGCGATCCGGACCTCGACGCCGCGGTCGGCGATCGGGGCCGCCTTCGAGGCGTTCCGCGCGACCGCGACGACCTGCTCGGCGGGCACCCGCTGCAGCAGCTCGTCGATGACGAGCGTGCCCAGGTGACCGGTGGCGGCGGTGACGACGATACTCATTCCTGCTCCTTGTCGTTGACGTTCTGTCATCGACAGTAGGCCGCGGATGCGAGCCGATCTATGTCCATAGAGCGCTGATTTATGTCCGATCGTCTTGATCGGTGCGCGTATCATGACAGGTATGGATGTGCTCGCCGATGTCGTTGCCGCGATGCGGACCGGTCCGGCCACGTCCGGGCGCACCGACGTCCGGGGTCCGTGGGGACTGCGCTTCGTGCACTCGTTCGGCGCGACGTTCCACCTGATCCTGCAAGGTACGGCGTGGTTGCTGCCGACGGACGGCGACCCGATCCCGCTGGGGCCGGGCGACGCGGTGCTGCTGCCGCGGGGCGCCGAGCACGCGCTGGCCGACCACCCCGACTCGCCGCTGGTCGATTTCGACCCGTCGGTCGAGGAGCCGCAGCAGGGGCAGGGCGCGCGGTCGCTGCTGTTGTGCGGGACCTACCGGCTCGACCGTGAGCGCCCGCACCCGGTGCTGAGCAGACTGCCCGACGTGGTCGTCGTCCCGGCGAGTCCGGCACGCCATCGGTCGTTGCACACGGCAATCAGCATCCTCGGCGAGGAGCTCGACGCGCAGCGGCCCGGCGCGGCCGCGGTCGTGCCGGCGCTGGTCGACGCGTTGCTGGTGCTGATCCTGCGGGCCTGGTTCGAGAACAACGACTGCCCGACGGATCGCGGCTGGGCACGGGCGCTGACCGATCCGGCGGTCGTGCAGTCGCTGGAGCTGATCCACGAGCAGCCCGGTGCGGCGTGGACGGTGGCCGACCTGGCGTCCGGCGTCGGGTTGTCGCGGGCCGCGTTCGCCCGGCGGTTCACCGAAGCGGTCGGGGAGCCGCCGCTGACCTACCTGTCCCGCTGGCGGATGACGACCGCGGCGCGGTTGCTGCGCGACCACGACCGCCCGCTCGCCGCGGTGGCGAAGGAGATCGGCTACACGTCGGAGTTCGCGTTCGCGAAAGCGTTCAAGCGCGACTTCGGCGTACCGCCGGGGACCTACCGCAAGCAGCTCATTCCGGCCTGAGGGTCGCCACCAGTTCGCCGCGGCTGCGGACGCCGACCTTGGCGAAGGCCGACTTCAGGTGGTCCTGGATCGTGTGCGGCGAGATCGACAGCCGGTCGGCGATCGCGCCGGTGCCGTGCCCGGAGATGACCTCCAGGCAGATCTCCCGCTCGCGCGTGGTCAGGCCGTACGCCGCGAGCAGCATGCCGAGCAGGTGGTGACCGCTCGCCGGCTCGATCGTGACGACGACCTCGTCGGCGGTGTCACCGAGCAGCCGGCTGCCCTGCAGCAGGACCCATTCGCCGGCCGCGGTCTGCACCCGCGCCTGGAACGTCCCGGACGACGCTGCGCGCGTTCCGGTGACGACGGCCCGCAGCAGTACGCCGAAACGGCCCGGCGCGATCTCGTCCAGCTCGTCCTGCCAGGTCCGGGCGGCCGCGGTGATCGCCCGTGGCTCGCCTGCCGGGCCGGTGACGACGATCGACGGGCCGACCCCTCCGCGGTACCCGTGCGCGTCCGTGCGAACGGCGACCCGCGTCGCCGCGCCGATGACCGGCGCCACCGACCCCAGGAACTCCACCTCCCGGTCACTGAAGTCCGGGCCGCTGCGGACGAACCCGGCCGCGCCCCAGCAGTCCCCGTCGACGACGAACGTCGTCCGGACCTCGTGCTCGATCCCGAGCGGCCGCCACACCTCGTTCAGCCGCCGGTGCCCGACGACCTCGCGGTACGGCAGGTCCGACAGCCGGGCGACCTGGTGGGACGTGCGGGCCAGTTCGGCGAACGAGTTCGGCACCGTTCCGGCGTACTCCGTCTCCGCCAGCAGCGGCTCGTACTCCGGTGGGGTCCGGGCCGCGCCGCTGGTCATCGAGCTGATCACGAGCGTTCCCGGGTCGATCCCGGCCCAGCAGGTGAGCTCGCTGCCGACGACCTGTTCGACCACCTCGATCGCGGCAGTGTGCAGTTCGGCGACCCCCATCCCCGAGGTTGCGAGTGCTGCGATCTCCCGGCGCGCGGCCCGCGCCCGGCCCTCCCACATGCGCTCAGTATGCGCCGCCGTCCCGGTGCCGCCTATCCCTGAAATGTGGGGATTCCGGCGGCCCGGAGGAGCCCGTCCGCACGGGATACCGCCGGCGTACGGCGCTCCCTACCGTCGCAGCCATGAACGAAACAGCCAGGAACGAGACAGTGCACCTCAGCAACGCGGGCAGCGGCGTCGAGTACGTCGCGCCGGATGCGACCGTGACCGTGAAGATCGGTGCCGAGCACACCGGTGGGCAGTATGAGGTGTTCGAGATCGACGCCCCGCGCGCCGACGCCTCGCCGCCGCACACCGAGTCGTGGAGCAAGGCGTTCTACGTCCTGCAGGGCCGAATCCTCGTGCAGGCAGGGGATCAGGGCTACGACCTCGGGCCCGGCGCCTCGATCAGCATCCCAGCCGGCACCGTGAACACGTTCTCGGTGCTCACGCCGTCGGCGAAGTTCCTGGCCATCAGCCAGACCGGCCGGATGGGCGCGTTCTTCGCGGACCTGGCCGGCGCCGATCCTAGCGACAACGCCGCGCTGGGCGAGATCACCAGCAGGCACGGCGTCACGGTGTCGCTGTGAGCACCGCCGCTCAGGCCCTGGCGATCGCGATCGCGGTGATGCTGGGGTCGGTGTGGCTGATGGAGTCGTTCTTCTACCGCCACCCGCGGCTGTACCCGATGTTCCTGCTCGAGCGGCGGGACTTCGACGCGGTCCGGCTGTGGATCGTGAACCTCGGCTTTTACAACCTCACGACCGGCATTGCGCTGGCGCTCGGCGTCGTCCTGGCCCGGACCGGGCACGTACCGCAGGGTGAGGCGCTGGTCGCGTTCACGGCCGGGCAGCACGTCTTCCTTGCGCTCGTGCTGCTCGCAACGGAGCGGCGACTCTGGTTGAACACCTTGCTCGAGGGCGTTCCGGCCGCCGTTCTGCTGTTGCTCGTCCTGCTGTAGGAAATTTACCAGTTCTGCGCAATCATGGGCACGGAGCACCACGCACACTCAAGGTTCCCGAACGGTCACCAGGAGTTCGACCGGTCCGGGGGCCTACCGCCCTGAGTACCCGTGAAGGTGAGGCTCATGAGCCCAATCAGTCGCAGGACCCTTGTTCTCGGCGGACTCGCCGCGGCCGGGGCCGGCGCCCTCCCGGCTGCCGCCCAGTCATCCGTGATCACCGCCACCGCCGGTGTCCCGTATCCCTTCCAGCTCGGCATCGCGTCCGGCGAGCCGGACGCCACCAGCGTCGTGCTCTGGACCCGTCTGGCGCCGTCGCCGCTGAACGCCGACGGCCAGGGCGGGATGGCGAACGCCGATGTCGCCGTCGACTGGCAGGTGTCGACCACCGACACCTTCAGCACCCTGGTCGCATCCGGAACGGTCACGGCGCAGTACGCCTCCGCCCACTCGGTGCACATCGTCGCCGGCGGCCTCAGCCCGGACGCCGACTACTACTACCGCTTCCGCGCCCAGGGCCATCTCTCACCGGTCGGCCGCACGCGGACCGCACCGGCCGTCGGCACCAACGGACGTGACCTGGTGATGGCGTTCACCTCGTGCGCACACTACGAGGAGGGCTACTACACCGTCTACCGGCGGATGGCCGAGGAGAACCCGGGCCTCATCCTCTTCCTGGGCGACTACATCTACGAGTACGGCGCGACCACCGGCCGGCCCCGTCTGCACGCGGGCACGAGCGAGATCGTGTCGCTCGCGGACTACCGCCGCCGGTACGCGCAGTACAAGTCGGATCCCGACCTGCAGGCAGCGCATGCGGTCGCGCCGTGGATCGTCGTACCGGACGACCACGAGGTGGAGAACAACTACGCGAACATGGTGCGGGCGGACAGTACGCCGTCGCTCACCGCGGCGCAGTGGACCGCGCGCCGGACGGCGGCGTACCAGGCGTACTACGAGAACATGCCGCTGCGGCCGGCGCAGGCCAACAGCGGCAACTCGATCCCGTTGTACCGCCGGCTGCGCTGGGGGAGTCTCGCGACGTTCCACATGCTCGACACGCGGCAGTACCGCGACGACCAGGCGTGCAGCGACGGCTGGAAGGTGTGTTCCGACGCCGATCTCGCCAGCCGCAGCCTGCCGGGCAACACCCAGGAGACCTGGCTGCTCGACGGTCTCAACCAGCACTACGGCACCTGGGACATCCTGGGACAGCAGGTGTTCTTCGCCCGCCGGTTCGACGCGGCCGGTGCCGGGAGCATGGACTCGTGGGACGGCTACCGCGCCTCCCGGGCCCGCATCCAGCAAGGCTGGATCGACCGCGGCACTCGCAACCCTGTGGTGCTGACCGGCGACGTCCACCGGGCTTGGGCCAGCGACCTGAAGGCCGACTACAGCAACGCGAGCTCGGCCGTCATCGGGTCCGAGCTGGTGACCAGCTCGGTCACCTCGAGCGGTGACGGCGACGGATCCACCACGATCCCGAACCTGGCGGAGAACCCGTGGCTGAAGTTCTACCAGAACCGTCGCGGCTACATCCGGACGACGATCAGCCCGACGCAGCTGCGGGCCGACTTCCGTGCGGTCGCGAAGGTGTCGGAGCATGACGGCGCGGTCAGCACGGCGAAGTCGTTCGTCATCGAGGAAGGCCGGCCCGGATTGCAGGCGGTGTGACGATGAAGAGAACTCTGGCGATCACCGCACTGGCAGCCACTGCGCTGACCTTCACCGCGGCCACGGCCGACGCGCACATTGCCGCGCCCACCTGGGTGACGGCGAACAGCGTGTCCACCGGCGACCAGGACGCCGCATCCGTTGCGATCAACCGGAACGGGTACGTCGCTGTGGCGTGGGAGGACGACCGCGACACGGACAATGCGACCGACCCCGTGCACAGCGAGATCTACCTCCGCCTGTTCCGAAACGGCACAGCTGTGTACGAGACGAAGCTGTCGGCCGGCGGCAGCAGCGGTGTGACGAACTGGCGGCACCTGCACCCGGACGTCGGCCTGGACGACAAGGGCAACGCTGTCGTCGTCTGGCAGGACGACCCGGACGGCAACGGGTACTACAACATCCCATACCGCGTCGTGAACACTGCCGGCACCGTCACAGCCTCCGGCAACGCCAACAGCAGCGCCACCGGTCAGCAGATCAACCCACGCGTCGCTGTGGACCCGGACGGCGCGCCGTCCGGTGCGGCCGTCGCGTTCACCGTCGCCTGGGAAGACATCCAGACCGGTACGCCGGCCACTGTGAAGGCAGCCGGCTACACCGGTCCGACCACACGTGCCTGGGAGGTGACCGCCTCGCAGACGACCGGCCAGCACCACAACCCGGATGTGGCCGTATCGGCGTCCGGTGACGCGGTTGTCGTGTGGGACGAGGACGGCGACGCCAACGGCGACTACAACATCGGACTGATCCGGCTGGCGCGTACGAACGGCGCGGCCACGCTGTCGCGCCGGGTCGCCAACGTGAACACCACCGGCCAGCAGACCCATCCGGCCGCGGCGGCCAATTTCAACGGCGACTTCGCCGTCGCCTGGGAGTCGGCCGGTGTCTGGACGCGCTCGTTCACCAGCGCGGGCACGGCCCGGTACGGCGACGTACAGGTCGCGTCGGCCGGCGTCGGCCCGCCGATCGGTATCGACGACCAGGCGCAGACCGTCGTCGGCTGGTCCGTGTCAGGTACCGACCCGGACGTCTGGGTGCGGGGCTTCGGCACCGACGGGACCGACACGGGACGTCTGTCGTCGCAGCGGCTCAGCTCGGCGACCGACGGCCGGCAGGAGCAGATGACGCTCGCTGTCTCGCCGTACGCCGAAGTGGCCGTCGCGTACACCGACGACAGCGACGGGAACACCTACGACCAGGTCATCCTGGGCACGGGAATCTCCAACAACAGCTGGTGAATCAGTGCGTCGTGGGGGACACCGTGCTCAGCACGGTGTTCCCTGCGTCGACCACCTCGAGGTGGTCGATGTCGCCGAGCGGGATCGACGTACTGACCGGGACGTCTGCTTTGTAGCTGCCGTTCGCTGCCCACCAGCCGGCTTTCTCGACGGTCCCGTCGCGGCCGTGGACGACCAGCACGCAGTGCTCGTACGGCTTCAGATCGGTCAGTCGGAGCTGGATGTCTGTGCCCCAGCCCCGACTGGTCAGTTGGGCTGTCGTGTCGATCCCACCGACCCCGTCCGTCGCTGTCCAGGTCGCTGACGCCGGTGCGGTCAGCAGACCCCAGCTGAGGACACCAGTAGTGACCGCTGCCACCGACGCGGCGACAGGCGCCGCCCACCTACGTCGCGCACGCTTCTTGCTCAGCTGGAGCGGCGCAGGCTCCGGCTGATCCGCTTCGATGTCCTCGACCGGCACTGCGTGCAGCAGCCCCGGCAGATGCGCGAACTGCAGCAGGGTCTCGCGGCATGCCGTACACGACACGAGATGCTCCTCCACCGCACGACGCTCGGACGCCTCCAGCGCACCGAGCACGTAGGCGCCGATCGACATCGTCTCCGGGCACGTCATGATCCGGTCACACCTCGTTCCTCCAGTGCTGCGCGCAGCGCGTGCAGTGCGTAGTAGCTGCGTGACTTCACCGTTCCCGGCGGTACGCCGAGGACGGCCGCCGCCTCGTTGACGGTGCGCCGGCGGTAGAACAGCTCGACGATCACCTGCCGGTGGTCCGGGCTGAGCCCCCGCAGTACGTCGACCACCTGCCACACCTGCAGCACCCGGTCGATGTCGTCGCCGAGCGCCGGGAACTCCCGGTCGTCGATCGGCACCTCCGTCACCCGGGCCCCCTGCCGGCGCCGCCCGGAGATCACCAGGTTGCGGGCGACCGTGAACAGCCAGCGCCCGGCCCGGTCCGGATCCAGGTCGGCCGCGTGCGTCCAGGCGCGCGTCATCGTCTCCTGCACGATGTCCTCGGCGTACTGCCGGTCGCCCACCGAGCGCAGGACGTATCCGAACAACGGCCGCCGGTACTTGTCGTACAGCGCGCGGACCACTGTGTCGTCATCCACACCCAAGGAGTACGCACGGCGGCGGTGGAAGGTTCAACTGAACCGTCGCGCCGGATCCCGCGTATCTGCTGGGGGAGAGGAGATCCTGATGAAAACCACAATCTTGTTGCTAGGCGCAACGGTGGCGGCGCTGGCCGGGCTGACTGCCTGCGGCGGCTCCCAGCCGGCTGCGGGAGGCGGCGCGGCGCCGGCGGGCGCCGCGGTCTCGGTCAAGGACGTCAACGGCGTCGGGCAGACACTCGTCGACGCCTCCGGGAAGACGCTGTACTTCGCCGACCAGGAGGCCGGCGGCGCGATCAAGTGCACGGGCGGCTGCCTGAGCTTCTGGATTCCCGCGACCGGGAACTCGCAGGCGGTGCAGGGGCTGGCCACGATCAAGCGGTCCGACACCGGTGCGGAGCAGCTCACGTTCCAGGGCAAGCCGCTCTACACCTTCAAGCTCGACACCGCCGCGGGCGAGGCCAAGGGCAACAACTTCTCCGACGCCTTCTCCGGCGTCGGTTTCACCTGGCACGCGGCCACCACGACGGCGGCCGCAGCCCCGACCAAGGCACCGTCGTCGTCGGGCGGCGGCTACGGCTACTGACGCGCGTAGACCGCGGTCAGCCGGCCGCGGGCGATGCTCTTGCCGTCGATCGCCTCCAGCGCCTCGCCGACGTCGGCGCCGTTGGGAAGACCGGTCGGCCCGGACAACGCGTAGACGGTGAAGCGGTAGTGGTGCGTGCCGCTCGGGGGGCAGGGTCCGTAGTACCCGGTCTTTCCGCCGGAGTTCTTCGCCTGCTTCACGCCCGGCGGCACGCCGCCCTCCGCGAGCGTGGCGGCGGTCGCCTCGAGATCGAGCACGACCCAGTGGGTGAACGTACCGCGCGGTGCGTCGGGGTCGTCGACGACCACGGCCAACGCTGCGGCGTTGGCCGGGATCTGTTTCCAGGTGAGCGGTGGAGCCACGCCCGCGCCGTCGCAGGTGTACTTGCGCGGGATCGTCTCACCGTCGCGGAACGCCGTACTGGTGACGGTGATGCTGTCCGGTGCGGTCACGGCCGGCTCCTTCCCCGACTGGTCGGCACCGCAGGCTGCCGCGCTCACCAGCACGGCAGCCCACAGCACCAGTCGCATACCTTCAACGTACTACCGGTTCACCGGCCCGGGACGAAGACGACTGCGTCGCCGACGGCTCGCTCGGCGCCGCCGGTGCTGCTCGGGTGGTTGACGACGGTGCCGTCGCCGAGCGCCATCGCCGTCGAGCCGCCGCCGTCGAGGTTGATGGCGTCGTGCAGGCCGAGCGCGTCCGCGACCGCCGCGGTCTCGGCCATGGTCGTGCCGACGCTCGTGGTCTGCCGGCCGTCGATGGTGGCCAGGACGATCGTCCCGCCGCGCGTGGTCCCGGCGATCGTGCGCGGATTGCGGTCGAAGAAGCTGCCGGTGCCGTCCGGTACGACGATCTCGCCGTTCTTCGTGAGCTGGTAGCGGCCGGTCACGCCGTACAGTCCGCTGCGCAGCGCGACCTTGCGGCCGCTCTCGTCCGACACCGCGAGGTCCGTGCGCAGGCAGCCCTTCGCCAGCTGGAGCAGCGCGACGGTGTCCTGGCCGGTCGCCTGCAACGACGTCTGGCTCGAGCTGAGCGTCGTGCCGCGCGTGGTCGCCGTACGGACGACGCAGCCGCGGCGGTCGAGCACGACCTCGACGCCGGCACCGGCCGGGGTCGCTGCGCCGAACTCCGGCGTGAATCGCACGACGTCACCCGGCACCGTGCACGCGGTCTGATCGGGCAGCGTGGCGCACGCCGTCGGGACGACCGCCGGGTGGTTGAGGAACTCGAGCGGGAGCTCGGCGCCGGTGGCGCGGTTGCGGACGGTGCCGGTCCAGCGCAGGTGGCCGGTCACGACTCTGTTGCTGTTGGCATCGATCACCAGATTGGCCTCGGTCGGGTCGGCGAGCGGCTCGCTGAGCAGCTTGCCGTCGAAGAGGCCGAGGCCGACCGGATCGCCCGGGTACTGCGGGTTCGCGGTGAACGTGAAGAACGACGCGTTCACGCCGGCGAGGGCGCCGGCCGACTTCACCAGGTCGGAGGTCTTCTCGACGCGGGCCAGGTCGGGCCCGTACGTCGCCTTCAGGTGACCGCGGGCCGTCCGCGGGTCGATGGTGAGCACGTTGACGACCCAGGGGCCGCGCGGCGTCGTGTTGATCTGGTCGGCCGGCGCCGGGTCGGTACCGCGCACGATCCGGGTCAGCGTGACGCCGGGCGCCAGCGTCCGGTCGGTGCGCGTCTCGGCCAGATCGGCGTCGCCGAGCGGCAAACCCTGCGTAGCGTGCTCTCCGGCGGGAGCTGCAGTGGCGGTGGGAGCGCCGACGGTCAGGGATCCGAACACCGCGGCCGCGGCCAGCGCGGTCGTGAAGACTCGAGCGGAAGTAGTCATACCCCATCCTCGAAGGATGCGGTGGAATCTTTCTAGACCTCGCCCCGACTCGTAAGCATCTTCCAGGTTACGGTTCAGCGCCGCTCGACCAGCCGGATCACCGGCAACTCCCGATCGGTCTTCACCTGGTACTCGGCGAAGCGTGGCGCCGCCTCGACGATCCGCTCCCAGGCCGCGGTGCGCTCCGCTCCGTGCAGCTGCTCCGCGTGGACCGCGACGGTCTGCCCCCCGACGTCGATCCGGACCTGATCGGGGTTGGCGGCGAGGTTGTAGTACCAGGCTGGATTGCCCGGGGCGCCGGCCGCGGAGGCGACGATCAACCGGCTGCCGTCGGCCGCCGGGAACCAGCCGACCGGGGTCATACGCTCCGCACCCGTCTTCCGCCCGATGGTGTGCAGGACCAGCGCGTCGAAGCCCATGAACTTGCCGCCGCGGCGCCGGATCCGGCGGGCCAGCAGGGTGTTGATCCAGCGCAGCATGCGGCCTTTCGGCTGCCGGGCGCCGCGGGTCCCGGGGCGGGTGTCGAAGCTCATCGGCTCGGCACCCCTTCCGGTGTGTGGACGGTGCGGGTCGTGACGACCTTCTCGTCGTGGGTGAAGGGGCGTCCGTCCAGGTTGAAGCTCCAGGACACGGTCGGCGTGATCCGCAGGTACGCCGCGGTGCCGAACTGGCCGTCCCGCTCGACGAGCTCCGCCTCGCCGTAGATCCGCAGGTAGCGGGGGATCCACGGGCGGGCCGACACCAGGTCGTCGACCACGAACGCGACCTTCGTGTTCCCGTCCCGGACGTTGCGGTACTTGCGGGTCCGGACCGGGTCGATCCCGCCGATGTAGAGGTGCGTGCCGTCGTACTCGAAGCCGACCGGGATGGCGTCCGGCTGGCCGTCGTCCGCGACAGTGGCGAGCCGGCCCAGGGGTTGCGACCGCAGATAGGCAGTCTCCGCTTCGCTGAAGGACATCGATCCTCCTCGATAGTTCATGGCATTTACTGTATGTGTCATTAACTATACATCCCATGTACCGTGGAGTGGTGAGTGAGACGGAGACGCCGCCGGAAGCGGCTCGCGCACGGCGCTTCGCCGGATTGGCGCAGGTGCACGGCGCGGACCTGGACCCTGCGGAGATGGATGCGGTGACCGGGCTCGTGCAGGTGACCGGTCTGGTGCAGGGCATCTACGGCGGCATCTCCGAGCGCCACGACCTGACACCGCAGCAGGCGAGGCTGCTGTGCGTCCTGCTGGACGGCCCCAAGGGGATGGCCGAGCTCGCGCAGTGCTTCGGCGTCGAGAAGGCGGCGCTGACGGGTCTGATGGACCGCGCCGAGAAGCGCGGCCTGGCCGAACGGTCGCCCGTTCCTGGTGACCGGCGGGCCGTGCGGGTGACCCTCACCGAGCCTGGCCGCCGCGCTGCCACCGCGTTCCATGCGGAGGTCGGCAAGGCCCTCGACGACCTGGTCGGGCAGCTCAGTGCGGCCGACCGGGAACACTTCCGGGCAGTCCTGGCCGGGATCGTCGCGAGGTGCCGCACGTCACCGTCCAGCTCCTGAGCATCCGGGTTCGACGGACAGCGCTTACCTCTACCATCGTCAGCGTGTCCAGCCCGCTGAGTACCTGAGATGTCCGCCGTCGTCGGTGCCTTCGGCGCATTGGTCGCGGTGGCCGTGCTCGGGTACGTCGTCGGCGTTCTCGGCGTACTGCGCTCACAGGACGAGCTCGTCCTGTCCCGGCTGGCGTTCTTCGTCGCGACGCCGGCGCTGCTGTTCACGACCGTCGCGCGGGCCGACCTGCAGGCGATCTTCTCGGTCGTCCTCGTCACCAACCTGATCAGCCTGTTCGTGGTGCAGGTGGTGTTCCTGCTGATCGCGGCGGTGATCTGGCGGCGGAGCAGGTCCCAGGCGACGATCGGCGTGCTCGCGTCGTCGTACGTGAACGCGGGCAACCTCGGCGTACCGGTGGCGGCGTACGTGCTCGGCGACGGTGCGTTGGTCGCACCCATCGTGTTGTTCCAGGTGCTGGTGATGGCGCCGGTCGCGTTCGCCGTACTGGACGGTGACCGGCAGGGGAGCGGGCGGCGCGTGTCACTGCGGACCGTCGTCACGCGACCGCTCCGCAATCCGCTGACTGTGGCCTCACTGCTCGGGCTGCTGGTGTCGCTGCTCGGGGTGCGGTTGCCGGAGCTGGTGATGCGCCCGATCGACCTGATCGCCGCGGCGGCGGTACCGGTCGCGCTGATCGCCTACGGGCTGAGCCTCAGCGCCGGGACGAAGGACTCCATCACCTTGCGGCGTGACGTCGTACTTGCCGTCGGGCTGAAGACGTTCGCACAGCCGCTGGTCGCCTACGCGGTTGCACGCTGGGTCCTCGACCTGCACGGCCCCGCCCTACTGGCCCCAACCCTGCTGGCCGCCCTTCCCACCGCCCAGAACGTCTACGTCTACGCCGTCCACTACCGAGCCAGCCGAACCCTCGCCCGAAGCGCAGTCCTCCTCAGCACCCTGCTCTCCATCCCCGTCATGATCCTCATCGCCGGCCTCCTCACCTGACTCACCGCCAGGCAGAGGAACTGCTCGGGATCGACCGCCTGAACACCTGAGATCGGTGAATGTGCAAGCGGCTCAGGCCTAAGAGGCCCAAGCCAGAGACAACCAAAGATGGGCAGACCAAATTTGGTTGTCTTCTCGGCTAGCGCATGGCTTTGAAGGCTTCTTCGGCGACGGGTTCTACCTGGTCGACCGTGACGCCTTCGTTGGCGACCTGGGCGATGACGGTAAGGCTGTTGGAGCCGCGGTAGCACTGGGTGAGGAGGTTGCCGACCGCGTCGATACAGGTGGAATGGCCGATCTTCTTGATCTTGTCCGGGCTCGCGCCGGAGTCCGCGACCACCTTGTCGACGTCGACCCGGCCGCGCAGCGCGATCACGACGTAGAACCGGTCACCTTCGAGGCTGCCGTACGCCTCGACCATCACCTTCTTGCCGTCGTTGATCTGACTCAGCCGGTCGCGGATCTGGTCGAGCTGGGCCTCCGTGCGGATCTTCGGATCGGTGATCCGGTCCAGTCCCGCGACCTTCGCCGGCGGGGTGATGGCACGCTCGGCGTTCAGCCTGCTCAAGGGCCCGAGACCCCACACGTACCCGAGCAGGGCCAGCACCCCCAACACCACAACAGCCCCGCCCACCGTCACCCAGGGCCCACGAACCTTGAACCGCCGCAGCCCCTTCTTCCCCGCCTTCCCACCCGCAGCCGCCTGCCCGTCCCCATCTGCAGCGGTCTTCCCAGCCGCCGGCCCGTCAGCTTCCGCAGTCACGGTAGCCACCCCGCCACTACCCGCCTGCTCACGCCGGCCCGCGTCCGCCGCCCCAGCCCCCGTCCCCATCCCGCCAGCACCAACCGCGGTACCAGCTCCCGAGGCGGCGCCCGTCGTACCTGTGCCCGCTGTACCTGCGCCCGCTGTACCCGTGCCCGCTGTACCCGTGCCCGCCGTACCCGCGCCCGAGCCGGGATCAGGTGTCGGGGTCGCCGGGGGATCGGACGGCTCGGGGGAGGCGGGAACTGCGGGGAGTTCGGCGGTGTCGGCGGCGGTGTCGGCCGGGGTGTCGGCGCCGGTGTCGGCCGGGCCGTCAGATGGGGCCGCGGCGGGGCTGTTGGGCGGGGTGGTGGGCTGGTCCTTTGGATGCGCCGGGTTGGTGGGGTCGCTCATCGGTTGGCTCCTCGGACGGTCGGGTCACGGGGTGCAGCTTTTGGCTCGCCCCGATGGTTCCACATGATGACAAACCGATCTCACAGGGTGAGGATTCACCCGGCGGAACGTGCGAGTGCCCGCCTCCCCGGGCCGGGGCGGCGGGCATTCGGCGTACCCGGTCAGAGTGTCGCGACGACCTTGACCGCATCGGAGTCATCCGCGTTCCAGACGATCTCGCCGGTGATCCGGCCGGCGGCGCGCAGGTCCGGCTCGGCCCGCTCGGCCAGCGACAGTCGCGCGGCGGGACCGGTGACCTCGACCTTGGAGACCTCGGTCTTCATCGAGACCTGCGCCTCGGACTTCGCTCCCCGGATCCCCGCGAGGACCTCGGAGACCGCGTCCAGCACCTCGGGCTCCTGCGCCGCGACCGCGACGTCACCGTCCGGCGTCGGCCAGGACGCCAGGTGGATCGAACCCTCCTGCCACCACGACCAGACCTCCTCGGTCGCGAACGGCAGGTACGGCGCGAGCAGCCGGAGCTGAACCGACAACGCGACCGCCAGCGCGGCCTTCGCGGAGGCGGCCGGCGCCTCGCCCTGCCCGCCGTACGCCCGCTCCTTGACGAGCTCGACGTAGTCGTCGCAGAAGGTCCAGAAGAACCGCTCGCTGATCTCCAGCGCACCGGTGTAGTCGTACCGCTCGAAGGCCGCCGTGGCGTCGGCGACGACCGCGCGCAGCCGCTGCAGCATCGCGAGGTCGACCGGCTCGGTGACCGCGGACGTGTCGACCGTGGTCGCCCCGAACCCGAGGACGAACTTCGACGCGTTCAGGACCTTGATCGCGAGCCGGCGCCCGACCTTCATCTGCGACTCGTCGAACGGCGAGTCCAGGCCCGGCCGCGCCATCGCCGCCCGCCAGCGGACCGCGTCGGAGCCGAACTTCTCCAGGATCTCCGACGGGACGATCGCGTTGCCCTTGGACTTCGACATCTTCTTGCGGTCCGGGTCGACGACGAACCCGGAGATCATCGACCGCGCCCACGGCAGTGAGCCGTTCTCGAAGTGCGCGCGGACGACGCGGGAGAACAGCCAGGTGCGGATGATCTCGTGTGCGTGCGTGTTCAGGTCCATCGGGAAGGTCCGGCGGAACAGGTCCTCGTCCCGCTCCCAGCCGCACGCAATGTGCGGGGTCAGCGACGACGTCGCCCAGGTGTCCATCACGTCGGGGTCGGCCTCGAACCCGCCCGGCTTGCCGCGCTGCGCCTCGTCGTACCCACGGGGAGCCTGCGAGGTCGGGTCGATCGGCAGCTCGGCCTCGGACGGCATCAGCGGGTGGTCGTAGTCGACCTCGCCGTCGGCGTCGATCGGGTACCAGACCGGGAACGGGACGCCGAAGAAGCGCTGGCGGGAGATCAGCCAGTCACCGTTCAGCCCCTCGACCCAGTTCAGGTAGCGGTGCCGCATGTGCTCCGGGACCCAGGCCAGCTCGTTGCCGCGCTCGATGAACTCCTGCTTGAGGCCCGCGTCGCGGCCGCCGTTGGTGATGTACCACTGCCGGGTGGAGACGATCTCGAGCGGCTTGTCGCCCTTCTCGTAGAAGTTCGCCATCCGCTCGGTCTTCTTCGGCTCGCCGTCCAGGTCGCCGCTGTCGCGCAGCTTCTGGACGATCAGCTCGCGCGCGCTGAAGACGGTCTTGCCGGCGAGCTCGCCGTACAGCTCGGAGCCCTCGAGCCACGCCGGGGTGTCGCGCAGCAGCCGGCCGTCGCGGCCGATGACCGTGCGGACCGGGAGCTGCAGCTCACGCCACCACTGGATGTCGGTCTGGTCGCCGAACGTGCAGCACATCGCGATGCCGGCGCCCTTGTCCATCTCGGCGGCCTCGTGCGCCAGGACCGGGACCTCGACACCGAACAGCGGCGACGTCACCGTCGTCCCGAACAGGTGCTTGTAGCGGTCGTCGTCCGGGTGCGCGATCAGCGCGACACAGGCCGGGATCAGCTCCGGCCGGGTGGTCTCGATGTAGATCGGGCCGTCGGCGCCGTGGAACGAGATCCGGTGGTAGGCGCCCGGATACGGCCGGGCCTCGAGCTCGGCCTGCGCGACCGCGGTCTGGAACGTGACGTCCCACATCGTCGGCGCCTCGGACAGGTAGGCCTCGCCGCGGGCGAAGTTGCGCAGGAAGGCGCGCTGCGACGTCCGCCGGGAGTCCTCGGAGATCGTGGTGTAGAGGTGCTCCCAGTCGACGCTGAGGCCGACCCGGCGCCACATCGCCTCGAAGGCCTGCTCGTCGATGTGGGTGAGCTCACCGCACAGCTCGACGAAGTTCTGCCGGGAGATCGGGAGCTGCTTCTTCGGGTCCGGCTTCTCCGGCGGGGTGAAGTCCGCCTCGTAGGGCAGCGACGGGTCGCATTTGACGCCGTAGTAGTTCTGGACGCGGCGCTCGGTCGGCAGGCCGTTGTCGTCCCAGCCGATCGGGTAGAAGACCTTCTTGCCGCGCATCCGCTGGAAGCGGGCGACCAGGTCGGTGTGGGTGTAGCTGAAGATGTGCCCGACGTGCAGCGACCCGGAGACCGTCGGTGGCGGGGTGTCGATGGAATACACATCGGCACGCTCGGCGGTGCGGTCGAAGGCGTAGGTCTGCTGCTCCTTCCATACGGCAGCCCACTTCTCCTCGAGGCCGTCGAGGCTGGGCTTGTCTGGAACGCGGGACGTCTGGCTCATGCGCACAATGTTAGTGGTTGTCAAGGGGTGCTTCCGACCGGTTATCCACAGCGCTCTCTAGACTTGGCCTCCTGATGAGCGACCTCTCCTTCGCCGAAGTGTCGGCACGGCTCCAGCAGCGCTGGCCAGAGCACAAGATCGAGCCCACCCTGGAGCGCGTCCGGCGGCTCGTCGAGCTGCTCGGCGACCCCCAGAAGGCCTACCCGGTGGTGCACCTGACCGGCACCAACGGCAAGACGTCCACGGCCCGGATGATCGACACCCTGCTGCGCGAGGCCGGGCTGCGTACCGGCCGGTTCACCAGCCCGCACCTGGAGTCGGTGCGGGAGCGGATCACGCTGGACGGCGAGCCGATCAGCGAGGAACTGTTCGTCGAGGCGTACGAGGAGATCGCGCCGTACCTGGACCTCGTCGACGCCGAGCAGGAGCACCCGCTGACGTTCTTCGAGGCGATGGTCGGGATGGCGTACGCCGTGTTCGCGAACACCCCGGTCGACGTCGCGGTGATCGAGGTCGGCCTCGGCGGGACCTGGGACGCCACCAACGTCGCCGACGGCACGGTCTCGGTCATCACCCCGGTCGCGGTCGACCACGCGCACCTGCTGGGCGCGGATCCGGTCACGATCGCGGGCGAGAAGTCCGGCATCATCAAGCCCGGCGGTACGGCGGTGATGGCGCAGCAGAGCCTGGACGTCTTCGAGGTCCTGCTCCGCCGGTCCGCCGAGGTGGGCGCGCAGGTGGCCCGCGAGGGGATCGAGTTCGGCGTCGTCAGCCGGACGCTCGCGGTCGGCGGCCAGGTCGTCTCGATCAAGGGCCTCGGCGGTGAGTACGACGAGCTGTTCCTCCCGCTGCACGGCGAGTACCAGGCGCACAACGCCGCCACCGCGGTCGCGGCCGTCGAGGCCCTGCTCGGAGCGAGCCCCGAGACCGAGGGCCGGGTCACGACCGAGCTGCTCCAGGCCGGCTTCGAGCAGATCACCAGCCCGGGGCGCCTCGAGGTGGTCCGGCAGAGCCCGACGATCGTCGTCGACGCCGCGCACAACCCGCACGGCGCCGAGGCGACCGCGGCCGCGGTGTCGGAGGCGTTCCAGTTCCAGCCGCTGATCGGCGTCCTCGGCTGCATGAAGGACAAGGACGTGTACGGCGTCCTCGAGGCCTACGAGCCGATCATGGAAACCGTCATCTGCACCCGGAACAGCTTCGTCGAGCGGTCGATGCCGGCCGAGGAGCTCGGCGAGCTGGCGGCCGAGGTGTTCGGTGAGGAGCGGGTGCTGGTCCGCCCGCACCTGATCGACGCGATCGACGACGCGATCCGACTCGCCGAGGAGAACGCGGTCGCGCTCGGCAGCGGCGGCGTACTGATCACCGGCTCCGTCATCACCGCCGGTGAGGCGCGGGCGCTGCTGGTCCGCAAGGGCAAGGACCAGACATGAGGTCGCTCGCGTCGATCGTGCTCGCGTTCGAGTCGGTCGTCCTGGCCCTGGTCACCCCGGTGATGATCTCGGTCGCCGACGTCCGCCCCGCGGTGGCCGTCCCGGTCTGCGTCGGGCTGTTCGCGCTGGCGCTCGTCGCGACCGGTCTGCTCCGGTTCCGGGCCGGGTACGTGCTCGGCTCGCTGGTCCAGGTCGGCGCGGTCGGGCTCGGCTTCGTCGTCCCGGTGATGTTCGTCCTCGGCCTCGCCTTCGCGGCCTTCTGGGTCGCGGCGATCGTCCTCGGCCGCCGCATCGAGGAGACCAAGAGAGCGCAAGAGCAGCTAGGCTCAGCCGGCCAGACCACTTCGAAAGAGAGTTGACAGATGTCGCAGCGCACTCTGGTCCTGCTCAAGCCCGACACGGTACGCCGTGGCCTGATCGGTGAGGTGCTGGGCCGGTTCGAGGCCAAGGGGCTCCGGATCGTCGCCATGGACCTGCGCACGATCGACGGCGAGCTGGCCGACCAGCACTACGCCGAGCACGTCGAGAAGGCCTTCTACCCGCCGCTGCGGGACTTCGTGGTCAGCGGCCCGATGGTCGCGATGGTCCTCGAGGGCGACGAGGCGATCGAGGTCGTCCGCGCGCTGAACGGCGCCACCGACGGCCGCAAGGCCGCCCCCGGCACGATCCGCGGCGACCTGTCGCTGTCCAACCGCGAGAACCTCGTGCACGGCTCCGACTCCGAGGAGTCCGCCGCCCGCGAGATCAAGATCTGGTTCCCCGACCTGCCGTGAACCAGCCCGAACTCCCCGACCCCGGCGTGCTGCACCCGATGCCCGGCCAGTCCCGGGTGGTGCTCCTGAAACCGCTCGTCACGTCACCGCTGATCGAGGTCGGGGAGTTCTCGTACTACGACGACCCGGACGACCCGACCGCGTTCGAGACGCGCAACGTGCTGTACCACTACGGCCCGGAGAAGCTGGTCATCGGGAAGTTCTGCGCACTGGGCGAAGGCGTCCGCTTCGTCATGAACGGCGCCAACCACCGGATGGACGGCCCGTCGACGTTCCCGTTCCCGATCATGGGCGGCTCCTGGTCCGAACACTTCGACCTGATCACCGGCCTGCCCGGCCGCGGCGACACCGTGATCGGCAACGACGTCTGGCTCGGCTACCAGACCCTGGTGATGCCCGGAGTGCGGATCGGCCACGGCGCGATCCTCGCCTCCGGCTCGGTCGTGACCACCGACGTCCCCGACTACGGCATCGCCGGCGGCAACCCGGCCAAACTCATCCGCCGCCGCTACAGCGACGCCGACGTCGACCGCCTGCTCGCGATCGCCTGGTGGAACTGGCCCCTGGACCACCTCACCAAGCACCTCCCGACCGTCATGTCCGGCACCGTCGACGACCTGGAGAAGGCCGCCGAATCGCTGTAATTGCAAGGCCGTTGCGGACTGCAGGTGCTCGGACCGATACGATCTGTCCTGGGCGGACGGGTCGTGTCGGTCCACGGGCTGTGCGCGGGGCGCGTTTAGCCTGGTCGGGGGTCGAGTGGGAGGTGCCGCGGTGGCGAACAGCATGCTGGGCCGCGACATGGCGGTAGATCTCGGGACGGCGAACACGCTGGTGTATGTGCGTGGCCGGGGCGTCGTGCTGAACGAGCCGTCCGTGGTGGCGACGCGGACCGACGAGCCGCAGGAGGCGGTCGCGTTCGGTCACGAGGCGAAGAAGATGATCGGGCGGACGCCGGGCAACATCACCGCGATCCGGCCGCTGAAGGACGGCGTGATCGCCGATTTCGACGCCGCCGAGCAGATGCTGCGGTACTTCATCCAGCGCGTCCACCGCCGGCGATACTTCGCGAAGCCGCGGATCGTGGTCTGCGTGCCGTCCGGGATCACCGCGGTCGAGCAGCGAGCGGTCCGCGACGCCGGGTACATGGCCGGCGCCCGCAAGGTGTACATCATCGAGGAGCCGATGGCCGCCGCGCTCGGATCCAATCTCGAGGTCCGCGACGCGACCGGCAACATGGTCGTCGACATCGGCGGCGGGACGACGGAGGTCGCGGTCATCTCGTTCGGCGGCATCGTGACCAGCCAGTCGATCCGGGTGGCCGGCGACGCCATCGACAAGGCGATCGTGAACTACTGCAAGAAGGAGTTCTCGCTGCTGCTCGGCGAGGCCACCTCGGAGCAGATCAAGATGACGATCGGGTCGGCGTTCCCGACCACCGACGGCCCGGACAGCGAGATCCGGGGCCGGGACATGGTCTCCGGTCTGCCGCGCACCGTGAAGGTGTCGTCGGCGGACATGCGGCAGGCGATCGAGGAGCCGATCACCGCGATCGTCGACGCGGTCAAGGCGACGCTGGACAAGACCCCGCCGGAGCTGGCCGGCGACATCGTCGACCGGGGCATCGTGCTGACCGGCGGCGGCGCGCTGCTGAAGGGCATGGACGAGCGGCTGCGGCACGAGACCGGCATCCCGATCCACGTCGCCGAGAACCCGCTGGACGCCGTCGTGCTGGGCGCCGGCAAGTGCGTCGACAACATCGAGACCCTCAACCGCATCCTGGTCACCGACAACCGGCGCTGAGGTAGCAGGCGATGCTCAAAGACCTCGGTACGCCGTCGACCCGGAGCGCGTTCCGCTCGGCAGGGGAGGCCCCGCTGCGTTCGGCGGGTACGCCGCGCGAAGTGCGCCGCCGCCGGACCGTTCTGCTGCTGGTGGTGCTGGCCTGTTTCACGCTGATCGTGCTGGATGCCCGCCGCTCGGCCGGATCGCCGGTCGAGCCGTTGCGGGAGGCCGCGGCCGGTGTCTTCGGCCCGCTCGAGTCCACCGCCACCTCCGCCCGGCAGCCTGTGGACAACCTCCGCGACCGCTTCGCGGAAATGGATAGGTTGAAAGCAGAGAACGAAAAACTGAAGAAGGACAACGAGGACCTGACCAGGGAGCTGAACACCTCCGACTACGCCCGCAACCGGGCGCAGGAGCTGGACAAGCTGCTCAAGGTCGCCCCGGCGTACACGATGACGCCGGCCCGGGTGATCGGTATCGGTGGCGCGCAGAACTTCAGCCACACGGTGACGATCGACGCCGGGACGGCGGACGGTGTGCGCACCGACATGACGGTGCTGAACGGGACCGGTCTGGTGGGCCGGGTGGTGCGAGTCACCCAGGGGACCGCGACCGTGCTGCTGATCGGCGACCGCAACTCGACCGTGGGCGGCCGGCTGAATGCGACGATGGCGCTCGGTTTCGTCTCCGGACGGGGAGACGTGGCCGGCACCCTCGACTACAAGCTGGTCGACCCGAAGGCGCGGCCGAAGGCCGGCGACCGGATCGTCACCTGGGGCTCGAGCGGCAACGCGCCGTACGTGCCGGGTGTCCCGATCGGCGTCGTCACCTCGGTGACGCCGAACCAGGGCGCCCTCGGGTCCACCGCGACCGTCAAGCCGTATGTCGATCCGACCCGGATCGACACCGTCGGCGTGGTGACCGGGCCTCCCGCCCGGCCGCCGCGCGCACAAATCACCGGGAAGGGGAACTGACGTGATAGCACTGCGCATCGGGTTGGCTGCCCTGTTCCTGATGATCGCCGTCACCGTGCAGACGTCCGTGCTGACGAACATCGCGGTCGCCGGCGTGACCTGCGACCTGACGCTGATCGTGGTGATCGCGCTGGCGCTGTCCCGTGGCCCGGAGTGGGGTGCGATCGCGGGGTTCGCCGGCGGGCTGATGCTCGACGTCGTGCCACCGGCCGACCACACCGCCGGCCGCTGGGCGTTGGGCCTGGCCATCGCCGGCTACGTCGCCGGGCTGATCCGCCGCGAGACGTCCGGCAGCCCGGTCGGGCCGCTCGGTGTCGCGTTGACGGTCGTGCTCGGGACCGCGATCTCGTTCTTCCTGTACTGCGCCACCGGATCGCTGCTGCACGACCCGACGGTCGACTGGAGCGAGTTCGGCGTCCGCCTCGGCATCGCCGCCGGGTACGACGTGGTCGGCGCGATCGTGGTGATCCCGCTGGTCATGTGGCTCATGGGCCGCCTCAAACCAGCTCGTGAGCGCAGGCGAGTCACGCCATGAGCTGGGACGGTTTCGAGGCGCCTTTGAAGGCGCGGCTGCGGTTGCTCGTGATCGGGGTGCTGGTCTTCTCCTTGCTGTGCACGCTGTTCGGCCGCCTCTGGTACATGCAGGTGATGTCGAGCGCCGACTACAGCCAGGCGGCCACCCAGCAGCACATCCGCCAGGTCCTGATCCCGGCGCCGCGCGGCACCGTCGTCGACTCGCAGGGCCGGACGCTGGTCGGCAACCGGGTCTCGGTGGTGATCACGGTCGACCGGTCCGTGCTCGCCAAGCTCCCGGACAGCCAGCAGAACGTCGTCCTCGCCCGGCTCGCGAAGGTGCTCGGCCAGAAGCCGAAGGACCTGAAGGCGCGCACGATGCTGTGCGGTGAGCCGGGCGCGTCCAAACCGCCCGCCTGCTGGAACGGCACGCCGTACCAGCCGATCCCGGTCGCGAAGGACGTCAGCGAGCAGGTCGCGATCGAGGTGATGGAGCGCCGCGAGGACTTCCCGGGGATCGCCGCCGACTCGCAGACGCTGCGCGCCTACCCCTCGCCGTTCAAGGTGAACGCGGCGCACATCCTCGGCTACCTGTCGCCGATCACGACCGAAGAGCTCGAGGACATGGACAAGGCCGGGCAGGACTCGGTGCCGCACCGCTCGGACCTGGTCGGCCGGGCCGGCGTCGAGCGGTCGTACGACAAGCTGCTGCGCGGCACGCCCGGTGAGAAGGACGTGATCGTCGACGCGGTCGGGTACACCACCGGCATCAAGAAGCAGACCGCTCCGGTCCCGGGCGCCACGCTGGTCACCACGATCGACGCGCGGATCCAGGCCTCGGTCGAGGCGCAGCTGAAGAACGCGATCATGACCGCGCGGAAGCAGTACGACAAGATCACCAAGAAGAAGTACGTCGCGGACTCCGGCGCCGCGGTCGTGATGGACACCAAGACCGGCCGAATCGTCGCGATGGCCAGCTACCCGACGTACGACCCGGGCGTCTGGGTCGGCGGCATCACCCAGCGCGAGCTGGACGCCCTTTACTCGACCAAGTCCGGGACGCCGCTGGTGTCCCGCGCGCTGCAGGGTCAGCTGGCGCCCGGGTCGACGTTCAAGCCGATCACCACGGCCGCGGCGATGGGCGCCGGGTACAGCCCAAAGACGCGGCTCGACTGCTCGTCGTTCTTCGAGGTCGGCAACCGCAAGTTCAAGAACTACGAGTCCGCGTCGCACGGGATGATCGGCTTCGACCAGGCGCTGGCGCTGTCCTGCGACACGTTCTTCTACCGGATCGCGTATGCGCTCTGGCTCAAGGAGGGCGGCAACTCCAGCGACGTCACGACCCGCGACCCGCTGGTCGAGATGGCGCAGAAGTTCGGGCTCGGCAAGCCGACCGGAATCGACCTGCCCGGCGAGGTCAGCGGCCGGATCGCGGACCGCAAGTGGAAGAAGACGTACTACGACGCGCAGAAGGACTACTACTGCAAGATCGCGGACAACCCGCCCGCCGGGACGTCGGCGTTCCTGAAGCAGTTCGCCCGCGAGTTCTGCGTCGACGGGTACAAGTACCGCGCCGGTGACGCGGTGAACTTCGCGATCGGCCAGGGCGACACCACGATCACCCCGCTGCAGCTCGCGACCGTCTACTCGGCGCTGTCCAACGGCGGCACGCTGTACGAGCCGCGCGTCGTCCAGTCCTGGGTCGGCGCGAACGGCAAACCGCACGAGATCAAGCCGGTTGTCAAGGCGAAGCTCCCGGTCCCGCGGAACACCTTGAAGTACATCGACACCGCGCTGAAGCAGACCACGGTGTCGGGTACGGCGGCGTGGAAGTTCCAGGGCTTCCCGCTCGACAAGATCCCGGTCCGCGCCAAGACCGGGACGGCCGAGGTCTACGGGAAGCAGACCACGTCGTGGCTCGCGTCGTACACCGATCGGTATGCCGTGGTGATGATGATCAGCCAGGCCGGTACCGGTTCGGGCGCCGGCGGTGACGCGGTCCGCAAGATCTACGAGACCCTGTACGACATCAAGCCGGCGCCGCCCGCCCAGCAGAAGCCGGGGCAGTGAGATGGCGCTGCTGACTCCGATCCGGACCCGGCCGCGGATGGACCGCCGGTCGACGGTCTGGCACGTCGACTGGGTCCTGGTCCTGAGCGTGGCTGCGCTGTCGTTCCTCGGCGCGATGCTGATCTGGTCCGCGACCCACAACCGGACCTCGCTGACCGAGGGCAAGCCGGACGCGTTCCTGGTCCGGCACGCGCTGAACTTCGCGATCGGCCTGGTGCTCGCGGTCGGCGCCGCGATCACCGACCACCGCCGGGTCCGGATCCTCGCCCCGCTGCTGTACGTCGCTTCGGTGATCGGCCTGATCCTGGTGCTGGTGCCCGGCGTCGGCTCGACGATCAACGGGTCCCGGTCGTGGATCCAACTGCCGTTCATGTCGATCCAGCCGAGCGAGTTCGCCAAGCTCGCGGTGATCGTCGGCATGGCGCTGCTGATCGCGGAGAAGAGCGAGACCGACCGTCACGAGGACGCCCGCACCCTCGACGTCGCGCAAGCGGTCGCGGTCGCCGCCGTGCCGGTGGTGCTGGTGATGCTGCAGCCGGACCTCGGCACGGTGATGGTGCTCGGGTCGATCGTGTTCGGGATCATCGCGGTCTCCGGCGTCCCGAAACGCTGGATGCTCGGTCTGCTCACCGCGGGTGTGGTGGTCGCGGCGATCGCGATCAAGCTGCAGGTGCTGAAGACCTACCAGATCGACCGCTTCACCGCGTTCATGCACCCGTCCTCGGACCCGCAGGGCATCGGGTACAACGTGAACCAGGCGCGGATCGCGATCGGCAACGGCGGCGTGTTCGGGCAGGGCCTGTTCCACGGCGGCCAGACGCAGAACGCGTTCGTCCCCGAGCAGCACACCGACTTCGTGTTCACGGTCGCCGGCGAGGAGCTCGGGCTGATCGGAGCCGGCGCGATCATCGTGCTGTTCGCGATCATCCTGTTCCGCGGGTTGCGGATCGCGGTGAACGCGCGGGACGTGTTCGGGCGGCTGGTGGCGACCGGGATCGTCTGCTGGTTCGCGTTCCAGGCGTTCGAGAACATCGGGATGACCCTCGGCATCATGCCGGTCACCGGCCTGCCGCTGCCGTTCGTGTCGTACGGCGGCTCGTCGATGTTCGCCTGCCTGCTCGCGATCGGCCTGCTGCAGAACATCCACCTCCGCTCGCACCGCTACTGACCCGCCGACTGACAGGTCAGGTACGCTGCTTCCTGCTCGGCCCCCGCCCGGAGCTCGGAAGGTCCGCCCCATGACGAGGTTTGTGATGCTCGCCGTTCTCGTGCTGTCGCTGTCCGCCTGCGGCGGAGGTGACGACAAGCAGAGCGCCGCGCCGCCGGCCGCCACTCCGACGCCGAGCCCGACGGCCTCGACGCCGGCCGCGCCCGTCGCCCGGACGACCGCCGAGCTCACCAAGGCGCTGCTGGAGCTGGCCGACCTGCCGGGCGGCTTCACCGAGGACAAGGAAGAGCCCGACGAGGACGCCAAGCCGTTCTCCTCGCCGAGCAGCCGCTGCAAGACGCTCGTGAAATACCTGAACGCCACCAAGGCGCCCGGCTCCAAGGCCAGCGTGGCGCGGACGTTCACCGGCGGTCAGGAGGGCCCCTACATCGACTTCGGCCTCGACTCGATGAGCACCGCCGAGAAGGTCGCCGAGCTGCGCGACTCGTACGCCGAAGCGGTCGAGTCCTGCCCGAAGGTGACGCTCAAAACCGACGGCGCCGGCAGCACGTCGATGAAGGTCGAGACGATCACCGCCCCGGAGTACGGCTCGAAGCCGTTCGCGTTCCGGCTCACCGGCACCAGCGGCCCGAAGCGCGGACTCGAGTACGCCGCAGTCGTGACCGGCGTCGACGACGTGATCGTGTCGGTCGGCGTTCTCGCCGGCCAGGGCACCGAACTCGACGCAGCCACCGAGGCAGCGGTCACGAAGGCGCGCCACGTGCTCGAGCCGGCGTGACCGGCGTCACAACCCTCGTCGTCACGCCGGCCGTGGGGCGGACCGTCGTGTTGGCATGGAACAACGGATGGATTTCAGCAGGATCGCCCCGGCCGCCTTCCGGGCCGTGTTCGGCGTGGAGAGCTATGCCCAGAGTCAGGTCGACCACACGCTGCTGCACCTGATCAAGGTGCGTGCGTCGATGGTCAACGAGTGCTCGTTCTGCGTTGACATGCACACCACCGACGCTCTCAAGGACGGCGAGACCACGCAGCGACTGTTCGGGCTGGCCGCGTGGACCGAGTCGCCCTTCTACGACGAGCGCGAGCGGGCTGCCCTGGCCCTGACGGACGCGGTCACCCTGCTCGGGCGCGGCGGCGTGCCCGATGACGTGTGGGACGCCGCGGTAGCGCAGTTCGGCGAAGAGGGCACCGCGCACGTGCTGCTCGCGATTGGCATGATCAACCTGTGGAACCGCCTGATGATCGCGACCCGGAAGCTGCCGGAGGTCACGGGCTGACGAGCACGCTGACCGAGTTCGCGTCGGCGCGCGGGATGCTCGCCGGGCTTGCGTACCGGATGCTGGGGAGCTGGCACGACGCGGAGGACGTGCTGCAGGACGCGTACGTCCGCTGGTCGGCCGCGGACCGTACCGACGTGGCTGAGCCGCGCCGCTACCTGACCCGAGTGGTGACGCGGCTGTCGGTCGACGTACTGCGAACCCGGCAGGCGCGCCGCGAGAGCTACATCGGCGAGTGGCTCCCCGAGCCGGTGCCGGCCGACACCCTCGAGCTGGATGACGTGTCGCTGGCGCTCCTGCACCTGTTGGAGCGCCTCACTCCTCCGCAACGCGCCGTCTATGTGCTGCGGACCGCGTTCACCCTCCCGTACGACGAGATCGCCGAGATCCTCGAACGTACGCCGGAGGACTGCCGCCAACTGCACCGCCGGGCCCGGCAGGCTCTGGACGACGACCGGCCGCGGTTCCGCCCGTCCGCGGCCGAGCAACGCCGCCTGCTCCTGGACTTCGTGGCCGCCGCCCGCGAGGGTGATCTGGCACGTCTGGAGTCGATGCTCAAGGACTCTGTGACGTCCTGGACCGACTCCGGCGGGCGCCTCCGCGCCGCCCGCAGGCCAGTCATCGGCCGTGAGAGGGTCGCGCACTTCTTCGCGCACATCTACACCCGCCCCGGCTTCGCCGTCACCGAGGTGGACCTGGCCACCGGGCCTGCCTTGAAGGTCCTCGTCCGCGGCGAGCCCCACGTCCTCACCGTGCACACCGACGGCTCCGGGATCACCGCGATCCACCTCCAGGCCAACCCGGAGAAGCTGTCATCGGTAGAGCGGTAGGGCGCCCGTGAGCGAGTCGATCGACTGGCGCGGGCCGTAGAGAGCGAGGCCCAGGTACTGGATGTCCTCGGGCTTCGTGCCGGCGAGGGTGCTGGACATCTGTTCGTAGGTGCGCGCCCGTTGGGCGGCCTGGTGCATGTCGTGGACGGTCACGTCCGGGCGGGCGGCCGCCTGCGCGCGGAGGGCCTGCAGGTCGTCCCCGCGGAGGATCGGGATCGGGTAGGCGCACATGCCGGTGTGCGGCGTTCCGGAAGCGTCGGCGGTGTCGGGGCCGACGGTGTCGTCGTGATGGCTGCCCAGCCCGACGCCGAGCAGGGCGGCGGTGTTGAGGGCGACGCCGATGGGAGCCTCGGTCGCGATGATCACGACCATCTTGTTCGTCAGCACGGCGAAAACCGTAGCCCGTTGGGCGGAGATTCGCGGCTGATCCCGAACATCGTTCGGTGGATCTGCGAAACTGGGCGGCATGGACGAACTTGATACGGCGCTGCTGCGGATGCTGCAGAACGACGCCCGCCGTACGAACCGCGACATGGCGGCCGAGCTGAAGATCGCGCCGTCGACCTGCCTGGAGCGGATCCGCGGGCTGCGCGACCGCGGCGTGATCAGCGGGTACCACGCGGCCGTCGACCTGAAGGCGATCGACCGGTCCACCCAGGCGATCATCTCGATCAAGCTCCGGCCGCAGGCGATGGCGGTGGCGACGGCGTTCCAGGCGTACGTGATGGACCTGCCGCAGACGCTGGACATGTTCATGGTCTCCGGCGGCGCCGACTTCCTCGCCCACGTCGCCGTCAAGGACACCGAGGCGCTCCGCGACCTGGTCCTGGCCCTCGCCAAACGCCAGGAGATCGCCGACATCCGCAGCTCGGTCGTCTTCGAACACCACCGCCGCACGACGATCATGCCCCTACCCGATCACTGACCCTGTACGGCTGAGGCGGGTCTGACGACAACTCGCGGGGTTTGTGAACAGGAAATAGCGGCCCTCCTGACTGATGTGCGGGCGACCCGATCCTGCCGTGACCGACGTCCGCTGTGCGTCAGCTACAGCGGTTGTGGTCTGCGGAGACCCGCCGTGATGACCGGGGACCTGAAATAGCAGGGCTCTGGTTACCGGTTCAGGTCTCGAGTTGCCGCGCGATCGCGGCCGGGACGGGGGTACGGCGGCCACGCTCGGATGATCTGCAGGCTCGACAGGTAGTGCACCGCGAGACGCTGTACGCGCGGACACGATCACGCTCAGGTGCACTAGCCCACTGCCCGACATCTCCTGTCCACCTGCACCTCCGAACCAGCCACACATCAGCCACAAACGCCGAAACTGTCTCGCGCTCCTCATCAACCCGTCGGGGTCGGGCGGCGCATCACGGTGGGCGTGGCGGGGGATGGGGTTTCGTAGGGTGGTGGGTATGCGACTCAACTACGTGGAGACCGGTTCGGCCGACGCGCCCGTGGTACTGCTCGGGTCGTCGCTCGGTGCGGACCAGGGGATGTGGGCGCCGCAGGTCGAGGTGCTGGCGAAGCGGTTCCGGGTGATCGCGTTCGACCATCGCGGTCACGGCGGGTCCGACGTACCGGAGGGGCCGTACACGATCGAGGACCTGGGCGGTGACGTCCTTGAGTTGCTGGACTCGCTCGAGGTGGAGCAGGCGTCGTACGTCGGGATCTCGCTCGGCGGGGCGGTCGGGCTGTGGCTCGCGCAGAACGCACCCGACAGGTTCCACCGCTTCGTCGCGATCTGCCCGCCGTCGAACCTGGCCGCGAACCCGCAGCCGTGGACCGAGCGCGCCGCGCAGGTCCGCGCCGAGGGCACCCAGGCCATCGTCGACGCGACCCTGGGCCGCTGGTTCCTCCCGGAGTTCAAGGACATCGAGCCCATCCGCGACATGCTCCTGAACTGCCCCGCCGAGGGCTACGCCGCCTGCTGCGAGGCCCTGAGCAACCTCGACCTCCTTCCGGGCCTGAGCACCATCACCGCCCCCGTCCTCCTGATCACCACCGACTCCGACACCTCCGTCCCACCGGAAACCGTCGTCCCGCTGGCCGGCCAGATCCCCGGCGCCCACCTCGAAGTCATCGAGAACGCCGCCCACCTGGTCACCTACTCCCACCCCGACGTCATCAACCCCCTCCTCCTCGCCCACCTCGGCTAAGGCCATAGGCTGCACCTTCCTGAGGTGGGGAGGAACGGTGAACATCACCATCGCGGTGACGGTGACGGCCGCATCACGCATGCGCAACGTGCGGCTGGTGAACCGCTGGATCGGATGGGTGACGGGACTCGTCGGTTTCGCCTACCTGATCTGGTGGCTGTCCGATCCCTGGAATCTGGCCGGGTTGCTCTTCGGGATCATCTTCCTGGTCTTTCCGGAACTGCTCGGCCTGATCAGGCACGCTCTGACCCGCAGGTACGGCCGCGTCTTCACGTACACACTGACCGATGCGGGTGTCCGGGCGCGGAGCGCCGTCACCAGTCTCGAGTTCGACTGGAACGCGGTGACGTCGATCCGGGAGGTGAGGCCCGGCTGGGTCGTCCGGCTCCCTGCAGGCGGCGGCTTCGTGCTCCCGGAACGCGCGATGACCCCGGACCAGATCACCGAGTGGCGCGCCTTCCTGGCCGCCCGCTCCAGCGCCCCGGCCTGAGCGCGATTCCGGCGTCGGCGTACTGCGGCGTTAGGCTGGTAGGCGCTCTGATCGCTGACTGGAAGTTGTTATGACTGTGGAATCGCTGTTCCCGCGCCTGGAGGCGTTGCTGCCGAGTGTGCAGAAGCCGATCCAGTACGTCGGTGGTGAACTGAACTCGGTCAGCAAGGAGTGGGACGCGGTCAGTGTCCGGTGGGCGCTGATGTACCCGGACGCCTATGAGGTCGCGCTGCCGAACCAGGGCGTGCAGATCCTGTACGAGGTGCTGAACGAGCGGGACCACATCCTGGCCGAGCGGACGTACTCCGTCTGGCCGGACATGGAGAAGGTGATGCGGGACAACGCGATCCCGCAGTTCACGCTGGACAGCCACCGGCCGGTGCGGGCGTTCGACGTGTTCGGGCTGTCGTTCTCGACCGAGCTCGGCTACACGAACATGCTGACCGCGCTCGACCTGGCCGGCATCCCGCTGCACGCCGCCGACCGGACCGACGAGGACCCGATCGTGCTGGCCGGCGGGCACGCCGCGTTCAACCCGGAGCCGATCGCGGACTTCCTCGACGCCGCGGTGCTCGGTGACGGTGAGGAGATCGTGCTCGCGATCTCCGAGGTGATCCGGGAGTGGAAGGACGAGGGCCGCCCGGGCGGTCGCGACGAGGTCCTGCTCCGGCTGGCGAAGTCCGGCGGTGTGTACATCCCGAAGTTCTTCACGGTCGACTACCTCGCCGACGGCCGGATCCAGCGTGTGATGCCGAACCGGCCGGGCGTACCGTTCCGGACCGCGAAGCACACGGTCATGGACCTGGACGCGTGGCCGTACCCGAAGAAGCCGCTGGTCCCGCTCGCCGAGACCGTCCACGAGCGGTACTCGGTGGAGATCTTCCGCGGCTGCACCCGCGGCTGCCGGTTCTGCCAGGCGGGCATGATCACCCGGCCGGTGCGTGAGCGGAGCATCACCACGATCGGCGACATGGTCGAGAACGGGCTGAAGCAGTCCGGGTTCGAGGAGGTCGGCCTGCTCAGCCTGTCGAGCGCCGACCACAGCGAGATCGCCGACGTCGCGAAGGGCCTCGGCGACCGGTACGAAGGCAGCAACGTCTCGCTGTCGTTGCCGTCGACAAGGGTCGACGCGTTCAACATCACGCTGGCCAACGAGTTCTCCCGCAACGGCCGGCGCAGCGGCCTGACGTTCGCGCCCGAGGGCGGGTCGGACCGGATGCGCAAGGTGATCAACAAGATGGTCACCGAGGAGGACCTCATCCGCACCGTCGCGGCGGCGTACAGCCACGGCTGGCGGCAGGTGAAGCTGTACTTCATGTGCGGGCTGCCGACCGAGACCGACGAGGACGTGCTGGCGATCGCCGACCTGGCGAAGAAGGTGATCGCGACCGGGCGGGAGGCCTCCGGCCGGCGCGACATCCGCTGCACGGTGTCGATCGGCGGGTTCGTGCCGAAGCCGCACACGCCGTTCCAGTGGGCGGCGCAGCTCGGACCCGAGGAGACCGACGCGCGGCTGGCGAAGCTCGGCGCCGCGATCCGCTCGGAGAAGCAGTACGCGAAGGCGATCGGCTTCCGGTACCACGACGGCAAGCCCGGAATCATCGAAGGCCTGCTGTCCCGCGGCGACCGCCGCGTCGGCCGCGTGATCGAGGCGGTCTGGCGTGACGGCGGCCGGTTCGACGGCTGGAGCGAGCACTTCTCGTACGACCGGTGGGTCGAGTGCACCGAGAAGGCCCTCGCCGACGAGCCGGTCGACCTCGCCTGGTACACGACGCGCGAGCGTGAGTACGCAGAAGTGCTGCCCTGGGACCACCTGGACTCGGGACTGGACCGGGACTGGTTGTGGGAGGACTGGCAGGACTCGCTCGAAGAGGACGGCGCCATCGAGGTCGAAGACTGCCGCTGGACCCCCTGCTTCGACTGCGGCGTGTGTCCTCAGATGGGCACCGAGATCCAGATCGGCCCGACCGGGAAGAAGCTCCTCCCACTCTCAGTCGTCTAGTTGCAGTAGTACGCCGGGGTCGGCGTCGTCTCGGTCTGGTCCTGCCAGTGCGCGACGCCGACGTAGTACCCGCAGCCGGTGCCTTCGTCGAACCAGGCGCCGCCGCCGGAGTAGGCGTACGTCTCCGCGACGGTGGTGAACGGGCCGGACGCGCTCGAGCCCTTCTGCAGCTCGACCCGGACCTCGGTCACGCTGTTCGAGCACCCCTCGAGACCGACGGCGACGTACAGCATCAAGGCCGAGTACCCGACCGACCTGGCTGTCACCAGATCGCACGCCTGCGTACCGGAGGTCGAGGCCTGGGCCGGCGTCGCCACGGCCAGACCGGCGACGGCAGCAGCAGCGGCCGCGACCGCACCAACGAGTTTCCGCATCTGAGCACCCTTCAGTTGGAAACCTACAGAGTGTCAGCAGATTAGGTCACTCAGTTACAACCGTCGAGCCCTTCGGCGTGGCGTGGAGCAGCAGTTCGGTGAGCAAAAGATCGTCAGCGCTGCCCAGAACGAGGTCGGCGGCCGCCACCGCGGCAGCCTGCACATACGGATTGGGGATGGCGACCGCGTACATCCCGGCCGACTGCGCCGCCGCGACGCCGTGCGCCGTGTCCTCCACCGCGACCGCCCACGGCACGCCGAGCCGCCGCAGGGCCAGCTCGTAGATCGCCGGGTCGGGCTTGTGCGCGGCCACCTCGTCGCCGGTGACGATGTGATCGAACAGGTCGACCGCGCCCACCCGCTCCAGGTGCGGCAGCACCCACGTACGCGGTGAGCTGCTGGCGATCGCGACCTGGAGGCCCAGCTCCCGCGCGGTCGCGATCCAGTCCCGGATCCCGGCCCGGAAGTCGAGCTCGGCGTGCAACCGGTTCCGGTGCGCGACGCGGCGGGCGTGGCTCGCCGTACGGTCGAAGCCGGCGCCGACGGCCGCGGCGAGGACGGCGTACCGCTCCTCGGTGATGTCGCCGCCGTGGCCGGGCCAGAAGCCGGCCAGGTCGAGCTCCAGGCCGTGGTGGGCCCACTCGGCCTGCCAGCTCTCGACCATCGTCGTCTCGGTGTCCATCAGCAGGCCGTCGAAGTCGAAGACGATCGCCGGTACGTCGACCGGCACCAGCCGGGTCGCCAGCCGATGGATCTGGGCCGCACTCAGCCCCAGCCAGGACAGGTACGCGCGCACGCCGCCGAGCTCGTCGAGATGCTCGAGCGATCCGATGATCGTCTCCGGGCGGGTCCGGGAGAATTCGGGCCCGTTCTGCGTGCCGAGGTGGACCTCGCTGATCGCGTAGTCGGCGGCGATCTCGGCGCGCGGCACGCCGGCCACCTCGAGCAGCACCGCGACGGTCAGACCGGTCCGGTCCTTGCCCGCCTTGCAGTGCACCACGACCGGCCGGTCCGCGGGCGCGTCCGCGATCGCGGCGAAGATCCGGCCGACGTGGGCGGCGTTCCGCGTCAGGCTGTTGCGATAGACGTCGAGCAGCCGCGGCTCCGCCTCCGGATCCCGCAGCCGCTCGGCGTCCGGGTCGATCCAGGGGATCCGCCGGTACGCCGGTGTGCCGTCGAGCGGATGTGGTTGCTTCAGCTCCCAGTCGGACCGCAGATCGAGGACGAGCCCCGCGTCGAGAGCGACGAGTTCGTCGTGCACGGTGCCGAGCGCATCGGTCCGCACCAGCGCCCGCGAGCGCGTCGGTACGCCGTACCGGGTCGGAAGTCCGCCGACGTCACGCGCATTCGGGCTCCACATGCCTGTCAGCTTAGGACAACGCCTCCTAAGGACTCGAAATCGTGCCAGCTTCCGTCGAACGGCTTGTGGGTCAACGCGGAATCCGTGCCGACCGCGAAGACGTCGAGCCGGCCGGGACCCCAGGCGACCACCGAACCCGCCGGTTGCGGACGCCGGCGAGCGGCCGCGGGCTCCAGCCAGCCGGCCAGCGCGGCGATGTTCATCCGCAGGATCTCGGCGGCGAACGCCCAGTCGACGAAGGCGAGCGTGTCGTTCGCGGAGTGGATGTGGCCGTTCGCGCTGTCGCCGCCCTCGATCGTCAGCACGGCGGGTATCCCCGCAGTGATGAACGGGACGTGGTCGCTCGCGAACGGGTTCAGCGAGGTCTCGACGTGCAGGCCGGTGTACGTCGCGGCGGCGGTCGCCAGCGCGCCGATCTGCGCGGACGACACCGCCGCGCCTTCGAGCAGGACGGTCGGTGTCGCGGTGTTCCGGGTGCCGATCATGTCCATGTTCAGGACGGCGCGGACCCGGGTCCGCTCGGCCGGCGGCAGCGCCGCGACGTACTGCTTGCTGCCGAACAGGCCCTCTTCCTCGCCGCCGAACAGGATCAGCCGGAGGTCGTGCTGCCAGGTGCTGCCCGCCAGCAGCCGGCCGAGTTCGAGCACACCGGCCGAACCGCTCCCGTTGTCGTCGGCTCCCGGCGCCGCCGCGGCCGAGCCGCCGGCGATGTTGATCGAGTCCAGGTGCGCGGTGACGATCACGAGTCCGCGGCTGGTGCCGACGCCCGCCCGGTCGCCGACCAGGTTCGCCGACTGCCCGGCGCCGACCGTGATCGGCGTCCGGGCCGTCTGGTAGCCGAGGGCAACCATCCGGTCGGCGGCGAAGTCCATCGCCTGCGTGAATCCGGCGCTCAGCGAATGCCTGGTCGGCAGGTTCGCGAGCCAGGTCAGGTCGTTCTGGTACGACGCCGTGGACACCTCGGCGACCAGGTCTGCGACGAACGGATCCGCGCGCGCGGCGACGACGGGAGGGACGTCGACGACCGTGGTGCCGGCGCGGAGGGGCTCGATCCGCCAGCAGTTGTTGGACCGTCGACGCGGCTTGTCGGCGGCCGAGATCACCAGATGCCGGCCGTGATCGAGCACGGGGGCGACGTCCGGGTAGTCGTTCTGGAAGCTCCGGCCCATCTGCGTGACGAGCAGCAGGCCGGGCGCGGTGCGGGAGGCGCGCCCGAGGCGCTGGTCCGCGGGCACCCAGAGCAGGGTCTTGTCCCCGAACCGCGCCGCCCGCGCCCCTCCGGCGGCATCCGCGGTCGGTACAACGAGATAACGCACAGGTGCAGCGGTCATGTCACTCCTCCCCGCCTCGGGACTTCAGTGCTGCCAGGTGATGTCGAGGCGGTCGGCTGTGGTGGTGAAGTGGGCGGGCGTGCCGGAGCCGGCGGTCAGGCGGCCATCGGCCGCCCAGCGTCCTGTCGGCCCGGGCTCGGGGGCGTCTCCGCGACCGATCAGGAACTCCACGAAGGTGCCGTCGGCGCGGAACTCCACCCCCCGCCGGCCGCGGGCCGGCGGGAAGGCGAAGTCGTCGCGGCGGTAGACGCTGATCCCGTCGTGGTCCTCCTCGGCGGAATGCGTCCAGTGCCCGATCGGTGAGGCGGTCAGATCTTCACTTCCTGTCCGATCGCGGCGGGTGTCTCGGGGATCGTGACCTTGAAGTCGCTGATCACGCCGCCGAGCGCCTCGTACCCGGTGACCGACGGTCCCCAGGCCGAGCCGTCCCACCACTTGTGGTACAGCTGCTTGTCGGTGCCGGTGACGAACACGTCCAGCCGGTTCGCGTCCCACGAGACCACGCGCGGCTCGTCGGTGCAGATCCCGCCCATGTACTCGTACCCGGTGACGGACGGTCCCCACGCGGAGCCGTCCCACCACTTGTGGTAGAGCGCGGAGTCGGTGCCGAGGACGAACACGTCCAGCCGGTCGGAGCCCCACGAGACGACGGTCGGCGCCGACGTACACACACCGCCCATGTACTCGTAGCCCGACCAGGACGAGCCGTCCCACCACTTGTGGTACAGCGCCGAGTCGGTGCCGATCACGAACAGGTCGAGCCGGTTCTCGCCCCAGGCCACCACCCGCGGCGGCGAGGCGCAGACCCCGCCGAGGTACTCGTAGCCGTTCCAGGACGAGCCGTCCCACCACTTGTGGTAGACCGCGTTGTCGGTGCCGAGCACGAACGCGTCCAGCCGGTTCTCGCCCCAGGCAACGACTTCGGGCGGGCTCATGCAGATCCCGCCGAGGTACTCGTAGCCGTTCCAGGACGAGCCGTCCCACCACTTGTGGTACAACGCCCGGTCGGTCCCGAGGACGAACGCGTCGAGCCGGTTCGGGCCCCAGGTCGCCAGCCGCGGCGGGCTCGTACAGACGCCGCCGAGGTACTCGTAGCCGTTCCAGGACGAGCCGTCCCACCACTTGTGGTACAGCGCGTGATCGGTGCCGAGGACGAACGCGTCCAGCCGGTTCGGCCCCCAGGACGCGACTTCAGGAGCGCTCATGCAGATCCCACCCTGGTACTCGTAACCCGCGACGGACGGTCCCCAGGCCGATCCGTCCCACCACTTGTGATACATCGCCAGGTCGGTGCCGAGCACGAACGCGTCCAGCCGGTTCGCGCCCCAGGCCACTACCGATCCGGCCGGCTCCGGCGTCCCGGCGGCGCCGCCGCCGAAGTCCGGCAGGTCCTTGCGGACGGTGTCCAGGCAGGCCTGCATCCGGGTCACCTGGTCGGCCGTGAACATGACCATGCCGCGGTCGTCGGTGTAGTCCATGTAGTCGTAGAACAGGTCGCCGTTCGGCCCGTTGCTGCACGTCACGTGCGGGAACGTCGGTACGCCGAAGTTCGGGCCGGCCGCGTTCGGGGTGTCGGCGCACTCGTCGCTGCCGCTGCAGCCGCTGCCGTCGTCACCCCAGATGTGGAACAGGTTCAGGTAGTGCCCGACCTCGTGGGAGGCAGTGCGCCCGAGGTCGAACGGCGCCGCCGCCGTGCCGTTCGTGCCGAACCCGCTGTGCAGGATCACGACGCCGTCGGTGTTCGCCGGTCCGCCCGGGAACTGTGCGTACCCGAGCAGGCCGCCGCCGAGCTGGCACACCCAGATGTTCAGGTAGTGCGCCGTGTCCCAGGGGTCGATGCCGCCGGTCGCCGACGACTTCACCTTGTCGTCGGTGCCGAAGCTCGTGCTGGTGGTCTGGGTCCGGGTGATGCCGGTCGTCGGGTTCCCGTTCGGGTCCTCGGTGGCCAGGTAGAACTCGATCCTCGAGTCCGTGATCAGGCCGCTGAAGACACCCGGCACGATGCTGGTGTCCGGGTTGGTGGCGCGGTAGTCACGGTTCAGCACGTCGATCTGGCTGTCGATCTGGGCCTGCGAGATGTTCTGCGCGTTGGTGTTCCAGACGACGTGCACGACGACCGGGATGCGCGCGATCCCGGTGAAGCGCTCCCCGCCGGCGACGTACGCCATCGTCGCGGTCTCGAGCGCCGACCGCGCCGCGGCGTACCCGGGCGAGGTCGACAGCAGCCGCCGGTGCACGTCCATCACACCGCACTCGCGACGGGTCGGGTACTCGGTCCGCCCGCCGTCGGTCGCGCCGCTCATACCGGCACCACCGGCCTGGCCGCCGCTCATGTTCGCGGCCGGCGACCCGCCACCGCCCATGCCGGCCGCGGGCGATCCGCTGCTGGTCATGTTCGCCGTACCGCTCGATGCGGCCGGGCTGTTCATCCCGGCCGTCGGCATGCCGTCCGCCGCGGGCTGTCCGTTCGCGGTCTGCACGTCCGGCTCGGTCGCCGGTGACTCGCCCGGCATCCGGTGCTCGTCGCGGTGCTTGTCCGCTCGCCCGTTGGCCTTCCTCGGCATCTTTCCCCCTTCCGCGGGGGCACCCGAGCAGGCCGGCGTACGCCGAACCGAAGCGATCACCCCCAGCGCGCCCTCGATCGAAGACGGTCCTGCCGTCTTCCCCCACCGAACAGTCGGCCCCCAAACGCCCTGCTCTGCGATTTACGATCCGCCGATCACCGACCGCGCACAAGGCTTCATACACCCGGCAGTCAACTTCGCCGGAACCCCTTGTGGCGGTTGGAGAATTTCAGCAGCGGCCTGGTGGGAGGTGGGACCCTGGCAGGGTGAAGAGTTTGACCGACTGGTTGCTGGGTCTGCACGGCATCGCCGTGTACGGAATGGTCGGCTTGCTGGTCTTCGCCGAGGACGCGTTGTTCGTCGGGTTCGTGCTGCCGGGGGAGACCGCGGCGGTGCTCGGCGGGGTGACGGCCGCGCTCGGGCACACCTCACTGCCGGTGATCCTGGTGGTCGTCGTCGGTGCGGCCATCCTCGGCGACACCGTCGGCTACGAAGTCGGGCGGTCCTTCGGGCCGCGCCTGCTCACGCACCGCGTGCTGCAGCGACGGGCGGGACGACTCGAGGCAGCACGGAAACAGCTCGCGGAGCGGGGCGGTGCGGCGGTGTTCCTCGGGCGGTTCGTGGCGTTCCTGCGCGCGACGATGCCCGCCCTGGCCGGGATGTCCGGGATGCGGTACCTGAAGTTCCTCGCGTTCAACGCGGCCGGCGGGATCGTGTGGGGCACGGCCGTGGTGCTGCTCGGGTATCTCGCCGGCAACTCGTACACCCGCGTGGAGAAGACGTTCGGCCGCGTCGCGGCTCTGGTCGTGGCGGGCGTCGTCCTGGCCGCGATCGTGGCCTGGCGGGTCCGCCGGCACCGGGCCGAGCGGGTGCGGTAGGTCAGATCGCGCGTTCCCACATCGTGCGCTGGGCCACCGGGCGGAAGCCGAGCTTGGTGTTGACGGCGATCATCGGCGCGTTCTCCGGGGCGTTCCAGGTGTGGAGTACGGCGGGGAGCGGGACGCCGGCCTGCAGGGCGCGGAGGTTCGGGGACTTCACCGCGATGCCGAGGCCCTTGCCGCGGTGGGTACGGCGTACGTAGGTGTCGTACTGGTTGAGGCGCTCGGGCGTTTCCGGCGTACCGCCCATCTGGGTGTACGCCGCGAGCTCGCCCGAGGCGGTGTGGACGGCGGCTGTGGTGTAGGTGAACCGGCCCTGGGCGAGCCGCCGCTCCTCGGTGTCGCGGACCAGCTCGGGCGTCCACCGCACCGCCGCGGTCGTGCGGTCGCCGGTCGGTACGTCCTCGCTCATCCCGCTGAGCAGCTCGACGAACTGCGGCATCCACTCGTCCGGCGCGTGCTCCCGCCACTGGACGATCTCGTACCCGTCGACCGGATGCTCCGGGAGACCGGCCAGCGGTAGCTCGGCCACCTGATGCAGCTCGGCGTGCTTCTTCACGAACCCGCGCGCCGCGGCGAACGCCGTACCCGGGCTCTCACCGGTCACCGGATCGCCGGCCATGTTCGTCCCCGACACGATGCTCCGGCCCTCGGCCTTCGCGCGGTCGATCGCGGCGTCGAGCAGTTTCGTCGCGACCCCGCGCCGCCGATACTCCGGCGCGACGGCCAGCTCCACGTCGACGGTGTCCGTGTCCCCCACCAGCCACCAGTCGAGCCACGCGATCCCGAGCCACGCGTCCCCGTCCACCAGCCCCAGCCCGTCCGCCCGCACCTCGGCATGCTCCCGAGCCATCACCACCCGAGCCTCCTCCACCCCCATCCCGGCCGGAAACTCCAACTCCTCCCGCCGCACCCCGAACTTCACCGCATAAAACCGCCGGAACACGTCCGCATCCGACCCGTCAACCCTGATGATCTCCACCCGCCGACCTTATGCACCCGCCCCCCACCCTGCTCCCCATTTACGCCTGTGACGTGCACGGCGGACAGGTAGTGCACCGCCGAGACACCGTACGCGCGCCCAAATTCACGCTCAGGTGCACTACCCACCAACCCGACACCTCCTGTCGGGCCGCACACCCGAGCTAGCATCCCCGGATGCCGCAGTACCACTTCGGGGTGTACGCACGGATCCGCGACGCGGGCCGGCTCCTCTTGGTTCAGAAGACCCGCGGGCCGTACACCGGTCTCCTGGACCTCCCCGGCGGCTGCCCCGAACCCGGCGAAACCTGGCCACAAACCCTCGAACGCGAACTGCAAGAAGAACTCGGCCTGACCGTCAGCGCCATCGGTGACTTCCGGCCCTTCGCGATTCACGTCCGACAGTCGTCCACCGGCACTCCGATCGACTTCCACCACTGCGGCGTGGTCCTGGACCTCACCCTCCCCTCACCACCCGCAGCGGTCACCTCCCCGGACACCGCCGGCCACGAGTGGTTCGACCTCCACACCGACGACAGGACGCGCCTGAGCGCCGCCGTACGCGCAGGCGTCGGGAACATCTGCCGGGGTCTGTGAACAGGTAATAGCTTGTTCACAGACCCTGGGAGTTGTCTCCTCCGGAGGGACGACAGTTGGGCGGCAGCTGAAGCAACTCGTCTGCGATGTGCTCGGGGGACCGGGGTGCGGTCACGTCCAGGTGGTTCAAGGCGAGTTGCTCGACGAGGGTCAGCATTCTCGTCTGGTAGCCCAGTGATCGGGCCAGGAACTTGTCGACCAGTTGGCGGCTCTCGTCGGGTAACTCGTCGTACCTGCTTGCCTTCTGCATCCGCGCAGCTAGGACGTCGTCGTCCGCACTGAGCCACACAGCCGTGTACGGCGTGGACAGCTGTACGACGCTCGCGGGCCAGACCCCGGACCCCTCCAGCACCAGCCCCGCCGCCGACCGACCCGTGATCAGTTCCTCGATCCGTGGCCACATCCGGTCGTAGTGGTCGAGCAACGCGTTCACCAACTGCTGGCCGGTCAGCGACTGATAGTGCTCGACGACATGTGCCGGGACCTCTCGCCCGGGGTCGGTCCACGGCCGCCCGGGATGCCGGCCGAGCTGGTCGGTGGAGACCAGGTCGAAGCCGAGCCGTTCCGCGAGAACCCTTGCGGCCGTGGACTTGCCGACGTTCGAGGTGCCGCCGATCAGGACGACGCGCAACGCTAGTGGTGGGGGCGGAGGGCTCGGTTGGCGGCGGGTTCGGCTATTTGGGCGCGGAACTCGTTGGCGGGGTAGACGCCGAGGATGCGGACCTCGACGGAGAAGAAGGCGAGTTCCTCGAGGGCGAGGGCGACGTTGGGGTCCTCGGGGTGACCTTCGATGTCGGCGTAGAACTGGGTGGCGAAGAACATGCCGCCGAGCTGGTACGACTCCAGCTTGGTCATGTTGACGCCGTTGGTCGCGAATCCGCCGAGCGCCTTGTAGAGCGCCGCCGACACGTTCCGCACGCGGTACACGAACGACGTGATGACCGGGCCGGAGTGCACCGGCGGTACGTCGGGCTCGAGGGACAGGACGAGGAAGCGGGTCGTGTTGTGGTGCTCGTCCTCGACGTCCGAGGCCAGCGTCTCGAGCCCGTACAGCCCGGCCGCGGCCCGCGGTGACAGCGACGCGACGGTCGGGTCGCCAAGCTCGGACACCTCGCGCGCCGCGCCGGCCGTGTCGTCGGCGACGACCGTCGACCAGCCGTGCTCGCGGATGATCTTGCGGCACTGCCCGAGCGCGTGCACGTGGCTGCGCACGGTCCGGATCCGGTCGAGCGACGTGCCCGGGACGCCGAGCAGCTGGAAGTGGATCGGCAGGAAGTACTCGCCGACGATGTGCAGCCCGGACTCCGGCAACAGGTGGTGGATGTCCGCGACCCGGCCCGCGATCGAGTTGTCCACCGGGATCATCGCCAGCCCGGCCCGGCCGCTGCTGACCGCCTCGAGCGCGTCCTCGAACGTCGTACAGGGCAGCTGCTCGCGGTCCGGGAACATGTCGGTGCACGCCATCGCCGAGTTGGCGCCTGGCTCACCCTGGTAAGCGATCGGTCCGTCCACGATCTCCCAGGGTAGACCCACCCGATCTCACCAACCGGATCAGGTGTCCGTCTTGCGGACCTTCTCCGGCGCCCCGGTGACCGCGCGGCCCTCGAGGGCCTTGGCCTTGGTGGCGTACATGTCGATGTACTCCTGCCCGGACAGCTCCATGATCTTGTACATGATCTCGTCGGTCACCGCGCGCAGGATCAGCCGGTCGCCCTCCATGCCCTCGTACCGCGAGAAGTCCAGTGGCTCGCCGAACTTCACCGTCGGCGAGGCGAACGACGCGACGACCTTGCCGGGCGGGGCGACCACGTCGGTGCCGATCACGCCGCACGGGATCACCGGCACCTTGGCTTCCAGCGCCAGCCGCGCGACCCCGGTCCGGCCCTTGTACAGCCGGCCGTCGTGCGAGCGCGTGCCCTCCGGGTAGATCCCGAACAGCTCGCCGCGCTCGAGCACCTTCATCCCGGCCCGCATCGCGCCCTCCGACGCCGACCCTCCGGAGCGGTCGATCGGCACCTGGCCGGTGCCTTTGAAGAACCCGCGCTGGAACCGGCCCTTGATCCCGGCGCCGGTGAAGTAGTCGGACTTCGCGACGAACGTGACGCGCCGGCGCAGTACCAGCGGCATGAAGATCCAGTCGGAGTACGAGAGGTGGTTGCTGGCGATGATCGCGGGCCCGGTCTCCGGGACGTTCTCGGCGCCGACCACGTTCGGCCGGAAGATCCGCTTCACCGGCGGTCCGACGATCACGTTCTTCAGCACCCAGTAGATGCCCTTGCCGTCGCCGTCACCGGCATCCACGACCGCAGGGTCCGGCTCCCGCCGCGGCGACTGTGCCGGTTCCGTCATCGAATTCCCTTCATCTGAGAGGACGCAGCCTCACGCTTCCCCGACCCCTCATGATGCCGCACGATCGCCCGCTTGGCTCGTACGTCGCCACGCGGGAACTCCTCACACGCCCGGCCGGAGCTTCGTAAGCTGCTGACGGCACCGTCGCCCAGGTGGGGGAGAGAACCATGCGCATCAAGCTCCTGACCGCGGTCCTCGCGCTGCTCGCCGGCGTCCTGGCGGCGCTGCCCGCGCGGGCGGCCGCGCCGGACGCGACCGTCGCACCGATCCAGGTCACGGGCCCCGCCGCGTCACGGTTCAACCTGGTGGTGATGGGCGACGGCTACACCGCGGCCGAGCTGCCGAAGTTCCGGGAGCAGCTGGACAAGCACTTGAACATCCTCTGGAGCATCGAGCCGTTCAAGTCGTACCGGAACTACGTCAACGTGTACGCCGTCGAGATCGCCTCGCCCGAGTCCGGCGTCGACTGCGATCCGGGCCTGACCGACCCGAAGCGCGACACCCCGCTGCAGATGGGGTTCTGGGGCGGCTGCAACCCGGGCAGCGTGCAGCGGCTGCTGACCGTCAGCCAGGCGGCCGCGACCGAGTACGCCGACCTGGTCCCCGGCACCACCAGCGCCAACCGGCAGATTCTTGCTATCGGCAACAGCGACACGTACGGCGGTGCGGGCGGGACGTATGCCACCGCGTCCGGCGGCAACGCGCTCTCCGCCCTGATCACGCCGCACGAGCTCGGCCACTCGCTCGGCGGGCTGCAGGACGAGTACGACTACTACGCCCGCGGTGAGCGCGGAGCGCCGTACCAAGGGCCCGAGCCGTCCTCGATCCACCACACGTTGCTGACCGAGCAGCAGCTGCTGGCGCAGCAGAAGAAGTGGTACCGCTGGCTGGGTCAGCCGTCCGAGTCCGGCGGGACGATCGGCCGGTACGAAGGCGGGATGTACGCCGGATCGGGCGTCTGGCGGCCCAGCGCGCACTCGATGATGAAGGCCCTCGGGTACTACTTCGACCAGCCGTCGCGGGAGCGGATGACGCAGCGCCTCTCCGCGAAGGCGAATCTGTTCCAGGACAGCACCCCGGCCGGCCGCGTCGCTCCTGACCAGGTCGTCTGGCTGCAGACACTGCATCCGGTCGACCACGAGCTCGATGTCACCTGGACGCTCGACGGGACGGCGCTGCCGACGGCGAACGCGGAGCGTGGACCTGTCGGCGCTCGGCCTCGCGCCCGGCACGCACACGCTGACGGCGACGATCGTCGACCCGACCGAGTTCATCCGCGATCCCGCCGTCCGCCCGACCGCAGTCCGATTGTGGACAATCGACCCGGCTGCCACCGCACCGCAGCCCACGACGCCGACGTTCACCACCTCGACGTCGACCGAGCACCCGGTGAGCGCCGACGAGGTCGTGTACGCCGAGACCGCGCAGTCCGCCGGTGCGATCACCTGGAAGGTCGACGGTCGGATTGTCGACAATCCGGGTAACGACCGCGACCTCGACCTGGCGCCGCTGGCGCTGACCGGTCGGCACACGCTGACCGCGACAGCCGGCGGCGAGACACGCACCTGGGACGTCGACGGCATCCAACCGGTGGTCACGCCAACGATGTCGAAACCCCTGCTCACAGTGCAGAAACCGAGCGGACCCGAGTACATCTACAACGACGCGTTCACGATGGGGCTGGCGGCGCGCGACGACAGCGCGGGGTACGTCGTCCCGGAGTTCCGCGTCGACGGCGACGGTTGGTACAACTACTACGGCTGGCCGACCGATGCGTCCGCTCCGTTCCGATTCACCGCCGAGGGGACGACGATCGACCAGCTCGTGTACGGCAAGCTCGGCGTACCGCGGGTCGTGCCGTGGGACGACGTACCGCCTGGATACGGGCGCCATCGGGTCGAGTACCGCGCCATCGATGCCACCGGCAACATCGGCGACCCGCGTTCGTTCGCCGTCACGCTGCTGCGCCCGGCACCGGCCTGCACGACGACCGTCACCGGGACGCACGACGGCGCGCTGTACGTGCGTACCGGCGTCACCTGCTTGACCGGCGCGACCGTGAACGGCCCGATCCTCGTGGCCGCCGGCGCGTCTCTGGTGGCGACCGACTCGCGCCTCAACGGCCCGGTCCGGGCCGATCAGGCCGCCGATCTGCACCTGCTGCGCTCCATGATCACCGGGCCGGTCAGTGCGAACGGCGTCAGCCGCAGCCTGGTCGCGGTCGGCAGCACGGTCCAGGGGCCGCTCTCCGTCACGAACAGCCGCACGACCGACCCGGCCACGCTCGCCGGGAACACCGTCGACGGCCCGCTGACCTGCTCCGGAAACGCTCCCACGCCGACCAACCTGGAGGCGCCGAACCAGGTGTCGGGGCCGCGCTCAGGGCAGTGCGCGAAGCTCTGAGCGAGCCGGACATGCACGTGAGCCTCGCCGACATGTTCGCGGCGAGGCAGCGCCTCTAACTTTTCTGGTGCGGGGAGTTCCCGCCGTACTGGAGGAGAGAGATGAACGGACTGCGGGTGGCCTCGTTGATGCTGGCGACGATGACGACGGGGCTGGTGGCCGGCGTGTACGCGATCTACGCGAACGCGTTCATGCCGGGCCTGGCGAAAACCGACGACAGGACCTTCGTCAGCGCGTTCCAGGCGGTCGACCGGGCCATCGTGAACCCGTTGTTCCTCGGCCTCGGCTTCGTCGGCGCACTGCTCTTCACACTGCTCGCGGGGCTGTTCAGCCTCAAGGAGAAGGCGCTGCCGTGGATCGCGGTCGCGTTCGTGCTGTACCTGGTCACGGTGATCCTGACGATCGCGGTCAACGTCCCGCTGAACGACGCGCTCAAGGCGGCCGGAGACCCGGCGACGATCGACGTCGCCGCGGCCCGCGCGGCGTTCGACGAGGCGAAGTGGGTGACCTTCAACCTGGTCCGGACCCTGCTCGCGCTGGTCTCGTTCGGGATCCTCGGCTGGGCCCTCTACCTGACCGGCAAGTCCGCGGTCCAGCCCTGAGGCCGTCTGGCCGGTAGCGTTCGTCACGAACCGGCGACCGGGGAGGCAGCGGTCACGAGCGCCTTGTGTTTCGCCGTCTGGGGCGCGGTGAGCCTGCTGGGTACGTCGTGGCTCTGCGGCGCGACGCCGGCGCCCGAAAATACCTGCGTGGTCAGCCTTCCCGGCGATGTGTCGCTGGTGTGGCGCATCCTCGCCCTGGTCGTCGCCGGCTACCTGCTCCTCCTCGTCACGCTCGACCTCGGCGAGCAGGCGCGGCAACGGCTCGGTCAGCGCCGGGTGGCGTCGCTCGTGTGGTCCGCCCCGCTGCTCGCCGGGCTGGCGGTCGGCGCGGGCCTCTCGGCCGGCGCCGCGCTCGCGCCCGACCGGTCCGGAACGCTCCGCCGAACGCTCGACGGCCTCCTCGGAACCGAGGCGATCGCCGTCTCGGCCGTCGTCACGGTGCTGGCGGCCCTCTGGTGGATCACGGTGGTGACCCGGCTGCCGTCGGCGCTGCGCCACGCACGCCGGCGGCAGGAGACCATCGAGCGGCTCCGGCGCGACGGCCGCCGGTTCCCCGGAACCGTGACGCTCGGCGACGTCAGGGTCTGGCTCGGGCGCAATCCCGAGCTCGACGTCGTCATCGCGTACGAGTCGCCGGCCGGAACCCACGTGCTGCGGGGGCGAATGCGGACCTCGCCCGACCGGGTGCCCGCCGACGGCAGCCGGGTGGTCGTTTTCGACGATCTCCGCGGGGTCGTGCACGTCGAGCTGGACCTGGACGCCGAGTTCGCCTTCGAGCCGGAGGAGCGGTACACCGCGTCCGAATGAGCGCGAGGCGGCCGGTCTTTGACACACTGTCGGCGTGCCACCAGTTCAAGCTCCGCCGTCGCAGCAGCTCCCCGCCGTCCAGAAACTGCGGGTGAGGTTCGCCAAGCGCGGGCGGTTGCGATTCACCTCACACCGCGACTTCCAGCGGGCGTTCGAGCGCGCCGTACGGCGCGCCGAGCTGCCGGTGGCGTTCTCGCACGGTTTCAGCCCGCACCCGAAGATCTCGTACGCCGGTGCCGCGCCGACCGGGGCGGCCTCGGAAGCGGAATACCTGGAGATTTCGCTCACACAGGAGCGGGACGCCGAGCAGGTCCGGGCCGCGCTCGACGAGGCACTGCCGCCCGGTCTGGACGTCCTCGAGGTGGTCGTCGCCGGGCCGGGTGCGCTGGCGGAGCGGCTGGAGGCCAGTGAGTGGCGGATCGCGTTGCCGGGGGCGGATCCGGAGGCGGCCGCGGCGGCGGTGCGGGCGTTCCTCGACCGGGAGGAAATTCCGGTCGAGCGCATGACCAAACGAGGGCTTCGCTCGTTCGACTGTCGGGCTGCCGTTCTCCGACTCACCGTCGCGAGTGAACCGGGGTCGGTTGCGGCGTGTGCGATACTGCAAGTGGTGTTACGGCACGGAACCCCGGCCGTGAGACCCGACGACGTTCTCGCCGGCGTGCTCGAGGTAGCGACGCTCCCGGTGACGGGCCCGGCTCTTTTGACCAGGCTCGCCCAGGGCCCGCTCACCACGGACACCGGCACGGTGGAAGACCCGCTCGCTCGTGACCGCGACGCCAACCAGGCGACCGCGACTGGCCAGGCAGGTCCCCACCAGACGCACACAGCGGAGGGCGACGCCGCCGCTCCCTCTGTGCCCTGAGCGCGGGCGGAGCGGATCCAGCAGGCTTCCGCCGTACCGTGGCCCGTGCAGTACCCGAGGGCCAGGTGGGGCGAACCGTGACCGCCTTGTGGCCGCGCCCGGACCCGTGACAGGGGTCGCAGGATGCGCCGGAGGGCTTGAGGAGACCCGCACTACATGCTCGACAACGAGCCGACCACCGAAGCAGCCGAAACGGCTACCCCCGACCAGCCCGCCGCCTCTGCGCGCAGGACCGCCAAGAAGGCCGCGGCCGCGAAGAAGACCAGCACGCCGCGCAAGCGCGCGGCGAAGAAGACCGTCGCCGACGACGTGACGGCGGTCCCGACCCAGTCCGACGACCAGGCGGCCGACCCGGCCCCGGCGCCGGCGAAGAAGGCGGCCGCCAAGAAGGCCGCCGCGAAGAGGACCACGGCCACGAAGGCCGCCGCGAAGGCCCCGGCCAAGAAGACCGCCGCCAGGCGCCCCGCGAAGAAGGCGGCCGGCCAGGACGCGTTCCCGGAGTTCGCCGAGGAGACCGCGACGTCCACCGCGGACGCCGGCCCGGTCGTCGAGAACGCGCCGGTCGCGAAGAAGACCACCCGCAAGCGCACCGCCAAGAAGGCGGCCGCCCCGCTTCCGGCCGAGGACTCCCCGGTCACGGACGGCCCTGTCGCCGACGCCACCGCTGACGTCACCACCAGCGCGGACGCGGCGCCGGCGGACGACGCGCCGGCTCGCAAGCGCACCTCCCGCCGCCGTACGTCGAAGACCGCAGCCGTCGACCCCGCTGCCGACGCCACGGTCGACGCGGCTGCCGTCGAGGCGCCCCGCGAGACGCCCGCCGACGCGGACGGTGGCCGCAGCACCCGCCGGAGCCGCAACACTCGCGCCCGGGCCGCAGCCGAGGACGGCGCCGACGCGCCGACCGCTGCCCCGGCTGAGGCGGCTGCCGAGGCCCCGGCCGAGGAGACGAGCACCCGGCGGACCCGCCGGCGCGCCGCCGCCCCCGCGGCCGTGCTGTTCCAGGCGCCCGTCGAGACGTCCCAGGTCAAGGCGCAGAAGGCGCCCGCGCAGGCTGAGGCGACCAGCCCGGTCGAGGCGACCTCCGACACCACCCCGGCGCCGGGCGACGACGAGCAGCCGCCGACCACGCGCCGCCGCCGGAGCCGCCGCAACCGCGACGCGGAGCCGCAGACCGCCGAGACCCCCGAAGAGGTCGCGGCCGACCGCGCCGAGCCGGTCCTGGAGGCCGCCGAGGCGGTCGCCGACGAGACCGAGGCCCAGACGGACGTCCAGACTGACGCCCAGACGGATGCGCAGACGGATGCGCAGACCGAAGCCGAGGACGGCGACGAGGGTGGCGAGGGGACCCGTCGTCGCCGGCGCCGCCGCGGCGGTCGCCGCCGCCGCAAGTCCGGTGACGGGGACGGCGCCGAGGACAGCGCCGACGAGCAGGACGCCGACGACCACGACGACGACTCCGAGCAGGACGCCGACGCCCAGGCCGAGGACGCCGACCAGGACGGTGCGGACACCGACGAGGACGGCGAGTCCGGCAGCAGTTCGTCGCGCCGTCGCCGTCGCCGGCGCCGCCGCAAGGGCGAGGACAGCGCCGCCTCCCCGGACGACCCCGACGAGACCGTCGTCCGGGTCCGGGAGCCGCGCAGCAAGAACACCGCGAACGAGATCACCGCGGTCGAGGGCTCGACCCGCCTGGAGGCGAAGAAGCAGCGCCGCCGCGAGGGCCGCGCCGCCGGCCGCCGCCGCGCGCCGATCGTCACCGAGGCCGAGTTCCTGGCCCGGCGCGAGTCGGTCGAGCGGACGATGGTGATCCGGTCCCGCGAGGACCTGACCCAGATCGCGGTCTCCGAGGACAACGTGCTGGTCGAGCACTACGTGACGACGGCGGAGCAGACCTCGCTGATCGGCAACGTGTACCTCGGCCGCGTGCAGAACGTGCTGCCCAGCATGGAGGCCGCGTTCATCGACATCGGCAAAGGCCGCAACGCGGTGCTGTACGCCGGTGAGGTCGACTGGGTCACCCTCGGCGGCGCGAACGGCCCGCGCAAGATCGAGCAGGTGCTGAAGTCCGGCCAGTCGGTCCTGGTCCAGGTGACCAAGGACCCGATCGGCCACAAGGGCGCCCGCCTGACCAACCAGATCAGCCTGCCCGGCCGGTATGTCGTGTACGTGCCGCGCGGCGGCAACGGCGGCATCAGCCGCAAGCTGCCCGACACCGAGCGGAACCGGCTGAAGGCGATCCTCAAGGACATCGTCCCCGACGAGGCCGGCGTCATCGTCCGGACCGCGGCCGAGGGCGCGTCGGAGGAGGAGCTGACCGCCGACGTCAGCCGCCTGCAGGCCGCCTGGGAGGACATCGACAAGAAGTCCAAGAACGGCCAGGCCCCGCAGCTGCTGTACGGCGAGCCGGACCTGCTGATCCGCGTCGTCCGCGACCTGTTCACCGAGGACTTCGCCAAGCTGGTGATCTCCGGCGACCGCGCCTACGACCAGGTCCGGGAGTACGTCGAGGGCGTCGCGCCGCACCTGGCCGACCGGGTCGAGAAGTGGAGCGGCGACGGCGACGTCTTCGCGAACTACCGGATCGACGAGCAGATCAAGAAGGCGCTGGACCGCAAGGTCTGGCTGCCGTCCGGCGGCTCGCTGATCATCGACCGCACCGAGGCGATGACGGTCGTCGACGTGAACACCGGCAAGTTCACCGGCTCCGGCGGCAACCTCGAGGAGACCGTCACCAAGAACAACCTGGAGGCGGCCGAGGAGATCGTCCGGCAGCTCCGGCTCCGCGACATCGGCGGCATCATCGTGATCGACTTCATCGACATGGTGCTGGAGTCGAACCGAGACCTGGTGCTGCGCCGGCTGGTCGAGTGCCTGGGCCGCGACCGCACCAAGCACCAGGTCGCCGAGGTCACCTCGCTCGGCCTGGTCCAGATGACCCGGAAGCGGATCGGCACCGGTCTGCTCGAGGCGTTCAGCGAGAACTGCGACCACTGCGGCGGCCGCGGGCTGATCCTGCACGACGAGCCGAAGGAGTCCCGTCGCCGCGACGGTCGCAACGGCCAGAGCGGAAACGGCCAGAGTGGAAACGGCCAGAGTGGAAGCGGCCAGAGTGGAAGCGGCCAGAGCGGTCACGACCACGGCAAGCAGGCGGAGGAGAGCGGCCGGAAGAGCTCGCGCCGCCGCCGCGGCAAGGGTCGCGGCGAGGACGAGCAGGCCGCCGAGCCGGAGGCGCTGCAGCACAACGGCGACGCCGCCCAGAGGCTGGCCCAGATCGCTGCGGCGACCGCGAAGAAGGACGAGGCCGACGCCACGCCGGGCGCGGTGGACGGTACGCCGGAGCCCACCGGCTACCCGGTCTCCGCGGACGCGGAGGAGCACGTGAGTCCGGAGGCCACCGGCTTCCCGGCTCCGGCCGCCGAGACCGCACCCGAGTCTGCCGAGGCGACCGAGGTCGTCGAGGCCGACGCGGCGCAGAACGGCGCACCGAAGACCACCCGGCGGCGGCGCAGCAGCCGCAGCCGGAGCAAGACCGCTACCGACAGTGACGCGACCGAGCCTTCGGAACTCGTCACCACCGGCAGCTGACCCGATTTCAACTTTGCAGGCTCAACCCTGTAAAGTTGAGCGGGTGCGCTCGGCGCACCCTACTCGTGTCGGTGTGAAAGTGTGTGAGGAGTTCGTCCTCGCGACGACCTCACACCATCACACCCGTAAGTTTTCCGATCCAGCAGAGAGTGAGATCCACGGTGTACGCGATCGTGCGCAGTGGCGGCACCCAGCAGAAGGTCGCCGTCGGCGATGTCATCGAGATCGACAGCCTGACCGAGAAGGTGGGCGACACCGTCGCGCTGCCGGCGGTCCTCGTCGTCGATGGCGACACCGTGACGGCCGACGCCGCGGCGCTGGCCAACGTGGCCGTGTCGGCTGAGGTTCTCGGCCGCACCAAGGGCCCGAAGATCAACATCCTCAAGTACAAGAACAAGACCGGTTACCGCAAGCGCCAGGGGCACCGTCAGCACTACACCCAGGTCAAGGTCACCGCGATCGACGCAAAGAAGAAGTGAGCTGATCAACAGATGGCACACAAAAAGGGAGCGGCCTCGACCCGCAACGGTCGTGACTCCAACGCCCAGCGCCTCGGCGTGAAGCGGTACGGCGGTCAGCTGGTGAACGCCGGCGAGATCATCGTCCGGCAGCGCGGCACGCACTTCCACCCGGGCAACCTGGTCGGCCGTGGCGGCGACGACACGCTGTTCGCGCTGGCCGAGGGCACCGTGGAGTTCGGCACCCGGCGCGGTCGCCGCGTCGTCAACATCGTCCCGGCGCCGGCGGAGTAACACCGCCACCCGGTTCACGAAGCTCTGTCGAAGGGCGGGTCGCGGAATACCGCGCACCCGCCCTTTTGCTGTGTAAGTAGTACTTGGCTCCTGCAGGAAGTAGAGAACACCGATGGCCATCCCCAGTTTCGTCGACCGCGTCACGGTGCACGTCACCGCGGGCCGCGGCGGGAACGGCTGCGCCTCGGTGCACCGGGAGAAGTTCAAGCCGCTCGGCGGTCCCGACGGCGGCAACGGCGGTGACGGCGGCAGTGTGATCCTGCGCGTCGACCCGGACGTGACGACGCTCGTCGACTACCACCGCTCCAGCCACCGCACCGCGACGAACGGTGCCCAGGGCAAGGGTGACAACCAGGCCGGCAGCAACGGCGGCGACGTGGTCCTCGGCGTCCCGGACGGCACCGTCATCAGTACGGCGGACGGCGACGTCCTGGCCGATCTCGTCGGACCGGGGGCGGAGTTCGTCGCGGCGCAGGGCGGTAAGGGCGGTCTGGGCAACGCGGCCCTGGCGAGCAGTTCCCGCAAGGCGCCCGGTTTCGCGCTGCTCGGTGAGGACGGCGAGGAGCGCACGCTCGTCCTGGAGCTGAAGGTCGTCGCGGACGTCGGCCTGGTCGGGTTCCCGAGCGCCGGCAAGTCGTCGCTGATCGCCGCGATTAGCCGCGCCCGGCCGAAGATCGCCGACTACCCGTTCACCACCCTGATCCCGAACCTCGGCGTCGTCGTTGCCGGTGACACCACGTTCACTGTCGCCGACGTCCCCGGTCTGATCGAGGGTGCGAGCGAGGGCCGTGGCCTCGGGTACGACTTCCTGCGGCACGTGGAGCGGTGCGCCGCGCTGGTCCACGTCGTCGACTGCGCGACGTACGAGCCGGGCCGCGACCCGTTGAGCGACCTGGACACGATCGAGGCCGAGCTGACCGCGCACGGCGGGCTCGAGGACCGGCCCCGACTCGTTGCCCTGAACAAGATCGACGTACCGGACGCGCGTGAGATCGCCGAGATGGTGCAGGCCGAGCTGGTGGAGCGCGGGTACCGGGTGTTCCCGATCTCGACTGCGTCGCACGAGGGCCTGGAGGCGCTGAAGTTCGCGATGGCCGAGATCGTCGTACGGCGGCGCGCGGAGCAGGAGAAGCCCGACACCACGCGGATCGTGATCCGGCCGCAGATGCAGGGCGGGCCCGAGTTCAAGGTGAAGAAGCTGCCGGACGACGGCGGCTGGCTGGTCCAGGGCCAGAAGCCCGAGCGCTGGGTGAAGCAGACCGACTTCGCCAACGCGGAGGCGACCGGCTACCTCGCCGACCGGCTGAACCGGCTCGGCGTCGAGGAGGAGCTGCTGAAGCTCGGTGCGCGGCCGGGCGACGCGGTGGTGATCGGCGACGGTCCGAACGCGATCGTGTTCGACTTCGCGCCCGACGTGCAGGCCGGCGCGGAGATCCTCGCCCGGCGCGGTGAGGACCACCGGCTCGAGGAGGTTCGCCCCGCGGCACAGCGGCGGCAGGCCAAGGACACCGAGTACCACGCCTTCCGCGAGGGGGAGCGCGCCGAGGACTGGTCGCAGTACGGCGCGAACTGGGACGCCGACGAGGTCGACCTGTCCCCGGCCGCGGCGAAGCGAGCGGCAGAGGCCGCGGCGAAGCAGGCGCGCAAGGAGGCGCGCGAGCTGGCCGCGGCGGAGGATCTCGACCAGAACGGTTGATTTCATGAAGCATCGCGCGGAGGCGCTGAACGCCACGCGAATCGTCGTGAAGGTCGGCTCGTCGTCGCTGACCCAGCGCGGCAAGATCGACCTGGAACGGCTCCGGCTGCTCGTCGACGCCATCGCGGCGCGCCGGGTGGAGGGCACCGAGGTCGTACTCGTCTCCTCCGGCGCGATCGCCGCCGGGCTCGCCCCGATGGGGTTGCGGACCCGGCCGCGGGACCTGGCGACGCAGCAGGCGGCCGCGTCGGTCGGCCAGGGACTGCTGATGGCCCGCTACAGCGACGCTTTCGCGGCCCACGGGCTGCGCGTCGGGCAGGTGCTGCTGACGGTCGACGACGTGACCCGGCGAGCGCACTACCGCAACGCGTACCGGACGTTCGCCCGGCTGCTCGAGCTCGGCGTCGTGCCGATCGTGAACGAGAACGACACGGTCGCGACCACCGAGATCCGCTTCGGCGACAACGACCGGCTCGCGGCGCTGACCGGTCACCTGGTGCACGCGGACCTGCTGCTCCTGCTGTCCGACGTCGACGGCCTGTACGACGGTGATCCCCGCAAGCCCGGTACGTCGATGGTCACCGAGATCCGCGGCCCCGCCGACCTGGAGCCGCTGGCGATCGGGAAGACCGGGGCGTCCGGTGTCGGCACGGGCGGGATGCAGACGAAGGTCGAGGCGGCCGCGATCGCCACGGAGGCAGGGATCCCGGTGGTCCTGACCTCCGCCGGCCGGGTCGGCGAGGCACTCCGCGGGGATCCGGTGGGCACGCTGTTCCATCCCACCGGCCGGCGCCGCAAGACACGCCTGCTGTGGCTCGCGCACGCGACCTCCGGCCAGGGCATCCTGCACCTCGACGAGGGCGCGGTGCGCGCGTTGACGCACCGCCGCGCGTCGCTGTTGCCGGCCGGTATCTCTGCGGTGGAAGGCACGTTCTCGGCCGGCGACCCTGTCGACCTCGTCTCGCCCTCAGGTGTCGTCGTCGCGCGCGGGCTGGTCAACTACGACGCGTCCGAACTGCCCGACCTGCTCGGGCGTTCCACGCGGGACCTCGCGCGCGAGCTCGGAGCGGCGTACGAACGCGAGGTCGTGCACCGCGACGACCTGGTCCTGCTCTAACGGCGGCGCGCTCGGCTCCCGTCCGCCACCAGGACGACGAGCTGGACGATCATGGCGGCGATCGACCCGAAGAACCCGATCGCCAGCAGGATCCGGGCGAGTGGCACCCACGGGTCCCCGAAGTCGAACGGGAAGACCTGCCAGACGCGGATGATCGCGACCAGCCCCACGCCGGTGACGGTCAGGTCACCCAGCGACTTCAGCCAGCGCGGGTCCGTCAGCAGATAGACGACGTTCACCGCGAGTCCCGCGATCAGCGTCGCGCTGACCCAACCGAGCACCTGTTCGGTGTCGGACGTGAGGAACGGGACCTGCTGCCAGCCGGGCCAGACATGGATGGCGTAGAGCGCGACGGCGTTGAACACGACGGCGAACACGTAGCCGGTCCGCCGGCTCGCCCGTGAGGGGCGGCGTTCGGTCTGTTTGAGCATGATCGCACCTCCTCGGCACGAGTCTCGCCGAGGCGGTGGCGACTGTCCCGTCCCAGAGGTCCCGTTCTGCCGGGACCGAGTCCTCTGGACGCCGTACGTCGTCGTGCCGAGTCTGGAGGCGATGTGTGAGCGGTTGAGACCAGGGGAGGCCGACAGACATGGGAAAGCCGGACAAGACGCAGTCGGACGTTCTCGAAGTGCTGCGCGGAGTGGTGGACAGTGTGAAGGCCGGAACGGTGTTCGGTACTCCGGTGAGTTACAAGGGGCTCACGGTGCTTCCGGTCGCACGGATCGCCGGCGGCGGAGGCGGCGGCCGGGGCGAGGACGCCAACGGGCGCGGCGCCGAGGGGTCCGGCGGTGGGATCGGCCTGTCGGCACGGCCGGTCGGCGTCTACGTCATCAAGGACGACGAGGTCACCTGGTCGCCGGCAGTCGACGTCACCAAGGTCGTTCTCGGCGGTCAGATCGTAGGCATCGTGGCCCTGCTGACGCTGCGGACCCTGTTCAAGATCCTCCGCGACCGCCGGCAGCGGGCTCCCGAGCAAGAGCCTCGTAAGCAGGAGTCTCGCGAGCAGGAGCCTCTCGAGCCAGAGCCTGCGGTGCCAGAACCTACGATGACGGTGTGAAGCTCGCCTGGGGTCTCCTCGCTGCCTGGATCGTCCACGACCTCGAGGAACTCGCCACGATGCCGTCGTTCTCACAGCAGCCGGATCTGCCGGCACCGCTGACGAAGGTGCTGCCGATGTCGCGGACGGAGGCCGCCACCGCGATCGGCCTGACTGGCATCGCGATGGCGGCCGCCTCCGCCGCGGGCGCCGCGACGGGCGGACGCAGCAAGTTCTTCCAGACGTCGCTGCTGGGCTTCGGTCTGCACGCCGGCACGCACATCGCCCAGTCGGTGGTCCTGCGGCGCTACACGCCCGGCCTGGTCACCACGCCGCTGGTCGTGATCCCGTTCAGCGTGTGGGCCTGGCGTCGGCTGCGCGCGGACGGCGTCCCGATCGCACCGCCCGACCGCCGCCTCAACCTCGCCCTCGCCGCAGTCGTCCCGCTGGCCCACGCGCTGGCCCGCCTGCCACGCCTACGCCGCCGCTGATCTGCGGTACGTCGGTACCGCCGTCGGCCGGCGCGAACACGACGCGGTCGATCATCTGGCCGACTTTGTGCACGCACCGCACATTTTCACCGGGGCGATCTCATGGTCGGTGGGTGCACAAAGTCCACCTGAGAGACGAGGGGCAGGGAGGCGGCGGGGCCGCACTACGATGAAGGGGTGAGCGAGATCATCGAGCTGGCGCGGCGGGCGCGCGTGGCGTCGTACGCGTTGGCGGAGGCGTCCCGGGCGACCAAGGACGCGGCGTTGCACGCGATGGCGGCGGCGCTGCGGGACAACACGGACGCGATCGTCGAGGCGAACGCCGTCGACGTCGCCGCGGCGCGGGAAGCCGGTACGCCGGAGTCCACCGTCGACCGCCTGGCGCTGAACCCGGCGCGCGTCGACGGGATGGCGGCCGGGTTGGAGCAGCTCGCCGGCCTCGCGGACCCGATCGGCGAGGTCGTCCGCGGATACACGCTGCCCAACGGCCTCGAGCTCCGCCAGGTGCGGGTGCCGTTCGGCGTCGTCGGCATCATCTACGAGGCGCGTCCGAACGTGACTGCCGACGCCGCGGGCATCTGCCTGAAGTCCGGCAACGCTGTCCTGCTGCGCGGTTCGTCGTCCGCGGCCGCGTCCAACAAGGCGATCATCGCCGTACTGCGGGATGCTGCCGAGTCGGCGGGGTTGCCGGCCGACGTGGTCCAGGGCGTGCCGACGGATCGGGCCGCGGTCAAGGAGCTCATGCAGGCGCGCGGGCTGGTCGACGTACTGATCCCGCGCGGCGGCGCCGGGCTGATCCAGACCGTCGTGAGTGAGTCGTCCGTGCCGGTCATCGAGACCGGTGTCGGCAACTGTCACGTGTACATCGACGCGGACGCGGATCTCGGCCTCGGTCTGGAGATCCTGCTGAACTCGAAGACCCAGCGCCCGAGCGTCTGCAACGCGGCCGAGTCGCTGCTGGTCCACGCGGATGTCGCCGAGGAGTTCCTGGCCCGCGCGCTGCCCGCCCTCGCCGAAGCCGGTGTGACCGTGCACGGGGACGCGGCGGTAGTTGCTGCTGGCAATGGTGTGGTGGCGGCGACCGAGGAGGACTACGGGACCGAGTACAACTCGCTCGATCTGTCGGCCGCGGTCGTGGGCTCGCTCGAGGACGCCGTGCAGCACATCCGCCGGTACAGCTCGGGTCACACCGACGCGATCATCACCCGCTCGCAGGCGGCCGCGCGGCGCTTCACGACCGCGGTCGACTCGGCGGCGGTCGTGGTGAACGCCAGCACCCGCTTCACGGACGGCGGCGAGTTCGGCTTCGGCGCCGAGATCGGCATCTCCACCCAGAAACTCCACGCCCGCGGGCCGATGGGCCTGCCCGAGATGACCTCTACCAAGTACGTCGTCACCGGCGAAGGCCAGATCCGCACCTGATCAGGCCGGGCCGGGCGTCCAGGTCAGGGCGCCGGTCCGGAGGTCGTCGAGCACTCTGTCGATCCATTCGGCTTCGGCGACCGTCACGGCGACCTGGTACTCCGACTCCAGGAGAGCGAAGCGGGGGACCGGGTGGCCGTCGACCTCGGAGCCGAGCTCCAGGTGCAGTTCGGCGATGCGCTTCGTCAGGCGCTCGCGGCGTTGTGCGAGGAGCTCGCAGGCTGTCTGCGGTGGTAGCAGCATCACGAACGACAGGCCCGCGGGGAACTCGGGGAACTCGTTGCGCGGCGTGGTGAGGATCTCCGCCAGCCATTCCCGGCAGATCGTGCGCCCCTCGTCGGTGAGGTGGTAGACGGTCCGCTCGGGGTACCGCTCGTCCCGCTCCGTCGCGCCGGCCGTGATCAGTCCGGCTTCCTCCAGGCGCACGATCATCCGGTACAGGCTGGTCCGTTGGCCGACGTTGACCACCTGGTCCTTGCCCCACTGCTTCAGCAGCCGCTGGATCCCGTACGGATGCAGCGGCCCGTTCTCCAGCAGGCCGAGGATCGCGAGCGCCAGCGACGAGCGTCGAAAAGTCACGTTCCAACCATAGAGGCTATCGAAACTAGTTGCAATGTAACTAGAGCGCATGTAACTATCGATCCATGAGATCAGCAGAACTGACCCAACACACCGTCGCCTCTCGCGACGGCACCGAGATCGGCTACTACACGACCGGCCAGGGACCGGCCGTCGTCGTCCTGCACGGCAGCATGGAGTCGGCCCGCAGCCACACCTTGTTCGCGGAGGCGCTGGCCGACGAGTACACCGTCTACCTGCCGGACCGCCGCGGCCGCGGGCTCTCTGGTCCGCATCGGCCGGACCACAACGTCCGCACCGAGATCGAGGACCTGGAAGCCGTCCTCGACGCGGCCGGGGCGCAGCGCGCGTTCGGTGTCAGCGCCGGGGGAGCGGTGGTCCTGGAGGCGGCCCGCACCCTCCCGTCCCTGAAGCAGGTCGCGCTCTACGAGCCCGCGATCGTCGCCGACGGCGCTCCGCACCGCGAGTGGCTGGCGCGGTTCGATCGGGAGATCGCCCGCGGGGATGTCGCCGGCGCGATGGTGACGAGCATGTTCGGCTTCGAGATGGCGCCGCCGTTCCTGAAGGTGATGCCGCGCGGCCTGCTCCGCTGGATGACCGAGAAGATGATGGCGAAGGAAGAGCGCCAGGCCGCGCCGGGTGCGATCACCATGCGACAGCTCGCCCCCACGATCCACGCCGAGGGCACGATCGTCGCCGAACTGGCCGGCACCTTCGACGCGTTCCGTACGGTCGACGCCGAGGTGCTGCTCCTTGGCGGCAGCAAAGGCCTGCCTGGCCTCGAGCCCGGTCGCGCGACGCTGGAGAAGGTGCTGCCGCATTGCCGCCGGATCGAGTTCGACGGCTACGACCACGGCTCGTCCTCGGACCCGGGCGGCGTCAACCCGAACGGCAAGCCCGAGGCCGTCCGCCGGATCGCCGCCGAGGTGAAGTCGTTCTTCAGCCAGTCGTGAGCGCCCAGTCGACCGCGTCGGCGATGTCGGTGACGGGATACCGGACCGATCGGATCACCCGGTCCGCGCCCACGATCAGCACGAACCGTTTCAGCCGCTCGTACCCGCCCGCGCGGAACGTCGGCAGCCGCAGCGCGGCCGTCAGTTCCAGATCGAGATCGGACAGCAGCAGGTGTGGGATTTCCTCCGCTTGTGCGAACGCCTGCTGCTCGTCGGTCCGCTGCGTACTCACCCCGCGCACAGCGATCCCCTTCGCCGCAAACTCGTCGTACCGCGCCGCGAACAGCCGGTTCTCCAAGGTGCAGCCGGCGGCCCCGGGGATCTCACCCCAACCGTCCGGCAACGGAGTCGGCCGACCCGTCGCCGGATACCCGAAGATCACAGTGGCCCGCGCGCCCACATCAACCACGTCAACCGCGGCGCCACGCGCCGACAGACCATCGGCGCCAACCGCCGAGCCACGAGTCGGCGGGCCGTCGGCGTCGGCTGTCGTGGGGTGGGCTGGCGGGGCGTCGGCCGACGTGCCGCGGGTGGACGGGGCGTTGGCGTCGGCTGTCGCGCCGTGGAGTGACGGGGGGTCGGCGTCGGCTGTCGTGCCGTTGGCTGACGGGGCGTCGGCTGTCGTGCTGCGGGTGGACGGTAGCGCGACGTACGGGATCCGCTGACCCACGAGCTCGTGCAGGCGCTGTGCCGGCGGCTCGTCCGCGGCGTTCGTTCCGGTCAGCGAGCCGTCCCCGAGCAGCCAGCGGTCGCCCCAGTCCTGCAGCGCGACGAGTACGGGCAGCAGCGCGCGGCCGCGCGGCGTCAGCTCGTACGCGTACCGCGTCGGCCGGTCCTGATACGCAGTTTTGTTGACAATCCGGCTGTCGACCAGGCTGTTCAGCCGCTCGGTCAGCACCTTCCGCGAGATGTGCAGCGAGCCGGCGAGCTCGTCGAACCGCGACAACCCGCGCGCCAGGTCGCGGACGATCAGCAGCTCCCAGCCGTCGCCGATGACGCCGAGGGACTGCGCGATCGCACAGTCCGGCTCGGGCGAGAAGGTGCTCCGCCGCACGTTCGCACTCCTTCGAATCCAGTTGCCGCCCCGACGGCCCGTCGAGTAAGTTCCCGACAGGAACTCACTCTAGCTCAGGGGGCGGACGTGTACTGGCGCCGAATCGCGGAACTGCCCGCCTGGCTCCGGGCCGTGATGGTCGGCCAGCTCGTCAACGGCGCCGGGGCGCTCGCCTGGATCTACCTCACGCTCTACCTCGTCGAAGACCGCGGCATGTCGGCGCAACAGGCCGGCTTCGCCGCGGCGGCGTACGGCGTCGGTCTGGTCGGCGGCAACCTGGGCGGCGGGTGGTTCGGCGACCGTTTCGGCCTGCGTACGGCGGCGCTCGCGAGCCAGTTGCTGTGGGCGATCTCCTGTCTGGCCATGCCATTGGTGCCCGGCCCGTCGATCGCCGTCGTCGCGGCCCTGGCCGGCCTCTTCGGCGGTGCCGGGCGCCCGAATCTCAGCGCCCTCGTCGCCATCTCGCTCCCGGCCGAGCGTCGGCGTGAGGGCATCGCGCTGTCCCGCACCGCCTCGAACGCCGGATTCACCATCGGCCCGCCGCTCGGCGGCCTGCTCGCGGCGTACGACTTCTCGCTGGTGTTTGTCGTCGACGCCGTCACCAGCCTCGTCATGGCCGCGATCATCTGGCGCTGGGTCCCGAATGCCCGACAGACAACAGGATTGTCGACAACCGGATTGTGGAAGACGGTCCTGAGGGATCGCGCGGTCCTGGTCGTGCTGGTGACGATCGTGATCGTCGACACCGTCTACCGGCAGATCTTCGCGACCATGCCGCTGCTGCTACGCGACGCGGGCGCGCCGACGGTGGCGTACGGCGTGCTGCTCGGCGCCAGTTCGGTCGTGATCGTTCTGTGCGAGGCCTCGCTCGCCGTGCGGCTGCGCGGCCATCGCGCGACCCGAGTGATCGCGGCGGGCTTCGCGTGCATCGGTATCGGGTTGGCCGTGCTCGGCGTCTGGCCGGCGCTCGGTGGTGCGGCGGTGGCGATCGCCGTGATGACGGCGGGGGAGATGCTCTACAAGCCGACCGCCACGGCGCACGTCGCCGACGCGGCGCCGGACGGAATGGTCGGGCGGTACTCCAGCCTGTACGCCGCCGCCTCGATCAGCGGCATGTTCCTCGCGCCGGCGATCGGCGGTACGACGTACCAGCACGCCCCAGGGCTGCTCTACCCCGTCGCCGCGAGCCTCGCACTCGCGGCGGGCGCCGTACTGCTGCTCAGTCGGGCAGGGGCGCGGGACGCCCTTCCCAGCGAGTCGACAGCACAACCGTCGTCCGCGTCCTGACCACGCCGTTCACGCGGCGAAGCGACCCCACGACCGCCTCCAGTTGGGTCACGTCGGCGACCCGCACCTTGACTACGAGTTCCTGGTCGCCGGCGACGAACCAGCAGTCCTCGACGGCGGGGATCTCACGGACCTGCTCCACCACGTCGTCGGTCTCGACGTCGTCGCGCTGGAACAGCCCGATCAGCGCACTCGTGCCCAGGCCGACCTGTTCCGGGGCGACCACGGCGCGGTACCCGAGCAGTACGCCGCGCTCCTCGAGACGCCGTACCCGCTCCTGCACGCTCGGGCCGGACAAGCCGACCTCCCGGCCCAGCTCGGCCCAGCTGGAGCGGCCGTTCAGCCGGAGCGCCTCGATCAGCTGCCGGTCGATCGCGTCCATGACGCCTCCCGTTCACCACAGATTCTAAGGTCAGGAATGCTCTGTGCCTTTAATTCGTTTGTGAGAGCGTAGCTCCTACCGTACAATTTGAGGTACCGGGGACAGTCCACCCCGGTTCCGCCGTACCAACCCAGTGAAGGAATCATGATCACCCCCGATGTTGCCCGTGCCCGGATCGACGAGATGCACCGTGTCGCCGCGCAGGCCCGCCGCGCGCACGCCGCGCCGTCCAACTGGCGCCGGCTGCTGACCCGTTCCGCCCGCCTCCGCTGACCTTCCTATCGCGACCGGTGCGCCTGGGCGAGAGTCCAGGGCCACCGGTCGCTGTCGTCTCCGCGGTCACGAGATAGGCTCTGCCTCATGCTCACGTACTTGGTGCCGCAGATCGCGGCGGTCGAAGAGGCCGCGGTCGAGGCCTCGCACATCTCGAAGTGGTGGTTCGGCGGGTTCGCGCTGTTCGTGCTCGTCTTGCTGCTGCTCGTCACCGTCATCATGGGCAAGGGCCGGCCGCACAGCTGAGCGGCTCGATGGGCATGGCGGCGGTGGAGCGGGTACGACGCATCGGCGTGATGGGTGGCACGTTCGACCCGATCCATCACGGACACCTGGTCGCGGCCAGCGAGGTGCAGTCCTACTTCGACCTCGACGAGGTGATCTTCGTCCCGACCGGCCAGCCCTGGCAGAAGTCGGACCGGAAGGTCTCCCCGCCCGAGGACCGGTACCTGATGACCGTCATCGCGACCGCGTCCAACCCGCGGTTCTCGGTCAGCCGCGTGGACATCGACCGGCCGGGTCCGACGTACACGATCGACACCCTGCGCGACCTGTCCAGGCTGTACCCGGACGCCGAGCTGTTCTTCATCACCGGCGCCGACGCGCTCGCCCAGATCCTCACCTGGCGGGACGTCGACGAGATGTTCAAGCTGGCCCAGTTCGTCGGCTGTACGCGGCCCGGCACCGAAGGACTCGAACTGCCGCTGGACCAGCTGCCGATGGACCGGATCACCCTGCTCGAGGTGCCGGCGCTGGCGATCTCGTCGACCGAGTGCCGCGCCCGGGTCGCCAAGGGCAACCCGACCTGGTACCTGGTGCCGGACGGGATCGTCCAGTACATCGCCAAGCGTGAGCTCTACACCAACCGTTAGGACGTCTATGTCTGCCAGTGAACGCGCCATCGAGCTGCTGACCGCAGCCGCGGAAGCGGCCCACGACAAGAAGGCCGAGAACGTCCTCGCCTTCGACGTCTCCGAGCAGCTCGCCATCACCGACGCCTTCCTGGTCGCGTCCGCCTCGAACGACCGCCAGGTCCGCGCGATCGTGGACGCGATCGAGGAGAAGCTGCGCGTCGACTTCGACGCCAAGCCGGTCCGCCGCGAAGGCGCCCGCGAAGGCCGCTGGGTGCTGCTCGACTACCTCGAGATCGTCATCCACGTCCAGCACGACGAGGAGCGCTCGTTCTACTCCCTGGAGCGCCTGTGGCGCGACTGCCCGGCCATCCCGCTGCCGTCGCCCGTCCCCGGCGTCTCTGAATGAGCGCAGGACGGCTCATCGTCTGGCGGCACGGCCGGACCGAGTGGAACCTGCAGGACAAGATCCAAGGCCAGGCCGACATCCCGCTCGACTCGGTCGGCCTGACGCAGGCCCGAGCCGCGGCCGCCCGGCTCGCCTCCCTCGCGCCCACCCGGCTCTTCGCCAGCGACCTGCAACGCGCCGCGGCCACCGCGGGTGAGCTCTCGCTGCTGACCGGCCTGAAGATCGAGTACGACGAAGCGCTCCGCGAGATCGACGTCGACGACTGGGCCGGCCTCACCATGTCCGAGCTCGCCGCCATGAACCCGGAGGCCGCCGCCCGCATCCGCAGCGGCGAACCCCAGCGCCGCGGCTCCAACGGCGAAACCGTCGAAGAGGTCGCCACCCGCTTCTCCGACGCCCTCACCCGGATTTCGCTGGAAGGCACGTCCGAGGACACCATCGTCGTCGCCACCCACGGCCTCGCCGCCCGCGTCGGCATCTGCCTGTTCCTCGGCATCCCCCAAGCCAACTGGCCCGCCTTCGGAGGCCTCTCCAACTGCAACTGGGTCTCCCTCCTCCCCGGCCGCTCCGGCTGGCGAATCGAAGAATGGAACGCCGGCTCCCTCCCCGAGCCGGTCATGAGCGACGACCCCCAACGCTAGAGGCCTTGCAGGACACCGCCCATCGGACACCGCTCCGTCTTCTGGCCGCCTCCGGCGGCGCGTACCTGGTCCGCGGGCGATCGCCCGGCGTATGAGCTGTGGTCGTGTGATGACGCCCGGAAGGACATCGCTTCGCGGCGGCTGACTGTTGGCCGCCTCAGTCGGCGTGCCTCGCGGGCGACCGCCCCGGCGTACAAGCTGTTGTCTGGTGACGACGCCCCGAAGGACACCGCTCCGCGGCGACTGTCTTTCTGGCCGCCTCCGGCGGCGCACATCCGGTCCGCGGGCGACCGCCCGGCGTACGGGCTGCTGTCGTGTGGCGACGCGCCGAAAGGACACCGCTTCGCGTGACTGTCTCTGGCCGGCGCCGCCGGCGGCTTGGCCTGTCCTGGGCCGGACTGGGCCGCCGCGTGCTGGAGTAGAGCGTTGCCGGATCGGCCTCCAATGGGCCTAGTCCACCGCGCACAGGTGAGGTCCTGGGTACCGTTGCCCCAGGGCCTGGTTCACGTGCTGCTGGCGGCGCTGCGACATACCGTGGGCCCGCAGTCGAGCAGCTTAGACACGCCCGTCAGCGGGCCCTGGAAGGGGTGTCGCGTACCTCACCAGCCCCACGAGGGAACCGATTTTTCTTTGCAGGCCCTCATCCGCTAAGCTTTCGGAGTCGCAAGACACCGCGGGGCTTTGGCGCAGTTGGTAGCGCGCTTCCATGGCATGGAAGAGGTCAGGGGTTCGAATCCCCTAAGCTCCACCGCACGAGTTGGCAGGTCAGGAGGCACTTTCGCCACCTGGCCTGTTTTCGTTAGGGGCCCCGGTGGGAGAGATCTGGGAGAAGTGCTCGCCTCCCACCAACTTGACGGTCGGCGTGCGGAGTCTGCTGTGGTGTCAGACCCGTTCAGATAGACCCGATCCAGGCACTCGATGTCCAACCCGACATGACCCTCGAGCAACTCGTTCACCGTCAACGCGCCAGCCACATCCACCGAGCCTGCCCGCACCCGAGCGCCCACACCAGCCCCAAACTCGGCGGTCAGAGGCGGAGCCTCACCGGTGACTGGTCAGGGTTTGTCTGGTCTGCTGCCCGTTGTGCGTGGTGACCAGGGGGATGCCTTGGCTGGGGTTGGTCCAGTCGGCGAACTGAAGGTCGATAGTGTCCCCGCCGGTCAGGGGGATCGCGGTGTGGGTGAATTGCTGCACCCCTTGCTGGGTGGAGCGGGTCATTTTGAGGTTCACGCTCGATGTCCCGGGCGAGCCGACGGTGCTGATGATCAGACTGCCGCGTCCGGGCGGAATGCTGAGGTTGATGGTGTCACCCGGTTGATTGGAGACGCCCGTGACGGAGAAGGCGTAGTGACCCCGGGTATTCGACTGCGAGGCCTCGATGCTGGCGGACTTGGCCCGAGTGGTGCGGTAGGTCAGCGTCGTGGTCTTGGGGTCGACAGTCAGAATGTCCTTGTCGCCAGGGTGCATAGTGATGCCTTTGATGGCGATGTGCCACCTGGGGCCGATGATGGTGATGCTTTCAGTATCGGGAGCGGTGAGGGTGCTCCCGTCGATGGTGAAGGTGTAGGCCACGTCGACCGGTAGATAAAGGATCGGCTCTAGCTTGTGCTTCCTGACCCTGTCAGCGGTCAAAAAGACGTGGCGCGCCCCGGGGATTTCGTTTACCACCTGACCGTTCACTCGGCCGAGGCGGTGCCCGGCCTGGTCGGTGACGGTGACATGGGAGTGGTTGCTGGGCCTGCCTAGGAAATGGACCATCGCCGTTGGCGTCGCCCCGGTGGTGCCGGCGGTGGAGCCCGTCTGCCCCGCCTCGCGGCAGTACGGACACGGCTGGGTGCCCTGCGCGGGCGAGTTTGGGAACAGGGAAATCGTTTTGGTGTGAGCATTCCCGTGGTACAGCGAGTCCGCCTCGTTCGGGTCGGTGGAGGCCTGGTAGCTCCACGTATCCTTGTACGTGTCGAAGGCGATGGATCGGCTCTCGCCCGGCCAGTTGTTGTCGTAGATCAGGACCTCGTACTTCCCGTTCCCGTTATAGCGCACGGCGTAGGGGGTGACAGCGTGGCCCTCAGTGCCGTCACTCTTCCAGATGGTGACGGTGTAGGTCTCCGCCGGGTGGGGCCTGAGCACCTTCGTCAGGGTGTGCAGGATCTTCTTGGGGGTGCCGGTGATCTTCTGCGCTTGCTCGTACTCGAAGGTCTGTAGCACCCAGGCCCGGGCGATCGCCCGCTGCAAGGAGGCGTTGTCGTCGATCGCCAGACCGCCGATGGTCGTGGCCCCGTAGCGGTCGGGGTTCACCTTGTGCTGCCAGATCAGTTGGGCCCCCACCGAGAACCCGAAGCAGTGGCCATTGGCCATCTGCTGGTTCATGGTGTCCATCCAAGCCTGGGCCTGGGGGATCAGATCGCACTTGCCGATGGCGGCATCTGCACACACGCTCTGGCCGAACAATGACCGCACGTCAGCGGACGTCAACTCGGAGGGGACAGTCCCGTCGTCGAGCGTGTCGCCGTAGTTGTCAAACGTGAAGCCATCGGGAGCAGGACGAAATCCCGAGTCGGCAATAATGCCGACCTTGAACGTCGGCGGCGACGAAACGGTACATCCGGCCAGCGCCAGCGATACCAGCGCAACGGACAGGATCCTGATAGCCCGCATACCTTTTAGCCTAGTCCCGGACTTCGCGGGTTGGCCACGGACTGTCGCTGCCAGCTGGGGCCCTCACCAAGTGCTCACGCACCAAGGCCCGATACTCAGAGGCTGGTTTCCCGCTCGGGAGACCGGCCTCTTGCATTACCTGAGTGACCACCGGTTCTGGAGCAGCAGTTGGCTCATCGCTGAACTCCCTCGGGTGGGGATCGGCCGGAGCGCGTGACCGTAGACGGTCCGCCACCTCAGTGTCCTTGTGGCCGACCAACAGAGAGATCTACTCGATCTCCACCCCGCTTGCACTGAGGACACGAGCCCGCGGCAGGAATCGCGGACACGCACGCGGCGTCGATTCGGTTCATCCAGGAGGCTGTGACCTTTCTCCCCGTTTCCGGTTGGGCGCCGGGCGCCGGATCGACGTGCTACTGGATGCGGGCCGGGCACACGGCGTCGGCCGCAGATCCGGAAGGACAATCACCATGTCTCAGAGCATCAAACGCCGCCTCGCCCACGGCATCGGCGCCGCCGTCGTCGCGACGGCCGCTTCCGCCACCCTTGCCGTTGGTGCGGCGGAAGCGAGCACCCAGGTGACACCGCCGGCGGGGATCACGGTGCCGGGCGACCCGACCGCAGCACCCGCCGGCCTCGTCGCGAGCCTGGAAGGTCGGAACGAAGTAGCTGGCGGTGATCCGGACGGGCAAGCGCTGGAACTCATCGGGATCGAGGGCAACACGCTCAGCTACTCGGTGTCCTGGCGCGGCATCAGCACCCCGACCGAGGCAGCCATCCACGCCGCCGGTCGAGGAGTGGACGGGCCGGTGGTCGTACCTTTGTTCACCAAGCCGAGCGGAGGGGGTAGCTTCGCCTCCGGCAGCGTCACGGTCACCGACCCAAGTGTGCTTGACGCGTTGCGCTCAAACCCGAGCGGCTTCTACACCGACCTGCGCAACACTGACTTCCCGAACGGCGCCGTACGTGCCCAGTTGCACCTGCTCAGTCACGCGGTCAGCACGACCGGAGTGGCCGCGCTGCAGGAGTCGGTGGTCCTCGGCAGCCAGATCTACGCCTGCTCTGCGCAGCTCGACGGCTCGTTCGCCTTTGCGCAGAACAATGTCGACGCGCACCTCACCGGCGGCATCCACCACACCTTCGTCCAGCCGGTCGCCGGCCCGCCCCAGTGGCAAGCACCCGACGGCAGCGCGGTCAGCGGCACCAAGGTCGTCACAAGGAACGGGAACGGAGCGGGCAACATCGCCGAACTGGACCTCGACGCGACTCAGATCGGCGACCGGACCGGCCTGCTGGCGAACGCTGTCGAGGTGCTGCGCCTCAACACTGTCGGCGGCGTCGCCCCGGCCGGGAACTGCGACCCGCACGTCACGCCGATCGTCAGTGTCCCGTACCAAGCCGACTATCTGTTCATCAACGGCTAACCAGTTTCCATCTGAATTGGTCGCCGCGTGCTGGCATCTGACGTAGCTTCTGTTTGATCGACGCGATTGCCTCGACCCGTTGAGCTTGAAGGATCGAGGCAATCGTTGGTCAGCCGGCTGCCATGTCGCACATTAACGCCCGGGCGCGGGGGTTCTGAAGGCTTGAGGGATCGACTGAGTGACAACCGCCTCGCTCCGGTGTGAAGGGTGCTGGAGGTCTATGACCTGGAGACATGGTCAGGTGGGCGGCCCCCGGCGAAGGGCGTTTCCCTCAACCCCGGGTGGCTAGCTCGATCCGTAGGACCTGCTGCTCCGAGGAACCCAGGCGGCAGACTGGGCCAAGGTCTAACGTGTCTGAAGGCCCAGGTCAGAGAGAAGAATCTCCAGAAGCGCTCGATGACAGCGTCGTCTTCGTTGAGTCGGGCGCCAACCTTCCGGTGGTCATCGGTCCGAGGGCGAGGCGGTATACCGCGTGGCCTTGAGGGTCCGCCGTCGTGATCGGATCCGAGCCTTGTCCGCCGTCGCTCACGCCCAGATGTATTCCTCAGCGATCGCGCCGTCCTTCCACTTGGCGACGGTGACCATTCGGCTCCCGTCCTCGAATTCCCCAATCACGCACGTCCACTCACCCGATCCGAACCCGATCGGATGGGACATGATCTGAGGCGGCGTTCCACCTGCAGACGCGACGTACTCTTTCATCGCGCCGATGTGTTCTTGGATGCCGTGCGTGGGCGGCGTCCCCTTCCAGTCGACCAGCACGTCAGCTGTGTGATGATGGGCGAACACGCCGTCCCAATCGGCGTTGTTCCATCCTGTGAAGTCAAGGTCGTCCATGCCCTTGAGGTTGCGTGCCACCTGGTCTTCGCTCATGCGCCGCCTCCAATTCGATCAATGGACCGGCCTGGGTCGCGGGGTGCGGCCATCTCTCGACTCTAGGCAGATCGACACGGCCTGACCAGTGAGATGGGCAGCGAAACCCGAACGCGGGATGCCGGGGACCAGTCATCGAGGTCCAACGCGACAATGGATCACGTCGATGCGGTGGCGCCGTCAGTGGCGAGTCTCCGCACGCAGCAACGTCCTCAATTCGGCGCGTCAGCGCGCGACTCAGCAGTCTTGACTGACTCCCTGAGACACTCGCCGGGTGAAGGATAGGCGCGTCGAATACCTGCTGTTGTCGGACGGTCTGGATTTCGCGAGACGAGGCGTGGCCCTCCACGGGGCACTGACCCTTGTTGCAGCCGAGATGGGCCGTGCCGAGACCGACATACCGTGGTCCATGCGTAGTGACTGGGCGCCGGAGGTCGTTGAGGCAGCGTCCAGACTGTGCGATCGCTTCGTGCCCGACTCGAAACGTAACGGTCACTACATGCAGACAGGCGTCCAGTCCACCAGTGACTCAAAGGTGCGCGACGACTTCATCACCGTGGCGCCACACGCCTACGACGCGACGTTCTGGCGGCGCGATTTTGGAGAGGTCGCCAGCCTCAGCGATGAAGGAACCTCCTGCGCCATCTGGCTCACCGACGACCAGCGAAACGTCGTTGCCGACGTCGTCGGTGCTGACCGGGTGGTGAGCTACGAGGATTGGCGTCGCGCGCATCCCTCGTGCTCGCGTCGGCAGCTGCATCGCCTAAGAACGAGACTGCCTCGAGCACGATCAGATTAGAGGACCGATCGCATCGCGGATGCCATCCGTCCGGCCCGATGTTGATAGGTGTCAGTTCGTGGTGCTGAGCGTTTCACAAGACGCCTTCATTGATCCGTGGCGTCACGGTGCCACCGTCGGCGCTGGTACCAGATCGCGGCGGCGCACACCGCTGCGCCGGCCCAAGGAAACCAGAGTCCAGCCCTCGACCAGGAGGCGGTGTGCACGACGTCGCTGTCGTCGTCCCCCATTGGACCACCCGGTTGGTAACTCGCCCGCACAGAGTGTCCTCGTTCGACGAAGCCATCGAGCGTCACGCGGTCCTTGACGACCGTCCCGTCGTCGCTGACCCACCGACCCGAGTTGGTGCATGCCCCTCGCAGTCCGGAGCAGGTGGTCGACGTCTCCGTGAACGTTCCCCAGTACGCCGGCCGGCCGCGGCCGGCGAATGTCATGACGCCGATCACGATGAGCGCTATGCAGACGCCTGCCATGCTCGCGTAGAAGAGTGCATGCCCCGTGGCGCAGGCGGTTCCAGACCGTGCCCCAACTCGCCATGAGCTACGCATCGCAGTAGATGATCGGTGAGTCCGCTCAGGCATGCGCGGAACGCGGCAGATCCGTAACTTCCGGCTCCAACCGGGACGCGGCATCATTGGCGCGGCGAGCGATCTCTGTGGAAGGTGATGACGTGGATCGGCTTGGTCGATTCCTCGAGTTGTGGTTTCGCCAGCAAAGCGGCGGTAAGGACGACGACGCGGCGAGCACCGTCGGTCGACTTCTGAGGTTCAACCGTCCATCGCTGCCGGGCACGTTTGACGGTGCCGTCGAAGTACTGGTCGTCGAGAACCAGGGCGTGTGGCTCTAGGGCAAGGACGCCGATGATCGTTACGTCGAGCGGGAGAACGAGCCCGGGGTGCCTTGGCACGAGACTGGCGAAAGCACCGAGGAGTTCTGGCTCCGCCACGCGGCTTTCGATGCCGTTTCCAACCTTCCCGCCAGTCGCAGCGCGCAGTGCTTCGATGCTGCGACTGTCCGGAGCATCGAGAGCGCAACAACGCCGCTGCCGTGTAAGTCCTGGTCATGGCCAGGCACGGGTCACTCGCTGTTCTACCGCGGAGCCTCCGTGCTCATGATCCGTGGCGATGGGACCGACTTCTGGGTCGTCGCCTCGGCCCCCACCGAGTCCGACCTGAGCTGGCTCGACGACCTCTACCTGACCTGGGACGAGTCGGATTCGCGCCGTGATGACGCATGACGGTGCCGCGGTGGCGCGAGTACGGCACGCCCGCTCCTCGTCATGAGTGCGCACCACTATCAGCGGCCAGATCAGTGCGTTCTTGGTTGCTACCGGCGCAAGGTCGACGGTGGCTGGCACGCCTCCCGATGAGGCGCTGGTCGGCGCTCCCTGTGCTGGTTAGGGCGTGATGGTGATCTCCAGCGGCGGCGTCAGCGTGACGTCGGTGTCCCTGGCTAGGGCGATGACCAGCCACCACTGTCCGGGTGGGACGGCGTAGCCCAGGTCGGGAACCACCGAGGCTGTACCGATCAGGACCGGCACAGGGCGGCTCTGGCGAGGTTCGATCGCGAACCACACCGGGGCCAGGGTGCGCGGGCCGACGTACAGGCCGACGACGGTGCCGGAGTTGTCGGTCACCGCTGATGCCAGCGCGCCGTTGGTGAGGAGCACTTGCTCGTGTTCGGCTCGATTCGTGACAGCACGTCCTGGGAGGCGAACCGGCCGGTTCGGATCGTCAACGGAGACTGGGGTTCCACCTCGAATCCGGCGGATTCGGCGGCAGCTCCGCGCAGCTCGTACCAGTGCTGGTACCGGCGCTCCATGATCCACAGCTGTCTGGCCGGAAAGGTCATCGCCCCGACACGCAGGTCCACCAGGCTCCCGTACTTCGCGTGCAGCGTGGCCGCGATGTCGGTTGCCCAGGCGGCCAACTCGATGTGGATCGGCCGCCCACGCTGCTCGCTGTCGGGGTCTTGAAGGACCATGAACGCGTCCGGTGACTCCTCGCGCAACCGGCACAGATCAGCGCGCAGACTCTCCCGGCCAGCCATAGCCTGACGGTATCGGAACCGCGCACCCTGTTGGCCGCTCGCGAAGCCTGAGCAACTTCCTGAATTCGGCATGTGCGTGCGTTCGGGCCTCAGCCTGGAGGAACAGTGGGCGTTCGATTCCGCGGAAGTGACCAGTTCAGCTGAGCGCGACGCGGCGGCCCGCGCCTACTTCTTCGCTCGTGTCGTCGGTGACCACGGCGACGGCACCGGACGGGACGCCGGGTAGTGCGGCGACGTTGGCGGCGACGCTCAGCAGGATGTCTTCGGGGGCGCCGGCAACAAAGAAGACATAGGCTCCGTCGATCTCCTCGCCGTCGTCGTAGATGTCGAAGCTGCCGTCGCTCGACTCGTCATCGAGAAAGTCCTCGATGACGTCGATCCAGCCGAATTCATGCCCGGGGTCGCCGGGCGCAATGCCGCCAGCACCGTTCAACGGAACGTGGATCTCGACGACGAGCGGCCCCACGATGGGATTCTGCGAGGCGACGGCGGGAAGTGATGTCGACCGCGTCATCTCTGGGCGCAGTACCGATCGCACCGTCGGCGTGCTGAGCTGCCTGTCGCCTCGATCGGGGAACGCGTCCTGCGATAAGGGAGCATTCGTCTCGCCGCGGAGTTCGCGCAGACGTCTGCGGCGCAGCGTCCCGGCGGCGAGCGGGGCGGGCCGCACGCTGTCCGGGATCGCCGGGTGCTCACCGGACACGTTCAGGGCCCGTTGTACGCGCGCTACGCCCTCCAGAACCGCTGGCAGCGCAAGCAGTCTGCGTTCGTCGGGCTCCAGCGCCTCGAGTTTGCGGAAGTCGATGCGCATGTCCACGAGATGCCGCTTCCGGCCGCGAACTACACGCTCCTCAACCGCCCCGTTGTACGCCGCTGTGAGCACGATCATGTGGATCTCCAGCACCGGCGCCTTGCTGGTCCTTCGCCACCAGGCCAGCCACGACTCGTCCGTACCAAGCAGGTAAACGATCCGGTCGACCTCCTGCCGAAAGCCGTTCTCGACGCCCATCCTCTGGGCGTCGACGCCACCCTCCAGCCAGTAGTCCTCAGGGTCGTTCAGATCACCCATGACCCGACTGTAACCACCCGGCCGCCGAGCCAGCTCCACGGCCGCCGGCCCGATCCCTGGCGTCCTTGAAATCGGACAGGTCTGCGCTTTCACTGACGGCGGCAGATCCGGACGCCGAGATCGCGAGGACGTGCCGGCTCAGTAGGGCAGATCGGCATCAGTCTCGACCGCTCTTGGCGGAGCTCTACGCTGACGTCCATGGACCACAAAGTGTTAGTGGGGGCAATCGCGACCGCGATCATGAGCTACGACCAGTCAAGTGATACAGATGTCGACCCTGACTGGGCCGTCAAGAGCATGGAGGACCTGGTGCACACGTTGAACCAGTTGTCCGATGACGACCGGGCACAGTTCCGCGCAGACCTCGAAGCGCTCGCGGCTGACCTCCCTGCCGACCCGTTCTACGACCGTTGGCGCAACTCGTACCGAGATCTCCCAGGTCGCATGGGATGGGACGAACCAACGCAGGATTAAGCCCTATCCAGCCTGACTGTGGGTCGCCCTGTCATCGGCAGATCCGTGCTTCACCGACAGCGGGCATGAGCGGACGCGTCGTCGGTCCAGTGGGTGGGAACCCCGACACCTCCCGCTGAGGAGTGAGTTCCCCGGACCCGGCCCGGCTCGAACGGGCAGCCACCCTCACCGAACAGCGGGCAGGGCGCACCCTTACCGGGTAGATGCGCCTTGGGTGGGATCGTGAGCAGTCTAGTTCGCTCCGCCCGCTCATCGGTTGCTTGTGTCATTGCTGTCTGGATCGATCCTGGCGCCGCCTTGCGATCCTCCAAGGCGCCGGCATTGCAGACGGTAGCGCGCAGCGGGTCGGTTCGGGGATCATCAACCCCGTGCACAGATACCTCGCTGACCCACCCAGGTGGCTGTTCGCGATCTGGTATGGCGTGGTCGGCGGCGTGGCGGTTGGGCTCTGGGGCAAGGTGGTCACCGAGGCAAGCTGGGCAAGATCAGGGATTGTGGCCATCATCGGCACTATTGTCGCTACGGGGACCGTCTGGTGGTTGGAGCCCGGCTGGCGGCGTCAACGCGACGAACTCGAGGGCGGTCTATCCGCTGACAAAGCGGCACTCGCGCGGCGTACGGCTGTGCGTGGACCGGTACCGGACGATCCCGAGGTCCGGGCCGCGGCCCTCCGGATCGCCTCCAAGAGCCTGATCAGGTCCCGCTGGCAGCCAGGACCTAGGCTCACCACGGCTCTCGGCGGAATGATGGCGATCGGTTCCGTTGGAGCGGCGCTGTCCGGCTCACTCTTGGCTGTGCTGTATGCGCTCACTGGGGCCGGAATGTTGTACTCGGGTCTGTACCTTCCCAAGCAACTCCACCGACGCATCGAACTGCTCTCGCAGCAGTAGATATCCCGCCTTATTGTTGGCGTCCCGCACCGCCCCAGGGGCAACGTTGCCTGGCGGAGGGTCTCGTGGGACGACCCAGGCTGAAGGCCGATATCAGTATGTCGGCTGCGCTCTCATCGGCAGTTCCGTGCTTCCCCGACAGCGGCAGATGAGTGCGTTCGGGTCGGCACTCGAACGTACGAGTTCGAGGCTTCGTTCCGCTTCCATTCGCTCTGCACCGTGCCGGTCGAGAAGACTGGCGCAAGCTCGGGCCAACGGTCGAGGACGAAGCCCATCGGCTGCACGAGGACATTTGCAGGGTTGTCGGTCTCTTCTTGAGTCTCATCACCGACCATCACGCACCAACCGGAGTCGGTGGCGTTCAGCGATTCGTCGCGGCTCACGAACTGGGGTCGAAGGTCCTCGACGTGAGATCGGCGGCTAACCCATACCTTCAGAGCGTGGCGTGGATCGTCGTCCAGCACCGAGATGACGTGCTCGGGGCCGAATTCGATGTCGTCATCGACCTTGATCGTGGAGATCGCATGTGGCGCGTTGTCGACGCGACCGATGTAACGGCCGTCGTTGACGGACACGGCCTGCACCCACATGCGCTCCGCCCCGGGCATGTCCTCGACCGGATCGACGACCTCGAACATGAGCTTGGCGAGACCGCCTGGCCGAAGGGACTCCCGTTCGGCGCGCCAAGGGATGAAGAAAGTCCGCGGCGCTTCGCGGTGCCGGGCCTCCGCATCGCCCAAGCGACAGTCGACGCGGGACCCCTACGGCGAAATAGCGGCATGGCCACACGATGCCAGATACGTGACGCTCACGAGTTTCATCGGGGGCTGAGCCGGGCCGCTCCAGTAGGACTAGGCGGCCCGGAGAACGCGTCGTTCCATGTCATCGAGCATGACCGGCAAACCAGAGGGGTCACTCACGGCGCCGATACTGCCAGGAACCGCCGCACGGCTGCGCCCCTTGGTACGACTGCGCGCTTCGCGGCAGAAGCGTGCGGCTGGCCGCGGTCGACTGACATGCTTAACCAGTGATCGAGGCTGAGGTGCCCCATAGGCGGTGGCTGGAGCCCGCCGAGCTGCTTCGCATCGCGCGCCGCGACGTCACCGTTTGTGGCGAGGAGTCGTTGGAGGCGGTCATCATGCGCGAACCCAGCCTGTTGATCCGGCTACCCTCGTCGTCCACTCCACGGCTTGATCTCCACACCTACCGGGTCCGGCGCGACCGATGGGAGAGCGGCGAAGGTGCTCACTTGACGGGAATGGGGGTGTTCATGGCCGTGCTCGAATCGCTCACCGAGCCGCCTGCGCTGTGGCAGTTCGAGGTGAGCGCACCACGTACGCGTTTCTCCTCGATCCTGATGTGACACGTGTTCTCGCGTGCGTCGCGATTGACCGGCCGTCGGGGGGTAACTCGACGCACTGATCTCGGCTACTTGCTTCACGGAGAGCGGCATGTGCGGATCTTGGCGCGACAGCACGACAGCCGCGAAGCCTCGTTGTCTCTGGTTGTAGCGGCTTGGGCCCTCTTGCCTACGCGGTGCCTGACCTCTGGCTCTACCGGCGGGTTTAGCTACCGGATCGACTAGTAGTGGACCTTTAGGAGGCAGTCATGACAACAACCATGCAAGATCAGTCTTCAGTTCGGTCCGCTCGTGGAGGCTGGGCTGCACGGATCCTTGTTCGCGAGATGTGGGCCACGCTGGCGATCGTCGCGATGTGGGTGGCCGTGCTGTTCGTCGGCGTTTACGGAGGCGACGCGACCTTCCACGGCGTCGATTCGAGTTTCAGCAGCGTTCCCTCGGGGGTGTTTGTCGCCCTGTTCGCCGCTATCGGCACCGGCTCCGTCGCCAAGCGAGTGTTCGGGCGCAAGTCGGAGTAGCGGCCAAGGCAGGTCGTTCGGTAGTGCCAGGTAACGATCGCCACGCTCGTGATTCAAAGAGCGGTCAGCCATCGACCGCACAACGGCAGATCCGTGCTTCACGGACAGCGGCAGATCCGGATCGTCTCGTGGCGTCCTAGTCTCCTGCCATGGGGACGAGCAAGGTCGATTTCCGTGGGCAGTCGTTCTGGACTCGAGATGCGGCGGTCCGTGTCGTTCTTGCGCTGCTTGTGACTGAGCTTGACCCGGTGACCCGGAGCGAGCCTGAACTCGACGCCTTGTTGGACCGATGGGCCCTGAGCGCTGCTGTGGGTGTTACGGGTGCTGTGGACGTAGCGCTGGACAACTACGTGACGAACGATCACATCATCGAACTCATCCGTGCCGCGATTCTGCGCATCCGGGACCGCCTCGGCGGCGACGCCCTGGTCGACGTGACAGATCCCGCCTTCCAGCGTCGTGCCGCCGCTGTCGGCGTGGACCCGCCGGTCGAGGCACCCGCGGCGCTCGGTTCCTGGGTTCGCAAGGTTCTGGGTGCCCTGGACGAATTACTCGCCGGCCGGCTTCCCGATGTACCCGGAGGCTATTGGTGGGTGGACGATCAAGGCCTCGGCCCGACTCGCGGGCGCGACTCATGAGTTTGTGACCGGACAGTCGTCTGGCATCATCCGTTGCGTGGCAAACCTGCTCGAGGTGATCGCGACGCTCGACGGAATTCCGGACGGCGATCCGTACGACGTTCAGCCCACAATCTTCGCGCGCAGGCCCTGGACCGTCGACTGCGAAGCGGTCGTCCTGAACGAGGATGCGGTCAACCACCTGGCCCCGAGCGCTCCGGACTTCGCCTATCTCTTGGAGGTCGACCTGGCCAAGGAGGTCATCAGAGTCTGGAGTGAGTGGCGAGACGGTGCAGTGCCGACTTCCGAGGAAGCCACGCAGGCGGTCATCTTCTATGGGGAGCACGACGCGTATCAACCTCTCGCGTAGGTCCTTCGTAGCATCCGCACATCGGCATGTGCGTGCGTTGGCGGGCCTCTCAGGTGGTCGTCACGCATCGAGCCTGTCGCGAATCAGGTGGGGGACGCGTGTCGTAGATCTACGGGCCGATCACATTCGGAGTGACAACGGGGCGGTATGCAGCCGGACATAGATGGACGTTCACGGACCGTCGCTGGGTGCGAAGCAGTGACAGTTCACCGGGGAGTTGCGAGTACCTTGGCGACGGCGTGCCATGCGTTGTTCGCGAGTGTTGGGTTTGTTTCCTTGAATTCTCGCAACACGATCAGGGCCTGAGACAGCACGCGCCCGCGGCCGCGGAGCCAGGTTGCGTCGTCCACGTTCAGCGTGGCGCGGAACTCGTCGTGGACTTTCGCGGGCAGCAGGTACCAAGCGGGAAACAAGTCGCACGCCGGATCGCCGATGCCGCATGTCTCGAAGTCGAGCACCGCCGTTAGCCGGCCCGCTGCCGACACGAGCAGGTTGCTCGGCGTCAGGTCCGAGTGGACCCACACCTCGCGCCCGTCGTACGGCGCCGCGAGCGACTCCTCCCAGGACGCCTGCGCTGCGCGAGTGTCGATCAGGCCATCCAGTTCGACGATCGCCTTTCGCGTCAAGGAGTCCATCGAGAGCATCGGCGCGCGTGTTCGGCGTTCGCCTCGATAGGCCGGCGGCCGGTCCGGCAGGTCGATCCGGCGGAACGCGTCGACGAACGCCGCGAGGTCCGCCGCGAGCCCACGCGGATCAGCCAGCGCCTCGGGGGAGGGGTGCATACCGGTGAGCCAGCGGTGGACGGACCACTCGCCCGGGAACGCGTCGGTGGGCGAGCCGATCGCCTCGACGGTAGGGATGGCCACGGGCAGGAGCGGCGCGAGGGCCGCGAGCTTCTCCTGCTCCCGTTGCACCATGTCGGTGATCGAGGGTCGGAGCGGCAGCCGTACAGACAGATCAGAACCGAGGCGGTAGACCGCGTTCACGAGGCCACTGGAGTCGACTGGCTCCAGCGGCAACGCGGCCCACTGCGGGAACTGGGTGACCACGAGTTCGCGGACGAGTGGTGTGTCGATGCCGGTCCGGTTGGCGAGGATCTTGCGGGGACTCACGAACCCATACGAGCGATCGGATCTGTCAGCTGTCAACCGAGTATCCAGGTCCTGCCGGGCGGTGGATCACCGCGACGGCGACCATGCTGCGCTCTTCAGAGGCGGGTGGCCATGTGACGTTCAATGGGACCGAGATCCCCAGGGCGGTGAACCGAGCGACAACGGGGTTGTATGGCACCGGACGTACATGGGCGTTGGAGGTTCGAGTTGAGATGCTCGCCGTTCGGCGACTGGGTGTGGATGGCGTGGAACAGGTCAGGGGCTCGAATCACCCAAGCGCCTCTTGCGTGACCCGGGAGGCTGAGTCTCCGTGAGGTCCTTGTCGTCGAGGAGTCGTTCGGCGCGGTGAGTGCGAGGAGGACGTCGCGCTGCCGGTGAGTGGGCCCCTGGGATTCAGCGTGCGCGGCGGTAGTGCATGGCCACGACGCCGTTGTGGAGCGGCTCCGCCGAGAGCAGATCGAGTCGGCGCGTGCTGGGTAGCCCGCCCTGGTACAGCGTCGGGCCGTGGCCCGCGATCCTAGGATGGACGAGCAGCTTGTACTCGTCGATCATGTCCAGCCGGTCGAGCTCGGTCGCGAGCTTGCCGCTTCCGAGGAGGACCCCGGCCGGGGTCGCGTCCTTGAGCTTCTGCACGGCCTCGCGCAGATCGCCGGCGAGGTGGTGGCTGTTCGCCCACGGGAAGTCCTTGCGCGTCGAGGACACCACGTACTTGGGCTTGGCCTCCAGCTTGACCGCCCACTCGCGCATGGCCGGCGGTGCTTCCTCGTCGCCGCGGGCGACGGCCGGCCAGTAGCTCTCCATCAGTTCGTAGGTGACGCGACCCCACAGCATTGCCCCGCCCTCGTCCATGAGACGGGTGAAGAACGCGTGTGTCTCGTCGTCGGCGATCCCCTCCTGGTGGTCGACGCACCCATCCAGGGTGAGGTTGAGGCTGAAGGTGAGAAGTCCCATGGCCGGCGAGTCTAGCGCCACTACGGCGGCGTTTCCTTCGTACGCCGCACCTCCTCCCAGGAGCGCGATCGGTCCGGAATCCATTGCACGGAAGAGGTTAGGGGTTGGAGTGCCTAAGCTCCCACCCCAGGTTAGAGGCCGGTTCCACTCGGGAGACCGGCCTCTTGCGTGACCTGAGTGACTACCGGCTTGAGCCGCAGATCTTGAGCAGCAGGGGATCGTCGTTGGGTTCGGCAGGCTGCGCGGCGCCGGCCGCGCCAGAGCAGCGAGGACCGTGTGTCAGTTCACCTGGACGGCGATCGCCCGCACCGGCGTCCCCGCCGGGGAGTCCCGACGTAAGGTCGACCTTCGATATCAGCGGCATCGGCGGGCTCTCGTCCAGATCCTCGGATGCTCCCGATCGAGGCGAGACCCGAAAGCCCGGCCGAACCTCAGGCCGACACGCGTCCGTACCCCGCGTGCCCCTCAGCCGCCGCCCAAGCAGGCAACCGCGCTTTCGTGACGAAGCTCCCGGCCACGCGAGGCGCCGCCAGAGCCCTAGCTGTACAGGGGCCGCGGGCTCCCGGATCTGCCGAAGAGAGTACGGGCACGGACTCCGCGAACATGGCGCACCGCGGATACGGCGGTGTCTCAGCAGGCGCCGTTCTGCACCGGAAAGTGCATGACGACCACACCACCGGTCGCGTAGTTGGCGACATCGGCAGACGCCTCGCGGCCCTGCGGAGACGACCTCGCCGCGGTCAGGGCCGCAGCGTCAGCGAACTCGGCCTCGAAGACCGCGAAGTACGGCGTCTGCCCCTGCGTCGCTGTCACCTCGAAGCTGTAGCGAAACGCGAGCAGGCCCGGCATGCGCGCGACCAGCGGGAGGTGCTTGCTCACGTAGTAGTCGCGGAAATGATCGGGATCGGCCGGCTCGGGATACAGAACCAACAGCTTGTGCACAACAACCTCCTTCAGGGGCGTGCGACCAGCGATCGGTCGCACGACCCGGTAGTAATCGCCTCCCGAAGCCGCTCCCAAGCGCTTCGGAAATCGAATCGATGAGCGATACGATAGTGTGTCTGATATCGAAGCAGCAAGAGGGGACGGTACGACGGATGGCGGCACCCAGGCCGGGACGGGCGGTCCGAGGGTCGAGCACCGGCCGCCCACTGATGGCCGCCCTCGACCTGCTCGGCCGTAGGTGGAACCTGCGGATCGTCTGGGAACTGCAACATGGGCCCGTCGGGTTCCGTGCGTTGCAGGAGCGCTGCGACAACATGTCCTCCAGCGTGCTGCGGCAACGGCTGACCGAGCTGGTCGACGCCGCCCTCGTCGAGCAGCATCCGGACACCACCTACGCCCTCACCGAGCTGGGCAACGGCGTCTACCGCGCGCTGCGCCCGCTCGTCCGGTGGTCCGCAGAGTGGGCCGCGACCCTCTCCGCCGCCGATTCCGAAGACACCCACTAGCGAACTGCTGGCGTACTTCGGAACCCGTGGCATAGACATCCCGGGCGCCCGGGATCGAGCGGCCCATCGGCATCCGCGCGGATCGCGGCAGATCGGTGCGTTTCGCGCCACCGGCTCGTGCGATCATCGCGCCATGCTGCATGTGTCTGAGGGCGGCGCTGCCGTTGCCGTTCGGTGGAGTAGCGGGGATCGCACGGCGGAGATCGAGTTCGCATCCCCGCGCTTTCGGTACCGCGATGCCTCCGACCCATTCCTGGCCTCCGACGACATGGTCGAGTACACGGTTCGCGTCTCGGGAAACGGGCTGGCAGCAGAGATATTGGTGTTGAGTCTCGACACTGCCGGCAGCGGGCTGCCGGCGTTCCTCGAGCAATTGGGCGAGGACTTTCGAGGCTGGAACGGCACACGCACCTGGGAGAACCAGGACCGCGATCTCAGGGTCGAAGCCACCTGGTCGTCTCGGGGGCACGTCGAACTCCGCTGGTGGATCACGCCCAGCATCTACGACAAGTGGAGCGCCTCGGTCGTCGTGGAGATCGAGGCGGGTGCCGAGATGTCAGCCCTCGCCCACGAACTGTCGTCGTTCTTCGCCCTCTGAGCCGATGCCGACAAGCACGCTCATCGGCATGATCGCAAGGCTCACGTCAGCGCGGGCCGATTCGCGTAGCATCCTGCGGTGCGCTCCTCGTTTGAGTAGGCGGTGAAGACGGGATGGGTGACGGGTGAGGTTCGACTACCACGTTCTCAGTGTCGAGGTCGATGGCGTCGTCGATACGTTGGCCGTCCACACCGCGTACGTTGCCGGCGGCCATGATGGTGTCTACCTCCGCGTTGCGCGGAGCGCGAGGTTGCGCGACCTCGAGTTCCTCCGCGACCTTCCAGGTTTGCGCTACATCGAGGTTCTCGGGCCTGTTGTCGATGACTCCGCGGCGTTGCTGATCCCGGGAGTCGTTGAGGTGTGCCTTCTGACGCGGTGCAAGAAGGCCTTGCCAGAGCTGTCCGGTTCGACGGTCTCGAAGCTTGGCCTCGACAGCCGGCCAGGCCTTGGGCAGGTGGCCGTGATGGGTTTGGCTGAGTTCCGCGTGTGGGGCTGGCGTGGGACGGACTTTGCGTTCCTCGGCGATCAACCGCGCCTTCGACGACTCGAGGTGGAGGCAACCCGCCGGCTCGTGTCTCTCGAGGGTCTGCAGCACTGTCCACAGCTGGAGTACGTCGAACTGCTCGCCGTACGGGCGACAGCCCTGACACCGCTGGCTGAAGCACACCGGCTTCAGCATCTGTGGATCATCGGCAATTCGCGCATCACCGGCGAGGCCACGTTGGATCTGGCCGACCTGGCCGAGCTCCCTCAACTCACCGAGCTCCGCATCTGCTTCGGCGGCGCGATCGCTACGCTGGCGCCGCTGACCGGTCCCATCGGTCGTCACCTGAGAGACTTCCGCATCCGCGGCACCAGGGTCGACGACGGCGATCTCTCGCCGCTGGAAGTACTGCACCCAGCTGCGCGCGTTGTTGGACCCGACGACTGACTCCGACCAGGAGCTGCCAAGCAGAGACTGGCGCCGCAGGAGCGACAGCAACTGCGTGTACCGGGCGGTGTGTCAGGTGGCGGAGGCCATGTAGGCGGCGAGGATGTAGTTGGGTTGGGGGTCGAGGTAGGTGCGGGCGTGGTCGTAGCGCATGGTGGGTCGGCTGGCTGGCGGCCCGGGAAGCCTGCAACTCCAGTTCCTATCTGCGGTTGTCGCTCAACCTGAGATCTGGTCGTCGTCGCAGCCTTCTCGTCAGCACCCGCCGCAGCTCGTGCCGGTAGCCCTTCTCGCAAAGCTGCTGCGAGCGGCCGCGGTCGGCTGGAGGCGGTGCGCGTTGGGGCGAGTGAGGCACTGTCGTGGGGCAGACTGGGTCGGGTGAGCAGGTTCAAGCGGCGGCGTCGGCCGGCTGAGGGGCTGGTGGCTGAGGCGGCTCGGAATCCGGGTGGGTGGGTTTACGAGATCGACGGGGAGTGGGTCGACGATCCCAACGGGTACGTGCCGGAGGCGATTCGTGGGGGTTGGCAGGTCGACGACGCGGGGCAGATCACCGGTGACTTCGTGCCAAATGAGCGGCATGGGCGCCCGCGGGACGACTTCGAGCTGCTCACCGAGGCGGATCATTGGCTTGACTGGCTGGGGGATCAGCCCGGACGAGCGGTGCGCGACCGGATCGAGGAGATGCTGGCGGAGCAGGTCGACGGGGCCAAGGTCGAGTGGTTGAAGGTCATCGCGGAGCCGAGGTTCCTGACCGGCGGCAAGCCGCTGCCGGATGATCCGGGCAAGGCAAAGGTGGTGCGTACCGGTCTTGCCGTGGCGTTCGGGTTGTCGGTGGTGCAGCCGGATGGGCAGCGGGACGTGCTGACGGGGGTGTTCAGTCTGGCCGTGGCCGGGATGGACGAGCCGGTGGCGCGTGAGCAGTCCTGGCTCGATCTTGGCGAGACCATCGATCGGGCCGGGCCACTCCTGGAAGAACGGCTGCTGTCGCTCGGCTGAACGACGTACCCCAGCGCTCGTCGAGAGCTTCAAACGCGCGGGGATGTCGAGCTCGACGGTAGCGTGGGCGGCGTCACGGGTGAGGCGTTGGTCGGCGGTATGGCGAATGCGGGGGCGGTCTTTCGCCAGGGCGAGCTGGTGGAGCGGCCGGCGCCGCGCAACGCGTCCACTCTGCACGCGTATCTCCTTGCGCTGAAGGAACATGGCTTCGACGCGGCGCCGGTACCGGTCGGCCTTACGGACGATGGCCGTGAGCGGCTGACATTCATCCCCGGCGACGTGCCTCTGCCGCCGTACCCGGACTGGGCCATGACGAGGTCCGCCCTGGAAGCAGCTGGAAGCCTGCTGCGGCGCCTGCATGAGGCGAGCGCGGCCGTCGTGGTCGACCCCCAGATCGAATGGCCCCGGGACTTCGCTGATCCAGAGGGCGGAACGATGCTGTGCCACAACGACCTGTGCCCGGACAACGTCGTCTTCCGCGATGGCCGTCCGGTTGCCCTCATCGATTTCGACTTCGCGGCGCCTGGGCGCCCTCTCTGGGACGTAGCCATGACCGCCCGCTACTGGGTACCCATGAACGACCCCACATCCGCGGCCGCCGCCTACCCTGCCGGACTGGATGTGCCCACGCGGCTCCGGATCCTTGCCGACAGCTACGGTCTCGCACCGCAGGACCGCGCTGAGCTGCCCCGCGTCATCGAGCAGGCCACAGACGTCTGCCGAGCCTTCGTCGCGGCACGCGTGGCCGACAAGGATCCCGCCTTTCTCCAAGCGCTCACCGAACGCGGCGGCTGGGAACGCTGGGACCGCCTGCAGACCTGGCTGGCCGACAACCGCGAAACCTTCAAGACAGCGCTGCTGCGCTAAGTCGCCCCAACACCCGCCGGGTGCTTCTCGCTTTGGACCTGTATCTGGTCGACAGTGCCGGTGGGGATGAGCCAGAATGCGAGGCAAGGGTACGGACATCCACGGCGTCGTCGAGTGCCGCCCCGGTTTCGCGTTCCGTCCCGACGAGGACGACCCGTGGGAGTCGGCTGTCGACCTGAGCCTGTTGTACGCGGGACGCGACTACGACCTGTTCGGTTGTCTGTTCGGCGTTCAGAACCTCGCCGGCTTCGCCCCGGTAGCGGCCGAGCGAGGGCTACCGGCCGACGCCGCACGTCGTACCCGCGAGGACCTTGCCCAGTTCTCCGAGCAGGCGCACTCCGTGAGCTGGCTCGACGGGAGCGACCTGGCGGCGATCGACCTCGACGAGCCCGCGGTACGGGTCGATGCCAGGATCCACAGGTACATACGCGGCGCCGACAACGCGTGGGTGTACCACTCCAAGGCCGGTCAGGATCCCGCGTGGGCCGATAAGACGGGTCACAGTCTGGAGCGAGACGGTTCTGCGTTTCCCGAGGGCGCCGAGTGGTTGGTCGGTGATCGCCTCTACCGAGTGGAACGGCTGCGCCGCCGCGACGTGATCGGCGGCGAGTGGTCACCCGTGTTCGAGGTCATGCGGATCCTCATCGATCTGCACGGGCCTCGCAACGTCCGGCTCGTGGTCTGGTTCGACGCCTGACCGACCCCTGAGAGCGGATGCTCTTACTTCAGACGAAGTGCGTCCTCGAGGTCGGATACGCACGCGTCGTAGTGGCGAGCATCCAGATGTTCGAGAGTTCCGCACTGCATCTCAGCCTCGCCCGAGCTCCAGACCGTCAGCTGCCCTGCGATCTCATCCTTGCTGAGGATCAGCCAGGCTGCTGGCTTGTCGGTCAATGGGCCGTCGACGACTTCATGAACTGCCCCAGCCTCTGCCCAGCGTTCACGCCGTCCATGCCGCACATAGTCGCAGGCTTCGAGAGGCGAGTTCCAGCGATGGCGGCCGACCCGGTGGAGGGAGGGCGGGGATAGCCTGCCTTGGGGTGGTTTGGGTTGTGGGAGTGGAGGAGTTGGGATGGCGGCTGGGCGAGTGGTGCCGACTGAGGATGAGGTGCTCGGGTACTTCGACACGTTGTCCAACTGGGGACGGTGGGGGGATGACGACGAGCTCGGCACGTTGAATCTCATTACGGACGACGTACGGCTCGCGGCGGCTCGGGGGGTGCGGTATGGGCGGAGTGTGTCGTGTGCGTGGGAGGTCGCCGTACCGGAGGAGATGGAGCGGGCGACGACGACGTGCCCGTGTGCTGCGGATATGCCGGGTGCGGAGCACATGCCGGCGGCGTTTCACGCTGATCGGCACTGGGGGTTCTCCAACGAGCGGCTGGGGATCCTGTTCCACGGCGACACGATCACGCACCTCGATTCGCCGTGCCACATCTACTGGGACGGCAAGATGTACAACGGGCGCTCGCACTCGTTGGTCGACGCCGAGACGGGATCGGCGTGGGGCGCTGTGACGGCGGCGGCGGACGGGATCGTGACGCGTGGTGTCCTGCTGGACGTGGCGAAGGTTCGTGATGTGCCGTGGCTGGAGCCGGGGCAGGGCGTGTTCCCCGACGACCTCGAGGAGGCTGAGCGCTGCCAAGGGGTATGTGTGCAGCCGGGCGATGCGGTGCTGCTGCGGACCGGATACGGCCGCGCTCGGCACGAGGCCGGTCCATCGGGCGGTATCACGCAGGCCGGCTGGCATGCGTCCTGCCTGCCGTGGCTGCATGAACGCGGGGTCGCGCTGATCGGCGCTGATACTCCGCAGGACGTTCAGCCGTCGGGGTACGACGCCGTACTGATGCCGGTCCATGCCGTGAGCCTTGTCGCGATGGGGCTGTGGATGCTGGACAACTGCGACCTGGAGGCGTGCGCGGCGACGGCTGCCGAGCTCGGTCAATGGGACTTCCAGTTCGCGGTCGCGCCGGTCCGATTCGCGGGCACCTCCGGCAGTCCGGTCAACCCGATCGCCACGTTCTGATGGCAGTACGGCGCATTCGAGCGGGCTGAACTCGGTGGTCGTGGCCGGTATCTACTGTGCCGTTGTCCACAACGAGTTCACCAAGAAGTACGTCAGCCGGCTGTCGTCGATGCCGGCTGTGCCTTGTCGTAGTATCCGGGCTCGGCGATCAGTACGGATTCAAAGTAGTTGCCTTCGGCATCGTCGGGGTCTTCGGGGGTTGTCGGGCGCCAGAGGGCGAGCAGCAGGTCGGGGGCGGTGTACGAGTGTCCGTTCTCCTCTTCGAGGACTCGGGTCGTGCGGCGCAGGGCTTCGACGAGATCCGCGGCAGGGGTCTGGAAGATGTCCAGGCCGCCGTACGTCACGGCGACACCTGGGTCCGTCGGTCGCCCGAGTTCGATGGCCTCGGCACGATCGTCCGCGTCGAAGTACGCGCTGAGGAACAAGCCGCTCGGATGCGTCACGCACCATCCCGCTCGGTCACCTGCAGCCCGGCAGAGCACCTCCGGCTCACCGAACTGCCTCATCGTCGCGACGATTTCGTCGCCCGTCGCGGCGAGCTCGAGCCGGCCGGCGGACCTCGGCGGGTGCAGCTCGATAATCACCAGCTCATCATCTCCGGTCGCTGCCGCGGCGTGGAGCGGACTTGCGGATGGCGGGCGGTGTGTTCGGGATGCCTAGTCAGGGTCGGCCGCCGGAGTTCGGCGGGCGGTTCCGCGGTGCAGGGCGAGGTGGCCGCCGAGGAATCCTGCGCCGGCTATGACCGCGTTGCCGGCCAGGGCGAGTTTGGCGCCGGTTCGGTGGTTGCCGCGGAGGCGTGCGACGAGGGAGCTGGTGAAGAGGAGGATCGCGGTGTCGGCGCCGAGGGCGTGGACTGCGCCGATGCGGCGTTCGGGGCCTGAGAGGTCGGCCCAGTCCGCGGCGCCTGCGAAGGCGGTTGGCAGAGACGCGAGTACGCCGAATCCAGCGAGCAGGGTCGACGCGCGACGCGAACCTGATCCGCCGGTGAGGTCGAGGAGGGACGTGCTGAGCCAGCAGCCCGTCGTCACGTCGGTGAGCGGTGGATGGAGTGAGTGACCGAGTACGTCGCTGTGCAGCGGGCTGCGCTGCATCCGCTCGGTCAACGGCCCGTACGCCAGCTCCTGGGCGCGAGCGATCCGCTCGGCGACCGCGCTTTCCCCGACCGCTCGAGCTACGCGTTGCGGCAAGGACTTCGATGCCACGATTTCACGATAGCGCCGGGCGGCCCCGCCGTGGAAGGAGTCGAGATCCCGGCTCAGTGAAGCAGCGCCTCGCGGTGTGAGATGCGTGTGGTGGCCGGCAGGGACCGCATGCTGTAGGCGGCGGCCATGAGTTGTGCGGCACGGACCGGTGGTACGCGGCCGTATCCGGTGCCGAAGCCGGGCGCTGCGATGCTGCCGATTGTCGTGTCGCGGCTGACGGCCAGGAGGGCGGTCCAGAAGGCGTCGTGTACGGCGATGTCCATCCCGCCCGACAGCGGCATCGGCACGCGCATCGTCGGTGCATAGACCAGCCACCGGCAAGGGTCGTCGCCGGTAGCAATCATGTTCGCTGTTCCGACCGGTTGATAGCCGTGGTACTCGTCTGCGATGGCCGCCCAGACCGATCGTTGGACATCCGGCCAGTAGCCGGCGAGTGCCCGGTCGACACCGCCGTCCATCTGCCCGTAGCTGTTTCCCGCGGTCAGTACGGCGTCGACGTCCGGTAGCACATCCAGCAACGACCCTCGCCGTACGTCCACCACGCCTTCGTCGATCTGTGCGGCGAAGACCGCGCGCCACGCCGTGACGAGGTCGGCGTCGAGGTCGACCAGGAGCAGGTGAGGCGGCGTCGAACCGCCGTCCCGAGACGGCAGGTGGCGAGAACGTACGTCGTGGCTCACGGGGCCGATCGTATGACTCGTCGGCGACTGCTCGCGTAGACCTGGGCGGTGGGAGACTGAAAACTTCGATGTCGCGGCATCGGACTCGCGCCGGTGAAGGGGAGTGGTCGGGTGGCGGGTGACCTGGGTGGGACGACGGTGGTCCCTGATCTGACGGTGAACTTGGTCGCGGCCGCGATCGCTGCGGGAGCCGGATGGGCTTGGGTTCCGGTCAAGCGAAGGATCAGGACGCGGCGGGCCCGTGGTTTCTGGCGGATGTACCGCGGGCGGGTCGGGCCGAGCATCGTGATCGGCCGGCACGACACGTTCAAGGACTTCGAGCCGAGCGGGTTCGTGGGTGGCGGCGATGCCATGGCGTTGCGGGAACTGCAGCGGATCTTCGACGAGATCGGCATCGGTTCGCCCGACATCATCCACTCGAACGCGATCGACGCGAACCTCCTGAAGCAGAGCAACCTGATCGGTCTCGGCGGGCCCGACGGGAACTGGCTGACGCGGATCGTGCTCGAGCGCGTCGTCACCACCATTCGGCTCGGCAGGCCGGAGATCCACGAGATCGCGATCGAGGACACCGTCGAGAACGAGGTCTACACGCCGTGGTTCAGGCCGAGCTGGGACGAGGGCGTGGACTACGGGGCGATGTACCGCATCCCGAACTCGTTGTTCGGGAAGGAGGTGCTGCTGATCGCGGGAGCGTTCGGGTACGGCACGTGGGCGGGCGTCCGGTTGCTCGCGGGCAAGGAGTTCCTGCGCCATCCGGCGGTGGCGGGGAACCGCCCGTTCGAGTGCCTGTACCGGGTCGATGTCGTGGGGCGCGATCCCGCGCGCGTCGAGATCCTGACGGTCCGAGAACTGGCCGTCAGCCCTACCCCGACCTGACAGACCCGCCGCGACCTGATGGGACCCGACGTTTCGGGACCTGACGTTTCGGGACCTGACGGTACCGGTCACGTCAGATCCCGCTGCGCTCGTTGGCTCCGCGTCGCGCCGTACCGGTCGGCTGAGCTTAGTGCCGTACCCGTCGGGTGTGCGTCACGCTGCACTGGTCGGTCTGCGGTGTGTCCAGCGGGAGTGCGGGGGATACGGCTGTCCGGCGTCGATCAAGAAGTTGCGCGTGTGGTGGTCAGGATTTGGTGGGCGGAGGTTTCTGGGGTCTGGTTGGTGGTGTCCACCCACAGGTCGTAGTGCATTCCGTCGTGTACGCGTGCCTCGGACCAGCGGGAGAGCCCGCTGGGTTCTTGCGGGTGACCTCCCGGCGTTCGAGTTCGGCCAGGTCGCAGCGGACTCCAACCGTGAGTACGTCGAGGTCTGCGAGGGTTGTGAACCAGTGGTCTCTCACCTCGGGGCCGAGCATCATCTCGTCGACGATGACCGGATTGCCCGCCTGGACGAACTCGCGGACGGCGCGGTGGAAGCCTTGCAGCATGCGTAGTCCGATCGGCCCGTACGCGATTCCGCACACGGGTTGGCCGTTGTCGTCGGGCAGGTCGACGTACTGGAAACCCTGCGCGCGATGAGTCCCCATCGAGCCGCCGGCCCACTGGGAGGGGACCATCGCGAAGCAGGTGTCCAGACCCATCAGCAAGTACGGCTCGTCGAGGGCGTCTTGTAGTGCGGTGCCGAGCGTGGTCTTGCCGGCGGACGAGGCGCCGTTGAGGAAGATGACCGAAGGCTTGGAGGTTCGCGTCACCCGCATGAGGATATCCGCGAGGCGCGATCAGCTCAGATGTCCAGCTCCGGATCGCGCATGAACTTGCGGACGTCCTGGGCGCAGCGGCAGGCGGTGGCCTGTTTGGCGGCCCACTGGAGCGCGTCGTCGCGGGTGGGGACCTTGACGATCATGAAGCCGCCGATGAGCTCCTTGGTCTCCGGGAACGGGCCGTCGGTGACCAAGCCATCGGTGGCGACGACGGCATGCTCCACGTCGTTGTTCTCGTAGTCCAGGCCGCCGCCGAACACGTACACCCCGGCGTCGATGGCCTCCTGGACCACCGCGTGCGCGGCCTTGCCCACCACGGGCCAGTCCTCCTCCGCGAAGTGGTCCATCGAACCCTTCTCGAACGAGATCAGGTAATGCGGCATCTCATCACTCCTGTCCGGCGGCCGATCCGCGCCCGCCTCTCACTGTGCAACGAACGCCGCACTGCGAATCCGACATGCTGCCGGCCGGATACACAGGCGGTCGCGGGTAGATCTGTTGGGCGCCACCAGCACATCCGGGTACGCCGTCGTACGGCTGGGGCCGCGATCAGGAGTCGGCGAGCTTCAGGACGGCGTCGACGACTTCGCTCAACGGGCGTGCGGTGTCGATGATCGTTCCTTCCGGCACGCCTGCTCTGGTGGCGTGCAGGCGAAGTATGAACTCCCTTTGCTGGGCGTCTCCGCCCCAAGCGCCCCGGTTGCGGAGTCTGTGCTCGAGGGTCTCGGCGTCCACGTCCAGCACGATCACCTTGTCGAAGAGATCGAGGAACTTGTGGAGGTTCCGCGATCCGCCGCAGAAGAAGGTGACCTCGTTCGTTGTGTCGGCGGCGAGTTCGCGGACCTTGGCGACGTCCCAGATGTGGTGCTCGTAGCGGATGTCGCCTTCGGTCGGCGTACCGGTTTCCGGGTTTCCCTGATAGGCCAGCTCGTTGTCGCCGTCCACGGCGTTGTACCCACGCCGCCGGAGTTCGTGGCAGACCGAACTCTTACCGGTCCCGGAACCTCCTTCGACGAGGTAGTTACGCTTCGCCATGCGCGCCATCGTAACGACCGGCGGTCACGCTTGGGTTGGCTCTCGGGGCGTGCGGGTCCGTTCGTTCCCGGAGCGGCCGTGGCGCAGTACGTCCAGCTCGCCGAGGGGCACTGGACGCGGCATCTGGGCCGGGACCATGGACGACCGCCGGCCCTGATCGTCGGCGGCAGACCCGGTGGTTGACCGCAGGGTATGCACAGCCGGGTTTGCTCGGGCTCTTGCCCGGCTGTTGTCTGCTGGCCGGTCGGCCGCGGCCCGCGTGCTTTCCGGTGCGAGCCCTGGGCGCGGGTCTTGCGTGTTCGTGCGAGCGGTCTGGGTCTGCGTGGTTTCGGGTACGGGCTGGGCCGGCCGCCCCTCCTCGTCTCTGTGTGGTGCGGTTCAGCGTTGGGTGCGGCGGTAGCGTTCGTAGATCAGGCGGGTGGCGACTGTTCTGGTCTCGATGAGGTCCAGGGGGATGGGCTTGGTGACCGGGGGCAGGAACGGGGTGCCGCCTCCGATGACGACCGGGTGGCGGAGCATGCGTAGTTCGTCGACGAGGTCGAGTTCGATGGCTGCTGCGGCTAGGGCGGCGCCGCCGATTCCGACGTGCTTGTCGGTCGCGGCTAGCGCTGCGGCGACCTCGTCGGCCAGTGGGGCGGTGGCAAGCCGGGCGTTGCCTTCAACGCTGTCCAGCGTGCGGCTGAAGACGACCTTCGGGAGGGCGCACCAGACCTCGGCGAAGGCTGCTCCTGGTTCGCTGTCTCTGAGCGACTTGTCCGTGTCCCAGACGAGCATGGTCTCGTACAGCCTGCGGCCGAGCAGCATGCAGCCCAGCTCGCTGGTCTCGGCGATATGGAAGCGGTACTGCTCGTCGTTCGAGTCGCCCCAGTCGAGCCCACCGTCGCGGTCGGAGATGTAGCCGTCTGCCGACACACCCATCGAGTAGATCAACATGCCGTCACCCCACCGTTGCCGAACCAGCTCATGCCACCACTCCTAGTCTCCGGCAGCTCGCTTCCGGCCACCTCTCACCTGTACTACGAACCGCCCGGCCCCGATCCGACAACCTGCCAGCCCCGAGATCCTCGGAGGCGCGAAGTTCGTCGCCGGCGTCGGCGTTGAGGCGGTGCTGTGCTCGTCCGGAGGCGTGGGGGCATGGGGAGGCACACGCGCGGGCCCGGGCGCATGCGCGGGCGGGCGAACTGGCGTGGGGCGGTGCCTGGCGTGGGCCAGGGCAGGGCCGGCGCAGGCGTGGGGGGCGTGAGGAGGCACACGCGCGGGCCTGAGCAGGCGCATGCGCAGGCAGGGCGACTGGCGTGGGGATGGGGCGGGCGTGGCGTGGGGCAGGGCGGGGCTGGCGCAGGTGGGAGCAGGCGTGGGGGTGTGGGGAGGCATGCGCGCGGGCCCGGGCAGGCGTCAGCGCACGCGAGGGAACTGGCGTGGGGCGGGGCCTGGCGTGGGAGCAGGGCGGGTCCGGTGCAGGTGGGAGCAGGCGTGGGGCATGGGGGAGGACGCGCGCGGGCCTGGGCGGGCGGGTGCGCAGGCGGGAGAACTGGCGTGGGGCTGGGCTGCGGCGGGGCGGGGCTGGCGCAGGAGTGGGGGCAGGTGGGAGGAGACGCGGGAGCACGGCGAGGCACACGCGCGGGCCCGGGCAGGCGCATGTGCGGGCGGGGAACTGGCGTGGGGCTGGGGGCGGGAACTGGCGTGGGGCTGGGACGGAGCCCGGCGTGGGGCAGGGCGGGATCGGCGCAGGCGTCGGGGCAGGTGGGAGGAGGTGCGGGAGCACGGCGAGGCACACGCGCGGCCCGGGCAGGCGAGGGAACTGGCGTGGGCTGGGGCGGGGCCTGGCGTGGAAGCAGGTGTGGGACTGGCGTGGGACTGGGCGGGGCCTGGCGTGGGACTGGGCGGGGCCTGGCGCAGGCGTGGGGGCAGGTGGGAGGAGGCGCGGGAGGATGGGGAGGCACACGCAACGATTCGACCGCCCACCTCTGGCGACTTAAATGCGGCCTACTTGAGGGTCCTCAGGAAGCGGGATGAGGTTGTGGACTGGTTGGTGTAGCCGTGGGATTGGTAGAAGGTGTGGGCGGGGGCGCGGTGGTTGGAGCTGGTTACTTCCAGGCGGAGGCAGCCTTGGGTGGTGGCGAAGGATTCGGCGGCCTCCAGGAGCAGGGTGCCTACGCCTTGGCGGCGGGCTTGGGATGAGACGACCAGGGCCACGATGCGGGCCCAGGTGCCTTCGCGTTCGAAGAACGGGATGACGTGGACGGCGATGACGCCGAGGAGACGGTTGTCTGCCTCGGCGACGTACGCCGCCCCGGCCGGGTCCTCGGCCCACGTCTGCAGGCGGGCTGCGGTGACGGCCGGGTCCTGCTGCGGATAGCCCAGTTCTTCGAGCAACGCGTCGATGGCGTCGGTACTGCGCGCCGGTCGGATCCGCATCACACGATCGGGAAGTCGAAGTACGTGTCGGGATACGGCTCGTCCTGCAGCGTGTAGTGCCACCACTCGTGGGCGCAGCCAACGAAACCGGCAGCCTCCATGACGGCGCGGAGGTGTTGCCGGTTCTGTGCCTCGAGCTCCGAGATTCCGGGTGCGCCGTGGTGCGAGATCGGGTCCATCAGGTCGTGGCCGCCGCCCATCGCCGCGAGCTCGCCGGTCCCCAACGAGTACAGCGTCAGGTCGACGGTGCTGCCCCGGCTGTGGCCGGATTTCACAGCCACGTAGCCCGACGAGATCATCTCGGCCCGTGCGATGTTCGGGTAGTGACGCGACTTCGTCCTGCCGTCTTCCGGCTGCGTCGACCAGCGCAGGAAGTGGTCCACGGCGCGCTGCGGCCGATACCCGTCCCACAGCAGCAGGCCGAAGCCGCGCGCCTCGGCCTTCCCCGATGCCGTTTCCAGCGCTGCGCACAGCGCCGTGGTTCCGACGATGCGGTTCGCCAGATACCCGTCCACGGGTTTCCCGACGAAGTTGTCCCAGGTCGCGTACTTCGCGTCCCACCGGATCCCCGGCACGTCGACGTACTCGAAGTCGATGTTCACTGGAGCTTCCCGGTCAGCGTCACCGACACGAGCCGGTCGATCACCTCGCCGAGCGGTACGCCGGCCGCCGCCATCATCCGGGGATACCGGCTGTACGACGTCATCCCCGGGAACGTGTTCACTTCGTTGAGCACCGCCCGACCGTCCGTCGTGAGGAACATGTCGACACGCGCGAGACCGCGGCAGCCGAGCGCGCCGTACACCGCCTTCGCCGCCTCCTGGACGAGCACCCGTGCCTCGTCCGGGATGTCGGCCGGAACGATCGGCGTCGAGTTCTCGGAGCCGCTCTCCGGCGAGTCCTCCTGGTGGATCTTGAAGAACCCATGGGTCAGCGCGATGTGGTCCAGTTCGCCGGTCATCAGATCCAGGTCGTTGCCCATGACCGCGCAGCCGATCTCACTGCCGACGACGGCCTCTTCGATCAGGATCTTCGAGTCGAACTGACGCGCGGTCTCCAGCGCGGCCGGCAGCTCGTCCCGATGCGAGACCTTGCTGACCCCGAACGACGAGCCCGACCGGGCCGGCTTCACGAAAACGGGGTAGGTGAACTGCTCGGCGTCGACCGGCTGATCTGCCGTGACGTTCCAGAAGTTCGGCGTCGCGATCCCCGCGCTCCTCGCGACTGTGTACGTGAGCGCCTTGTCCATGCACTGCACGGAGCTCTGGATGTCGCAGCCCACGTACGGAATGCCGGACAGTTCGAGCAGACCCTGGATCGCGCCGTCCTCGCCGCGCTTGCCGTGCAGAACGGGAAGCACCACGTCGAGGTTGATCGTCCGGTACTGCCCCACTCTGATTCGCGATCCCAACCGGTCGGACTCCAGGACGAGCAGGCCCTGCGTACTGCTGTCCGGCGACAGCACGACCGGGCTCGACTTGCCGATCTCCCAGTCCGGACCGGGACCGTCGCACAACTTCCAGGCGCCCTGCCGGGTGATCCCGATGTAGTACGGCTCGTACTTGTCCAGGTCGAGGTTCCGGGCGATCTCCTGCGCGGACTTGACCGAGACCGGGTGTTCCTCGGAGTCGCCGCCGAAGAGAATGCCGATCTTCAACTTATCCATGGTGCTCCCTGCTTCCGAAGTTCAGGCAATTGACGATGGAGTTCTCGACCGTGTCGCGGAGTGCGTGGTCGGTGTAGTAGGCGGTGTGCGGGCTGATCAGCACGTTGGCCAGCCGCTGCAGTCGCAGCAGCAGTTCGCTGTCGACGGGTTCGTTCCGCCGGTCGGCGTAGAAGATCCCTTCTTCGCCTTCGAGTACGTCGAGTGCCGCGCCGCCCAGTCGGCCGCTTTCGAGGGCGTCGATCAGGGCGGAGGTGTCGAGGAGTGCTCCGCGTCCGGTGTTGATCACGTACGCGCCGGGCTTGAGTTGCTCGATTCGGCGGCGGTTCAGCAGATGGCGGGTTTCCGCGGTGAGAGGCGTGTGGAGCGTCACGATGTCGCTCTGCAGCAACACGTTCTCGAGCGGGGCCCGTAGACGCTTGTCGTAGGCAACGACTTGGCAGCCGAAGCCTTGCAGCCGGTCGATCACCGCGGTGCCGATCCGGCCGGTACCGACGACGCCGACGGTCAGGTCGCGCAGTTCCCGCCCACGGATCGGTTCCAGGCGGTAGTCGTGGGCGTCGGTGCGGCGGAGGATCGATCTCATGTTGCGGATCGCCATCAGCATGAGCATCACCGTGTAGTCCGCGACGCTGTCGGGGGAGTAGGTGACGTTGCCAACCGTGATGCCGAGTTGTTCGGCGTACTTCACGTCGATGTGGTTGCAGCCGATGCTTCTGGTGGAGATGTACCTGACGCCGGCGCGGCTGAGTGCGCGAAGCGTGGGGTTCGTGACTCGGGTCTTGTGGCCGACGCTGATGCAGCTTCCGGCGACCAGGTCGATGGTGGCCTCGGAGATCGGTGCTGCGGTGATGATCGGGGTGATGCCGAAGCGTGCCGACAGCTCCTGGAACAGTGCGGCTTCGTCCGGCTCGCATCCGAAGATCGTGATGCCCGCGAGCCGTTCGGCACTCCGTACGGCGGTCCCTGCCGGTTCGCTGTAGGTCATGCCTTCAAGTCAAGGCGAGGTGGTGTTGCCGGTCCGTATCCGGTTTTCGATATGCCCACGAAATGTGGGGTGCCACCAGGGGCGTGAGGCCAGCGCTGCCAGCCCGGCGCCGAGTGCGTTGAGCAGTACGTCGTCCACCGACGTCACTCGGTCGAGCCGCAGGACGTACTGCGCGAGCTCGATCAGCAACGAGCAGCCCGCCGCGAGGCCCAGGACCCGCGGGATCGACGTCAGCCTCGCGAACCGCAGGGGAGCGAAGAAGCCCAACGCTGCGAAGACCAGTAGATTGCCGACAATCTGCAAGGGTGACATCGACAACAGATCGCGCAATGGAATCAGGCTGAGCCGGCCCGGGACCTCACCCGCCCCGCTGCCCGGCAACATCGTCATCCAGACCCAGGGCACCGTCCCGTAGACCATGCCCACGTCGGCGACCGCCATCCACCACACCCACGCCGACGTACGCCGCGGGACCGCGGACTTGGGCGCGGGGTCCGGCGGGGATGCGGGGGTGTGGTGTGGGGTTGACGAGGTAGGCGTGTGGGTTGGTTTGCGGGTGCTTCGGCGTAAGGCCAGTGTGCAGGTGAGGAGTATGGCCAGTGGGGCGGTTGCGGCGGTCAGCAGCGCTACGCCGGTGTAGGTGCCGAGCAGGTGGTGCCAGTCGCTGATCATCGTGCTATTTCCGCTTGCTTCTCAGGTGTTCGCGTCGCCTCATGTACAGGTCGAAGGCGCGGTACATCACCGGCCGCAGCGGCAGGTCCCACTCGCCGACGTACCGCACCGCCTGGCCGCCGGTGCCGACCTTGAACTGGATGAGCCCGACGTGCGGATCGTCGGCGGAGAGCGTGGGCGTGATGCCGCGCAGGTCGTAGACGTCGCACCCGGCCGCCAATGCGTCGCGGATCATTGCCCACTGGCAGGCGTTCGAGCCGCGGACGTCGCGTTTCTCGGTCGCGGAGGCGCCGTACGAGTACCACGCGTACGCGCCGATCCGGACCAGGATCGTGGCGGCGACGAGGTCACCGGAATGATGTGCCAGGTAGAGCTTGATCCGCTCGGGATCCTCAGCGCTCATCGCCGCGAACATGGTCTCGAAGTACGCGAGCGGCCGGGGCATGAAGTGATCGCGCGCAGCCGTATGGACGTACAGATCGTGGAACGCCTTCAGGTCGTCCCCGACCGTGACCTCGACACCCGCCTTGGCCGCCTTCTTGATGTTGCGACGCCAAAGCTGGTTCATCCCCCTGAGTACGTCGTCCTCGCTCCGCCCGGCCAGCGGGACCTCGTACTTGAACTGCGGCTGACCCGCGCCGAACCCGTCCTCCGGGCTCTGCGGCAACCACCCCGCCGCACTCAGCTGGCTCGTCACGCGAGCGCCCATAGCATCAACGGCACCAGGCACCTCGGTAAGCCGCCCAACCTCCGGATCGGCGATCCCCGCCTTGACCTGATCGGCGCTCCAACTGTGCGTGCGCAACGGCGGCACAAGCCGGATCGCGAACGCCCCCTGCGCCTTCAGGTATGCCGCCAGCGGATCGAGCCACCCGCTGAGATCACCGGTCCAATCAATGGACGGCCCCTCGGGCAGATAGGCCAGCGTATGCCGTTCGAGCCGCGGTACCGGCCGATGCAGAACCAGCCCGGCCCCAACGAGCCGCGGGCCGTCATACCAGCCGAGGGACTCGCTCCGCCACTCGGTCTTCACACGGCCCCACGCCGGCGTCTGCAGGAAGCTGGCCGACCGCTGCGTGCCGATGTACGCGAGGTGCTCGGCAGAGCTGATCGGCGTGACGCTCAGCGTCACCCCTGCATCCTCGGGTCGTGCGTCGGGTCGGCGTACCGCGGCGGGCAACCGCGGGAGATGGCCTCGGGCCGCAGCTCGTAATGCCACGGCTCGTTGTCGTAGATCTGGCACAACCCGTACCGCGCGCCGTGCTCGGCCAGCCAGGCCGTGGCGTCGGAGCGCCCGATGTCGATCGCCTGCCCCAGAACATGCGGGGACGTGATGGGCGTGGCGACCCAGCGGGCCGCTTCCTCCATCGAGCCGTACTTCGAGACCGCGTCCCGCAACAGCTGCTCCTGGTACGCCGGTGTGCGCCACCCGCTGTTGACGTAGAACTTGACCCCGTCGTTCCCGGCGTCCGTCGCGGCCCGGCGCAGCGCGCCGAGCAGGGCGGGGTCGAGGTTGCCGACCGCCGGGATGTGGTCGTCGAAGACCGTCAGACCCTCGGGTACGGCGCCGTCCGCCTCGCCGAGGGCGGCGCCGGCCGAGAACGACGGGAACGCCAGCGTCTGATGGACGAACACGCCGATGATCGCCACGTTCGCGACGACGAGGGCCGCGCGGATCGACAGTCGGGTACGGCGGCCTGGTGCCGGTGCGCTGACGGACATGTGGCCAGTCAAATCGGCGCGGTGTTGCCGGCGCGTATCCGGTTTTCGATACGTGCGCGATATGTGCCGCCTCGTACTATCGAGGATGTGCGGGTGCTGATTGTGGAGGACGAACCCGAGATGGCCGACGCCATCCGCGACGGCCTGCGCCTGGAGGCGATCGCCGCGGATGTGGCCGGTGACGGCGACACCGCGTTGGAGCTGCTGAGCATCAACACCTACGACATCGCCGTTCTCGACCGCGACATCCCGGGCCCGTCCGGCGACGAGGTCGCCAAGCGGATCGTTGCCTCCGGCAGCGGTCTGCCGATCCTGATGCTGACCGCCGCGGACCGGCTCGACGACAAGGCGTCCGGGTTCGAGCTCGGCGCCGACGACTACCTGACCAAGCCGTTCGAGCTGCAGGAGCTCGTGCTGCGTCTGCGCGCCCTCGACCGGCGGCGCGCGCACAACCGCCCGCCGGTGCGGGAGATCGCGGGGCTGCGCCTGGACCCGTTCCGCCGCGAGGTCTACCGCGACGGCCGGTACGTCGCGCTGACCCGCAAGCAGTTCGCCGTACTCGAAGTGCTGGTCTCCGCCGAGGGCGGTGTCGTCAGCGCCGAGGACCTCCTGGCACGAGCCTGGGACGAGAACGCCGATCCGTTCACGAACGCCGTACGGATCACGGTCTCGGCGCTGCGCAAACGCCTCGGTGAGCCGTGGCTGATCGCGACAGTGGCCGGTGCCGGCTATCGCATCGACACGGGGCCGAAGCATGGTTAGGGAGCCCGGGCTGAGCGTCCGGCTCAAACTCACGCTCACCTACGCGGGATTCCTGATGCTGGCCGGCGCCTTGCTGCTGGCTGCCGTCTGGGCGTTCCTGCTGCGGTACGTGCCCGATCGGGCGATGCTCATCGTGCCCGACGGGATCGACGACGGCGTCTTCCCGGTCCGCTCCGTGCTGCTGCGCACGTTCGCGCCGCGGGCCGGCGTCGTGCTCCTGGTCCTGCTGATCTTCGGTCTCGCGGGCGGGTGGCTCCTGGCCGGCCGCATGCTCGCCCCGCTCACCCGGATCACCGACGCCACCAGGCTGGCCGCGACCGGGTCGCTCTCGCACCGGATCCGGCTCCCCGGGCCGAGCGACGAGTTCCGCGAGCTTGCCGACGGGTTCGACACGATGCTGGCGCGGCTGGAAGCGCATGTCAGTGAGCAGCAGCGGTTCGCGGCCAACGCGTCGCACGAGCTGCGTACGCCGCTGGCGATCACCCAGACCTTGCTCGACGTCGCCCGTAACGACCTGAACAGCGACAACCGCGTCCTCGTCGACCGTCTCCGGGCCGTCAACAACCGCGCGATCGACCTCACCGAGGCGCTGCTCCTGCTCAGCCGCGCCGACCAGCGGTCGTTCACGCCGGAGCCTGTCGACCTGTCGCTGCTGGTGGAGGAGGCCGTCGAAACCTTGCTGCCGCTCGCCGAGAAGCGCGGTCTGACGATCGAGGTCTCCGGCGGCATCGCCATGGCCGACGGCTCGCGTGCGCTGCTGCTGCAGCTGACGACGAACCTCCTGCACAACGCGATCGTGCACAACCTGTCCGACCACGGCACCGTGTGGATCACGACCGGCGTTCGCTCCGGCACCGCGGAGCTGGTCGTCGAGAACACCGGCGAGGAGCTCTCGCTGCGGCTGGTCGCCACGCTCATCGAGCCGTTCCAGCGCGGCGCCGAGCGGACCCGCACCGATCACGGCGGCGTCGGGCTGGGCCTGGCGATCGTCAACACCATCGCCCGCGCCCACGGAGGGAGCCTGGCGCTGATGCCGCGGATCGGCGGCGGGCTGCGGGCCACCGTGCACGTGCCCGCCGCCCGGTAGGTCTCAGGCCTTCTTGAGGGTGAACGTCAGGTGCGTGACACCGCTCGGGGACGCGACCACCTCGACGGCGTACCTGTCGTCGAGCGCCTCCAGGCCGTCCCACAGCCGCACGCCGCGGCCGAGCACGATCGGGACCTGCGCGACGTGCAGGTAGTCGATCAGGCTTTCGGCGAGGAAGTCCCGTACGACGGTGGCCCCGCCCCCGACGCGGACGTCGGCGCCGTTCGCCGCGGCCTTCGCCTGCTCGAGCACCTCGGCCGGGGTCGCGTCGACGAAGTGGTACGTCGTACCGCCCTCCATCTCGACCGACGCGCGCGGGCGGTGGGTGAGGACGAAGACCGGTGAGTGGAACGGCGGGTTCGGGCCCCACCAGCCCTTCCAGTCCGGGTCGTCCTGCCAGCCGGGCGGGCCGAACTTGCCGGCGCCCATGATCTCGGCCCCGATCCCCGGATCGTGCTGCTCGGCGTACGCGTTGTCGACGCCGAGCGTGCCGCCGGGCAGCCCGTCCGCGGCGTGGAAGAACCGCGTTCCGACCAGCCACTCGTGCAGCCGCTCCCCGGCATGCCCGAACGGCGCCTTGAGCGACTGGCCGTCACCCGTGCCGTACCCGTCCAGCGAAATCGCGAAGTTGTGAACCCGCACCTCGGACATCTGCAGCTCCTTCACATCACCGGCACCGCCTCCCGGCGCCCTCACAAGAAGGTCGGAGCCAACCACCCCACCTTGACATCACCGCGAAAGAGCCCGGAAATAGCGCCTCCGGTAGAACCGCTGGGCGAGGAGCGCGACGGGGTAGGCGACTCGCCACGCGCCGGGCGCCGCCTGGGTTCGGGAGCGGATCGTCAGCTGGACGGAGCCGTCCGGCCGCCGCTCGACCAGGAAGGTCTCCGTGCCCCGGACCGGATGCCCGCTGAGCGTGCCGTAGGTGAAGCCCTTCAGCCTCGGCTCGTCGACGACCTCGAGGATCTCGACGGGTTCGTGCACGCGGAACGGGCCCAGGTGGGCGACCAGCCAGTAGCGGTCTCCAGGAGTCACGCGGTCGACGACGGCGGACTCGACGGAGAAGCCGCTGCGGGTCTTCACGCCCCAGCGCAGGACCTCCGTGGAGGCGAAGGTCCACAGCGGCGATCCGTGGCCGAGACGCACGGTGCGCTCGTACCCGCGCCGGGTGCCCTCGTACGTCGCCGCAAGCTCCGGCAAGGCTGGTCTCACACCGCTCATCATGAACCTTTTTGCCGGTACTTCACCGTTGAAATGAGTCTGATTAGCGTGCGCGCATGGAGATCAACAGGAGAACGGTTCTCGGCGGTTTGGCGGGGGTTGTCGGCGCGGCGGCGCTCCCTTCCACGGCGGCGTACGCGGATGCGGGGCGGTACCCGGCGGCCTGGCCCCAGCCCGAGCCGTACGGCGCGGCCGACACGCGGCTGGATCTGTGGCCGCGGGACGACAACTCCTTCGTGCTGCCGCTCGAGCTGCGGCCGCGCGACGCGGAGCTCGGCCGGGTGTGGATGCGCGACACCTACGTGAACTGCTTCAAGGTCAACGGCCGCCCGCTGTACGTCGCGACAGGTACGACGCGCGTACCGGGCCTACCCGCGGCCGGACCGTGGAACGACGGCATCTTCGTCTGGACAGCGCCCTCGTTGCACGGGCCGTGGAAACTCGCCGACACGACCGGGATCCGGCCCGACGCCGAGCGGGGCAAGGTCTGGTCGCCCGAGTTCGTCGGCGAGAACACGCCCGGCCGCACCGTCGTCGCGCCGTGGCAGGAGTACTGGTACGACACCCAGTTCGGCAAGCGCGGCCAGGCCTGGGCGCCCGAGCTGCACTACTTCCGCGACACCTGGTACATCGTGGCCTGCATGGGCGATCACTCCCGCAAGGTCGGCTCGTTCCTGCTGATCAGCGAGGGTGGCGTCGAAGGACCGTACCGCCTGGCCGAAGGCAACCTCAATAAGCCGTTCGGGGACTCCTTCATCGGCGGACCGGGCTTCATCCTGCCCGGCGCGTACCACCACATCGACGGCGGCCTGTACTCCGAGGGCGACCAGGCCTGGCTCGTCCTGCACAACAACCTCTACGCGCAGTTCCGCGACGACATGGAGGACATCGTCCCGACGACCGGTCTGCCGGCGTTCCAGCAGAGCCCGTACACGCCCGAGCCGTACCTGGAGGGCGCGTACGTCTTCAAGCACGGCGGGAAGTACTACCTCCTGCACGCCGCCTGGGACCGGGCGTCGACGAACCCGGACGGCACCGCCCGGAACGCCTACGACCCGCCGGCGCCGGGCCGTGTCCAGTACCAGTACGACCTGATCATGGCGGTCTCCGACCACTTCGAAGGCCCGTACTCACACAGGTGGACAGCCGGTGTCGGTGCCGGCCACAACAACATCTTCACCGACGCCGCCGGCCGTTTGTGGGCGACGTTCTTCCGCAACCCGGCCGCCGGCTACTGGGCGGATCCGGCCCGCGCCGGCGACGCCGCCATACCAGGCGTCGTCCGGATGGAGTGGACCGGCCCGGACACCAACCGCCTCTACGTGCAGCGGCGGAAGAACGCCTGATTAGAACGCGGGGCCCTCTCACTGAGAGGGCCCCGCGGCGCGTTACTTCTGGTAGGTCGTCTCGTCGAGGCCGCTCATCGTCGGGTCGTAGCCGACGTCGCCCACGTCGTACATGGACGTCATCCAGTGGTAGAAGTTGTCGCCCCGCTCGCGCAGCACCGTGTACAGCCGCCGCATCAGCTGCGACCGTACGCCGGCCTGCTCCGGGTGTTGGTACACGTTGAGCAACTCGTCCGGGTCGAGCTCCAGGTCGTACAACTCGTTCACCGAGTCCGGATTCACGACGAGCTTGTACCGGTCCGTGCGCAGCATCCGTTGCGGATAGGGGAAGTGGTGTCCGTGGAACTCGCAGACGATGTCGTCGTCCCACTCGGCCGGCTCGCCACCCACCAGCGGCAGCAGGCTCCGCGAGTCGACCGCGTTCTTCGGGTCGGCCCCGGCCAGTTCGAGGATCGTCGCGGTGCAGTCGAGCAGGCTGACGAACTCGTTCCGTACGACGCCCTCCGGCTGCCCGGGCACCCGGAGCAGACCGGGCGTGCGGTAGATGTCCTCGTACATCGCCGGCCCCTTGTCGTGCAGCCGGTGCGAGCCGGTGAACTCCCCGTGGTCGCAGGTGAAGAACACCGACGTGTCGTCGGCGAGCCCGAGCCGTCGCATCGCGTCCAGCACCCGGCCGAGCTCGAAGTCGATCAGCGCGACGTACCCCTGGTAGATCGCGATCAGCCTGCGCGTGGTCTCGATCGGCATCGTGTCGAACGTCCAGTGCGCGCTGTAGTTCTTCTGCACCATCGGCTTGCCCTGGAACGTCTCCGCCACCGACCGCGGCAGCTCGACGTCCGCCGGGTCGATCAGGTCGAAGTACTCGTCCGGCAAGATGTACGGCAGATGCGGCCCGAAGAGGTGCAGCGCCAGGAAGAACGGCTTCCCGCCGTCCGCGGCGTACCGCTCGAGCATCTCGATCGCCCGGGTCGCCAGGTAGTGCTCGAACGTCGCCTCCACCGGCTGGTGCAGGCGGGCGGCGAGCAGGTTGCCCGGCCCGCCGTTCGGCAGCGTGCCGCGGATCCGGTCCGAGATCTCGTACGGCGGGAGGTCCCGCTCCGCCAGGTACGCCAGGTAGTCCGGGTGATCGACCGGGTTGTGCCAGCCCGGCAGGTCGGGCCCGTCGAAGCCGAAGTCGCCGGCCGACTTGTCGGTGCCGACGTGCCACTTGCCGATCAGCCCGCAGTTGTACCCGCGGTCACGCAACGCCTGGGAGAACGTGAAGGTGCCCTCGCCCAGGTCTTCGAGGTAGCCGACGTTCCGCTCGTAGTTCGCCAGCAGCTTGTGCCGGAACGGCGCCTGCCCGGTGAGCAGACTGGCCCGGGCCGGCGTACAGATCGCCGTCGGCGTGTACCACCGGTCGAAGCGGGTCCCGGTCCGGGCCAGCTCGTCCAGGTTCGGGGTGGTCCCCAACTGGTTGCCGTAGGCACCGAGCGTGTCCGCCCGGTGCTGGTCGGTCATCAGGAAGAGGATGTTCGTCGGCTCGGTCACTTCGCCACCGAGCCGGAACGTGCCGCGGTGAACAGGTCGCCGGTGTAGTACGTCTTCGGGTCGGTCTTGGACTTCAGCTTGCCGGCCTGGACGAAGTAGTCGGCCATCCCGTTCAGCCACTTGTCGATCGTGCCGTCCTTGGTCTTGGCGTCCAGCTCGTCGACCGACAGCACCTTGACGTTGCCCGCGTCGGCCTTGACCTGGTCGACCGGCACGTTGAGCATCTTCGCGGTCAGCTCGATCGACTTGTCCGGATTGGCGGAGCGGTAGGCCATCGCGTCGCGCAGGACGGCGATCGTCTTCTCAGTCTTGTCCTTCTGGCCGGACACGACGTCGTTACCGGCCACGAACGCGGTCGGGAACGAGACCTGCGCCTCGAAGTCGGAGTTCTTGGCGAGCTCGGTCAGGTCCGGGACCTGCTTCTTGATCGTCCCGATCGCGGGGTACCAGAAGCCGGCCGCGTCGATCTTCTTCGACGCGAACGCCGACACGATCGTCGAGGCGTCCATGTTCACGACCTTGACGTCGCTCTTCGTCATCCCGGCCTTCTGCAGCGCCAGCGTCAGGATCATGTCACCCGACGTGCCTTCCGGTACGCCGACAGTCTTGCCGCGCAGCTGGTCGATCGACGTGGTCCCGGAGCGGGCGATCACCCGGTCGGCGTTGCCGAGCGTGTTGATCGCGATCACCTTCGCCTGCCCGGAGGCCGGCAGCCAGAACGCGCCCGGGCCGATGTAGCCGAAGTCGAGGTCGCCGGTGCCGAGCGCCTGGATCTGCAGCGGGCCGTTCGTGAACACCTTGGTGCTCGCCTTCAGACCGTGCTGCTGCCAGAGCTTCTGGTCGTTCGCGATCGCCAGCAGGCTGGTGCCGTTGTAGTCGGCGATGTAGCCGAAGTTCACCTCCTGCAGCGGGCCGCCGTCGGCCGCCTTGTCGTCCGACCCGCCGCAGCCGGCGAGCGCGAGCGTGAGAGCAACGGCCCCGGCGGCGAGGGCCGAGAGCTTGCGTGAGACAGACATGAGGTTCCTTAGGATCGAACGGTGACGGTGGATTCGGCGGCCGTGCGGCCGTCCTGGTGGTAGACGGAGTGCCAGACGCGGTTGCGCAGGTCGGCGAACTCGGCGCTGAGCCGGAACTCCTCCGACCGCGGGTAGGGCAGGTCGACGTCGATCACGTCGTAGATCCGCCCGGGCCGCGCGGCCATCACGATGACGCGGTTCGCCAGGAAGACCGCCTCATCGACGTCGTGGGTGATGAACAGGACCGTGCGCTGCTCCTGGCTCCAGGTGTCGAGCAGTTGCTCCTGCAGCTTCACCCGGGTGAGCGCGTCCAGGGCGCCGAACGGCTCGTCCATCAGCAGGATCGACGGGTTCACGGCGTACGCGCGGGCGATCGCGCAGCGCTGCCGCATCCCGCCGGACAGCATCTTGGGCAGCGCGTCGGCGAAGTCGCCGAGCCCCACCACGTCGATGAAGTGCTGCGCCCGTTCGCGGCGCTCGGCCTTCCCGACACCCGCGGTCTTGAGGCCGAACTCGACGTTCTTGCGCACGGTCAGCCAGGGGAAGAGCGCGTACTGCTGGAAGATCACGCCGCGCTCCGGCCCAGGCCCCTCGACCGGTACGCCGTCGACCAGCGCCCGCCCCGAGGTCGGTTCCTCCAGGCCGGCCAGGATGTTCATCAGCGTGCTCTTGCCGCACCCCGACGGGCCCACCACGGTGATGAACTCGTTGGCGGCGATGTCCAGCGACACCTGGTCGAGCGCCGTGAACGTGTCCTTGCCCAGGGCAAAGGTCTTGGTCACGGACTGGACGGAGATCTTCATCGGCGCTCCTGCCATCCGGTGAGTTTGCGTTCGGCGGTCAGCAGGATCCGGTCCATCAGCAGGCCGAGGATGCCGATCGAGATCAGGCCGACGAAGATCGTCGGCAGGTCGTAGTAGAGCTGCGCGTTCTGCATCCGGAAGCCGAGGCCCTGCTGGGCGGCGATCAGCTCGGCGGCCACCAGGGTCGCCCAGGCCGATCCGAGGCCGACCCGCATGCCGACCAGGATGAACGGCGTCGAGGCCGGCACCACGACGCGGGCGAAGATGCCGGCGTCCTTGGCGCCCAGCACCCGGGCCGCGTTGATCAGCGTGCGGTCGACGTTGACCACGCCCTGGAACGTCGAGATCACGCAGGCCAGGAACGCGGCCAGGAAGATCACGAAGATCTTCGGCGCCTCGCCGATCCCCATCAGCACGATGGCCAGCGGGATGATCGCCAGCGGCGGGACGGTGCGGAAGAACTGGATCCACGGTTCGACCAATCCGCGCACCACGGCGTACCAGCCCATCAGGAAGCCAACCGGGATCGCCGCGGCGGTGCCGAGCGCGAAGCCGATCAGCACCCGCGTCAGGCTGGCCAGGACGTCCTTGCCCAGCGTCCCGTTGCCGATCAGGGTGATCGCCTGCGCGACGACCTCGGGCGGCGTCGGCAGCTTCAGCCCGGCGAGCGCCAGCGCCCACCACACCGCGATGCCGAGCCCGACCGACACCGCGTTCAGCAGCAGAAGAAGACCACCGGCTCGGGTGCGCGTTCGCCCTCCCGCGCGGTCGCGCGGCTTGGCGCCGCGGGCGGTCTGGTCACTGATCACGGCCATCGGCCACTCCTCGGGTCTGCCGCGGGCGGATCGCCGCCCGCGAACCGGGGCCGGCGGGCGCCGGCGTCTCTGGGTAGCCCGCCAGCAGCGGCGAGCTGTGGAACACCGCGGCGAGGGCGCCGAGCGCGCCGTCGTCGTCGGCGAGGCGCGCCGCGCGGACGCCGGGGGAGGCGGCGCCCGGGAAGAGTTCGTAGGCGACGGTGGCGGCGGCCTGCGCGACGATCACCGGCGCGATCCGGGTGATCTCGCCGCCGATCACGATCTCGGCGGGGTTGAGCGCCATCGCGACAGCGGCGAGGACTCGGCCGACCGCGGCGGCGGCATCCCGCAGTACGCGGTCGGCCAGCGGATGCGAACGGGCGACCGCGGCCGCGAGGTCGTCGAGGCTCTCGACCGGCAGCCCGGCGGCGCGGCAGGCGGCCAGGATCGCGGGGACCGAAGCGATCGTCTCGAGACAGCCGTTCTTGCCGCAGCGGCAGGAGTTGCCGTCGGCGCGGACGGTGACGTGGCCGAGTTCGCCCGCCAGACCGGCCGATCCGGAGACCAGGCGGCCGCCGACGACGAGGCCGCCGCCGACGCCGTCGGACAGGCGGACGTAGAGGAGGTTCTCGATCGCCTTCTCGCCGAAGATCGCCTCCGCGAGCGCCGCCAGCCGGGTGTTGTTGTCGACGATCACCGGCGCGCCGAACCGCTCGCAGAAGGCCTCGTCGACCGAGGCCTGGTGAAAACCGTCGGCGGACGCCCCGTGGGATGGGTAGTCGCGCACGCCCGGTTTGCCCGAGTACGGGCCGGGGATCCCGATGCCCACGCCCTGCAACGCGCCGTAGTGGACGCCGTACTCGTCGCTCAACCGCTGCACCAGCCGGAACGCGACGTCGAGCCGGGTAGGCCAGTCCACGCGGTCGTCGTACCGGTCGGAGCCCGACGCCACGATCTCGTGCGAGGCGTCGGCCACGACGACGTGCACGCGGCGGTGCCCGAAGTCGACGCCCATGAACTGGCCGGAGGCCGGATCCAGCGCCCCAGCCGCTCGGCCGGACGCCCGCTGCCCTCCCGGTGCGCCGCGTCGGTATCGGTTACCACGATGGCGCCGCGCTGCAGCAGGCTCCCGGTGATCTCCGACAGCGTCGTGCGGGACAGTCCGACCGCGCGGGCGATCTGGTTCCGGCTCAGCGCCCCCTGCTCACGCAAAACCTGGAGGACCCGCTCCTCGTGGGTCCTCCGTACCAGCGCCTGCACTCCTGGAAACGTCTGCACGCTGGCGACGGTAGGAACCCGGAATTATTCCGTCAACACTCCGACAAAATTCACCTCGCTTTTCGACGGTGAGCTGACGCTCACGCTCCGTGCCGGGCTCCGCGTCGTCAGGGCTGCAGCAGCGCCTTGATCGCCTGGCGCTGGTCCATGGCCTCGTAGGCCTTGGCGGCGTCGGCCAGGGGGAGGGTGAGGTCGAAGACCTTGCCGGGGTCGATCACCCGGCGGGAGATCAGGTCGATCAGCGTCGGCAGGTACTGGCGGACCGGCGCGGGACCGCCGTGCAGGTGAACGCCGGAGAAGAACAGCTCGTCGCCCGGTAGCGCCACTTCGTGGGCCACGCCAACGTAACCGACGTGGCCGCCGGGCCGGGTCGCGCGGATGGCCTGCATCATCGCCTCCTGGGTGCCGACGGCCTCGATGACGCTGTGCGCGCCGTACCCGTTGGTGAGCTCCTTGATCCGCGCGACGCCCGCGTCGCCGCGCTCGGTGACGATGTCGGTCGCGCCGTACTCCAGGGCCAGCTGCTGCCGGGGTTCGTGGCGGCTCATCGCGATGATGCGCTCGGCGCCGAGCTGCTTCGCGGCGAGTACGCCGAGGAGCCCGACCGCGCCGTCGCCGACAACGGCCACCGTCTTGCCCGGGCCGGCTGCTGCCGCCACGGCGGCGAACCAGCCGGTGCCGAGAACGTCGGACGCTGCCAGGAAGGACGGGATCAGATCGGCGTCGGGCATCCCGGCGGTGGCGACCAGCGTGCCGTCCGCGAGCGGAACCCGGGCCAGCTCCGATTGGGTGCCGATGGCACCCATCAGCTCGGCGTGCACGCACCGCGACTGGTATCCGGACTGGCAGATCTCGCACGTGTTGTCGGAGGCGAAGAACGAGCCGATCACGAAGTCACCGGGCTTGACCGTGCGGACCTCGGAACCGATCTCCTCGACAACCCCGACGTACTCGTGGCCCATCGGCGTCGGGCCGTCGAGCTGGTCGTGGCCGCGGTACGGCCACAGGTCGGAACCGCAGACGCAGGTGGCGCTCAGCCGGATGATCGCGTCGGTCGGCTGCTCGATCGCCGGGTCGGGCCGGTGCTCGACGCGAACGTCGCCGGGACCGTACATCATGACTCCACGCATGGGTGGGAACCTCTCTGGTTGGTGATCAGTGCGAACAGGGAAAGGGCGGTGAGGGCGAGCACGATGGCCGCCATGGGTACGGCGCTCCGCTCTCCGCCGAGGCCCGCGAGCGGAGCGACGACGCCCGCCATGCACCACTGCAGGAAGCCCAGCAACGCCGAGCCGGTGCCGGGATGCTCCGGTACGTGGGCGGATGCGAGCGCGCCGGCGTTCGGGCCGACCAGTCCTTGAGCGGTCATCAGGACGAAGAAGCCGATCAACGCCGCGGGCAGCGGCATGCCCGCGAGAGCGCCTCCGAGCAACGTCACGCCGGCGGCACCGGTCGCCGCCAGCCCGATCAGGACGACCTGTCGTGTCGGGACGCGATCGGCCAGCCGGGCGGAGATCAAGGTGGCGACGGTCAGCCCGACGGCGTTGAGGGCGAAGTCCACCGAGTACGCGACGGGGGAGAGGCCGTTCATCGACTGCAGCACGAAGGCCGACGTCGCGACGTACGCGAAGATCGTGCCCATCGAGAAGGCGAAGACCACCAGGTAGCCGGTGAACCCGCGGTTCCGCAGTACCGCACTCGTGAACGGCTCGCCGCGCTGCCGGAGGGTTTCCGGTACGCCGACTGCGACTGTCACCACCATCAACGCGGCCAGTCCCGCGACGACCCAGAACGACACCCGCCAGTGTGAGAAGCGCAGGACGGCCGCGCCGAGCAGCGGCCCGACGATCGGCGCGATCCCTGCGACACCGGCGACCACGTTCATCGCCCGGACCAGCCCATCCCCCGACGTCAGGTCCACGACGATCGAGCGGGCGATGACCATCGCCCAGCCGCCGCTGAACCCCTGCAGCAGCCGGGCGACCATGAGAACGCCGATCGTCGGGCTGAAGGCGCACAGGACGGAGGCCGCGGTCAGTACGACGAGCGAGATCAGCATCGGGCGACGCCGGCCGATCCGGTCCGAGAAGGGACCGCCGAGCAGTTGGCCCGCCGCCATACCGACGAAGAACGTGGTGAGGGTCAGCTGTACCTCGGTCGCGCCGGTGCCGAGCTCGCGGGCCACCAACGGGAACGCCGGCACGTACGTGTCGGTGGCCAGCGGCGCGATCGCGGTGATCAGCACGACCGAGGCGAGCACCGTGGCGGTCAAGGCCGTGTCACGGTCGGTCGGCCGCGTGGCGGTGAGGGGCATGACTCCATGCAAGCGCCGGGGGACGGGCCGGAGAAGTCACGCTCGAGAGGTGTACCGGCAGTACATCCCTCGGAAGGTTCCGCGCCGGTACTGTCGAGGTCATGGACAACAAGGCCGAGGTCCGTGAGTTCCTGACCTCACGACGGGCGAAGCTGACCCCGTCGGACGTCGGCCTTCCCGCGGTCGGGCAGCGCCGGGTGGCCGGTCTGCGCCGCAGCGAGGTGGCCACGCTCGCGGGCGTGAGCGTCGAGTACTACGCGAAGCTCGAACGCGGGACGATCGCCGGAGCCTCCGCCTCGGTGCTCGAGGCGATCTCGCAGGCGCTCCGGCTGGACGAGACCGAACGCGCGCACCTGCTCGATCTGGCGCGCGCGGCCGACGGCATTCCGGCCTCGGGGCGCCGTCGCCGCCGAGCCTCCGCGCAGTCGGCCGCCCGGCCGAGCCTGCGGTGGGCGCTGGAGGCGATCACGGACGGGGTCGCGTTCGTCCGCAACCCGGCGCAGGACCTGCTGGCGACGAACGCTCTCGGCCGGGTCTTCTACTCGCCGGTGATCGGCTCGGGCGGCCGGACGCCGAACCTGGCCCGTTTCCAGTTCCTCGATCCGGCCTCGCGCGACTTCTACCCGGACTGGGACCTGTTCGCGCGCATGTGCGTCGGCATCATGCGCGCCGAGGCCGGCCGCGACCCCCACGACCGTGCCCTGCAGGACCTCGTCGGCGAACTCTCCACCCAGAGCGAGACTTTCCGGCGGCTGTGGGGCGCGCACGACGTCCGCACCCACGGCAGCGGCACCAAGCGCTTCCACCACCCCGCCGTCGGCGACCTCACCTTCGTCTACGAGGAGCTCGCGATCACGGCCGAACCGGGCCTCGTCCTCCTCGTCTACACCGCCGAACCGGGGTCCCCGTCCGCGGAGAAACTCCGCCTCCTCGCTTCCCTCGCCGCCGACCGGATGGACGACGGTGTGCAGCTCGACAGGTAGTGCACCGGTGAGACGCTGTACGCGCAGACGAGTCGACGCTCAGGTGCACTAGGTGCTACCCGAGACGTCCTGTCCAAAATGCACGTCAGGCGCGGGTGAGGGTGATGTTGCCGCCGTGGGTGCGGGCGCGGACGGGGACAGTGCGGGTCGTGGCGTCGGCGGTGTCCAGGTGGTTGAACACGCGGCCGACCGAGGTGTGCGCGTCCAGGGCGGCCGCGGTGCCGGCGGGGACGCCGATCGCGACCTCGCCGGTGGCGGTGTAGAGGTCGACGGAGCCGGTGCCGAGGGCGCCGACGCGGATGTCGCCGCTCGCGGTCCGGGCGTTCACCTCGGCGCCGGCCGCGTCGACGCTGATGTGGCCGGTGGCCGACTTGGCGCGCAGGTTGCCGGTCACCGTGCCGACCCGGATGTCACCGTTGGCGGTCTTCAGCTCGCACGAGCCGATCTCGCCTTCGACGACGTACTTGCCCTTGGCGGTGTAGCCGTTCAGCTGCGAGCCGGTCGGCAGTTCGATCAGGACCTCGATCGCGCCGTACCGCTTGCTGAAGATCGACCGCAGCTTCGGGTGCTTGACCTGCAGCTTGCTGTCGGTGAACTCGACGACCACCTGCTCGGCGGCCTTGACGTCCAGTTCCCAGGCGGGGTCCGTCGGCCGGATCTCGACGACGGTGTCGGTGCGGTCGCTCGCCTTGACGGTGATGTTGCCGAAGATGATGTCGACGGTGGCGGAGATCGGCGCGGGGGTGGTGAAGGTGGACATCTGAACTCCTTGGGGTGTCGGTTGCCGACAACTCTCGCCGCGCGCACTGACAGGGCCCTGCGACGACCGCGGACACGCGACTGACACCGTGTAGGCGGCGTGTCAGGTGCGTGTCAGGGCGTCCGCCCAAGGTGTTCCCATGACAACTTCGGCGATCGCGGTCACAGGACTGCGCAAGGCATTCGGCGACAAGACCGTGCTCGACGGGATCGACCTCGACGTCCCCGCGGGTACCGTCTTCTCCCTGCTCGGCCCGAACGGGGCCGGCAAGACGACGACGGTGAACGTGCTGACCACGTTGACCAAGGCCGACAGCGGTACGGTCCGGGTGGCCGGGCACGACGTCGCGACCGACGCCAAGGCGGTCCGGTCGGCGATCGGCGTCACCGGCCAGTTCGCGGCCGTGGACGAGCTGCTGACCGGCCGCGAGAACCTCCAGCTGATGGTCGACCTGACGGCCGGCGCGGCCGAGGGCACGGTCACCGAGCTCTTGGAGCGCTTCGACCTGACCGAGGCCGCGGACAAGTCCGCGGCGACGTACTCCGGAGGTATGCGCCGCAAGCTCGACCTGGCCATGACGCTGGTCGGCAACCCGCGGATCATCTTCCTGGACGAGCCGACGACGGGCCTCGACCCGCGCAGCCGGCGCACCATGTGGACGATCATCCGCGAGCTGCTGGCCGACGGCGTGACCATCTTCCTGACCACGCAGTACCTGGACGAGGCCGACCAGCTGGCCGACAAGATCGCGGTGCTCGACAAGGGCCGATTGGTTGCCCAGGGCACCCCGGAGGAGCTGAAGCGGCAGATCCCCGGCACCCACGTCCGGTTCCGCTTCGGCTCGGTCGAGGACCTCGACCAGGCCGCGGCGGTCATGCCCGGCTCGACCCGCGACGACGACGCGCTGACCCTGCGCGTCCCCAGCGACGGCGGCACCCAGTCCGTCCGCGCACTGCTCGACCGGCTCGACGAGTATTCGCTCGCCGCCGACGAGTTCTCCGTCAACACCCCTGACCTCGACGACGTTTTCCTCGCCCTGACCGGGCACGACACCGCGGAGGTAGTCGCGAAATGAAGAACCCCTCGATCGTGATGCTGCGCCGCAACCTCAAGCACATCGCGCGGAACCCGACCTCGGTGTTCAACGCCGTCCTGATGCCGGTCGTCGTGATGCTGATGTTCGTCTACATGCTCGGCGACGCGTTCAGCGTCGGCGTCCCGTACGTCGACTACGCGACGCCCGGCATGCTCCTGCTGGCGGTCTGCTACGGACTCGGCGCCGTGGCGACCGCGGTGAACTCCGATATGACCAAGGGCATCATCAACCGGTTCAAGGTGATGGACGTGCCGCGCGGTGCGGTGCTGACCGGTCACGTGATCGCCAGCGTGCTGACCAACCTGATCGCGATCGCCGCGATCATCGGCGTCGCGTTCGCGCTCGGCTTCGACCCGTCGGCGAGCTTCGCGCAGTGGCTCGGCGTGATCGGTCTCGTCGTCCTGCTCGGACTGGCGACCGGCTGGCTGACCGTTGCCCTCGGCCTGTTCGCGAAATCGCCGGAGACCGCGGGCCTGGCCTCGGTGCCGCTGGTGATGCTGCCGTTCTTCAGCAGCGCGATCGTGCCGGCCGACAAGATGGGTCCCGGCGTGAAGCAGTTCGCGCAGTACCAGCCGTTCACGCCGATCATCGAGAGCCTGCGCGGCCTGCTGAACGGCGCGCCGCACACCGGTGACATGATCGCCGCGTTCGCGTGGTGCCTCGGGATCGCCGTGGTCGGCTACGTCTGGGCGACCTCGACGTTCAAGAAGCGAGCGTGACCTCGACGAGCTCTCGCCAGCTCGCCTGCCGGCCCTCCTCCGTCGCCTCGGTGAACCTCGCGTCACCGAGGCGGCGGCGCGTCTCCTGCTCCAGCGCGGCCACATCCGGGTTCGAGCGATCCGGCAGACCGCGGACGACGGCACTCGCCGCGAGCAGCCGCGCGGCCTGCTCGTCCTGATCGGTACGCAGCGCCAGATCCGCGATACCGACGAGCATCTGGGCGATCCCGGGGACGTGTCCGCCCTCGGCCGCCGCCTGGAACGCCGCGCTGCGGTGCTGCCAGGCCTCGTCGAGATCCGTGGCCAGATACCCCAGCACGTCCTGGATCGTCGCGCGCAGGGTCGCCTGTTCGGCCTCGCGGCCCAGCATCGCCGTCGCCTGGTCGAGCCGGCGGCGCGCCTCCTCGGCGTCACCGCGCCAGCGCGCGAGCTCCGCCTTGCACAACACCAGCTCGACGAGCGCCTCCGGCCACGCGACCCGCTCGGCCAGCCGCTGGGCGTCCGCCATCGCGGCCGAGCTCGCGTCCTGGTCGCCGGCCAGCCAGTACAGCTGTGCCTGCCGCGACCGCATCCGGACGACGTCCTCGATCGCGCCGACCTCGGTGGCGACCGCGATCGCCTGCTCGTAGTACGCGCACGCGTCGGCGAACTCGCCGCGGACCGCGAGCCGGTCGGCCAGCTCGGTGAGCGCGAACGACATGCCCCAGCGTTCGCCGATCGCGCGGAACTCGGACAGCGCGGTCGCCAGCGCCAGGTCGGCGTCCCGGTCGCCGTCGCCGAGCATGATCCGCATCTTGCCGATCTGCAGCCGCGCCAGCGCCCGTACCCAGGGATCCTTGTCGGTGAGCAGCGGCTCGAACGTGGACACGAACGAGCCGGCCCCTCGCAGCAGGCCTTCCAGCGCGGTCGACAAGGTCACCGCCGGGTGCGGGCTCTCGACCCGCCGGCTGAGTTCCGCGGTCTTGCGGATCCAGTCCTCGGCGTCGAACTGGTCGCGGCCGCGCCCCGACGTCATGAAGTTGGCCACGAACGCGTACACGACGGCGCGGCTCTCGTCGGACGCCTCGCCCGGCACGTCCGGGGCCGCCATCAGGAACTCGCTGCCCTCGACCTTGTGCCCGGCGAACCACCAGTACCACCCGGCGGCCGCGGCGAGCCGCATCGAGCCCTCCGCGTCACCCGCCGCCAGCGCCCCGCGCATCGCGCCGGCGATGTTGTCGTGCTCGGCCTCGACGATGGCCAGCCACTCGAGCTGCTCGGTGCGCCGCAGGTGCGGGTCGGCGGTCTCGGCCAGCTCGGTGAAGAACGCGAGGTGGGTACGGCGGGCCGAGTCGGTCTCACCCGCCTCCTCGAGACGTTGCTGCGCGTACTCCTTGATTGTGCCGAGCAGCCGGTACCGCGGCGCGCCCTCGTCCTTGGTGACCACCAGCGACTTCTCGGTCAGCGCGGTCAGCAGGTCGAGCACCTCCCACGACTCGACCTCGCCGCCCGCACAGACCTGCTCGGCCGCCTCCAGGCCGGCGCCGCCCGAGAACACCGCGAGCCTGCGCAGCACCGACCGCTCGGCGTCGGTCAGCAGCTCCCAGCTCCAGTCGACAACTGCGCGCAGCGTGCGGTGGCGGGGGAGCGCCGTACGGCTGCCGCCCGTCAGCAGGCGGAAACGGTCGTCGAGGCGGGTGGCGAGCTGCTCCAGCGACATGGTGCGCAGCCGGGCCGCGGCCAGCTCGATCGCCAGCGGCATCCCGTCGAGCGCACGGCAGATCCGGGCCATCGTCTCCGGGTCGAGCGCGAGGTCCGCGCGCACGGTCCGAGCGCGGTCCTGCAGCAGCCGGACGGCCGGCGACGCGTCGATGTCGCTGCCGTCCGCGGGCACGGCGAGCGGCGCGACCGGCCACAGCGCCTCGCCGGTGATACCGAGCGGTTCCCGGCTCGTCGCGAGGATCCGCAGCCGCGGGCACTCGCCGAGCACCCGGTGCGCGAACGTCGCGGCGGACTCGATCACGTGCTCGCAGTTGTCCAGGATCAGCAGCATCGCCCGCTCGCGGACCGCGGCGACCACCCGGTCGGTCGGGTCGGTGTCCGGTACGTCGCCGAGCAACGCGTCCCGCAGCGCGAGCGCCCCGAGCGTCGCCTGCGCCACGTCCCCGTCGGCGCCGATCGCCGCGAGCTCGACCATCCAGACGCCGTCCGGCAGATCGCCGAGCACCGTCCGGGCGGTTTCCGACGCGAGCCGGGTCTTGCCCGAGCCGCCCGGCCCGATCAGCGTCGTCAGGCGGTGCCCGGCGATCAGGTCACGGACCGCGGCGACGTCGGTCTCCTTGCCGACGTACGTCGTCAGCTCCTCGCGGAGGTTCGTGTTCCGCTTCTCGTCGCGTCGGACCAGCTCGCCGCGGAGCAGCGCGACGTGCAGCGCGGACAGCTCCGGCGACGGGTCGACGCCCAGTTCGTCGGCGAGGATCTCGCGGGTGCGCTCGTATGTGCGCAGCGCCTCGGTGTCGCGGCCGGAGGCGACCAGCGCGCGCATCAGGGCGGCGACGAGACGTTCGCGGACCGGGTGCGCGGCGACCAGGTCGGTCAGCTCGGTGACGAGTTCCGCGCCGTGGCCGAGCGTGATCTCGGCGTCGTACCGGTCCTCGGTCGCGGTCAGGCGGAGCCCGTCCAGCCGGGTCACGGCCGCGTCGAACGCGCCGCTCTCGGTCAGGCCGACGTCCTGCATCGCGGGCCCGCGCCACAACGCGAGCGCCTCCCGCAGCAGGCGGATGCCCTGCGGGTCCTGGTCGGTGCGCGCGCGGGTGACGAGCCGCTCGAACCGCACGGCGTCGACGGCATCCGGGTCGAGTTGCAGCCGGTAACCGTCCGTGTGCCCCTCGACCGGCAGCAGTTTGCGGAGGCGGGAGACCAGGCGCTGCAGGGCGTTCGCCGCGTCCGCCGGGGGCTGTTCGCCCCAGATCCAGTCGACGAGCGTTGCCTTCGGCACCACGCGTCCCGCGTCGAGCGCCAGAGCGACCAACAGCCCGCGCAACCGCGCTCCAGGCACGTCGACGACGCTCCCGTCGTCGGCCCGCACCTCGAACGGCCCCAGCATCCCGATCTGCACCCGCCAGATTTTGCCACGCAGGCAAAGCCGGACCGGCCGCCCGGGTCCGGCCGCGGTCTAGCCGGCGGCCTTCTTGACCAGGGCGACGATCTTCTTCTCGACGGCCGGGGTGAGTTCGAGCAGGGCGTACGAGGTCGGCCAGAAGTCGCCGTCGTCGAGGGCGGCCGGCGGGTTGAACCCGAAGGTGGCGTACCGGGCCTTGAACTTCGCGGCGTCCTGGAAGAAGCAGACGATCTTGCCGTCCTTGGCCCAGCCCGGCATGCCGTACCAGAGCTTCGGGGTGAGGTCCGGCGCGATCTGCGGGATCAGTTCGTTGAGCCGCTCGGCCATCACCCGGTCGGCGTCGGCCATCCCCGCGATCTTCTCCGCCTGCGCCTCGGCCGGATCCTGCTTGCTCTTCAGCTCCTTCGCGTGCTCCTTCATCGCGGCCTGCTCTTCCGCGGTGAACCCGTCGTACGACTTCTTCTTCGTGGTGGCCATCGGAGTGCCTTTCTGCTGGTCGGTACTCCAAACACTAGGAGCGGCCGTACCTCCGGTGCTTCTTGAAAACTGATCGATCGCGCAGTGACGGCCGTCACGTCCGGCGTCGTCACGAATCGGGGCGGTTGCCTGGTCAGGTGGGCATGAACGCAGACCAGACCGCAGTCCTGACCCGTGGCGCCGGTGCCGAGCGGCTCGGCGCGGCGCCGAACCAGACCTGGCTGATCGCCGACGCCGACCAGACCGGCGGGATCATGAACGTCGTCCGGACCACGCTCGGCCCGGGCGTCGACGGCCCGCCGCCGCACTTCCACCAGGAGTCGCCGGAGATGTTCTATCTGCTCGACGGCGCGCTCCGGATCCTCGCCGGCGACCAGGTCCTGACCGTCCGCAAGGGCGACTACCTGCTGGTGCCGCCGCTGATGCACCACGCCTGGGGTACGCCGATGGACACCGGCGCCGACGTGCTGATCGTGAAGGCCCCGGGCAACAACCGGTTCGAGTACTTCCGGCTCGGCGACCGCATCCGGCGGGGTGCGGCGTCGCCGGCCGAGGTGCTCGCGACCGCGGAGCGCTTCGACAACCACTTCGTCGACAACCCCGTCTGGCGGCAGGAACTCGCCGTACGGCAAGGGGACCGGGAGCAGCTCGTCCCGTTCGCGGAGCGTCCGTGACAATTGGCGTCGTGGACGAGGTCGCCGAGTTCGAGCAGCAGCGGCCGCGGCTGTTCGGGATCGCGTACCGGATGCTCGGCGAGGCGAGCGAGGCGGAGGACGTCGTGCAGGACGCGTACCTGCGCTGGCGATCGGGGCACGGGCCGGTGCAGACGCCGGCCGCCTGGCTGACCACCGTCGTCACGAACCTGTGCATCAACCGGCTGACGTCGGCACGCGCCCGGCGGGAGCGGTACGTCGGCCCGTGGCTGCCCGAGCCGATTGCTACGGGCAACGATCCGCAGGAGCTCGTCGAGCGGCGGGACACGGTGTCGCTCGGATTCCTGGTGCTGCTGGAGAAGCTGACCCCGCCGGAGCGGGCGGTCTTCGTGCTGCGGGAGGCGTTCGGCTACACGCACCGGGACAGCGCCGAGGTGCTCGGGGTCGACGAAAGGCACACGCGGCAGCTGTACCACCGCGCGCTCGCCCGCCTCGGCGACGAGCGGCGACGCTTCGAGGCGCGGCCCGCGGACGCGACGGCCCTGGTCGACCGCTTCATCGCGGCCACCGTGGACGGCGACGTCACGGGCCTGGAGGCGCTCCTGACCGAGGACGCGGCAATCTGGGCCGACGGCGGCGGCAAGGCGATCGCGGCCCGCGAACCGATCTTCGGCCGCTCCAACGCCGCCCACTACCTGGCCGGCCTGGCCGCCGGTCCCCGCGCCCTGACGGCCCGGCTGTCCGTCATCGAGGTCAACGCCGCGCCCGCGATCCTGGTCCACGAGTCCGGCAACCTCACCGGCGTACTCGTCCCCGAGATCCGCGACGGCGCCATCGCCAGGATCCGCGCCGTCCTCAACCCCGACAAACTCACCTACCTCCGCACCCAACTGGATCAGACGTAGAAACGCTGGGCGTACGACACTGGACCGGTGAACCGACAAGACGATCTTGCTGCCGAGGGTGAGCCGGAGCGGGAGTTCAACCCCGGGATCGCGGCGCGGATGCCGCGGAAGACCGCCGCCGGGGGTGCGCTGATCCGGGACCGGGACGGGCGGATCCTGTTCCTCGAGCCGACGTACAAGCCGACTCTCGACATCCCCGGCGGCATCGTCGAGTCGAACGAGTCGCCGTACGAGGCGTGCTGCCGGGAGGTGCGGGAGGAGATCGGGCTCGTCCTGGACATCGGCCGCCTGCTGGTCGTCGACTGGGTCCCCGCGCACGGCCCGTGGTCCGATTCGCTGGCGTTCGTCTTCGACGGTGGTGTCCTGGACGGTGACACCCTCACCCTCGACCCGACCGAGGCCCGCGCCCACTATTTTCTCCCGCTGGACGAAGCAGCCCCACGCCTCCGCCCCTCGATGACCCGCCGCCTCACCCTCGCCCAGGAATCCCTCACCACCGGCATCCCCGTCTACTCCGACTTCGGACGGCGGTGAGGTGCCTGGCTACGGAAACTTCAGGCGCACGATCACGTTGTCGATCGTCGACGGTGTGCCGCCGTTCTTGTCGTTGTTGGTGGACGTCAGCCAGAGCCCGCCGTCCGGTGTGCGCGTGACGCTGCGCAGGCGTCCCCAGCGGCCGGAGAACAAGGCCTGTGGAGTGCCGACGCCCGTGCCGGCGGAGTTGATCTTCGTGACCCACAACTGCTTACCGGTGACGCCGGCGATGTAGATCCAGTCGTTGACGATCTCGACGCCGCTCGGACCGGCCTGCGCCGTCGACCAGGTGCGCTTCGGCGCGATGTACCCGCCGCAGTCGCCGATCGTGCCCTCGCACGCCGGCCAGCCGTAGTTACCGCCCTTCTGGATCAGGTTGAGCTCGTCCTGGCTGTTCTCGCCGAACTCGGCCGCCCACAGCTGACGGCGTGAGTCCCACGCCAGGCCCTGCGGGTTCCGGTGTCCCCAGCTCCACACGTACCGCGCGTTGCCGCCGCTGCTGTAGAACGGGTTGTCGCTGGGCGCCGACCCGTCGGGGTTGAGACGCAGGATCTTCCCGTTCAGCGAGTTCTTGTTCTGCGCGTTGCCGGAGTTCTTGGCGTCACCAACGGTCGCGTACAGCTTCCCGTCCGGCCCGAACGCGATCCGCCCGCCGTTGTGGTACCGGTTCTTCGCGAGTCCCGTGAGCACCGGCGACGACGTCGTGCCCAGCTGCCCGTTCTCGTACTTCATCCGCACGATCCGGTTGTCGCCGGACGCCGTGTGGTAGAAGTACACCCAGTGGTCGCTGGCGAAATTGGGCGAGAGCGCGAGGCCGAGCAGACCGCCTTCGCCGGTCGTCGTGACCACTCCCGGCACCTTCCCGAGCGTCGTCTTCTGCCCGCTCGCCGTCACCCGCAGGACCTCGAACCGGTCCCGCTCGGTCACCAGCGCGGAGCCGTCCGGCAGGAACGCCGCACTCCACCCGAGATCGACCTTCGCGATGTCCTTGTCGTACGCCGGAATGCCGCCCGCGCCGGTGGTCGCGGTCCGTACCGTGACCGCGTTGCTCGCAACGGACGCGTTGCCGTCGGGGTCGCGGGCCTTCACCGTGAACGTGTACTCCGTGTTCGCCGCCAGGCCGGTGACCGTCGCGGTCAGCGAACCGGTCGACGCCACCTTCGCCGTGCCCTGGTACACGTCGTACCCGGCGATGCTCCCGCTGTTGTCGGTGGACGCGTCCCAGGCCAGCGACACGCTGCTCGCGGTGACGCCGGTCGAGCGCAGGTTGCCGGGCGCGGTCGGCGGCTGCGCGTCGCCGCTGCCGGGGGTGGTGAACGTGACCACGTTGCTCTGCTGCGAAGCGTTGCCCGCGGCATCGAACGCGCCGACCGAGATGTCGTACGCCGTGTTCGCCGTCAGCGTGTCCACGGTCGCGCTCAAGGTGTTGCCGTCGACAACCTTCAGGACGTTGCCGCCGCGGTTGATCTCGTACCGGACCACGCCGACGGTGTCGGTCGCGGCGGTCCAGTGGAACGTCGCGGCGTTCGACTTGATGTCGCTCACCGTCAGATTGCCCGGGGCCGACGGCGGAGTGGTGTCGTCGGTGGTGGGAGTGACGGTCAGCTTGTCGGCGTTGGGGCCGCCGTCGGCGGTGGTCGCGCGGGCGCGGATCGTGTTCGTACCCGCGGCGAGTTGCAGGCGGACGGTCTTGGTCTGCCAGGTGGTCCACGCACCCGTCCCCGGGAACGTGATCCCGACCGCGCCGGGTTGCCCGTTGACGGTGAAGTCCAGCGGCCGCGCGGCCGTCGTACCGTTCGCGTACCGCAGCGTCACGTCGGCCGGGCCGGCCGGGGCCGTCACGGTCCACTCGACGTAGCTGCCGACGACGTTGTCGTAGTTGACGAAACCGGTGCCGGTGTAGCCGCTGTGGTTGGACTCGACCACGCCTTGCGAGACGGCCGCGTCCTCGGCCTGGTAGTCGGTGGCAGTTGCGGTGACAGTGGCGGTCGCGGACGGGGGAGAGCTGAGTCCGAGCGTGGCGACCGCCAGCGCGGTCACGGCCCAGAGCGAGCGGGGTGTCATGAGGTCTCCTGGTGTTCCGGGGCGGAGGAGCTGCAGGGGACGAACTATTAGGAAAGCTTCCTAACTATCGGAGTCCGTGTCAACAGCACGAAAGCCCCCGCGGACGGTCCGCGGGGGCTTTCGGCCTCGGCTGCTAGGCGGTGGCGAGCACCGTCGGGCGGTACAGCGTCAGGCCGGTCGTCTCCTCGACGACGGCGACCCGGATCGCCGACGGGGTGGAGTCCTGGTGCGGTACGGCGAAGACGGCGGTCGCGCGGCGGCCGTCGTACCTGGCGGCGTAGCTCACGAACCGCCAGTCCTCGTCGTCCCAGTAGTCGTGGATGTCGGAGCTCAGCATCCCGTCGACCGCGCGGTACGCCGGGCTGAGGATCACGCGCCGCTGGGTCGCGACGAGTGGTGTGGTGCTGGATGCCGTACCGGCGTACGGGTGGCTGAGCCGGATCCGGAAGCGCCGCAACGGCAGCAGCCAGTACCGGTCGAGCTCGGCGGACAGCATCGCGAACGCCGCTGCCTCGACGACGAGCACCGGCAATCCCGCACCGGCCGACCACCAGCCGGCGGCTGCCGTGGTCGCGAGGCCGGCGGTTGCCAGGAGCAACAACGCGCGGGCGATCGCCCGGTAGCCGACCGGCTTCGCCGAGGCCTTCATGCACCCGCAGGAGGCCTCGGGAACGACGACCTTCGAGTAGATCAGGAATCCGGTGAAGCCGACGGACAGTGCGGCAGCGGCGAACGCCTCGACCGCCCAGGAAGGCGGCAGGAGAAGCGCCAGTGCCAGCAGGGTCTCCACGGTGGCGACGGTCCGGTAGACGGGTTTGGCTCGGGACTCGCCGACCAGCGTCGGCAGGGCGGTGCGGTCGGCCTGGTCGGGGGCCTTGAACTTGCCGTAGGCCGAGCAGAGCAGGAGCAGTCCGATCAGGAGCGGCTGCGCAGCCGCTACGGCGCCCATGTCAGTTCGACGTGTAGATGGTGGCGATGTCGATCTCGTTGGTCCCCGGCCGCCAGGCGCCGATCACCTGGGCGTGCCGGCCGACCTTGAGCATCGACAGGTCGGACACCGCCGGCGTGCCGTTGTACACGGCCGCGGTGGTCCCGGCTTGGACGTGCCCGACGACCTTCTGCCCGTGGTGGTCGAGCTGGACGCCGTTGCGCCCGATCGAGGTGATCGCGACGGTCAGGTTGACGATGTTCACCCAGACCGCCTCGGCGGCCAGGATCCCGTCGGGCAGCAGCACACCGCGCGCGTACAGCCCGTCGCCGATCTTGGCCTGGTCGATCGTGGTCGGCCGGAGCTTCCAGACACTCGTCACGCCGGTCAGCTGGATCCGGTGCAGCCGGCCGTCGGATCCCTGCACCTGCAGGAGATCCTGGTTCCGGCCGATGATCAGGCCTTCGGCGAAGTTCGGGTCCGGCTGCCCGGCGTCGGGGAACTGCGCACCGGCCGCGAACGCGGTCTCCGGAGCGAGTGAACCCATCGCGGTGGCGGCGACCAGGCCGGTCGCGCCGAGCGCGGCGCGGGTGAGCAGGGCGCGGCGATCCATCGTTGCAGTCATCTCAGCTCACTCCTCAGCCGACGTCGATGTTCGCGGGGATCAGACCGGCGCTCAGGCTGGCGATCGCGGAGAACGCGGCCGGTGTGAGGTCGAGCAGGCGGTTCGCGGCGCACGTGCCGCCGCAGCAGGCGCGTTCACCGCAGAACAGGTCGGTCTGCGGACCGCAGTCCGCGATCGAGGTGACGACCCGTTTTCCGTTGCACAGGTTGGTGGTGGCGTGCCGGAAACCGCAGGTACGCCGGGTCATCCCGGTGAACCCGCAGCGATCCGGACGGGTGATCGACAGGCATGCGTCCGAGGTGTTCGGCCACGCGTGCTGGAAGCTCCCGGAATTGCACGTGCCGCAGGCACCGTGACCGGTGCTCGCACAGGGTCCCCATGCGTTTCCGCAACAGAACCAGGATGCTTCGCCGTTGAATCCGGCCATGACAGTTCCTCCTAGGCCTAGGGGCGGACAGACCTACAGAACTTCTTTTGTACTCCGATCCGGCGAAATCTCCCAGGGCTCAGCGAAGAAACGGAAACTTTTTGCCTAGCGTTCGGTGCTGAGTCGCTGGCCGCGGAGCAGGAACCACGCCGCGACCGCGGTGGCCAGCAGGACGACGGCACCCACGCCGGCCGCGATCGAAACGCCGTGCGCGAAGGACTCCCGAGCAGCGTCGAGCAGGGCGGCGGCGGTCTGCGGCGGAAGCTGCGCGGCGGCCTCGACCGCACCGCCCAACGACTCGTGAGCCGCCTCGGGCGTGCCCGCGGGGCCGGTGAAGTTGCGGTACACCCCGGTCACGATCGAGCCGAGCAGCGCGATACCGAGCGCCGCGCCGAGCTCGTACGCCGTCTCCGACACGGCACTCGCCGCGCCCGCCTCCTCTTTCGGTACGGCGGCCAGGATCACGTCGGCCGTCACGGTGAAGGACAACCCGGCGCCTGCTCCGACGGCGAGCAGCGCCGCGCCGAGCAGCGGATAGCCCGTGTCCGCGCTGATCGTGGTGAGAGCCGCCAGGGCGAGGCCGATCGCCGCGAGCCCGCCGGCCACGACGGCGCGCACCGAGAACCGCCGCGCCACCTGTCCCGCGAGCAGACCGGCGACGATCGACCCGATCGCAGCCGGCAACTCCGCGAGCCCAGCCTCGATCGGCCGCAACCCCTGCACCAGTTGCAGGTACTGCGACAGGAAGAAGATCAGCCCCGACAGCCCGAGGATCGTGAGCAGGTCGGCGAGGACGGCGCTGCTGAATCCACGGCTCCGGAACAGGCTCAGGTCCAGCAACGGGATCGGGAGCCGGCGCTGCCGCCGGACGAATCCGTACAGCGCGATCGCACCGGCCACGGCCGCGGCGACCGGGACCCAGTCGAATCCGTGCGCCGCGAACTCCTTGATCGCGTAGACGATCCCGACCATCCCGATCATCGACAGCACGACGCTGACCAGGTCCCACGGACCCGGCGCCGGGTTCCGGGACTCGGGCAGCAGGCGAGCGCCGACGACGACCAGGACCGCCATCACCGGCAGGTTGATCAGGAACACCGAACCCCACCAGAAGTTCTCCAGCAGGACGCCGCCGACGATCGGGCCGATCGCCATCCCGGCCGACGCCGCGGCGCCCCAGATGCCGATCGCGAGACTGCGTTCGCGCGGATCGTGGAACAGGTTGCGGATCAGCGCCAGCGTGGCCGGCATCAGCGTCGCGCCCGCGACCCCGAGCAGTGCGCGCGCCAGGATCATCACCTCGGCCGAGGTCGCGTACGCGTTGAGCACCGAGATCGCGCCGAACGCCGTCGCGCCGATCAGCAGGATGCGCTTGCGGCCGATCCGGTCGCCCAGGCTGCCCATCGAGACGAGCAGTCCGGCGAGGACGAACGAGTACGCGTCGCCGATCCACAGCAGCTGGTTGCCCGACGGCTGCAGGTCCTCGGACAGGAACGGGGTCGCGAGACCGAGCACGGTCGCGTCGACCGCGACGAGCAGAACGGCGAGCACCAGGACCGCGAGCGCGAGCCAGCGCCCGGGCCGCGTCACTTGCTGCTTCATGCCTGTCTCCGTGTCGCGCCACCGAGCAGCAGCTCGGTGATGTTCGTCGTGAAGTCGTTGGGGGCCACGCGTCCTTCGCTGATCGCCCAGGCCGCCGAGACGAGCAGCCCGTAGAGCGCCTCGGTCAGCCAGACCGGGCTCAGATCGATCCGGAACTCGCCGGCCTCCTGGCCGCGCCGGAAGAGGCCGACCATGCGGGCGTCGAGCCGCGCCCAGCCCTCGTTCTGCTCGTCGCCCTCGAACAGCTGGTTCTCGGAGTACAGGAACGCGAGCAGCCCGGCGGCCGGCTCCAGCTCGCGGACCAAGCGCCGTACGGCGTCCGGGGCCGGACCGTCGCCGACGGCGGCCCGCGCCGCGGCGGCCTCGCACTCGGCGATCCCGAGCTCCTCCAGTGCGCGGATCAGCGCGTCGCGCCCGGCGAACTGCCGGTTCAGGGTGGCGCGGCTGATCCCGGCCGCCCGGGCGACCTCGTCCATGGTTGCGGTGGACTTCCGCATCAGGAGGCCCGCAGCGGCCCGCAAGACCTGGTTCCGATCGACTGCCATGAGACGATGGTACCTCATATGAGACATTGATGTCTCATATTGGCGTCCGATCTAGTTCTGCAGCCAGTATGCGGTATACCATGCTGCGAACGCGCCGGGTACCGATACACTTGGCGCGTTTGTGGAGGGGAGTATCCCCGAAGCGGCAGCGTCGTCATCACGGGAGGCCTGGGCGGCCGAACCGGTGCTGCCGGCCCGGAGTCATCCGGGTGGGAGAGACCTCCGGACCAAGCAGCTGTTCGCCGACGTCCGGAGGTTCGTCATGGTCTCTGTCATGTCCCCAGCCGTCTGGGTGCTGACGATCATCGGGTTGCTCGCGATCGTCGCGTTCGACCTGATCGTGATCGCCCGCCGCAACCACATCGTGACGATCAAGGACGCCACCCGCTGGGTGCTGTTCTACGTCGGCCTGGCCGGGCTGTTCGCGCTCGGCCTGTTCCTGTTCAGCCCGGGACAGTCGGGCAGCGAGTTCGTCGCCGGGTACATCACCGAGTACAGCCTGAGCGTCGACAACCTGTTCGTGTTCGTGATCATCATGGCCCGGTTCGCCGTCCCGAGCCTGGCGCAGGACAAGGTGCTGTACATCGGCATCGTGGTCTCGATGCTGCTCCGCGCGGTGTTCATCCTGGCCGGCGCGGCGGCGATCTCGGCGGCCAGCTGGGTGTTCTACATCTTCGGCGCGTTCCTGGTCTACACCGCGGTCCGCCTGGCGATCGAGGGCGAGAACGACGACGAGGACTTCCAGGAGAACGCCGCACTGCGCGGGCTGCGCCGGGTTCTCCCGCTGTCACACGACTACGACGGCGCCAACCTGACCACCCGGATCGACGGCCGCCGGATGCTGACCCCGCTGGTGATCGTGATCTCCGCGATCGGGATGGCGAACGTGATCTTCGCGCTCGACTCGATCCCGGCGATCTTCGGGCTCACCCAGGACGCCTACATCGTGCTGACCGCGAACGCGTTCGCGCTGATGGGCCTGCGGCAGCTGTACTTCCTGATCGGCGGGCTGCTGGAGCGGATCGTCTATCTGAACGTCGGCCTCTCGGTGATCCTCGCGTTCATCGGCGTGAAGCTGATCATCGAGGCGCTGCACGGCTCGCACATCGACGACATCGGCGCGATCCACCTGCCGCACATCGGCATCCTGACCTCGCTCGGCTTCATCATCGGCACCCTGTTCGTCACCACGGTCGCCAGCCTGATCAAGTCGTCGTACGACAACCGCCGCGAAGCCGTCCGGATCAAGATCGACGAGTGACGGCCTCGTCCGGGACCCGGGTGCGCAGGTAGAGCGCGGGGATCGGGACGAGGATCAGGCCCGACGCGAGCAGCGCCGCCCGCAGCGACGAGCGGCCGACCGCGCCGAGCGGCGGGCCGCCGGCCACCTGACCGATCGCGTTCGCCTGCGACACCATCGACAGGACGGTCGCGCGGGACCGGGAGTCGATGTGCCGGTTCAGCCACGCGGACTGGACCGGGTACGCGACCGTGCCGGCGACGGTGGTCAGCCACAGTGCCGCCAGCGCGGGCCAGAGGCTGCCGGACAGCGCGAAGCCGACCACCCCGACGATCTGCAGTACCGCGAACGTCGCGAGGATCCCGGTCGGGTGCGCCGCCGACAACCGCTCCGGGGAGAGCCGGTCGAGCGTCAGCGACGTACCGAGCGACAGCAGCGTGCCGATCAGGGCCAGGACCGTGAACCAGAACGCCGGGTCCGACGTACCGAACACGGCCGGGAAGGTGAAGGTCAGCATCTTCACCGACCACAGCCGGTCGAACGCCTCGCTCGACAGGCCGCCGATCAGGCTGACCACGACCAGCGTCCGGACGACGGGGCGCCGCCGGGCGACCCCGAGACCGTGCTTGAACGTCTCCGCCAGGTGCCGGAACGTCTCCCGCTCGGCGCGCGGGGTGCGGTGGAAGTTCTGCTCGCGCATGAACAGCGCGAGCAGCAGGCCGAGCAGCATCATCCCGGCGCCGGAGATCACCATCGGCAGCGGCAGGCTGATCAGTCCGAGACCGCCGGCGGTGACGATGCCGGCGATCTTCGCCGCCAGCTCGAACTGCTGCGCCCGGATGAACACCCGGCCGGCCTGCTCGGCGCCGATCTCGTCGGTGATCCAGGCCTGATCGGCGCCGGAGGTGAACGTGAAGCCGACGCCCCACAGCACCTGCGCGGCGAGGATCGCCAGGAACGCGGGCACCAGGCCCTGGAGCAGGAAGCCGGCGCCGATCAGCAGGAAGCCGATCACGATCGAGAGCCGGCGGCTGTACAGGTCGGCGACGATGCCGGTCGGGATCTCGAAGAGGAAGCAGGCCACCTCGAGCGTGGTCCCTACCAGGACCATCTGCAGCGGGTCGAGTCCGGCGTCGCGGACGTAGTACACCAGGTTCAGGGTGAAGGACAGCGCGGCGAGGAAGGACCAGGCGGCGTTGTAGACGTAGTACGTCCGGGTCGGGTCGGCCGATCGGTACGAAGGCATCGCGGGGTGCTCCTGAGGACGCGTGCGGGCAGGACGAAGCGCGACGAGAGGTCAAACGCTTGGTTTCGGCGCACGCCGTGGTGCGCTGTCAGGAGCGGGTTCGCATGCCGCCAAGAGTAGGGCAGCACCCGGCGCGTCCGCCCTCGAATTACCCGGCCCCGCTTGGTCATCAGGAGTAGTATCGAAAGTGCCTGGCCCGGCCGTTCCCCCGTGATGGTCGGGTCAGGTTCCTGTCTGGCCCCTCCCGAGCTGCGACCATGCTCGGATGCTGCGCACACCCCCGCTGGACGCCTTCGGCCTCGACACCGCGCGGCTCGAGTCCACCCGCCCCGGTGACGCGGACTCGATCGGCAACGGCAACTGGCATCTCTGGACCCGGGACGGCGAGCACCACATCCTGCGCCGCTACCACGTCCTGCGCACCGAATCCGACCTGACCTTCGAGGCGCAGGTCCTCGACCACCTGACGGCCCGCGGCTGGAGTGTGCCCGCGCAGCTCGGCCCGCCCGTGCGCTTCGAAGACCGGCTCTGGGCGGTCACCCGCTACGTACCCGGCCGACCGCACCAGGACGAGACCGCGGCGCAACGAGCCGAGCGTGGCGAACTCCTGGCTCGCCTGCACGCGGACCTCGCCGGCCTCGACCTCGGACGTCGCGAGGGCTTCTTCCAGGCGGCGGACCTGGATGCGATGGGGGAGTTCCAGGACTGGGCCCGGGGTGTCGAGCTGCTCCGCGGACAGCGTCCGTCGCTCGCCGACCGGGCATCGCGCGCGATGGACCGCGCCAAGCAGCTCGTGGCCGACCGCGAGTTGCTGGATCTGCCGCAGACCATCGTGCACGGCGACTTCGCGAGCTGGAACCTGCACTTCGACGAGCGGGGCCGATTCGCCGGGGTGATCGATTTCGACCTGTGCCACCCGGACAGCCGCGCCTGGGAGTTCGTCATCGCCCGCGTGCACAGAGCCCCCGAGATGATCGACGGCTACCAGCGCACCGCCCAGGATCCGCTCAGTGAACGGGAACTGGCTGCGATCGAGTCGTTGCAGGTCGTGCTGCGCGTTCTGATGGTGATGGCCGAGCTCTGGAACGGTCAGCGCGCCGGCCGGTTCGACGAGGCGGCGATCGGGCGGCAGCTGACCAAAGCCAGGTCTTGACATGGGCCGCCGTGGGCGGGTTGACTGCGACATAGTTAACGCAAGAAATAAATTCTGGATCGGTCCGGTGTCGGTGGCTCAGAGCGACCCCGGGTGTGATCGGCGTGTGCCCGGATCCGGTGGCTGGCCACCGGATCAGCTGGCGTTTGCCGACCGGTAGTTGCTGGGGGCAACGCCGCGAATCCCTTGTCGGCAAGGGATCTGAGTACATCGGTCACCGTCCGGTATCGACCGGCCGGGAAACTCTTCCGCTGCCCTGGGATCTGTGTCATCCTCCGGGATAGCGAAACCCGAGATCCTATCGGATATCGGTTCCACTCCAGCGCGTGAGGGAAAGGATGCGGAGTGAGCGCAACCTTCGAGGTGAAACCGGCGCCCGCCGCACCGGCGCCGCCGGCGGCGGCAACCGCCCGGAAACCACCGCGAACGAGTCGCCGGACGCAGGCCCGGCGCAGTCTTCGGCGGCACTGGCAGCTCTACCTGCTCGTCGTCGTACCGCTCGCGTACTTCGTGATCTTCAAGTACGTCCCGATCGCGAACGCCGTGATCGCGTTCAAGAACTACAGCCCCATCAAGGGCCCGTGGGGCAGTGACTGGGTCGGCTTCCGCAACTTCGAGCTGTTCTTCCAGAACCCGGTCTTCTGGACCCTGGTCAAGAACACCTTCCTGCTCTCGGTCTACACGGTCCTGGCGAGCTTCCCGATCCCGATCATCCTGGCGATCGCGCTGAACGAGATCCGCAACGGCCGCTTCAAGAAGATCGTCCAGCTCGTCACGTACGCGCCGTACTTCATCTCCACCGTGGTCGTGGTCTCGATGACGATCCTGGTGCTGTCGCCGCGGCTGGGCTTCGTCAACGACGCGATCGGGCTGTTCGGCGTACCGTCGGTCGACTTCCTCGGGCGGCCGGACTACTTCCGGCACATCTACGTGTGGTCGGACGTCTGGCAGACCACCGGGTACTCCGCGGTGATCTACCTGGCCGCGTTGTCCGGGATCGACCCGGCGCTGCACGAGTCGGCGCGGATCGACGGCGCCAGCCGGCTGCAGCGGATCCGGCACGTCGACCTGCCCGGCATCATGCCGACCGCGGTGATCATCCTGGTGCTCGGCGTCGGCAACATCATGTCGATCGGGTTCGAGAAGGCGTTCCTGCTGCAGAACCCGTTGAACACCGCGCAGTCGGAGATCATCGCCACCTACGTCTACAAGACCGGTCTGCTGAACGCCGACTTCAGCATGGCGACCGCCATCGGGCTCTTCAACTCGGTGATCAACCTCTTCCTGCTGCTGGGCGTGAACTTCGCCGCCAAGCGCATCACCGGAAACGGACTCTGGTCATGAGCGTTACCTTGCAAGGATTCCGCCGTACGTCGGTGCAGCGTTCGGAACGCACCACAATCGAAGAGACGCGCGCCGACAAGATCTTCCTCACCGGCGTGAAGATCATGCTCTGGCTCGCGCTGATCGTGGTCGCCGTGCCGCTGATCTACATCGTCGCGAACTCGTTCAGCAGCCCGTCGGCGGTCAGCGCCGGCCGGGTGCTGCTGTGGCCGATCGAGCCTTCGCTCAAGGCCTACAAGGAAGCGTTCAGCGACCCGCTGATCATGAAGGGCTACCTGAACTCGTTCATCTACGCGATCGGCGGCACGCTGATCAGCGTCACGCTGACGATCGCGATCGCGTACCCGCTGTCCCGCCGGACGTTCTTCGGCCGGAACGTGATCATGAGCGTGCTGATCTTCACCATGCTGTTCTCCGGCGGCCTGATCCCGACGTACCTGGTGGTCCAGGACCTCGGCCTGCTGAACACCCGCTGGGCGATGGTGATCCCGAGCGCGATCGGGGTCTGGCAGGTGATCATCGCGCGGACGTTCTTCCGCAGCACGATCCCGGAGGAGCTGTACGAGGCGGCCACCATCGACGGGGCGAGCGACCTGCGGTTCCTGTGGTCGATCGTGCTGCCGCTGTCCAAGCCGGTGATCGCGGTGATCGCGCTGATGTACGCGATCTTCCAGTGGAACAGCTACTTCGACGCGCTGATCTACCTCAAGGACCCCGGCCTGTACCCGCTGCAGATCGTGCTGCGGAACGTGCTGATCCTGAACACCCTCACCGGGTCCACCACCACGACGAGTCTGGCCCAGCAGCTCGAACAGCAACAGCTGGCCAACGTCCTCAAGTACGCGCTCATCGTCATCTCGAGCCTGCCCGTACTGATCATCTACCCGTTCGTCGCCCGCCACTTCACCAAGGGCGTGATGGTCGGCGCGGTCAAGGGCTGATTCAGCCACTTCAGAGAGGAACACAGCAATGCGCTCATCCGTGAGCAAGGTGGTCGCGCTGGCCGCCGCCGGCGCGCTCGCCCTGGCGGCGTGCAGCTCGGACAAGTCGAGCAAGGGTGCGGCGAACGAGACGTCGGCCGACGGCAAGGTCGTCGTCGACACCTTCACGCCGTCCGACCAGAGCACCAACATGGACACCAACGCGGTGACCAAGATCATCAGCGACAAGTTCAAGATCCAGTTCCGCTGGCAGACCACGACGTACGACGCCGGGCCGGCCAAGGAGAAGCGGCAGATCGCGCTCGCCAGCGGCGACTACCCGGACCTGTTCTTCCTGATCCCGTGGATCGACGCGTTCACGCAGGCGGAGGTGCTCAAGCTCGGCCAGCAGGGCATCGCGGTGCCGCTGGAGGACCTGATCAAGGAGAACGCGCCGAACATCCAGAAGGCGCTGGACTCCAACAAGGAGTACAAGGAGATGTCGACCGCGCCCGACGGTCACATCTACGCGCTGCCGCAGTGGGCGGACTGCTTCCACTGCACCTACCCGGACAAGCTGTGGATCAACAGCGCCTGGCTGAAGAAGCTCGGCCTGCAGGTGCCGAAGACCACCGACGACCTGCGCAACGTGCTCCAGGCGTTCAAGACCAAGGACCCGAACGGCAACGGCAAGGCCGACGAGATCCCGATGACCACCGACACCCAGGACAGCAGCCTGATCGCGTACCTGATGAACGCGTTCGCCTACGACCCGGTCGGTGCCAACAACGGCGTCCGGTCGCTGATCACCCTGAACGGCGACAAGGTCGTCACGCCGGTCACCTCGGACCAGTGGAAGGAAGGCCTGAAGTACATCCACGGCCTCTACAAGGACGGACTGATCGACCAGGCCGCGTTCACCCAGAACGCGCAGGCGCTGCAGGCGCAGGGCAACAACCCGAAGGCTGTCGTGCTCGGCTCCGTGCCGGTGCTCTGGCCGGGCATCTTCGTCCAGCTCGACTCCAAGGACGGCCGGGACAAGCAGTACGACGCCGTCCCGCCGCTGACCGGTCCCGAGGGCAAGAGCTACACCGGGTACAACCACCCGACGTCGACCGGCTACACGTTCATGCTGACCAACAAGGCCAGCAAGGAGGCCCAGGTCGCGGCGATCAAGATGCTCGACTGGATCTACAGCGACGAGGGCCAGATGATCACCAACATGGGCCCGGAGGGCGTCGGCTGGACCAAGCCCGCCGCCGGTGACATCGCGCTCGACGCGAGCACCAAGGCGCTGTACAAGCCGAAGCAGGACGCGCCGAAGAACATCAGCTGGGGCGCGCTCGGTCAGTACAACAACACGCTGGCCTACCGGAACGCGCAGGTCGTGCCCAAGGACATCTACACCGGCGCCGGCCTGGAGCGGCGGCTGTGGGAGGCCACCAAGCTGTACGAGGGCCACGAGGACAAGGCGCAGTGGTTCCCGCAGACCTCGGTCTGGCCGGACCCGAGCCTGAGCGGCGAGCTCGCCACGCTGCAGACCAACCTGAACACGTACGTCAACCAGAACCAGCTGGCCTTCATCACGGGTTCGAAGAACATCGACACCGACTGGGACGCGTACGTGAAGGGGCTGGAGAGCACCGGCATGCCGCGGTACCTGGAGATCAACCAGCAGGCCTACGACAAGTACAAGAGCGGTTCGAAGTAGGGCTGATGTCTCATCTCCTGTGGTTCCGCAGCCCCGCGGCTGACTGGTTCGAGGCGTTGCCGCTCGGCAACGGGCACCTCGGCGCGAAGGTGTACGGCCGGGTCGCCGACGAGCGGATCGCGCTCAACCTCGACGACGTCTGGTCCGGTGACGGTCCGCGCACGCTGACCGTCCCGGACGGGCCGGCCGTGCTGGCCGACGTACGCCGGTTGTTGCTGGAGGACGGCGATCAGCTGGCCGCCACCGAGCGGACCCGTGCGCTGCAGGGGCCGCTGGTGGAGTCGTACCAGCCGCTCGCCGACCTCGTGATCCGGTCGGCTTCGGGTGACCCTGCGGACTACCGGAGGAGCCTGGATCTGCGCACCGGGATCGCCGCCGTCGACTACACGGTCGACGGCGTGCGGTTCCGGCGCGAGACCTTCGTGTCCGCGCCGGACCAGGTGCTGGCGTGGACCGTCACGGCCGACCGGGCCGGCGCTGTCGATCTCGATCTCGCGCTCGACAGCCCGCATCCGGTCGCCGCGGAAGGTGCCGGCGGCAGCTACAGCGTGGTCGGCCGGGCGCCGTCGGACCTGACCATCGAGTACCGCGAGCGGCCGGACCCGATCCGGTACGAGGACGGGCGCGGTATCGGCTTCGGCGTCGCGCTACGGGCTCATGCCGAGGGCGGTACGGTCACGGCCTCGCCTGACGGGGTCGCGGTTCGCGGGGCGGATCGGCTGACTGTGCTGGTGGCCGCCGCCAGCACGTTCGCCGCGTGGACGGTGCCGCCGGGCCGCGACCTGTCCGTCGCGCTCGCGGAGGCGACCGCCGCTCTGGACGCGGTGGCTGTGGACAAGCTGCGTGAGCGTCACGTCGAGGACCACGCCACCCTCTACGACCGGGCCGAGTTGCAGCTCGGCCCGGTCGTCACTCTGCCGACCGACGAGCGGATCAAGGCGGTCGCTGCCGGCGGCAACGATCCGGATCTGGTGGCGCTCGCGTTCAACCTCGGCCGGTACCTGTTGATCGCCTCGTCCCGCCCCGGGACCCAGGCGGCCAACCTGCAGGGCATCTGGAACCAGGACCGCCGGCCGATGTGGGCCAGCGACTGGACCAACAACATCAACACGCAGATGAACTACTGGCTCGCCGACCTGACCGGGTTGAGCGAGTGTTTCGACCCGCTGACCGACCTGCTGGAAGGCCTGGCGGCGTCCGGCGCCGATACCGCGCGGATCCTGTACGACGCTCCTGGCTGGGTGTCGCACCACAACGCGGACATCTGGAGGGCGACCTGGCCCGTGGGCGAGGGCGGTGACGATCCGGTCTGGGCGATGTGCGCGACGTGCGGAGTGTGGCTGACGGCGCATCTCATGGAGCACTACCGGTTCACCGGCGACGTGGAGTTCTTGCGGGAACGCGCCTATCCGGTGATGGCGGGTGCGGCCGAGTTCGTCCTGGCGATGCTGGTCGAGGACCAGGACGGTGTCCTGCAGTTCGTCCCGTCGACCGCTCCGGAGCATCACTTCGTCCTGCCTTCCGGCGCGAAGGCGTCGGTCGATCTCACATCGACGTACGACGTCTGGCTGATCCGCGAGCTGTTCGCGAACCTGGCCGAGGCCGCGTCGGTCCTCGGTCTGTCCTCCGAACTCGTCGAGCGGGTGACTGCCGCCCGGGAACGGTTGCCGAAGATCCGTACGGCCTCCGACGGGCGGCTGTTGGAGTGGCCGACCGACTGGCAACCCTCGGAGCCGCAGCACCGTCACCAGTCGCACCTCTACGGTTTGTATCCGGGCGCGGAGATCGACCCGCTGCGTACGCCGGAGTGGGCCGCGGCGGCCCGTGCCTCGCTGGAGTTGCGGACGGCGGGTGCGGTGAACGGCGGCTGGACCGCCGCCTGGCTGGTCGCGTTGTGGGCCCGGCTGTTCGAGCCGGAGCGCGCCGCTGCGGTGATCCAGGACTATCTGAGCCGGTTGGTGTCGGACAACCTGATGCACCGCGACGGCGACATCTTCCAGATCGACGCCAACTTCGGCATCACCGGCTGCATCCCGGAACTCCTGCTGCAGAGCCACACCGACGTCGTCCGCGTCCTGCCCGCGCTGCCGGCCGAGTGGCCGGACGGGTCGTTCCGCGGCCTGCGGGCGCGCGGCGGGCTTGTGTTCGACGCGACCTGGCGCGACGGCAAGCTGACCGAGGCCGTCGTCCGAGCCACCCACGCCGGCACCCACCGCATCGCCCTCACCTCCGACCACGTCGTCACCCGCACCCTCGCCGCCGGCGAAAGCGCGACCTTGTGCACCACGTCCGCGCCGTAGACGCCCGGAGGCACGCGAACCGTGCACAAAGTCGTCCTTGAGCACCGGCCAACCGTCTGGGCGGCGGCCCCGCGGTTGGGCCGTGCATACAGTGGGTCTGGTTAGGGATGCCTAACCAAAGTTGTGTAGGGTCTGTGGGTGTGAGGAAGCTGATCGGGGTCGTTGTGGCGGCAGCTCTGCTGGTGCTCGCCGGGTGCGGCGGCGGGGACACCAAGAGTTCGGACACCGGCGTCGGTGACAAGGAAGTGGCCACCGGCGGGCGGCTGTTCAAGACCGCCGACGCGGAGACCGCGAAACTCGGGTCGGACGCCGCGCCGGGGGCGTTCCCGCGGACGGTGAAGGGCGCGCTCGGCTCGGTGCAGATCGAGAAGAAGCCGTCGCGCATCGTCGTCCTGGACAGCGGCGAGCTGGACGACGTCCTCGCGCTCGGCATCACGCCCGTCGGCATGGCGACGACGGCGGGCCAGAGCGGCGTACCGTCGTACCTCGCGGACAAGGCGCAGGGCATCAAGACCGTCGGCGGGATCAGCGAGCTGAACCTCGAGGCGATCGCGGCGCTGAAGCCGGACCTGATCCTGGGCAGCAAGCTGCGGGCCAACGACCTGTACGAGAAGCTGAGCGCGATCGCGCCGACCGTGTTCAGCATCCGGCCCGGGTTCCCGTGGAAGGAGAACTTCCTGCTGGTCGCGGACGCGGTCGGCGAGGAGGACAAGGCGACCGGCCTGCTGAACGACTACCAGAAGCGCGCCGACGAGGTGAAGTCCAAGGTCGACGGCGCGCCGACGATCTCGCTGGTCCGGTTCCGTCCCGGGCAGATCCGGCTGTACGGCAACCTGTCGTTCATCGGCGTCATCCTGAAGGACGTCGGCCTGCCGCGGCCCAAGATCCAGGACGTGCAGGACCTCGCCGTCGAGGTCTCCCAGGAGAACATCGGCCAGGCCGCCGGCGACCGGATCTTCTACTCCAGCTACGGCAAACCCGACACCACCGACGAAACCAAGATCGTCAACGGCAACCTGTGGAAGTCCCTCGCCGCGGTGAAGGCCGGCAAGGCCGAACGCGTCGACGACGAGGTCTGGTTCCTCGGCCTCGGCCCGATCGGCGCCATGAAGGTCCTGGACGATCTACAGAAGCTGCTCGCCGCCAAGGGATAGCACCCACGCGCCCGCGTCGCTTCCGGCTTACGCCTGGGCTGTCAGTGGGGCTGCAAGGATGCAGCTATGGAACAAGTACTGAGTCGGCCGGAAGCGTCGGAGGCTGTTCAGGAATCTGGGTGGCGCTTCTTGCTGGGCAGTCTGCGGACATCGGTCCCGGTCGAGTCCCTGGCGCGGGCGATCGGCTTGGCGACGGATGCTGTCGCGGTGTGCGGCAACGACGCCGACCGGCACCTCCGGGTCGACGCTCGCCCCGATCGAGTCGTCTTCACCCTGCAATCGGTGGAGAGCGCTGCGGTGACCACCACGGATGTCGAACTCGCGCTGCGGATCACTGCCGTCGCACAGAAGTCCGGCTTGCAGGCGCAACCGGAAATCGGCACCGACGCACCCAGGTCCGTCCAGGTTCTGGAGATCGCGATCGACGCACTCGACATCGCCGGGATTCGGCCGTTCTGGAAGGCAGCTCTGGGCTACACGGATGAGGTGGGTAGGGAGGGGCCGGAGGATCCGCTCGTCGACCCGGTTGGTCAGGGCCCCGCCATCTGGTTCCAGCAGATGGATCAGCCGCGCCCGCAGCGCAATCGCATCCACTTCGACGTCTGTGTTCCGCACGACGAGGCAACTCGACGCATCGAGACCGCATTGGCGGCCGGCGGTCGACTCGTATCCGCGACGCGTGCCCCCGCGTTCTGGGTACTCGCCGACCTGGAAGGAAACGAAGCCTGCGTAACTACCTGGCAGGGCCGAGACGGCTGAGCCACGCGCTGGCACTCCCATCACCAGCAGCTTGCGAGGACCGGTCGGGGCTTAGCGTCGGGTGCTGGCGGATATCGCGCCCGCGTTGGCGCATCACATTGTGGCGTTCGGATTCGGCGATATCTATGCACGGCCCGGTCTCGACGCGAAGCAGCGGCAGCTGGTCACGCTCGGCGTACTGACTGCCCTGGGTGGTTGCGAGCCCCAGCTCGAGGTCCACCTCCGTACGTCGCTCAACGTCGGACTCACCCCGCAAGAGCTCGTCGAGACGCTGATTCACGCCGCCGGGTACGCCGGGTTCCCCCGCGCACTCAACGCGGTCGCCGTCGCCAAGAAGGTCTTCACCGAGCAGGACCTAATCCCAGTGCGTGAGAGCTGAGTCAGAGCCACACTCATCCAGCCCGCGATCTCCTCCTTCACAACCACCACCAGCAGCGTTGACCGCGGAGGCGGGCCCAGGTGTACGGCCTGAGCATGGGGAGAGCAGAAGGTGGACCGACCACATCTAGGCCACACCCACAGCTCAACCATCCACAGCCACGTCGGGGGCCACCGACCCGTTCACCACCGTCACAGGCACTCAGACAAGAGCCGCAGCGAGCACCCGCCAACACCAGCAGGCAGACCTTGCGCCAACCGCAGGCTCTCGACGCAAGGCGGGCCCAGCCGCCAGCCACCTCCCGCCGACTCAAGCCGGCACCCCAGGCCAGCCGGAAGCACCCCGGGCAAGCCGTACCCCCGCCGCCAGCCGCAATCTCACGGCGCAAGCCGGAAGCGCCCCGGCGCGAGCCGGAAACTCCCGGCGGCAGCCGGAACCCCCGGCGCCAGCCGGAGGTACCCCGGCGCCAGCCGGAAACAGCGACCTCAGCCGCCTGATCGGGCGTCCTACCACCCCGATCGCAGCCAGCATCGCTGCAGCGGTGCACTGAGGACAGGAGGTATCCGGCTCCCGGCCTCGTTGCGCGGTCCGTCCCATGCTCACGGCGACGTATACGTAGACGACTACGTCCTGTCGTCAGTAACCCCGACGACCCCACCCAACAACTCGTCGGCCCGGTCGCCGCGTCGAAGTGCGCGGAGCCGCCCGGTACTCCCGGCGGCAGCCGGAACCCTCCGGCGCCAGCCGGAAGTACCCCGGCGCAAGCCGGAGTCTCACGGCGTTAGCCGGAAACGGATACTCCGGCGCTAGCCGGGGGTGTGAGCGCGCGTAGCGGGTGCGTTGAGGAGCGTAGCGACGAAGTGAGCGCCGGCGTAGCACGCGTGGGTCTGTCATCACATGCTTCACCCGCCGCGTCCCACGACACCAAACGCGGGTCAGTCAGTCCTCGACTCGCCCGCGATTGCTCACCGGGACATGCGGTGCGTGCTGAGCCACAGCGGTGGCAAGGGCGTCGTACGGCAGCGTCCGCCCGAGAATCTCGTGTGTGCCGGGCCAGGGGCACGACGGACCCCACGCTTTCGTACTGCGGGGGAGGGCGTCCTCGTCGAGGAGCATGACGACCAGGTGCGGCTCCCAGGTGTCCTCGCCCTCGTCATTGACCTCGTGGCGTTCGAGCCGGCACACGCCGCGGACCTCGCCCCACGGGATCGTGCGGGGCTGTTCGCCGCCGAGGCGGATGCCGGCGTCGTCGACGGTCAGCAGGACGTCGTCGTCGTTCTCCTCGCGCCGTTCCTCGAGCGCGGTGATCGCGCCGACGAGCAGCAGGATCGGCAAGCCGACCGCGAAGATCAGCGGCGTCCCGCCCCAGGCCAGCCAGACCGCTTCGAGCGGTTCCCGGATGGACTCGCCGCGGATCGCCTGGACGACGACGATCGTCAGGGTCAGCGCGACCATCAGGCCGAAGATCACGGTGCCGACGGCGAGCGCGGTCCTGGTCGTGCCGAGCCCGTGGCGCTTGACGACGAACGGCTCGGTGGCCTGCGCGGACTGCATACGGGCATTGTGGGCGCTGTCACCCGAAGTCACCAGTACCCTCACGGATTCCTCATCATTCCGGCTGTGCCCGGCTGCGTCCGGTGCGGTCTCCGGTCGTCCGTACGGATGAAATCGCCGCACCCGGCCGGGCACGGACTTTGGTCCGGCCCGGCAGTCCGCCACAATCGCTGCATGCCGGACCGCCAAACCGCTGTTGCCACCCGCCAGCCGTCGTCGCCCAGGAACGCGCGCCGCCGGAAGGGTGGCATGTGGCGGCGCGGTTGGGTGATCGCGGTGCTGGCGATCCTGTCGGCGCTGCCGCTGCTGTTCCACCGTTACGTGCCGAACTCGATCGGTAACCTCGGCAGCCTGCTCGACACGTTCCTGCCGTGGGTCGGTGTCGCGATCCCGGTCCTCGCCGTCGCGGCGCTGGTCCGGCGGTCCGCGACGGCCGGTGTCGCGCTCCTCGTCCCGGCGGTGATCTGGGCGCTGATGTTCGGCGACCTGCTGATCCCGGGCAAGGGCGGCGGGGGAGCGTACGACCTGCGTGTGCTGACCCACAACGTCGACGCGGCGAACCCGGACCCGGAGCGGACCGCGCGGGACCTGATCGCCGCCGACGCCGACGTGATGGCGCTGGAGGAACTCACCGCGGGGGACCTGAAGATCTACAAGTCCGCGTTCGCCGAGCTGTACCCGTACGAGGTGTCCCGGGACACGGTCGCCCTGTGGTCGAAGTACCCGGTGGTCGAGACGAAGTCCGTCGACGTCGGCTTCAGCTGGACGCGTGCGCTGCGCGCCGAGGTCAGCACGCCGGAGGGCAAGGTCGCGGTGTACGTCGCGCACCTCGCCTCGGTCCGGGTCGGCACCAGCGGGTTCACGTCCGACCAGCGCAACAACACGATCAAGGCGCTCGGCCGGCAGATCGCCGACGAGCGGCTCGCGGGCGTGATCGTGATGGGCGACTTCAACGGTACGGCGAACGACCGGAGTCTCGCGCCGCTGACGGCCGGCCTCCGCTCGGCGCAGGGCGCGGCCGGTACCGGCTTCGGGTTCACCTGGCCGTCGGCGTTCCCGATGGCGCGGATCGACCACATCCTGGTGCGCGGCGTCACCCCGACGAAGGCCTGGGTGATGAGCCCGACCGGCAGCGACCATCGCCCGGTCGTCGCCGAGCTACGAATCTGACGCGATCCCTTTCCGGTAGGCGTACCGCACCGCCTCGGCGCGGTGCCGGGCGCCGATCTTCGCGAACGTGTTGTTGATGTGCGTCTTCACCGTCGCCTCGCTGATGAACAGCCGCCCGGCGATCTCGGGGTTGCTCAGTCCCTGCGCGATCAACCGCAGGACCTCGGTCTCGCGTGCGGTCAGCCCGTCGCCGCCGGGATCAGCCGCCGGCGCCAGGCCGGCCACGAGCCGTTTGGTCACCTCCGGGTCGAACGTCGACTGACCGGCCGCGGTGGACCGCAGCGCGGCGCCGATCTCGGCGCGGCCGGCGTCCTTGGTGAGGTAGCCGCGGGCCCCGGCGCGGAGCGCGTTCGCGATCGACGTGTCGTCGGCGTACGTGGTCAGCACGAGGACGGCGACGTGCGGGAAGTCGGCGGTGATCCGCGCGGTCGCCTGCGTGCCGTCCAGGACCGGCATCCGCAGGTCCATCAGCACCACGTCTACGTTGCCCCCGGCAACCAGGTCGACGGCCTCGACGCCGTTCGCGGCCGCGCCGGTCACCTCGACGCCGTCGATCAGCCCAAGCAGCGCGACCAGTCCCTCCCGCACGACCTGCTGGTCGTCCGCCACGACGACCCTGATTGCGTCACTCAACCTCTGCCACCACCAACCAGTCGTCGCCGTCCGGACCCGCTGTCAACGTCCCACCGACCAGGGCCAGCCGCTCCCGCATCCCGGTCAACCCGAACCCCTCGCCGCTCGTCACGCCCTTGTTCCGAACCGACAACCGTACGCCGTCGAGCCGCATCCCGACCGTCTGACCGGGTGCGTGCTTGGCGGCATTGGTCAGCGCCTCACGAGCGGCGCCGAGCAGCGCCACGGTGACAGCTGAGTCCAGCTTCCGCGGGTGGCCCGTGACAGCGAGCTGCACAGCTGTCCCGTGGTCCTTCTCGTGCTGCTCCGCCAGCCCGGCGAGCGCGGCGGGAAGCTCTGGCACAGCGTCGGACCGCAGCGCAGCCACGGCGTTCCGTGCCTCGGTCAGCCCCTGTACGGCGAGCCGCCGCGAACGACGTACCCGCTCGAGCGCACCGGCCGTGTCGCCACGCTCCTCCAGCAACGCCTCGGCCACCTCCAGTTGGACGCTCAGTGCGCCGAGCGAGTGCGCCAGCACGTCGTGCAGGTCCCGCGCGATCCGCCCGCGCTCCTCCAGCGTGGCGGCGCGGGCGTGCTCGCTCTGCGCCAGCCGGGTCTGCTCCAGCAGCTGCTCGGTCTGTCGCGCCTGCACCTCGTACTGACGCCGGTTCAACCCGAAGGCGACAAGTACGGCCGTCCACAGCAGCTGGGTGAAGTACCAGCTGTCGGACTGGCCGAACAGCCACGCCGACCCGGCGTAGGCGGCTGCCACGCCGATGCCGGCAGCAACGATCGGGCGATTGCCATGCCGTCGGAAGTCGAGCACGGCAACGTCGGTGATCGCGACCAGGACCAGGACCAGCGCGTTCGACTGCGGGTAGCCGGCGATCAGAGCACTGCTGACGGCCACGACGGACAGCAGTGCGAAGGAGACGTACGGCCTGGCTGTCATCAGCACTGAACCAGCCAGGAACAGGGCGAAGCTCACACCGAGCACGACCCAGACCCAGCTGTCCGCAGGGCGGGCCGTCGAGAGCACCGCGACCGCGACGCCGCTGGCGAGTACCCGGCCGACCCAGCCGCTCTCTCCGTGCGGACGGGGCGGCAGCAGCGCCTTCAGCTTCACTGGTTGGTGTACTCCTCGGCCATCTGGCTCGCCTTGCTCTGGATGATCAGCGACTGGGTCAACAGGTTCGCACCCATCGAGACCATCAGCGCACCGCCGCCGGCGACCGAGGCGCCGAGCAGGTGGCCGAGACCCGCGAGCCCGAGCCGGACGACCAGGTAGGCCACCATGATGCCGAGTCCGGGCAGGCCGAGCCGGAAGAACACCTTCCCGGCGCGCCGCTCGACCTGGGCGACCCGTCCGGAGCCGACACCGGCCACGAGCGCCAGCACGGCGCCGGCGACGAGCAGAACGACGTCGAGCGCGCCGAGTCCGGTGTGCCGGTCGTACAGCTGGTAGACGCCGACCCCGATCAGCACGAGCGGGCCGCGCCAGACGTCGGTGTCGGAGTTCTCCAGCTCGGACCAGGACAGCCGCCGGGCGAGGACGCCGACCACGACGGCGACCACGACGAGTGCGTTGGGCAACGTTCCGAGGCTCATGTCACGGACGGTAGGTCGGCGCGGTCGTTCCTGGGTACCGACCAGGGGTGGAGATCCGGGTGGAGAACCGGCCGGGTCGCCGCCGGGTTGGTTGAAAGTAGGAGTAACGTTCCTCAGCGGTAACAACACGAACAGTCACTGTGGTGATCCGGAGGCCCGATGCTTGCCCAACAATCCATCCTCAGACTGGACGCGACGGCGATCGACTACATCATCATCGCCCTGTACTTCGTCTTCGTGCTCGGCATCGGCTACCTGGCCAGACGGGCGGTCTCCAGCAGCCTGGACTTCTTCCTGTCCGGGCGCTCGCTGCCCGCCTGGGTGACCGGCCTGGCGTTCATCTCGGCCAACCTGGGCGCCATCGAGATCATGGGCATGTCGGCGAACGGCGCGCAGTACGGCATGCCGACCGTGCACTACTTCTGGATCGGCGCGATCCCGGCGATGCTGTTCCTCGGCGTCGTGATGATGCCGTTCTACTACGGCTCGAAGGTCCGCAGTGTGCCGGAGTTCATGCTCCGCCGGTTCGGGAAGCCCGCGCACCTGGTGAACGCGATCAGCTTCGCCCTGGCGCAGGTGCTGATCGCGGGCGTGAACCTGTTCCTGCTGGCCACCATCGTGAACGTGCTGCTCGGCTGGCCGATCTGGGTGTCGGTGATCGTCGCCGCCCTGATCGTGCTCAGCTACATCACGCTCGGCGGGCTGTCCGCCGCGATCTACAACGAGGTGCTCCAGTTCTTCGTGATCGTCGCCGCGCTGCTCCCGCTGACGCTGATCGGCCTGCACAAGGTCGGCGGCTGGGAGGGCCTGGTCGACAAGGTGACCGCGTCGCCGGGAGGCGCCGAGCAGATGAGCGCGTGGCCGGGCAACGCCCTGAGCGGCTTCAGCAACGACTTCCTGTCGGTGATCGGCATCGTGTTCGGCCTCGGGTTCGTGCTCTCGTTCGGCTACTGGACGACGAACTTCGTCGAGGTCCAGCGGGCGATGGCGTCGAAGAACATGTCGGCGGCCCGGCGGACCCCGATCATCGGCTCGTTCCCGAAGATGTTCGTGCCGTTCATCGTGATCATCCCCGGCATCATCGCCGCGGTGATCGTGCCCGAACTGGCCCAGTTCAAGGCCACCGGCAGCGGTGAGGTCGACTACAACGACGCGCTGCTGCTGCTGATGCGCGACCTGCTGCCGAACGGCATGCTCGGCCTGGCGATCACCGGTCTGCTGGCCTCGTTCATGGCCGGTATGGCGGCGAACCTGAGCTCGTTCAACACCGTGATGTCCTACGACATCATCGAGCGCTACGTGATCAAGGACCGGCCGGACGACTTCTACCTGCGGACCGGCCGCTGGGTGACGGTCGCGGGCACAGTGATCGCGATCGGCACGGCCGCGATCGCCTCCGGCTACAGCAACCTGATGGACTACCTGCAGCAGCTGTTCTCGTTCTTCAACGCACCGCTGTTCGCCACCTTCATCCTCGGTATGTTCTGGAAGCGGATGACCGCGGCGGCCGGCTGGATCGGCCTGGTCAGCGGTACGGCGACCGCGATCGTGGTGTTCGTGCTGTCCGAGAACGGCGTCATCAACCTGCCCGGTCAGGGCGCCAGCTTCGTCGGCGCCGGTGCGGCCTTCGTGGTCGACATCCTGATCAGCGTCCTGGTCAGCACGATGACCCGGCCGAAGGAGGAGTCCGAGCTGGTCGGCCTGGTGTACTCGCTGACGCCGAAGGAGCAGCGCACCGAGGTGACGCTGCGCGGTGACCACGGCTGGTACCGCCGGCCGGTGCTGCTGGCCGGTATCTCGCTGGCGATGACTGTCGTCCTCAACATCGTCTTCGGCTGATTGGGAGCTTGTGATGGCACGGAAGAAGAAGTCCGGAGCATTCGACATCCGGATCGTGATCGCCGCCCTGGTCGGGATCTACGGCCTGGTGCTGACGGTTCTCGGCCTGGTCGAGAAGCAGGCCGAGATCGACAAGGCGGCCGGGATCAACATCAACCTCTGGGGCGGCCTCGGGATGCTGCTGTTCACCGTCCTGTTCGTGCTCTGGGCCCGGCTGCGGCCGATCGTCGTACCGGTCGAGGAGACGTCGGCCGGCGAGTAGTCATGTCCGTTCGGCGAACATCGGCGTCCGGTCGGGTCCTCCCGTCCGGACGCCGCCGTTCGTAGGCTCGAAGTACCCGATCAGGAGGTACTCCGAGATGACGATCACAGACGGGCGTCCCGAACTCTCGACGCTCGCGCAGCAGTACGCCGAGAACGGCTTCGTCCTGGTGAAAGGCCTGCTCAGCAAGGAAGAAGCGGCCCACTACCGGCAGCGCAGCCACGACCTGCTGGCGCAGCTGAACCGGTCCGACGACCCGACCTGGGGCGCCGCCCGGGACATGACCGAGGCGCCGACGAAGCTGCAGCACCTGCACGACGCGCAGTTCTACGACGCCGAGTTCTCGAAGCTGCTGGTGGACCCGCGGTTCACCGACGTGGCCGCCGCGGTGATGGGTGTGGACAACGTCCAGCTGCACCACACCAAGCTGTTCGTGAAGCCGCCGGAGAACGGTTCGCCGTTCCCGCTGCACCAGGACCACCCGTTCTTCCCGCACACTTACCACCGGGTCGGGGCGGCGATCTTCCACTTCGACGACGCGCCGGAGGAGAAGGGCTGCGTGCGGGTCATCCCGGGCAGCCACAAGGACGGGCCGCGGGAGCACAGCCCGGAAGGGTCGTACCACCTGCTGGAGCCGTCGTTCGACGCGGCGACGCCGCAGCCGGCCGAGGCAGGCGACGTCCTGTTCTTCACGTACCTGACCGTGCACGGGTCCGGCGTGAACACCAGCGACGAGGCGCGCACCACGTGGCTGATCCAGTACCGCGACCCGGGGGACCCGCCGACGGTGAAGACCCACGAGTGGTCGCTCGGCCAGGGCATGATGCTGCGAGGAGTCGACCCGACCGGCAGGAGCGCTGTTTGACCGTCCCCCCGATGCTGTCCGGCGTCGCTGCGGCGGGCCGGTTCGTCGACCTCGCGGGACTGCTCGAGTCCTGCGAGGTCGACGGCTTCCGCGCGGACTTCCTCAGCTGGGGGCACTACCGGCCCGAGTACTGGCGCAACTACTGGCACACCCACTCGTTCCACGAGGTGTGCCTGGCGTACTCCGGGGAGGGCCGCTTCAACAACGGCACCGTGCAGTACGACGTGACGCCCGGCTCGGTGTTCCTCGCGCGGCCCGGCGACGTCCACGAGATCGAGTCCTCGCGCACGTCGCCGCTCGGCATCGCCTTCTGGGGCTTCACCTTTCGTCCGGGGTCCGACGAGCGAGGGTGGTGGTCAGGGCTGACCCGTGCTGATGGGCCGGTCATGTCCGCGAGAAGCGGTTCGCTGCCGGCACTCATCACAGGCCTGGCTGCGGAGGCGGCTGCGCCGGTATCGGGCTACAGCACAGTGCTGGCTGCTCTTGGCGCCACCCTCGTGCTGGAAACGGCTCGTGCGTTCGCGTTGGACGAGGACCTGGCAGTGGAGCCCATCAGGCGGGACCGTGGGCCGCTGGTGGTGGAGGCGATGCAGCGGCACCTTCGCGACAACCTGTCCCGTCCGATCACCGTCCGGGACGTGGCAGCCGTCGTACACCTGTCGGAGCGGCATGCTGAGCGACTGTTCACGCAGCAGACAGGAGCCTCGATCATGTCGACGCTCCGCCGCCTCCGGCTCGAGTTGTCCGCGCAGCTGCTGCTGGACCACACCCTGTCCATCACCGACGTGGCACGCGCCTGCGGCTACTCCGACGTACGGCCGTTCTCTACTGCGTTCAAACGCAAGTACGGCCGTACGCCGGGCGACCACCGCCGGGCCGGCGGCACAGAGTTCATGTAGCGGCGTTGCTACGGTCGCCTGTGCATCGACCCCTGCTCAGCCGGCGATCTCGGCCATCCGGCGACGGACGAGTCCACGGACAGCGTCCTCAGGCAACGAGTTCTCGACCGTGAAGCGGACGGTTCCTTTGGCCAGGTCGAAGCCCGGCAGCACCGCACGTACGGCGTCGACCGCCGCAGAACTGAACGGGAAGATGCTGAGGTGGCGTTCAGCGGCACGGAAGCCGAGCAGCGGTTTCCCGTGGTACCTGAGCGCCGCCATGCCGTAACTCGTCCCCTGCTCGGCATCCGGCGCCTCGTCCATCGCGAGCGTGCGGATCCGCTCGAACGCGCCGCGTCGTTCCGCGTCCAGGCTGTCGAAGTACTCGTCCACAGGCCCCATACCCCGACAGTACGACTGCTAGAACGACAACGCGCAGGCACTTACAGACAGTAGTCAAACGAAGTCTGGACAGCGCGAGGCGTGATTGCTCCAATGCCCTCAGGTATCCCGCATACCCCAGGAGGGGACGTATGAGGACACGACTCGGCCGCATCATCGGTCTGTGCGCACTGGCTCTCGGACTGGCCGTCACCCCGGCGCTGTCCGCCAGCGCGATCACCGGCGGTCAACCGGACGGCAACGCGCACCCCAACGTCGGGCTGATCCTGTTCTACCAACCGGACGGGCGGTTCCGGTGCACGGCGACGCTCGTCTCGCCGACCGTCGTGGTGACCGCGGCGCACTGCACCCTCGGCACCCTCGGCAAGACCCTGGTGACGTTCGACTCGGTGATCGCCGAGCAGCCGCCGTCGCCGTTCCCGGTCGCCGCCGACCCGTCGAAGGGCTACACGCAGGCAGAGCTCGAAGCAGCCGGCTACAAGTCCGGTACGGCGTACGCGCACCCGCAGTACTCCGACTTCACCGACCTGGCCAACTGGAACGACGTCGGCGTGATCGTGCTCGACCGGCCGGTCACGAACATCGCCCCGGCGAAGATCGCGCCCGCCAACTACCTGAACGCGTACCAGCAGCCCAAGCTGAACAGCACGATCTTCACGTCCGTCGGCTACGGCACCGAGGTCCGCAAGGCCGACTCCGGCCCGCAGAAGCCGACCCCGATGTCGTACCCGCTGCTGCGCCGCTGGGCCGAGGAGCCCGGGCAGAAGCTCACGCCGCAGATCCTGCAGGTCAACGGAAACGAGAACGACAACCGCGGCACCGGCGGCACCTGCTTCGGTGACTCCGGCGGCCCGACCTTCCTCAACGGCTACCAGGTGACGGTGACCAGCTACGGCTACACCGCCAACTGCCGCTACCTCGACGGCCTGCAGCGGATCGACATCAAGGTCGTCCAGGACTGGCTGAAGACGTTCGGCGTTCCGATCGGCTGACGGCGTCCGGTGCCGCGCCTGCCCCGGGCAGCCGCGGCACCGGTGCTATCCTGGGCGCTATGCGAGTGAGCCTGCTCCTTAGTTAGCCGTACTGGCATCCAGGCGCAATCTGAGCGCCGGTCAGTGCGGCACCCCCTCCTGTGTGAGGGGATTTTTCATTTCTGGCAGATTTAGGCTCAACAATCCACGAAGCAGGAGTAGGACCGTGACGGAGCAGGTGGAGGACGCCCCGATCGACCGGGGTGGCTACGACTTCAACGCCATGCAGGCCAAGTGGCGTCCGGTGTGGGAGAAGCTGGACCCGTTCAGGGCGAAGGACGACGGCTCGGCGGAGCGCCGCTACGCGCTCACGATGTTCTCCTACCCCTCCGGTGACCTGCACATGGGCCACGCCGAGGTGTTCGCGCTGCACGACGTGCTGGCGCGCTACTGGTTCCAGCAGGGGTACGACGTCCTGAACCCGATCGGCTGGGACTCGTTCGGCCTGCCCGCCGAGAACGCGGCGATCAAGCGCAACGAGCACCCGGCGACGTACACCTACGCCAACATCGAGACCCAGGCGGAGTCGATCCGGCGCTACGCGCTGAGCTTCGACTGGTCCCGCCGGCTGCACACGTCCGACCCGGAGTACTACCGCTGGACGCAGTGGCTGTTCCTGCGGCTGTACGAGCGCGGTCTGGCCTACCGCAAGGCGTCGTTCGTCAACTGGTGCCCGAACGACCAGACCGTGCTGGCCAACGAGCAGGTCGTCCAGGGCCGCTGTGAGCGCTGCGGCTGGGAGGTCACCAAGCGCGAGCTGACCCAGTGGTACTTCAAGACCACGGAGTACGCCCAGCGGCTGCTGGACGACATGGAGCTGCTGCAGTGGCCGGAAGAGATCCTGCTGATGCAGCGCAACTGGATCGGCCGCTCCGAGGGCGCGTTCGCGAACTTCGAGGTCGAGGGCCGCGACGAGCCGATCAAGGTCTTCACCACCCGGCCGGACACGCTGTTCGGCGCCACTTTCATGGTGGTCGCGCCGGACGCGAAGCTGGCCGCGTCGCTGGTCACGCCGGAGCAGCAGGAGGCCTTCGACACCTACCTGGCGAAGGTCAAGGGCGAGACCGAGATCGAGCGGCTGAGCACCGAGCGGGAGAAGACCGGCGTCTTCCTGGGGTCGTACGCGATCAACCCGGTGACCGGGCAGCGGATCCCGATCTGGGCCGCCGACTACGTGCTGGCCGACTACGGCACCGGCGCGATCATGGCGGTCCCCGGCCAGGACACCCGGGACTGGGAGTTCGCGGAGAAGTTCGGCCTGCCGATCGTCCGGACCGTGCAGCCCGAGGAGGGCTTCGACGGCAAGGCCTACACCGGTGACGGCCCGGCGATCAACAGCGCGAACGACGAGATCAGCCTGGACGGCCTGGAGGTCGCCGAGGCCAAGTCGCGGATCATCGACTGGCTGGAGACCAAGGACCTGGGCGAGCGGACGATCAACTACCGCCTGCGCGACTGGCTGCTGAGCCGCCAGCGGTACTGGGGCTGCCCGATCCCGATCATCCACTGCCCGTCCTGCGGCGAGGTCCCGGTCCCGGACGACCAGCTGCCGATGGAGCTGCCCGACCTGCGCGGCGCCGACCTGCAGCCCAAGGGCGTGTCGCCGCTGGCGGCGGCCCGCGACTGGGTCGAGGTCGACTGCCCGAAGTGCGGCGGCAAGGCCGAGCGCGACACCGACACGATGGACACGTTCGTCGACTCGTCCTGGTACTTCCTGCGCTACCTGTCGCCGGAGTACACCGACGGCCCGTTCGACCAGGCCACCGCCGACCGGTGGATGTCGGTGTACCAGTACGTCGGCGGCAAGGAGCACGCCGTACTGCATCTCCTGTACGCGCGCTTCTTCGTCAAGGCGCTGCACGACATGGGCCTGCTGCGGGTCACCGAGCCGTTCACCCGGCTGCTGAACCAGGGCCAGGTCATCAACCAGGGCAAGTCGATGAGCAAGTCCCTGGGCAACGGCGTGAACCTGGGCGACATGATCGACGAGTACGGCGTCGACGCGGTCCGGCTGACCATGGTCTTCGCCGGTCCGCCGTCGGACGACATCGACTGGGCCGACATGTCGCCGGGCGGATCGCTGAAGTTCCTGCAGCGGGCGTGGCGGCTGGCCGGAGCGGTCGAGTCGCCGGCCGGCGCGGACCCGTCGACCGGTGACGTGGAGCTGCGCAAGCTGACCCACCGCACGGTCGCGGACGCCTCCGAGCTGATCGACTCGCACCGCTTCAACGTCATGGTCGCCCGGATCATGGAGCTGGTGAACGCGACCCGGAAGGCGATCGACTCCGGACCCGGTGCGGCCGACCCGGCCGTGCGCGAGGCGGTCGAGACGGTGGCAGTCCTGATGAGCCTGGTCGCGCCGTACACGGCCGAGGAGATGTGGGAAGAGCTGGGGCACGAGGCCACGGTCGCCAAGGCCGGCTGGCCGAAGGTCGACCCGGCGCTGCTGGTGCAGGAGTCCGTCACCTGTGTCGTGCAGGTCGCCGGCAAGGTGAAGGACCGGCTGGAGGTCGCGCCGGACATCTCCGACGCCGACCTGGAGCAGCTGGCGCTGGCCTCCGAGGCGATCCAGAAGGCGCTGGACGGCCGCGGCACCCGCAAGGTGATCGTGCGGGCGCCCAAGCTGGTCAACATCGTCCCCGCCTGATGGACTCCGTCGTCCTTGATGTTCACACCGGTGCTCGTGAGGTCGTCCTCGACCTCACGAGCCGGTGTGCGCAGTTCGTCGACGGCCGTGGAGACGGCCTGCTGCACGTGTTCGTGCCGCACGCGACGGCCGGCGTGGCGATCCTGGAGACCGGGGCGGGCAGCGACGACGACCTGCTCGCGGTGCTCGAGGATCTCCTGCCGCGGGACTTCGGCTGGCGGCACCGGCACGGTTCGCCCGGCCACGGCCGCGACCACGTGCTGCCCGCGCTGATCCCGCCGTACGCGACGGCGCCGGTCCTGGCCGGGCGGCTGACACTCGGCACCTGGCAGTCGATCTGTCTGGTCGACACCAATCGCGACAATCCCGACCGGCAGGTCCGGTTGTCGTTCCTGGCCGGTTAGCGGACTACCCGGTAACAAGTAATTCCGGGATTTTCGTGACTTATCGTGATGTTGCCGATCGCGTTACGTTTGCGAAACACGACTCCGCTTGAATTACCGCATGGCTGCCCTTGACACGCTGCGCGACGTCACCGTCGAGCTCCTGGTTCGCGCCACCCGCGGCATTTCCGATGGCAGCCTGCTGAATGCGGACTCCGGTCGCGCCGATACCCGCGCCCGCCTCGACGACTGGTCCGGCGTACTTTCTCTGTACGCCGCCGACAGTGAATCCCCAGCAGTTCGCGCGACTGCTTGAAACGTGCATTTCTGAGCCCACAGCTATTTCCCGTCCGTTGCTCCGGTCAACGAATTGTGTGACCCAGGCCGCATCCCGCACGCCGATCGGAACCCGCACCGGCCCTTCCGTCACGCTATGTTGTGCGGAGGATGTCTGAGGACACCCTCCAGGAACGTGAGGCCTCCAGAGGGGTGACGGGCTGTGTCGGACACGGAAAGCCGGGCGGACGGGCGGCGGGGCTTCGCCGATCTGTTGCTCGACTTGAGGGTCCAGGCCGGTCTTTCCCAGGAGGAGCTGGCCGATCGGGCCGGGCTGAGTGTCCGGTCGATCCGTGAGATGGAGGCGGGCCGCGTCGCGCGGCCGCGCAAGGAATCCGTCCGGCTGCTCGCCTCCGCGCTCGGCCTGCAGCCCGACGACACCGAGCACTTCCTCGCCGCCGCGGGCCACGGCTCGGCGCGCCCCGTGGTCCGGCCGACCGTCGCCGCGGCTCAGGTCGTCTCGGTCGCGGACGCCGCGCCGACCGGTCTGCGCTGGCGCGGCACCCGGCCGATCCCGGACGGGCTCGTCGGCCGCGAGCAGGAGCTGTTCGAGCTCGAGGAACTGCTGCGGCAGAACCGGCTCGTCACCCTCGTCGGACCCGGCGGGGTCGGGAAGACCGAGCTGGCGCTCGCCGCCGCGGACCGGTTCTCGGGCGCCGACACGACCGTTGTGGTCGTCGACCTCACCACGGTCCAGCGCGACGCCGCCGTACCGTCGGCGATCCTGGACGCCTTCGGCACAGCTCCCGGTACGTCGGACCTCGACGACGTCTTGTCCGGCCGCCAGCCCGGTGACCTGGTGATCGTCGAGGACAACGCCGAGCACGTCCTCGATGGTGTCGCGACGGTCGCCAACCGGATGGTGCGCAGCTTCCCGGGCATCGGCGTGCTGGTCACGTCCCGGATCCCGCTCGGTCTGCCGGACGAGGTGGTGCGCCGCGTGCAGGTCCTCGGCGTACCGGCGAACGACGAGAGCTTCGAGGAGGTCTCGGCGTCGCCGGCGGTCGAGATGTTCTGCCGTCGCGTGGCCCGCGTGCGCCCTGACTTCAAGCTGACGCCTGCGAATGCTCCGACCGTGTCGCGGCTGTGCCGACGGCTGGACGGGCTGCCGCTCGCGCTGGAGCTCGCTGCCGCGCGGGCCGGCTCGCTGTCGGTGGAAACGATCCTTGCCGCGCTGGATGACCGGTTCCGGTTGCTGTCCGGGCCGCGCCGGTTCGGTGCGCCGCATCAGCGGACGCTGGCGGACACGATCGCGTGGAGCGTCGACGCACTGTCGGACCCGGCGCGGCAACTGCTCTACCGGGCCTCGGTGCTCGGCTCGCCGTTCACGCTCGAGGCCGTGGCGGGCGTTTGTACGGGCGAACCGATCGACGAGCTCGACGTACCCATGCTGCTGGCCGAGCTGGTGGAGAAGTCGCTGCTGCAGCCGGTGCACGAGTTCGAGCAGCTGTACGGCGCGCGGTACAAGCTGTTGGAGACGATCCGGGAGCACGCGTACGCCGGGCTGTCGTCGCAGGACGATCTCACCGAGTTCCGTGACCGTGCCGTCGAGTGGTGCGCGACGTACGTATCGGGGCTGGAAGGCGCGTGGTCGTCGCCGGACCGCGACCGGCGGTACCGGGCGGCGCATGCGAACTCGGCGCTGTTCGAGGTGGCGCTGGCGCGGGCGGGTGAGCTGGGGGAGTGGGACACCGCGGCACGGATCGTGCTCGGGTTCCGGATCGCCTGGCAGTACCAGGCGAGTGTGGCCGAGAGCGGGATCCGGTGGGCGACGCTGTGCGCCGAGAACGTTTCCGACAAGGAGACGAGCGGCAGGCTGCTCGCCATCGCGGGCCGGCTGTCCAGCCTGACCGGCGACATCCGTGGCGCGCGCCGGCACTACGGGGAAGCGCGCACGCGGATCCCTGGTGAGACCGAGATGGGCCTGGTCGCGCGAGGCGGCTGGGTGTCGTCCGGCTCGCATCTGCTCGACACGCAGAGTCTGGCCGAGATACCGGCGCTGGTGGACGACGCCCGGAAGCATGGCGACGTACAGCGTTCAGCCACGGTGCAGGCGACCTGTGGGCTGGCCCTGCTCCGGTGGGGCCGTCTGGTCGAGGCCAAGGAGCTGCTGCTCGCTTGGGAGGCCGCACTGGTCAATCCGGGTGTCTACCCGGACGAGATCGCGTACATGGCGCTCAGCCGCGTCGACCTTGAGCTGGGGAACCTGTCCGGCGCACGGCACTGGGCCGAGCTCGCGCGCGACAGCCAGGCGTCGGACGATCCTGAGCGCACCAAGGTCGCCGGCTGCCTGGCGATGGTCGAGTATCACGAGGGCCGGTACGACGAGGCGCGGACGCTGCTCGACCAGGCCGACGCGGACATCCGCGGGCACCGTGGGTACTTCGACTATCTGGTGATGCTCTACCGGTCCCGGCTCGCGCGTGACGCCGGCGAGGTCGAGCAGGCGCGGGTGGCCGTCCTCGACGCGCTGAACCGGCTGCTGCTCGAAGGGCGGGTCGTCTACCTGCTCGAGGTGCTTCCGGAGGCTGTGGCGGTCCTGCACGCGCTCGGTCGCTCCGAGGCCGGGGACGCGGTGTGCGGTCAGCTGCTGGCCTGGCAGCAGACCATGGACCCGCCGATGCTGCCCACCGCGTGGGCCGTGCTGCAGGAGTCCTGCGCGAGCGCGTCGGTCGCGGAGGGGTGGCCCGAGCCGGACCCGGCGGCCGCCGTACAGCGGCTGGCGAACGACGTGCTCGCCGCGCTTTCCTGACGCGGATCCGCCGAAGCTGCCGGGTAACTGCCGGTTGTTCTGCCTCGTCCTGACATGGCCGCCCGGCAAAGAATTACAGCCGTAGGGCAGGTTCCACGAAGCAGAGACCGACACCGGCGACCGGCAGCGAAAGAGGTGGTGAACCCATGAAGAGGCCATGGCGAACCACCGGCCTCCGGCACCCGGCGAAGGCGACGCGGAGGGCCTCCGGCGGCTGGTTGGTGGGGGCGCCGACCGGCGACCGAGAGCTCCGGAGTGCTGCGGACTGCGGACCTGTTCTGCCTGTACCGGGCGCGGTGCACCGTCAGGGCACTGCTTCCGGGGCGGGGTCCCAGCTCAGGGTCAGGCACACGACACAGGGGACGAGTGTCGCGGCCCGGCTGGTGCGGAGCAACCGGCGGGTTTGGTCACCCGCCGGCCGGCCGGCCGCTGGGGCCTCCCGGGACCTTGGTGAGCTCGCGGTCAAGCCGGTTCTGTGGGAGCCGGACACGGGGAGTAGCTCGCCGAGGCTCCGCCAACTTCAGCTGACAGCCAGGGGGAGTCAGCGGGAGCCGGGCTGTTGACGCACAGGGGACGTCAGTAGCCCGGCACAACCAAGAGCGAGGTGAAGGCCCCGGGAGGGGTGGCCTTCACCTCGCTGGTGTGTCCAGGACAGCTGCCTTGTCGAACGCGTAACCCACCATCCAGGTGGGCTGGAGCCGGCAGTACACGATGTCGTCGCCCCAGCTCGACGGCGAGCTGCCGTAGTGGCTCGTGAGGTGCTGCTCGATCTCCGCGAAGTCCGGATGATCCGCGGTCAGGAACTCGACGTTCCCGTGGCTGAACACCCCGATCCGCTCACCGTCGACGTACGAGATGCTCGCCGCCGGCCGCTGCTTCAGCTGCCGCGCCTTGGCCGCCGATCCCGAGGTCGTGAACACCCACCGCGCGTGCAGGAAGTGGCCGTCCACCGCGCTGATCCGCGGCTCGCCGCGCGCGGTCACGGTGGCCAGATTGAGCGTGCACATCCCGGTCAGAACCCGCACCAGCTCACCGGCGTCCAGCCGCCGCGGATCCGTGATGATGGCGCGCAGATGCTCTGTCGACCGCGCGTACGCCGCGTCCAGCAGCTCCTGCAACTCGGTGATTTCCCTGTCTGTCTCCCTCATCTTGTGGAGTCTGGCACTGCGCTCGGACATAAACCGTCCGGTAACCTCGCTGCATGGCAGCCCGCGTGCAGGTCGTCACCGACTCCACGGCCGGTCTGTCCACGCACGAGCTGCTCCGGCACCCGCTCACCGTCGTACCGCTGCAGGTCGTGATCGGCGGCACGTCGTACGACGACGGCGCCACCTCGGCGGACGCGGTCGCGGAGGCGCTCAAGACGTTCACCCCCGTCTCGACCAGCCGGCCGGCGCCGCAGACGTTCACCGACACGTACGCCGAGTGCGCCAAGGACGGCGCCGAGGCGGTGGTGTCGATCCACCTGTCCGGCGACATGTCCGGCACGTTCGAGGCGGCGATGATCGGCGCCAAAGAGTCCCCGATCCCGGTACGCGTGGTCGACTCCCGCTCCCTGGGGATGGGCCTCGGCTTCCCGGTCCTCGCCGCGGCCGCAGCGGCCGCCGCCGGTGAGGACGCGGCCGCCGTCGAGGCCGCCGCGCGGAGCCGGATGAAGTCGATCTCGTCGTACTTCTACGTCGACACCCTCGAGTACCTCCGCCGCGGCGGCCGCATCGGCGCCGCCCAGGCCCTGCTGGGTACGGCGCTCGCGGTCAAACCCCTGCTCACGATCAGCGGCGGCCGCATCGTCCCCCTCGAGAAGGTCCGCACCTCCAGCCGAGCCATCGCCCGCCTCGCCGACATCGCCGTCCAACGCGCCGGCGACCTCCCCGTCCAATTGGCCGTCCACCACCTGGCCAACCTCGAAAAAGCCCAAACCCTCGCCGACGACCTCGCCAACCGCCTCCCCCAAGCCGAGGAAATAGTCCTCCGCGAAGTAGGCGCCGTCATAGGCGCCCACGTAGGCCCCGGCCTCCTGGCAGTAGTAGTAAGCCCCCAATAACCGGCCCCCACACCACCCACCTACGACCTCGCCCCTACCCGACCAGCACCTCTCCACGTTCTGGCTCCCCGCGCCCCCGCTCCCTGTAGCCCGGCTGCGCGCGGCCACGCGTCCTGTGGCCCGGCTGCCTGCGGCCCGGTTCCCCGCGGCCCGGCTCCCCGCGCCCCCGCTCCCTGTGGCCCGGCTGCCCGCGCCCCGCTCGCCGCGGCCCGGCTCTCTGCGGCCCGCCTGGCGTTTCCGACTTTCGGCGGGCGGCTGATCTGAGGATTTCTCCACAGCCGCGAAGTCACAGGTTCGCAAGGCCGCCGAACTCGTACTTTCTCCAGGCGTGAAGGTCTTCCGCCGCACCCCACCCCCCACCCCGGCCGCCCGAGCCCGAGCCCTGACCCGCCTCGCCGCCCGCCCCCAACCGCGCGCCCACCTTCACCCCCAAACCCCCACCCACCCGGAGGAGCGTGAAGAGGTGCAAGGCGGATGGACCCCCAACCAACAACCCCCAACCCACCTCCCGCGCAACCAACCTCCCCCCGATCACCCACGCCCGGACGACCAACGCCCGGATCACCCACGCCCGGATCACCCACGCCCCGACCATCCGCACACCGACGCACCCCGTACCGACCGCCTGGGTCCCGAGGACGCCCGCGGTGATCCGTCCCGTCCTGAGCTGCCCCGCCTGGATCGGCTGCGCGACGCGCGGTGGACTCTCGCCCCACGCCACATCGCGGTCCTGGCCGTCCTGCTCGTCCTCGGGCTGACCTGGGTCGCCTGGACCTTTCTCCGAGCCCGCCCCGAGCCCATCCCCGATACCCGCCCGACCACCGCCACGGCGGGCAGCCCCGTGGCCCAACCCAACCCCACCCGACAGCAACCCACCCCAACCCAACCGGGCGCATCCCAATCCCCGCAGACTCCCGGCGCCACGCCCACCCAGCCGCCCGTCGTAGTCCACGTCGCCGGAAAAGTACGCCGCCCCGGCCTGATCAAAGCCCCACCCGGCTCCCGAGTAGCCGACGTACTGACCCTCGCCGGCGGCCCCCTCCGCGGCGTCGACCTGACCTCCCTCAACCTCGCCCGCCAGGTAACCGACGGCGAACAGATCATCGTCGGCCAACCCGCACCCACCAACCAACTACCGTCACCCACCCCACCCGACCCGACCACCACCCCCAACACCCCGGTAAACCTCAACACCGCCACCCTCGCCGAGTTGGACGCCCTCCCAGGCGTAGGCCCAGTCCTGGCCCAGAGAATCCTCGACTACCGCACCCAGAACGGCCCCTTCACCACCGTCGACCAACTCCGGGAGGTCCCCGGCGTAGGCCCCAAGAAGTTCGACTCCCTGAGACCCCATGTCCGCACATGACCCCACCCCAGCTCCCGAGCCGCCACCCACAGACAGTCCCGAGCAACAACGCGCAGACGCGCGCCTACTCATCCCAGCGACCGCCGGTTGGCTGACAGCCGCACTCCTGCTCGGCCGGCCCCCACTCGTCGGCGCACTCGCAACCGCCCTCGCACTGCTCGCAGCCGCAACCCTCGCCCTACTGATCCGCCGCCCCACCCGCACGGCGCTCAGCCGCCGCTTGGCGACCCACGCCCCAACAGGCTGGACAACCATCGGCTCGCTAACCGTCGCCAGCGGCCTGGCTCTCGCCGCCACCCTCCACACCGCAGCCCTCCACGAAGGCCCGGTACGCGACCTAGCAGCCAACAACACATCCGCCACCGTCCGACTCAAGATCACCAGCGATCCATCCCTCAGACAATCCACCACCAGACGCCCGCCGTACGTCGTAGTCAGAGCAACCATCGAGCAGATCCACAGCCGCCCCGGACCGAACCCGACCGGCACCACAAGCACCCGAGTACGTACGCCGGTGCTCGTCATCGGCACCGCGAAGTGGCAACACGTCAGGTACGGCCAGCACATCGACGCAACCGGCAGACTCGAGCCGGCCGAAGGCGGCGCCGAGGTGGCCGCGATGCTCTCGACCCGCTCGCCACCGCGGACTGTGGACGACCCGCCGTGGTGGCTCCGTGCCGCCGAGCGTGTCCGAGCCGGACTGCGCGACGCAGTGTCGGACGAGCCCGAGGACGTACGCGGACTCCTGCCCGCGCTCGTCATGGGGGACGTATCCGGAGTATCAGCCGACCTGGACGCCGACTTCCGAACCACCGGCCTGACCCACCTCTCGGCAGTCTCAGGTACGAACCTGACCCTCCTCCTCGCGTTCGTCCTCCCGCTCGCTCGACTGATCGGCGTACGCGCCCGCGGCCTCACAGTCGTCGGCCTGCTGACAGTGGTCGTGTTCGTCGTCCTCGCCAGACCCCAGCCGAGCGTGCTGCGCGCAGCCGCGATGGGCCTGATCGCGTTGGCGGCGATGACAGGCGGGCCGGGTCAACGCCGCGCCGTACGCAGCCTGTCCGTGGCAGTGATCGCCCTACTGCTCCTGGACACGTCACTCGCGCGCACGCCCGGGTTCGCCCTGTCGGTGCTCGCGACCGCAGGCATCATCCTGCTCGGACCGGGCTGGGGGAATGCGCTGTCGAGGTGGCTACCAAGTTGGCTGGCCGACGCAATCGCCTGCCCACTAGCCGCGCAGCTCGCCTGTACGCCGATCGTCGCCTGGCTGTCGGGAGAGGTGTCCCTGGTCGCAGTCGCAGCCAATCTATTGGCTGGGCCAACGGTAGGCCCGGCCACGATCCTCGGCTTCATCGCGGCCGGCGTGGCCCTCGTGAGCAGTGAGCTGGCACAGGTCGTCGGCTGGGCCGCGGGCTGGCCGGCACGCTGGATCATCCTCGTCGCCCGCGAGGGCGCGGACCTGCCAGGCGCCGCGAACGCCTGGCCCGCGACCGTGGCCGGCATCGCCGTACTGACGCTGCTCTGCCTCGCACTCGTCCTCGGCCTGCACCGCATCCTCGCCCGCCCGATCGCGATGATCCTGGCGGTGGTGATGCTGGCAGTCGTCGTACTGCGTCCCGTCGGATCCCTCGGCTGGCCGCCCGACGACTGGCTGTTCGTCGCGTGCGATGTCGGACAGGGCGACGGCCTGGTGTTGCGAGCCGGCGACCGTACGGCGGTTGTCGTCGACACAGGTCCCGACCCGGCGGCGATGGACAGGTGCCTGAAGGATCTGAACGTCCAGCACATCCCTGTTGTCGTGCTGAGCCACTTCCACGCCGACCACGTAGGCGGCTTGGCCGGTGTACTCAGCGGTCGGCAGGTCGACGAGATCGAGGTGACGCCGTACTTCTCGCCGCGGGCTGAGTACGACCGCGTGGTCGCCCTTGCTGCTATGCACGGCGTCGCCGTGCGTACCGTCACGTTCCACGAGCGACGCGCCGCGGGCCAGGTGAGCTGGACTACGCTCTGGCCGGCGAGAGTGCCGTCCTTACCCGCTCCCGGTACGTCGTCGGCGACGCCCACGGACGAAGGATCGCCCGAGAACAACGCCAGCATCGCCATGATGGCCGTAGTCGGCGGCCTCCGGATCCTGCTGACCGGCGACCTGGAGCCCGAGTCGCAGCGCGCAGTCCTAGCGACCGGGGCCGACCTGAAAGCAGACGTCCTCAAGGTCCCGCACCACGGCTCAGCCCAACAAGACCCCAACTTCATAGCGGCCGCCAACGCACGCCTGGCAATCATCTCCGCCGGCCGCAACAACGACTACGGCCACCCAGCCCCCAGAACCCTGGACCTCCTGTCCCACACCACAACCCAAACAGCAACGACCAACCTCAGCGGCCCTCTCACAATCACCAACACCAACAACCACCTGGCCCTCACCACCCGTCCACCCCCAAACAACGACCTCACCAGGTGACGATCAGAGCCGCCACGGGTCTTGGCGGGACTATCTCGCTAACGGTGTTTCCGGCGGTGTTCTTCAGTAGGTTTCGGCTGCCGGGAATCGGTCGCCGAAGGTGATCGCGAACGCGTTGAGC
>NZ_JBFAJQ010000013.1:0-246171 GCF_040655315.1 Kribbella sp. NPDC050459 | reverse complement strand
TACGACAAGTACGCCCTCACCTACCTCGGTGGCGTACTCCTCGCCGCCATAGTCACCCACCACCGCATCACCAATTAACAGACACGACCTAGTCGACTGCCAGCTTCCATGCGACCAGCTCAGGACGTCTGCCGGTGGCGAAGAACTCGGAGGCCGCTGCACGAGCCTCCTTCACGGTGATCGCGCTGCCTTTGCCCATGGTCGTCGGCACGCCGCCATAGTCGAAGGCGGCTTCCTGCGGCTCGGCGAGGGTGCCGGCTGAGCGGTACTTTGCGGAGCCATCGACGTCGTCGTAGAGCGTCAAGGAACTGAAGGCAGCGCCTAGTCCAATGTTCATCGTGGTGAGCTCGTTCGCACTGACCAATTCGACCCAGGTCGACCGCGGCAGACTTGCGACTCGGTCAAGCAGCTCGTCGAGCGCGGCCTGGCTGCCTATGCGCTGCTGTCCCGCGTCATCGTCGTAGTAGGCCGTCAAGAAGTCGTTCATGCGAGTCCTCTCCCATCACCGATGTAGACCTTATAGCCGCCCGGCCAATAGACCGTGAGCTTGGCACCGGGTGGCAACTGCCACGGCAACGTGTTGTCGCAGCCGTACCGTCCACCGCAGGGACGCTTGTTCACGTACAGGGTCATTTCTCGAGGCATTCCCGCACGGCGCATGAGTGCCGCCGCGTGGCCCTCGGCATGTTCCCGTGCAGAGTCGAGGCTGGCGGTTCGGCCGCCCAGACCTGGCGCCGTACCTCCGGGTCCTCGCGTCCCGCTGCGCACATGGATCAGGCCTCCACCGTCCGGCCTGGTCAGAATGCCGGCTGTCGGCCCGACGTCTCCAGGCCGCTCGGGGAGTCGCCGAAATATCGGCTCGATGAACGGAGCGGGCTCCGGCTGATCTTCAGGTTCATCACTAGCGCCACCGTCGTGCGGCCGATCGTCGACGGCGCCCCGCGACGGCAGTCCATCTTCGCCCGAACTGTTCTCACCGCTGGCCCGCGCGGGCTTGTCCGGCTTGATGGCTTCAGGTTCGTCGTCACGCCGGTGGTCCCCAGGAGGCGTGCTGCCACGTGGCCCCACCGACCGTTCATTCCTCAAGCCGCCGCTTGGTTCGGCGGTTCGAATGCCGCTCACCATCTGCTCGACCCATTGCTTCGCTCGAGCCTCCGCCTGAGACAAGTAGTGGGCTGCCTCTTCGCAGCGCCTTGCCGCATCGTCGAGCTGCATGCCAGCTATTCGGCCGCTTGGGTTGTTACTGATGCTCCCGATCCATGCCGCGGCTTCGTGGCACTTCCCGGCTCGGTCATGCAGGTAGCTGACCGCCCGCGGAGCCTCGTTCAGGCAGGCGAGCAGTTGTTCGGCGACTCGCTGCAGCTCGGAAGGCATGCGCTGCCTCGGCCAGCTAAATCTGGTCGGCGTAGCCGCGGCACCCGGCTTCGGCGATTTGCAGCGATTGGACGGCTTGGTCGACCGACTTTGCGGCGGCATCCAGCATCGTCGCGATGTCCTGGTCGGCGCGGGTTGCTGTGCCGCGGATGAGGGCGTGCACCTGCTGGCTGGACTGTTCGAAGCGCTGCTTGAAGCCAGCCAGACTGGCTGCGCCTTGCCTCGATTGGTCAGCCAAACCGTGCAGCTGCATCTTCATCTGTTCGACTTGGGACATGTCCGGCTCCTCACTTGGTTAGACAGTCAGCGATCTGCTGGGTCCGGATTGACATGCCGGGCGGTAGCACGGCAATGATGTTCTCGATACGGGAGGACGATCAGGCAGATGATTCGACGCAAGAACGCCTTGTTGGACACGGCTCTCGCCTGCGTGGAGCGTGATATTCCGGTGCAGGCGGCAACTATCGCGGGCACGCCGGACGGCGACTGGATCGCCGATGTCGATGCAGCCTGCGCCGTCTGGGACGTCGCCGAGCCACCGAACCTGGCGGTCACGTCGTGCCCGGCCGTGGCGATCTGGCGCCTGCCGCGGATCGCCGGCGCCTACGGCAAGCGGCTGTACGAGCAGGAGCGACCTGGGGTCTGGCCGCCGACGATGAAACTGCCGAACGGTGACTGGATCACCTGCACGCTCCAGCCCGAACCCGACCTTGGCCCGCTGGCTACTGGCGTTGAGTACGTCGAGCCAGGGATACCCGTGGTCATCCCGCCTTCGACGACCGTCGACGGCCGGCTGAGGTGGGACGGGTCGAACTTCCCGCTCCATCCACTACCGAGCGCCGATGCGGTCCTGTCGAAGGTGCTGCGGGCCGAAGAGGAGTACGTCGAGCTGCACGGCAAGCTCGGCTGAGATCTCGCCAACCGTGCAGCTGGACACCACGGCTCAGCCTTTCTGGCCCACGGCCAGGAACAGCGAACTGGCTGCCACCAGTTCGGGCATTCGGTCTGCCAGGCGAGAGCACTCCAGCGCCGTGTCGAGCGGGTCGTGCTCGGCCAGCTTGTCGGTGTAGGGCTGGTTCTTGAAGTGGGCGTCGATCATGACTGTCAGCCAGCCACCGGGACCGGTGAGACCGAAGATGCTGACTGGCCGCAGGCCGGCGCTGATGAGTTCGCTGCGTAGCTCGCTTTCGCGGTGGTAGTAGCAGTGCGCCATCCGCTCGTTGTCGGCGCTGTGGCCGGTCTCCAGGATGTCGCGCACGATGCCGTGCCGAGTCAGGAGGGTGTTGGCGAGCGTGGAACCAATCAGGTTCGCTGCTCGGTTGATCGCCACCGCAGCGAGCACGCCACCAGGACGCAAGACCCGCAAAGCCTCGCGAAGTGCCAGGCGGCGGTCGCTTGCCTCCGGCAAGTGGTAGAGCGGTCCTGCCATCAGTACGGCGTCGAACGACTGGTTCGCCCATGGCAGGCGGCGGCCATCGCCAAGTTCGGCGGTGATGCCCGCCGCGTTGGCTTGGTCGACATGACGTTGGACTGGGTCGAGTAGTACCACGTCGTGTCCTTGGTCGCGGAGCCAGCCCGCGTGCACACCGGGGCCACCGCCGATATCGGCCACACGAGCCGGAGGCGGCGGGAACCAGTGGCAAAGGAAGTCATAGAGGCGGGCCTGTTCCAGGCGGCCCTTCAGGGTCGAGCTCAGCCGGGCCGCTTCGTCCCAGCGACTTGAGTAGTGCGTTTCGATCGCTGGATTGACGCTCAGCCGATTCAGTGGGACTACGGGCGTATCCACTGCGCTCCTATCATCGAGGTGGAACAGCGGGCGGGCGTCCGCTCTGCAGGCTGTGCGCCCGCCCGCTGGTCTTGGACAGCGGTGGCTGAGTGGCTGCTCGCCCGGGCGCGTACGCCCCAACCACTCAGCCGACCGGGACCGAGGCACCCGTCCGTGCCTCGGCGATTGAGCGGCTGACACGGAACGGACTCGCTTCCGCGTCCCGTGCCAGCCGGCATCTGAGCGGCCCCTGGCCGAGCCCTCCACAGGGGAGAGGAGGACTCGGACAAGGACCGCGGGGTTTGACGGAGTCGGTGGGTGTGCAGCGATCTTCTGCACGTGAGGGGCGGAGGATGACGGCTCCCCACCGACTCCGCCAGTTCATGGGGTGACCTCGTGCAGCATGATGCGAGCCCCCGTGACCCGCTCGAACCGCGCTCGAACCCTCCCGGATCTCCGATTGGGTGCCGCAGACCCGGCAGCACCACTGCCGTGATCTGGTAGCGATTGACCGAGGCCACTAGCGCCTCGAAGGCCGCCTGCGTGGTGTCGGGGTCTTCGACGTACTCCGAGCCCACAACAGGCCGTGCGAGTTGAGCGAGGATCCGGAGCTCACGCTCCACCTCATTGAGGTGCCGATTCGACACGTACAGATGACGCCTGGCACATCCGAGATGTAGCGACCAGGTGTAGTCGGTCACCGATCCTCGTCCATCCACCCGCGCAACTTCACGACCAAGCGTTCCCAGAGTCGGGACCACCAGCCACGCCTGTGCTGGCCGTTCACGAGTCGGCAGCATCTTCATCCACCGCCGCGTCCGGCTCGATGGTGATACGCAGGCTTGCGAAGCGCCGCGTCATGCCCGCTTGGTACCGGAGGGCGTCAGCGGGCTCGCCGGTGTAATCCGCGATGACATGCTCACCGAACCAGACGCGGACGCGCCGGGCGGCCGGTCGTGGGACGTTAGCAAGTGCTGTCATTCGCCCCGCACCTCACGGGCGATGTCACGGACGATGACGACGTACAGTCCCGCCGTTATGAGGGTGAGAATCCAAAACCCGGTTGTCATGACTGGCTCCCGTTGGAGGCGGTGACCGTCTGGTCGCCGGTAGCCGCGTCGATGCGCTACGTGACCAATCCTGGCTCCGGCAAGCGGCGCCGACTTGCACACCTGTGTGCAAGTCGGCGGCAAGGGCGTCCTACAGACCGATCCAGTTGGCGTATCGGGTGAGGGCGTCAGATGGGTGTCGAGCGGCCCGCAGCAGGTCCGCCACAACCGACCGCACGGTCGGGTGACGACGGGCTTGACCGGGAGCTGCTTGGCGAGCCAGCTGCAGATGTCGTATGGCGTCATCTGGCAGGTTCAGCCGTTCGTAGGCCCGGGCCATGTCGAAGTGGTGGTGCCCGATGCGCGTGGGCAGCCAACCGGCTGGGAACTCCATATGTTCGCCAAGGATGACGGCGTGGGAGTAGTCGCCCAGCTCAATCAGAGTCATCACGCGGTGGACGGCCACGTTGGTCGGCCCGAACGCAAACCAGAACGTCTCGAGATCGTCACCAGTCAACTTCCCGTAATGACGGGCCTCGTCCAGGTATTCGCTGGTGGCACTGGCATCGCCGGTGCGGGCAGCCAGCACGGCAGCCCCGAGGTTGAGTTGGCCGGCCGCCACAAGGCTGCCAGGTGTTTTGGCGTCGGTGCCCTCCAGATGCGCCCGTCCCGCCGCATTGAGGTTCCAGCAAGTGTCGTAGTCGTGTTTGCGGAGGTATGCAGTCACCCGTAGATACTCACGAGCAGCACGCAGACCTGGAGCTCGATCGGCGGCGTTTTGGGCAGCCCAATCCATACGGCTGAGGGCGATCAGGGAGAGATCCGGAAAGCCCGTCGCGATACCAATGGTGTGAGCGCACCGGTATGCCTCGGCGAGCAGCCCCCATGCTTCGCTCTCTTCGCGGCCGGACCAGAGATGGGCCGCCGCGTGCAGCTCGGCGTACAGACTCGGCAACAGCCCAGCCATCTGTTCGTACTTTGCGGCCTGAGCGACCTGATTGACCTGCCGCACAGCGGCGCGCAACTGGTCGATCGGCCGCGGTCGTGCCGATTCGTCCGGATCCAAGTCGTAGAGGTCCAGCTGGGTCTCTACTCGAACGAGGAGTTCCCCCAGGTGACCGTCTGCAGTGCCATCGGCGGGAGTCTGATCCGTAAGCGCGGCTACTTCCACACCCAAGGCCCGAGCACAGGCCGCCACGAACGCCTCTGAAGCAGGCCTGCTGCCACTCTCGACCTTCGTCAGCAAGCTATACGACACGTTGGCCCGGGCAGCCAGCCCATGCTGGGTAAGTTGGCGGCGCTTGCGAAGATCCGCGATCCGCGCACCCGCCTCCGACGACCGACCCATGCTGTGTACGCCCTCCGTGCCGTTGCCAGGACGAGTCTAACCGGCTGAGACCCGCGGAGTTGCGCGTTGCGCGTTGACTCGACGAGCCTTCATCAGCGTGTACGAGCGGCAGTAGCACAACATCAGAATCGCGTCGGGTCCGGACACCCTGGGGTTCGCATGTCGAGGTCAAATTCGCCATGCGCATGCGTCGCGACGGCCTAACTGACGAGACCATCACGATCAACAACAGACCCTGCCCCGGCCCGTACGGTTGTCATCGGAACCTGTGGAAGTTCCTCCCTGATGGAGCACGACTGACGGTGTACGGCCCGGACGGATTCAAACGCACCTATCCGAGTGGAGAGACCAACGAAGGATGAGCTACAGCATCGAGGCCTACTACCGGCACGAGCACGACGATCAGCCTCTCGTGATCCAGACCGACGCCGACGTCGACCAACTCATCGACGAACTGCTCAGCGAGACGTTCGATCACACGTTGGCCGCTCTCTACCTCGCGGAACGGTCGCAGACAGACCAGGGCTACCCCGATCATGACTTGCGGGTCGGCGTCAACGCCGAACGGAAGCTCGGCGGCCTGAAGTTCGCCGGCACGGTCGACGGAGTCGAGGGCGTCTGGTACGCCGTCGGCCAGACCTCGCAGCACGGCCGAGTCTTCTACGAGTACGCCGGCCATCCGGAAGACTTCGCGCTCGACTCCGAGGTTTCACTCGACGTATTGCGAGCGGCCGTCAAGGACTTCCTTCACAGCGGCGGCCAGCGACCCGGAGGCGTTGAGTGGCGGTCGTGGCCCGAGAACGTCGGCTGAGTTCGAGCTCGTAACCCAGATCTGGCAAGTACCTTGCGCGAACTTGCGAGGTACTCGCCAAGACGCTTGGCCACGAGCGGACGACCGCTCGATGATTTGGCCGAGCACTACCCACAACGCAGTACTCAATCCGGGAGGTCATCGTGGCACTACAGTTCTACGGCAAGGATCCCGACTGCCCAGGCAACAACTGTCCTGCGGTCTTCCGTAACGAGGAGACCGGAGACGTCTACTTCCAGGGTGAGACGGTTGTCGATCCAGCGCTGCTGGCCAAGCTGGCCGAGGATTGCGGGATCTCGGACTCGGAGTCCGTGGTGAAGCTACCCGCCAGGATGGCGGAGATGATTGTGGAGGCGTGCCGTGCCGGAGCCGTCGTTTGATCAACTGCTCGCGGGCAGCACGCGAACCGTGCTCAAGCTGGAGCTCCGCGACCACTACATGCTCGACGATCCCGCCTTCGCGGCGTGGCAGGCAGGCGACCTAGACCAGGCGGTCCGCGAATACGCCGGCTGGACGGAGATCGCCAGCTCGGCAACAGCGCGCGGTGTCGCGTTGAAACGGGTCCGGGTCGTCAGTGAACCGGTGTCGGAGTACATCGCGTTCGAGCATGCCGTGACCTCGCGGGTCAACGTGGTTGCGGGCGAGGCGATTCGCTGGGTACCTCGCGCGCGGGTGTCGGCGATCGCCCTGCCTGGCAACGACGTCTGGATTTTCGACGAGGCAACCCTGCAATTCGGCCTCTTCGCCGGCGACGGACGGTTCGTCGGCAACGAGGTGAGCACCGATCCAGACGCAGTGAAGCTATGTCTCTCGGCGTTCGAGGCCGCCTGGGCGCTTGGGATCGACCACGAGCAGTACTCCGTTACGCTGTAGCGGGATGCCTGCTTCGCAATCCTCGAGTGCTCAGAGCGCCCGTCAGGCGCTCGCTGACCGGCTGCGGGATATCAGGCTCGACGCGCGGCTCTCGGCGCGAGCCCTGGCCACCGCGGCCGGTTGGCATGAGGCCAAGACCTCCAAGATCGAGCACGGTAAACAGCAGCCCTCGGAGGCTGACCTCCGCACCTGGTGCGCAGTCTGCTCGACGCCCGACCTGGTGCCCGAGCTCATTGCCGAACTACGGGCCGTCGACTCAATGTGGCTGGACTGGCGGCGCGCCGAACGAACGGGGCTCCGACACCTCAACGCCAGCGTCCGCGACCTCTACGAACGCACCAGGCAATACCGCTGGTACTGCCATACCATGGTGCCCGGTCTCTTGCAGACCGCGGACTACACCACAGCCGTACTCACCTCGATCCGGGACCGCCGACGCGTCGCGATCGACGACATCGACGCGACGGTGGCGGAACGCGTAGACCGTCAGCGCATCCTGCCCCAGCGCGGGCACACCTTCGCCTTCGTCCTCGAAGAGGCTGCTTTGCGCTACCAGCTCGGCGGTTCGACGGTGCTGGCACAACAACTGCGCCATCTGCTCGATGTCATGAAGCTCGCATCCGTGAGCCTCGGCGTGATCCCTGCCGACGTAGACAGATCGTCACGCTGGCCGGTCGAAGACTTCTACATCTTCGACAACATTCCGGCCAACGTGGAAATGGTGTCGGGCTTCCTCACGGTCAGTCACCCGCGGGAGATCGCCATGTACGCCGAAACCTTCACGGCACTCAGCAAGCTCGCCGTGTACGGATCAAGCGCTCGCACCCTGATCAAAGCCTCGCTCGCGGATCTACCTACTGACGTCCCTTCCCCCTCAGACGACGCGAGCAAGTTCGAGCAAGTTCATCGAGGCCGTCAAGGCCCGGCTCATACCGTCAGAGCGTGACCATCGGGAACAGATCTCGCGCTGGCGGGACCAGCCAGTACGACGTCGGGACCGTACAGTCGCAGATCGCCTGCCGGGCGGAGAGCACGGCCGACGAACTCACACCGCAGGCAACTGCTACTCGCTGACCTGCAACTGCAGGCGCGATGACCGCAAGCAAGCCGTCAGGAGACCATGCGCATACGCCTATCTGCGCGTGCCCCTCCTCATCTGCCAACCTCAGGTCACACGCAGCAGAGAGCGCCTGGCAACCTATGCAGCCGACGCCGGCCTCGAGCTCGCCGCGGTCTTCATCGAGGAGGACTGGCTGAGCCTGTCGGCGTTCGAACGCCTCTTCCAAGCAACGATCCGCGACAAGGTCGAGGTCATCCTCCTGCCGAGCATGCTGCACTTCACGGTGCTCGGCTCACCACGCTCGATCAAGTCGTCCTTCGAAGCGGTCACTGGGGCACGCGTCGTCACGATTCCCTGACGTTCAGCCCCGTCGCGGCGGTCCTGCAATCACGAGCGACGTCGGCCGGCGCGGATTCGAGCCGATCCTCAAGAAGGCGATCCCCATCAGAGCGCTGACGTGCAACGCGCCGCCAGCCGTCGACCGCCGTTCGTCGTGCGCGGGGGCTGTGGTGATTCGTCAGGTCTCTATGAATAAATGAAGGCGCTGACTCCAACCGCAGCAAGACCGCCGCGGGCCGACGAGCGTCGCTGGCCACGAAACGACAGCCTCGATCCGATCACACCTCTTGCATGCTCGGCGCGCCACCGCGAGCGCCGCAGCGATCAAACCATTGACCGCTCATCCGTTGAGCTAGCGTGCGCGAACTAGCGAACCCAATCAACCGCCACGTTCTGGGTGGGCGACTGTGCTGAGTATCCACCGGTTGAACGCCGGAGAGGGGTACCTGTACCTGCTTCGGCATGTCGCTGCAGGGGACGTTGATCGGCGGATGGCTACGCCGCTGACGGCGTACTACACCGCGTCGGGATACCCACCTGGCCGTTGGATGGGCCGGGGTCTCAGCGGTCTGGGCGACGGCGAGTTGATGCCCGGGAGCGAGGTGAACGAGGCGCAGATGGCTGCACTGTTCGGACGTGCGGAAGATCCGCTCACCGGCCGGACGCTCGGCGAGCCCTACCGTGTTTTCAAAGGTCCGGAAGAGCGGATCCAGGACCGGATCCGCGATCTCGACCCGGCCCTGCCTGACGCCGAACGCGAACGTGCGGCCGCGCGAATCCGGCGCGAGGAGATGCGGAAGAAGTCACGGCAGGCAGTAGCCGGGTTCGATCTGACGTTCTCGCCGGTCAAATCGGTCTCGGCACTGTGGGCAACTGCCGACGTGGGCACCCAGGAGCAGATCGTCGCTGCCCATCACGCGGCTGTCGCCGACGTAGTGTCGCTGATCGAGCAACATGCGACGTTCACCAGGAGCGGCGATGGCGGGATCGCGCAGCTGGATACCCGCGGGTTGATCGCCGCGGCGTTCGATCACTGGGACAGCCGCAGCGGCGACCCGCAACTGCACACTCACGTGGTAGTCGCCAATCGCGTACAAGGCCCAGACGGTGCGTGGCGGACCCTGGACGGGCGGGTGCTCTACCGGTCCGCGGTAGCGATGTCGGAGATCCACAACGTGCTCCTTGCCGACAATCTCAGCCGGCGTCTTGGCGTGAACTGGGAGCTGCGCGAACGCGGTTCCCGGCGGAATCCGGCGTTCGAAATCGACGCGATTTCCGACGAACTGATCCGCGAGTTCTCGGCCAGAACCACACAGATCGAGGCCAACCTCAACGCACTTCTCGACGACCGAAACGACCAGATCCACCCACCCGGCCAGCGCGAAATGTACGCCCTCCGCCAGCACGCGACCCTCATGAATCGCCCTTCCAAGGACCTCGCCCAACCCCTCGCTGTGCTGATGGCGCAGTGGCGTCAACGCGCCGACCGGGCCATCGGGCACGACGCCGTCGCCGCCATCCAGCGATCCCTGAACGCGGCCGGCGAGCGTCCCCTGGCAGCGGCAGACCTGAGCCCGGAGACGCTCGACGCGTACGGCGCGGCGACCGTCCTGACCCTGCAAACCAAACGCGCGACCTGGACCCGCTGGAACCTTCTCGCCGAAGCAGCACGGCAAACCCGGCTCCTCCGCTTCGTCACCACCAACGACCGCTTCACCGCACTGCAGACGATCGTCGAACACGCCGAGCGGCACTCGATCAGCCTCACCGCACCCAACCTGGTCACCATGCCCGTCACCCGCGCCAGCGGCGAGAACGTGTTCACCATCCACAACGGCCAGATCTACACCTCACCCGTCGTCCTCGGCGCCGAAGCGATCCTGCTCGACCTCGCCCGCGACACCACCGGACCCACCATCACCCCAGCCACGATCCACACCGCCAGACTCAGCCCTGACAAGGCCGCTGCCCTCCGCCGAATCGCGACCAGCGGTCAACGGCTCGAGGCCCTGATCGGCCCAGCCGGCGCCGGCAAAACCAGCCTCCTATCTGCTCTCACCGCCAGCTGGCAAGACAGGTACGGGGACGGGTCGATCATCGCCCTCGCCCCATCGTCAGCCGCCTCGACCGTGCTGTCCGATGCCATCGGCACCCCCACCGAGAACATCGCGAAATGGATCTACGAGTCCTCCGGCCTCGGCGCCGAACAGCGCCGCGAGCAAATCCTGCACACCGAACACGCCACCGCCCTCGCCCACCGCGCACACCGCCGTCTCCGTCACCAGCGACTGATCGCGCAGCTCGCAGCCCTGCGAGCCGAGCACGATCGGTGGAGCTTCCACAAGAACCAGCTCGTCATCGTCGACGAAGCATCCATGGCCAGCACCATGGAACTCGCCGCCCTCGCCCGGGCGACCAACTCTGCCGGGGCGAAGCTCCTTCTGGTCGGCGACGACGCCCAACTGGGAGCGGCCGACACCGGCGGCGCCTTCCGCCTCATCGCCAAAGACACGGAGGCTGCCGAACTTACCGACGTGTGGCGCTTCACCAATCCCTGGGAACGCGACGCCAGCCTCGCCCTACGCCGCGGCGAACTTATCGCCGTCGACGCCTACGACGGACACCATCGGCTGACCGCGGGCTCATCAGAGGCGATGGAAGACTCCGCCTACAAGGCCTGGCTCACGGACACCAACAACGGCAAGACCAGCCTGCTGATCGCCGCGGACAACGCCACCGTCGCGCGTCTTAACGCCCGCGCCCGTCTCGACCGCATCACCACCGGCGAAGTCGAACCCGACGGCATCGAACTCCACAACGGCAACCACGTCGGCCTCGGCGACCAGATCGTCACCCGGCTGAACAACCGGCGCCTCCCCTACGGCCACCGCCAGTTCGTGAAGAACGGCGACCGCTGGACCGTCATCCACCGCTGGTCCGACGGCTCCCTCACCGTCCAGAACCCCACCGGCGACACCGTCACTCTCCCGAACGCATACGTCCAGGAATCGGTCGAACTCGCCTACGCCACCACTGCGCATCGAGCCCAAGGCGCCACCATCGACACGGCCCACCTCCTCGTGACGGAGCAGCTCACCCGGGCCCTGATGTACGTCGGCATGACCCGCGGCCGCCACGCCAACAACGCCTACGTCTCCACCCACCAGACCGACGCGGACCTCCACGAACCCCACGCTGAACAGACCATGCAGGACGTCCTCGAAATCGTCCTCAACGATCCCGGCGTCGAAGAATCCGCCCACGAAGTCATGCGCCAAGAACTCGACAACGCCACCAGACTCGACCGCCTCGTCCCTATCCACGAACACCTCTGCCAACTCGACGCCAAGAAGCGCTACCAACCCGCCATCGCCACCTCCGGCCTCGACCCAGCTGACCAGGCCGCACTCCAAGCCTCCCGTGCTTACGGCCCCCACATCGCCGCACTCCGCCGCGCCGAAGACGCCGGCCTCAACATCACCGACGCGCTCCACCACGCCGTCAACCAATCAGCGCTCACAACCGCTAACGACCTCGCCGCCGTCATCCGCCACCGAGTCCACCGCCTCACCCTCCGCGCTCTATACAAGACTGGCCGCCACCCCACGCAGATCGTCGGCCTCATCACCCCGGCCAGCCACGCCAGCGACCCCACACTGATCGCGCCCCTGCGCGAACTCGAATCCCAAATCATCGAACGCACCAACTGGCTCGCCGACCAATTACTCGCCAACCCTCCCATCTGGTACCGCGAGTTGCGTCACGCAGCCGGTGAGCCCCCAGACCAGGAACTCGCCGAGCTGGCCCGCGAGGTCGCCGCATACAGAGAGCGCTACCAAATCCACGGCCACTCCATCCTCGGGGACACCCCACAAGCCAACGCAGACGTGCGACGCCATCAGCACGCCCGGCTCATGAGGATGCTCACCGGGTTGTCGCCAGAGGCTGTCGAACGATCGATCGACGGCACGGGCATTGCTGAGGTGTCAGCACAGCCCGTTCAACTGCCGCAGCCAGACTGACGTCGCCGTATCAAGTGCTAGGCCAGACTCACCGACCGTGGGTCGGTAGGGTCTGGGGAGTAGGACGGTCGCCCACCTGCATGCTTCCATCAAGGTGTCGACCAACCCGCGGTGCTCCGCACGCCGATCGGCCAAGCCGCTGACCAGATCAGCATGGCTCAGGCCACCCGACGACTGGTGATCTGAATGGCTCTTCCCGACCTGGATGTTGCACGCGTACAGCACTGGTGTGCCGCACGGGTTCCCGAGCACGCTCGCGACCAACTGCGCGTCGAATGCGAACTCGCTCCGCGCCACCTGACGATCGTGGAACGACGCCCGCCATGGCGCGAGGACCTCGGGCCTGATTGGACGAGCTCCGCGATCGCTCGTCTGCGCTACAACGCGACTGACATGTCCTGGACGCTGTACTGGGCCGACCAGCACCAACGCTTCCACACCTACAACCGACTCTCCCCGTCGCAGCGCATCGAAGACCTCCTGACTGAGATCGAACGCGACCCCACCAACATCTTCTGGGGCTGACCGCAACCCGTCGGCGAGATCGTGCTACGCATTTGCAGCGAGTCGATCAAGGGCAGCGTCACCGGTACGGCGAGCATCCCATTGAGGCAGACCACGTCTCGCGTGGCTGGCTCCGGGCGCCTCCTGGGACACCCCAGGCCAGCTGTCAGCGCGACACCACCAGGCCGCCGCCACCGTTCGGCTTGCGGGGCCAGCCTTTCGGGAGTCTCAGTCGGGGTATTGGAGGAAGGCCGGCTGCACACGCAGCAGGTGGGTGTCGGGGTGGGTGGCCTCATACCGCTCCATGACCTGGTCGTAGCGCTTTGCCTTGAACAGCTTCACGGCCTGCTCATCTTCGTCCAGGCCGCACGCCATCGCCAAAGCGGCTCCCTCGCGCAGCGCAGCCGCCTTGGTCGGATAGACCCACACATCCAGCCTGCCACCTCCGCTGTAGCCGCGATGAGCCAGCGTCCACACGGCCGCGTCCTTCGTCGTGTCCACGCTGCCGTCCGGGTGGTACGTCGTCGACGAGGTCACCTGCCGGATGAATGTAGGACGACTCACCCGTCAACAGTAGCGGGCTGAGCGACGCTTGGCCCGTGGGCGTAACAGACCCGCATCAGGGCCTCACCAACTCGATGCCGATGGCAACCACGCCCAGGGCTTCGCGCTCCGGAGGGTAGATCTGGCGGATGTTGGCGAGCTGCTCTTCCCGCGTGGCCAGGGGGTTGACGGCCGCGACTGATTCGGAGTCGAACATTGCGTCGAAGTCGGTGTACCGGGCGACCCTCGTTACTCGGGTCAGCACCTCGTCGCCTTGACAACGGAACCGGATCAGGGCGCCCGGTTTGATGTTCTTGCGGCTGGAGTCGTTGACCCGGATCTCGGTGGTTTTGCGGCCGGCGGCGATGAGGTCGAAGTAACGCTTGTAGATGCCCATCTCGTGGGCGCGGATCAGTGGTTCGTTGGGGCGTGCGGTCATCAGTCGGCCTAGCTCCTTGACAGTGAACGATCGGAGGAAGTGCTTGGGATCCGTCAGCAGCTGCGACACGAGCCAGACCAAGGCGTCGACGTAGTTGTCGACTGTGCCGGGCCAGGCAGTGGTGTCGAGCATCCATGGTTCGACGTCGGCGGGAAGGACGCCGCGGCCATGCTCGCGCAGCAGCGACTTGGACAGGTTCGCGCCGGTCGGGGCCAGGACCTGAGGGGTAAAGACCCGGATCGGCATCTGCCGAGCAGGAGTCCCGAGCGCGCCGAGGGCGCCGCCAACCAACTGGCAGCCGAACGCCCAGCCCCCACCCTTCATCATCACCTGCAGCCGTGGCTCATGCCACCGCCGGTGATCCTCCCGCCGTTCCCGGCTCCGCTCACTCAATTGCGTGCCCGCGAAGGCCAGCACCGACCCCACGGCTACGCCAGCAACCCCGACCAATGCAGCATCCACGGCCCGAAGCCTAGGACCAGACCTCGGACATCCGGCGTCCGCCACCGTGTGCGACGATCACGGCCGATGCACTGCGCCGGTCTGGTCGACCCACCAGACCTCGATCTGCGCCGCGGCAAGTGATCCCGCCGTCTCGGCGTACAGGGCGCGGTAGCGCGGGAAGTCCGGCAAGGCGATGACGCTGCGCCACCTCGGCTCCTTGCCCCGCAGTCGCATCGCGGCGAGCACGGCCTGGGAGTACCAATGGCCGGCCTGGGTGCTTGGGGTGGTGCGCTTGACCTCCCCGGCACGGGCAGGGTCGGCGTAGCCGCGGCTGGGGAATCCCTTGACCTCGACCCCGACGGTCTGGCTGGCGCGGGCTGCGATCACGTCGATGCCGCGTTCCTTGGTGGCGGTGTTGGCCACCGACAGGATGCGCCACCCGTCGGCCACGAGATCCGTCACCAGGGCTGCCTGGATGTTGGCCTCGGTATGCCACTCCCCCGACGTCTCCTCAGGCGCTTCGGGGCTCCGCGGCCCACTCCGCGCGGCAGGTGGTATGTGCGCACTGTGGTCGATCGGCGGTGCCGTTCGAGGAATGCCGGTGGCGGCCTCGAACGCCTGGATGACCGGGAACCATGCGCCGTTAACCCTCACGCCGTGCTTGCGGATCGCGTCAGGCATGATGCCGGCCAGCCGGTTCGCGACGTCCGCGCGGGACAGGTCGTAGCGGTGACCGTTCACGGTGAACCGGATCGACGCGCGACCCTGAGTGTCCATGGGCACGAAACTACGGCAGCCGGCCGACAAAAGAGACTGGATGCGTGGTTCCAGGATCGACACAGCCTGTCGCAGCCCGACGTCCGCGTGTACGCAGACCCGGTCTCACATCTTCTGCCTCGTTCACAGTTCTGATAGATCCATCTCATGGGCATGGCGAAGTTGACGTTCGGCAGGTTGACCGAAGCGTGGAAGGGCGAGGCTGCTGACTTCACGCCGCTGCTCGCCGCTCAGCTGGACTCACTCGGCAACGCGATCGGGGTCGATCTCACCGCGCTGGGGGAGTCGGAAGTTGCCACCACTGGTGGTCGGCGCATCGACATCGTCGCGCAGGTCGAGGACGGGTCGGAGTTCGTGATCGAGAACCAGTACGGCCGAGCCGACCACGATCATCTGACCCGCGGGCTGGCCTACGCGGTGGCGCGCCGGGCCCGTGGGCTGGTCGTGGTGGCGGAGGAGCACCGCGATGAGTTCCGCGCGGTCGCTCAGTACTTGAACGAGGTTGCCGAACTCGACAGCGAACGGGGTATCGCGGTGTGGCTGGTGGAGGCCCAGGCAGTACGCATCGAGAACAGCGCCTGGGCGCCGCTCTTCACCGCGGTCGTCGAGCCGAACCAGTTCACGGCGACAGTCGAGAAGGCCAAGCAGTCGGAGACCGTCACGCTAGAGGAGTTCTTCGACCAGTTCGATGTCGCGGACCTGCGACAGGCAGCGGACGCCTTGGTCGGCAAGTGGCAAGCTGCGGGATATCGGCGAAGGCTGGGTCCGAAGCATGTCGTCCTCGAGGCGAGCGGTCCTTCCGCTGGAGGTATTCGGACCGTCGTCGCAGTCTTCAACGACGGCCATGTCCTCGTCCCTTTCAGCGCCTACGCCGGCCTCAACAGCGGAATCCCCATCGAGTCGCTCACCACGCCGGAGTTCCGGGACGCGGCCGACCAACTCTTCGGGTTCAACGGAACCGAGAAGCAGGCCCGCACCGTTCCAGGTTGGCTGACGCCCGAACGCGTGAACCCGCTCCTGACCTTCTGCATCCAGGTCGCAGACGCCTACAAGGCCGCCCTAGCCCAAAGCCCTTCCACCTGACCGCCTCCGCTTCAGACGGGGCACATCACGCGCGGTCGACAGCAGCCGGAGCTCTATTCGTCCTCGAGCAAGCAGGCACGCGGCGCGGTTCTCACCAGAGGCCGAGATCCGTGAACTCCTGGTCTAGAGCTTGTGCTGCGGAGGGGTTGTGGATTCGGCGGCCCATGTAGACGTCTTGGGTTATGGAGACTTGGGCTTGGCCTAGGTGGTCGGCTATTTGGCGGGCGGATTGGCCTCGGCGGTCTAGGGCGGTGGCTGTGGTTTTGCGGAAGGTGTGGGAGCGGATCCAGGTGAGGGCGTCTGAGGGTGAGGGTTGGGCTGCTTGGTCGACTTGGGCGCTGAGGGTGGGGGATGCGTCGAGGTTTATGCGGTAGGTCTTGACGAGGGCGGCTACGAGTTCGCGGTCGAGCTTGATGCGGCCGGTCTCGACCAACTCGAGCCTGGTCTTTGGCCAGCCGAGCTTCGTGGCGACCTGTTTGCGAGTCAGGCCAGCCTGAAGTCGCGTGGATCGGAGCACTTGGCCGAGGTCTCGGCGCGCGGTGCTGGCTACAGGGGACAGTGCTCGGCGGAGGGCTCGGCGGACGTTGGACGGGTCTCGGAAGCCTCCGAGGGAGTCGGCGAAGATGGGTTCGTCAGGGCACACGCCGGCTGCATGGCGTCTGCGGAGCATGGTGACGGCCCAGTCCGGGAGGGGTAAGGCACGTTCGCCGGCCTTCGACTTCGGGGCCTTGCGGATCAAGCCTTGGCCTGGGACGCGCACCATGGTGTGAGTGATCTCGACTGCGCCGGACTCGAGGTTGACCTGTGACCAGAGGACGGCGAGCGACTCGCCGATTCGGACGCCTGTGCCGAGCATGAAGAGGACCAGGTCTGGTAGGTCAGCGTGTACGGAGGCTTCGTCGGTGGTCAGTTGATGTCTGAGGGCGGCGATCTCTTCGTTGGTGAGTGCTCGGGGCGGGTCCTTCGGGCGGGCCTCGACCGCTTCTACCTCGCGGACCGGGTTGACGGTGAGAGCGCCGTACCGGACGGCGAGTTGCATGATGCCGGAGATGACCGCGCGGCAGGTCTTCGCGGTGGACCGGCCAGCGTTGCGCTTGATGGTTCCGATGATTCTGTCGATGCGTGGTGTGGTTGCCTCGCCGATCAGGAGTTCACCGAGGGCAGGGCGTACGTAGTTCTTGATGGCTGTGCGGTACGTCGTCAGCGTCGTCGGTGATCTCCGGCCGTCTTCGATGCGTTCTTCTAACTTCTCGATCCAGAGGTCGATGAGGTCGTTGATCTTGTCCGTCGGGCTCAGCTCGCCGTACTGCGTGAGCTTTGCCCGGTCGCGCAGCTTCGTGAGGAGGCGGTGCTCGGCTGCACCCTTGGTCTTGGCGGATGCGGTGACCTCGCGGGTACGTCCGTCGTGGTCACGGAAGTACGCGGACGCGCGCCAGGAGACCACCTTGCCCTCGGTGTCCTTCCTCTCAGCGCGGGATCGGACGTTGCCCCACGTTCCGATCGGAAGGTGCGGTCTGCTCATCTCGGCCCTCCACAGTCCAACTGCACGTGGCGGCTCAACGGCTGGGCGAGCCGGAGATCGGGCGAAACGAGACCAGTGCGACAGGATGCGATACGTCGCTCAGCAACGCGCCACCAACTGGCTGCGCGGAGCCGCCGCCGCCTCTCAGACGGGCACGCATCGGCCACTCTGAGTATTGGCAGAGTTTGCGCAGACTCGACTTTCCGGGCCGAGGCGCCGATGTGCGCCTGACCTGCGGAGACTTGTAGGCCCCGTGGGACTCGAACCCACAACCCGCGGATTAAAAGTCCGCTGCTCTGCCAGTTGAGCTAGAGGCCCTCAGGTGGTGTGGGGAACAGTGTGTCAGGTTTGGTGGGGGAATGCTTGGTGGGGGTGGGGGGATGTGGGGGCGTCAGGCACGGTGGTATAGATCGGAATTCGCCGCGGGGGGACCGACGGTGAGTTGGGGGAATGCTGTGCGTGCTGTGTTGGGGGCGGTTGTCCTTGTGCTGGTTGTTGGTGGGTGTGGGGCAGAGGCGGGTGGTGAGCCGGTGCGGGTTCTGCAGGGCAGTGCGTCGCCGATGCGTGCGACTTCGCCTCTGCCCACGTTGCCGCCGTACGGGACGGCTGGGCTGCCTTCGTTGACGGTGACGGCTCGGCCGGTGGTCACGACCAAGGAAGTTGTGGAGATGCGGGTGATTCCGTTCAAGAAGAAGACGGTGACGGACGGGTCGTTGGCGAAGGGTGAGACGGCGGTTCGTACGGCGGGGGTGAACGGGACGCGGCGGCTGGTTTATCGGGTGACGTATGTGAACGGCGTGCAGACGGCAAAGACGTTGGTGCGGCAGGAGGTGGCGAAGGAGCCGCGGTCGCAGGTGACGGCTGTGGGGACGAAGGTGGAGTCCCAACAAGCCGGCGAGTGCGACCCGAACTACAGCGGCTGTGTCCCGATCGCCAGTGACGTGGACTGTTCGGGCGGTACCGGCAACGGGCCGGAGTATGTCGCCGGCCCGGTTGAGGTCCTCGGGTCCGACATCTACCGTCTTGACGCCGACCACGACGGGATCGCCTGCGAGTAGCCCATCAGGCGCGGCGCGCGGTGACGTCGAGGTCCAGTACGACGTCGGGGCGGATCAGGGCGGTCGTGAACGAGTTCCAGTTGGCGTTCCAGGTGTGCCGGTTGATGGTGCGGGACGCCGTGAAGTGGAGCTCGTCGCCGGTGTCGGTCACCTCGAGTGGCACGGTGAGCGGCGACGTGGTCCCGCGGATCGTCAGGTCGCCGGTGACCTCGAAGCGACCCGGCGCGCTCGGCGTGATGGCGGTGGCGACAAACGTCATTGCCGGGTACGCCGGCGCGCCGAAGAAGTCCTGACGCAACTGGTCGTCGCGGCGGCGGTTGCCGGTGTCGACGCTCGCCATCTGGACGGTCAGCCAGCCGGACGACGCGGACGGATCCACCGCCTCCACCTTCACGGCGCCCTCGAACGTCGCGAAGTGGCCGTGCACCTTCCCGCCCACGCGATGCGCGGCCACGAAGCCGATCCGGGTCCGGTCCGCGTCGAGCACATAGTCAGTCATACCCGGTACGACGAGACAGCGTGGCGGACTGTCAGCCGATGACGCCCGTGGTGATGCGCCGCGGGGTGATGTCGAACATCGCGTCCTCGGGCGGATCGGCGATGTACGCGGCGCGCGCCTCCTCCGGCAGGTACTTCTCCACCGCGGCATGCAGCACGTCCGCGTCCAGGGGCAGCAGCCGGGCCACGCCCTGCATGTTCACATACTTCGCCGTGGCGCCCTCGACCGTCTGGACCGACAGCGACAGCTCACCTGTGCCGGTCCGGTGCAGACGGGTCTTCTTCGACTTGCGCGGCGTCATCACCTGAAACCGGTCGGAGCCGAACAAGAACCACACCGGTGTCACATGCGGCGACCAGCCGGGGTCGTCGATCGCGAGCACGGCCACCAGCGGCTGGGCCAGGAACTCGGCCATCTCCTCGTCGTCCATTGTGCGAAATCCCATGCGTTCGACCATCCCACGCGCCTCCGACAGTCTGTCGATTTAGGATCTGCCTACATCGACGAAGGGATCGGGGTGCTCACCTATCAGCTGACGTCGCAGGACCTGGCGGACGTCCGGTTCGCGGTTTCGCCGGTCGCGGAGACGGTGCTGTCGTTGCGCGCACTCCGGGATCCCGGCCGCTTCCCGCTGCAGCTGGCGTGGGTCCGGGCGGTGCAGCCGTACGTCGCGGAGCTCGACTGGGACGTACTGCGGTGGCTCGTCAACGACACCATGGGCAGCCCGGACTTCCTGACCCCGCGCCCGTCCTCGCCCCTCACGCAACTCGACGACGAGCTGAGCCTGATCGCTGACGTCGACCAGGCGACGTTCGACCGGCAGATGATCGCGGTGAACGGCGAGCTGCCCGCGGAATGCACCGTCGGCAAGGTCGTCGAGGCGCTGCGGCAGTACTGGGACGCCGTCATGGCGCCGTACTGGAGCCGCATGCGCACGCTGCTGTCCGCCGACATCAGCTACCGCGGCCACGTCCTCACGCAGCAAGGCACCGGCGCGATGCTCAACGGACTGGGCCCAGCCATCACGTACGCCGATGGGCTGCTCAAGGTGGACCGTGTCGCCGAGCAGAGCCGTACGGAAGACGTCGCCGGCCGCGGGCTCGTACTGCAGCCAACGCTGTTCGGCCCGCACGCGGTCATCCCGTTCGATCCCGGCGCCGAACCGCTGCTCGGCTACCCGCCACGCGGTCAGGCAAATCTGTGGTCCGTCGTCGAGCCGCCGTCGCGGCACGACCTCGCCCAGTTGATCGGTACGCCGCGGGCGCACATCCTCGAGCTCCTCACCCATCCCCGGACGACGACCGACCTGGCCGGCGAGCTGAAGGTGACCCCGTCCGCCGTGAGCCAGCATCTTCAGCTCCTTCGCCGGACCGGTCTCGTCGAGCCGGAACGCACCGGCAAACAGGTTCTGTACCGTCCGACCGAGCTCGCCGCCCTGCTCACCGGCGCCACCGTCGACTGACCCGTCAGCTATAGTCGAACCGTCCGCGGGAGCTCGCAGGGAGTGGGCTGAGAGGGTGACTGAGCCGTCACCGACCGCTGAACCTGAATCGGGTAATTCCGGCGTAGGGAGGAAGCTGTGGAATCCGTCTGGGTGAACGGTACGGCGGTCGACGGGCCGGCCGGCCGGTCTGTCGCCGAGTTGATCGCGGAGTACTCCGATCGCACGACGGGGATCGCGGTCGCGGTGAACCAGAACGTGCTGACCAAGGCCGAGTGGGCCCGGACCACGCTCGAGCCCGGCGACCGGGTCGAGATCGTCAGCGCGACGCAGGGAGGCTGACATGGACGACCCACTGGAGCTCGGCGGCCGCACGTACACGTCCCGGCTGATCATGGGGACCGGCGGCTCGGCCAACCTCGAGGTCATGGAGGAGGCATTGATTGCCTCCGGCACCCAACTTACGACGGTCGCGATGCGCCGCCTCGGCACCGGTCACGAGGGTTCGGTGCTCGACGTGCTGAAGAAGCACGGCATCGATGTCCTTCCGAACACGGCCGGCTGTCACACCGCGGCCGAGGCCGTGCTGACCGCGAAGCTGGCCCGGGAGGCGCTGGAGACCGACCTGATCAAGGTCGAGGTCGTCGCCGACGACCACCTGCTGCTGCCCGATCCGGTGGAGTTGCTCGACGCCGTGGACGCCTTGGTGGCCGACGGTTTCACCGTGCTGCCGTACACCAACGACGACCCGATCCTCGCCCGCCGCCTCGAGCAGGCGGGGTGCGCGGCCGTGATGCCGTTGGCCGCACCCATCGGTTCGGCGCTGGGTATCCGCAACCCGCACAACATCGCGCTGATCGCCGAGGCGGCGAACGTCCCGGTGATCGTCGACGCCGGCATCGGTACGGCGAGTGACGCCGCGCTGGCGATGGAGCTCGGCTGTGACGCGGTGATGCTCGCGACCCCGGTGACCCGCGCGGAGAAGCCCGCCCTGATGGCCGCCGCGATGCGCGACGCCGTCTCCGCGGGCCGGAACGCGCGGCTGGCCGGCCGCGTGCCGAAGCGCTGGCAGTCGGCGCTGGCGTCGTCGCCTACAACTGGTCTGCCAACGTTCTAGCCTCCGCAGCGTCGACGGCCCGATCCAGCAGGAGCGCGGTCAGCGACAGCGTCAGCTCCTGGTTGGGCTGCAGCGTCAACGGCTGCTCCCACGCGAGCGCCGGGCACGCCCCGACGTACTCACGGGATCGCAGGAACCACGGCCACACCTGATCCGGCTGCACCAGCAACAAGCTGACATCGCCCTGGACGAACGCGAGCCACCGGCCGACGGAACCGAACGCAGCCTCGAGCCCGTCGCCGTCCGCGCTCAGGACGGTCGTCGGGGCGGAGGGCAGGCGCCAGAAGATCCCGCCGTACCCGGCGCCCTCGCGTCCACACGTCGCCGGGCTGTCGATGCGGATCGAGCCGTAGCGCGCGGTCAGCACGCTGTGCCAGTCGAGGCGCCAGCCGCCGAAGGCGAGAGCCCCGGTGAGACGCCGGCGTTCGACCAGTTGCGGCCGCCCCTGCTCGTCGTACCAGGTGATGTCGTCGACCAGCTCGCGATCGTCGACGGTCACGCCGCGGCTGCGTTGCTGACCGTGGTTCGTGAGGAGGGTCGGGCCTTGGCCGCGGACGTAGGTCCGTCCGCCCCAGTGCGACGTGCCGTTGACCTGGGCGACCGACAGCGAAAGTCCGTAGTGGTGCCGGTGGTCCACCGGGTTGACCTCGGTCAGCGGATGCCCGCCGAGCGTCCGGACCGGATGCAGGTACGGCCGTGGCGCGTGCACCTGCGGCATCCGGCGCCCGAACTCGTACCGCGCGAGCAGCCCCGCCGAACTCCCGAGCGCGAAGATGTCACCCTGCTGCTGCCACGTGATCCGATCGGCCGCGTCGTCCCCGTCAGGCTGCGACTCCTGCGGCACCGGCCCCGTGCTGGCCCGCACCGCCAAGCGCAGCTCCGGTACGCCGTCGACCGCACCGGAAGGCCCCGCGATCGCCGCGTGCAGCCGCTGCCACGCGAGGTCGCCGAGGTCCTTCTGCGGCACCCGGACGGTCGTCAGCGACGGTACCGCGAAGCGCGCCAGCCCGATGTCGTCCATGCCGGTCACAGACAGGTCTACGGGTACGGCGACGCCGACCTCGTTGAGCCGCGCCAGCAGCCCGAACGCGACGAGATCGTTGAACGCGACCACCGCGGTGGCGCGCGACTCGAGCACCCGCTCCACCGCGGCGTACCCGTCCTCGATCGACCAGCCGCACTCGAGCCGGACCAGCTCCAGACCGGGGATCTCCCGCTCGGCGACGTCGAGCGCGCGCAACCGCAACCTGTTGGACGCGCTCGCGGCCGGGCCGGACAGGAACGCCAGCCGCCGGTGCCCGAGGCCGACCAGGTGATCGACGACGATCCGGACGGCGCGGCCGTAGTCGACCACCACCGACGACACCTCCGCCGGGCCCTCGCGGTTGACCAGGATCACCGGCTGCACCTGCGGCAGCAGCTCGAGCAACTGGTCCTCGTCCATCCGCGGCGAGACCATGATGAGCGCGTCGCAGCGCCGCCGGGCCTCGATCGCGATCGCCGCCTCGGCGTCCGGGTTCTCGGCGGTCTCGGCGACCAGCACCTTGTAGCCGCCGGCCGCGGACGCGTTCGTGATCCCGCGCAGGATCTGCTGGAACAGCGGGTTGCCGAGGTCCGGCACGACCAGCGCGACCATGTTCGTCCGGCCCAGCGACAGGCTGCGCGCCAGGTCGCTCGGGCGGTAGTTGAGCCGCTCCGCCGCGGCGCGCACCCGGGCGACGATCTCAGGTGCGACACTGAGCCGACCGTTCATCACCCGGGACACGGTCGCTCGCGACACCTCCGCCGCCCGCGCGACGTCGGCGATCGTGATCGAGTCCTTCGGTGTCCGTCCCACCCCCGTATCCTCTCCCGATGGAAACCGGTTTCTCAACCCTCTCCGGCAGATCTCCCGGAGTTTGAGCAAGCGCTTACCGCCGGCAGCCGGACTTCGAGGGTGGACCGGCCGGTGACCCGGATGGCGCCCCGGTGGCGGTCGACGATGCCGGCGGCGATCGCCAGGCCGAGACCGGCGCCGCCCGCGCCGCCCGCACTGCCCGCGCCGCCCGTGTCGCCCAAGTCGCCCGCGTCGCCGATGTTGCGGGTCCGGGCCGCGTCCAGCCGGACGAAGCGCTCGAACACGCGCTCCCGGTCCGCGGCCGGGATCCCGGGGCCGTCGTCGGAGACTGTGAGCACGACGACACCGTCCGCCTCGGCGACGCCGAAGCTGATCCCGGTGCGCGCGTGTCGCGCGGCGTTGCTGCCGAGGTTGCGTACCAGCCTGGCCAGTTGCGCCTCGTCGCCGCGGACCTGACCGGCCGACACCGCGGTCGTGTCGACCGCCACGCTGGTTGCCGCGCGCAACGTTTTCGCCTCGGCCAGGACCAGGTCGTCGAGGTCGACCGGCAGATCCGGCGGGGCGGACCGCTGCTCGTCGGAGCGGGCCAGCTGAAGCAGGTCGTCGACGAGGTGCTGCATCCGCAGATCCTCCGCGAGGACCGTGGCGGCGAGCTCGCCGACCCCCGTACGCTCCGGGTGCGCCAACGCGACCTCGGCGTGCTGCCGGATCGCCGCGATCGGCGAGCGCAGCTCGTGCGAGGCATCGGACACGAAGCGATTCTGCGACTGCTGCGCCCGTTGCAGCCGGTCGAGCATCCGGTTCATCGTCCTCGCCAGCCGGCCGATCTCGTCGGCACGCCTGGCCGGAACACGCCGATGCAGCTCGGTCGCCGAGATGGCGTCCACCTCCCGCCGGATCGCCGTCACCGGCGCGAGCACCCGCCCGGTCACCACCCAGGTCACCCCCGCGACGATCACCGCCATCAGCGGTACGCCGACCACGAGCACCCGGCGTACAAACCGGGTCGAGTCGAGCACGTCCACCAGCGGCCGGCCGACGACCACCTCTCCGCCGGACGGTACGACCGCGGCGGCGAACACGAAGTCCTCACCGTGGCCGGGCGGTTCAACCCTGACGCACCCGGTCCCCGGCGAGGCGAGCCGTGATCCGCCGCCGGTCACGTGCCCGGCGCGATCGATCACCTGCACGATCTCGGTCGACGACGGGCCGGCCACGGCTGCGGGTGCCGCGGCGAGCTGGGCCGCGCGGTCCTGGGCGGCCCGGCAGACCTGATCGGTGAGCACCGAGCCGAGCAGCGCGACCAGCACCAACGCGCCGGCCACCAAGGCGAACCCGACGACCAGGACCGCGGCCAGCGTCACCCGGATTCGCATGACGGCACCTCCCTCACGGCTCGGCCAGGCGATAGCCGGCACCGCGCAGGGTCGTGATGAACTGCTCGCCGAGCTTGGTGCGGAGCCGCCGGATGTAGACCTCGACGATGTTCGGATCACCGTCGAACGCGTCGTCCCAGACGTGTTCCAGAATGGTCCGTTTCGACACGACCTGACCGCTTCGCCGGACCAGGAACTCCAGTAAGGACAGCTCGCGCGCTGTCAGAACCAGTTCGTTCTCGTCGAGCCAGGCCTTCCGGGCGGCCGGATCCAGCCGCAGGGCGCCGGTCTGCAACAGGCACGGTCGCTCGGCGGCGCCCCGCCGTACCAGGGCTCGGAGCCGGGCGATCAGGACGGCGTACGAGAACGGCTTGGTGAGGTAGTCGTCGGCGCCGGTGTCGAGCGCGCGCACCTGGTCGGTGTCCGCGTTCCTTGCCGTGAGCATCAGGATCGGTGTCCACACGCGCTCGGCCCGCAAGGTCGCGCAGATCTCGAATCCGTCGACCTCCGGGAGCATCAGGTCGAGGACCACGACGTCGTAGCCGTGCTCGCGGGCGAGCCACAGCCCGTCCGTCCCGGTCAGTGCGACGTCGACGGCGTACCCCTCGGCCTCCAGGCCGCTCCGCAGCCCCGTGGCCAGCCGGGGCTCGTCCTCGACCACCAGCGCGCGCATCACCCACCTCCAGGCGATCCTCCTTCATTGTGGCTGAATCCCCGCTGAATGCACCCGGTTCAGCGCGGGTTCAGCAGCGCGGGCCTAGCGTCGGACCCATGGCGACGATCGAGGCGAGCGGGCTGACCAAGCGGTACGGCGGACGCACCGCGCTCGACGGGCTGACCTTCACCGCGGACGCCGGGCAGGTGATCGGGCTGCTCGGGCCGAACGGCGCCGGGAAGACGACCACGATCCGGCTGCTCACGACGATCCTCGAGCCGACCAGCGGGACGTTCGCCGTGGCCGGCGTACCCGGTGACCGGCCCGGCCGGATCAGGCAGCGGATCGGTGTGCTGCCGGAGAGCGCGGGCTACCCGGGCCGGCAGACCGGCGGCGAGTACCTGCGCTACGCGGCGCGGTTGTTCGGCCGGAGCCGGCGGGACGCACGGGCAGTCGCCGATCGGTTGCTGACCGAAGGCGGCCTCGGGGACCGTGCGGACGCGCCAATCTCGACGTACAGCCGGGGCATGCGCCAGCGACTCGGGATCGCCCGCGCGCTGGTCAACGATCCCGAGGTCGTGTTCCTGGACGAGCCGGCGCTCGGCCTCGATCCCGCCGGCCAGCGGTCGATCCTCGAGACGATCGCGGACATCGCCGAGCACCGCGGCGTGACCGTGGTGCTGTCGACGCACACCCTGGTCGAGGTCGAGCAGGTCTGCGACAGCGTGCTGATCCTCGATCAGGGCAAGCTCCGGGCGGCCGGACCGATCGCGGAGATCGTCGCCGGCACCGGAGGCCTGAGCGCCGCCTTCCTGGAGCTGACCGGTCATGAATGAGTGGAGCGTGGTGGCCCGGCAGGAGAGCCGGGACCTGTGGATCGGCGGCCGCGGACCGGTCTTGCTGTTCGGCTTCAGCGTCCTGCTGAGCACGATCACGTACCTCGCCGCGACCAACCGGGCGATGAACTTCCTCGAGCAGCGTGAGGCGGTCAACCTGACGGCGCAGGTCGGGCTGGCCGTGGGCGTCCTGCTGACTGTCGTGACCAGTGCGGACGCGATCAGCGGCGAACGGGAGCGCGGCACCTTGGAAGGGCTGCTGCTCACGCCGGTCTCGCGGCGCGCGATCGTGGTCGGCAAACTGGCGGCCGCGTCGACGATGTGGCTGGGCTGCCTCGTCGTCTCACTCCCCTATCTGTGGGTGCTCGGGCACGGGGTCGCCGGCGCGACACAGGCGGCGGTGCTCGCTCTGACCGTCGGCACGCTGGTCGCCGTCGGTCTCGGTGGTGTCGGAATGCTGTTCAGCGGGTGGACGAACTCCAACAAGACCAGCTTGGCCTGCGGATTGCTGCTGCTCCTGGTGCTGTTCGCCCCGACCCAGTTGCCGGCTCTGCCGAAGACAGGCTTCGGTCAGCTGCTGACCCGGGTCAACCCGATCGGCTCGGCGCTGCACTACATCTCGCAGGTCCTGGTCAGCCGTCGGCCGTGGACGCATGACCTCAGCTACCTGGCCGCTCCGGTCGTGGTCGCCGTACTCGTCCTCGTTGTCGTGGTCGCCGCCGGGCCACGACTCGTCCGACTCACCGCGGGGTCACGATGATCCTCCTGAGCCTCATCGCCACCGTCGCGCTCGCCAACCCGACGATCACCATGGACCACGACCAACTGACGGCGCAGATCGGCCAGACGCTCAGCGTCGAATCGGTCGTCCGGTCATCCGTCCCGACGATCGCGCACTTGAACGTGGTCAGCCTCGACGGCGTGTACGTCGACCTGGAGGACTGGACGCAGGACGTCACCCAACCGGTGCCCGCCGGACCGGAAACTCCGGTGGACTGGGAGTTCCAGGCGGTCAACCCCGGCCACTTCGTGGTGTACGTCGTCCTGGTCCCCCGCACCGGTCCGCTCGTCGCGGGGCCGCCGGTCCGCATCACGGTGTCGCCCCGCCAGACCCTCGACACCGCGGGTGCGCTGCCGGTCGCGATCGCCGTACCGGCAATACTCGGTACCGTCGTCCTGGCCGGCCGGGCGAGGATAGGGCGACGACACACGAGGAGGACGACGTGACACTCGACTATCCACAGCCCGAAGGTGTTGCTCCAGGCAACGGGTACAGCCACGTGGTGACCGGAGCCGGCCAGTGGGTGGCGATCTCCGGGCAGGTCGCGCTCGACGCGGACGGGAAGTTCGTCGGCGTCGGGGACCCAGGGGCGCAGGCGGAGCAGGTGTTCGCGAACCTGGAGCGCTGCCTGGCAACGGCCGGCGCCACCTTCGAGAACGTGGTCAAGCTGACGTACTTCGTCACCGACATCGGTCACCTGCCCGCAGTCCGCACGGTCCGCGACCGGTACATCCCGGGGCCGAAGCCCGCGGGTACGGCGGTCCAGGTCGCCGCGCTGTTCAGCCCGGACGCGCTGCTCGAGATCGAGGCCTTCGCGATCGTCTAGGGCCTAACGCAGCAGGTCGACCGCCACCCGCGCGGCCTCGCCGATCGCGGCGTCGACGCGCGGCTGGCGGAAGTCGCCCCGGGCGGCGAGCGTGAGGACGGCGATCGCGAACGCCGCTCCGCCGGGCAGCGTGACCACGCCGGCTTCGTGCCGCAACGCACCGAACGTCCCGGTCTTCCCCGCGACACGGACGCCGTCGTGCGGGAAGCCGGAGGCCAGCCGGTGCAGGAAGATCTGCCGATGCATCGTCGCCTTCACGAACTCGGTCTGCCCGGCCGACAGCAACTCCCCCGCCCACAGCCGGCGCAGCAGGAAGGTCAGGTCGCGCGCGCTGGCCGCTGACCCGTTGGCCGCCTCGTACACCCCGGCCGGATCGGTGCGGTCGTTGTCCGCGAGTACGGCGAGCGCGGCGTCGGCGTTGTCGGCGCCGGTCCGCCGTTGCAGGTCCCGCAGATTGCCCGCCGTACCCCGGCGGACCCAGGTGCTGCGCAGGCCGAAGGACTCCAGGATCCCGGCCAGCCGGCGCAGCCCGACGATGTCCAGCAGCGCGTCGGCCGACGCGTTGTCCGAGACGGTCGCCATCGACAGCGCCAGATCGCGCAGCGACACCGTCACCGGGTCCGCGAACACAGACAGCCCGGTCGGTCCGGCGGTCCGCTCCGACGGTTCGAGTGTCACGCGCTCACGCGGATCAAGGGCGCCCTCGTCCACCAGTCGGCAGAACCCGGCGAGCAGCGGCAGCTTGTAGACCGACGCCAGCGGCACGACCACGTCGGCGTCGTGCTCGACGGTCGTCTCGGGGTCGTCGAGCGAGACCGCGTGCAGCCAGCCGCGGACGCCGGCGTCGTCGAAGATGCCGCGGATCCGCGCGCTCACGCCGCCAGTGCTTCCGTGAGCTGCGCCATCACGTCGTTCGGCCGCAGGAACGGCGTACGCGTCCTCGACCAGACCAGCCGGAGCCGCAACGGCAGCGGATCGTCGGCCAGTCGATGCCGTGCGACACCCGGTGCGATCAGGGCCGGGTCGGCGGTCACCACGATCGCCTGACCGGCTGCCGCCATCGCCAGCCCGGCGCGCTCGTCCGTCACCACGACCGTGCCGCCGTCCGGCCGGTGCAACGCCAACGTGTCCAGGAACAGGTCCCGGGCCGCCGGCGCCTCGGCCCGCGGCCGGACCGCGACCGGCAACCCCTTCAACTGTCGCAAGGCCACGACCTCACCACCGACCATCGATGCAGTCACGGTCGACGCCGGCACCAGGGCCCAGGTCGGCAGCAGCGACACCGGGCCGGCCTCCAGACCGTCCAGGACCGCGGGATGCTGTACGGCGGCCAGCGTCAACCGGCCCGTACCGACCTGGTTGACCAGGGAGCTCGTCGGCGCCGTCACCACCGTCACCCGGCTGCCCGGAATGACCGCACCGCAGGCTGCGGCGACCGCCGCGCCCGCCGACGGCGGCACCTCAGGCGCCAGACCGAGCCGGATCTCGGGCCCCTCGGGATCGCGGGCCACGGCCGCCTGGTGCAGCTCCTCGATGGAAGTCAGGGCACGTCGCGCGTACGGCAGCAGCGCGGCGCCGGCGGGGGTGAGCTCGACCTGACCGGCACCGCGTTCGAAGAGCTTCGCGCCGACGAGCGCCTCCAGCCGGCGCAGGCCCTGGGACAACGGCGGCTGGGTGATGCCGACGACCCGCGCCGCGTCGCCGAAGTGCTGTTCCTCGGCGAGGGCGATGAAGATCTGCAGATGTCTCTCGGTCAGCATGGACCCGATTGACCTGCGGTGATATCTCCAGACAATCGGCTCATGCGTAAGAGCATATTCGACATCGCCGAAGCGCTCGCCTTGACTGACCGAAACGAGAGGAGACAGCGTGAAGGTGAGTCGGAGAGGAATGCTGGCAGGCGCGGCGGCGGCCGGAGCCGCGGGCGTGGCGGGCGCGATCGGGTTGGAGGGCCGGAGCGACGCGGCAACAGCCGGGCAAGTAGGTGAGACGGGTCAGGGCCGGGCTCAACGGGAGCCGGTGGAGCTGACCTGGTTCGGGACGCATGCGTGGCAGATCCGCTGCGGCAAGAGCGTCGTACTGACCGATCCGTGGCTGACCCGGTTCCACACCGGGACGTTCACGCCGGAGGGCGCCGACCCGAAGAGCAAGCTGGTGATCAAGCCCGACGTCATCGACAAGCATCTCGGCGCCGCCGACGCGATCCTGGTGCACCACGGCCACTACGACCACATGGCCGACGTCCCGTACGTCGCGAAGAAGACGCAGGGCACCGTGCTCTGCACGGAGACGCACGCCAATCTGCTGCGGGCGATGAAGACGCCGAACGAGCTGCTGTCACCGGTGCGCGGCGGTGAGTACCTGCCGTTCGAGGGCTTCACGATCGAGGTGTTCCCGTCGCTGCACTCCTGCGGCGGCAAGCGGCACACGTACGCGTACCCGGGCTACCGGTACGACGTCCCGCCGCGCCCGCGCGTGATCGAGGACCTGGTCGAAGGCGGCACGCTCGCGTTCGTGATCACGATCGGCGGCGTGCGCATCCTCAGCCTCAGCACGGCGAACTTCGACCCGAACGCCCTGCGCGACCTCCAGGTCGACGTCGTCCTCGCGGCACCGGGCGGCGAACCGGGGATCACCGACCGTCTGCTGCGGACGATCAAGCCGGTCACGAAGGTCGTCGCCACGCACTGGGACGACTTCGACAAGCCGCTCGACGAGCCCGGCGTCCCGTGGACCGACCTGACCCCGTTGCGCACCTCGGTCGAGAAGACCGGCGCCGAGTTCGTCGTCCTCGATCACCTGCAGAAGGTCACGCTTTGACCCGGTAGTGGTAGCGCGAGACGGTCCGGAAGCCGAGCCGGTCGTACAAAGCCCGCGCCGGCGCGTTGTCCTCCAGGACGCTCAGCCAGACCCACTTCGCTCCACGGTCTGTTGCCGCCTGCAACAGACCGTGGATCACCGCGGACGCCAGTCCCCGGCGGCGGAAGTCCTCGTCGACGGCGAGGCAGTAGAGACCGGCGGTGTCGTCGACGAGCGCGAGCCGGCCGATCGCCTGCGCCCGCCGGTCGTCGGCGACCGTCGCGTAGAGCGCGTTCCCGCGGATCAGGATCTCCTCCGCGGCCGCTCGCGTGTCGTCGCCACGGCCGTCGACGCTCCACCAGCAGTCGGTCCAGAGCACGGACGGCGTGGTGGATATATTCATCTCAGGCGTCGGCGTCGTCGGTGCCGGCAGCTTCGCGAGGACGTCGGAGATCGGCGCGCACTGCACCAGCGTCGGATTGCGGACCTCGTAGCCGCGTGCCTCGAGATGCGCGTCGAGATCGCTCGGCTGGACCGCCGGGCTGATCTGGAACGACGGCCTGATGTCGTGCGCTACATACAAGTTCTCGACATATTCCAGGGCCTTGTCGAGGTCGAACGGCGCACTCGCGGGCAGCACCGAGTTCGCTCGGAGGGTGACCCCGGCGTTGCGCCGGACCAGCCAGCCGTCCAGCTCGGTGCTGTCCGCGGCCTGCCAGCCTTGGTTCATCAGAGCGTCCATACGCGCTTCGGCGATCACTCCACCAAGAGTAGAACCGCCCGGATCGAATTGCAATGAAATGGATACTTATTCATCGGCTGCGGATCTCCGCGACCGCGTCCGCGAGCAGATCGATGCCCTCGACAACTTCTTTCCGGGACAGCGAGCCGTACCCGAACACCAGCCCGGCCGGGCCGGCCCCGGAAACCCAGTACGGCGCGAGGCCGTAGACCCCGAGCTCGCGCTTCAGCGCCGCCTCCCGCAGAGCGTCCTCGCCGAGGTCCGGCGGCAACCACGTCAGCACGTGCAGCCCGGCCGAGACCCCGACCGGCTCGAGCTCGGGCAGCCGCGCCGCCAGCCGCTCGACCAGGGTGTCCCGCAGCGCCCGGTACCGCGGCCGCATCCGCCGCAGATGCCGGTCGAACTCACCCCGCGCCACGAAGTCCGCGAACGCCAACTGGTCGAACACCGGCGACCCGCGATCGTCCATCAGCTTGGCCTGGGCCATCGGCTCGACCAGCCACGACGGCAGGATCAGCCAGCCCAGCCGCAGCCCCGGCGCCAGCGTCTTCGAAGCCGTCCCCGCGTACGCAACGCAGTCGGGCGCGAGTCCTTGCATCGCACCGACCGGCTCCCGGTCGTACCGGTACTCGGCGTCGTAATCGTCCTCGATCACCAACCGGTCGCCGCGCCCCGCCCACGCCACGAGCGCCGCCCGAGTCTCCGCCGACGTCACGGCCCCGGTCGGGAACTGGTGCGCCGCCGTCACCAGGACGACGTCCGCCCCGGACCGCTCCAGCGCCGCCACGTCGACCCCGGACGTCAGCACCGGTACGCCGACCGTCTCCAGGCCGGCCGCTGCCGCGACCTCCCGGAGATCGTTGTCGGACGGATCTTCGACCGCGAGCCGCCGGCGCCCGGCCGCCGCCAGGACCTGCAGCAGCAACCGCGAGCCCTGCGCGAAGCCGTTGCAGATCACCATGTTCTCCGGGCGTGCCGCCGTGCCGCGGACCCGGTTCAGGTAGTCGGCGAGCGCTGTGCGGAGCTCGATCGTGCCGCGGCCGTCGATGTAGGCCAGGCTGCGGTACGGCGTCTCGTTGAGCACCCGGCGTATTGATCGGAGCCAGGCGGCGCGCGGGAACTCGGAGACGTCCGGGCGGCTGTAGCGGAAGTCGATCCGCGGCGGGCCGGCAACTGCGGCCGGGGAGGCCGTCGGCGAGACGACGGCGATGTCAGCGACCTGCGTGAACCCGCCGCCGCGGCTGACCAGGTATCCCTCGGCGACCAGTTGCTGGTAGGCCTCGACGACCACGCCGCGCGACAGCCCGAGGTCCTGCGCCAGGGCGCGCGTGGACGGCATCACGGTCTCGGCGCGCAGCAGGCCGGCCCGGATCCTGGTCCGGATCCCGCTCTCGAGCTGCTGGTGCAGCGGCATGCCGCTGTCCCGCTGCAGCTCGACCAGGAGTTCACCGGTTCCGGAACTGGTCCTCATTCGGCTCACAGAACTGGACCTTATCGGCGTACCGCTGCGCTGTCAGGGTTGTGGGACAGACCAAAACACCCCAGGAGAGCTGAGATGACCGAGTTTCTGCGCATCGGCGACGCCGGGTACGACGAGGCCCGCACCGTCTGGAACGCCATGATCGACCGCAGCCCGGCCGTGATCGCCCGGTGCGCCTCGACCGCGGACGTCGCCGAGGCGGTGCGCTTCGGACGCGCGGCCGGCCTGGAGATCGCGGTCCGCTGCGGCGGGCACAACATCGCCGGTCTCGCGGTCCCCGAGGACGGCCTGATGATCGACCTGACGCCGATGAACGCGGTCCGGGTGGACCCCGTCGCGCAGCGGGCCTGGGTGCAGGGCGGCGCACTGCTGGGCGAGCTGGACAAGGCAGCGCAGGAGCACGGGCTGGCGACCACGGCCGGCAACGTCTCACACACCGGCGTCGGCGGGCTGACGCTGGGCGGCGGGATGGGCTGGCTGGCACGGCGGTTCGGGCTGGCCTGCGACAACGTCGTGTCGTACGAGGTCGTGACGGCGGACGGCACCGTCGTCCGGGCGAGCGCCGACGAGAACGCCGAGCTGTTCTGGGGCCTGCGCGGCGGCGGCGGGAACTTCGGGATCGTCACGTCGTTCGAGTTCCGGCTGCACCAGGTCGGGACGCGGGCGCTGATCGTCGAGTTCAGCTATCCGCTCTCGGCAGGCTTCGAGGTGCTGCGCGGATGGCGGGAGCTGAACGCCGACGCGCCGCGGGAGGCGACGTTCACCGCGAACATCACCGCGGACTCCCTGACGGTCGGGTACGTGTGGGTCGGCGCGGGCGGGTACGACCTGCTGCCGGCGTTCCGCGCGCTCGGGCCGGTGAGCGACGAGCTGATCGAGGAGACGACGTACCTGAAGCTGCAGACGCGCGACGACAACGTGCAGGGGCACCGCTTCCGGCGGTACTGGAAGGGGCACTACTTCAAGTCGCTGCCCGACGAGGCGATCCGCGCGCTGCTCGACAACCCGGGCGTGGGCGCGAGCCTGCAGGCGTACGGCGGCGCGATCGCCGACGTCCCGGCGGACGCCGCGGCGTTCAGCCACCGGGACACGCTGTTCGAGTTCGTCACCGCGACGCGCTGGGAGGACCCGGCCGAGGACGCGGAGCGGATCGCCCGGCTGCGCGGGTACGCGGGTACGCTGGCGCCTTACGCGAGCGGGGCCTACGTGAACACGCTGAACGAGGACCCGATCCAGCGCGCATTCCCGCCCGCGACGCTGCGCCGGCTGGTCGCGCTGAAGACGGCGTACGACCCGGCCAACGTGTTCCACCTGAACCAGAACATCCGCCCCGGCGAGCCGACCGCCGAGTCCGCCGCCTGACTGGTACCCCTGGAGGATGGACTTCGAGGCGGTCTTCGCCGACGTCGCCCGGGTGATCGAGGGCGCCGGCGTGGTGATCATGGCCGTCGGGCTCGCCGTCGTGCTGATCCGCTACGCGTACGACGTCGTCCGCAAGGGCTCCGGCAGCTACCAACAGCTGCGGGTGAGTCTCGGGCGGGTCATCCTGCTCGGGCTGGAGATCCTGATCATCGGCGACATCATCCGGACGATCATCGTCGACACGTCGCTGGAGAGCGCGCTCGTGCTGGGGCTGATCGTGGTGATCCGGATCGTGCTCAGCTTCGCGCTCGAGGTGGAGATCTCCGGAACCTGGCCGTGGCGGGCCCGCCAACCCGAACGCGGCATGATGGACACGTGACCAGCCAACACCTTCCCCGCCCCACCACCCCGGTCGAACTCACCCCGGAACTGGCGGCGACGATCGACGAAGCCTTCGCGCGGCGAGACCGGGCCAACATGGGGCCGACGATCGCCTTCTTCGAGAAGCTGCTGACCGAGTACCCGGACAACCCGTACGTGCTCTACGAGGTCGGCGGGTCGTACGACACCGCCGGCGACGAGGAGAAGGCCGTCGGGTACTACGAGCGCGCGCTGCCCGGGCTGACCGGGGAGACCCGCCGCAAGTGCCTCCTGCAGTACGGCAGCACGCTGCGTAACCTCGACCGCTTCGACGAGTCGCTCGCGGTCTTCAAGGACGCGTGCGCGGAGTTCCCGGAATCGGACTCGCTCCGGGTCTTCAAGGCGCTGACCCTGCAGGCCGCCGGACATCAGGACAAGGCGCTCGCGACGCTGCTGCTGGTGATCGCGGACAAGGTCGACTCCGCCGAGATCAAGCGCTACGAAGCCGCCATCCGCGGCAACGCCGACTACTTGGCCGGATTGGGTTAGGACTTGCGCGCGACGCCGCCGTAGATGGCGTCGCGGATACCGGGCTGGGGGTCATCCTCGACGCGGCCGCCGGGGACGTGCCAGTCGGCCAGCCGGACGACCCCGGGCTCGAGGATCTCCAGCCCCTGGAACAGCGACGAGATCTGCTCGACCGAACGGAACGCCAGCGTCGGGAACGCGTCCTTGACCTTCGCGAGGAGCTCGGTCACGAGCTGGTCGACCGGGCCGCCGTCGCCGGGGTTGCACGCGTGGGTGATCGCCAGGTAGGAGCCCGGCGGCAGCGCGTCGACGTACTGCCCGGCGATCGCCAGGGTCTGCTCGTAGTCGTGGATGTGGTGCAGCATCAGCGCCATCACGAGCGCCACCGGTTGATCGTCGGCCAGCAGGCCCGCGACGGCCGGATCCGCCAGCACCTCGTCGGGCCGGGTGAGATCCGCCGCGGTGAACTGGGTCCGGTCGTTGTCGAGCAGCAGCGCCCGGCCGTGCGCGACCACGGACGGGTCGTTGTCGATGTACACCACCGAGGCGTCCGGGCTGACCTTCTGCGCGATCTGGTGGGTGTTCTCCGCAGTCGGCAGGCCGGAGCCCGCGTCGATGAAGCGCAGCACCTCGGCCTCGTCGGCCAGCCAGGTGATCACCTGGCTGAGCCAGCGCCGGTTCGCCCGCGCCCAGACCGGTGTCTCCGGCGCGATCTCCATGATCTGCCGGTACAGCTCGCGATCGGACTCGTAGTTGTCCTTGCCGCCGAGGGCGTAGTCGTACACGCGGGCGACGCTCGGACGCGTGGTGTCGATACCGGGTGCGACCAGCCCGCCGTCGTACCTCGGCTGATCCGTCACACTGTCTCCTCGCGTCGGCGGTTCACTCCGAGGGTAACGCACGGAGAGTCAACGTTTCACCACGACGAGTTCGAACTGTGTTAAAACTCAACGCGCACAGGGGTTTCAGCACGCGCAGGCGACGCCGCGCGGTGCGGTCAGCGGGTCGGCCGGCCGCCGTTCGATGCCGTCCGCGGTCTCCACCGGCAGCCCTTCACGGACCCAGTACTCGAAGCCGCCGATCATCTCCTTCACCGAGTACCCGAGCTTCGCGAACTCCAGCGCCGCGCGCGTCGCGCCGTTGCACCCCGGTCCCCAGCAATAGGTCACGACCGGGACGCCGTCCGGTACGACGGCCGTTGCCCGCGCCGCGATCTCCCGCGTCGGCAGGTGGACGGCGCCCGGCACATGCCCCTGGTCCCAGCTCTCCTGGCTGCGACTGTCGATCAGCACCCACCCGGTCACGCCGGCGCCGATGTCGGAGGCGACATCGGACACGTCTGTCTCGTACGCCAGCCGTTCCGCGAAGTGGGCGACGGCGGCCTGGTCGATCTGCTTGGTCATGGAGCAAGCGTCGACGACCGGGCCACGCGACGACAGTGGCAGAAATGTCCTAGTACATCAAGATTCAGCCACGGCGGATCTTGGACCGCGCCCGGGCCACCTTGATCGCCTGCTTCAGCGTCTCCACGTCGTACGCCCCGTAGTGCCGCTGACCGTTCACGAAGAACGTCGGCGTCCCGGAGACCCCGCTCGTGTCCGCCGACTCGACGTCCTGCGCGACCCGCGCCGCGGCGACGTGCCGCTTCACGTCGTCGTGCAACCGATCGGTGTCCAGACCGAGCTGTTCCGCGTACCCGATCAGGTCCTTGGGCTGGAGGTTCTCCTGGTTCGCGAGCAGCAGGTCGTGCATCTCCCAGAACGCGCCCTGCGCACCCGCCGCCTCCGCCACCTCCGCCGCGATCTGCGCCCGCGGGTGGACGTCGGACAGCGGCAGGTGCCGCCACACGTACCGCAGGTCGTCGTCGTGCAGGAGGTCGCGGACGACGGGCTCGGCCATCCCGCAGTACGGGCACTCGAAGTCGCCGTACTCGACCAGCGTGACCGACGCGTTCTCCGGGCCGCGGATGTGGTCCCGCTCCGGATCCACCGGGTCGGTGAGATCCACCAGCTGCTCCGCGTCGCCGAGCAGCGCCAGCGCCTTCTTCGGCGGCGACAGCAGCTTGGCCGCGCGGAACACCGACCAGGTCAGCGCCGACGCGACGATCACCGCGCAGAGCAGACCGACCTTCGCCTCGGCCAGCTGCGGCCCGTCGAACGCGATCGTCGCGATCAGCAGGGACACCGTGAAGCCGATGCCGGCGATGGTCCCGCTGCCGGCGACTGCGGCCCAGCCGACGCCCGGCCGGATCCGCCCGCTGCTGAGGCGCTCGACCAGCCAGGACACCGTCGTCACCGCGAGCGGCTTGCCGACGACGTACCCGATCAGGATGCCGAGCGTGATCGGCGACGTGAACGCCCGGCCGAGGAAGGCCATGTCGATCGTGACGCCGGCGTTCGCGAGGCCGAACAGCGGGACGATCAGGTAGCTGGTCCACGGGTGGTACAGGTATTGCAGGCGCTCGTTCGGCGAGATCGTCGTGGTCAGGCCGACGGTCGCGGACCGCGCCAGCTCCGGAGTGGGCTGCTCGCGGAACAGCCGGAACAGGCCGGTCGCCTCCTCCAGCTCCTCCCGGCCGGGCGAGTACGCCGGCGCCGTCAGTCCGATCGCCAGGCCGGCGACCACCGGATCCACGCCGCTGCGCAGCAGCGCGGCCCACATCAGCACGCCGAGGATCAGGTAGATCCACGCCTTGCGGACGCGCAGCAGCGACAGCGCCAGCACGACCGCGAACGCGACGATCGCCGCGGTCAGCGGCATCAGCTTGATGTCCTCGCTGTAGACGACCGCGATCACCACGAGCGCGAGCAGGTCGTCGACGACGAACACCGTGAGCAGGAAGACCCGCACCCGGTCCGGCACACCGCGGCCGACCAGCGCGAGCAGACCGAGCGCGAGCGCGGTGTCGGTCGACATCGCGACACCCCAGCCGTGCGACCCCGGACCGCCGGCGTTGAAGGCCACGTAGATCAGCACCGGCACGACCATCCCGGTGACCCCGGCGAGCATCGGCAGCACGAACCGGCTGCGTTCGCGCAGGTCCCCGAGGTCGAACTCGCGCCGCGCCTCCAGCCCCACCACGAGGAAGAACAGCGTCATCAGGCCGCTGTTGATCCACTCCTGCAGATCCAGCCGCAGCACGTCGGGCCCGAGCCCGATCGACAGATCGGTCCGCCAGACCTCGTCGTACGTCTCCGGCGACACGTTCGCCCACAGCAACGCCACCACGATCGCGGCCGCGAGCACCCCGGAGCTCCCCGCTTCGGTCCGCAGGAACGCCCGCATCGGCGCCGCGAACCCCCGCCGCCAGACGGTCCGTCCACTCAACAGACCAGACAAGTCCGCCATGGCGGACACTGTAAACCGCGCCCGCTCCGGGCACCCGCGGCGTCCGGATTTCCGACGTTCGACGGATGGCTAACGGTTCGGGGGGCTTGGGCTGCATTATTGCCTTGCCCTGCCGCACGACATGCCCTGGAGACCCCAGTGACCGAATCCGAGACCGTCAACTCCGCGAACACCTTCGCCCGGCTCGCGATCGAGCTGCACGACGCGCCAGGCGTCGAGGAGACGATCGAGGCCGTGGTGCAGTTCGCCCTGCAGGCGTTGAGCTGTACGTACGCCGGTGTGGTGCTCTCCACCCGGGGTTCGCAGGCCGAGGTCGCCGCGGTCACCGATCCGGTCGTCGCCGACGTCTACGAGCTGCAGATCACCACCGAGAACGGGCCGCTGGTCACGGCGCTGCGCGACCGGACCACAGTGCTGATCCGGGACACGGGTACCGACGACCGCTGGCCGGAGTGGGCGGCGAAGGTCGCCGCGCTGGGAGTACGCAGCGTTCTTGACGTGCCGTTGGCGACTGGTGAGGCAGCGCGGCGGACGGTCGGGGTGCTGGGACTGTACAGCCCGGAAGCGGACGCTTTCAGCGCCGACGACGAGGCGATCGCGCACATCCTCGCCCGGCACGCGACGGTGGCGGTGGCATCCGCGCGGCACGAGGAGACGATGGCGCAGGCGGTCGACGCACGGAAGCTCGTGGGCCAGGCGATGGGCATCCTGATGGAGCGCTTCGACGTGGACGGCGACCGGGCGTTCGCGATCCTCAAGCGGTACTCCCAGGACACCAACACCAAACTGCGCGACGTCGCGCAGCAGCTGATCGATACGCGCAAACTCCCGCAGTGACGACAATCTGACACCGTTGTCCGGGCCCCACCGGTGGCGATCCGTTGCATACTGCGAGATGAGCCCGACGCCGGGACTTGTGCGGCCAGTACCGCGGACCGGGTCACGTCCCGGCGTCCCACCTCCAAGGGGCCTTAAGCTGACGCAATGGGTGAGTGGCAGCCGTTGGCAGGGCCATCGAGGCAGGTCGCTTTGGAGATCCTGCTGGACGGTCCGTTGTCGCGGGCCGAACTGTCACGCCGCGTCGGCCTGTCCCCCGGCAGCCTGACCCGGTTGACGAAACCGATGGTCGAGTCGGGGCTGCTGGTCGAGGTCGAGGCCGGTCCCACCGACGCGCGGGTCGGCCGCCCGTCGCAGCCGCTCGACCTGGACGCGAATGCCCATCACTTCGTCGGCATCAAGCTCACCGGCGACTCCGCGATCGGCGTCCTCACGACGCTCCGCGCGGACGTGCTGGCCAGCGTCGAGCGCCCGATCCCCGACCCGACTCCGTCCGCGGTCGCCGACCTGGTGCTCGACATCACCGACGAGCTGGCCGTCCAGGTGCCGAACGGTACGGCGATCACCGGGCTCGGCGTCTCGCTCGGCGGCCGGGTGGCGAACCGCTCCGAGGTCCGCTGGGCCCCGTACCTGAACTGGGTCGACGTACCGTTCGGCGAGATCCTCGCCGCGCACACCGGCGTTCCGATCGTGATCGCGAACGACTTCACCTCGCTGACCGAGGCCACGCACTGGTTCGGCGCCGGGCGGAACTCGCACCGCTTCGTCCTGCTCACGATCGGCGCCGGCGTCGGCTACGGCCTCGTCGTCCACAACCGGATTGTCGACAGTCCGGACATCACCCTGGGTCTGGTCGGCCATCACCCGCTGATTCACGACGGCCCGCTCTGCGATCGCGGCCACCACGGCTGCGCGGTCAGCCTGCTGACGGTCGGCGCCGTCACCTCCCAGGTCGCTGCGGCACTCGGGCGGCCGGTCGGGTACGAGGAGGCGCTCGATCTCGCCGCCAAAGGCGATCCGGCGGCACGCGGGGTGATCGGCCGCGCCGGTCGCGCCTTCGGCAAGCTGATCGCCGCCGCCGCGAACTTCACCACACCCGAGCTCGTCGTCCTCGGCGGTGAAGGTGTCCGGCTGGCCGAGGTTGCGCACGACGAACTGCTGGCCGGGCTGCACGCCGACCGGCACCCGTCGGCCGCCGAGCTGCCGATGGTCCTGCAGCCCGCCGACTTCGGCGAATGGGCACGCGGCGCCGCGGTGGTCGCGATCCAGACCTTCGTACTGGGCATCGAGTAACTGGCTATTTCTCTCTAGACAGTTACACTGCTGCCATGATGAGGCGATGGCTGGAAGGCTGGCGGCTGTGCCGCGGCCTGGAGCCGGTGATCGAGGACGACGACGCGTACGCCGCCGTACTGCGACTCCCCGGGCGCGACCGTGAACTGTTTGCCCGCACCGACGACCCCGCGACCGTGGACCGGCTCGCGCGCGGCCTGACCGCGGACACCTGGCTGACCGTCACCACGCAGCACGGCGACGAGGTAGCCCGCCGCCTCGCGGAGGCCGGCGCACAGCCGTTCGAGGAGCAGAAGACGCTGATGTCGATCGAGCTGCGCGACCACCCCCGCGCCTCGGCAGAGGTCGAGACGGTCGGGCCTCTGGAGTACGTCAAGGTCGTGGTGGACGGCGTGGTCGCGGCACGGGGCATGGCGGCGATCGTCGGAACCGATGCCGTCATGCACGACATCCACACCGATCCGGCGTTCCGGCGCCGCGGACTCGGCAGTGTCGTGATGGGCACGCTGGCCGCGCGAGCACTCGATCGCGGTGCGCGGACCGGGCTGTTGATGGCTACCTCCGACGGCTACCACCTCTACCGCAAGCTCGGCTGGTCGGCGGAGGCCACGATGGTGACGGCGTCAGGAGCTCCGGACCCGCGCCCGGTGGGCGGCGACCTTGGCGCGGTTCTGGCACGCGGTTGAGCAGAACCGCTGGTTTCCGTTCCGGGTCGCGTCGAGGAACAGGTCGTCGCACCGGGCGGCCTCGCATCGGCGGACCCGTGCGGCCTCGTCGCTGCCGAGCAGCATCGCGACGGCGGTGGCGAACTCGGCCAGCCAGCCGGTCGCGTCGTCGGGGCTGCCGAAGTGCAGGTGCCACGGCGCCCCGATCTCGCGGGTCAGCTGCGGCGCGGCCTTGGTTTCCCTGAGCAGTTCGTTCACGAGCTCGACTGCTCGGTCGACGTCGGGGAGATTTCCGAGCGCTTCGTACAGCGTTTTCCCACCGGCGGCGTAGTCGCCGGGATCGACCACGGGCGGGCGGTTCGTGGTCAGCCGCAGGACGGCGTCGACGGCCGCCGCGTCCGGCGGAACCGCCGGACGGCCCTGCCGGTCTGCGGATCCGAAGGCGTTGGCCAGCGCGATCGCGGCGTGCAGTGAGGCCCGCAGATGATCGGTGGCTTCCACCCGTCCAGTATCCCGGTCCGCTCGTCCTTGCGGAGGAGGCGGGTCATACCAGGGTCGTAGGCGGACATCCGTCCGCGCTCCGATGATCGTGATCGTTGCCGGAAACAACAATGACGGTATGCACCTGGTTCAGTCCCGCCGCCGTCCCGGAACCCGGGGGATCACCGGACTGTCGGAGGCCGTCGTCGACCTGTCCGCCATCCGCGACAATGTCGAGCGTTTCCGACAACGTGTTCCGCAACAGGTCCTGGCCGTGGTCAAGGCCGACGCCTTCGGGCACGGCGCCGTACCGGTGGCCCGGGCGGCCGTCGAGGCCGGGGCGACCTGGCTCGGGGTCGCGCGGGCCGACGAAGCGCTGCAGCTGCGCGCGGCCGGATTGTCCGTGCCGATCCTGACCTGGCTGTACGACGCCACCGAAGTCGTGCTGCTCGGCGACCTGGACGTGGACGTCAGCGTCTCGACGGTCGCCGAACTCCAGCACGTCGCAGCCATCCCCTCCGTCCACTCCGTACATCTGAAGTTGGACACCGGATTGCACCGGGCCGGCAGTGCACCTGACCAGTGGATCGAGCTCACCCGAACGGCGGCGCACTACGAGGCGCTCGGCGCCGTCACGGTCCGCGGGATCTGGTCGCATCTGTCGCACGGCGACGCCGCCGACGCCGTACAAAGCACGCGGCAACTCCAGCTCCTGCGGACCGGGGCGGGCCTCGCGCACCGAGCCGGTCTGCGGCCGGACGTCGTCCACCTGGCCAACTCGGCCGGCGCGCTCACGCTCGACGCACCGGACACCAACCTGGTGCGGATCGGCGCCGGCCTGTACGGCATCGACGAGCACGGGATCGGGCTGCGGCCGGCGATGCGGCTGCTGAGCAAGCTGACCCAGGTACGCCGGATCCGTGCCCGCGAAGGGGTTTCGTACCGGCACGACTTCGTCGCGGACCGGGACACCACGATCGGCCTGGTCCCGATCGGGTACGCCGACGGGGTGCCGCGGGCCGCCGGACGGCAGGCGAGCGTGCTGTGCCGCGGCGTCCGGATGCCGGTGATCGGGCGGATCGCGATGGACCAGTTCGTCGTCGACGCCGGTGACCTCGCGGTCGAGCCGGGCGAACCGGTGACGATCTTCGGCGACGGCTCCGCGGGTGAGCCGACCGTGGCCGAGTGGGCCGCCTGGGCCGGCACCATCCCGCACGAGATCTACTGCGGGATCGGGGCCCGGGTCCCCCGCCGGTACGAGGAGGGCAGCCGATGAAGGTCGCGGTGGTGATGGGCGGGGCGAGCTCCGAGCACGACGTGTCGCTCGCCAGCGGGAAAGGCATCCTGAAGGCCGTCGAGCTGCTCGGGCACACGGCGATCCCGATGCTGCTCGATGCCCAGGGCAACTGGTCCGACGGGCAGCACGAAGCGATCGAGATCCTGCAGGCGTGCGATGTCACGATCCCCGCGCTGCACGGCGAGGGCGGCGAGGACGGCCGCCTGCAAGGATTTCTGGAGCAGCTGCACGTCCCGTACGTCGGCAGCGGCATCGCGGCCAGCGCGGTCGGGCTGGACAAGCATCTGACCAAGTCCGTCCTGAAGGCGCACGGCATCCCGGTCACGCCCGGTGTCACGCTGCGCGGCGCCGAACTGACCGACGCCGAGGCGGCGCTGCAGAAACTGAAGGCAGCCGGCCTGGATTTCCCGCTGTTCGTGAAACCGGCGAACGGCGGCTCGAGCTTCGGCGTGACCCGCGCGACGAACCTGCCGACGTTGCTGGCCGCGATCGCGGAGGCCACCGAGTTCGACGCGCACGTCCTGGTGGAGCGGGAGATGACCGGCCGCGAGATCGACCTGGCGGTGCTGGAGTTCCCGGACGGACGGGTCGAGACCGCGCCGGCACTGGAGATCCGTCCCGACCCGGACCAGCCGTTCTTCACCGCGGCCGCGAAGTACGACAGCGACGCCACGCGGTTCGTCGTACCGGCGCCGCTCGATCCCGAGCTGGCGATGCGGTTGCGGCGGACGGCGATCGACGTGTTCGAGGTGCTCGGCTGCGCCGGACTGGCGCGGGTGGACTTCTTCGTGCCGCGTGCCGGCGAACCGGTCGTCAACGAGATCAACACGTTCCCCGGATTCACCCCGGCGTCGCAGTTCCCGCGGATGTGGGCGGCGGGCGGGATGTCGTACGCCGAAGTGGTCGACACCCTGATCCGTACGGCGGTGGCGCGGCCATGACCGCGCTGCAGAGCACCGTCCTGCTGAGCGACGACCGGATCACCGGCATCCCGGCGATCGAGAGCGGTGAACCGCTGGTCGACCTGTTCACGCGGGACGTGCTGACGAGCGGGCAGCAGTTCGCGCGCGAACCGGTCGCGGACCGGCTCGCACTGGCCGACACGTTCCTGCCGGCCGGGATCCGGCTGCACGTCGTCGAAGGACTGCGGCCGGTCGAGAGCCAGCAGGCGATCTGGGACGGGTACCGCGCCGAGCTCGAGCACCTGCAGCCCGGCCTGGCCGCGCACGAGGTGGATCGCCTCGCCAGCCGGTTCGTGTCGCCGATCGAGGTCGCGCCGCACGTGGCCGGCGCGGCGGTCGACCTGACGCTGGTCGGCGCGCACGGCCCGCTCGACCTCGGTACGCCGATCGACGCGACACCCGAGCAGAGCAGCGGCGCGTGCTTCTTCGCGGCCACCAACATCAGCCGCGAAGCCCGGACGAACCGGTCCCTGCTGGCCGACGTCCTGACTGCGGCAGGCCTGGTGAACTATCCGACCGAGTGGTGGCACTGGTCGTTCGGCGACCGCTACTGGGCCTTCGTGGAAGACCGCCCGAATGCGCTCTACGGGCCTGCCTACAGCCTGGCGTGATAGCTGCCGCCTATGAGCTGATAGGCAGCATTGCTTTGACCGTGCCGCAGTGGCGACGGAATGTTGTATACATGACGAGTGAGGTCGTGGCCGCCGCCCCTGTCCCGGTCCCCGGGCGAGCCCAGCGCGTGCGGGAGCTCGCGGAGGAACTCCGCGGTCTCCGCGGTGCGCTGATACCGATCCTGCACGCGGTGCAGGAGGAGTTCGGGTACGTCGATCAACCCGACGTCGCGGTGATCGCCGACGTCCTGAACCTCGCAGTTGCCGAGGTGCACGGCGTCGTCACGTTCTACAAGGACTTCCGGCGGACCGCGGCCGGGCGGACGACCGTCGCGATCTGCCAGGCCGAGGCGTGCCGCTCGGTCGGCGCGGTCGAGCTCGCCGAGCACGCGCGACGCACCGTCGGCTGCAGCTTCGGCGAGACGACGCACGACGGCCGCATCACCCTCGAAGAGATCTACTGCTTCGGGAACTGCGCGCTCGGCCCGGCGGTGCAAGTGGCCGGCAGACTCCATGGCCGGGTCACCGCCACCCGCCTCGACGCCCTGCTCGGGGAGGCGCGATGAAGGTCTACGTACCGAGGGATTCCGCCGCCTGCTCCGTGGGGGCGGACGAGGTCGCCGAGCGGATCGCCGCCTCCGCCCAGGACCGTGACGTCGAGGTGGTTCGTACCGGGTCCCGGGGGATGTTGTGGCTCGAGCCGTTGGTGGAGGTCGAAACGGCCGCGGGGCGGGTCGGATACGGGCCTGTTGCTCCGGAGGACGTGGACGGGCTGATCGCGGGCGGAATGCTCGACGGTGCGGGAGCCTCGCTCGGGTTGGTGGAGGAGTTGCCGTGGATGAAGCGGCAGCAGCGGTTGACGTTCGAGCGGGTCGGTGTGATCGATCCGCTGTCGACCGTGGACTACGTCGCGCACGGCGGGATGGCCGGGCTCCGCGCGGCGCTGGCGTTGTCGCCGGCCGAGGTGGTGGAGACCGTGGTCGACTCGGGGTTGCGCGGGCGGGGCGGCGCCGGGTTCCCGACCGGGATCAAGTGGCGGACGGTGCTCGACGCACAAGCGGATCTCAAGTTCGTCTGCTGCAACGCCGACGAGGGCGACTCGGGGACCTACGCCGACCGGATGCTGATCGAGGGCGACCCGTTCACGCTGATCGAGGGGATGACGATCGCGGCGTACGCCGTCGGCGCCGCGGAAGGGTACGTGTATCTGCGGTCGGAGTACCCGGACGCGGTGGCGACGCTCAAGGACGCGATCGGGCACGCGCGCGACGAGGGCTGGTTGGGGCCGGACATCCTCGGCTCAGGGTTCGGCTTCGACCTGCACGTCCGGGTCGGTGCGGGTGCGTACATCTGCGGCGAAGAGACCTCGATGCTGGAGAGCCTGGAGGGAAAACGCGGCATGGTCCGCGCCAAACCTCCGATCCCTGCTCTGGAAGGGCTTTTCGGCCGCCCGACGGTCGTCAACAACGTGTTGTCGTTGGCAACGATTCCGACGATTCTCGCGCACGGGGCCGCGGCCTACGCGGCGTACGGCACCGGGCGGTCGCTCGGCACCAGTGTGTTCCAGCTCGGCGGGAACGTCACCCGCGGCGGCATCGTGGAAACCGCTTTCGGAATCACCCTCGGCGAGCTGGTGAACGACTTCGGCGGCGGTACGTCGTCGGGGCTGCCGGTGCGGGCGGTGCAGGTCGGCGGCCCGCTCGGCGCCTACCTGCCGGTCGAGCAGTTCGACCTGCCGATGGACTACGAGGCGTTCGCGGCGGCCGGCGCGATGGTCGGGCACGGCGGGATCGTGGTGTTCGACGAGACCGTGGACATGGCGGCGATGGCGCGGTTCGCGTTCGAGTTCTGCGCGGCCGAGTCGTGCGGGAAATGTACGCCGTGCCGGGTCGGCGCGGTCCGCGGTGTCGAGACCGTCGACCGGATCGTGGCCGGCGAGAACCTCCAGCAGAACCTGGTCCTGCTCGGGGACCTGTGCGAACTGATGACCGACGGCTCCCTGTGCGCCATGGGCGGCCTCACCCCGATGCCAGTACGCAGTGCCGTCCGCCATTTCGGAGAGGACTTCAACGCATGACCTTGCTGAAGGAACCTGACTTCGGTACGCCGGCCCGGGCCGGAGCCGCGACGACAGAGCTGACCGTCGACGGGGTGACGGTGAAGGTTCCACCCGGTACATCGGTGATGCGGGCGGCGAAGGAGGCGGGGGTCGACGTACCGAAGCTGTGCGCGACCGACAATCTCGAGGCGTTCGGGTCGTGCCGGTTGTGCGTGGTCGAGATCGACGGGGTGAAAGGCACTCCCGCGTCCTGTACGACGCCGGTCCGCGAGGGCATGGTCGTGCGGACCCAGAACGAGCGGCTCGGGAAGCTCCGCCGCGGTGTGATGGAGCTGTACATCTCCGACCACCCGCTCGACTGCCTGACCTGCTCGGCGAACGGCGACTGCGAACTGCAGGACATGGCCGGCGTCACCGGGCTGCGCGAGGTGCGGTACGGCTCCGGTGTCGAGGCCGGCGCCAACCACCTGGATCTGCCGACCGACTCGTCCAACCCGTACTTCGACTTCGAGGCGTCCAAGTGCATCGCGTGCTCGCGGTGCGTGCGCGCCTGTGACGAGGTCCAGGGCACGCTGGCGCTGACGATCGAGGGACGCGGGTTCGACTCGAAGGTCGCGGCCGGTGCCGGGGTGTCGTTCTTCGACTCGGACTGTGCGTCGTGCGGTGCGTGTGTGCAGGCCTGCCCGACCGCGACCCTGCAGGAGAAGTCGGTGGTCGAGCTCGGGATGCCGACGCGGACCGTGCTGACGACCTGCGCGTACTGCGGCGTCGGATGCTCGTTCAAGGCCGAACTGCGGGGTGATGAGCTGGTCCGGATGGTGCCGTACAAGAACGGCGGCGCGAACGAGGGGCACTCGTGTGTGAAGGGCCGGTTCGCGTTCGGGTATGCGTCGCATCCGGACCGGGTGCTCGAGCCGATGGTCCGGAACACGCTTTCGGAACCGTGGCGGAAAGTGTCCTGGGAGGAGGCGATCGGCTTCACCGCGCGCCGGCTGCGGGAGATCCAGGCGGCGCACGGCCAGGGCTCGATCGGTGCGATCACCTCGTCGCGGACGACCAACGAAGAGGTGTACGCGGTCCAGAAGATGGTCCGCGCGGTGTTCGGGAACAACAACGTCGACACCTGCGCCCGGGTCTGTCACTCCCCGACCGGGTACGGCCTGAAGCAGACCTTCGGGGAATCGGCCGGAACGCAGGATTTCCGTTCCGTCGACGACTCCGACGTGATCCTGCTGATCGGGTCGAACCCGACCGACGCGCACCCGGTGTTCGGCTCCCGGATGAAGCAGCGGCTCCGGCAGGGCGCGAAGCTGATCGTGGTCGACCCGCGGCGGATCGACCTGGTCCGGTCGCCGCACGTCGAGGCGGCGTACCACCTCGAGCTCGCCCCGGGCACCAACGTCGCGATCGTCAACGCGCTCGCGCACGTGGTCGTCACCGAAGGGCTGGTGGACCGCGAGTTCGTCGCGAGCCGCTGCGAGGACTTTGAGGTCTGGGAAGCGTTCATCGCCCAGCCGGAACACAGCCCGGAGGCGGTTTCGGAAATTTCCGGAGTGCCGGCCGAGAAGATCCGCGAGGCCGCCCGGCTGTACGCGACCGGCGGGAACGCGGCGATCTACTACGGCCTCGGCGTCACCGAGCACAGCCAGGGCTCGACGATGGTGATGGGCATGGCGAATCTCGCGATGGCGACCGGCAACATCGGCCGGCCGGGTGTCGGGGTGAACCCGATGCGCGGGCAGAACAACGTCCAGGGCTCGTGCGACATGGGCTCGTTCCCGCACGAGCTGCCGGGCTACCGGCACGTGTCCGACGACGACGTCCGCGACATCTACGAGAAGTTGTGGGGTACGCCGATCCTGAACGAGCCCGGGCTGCGGATCCCGAACATGTTCGACGCGGCCATCGACGGCTCGTTCAAGGCGCTGTTCGTACAGGGCGAGGACATCGCGCAGTCGGATCCGAACACGCAGCACGTCTTCGCGGCCCTGGGCGCGCTGGAGCTGCTCGTCGTCCAGGACCTGTTCGTCAACGAGACGGCGAAGTTCGCGCACGTCCTGCTGCCGGGGACGTCGTTCCTGGAGAAGGACGGGACGTTCACGAACGCGGAGCGGCGGATCAACCGGGTGCGGCCGATCATGGCACCGCGGACCGGTAAGCAGGAGTGGGAGATCGTCTGCGAGATCGCCCAGGCGATGGGGTACCCGATGCACTACGACTCGGCCGCGCAGATCATGGACGAGATCGCGCTCACCACGCCGACGTTCGCCGGCGTCTCGTTCGCCAGGCTCGACGAGCTCGGGTCGATCCAGTGGCCGTGCAACGTCGAGCACCCCTCGGGCACGCCGATCATGCACGAGGACGAGTTCACCCGCGGCAAGGGACGGTTCATGGAGACCGTGTACGTGCCGACGTCGGAGCGGTCGACGCGGAAGTTCCCGCTGATCCTGACCACCGGGCGGATCCTGTCGCAGTACAACGTCGGCGCGCAGACCCGGCGGACGGCGAACGTCGCCTGGCACGCCGAGGACCTGCTGGAGATCCATCCGCACGACGCCGAGGTGCGCGGGGTGTCGGACGGCGACCTGGTCGCGTTGTCGAGCCGCGTCGGGCGGACCGAGCTGCGGGCGCGGATCTCGGACCGGATGCCGGTCGGGGTCTGCTACACCACGTTCCACCATCCGGTCAGCGGCGCGAACGTCGTCACCACGGACAACTCCGACTGGGCCACCAACTGCCCCGAGTACAAGGTCACCGCGGTCCAGGTCGACCTCGTCCCCGAACCAGTCGCCGACGAGGCCACCCGCGAGACAGTCGTTGCCGGGGGCAATCGATGAGCGGCGGCGTACCGCCGTACGTCCGGCTGGCGAACGAGATCGCCGCCCAGTTCGCCCACCGCACGCCGGACGAGGCCGCCACCGCCATCGCCAACCACCTGAAGGCGGTCTGGGATCCCCGCATGAAACAGGCCCTCATCACCCACGCCAACTCCGGCGCCACCGACCTGGACCCGACCGCGGCGCTGGCCGCCAAGAAGCTCCAGGCGCCCTCGTGACCCCAGGATCGGCGTCCGGGCTGCGGGATCGGTTCGACAAGCCGGGGCGGGTCGGAGAGGGTGGGCCTGTGGAGGACGGGCGCACACCTGGAGTGAGCCGTGGGCGTCAGCGGCGCGACGACATGCCGTGGGATGTGGCTCGGCAGCTCGCGCATGCCGTGGCGCGGCCTGGTGCCGTGGTGACGCGGACACTGGCCGAGGCCGACGGGTGCGTGCTGGCGACGCCGCTGGTGTCGCCGGTCGCGGTGCCCCCGGTGGATCGGGCCGCCATGGACGGGTACGCCGTCCGCGGCGCCGGGCCGTGGCGCGTGATCGGCCACGTGCGCGCAGGGTGTGCGGACTCCGGAGCGCTGGAGGACGGGCAGGCGAAGGGGATCGTGACCGGTGCGGCGGTGCCGGCCGGGGCGACCTCTGTCGTACGGTCCGAGGACGCCGTCGTGACCGGCGGGTTGCTCGAGGGGCCGTCGGAGGACGGGCGGCACATCCGACGCGCGGGCGAGGAGTGCAAGCCCGGCGACCAACTCCTGCCCGCGGGCGTGGTGGTCGATCCGCCAGTTCTCGGCCTCGCGGCGACTGTCGGCCTCAACCGCCTCACCGTCATTCCTCGCCCCATAGTCGCCGCCCTCGTCACCGGCGACGAACTCGTCCACCGTGGCCAGCCAGGCCCGGGCCGCGTCCGGGACGCCATCGGCCCGATGCTCCCCGGCCTCATCACCCGCTCCGGCGCGGCGCAGGCCGGCGTACGGCATCTGCCCGACTCGCTGGAGGAGCTGGTTTCCGCCCTGCAGGAGACGTCGGCGGACCTCGTCCTCGTCTCCGGGTCGTCCGCCTCCGGGCCGGCTGATCACCTCCGGCCGGCGCTCACCGCGCTCGGCGCCGAGCTGGTCGTCGACGGCGTCGCCTGCCGGCCCGGCCACCCGCAAGCCCTGGCTCAACTCCCCGACGGCCGGCTGGTGCTCGGTCTGCCGGGCAATCCGTTCGCGGCCCTCGTCGCGTTCCTGACGCTCGGCGTCGCGGCCGTCCACCGTCTGCGCGGCCTCTCCCTCCCCGTGCTGCCCCAGGTCGCGGTCCCCGGCGGCATCGCGTGCCACCCGACCAGCACCCGACTCGTCCCGATCCGCCTCACCCCACAGGGCGCCGTACCCGTCGGTCACGGCGGGGCCGCCATGCTCCGCGGCCCGGCCACCGCCGACGCCCTCGCCGTCGTGGCCCCCGGCCCCGCCGAAGCCATCGCGGCCCGTCTCCTCCCCCTCGACCCGGGATCCAGTCCGTGGGCCGGCTGATCGCGCGACGGCCGGTCGTACGGATCACGCCGGCCGGCCGGCGTTCCCGGCCGGACTCGATCGCGGTCGAGGAGCCGCTCGAGCTTCGCGTCGACGGGAAACCACTGGCCGTGACCATGCGCACCCCGGGCCACGACGTCGAGCTCGCGCACGGCTTCCTGCACACCGAAGGAGTCATCGGCAGCGTCGACGACATCCGCGACGCGCGGTACTGCGACTCCCTCGACGACGAGGGCCGCAACACGTACAACGTCCTCGACATCAGCCTCGCCCCGGGCGTGCCGGCCCCGGTCACCGGCGTCGAGCGCAACTTCTACACGACTTCCTCCTGCGGCGTCTGTGGCAAGGCCTCGCTCGACGCGGTCCGCACGAAGACCCGCCACTCCCCGGCCGCCGACGACGTCACCATCAGGTACGACGTACTCGCCGGCCTTCCCGACGCGCTCCGCGAACGGCAGCAGGTCTTCGACCGGACCGGCGGCCTGCACGCGGCCGGTCTGTTCACCCCGGCCGGCGACCTGCTCGTCGTCCGCGAGGACGTCGGCCGCCATAACGCCGTCGACAAGGTGGTCGGCTGGGCGCTGCTGAACGGGCGGATCCCGGCCCGCGGCCTGATCCTCATCGTTTCCGGGCGGACCTCGTTCGAGCTCGCGCAGAAGGCGGTGATGGCCGGCATCCCGGTGCTCGGCGCGGTCTCGGCCCCGAGCTCGCTCGCCGTCGACCTCGCCGACGAGGCCGGCTTGACGCTGGCCGGCTTCATCCGCAACGGCGCCATGAACCTCTACAGCCGCCCCGAGCGGGTAAATGTCGAGTCCGCCGAGGTGCGTACGACGTCCGGGGCATGAACGACTACGGAGTGACCGGTGCGACCACCGGTGTCGAGGTCCTGATCAAGCTGCCGATCCGCGAAGTCTGGTCCGGCATCACCGCGATCGACAGGTACGGCGAGTGGAGCCCGGAGTGCATCTACGGCGCCTGGCTCGAGAAGGAAGCGCGGTTCGAGGCGCGGAACCGGTTCGCGGACGGGTTCGAGACGTACGTGACCTGCACCGTCACCGCCTTCGAGGAGCCGAAACGCTTCGGCTGGGACGTGTACGGCGACGAATCGGTCCCGTTCGCGCACTGGGAGTACGCGCTGGAGGACCGCGGCGCCGCGACGCTCGTCCGGCAGTCCTTCACGCACGGCCCGGGCGACAGCGGGATGCGCTTGGGCGTCGTACAGCATCCGGCCCGAGCAGCCGAGCTCATCCAGGGCCGCCTCGACCAGCTGGCCGCGAACATGCGCTCCACCCTCGCGGCCATGGAGTCGGCGCTCAAAGCTTGACCCTCACGCCACGTCAGGTCCCATAGTCGGTCCCGTGGACGATCACTGGACCGTGGGACGCGTCGCCGACCTGGCCGGCGTGAGCGTCCGCACGCTGCATCACTACGACGACATCGGGCTCGTTCGGCCGTCGGCGCGAACGGCCGCCGGGTACCGGGCCTACTCGGCGGCCGACGTCGAGCGACTGCGAGAAGTCCTCGCCTATCGACGGCTGGGCTTCGGGCTGCGGGAGGTCGGCGAACTGGTCGGCGACCCGTCCACGGACGCCGTCGCGCGCCTGCGCCAACTGCGCGGGTTGCTCGTCGAGCGGCGTGATCGTGCCGACGCCATGGTGCGGGCGATCGACAGGGAACTCGAGACGCGGGCGAAGGGACTGACGGTGACACCGGAGGAACAACTGGAAGTGCTCGGTGCGCAGCTGTACGACGTGATCGGCGGCGCCTACCCGGCGACCCGGCGTACCGAACCGCGGATCGCCGCGCGGATCTGGCAGGCGCTCGGGGACGCGCAGACGGTGCTGAACGTTGGCGCGGGCACGGGATCCTACGAGCCGCCCGATCGCGACGTGACCGCGGTCGAGCCGTCGGCCGTCATGCGCGCGCAGCGGCCGGCCGGCTCGGCGCCGTGCGTGGCGGCCGCCGCGGAGAGCCTGCCGTTCGACGACGACTCGTTCGACGTCGCGATGGCCGTCTCGACCGTGCACCACTGGGCGGATCCGATCACGGGGCTGCGCGAGCTGCGCCGGGTGGCGCGGCGCGTCGTGGTGTTCACGTTCGACACCGACGAGCCCGGCTGGCAGGACCGGTTCTGGCTCACCCGGGACTACCTGCCCGAGTTCGCGTCCGTGCTCGAAGGCTTCCCCTCGATCGCCGGCATGGGCGACGCGATCGGCGCCCGCGCCGAGCCGGTGCCCGTTCCGTGGGACTGCGCCGACGGGCTGTTCGAGGCGTACTGGCGGCGGCCGGAGGCCTACCTGGAGAACCGCGTCCGCCGCGCGATGTCGGTGTGGACGAGAGTGGGGCCGGAGGCCGAGCAGCGGGCGGTACGGCGCCTCGAGGACGACCTGGCCTCCGGCCGGTGGGCTGAGCGCAACAGCGAGCTCGTCGGCCTCGACGCGGCCGATCTCGGGCTCCGTCTGCTCGTAGCCTGAGTGCTCAGGACGCTTCGCTGGCCGCCTGTGCCGACGGTGTCACCCACAGGCAGTCCGCGGTGCCGGCGTCCACGTGCTGCTGGTAGATGTCGACTTTCCAGGTGATGACGTTGAGGCACTCGTTGAGTTCCTCGATCTGCGTGCGGACATGGTCCTGATGGCTCTTCAGCAGGGCCAGCCGGTCCGCCTCGTTGCCCGATCCCTGCCGGACCAGCTCCGTGTACTTGCGGATCGTGTCGAGCGGCATCCCGGACGAGCGGAACTTGATGCACATGGTCAGCCAGTCGACGTCGTCCTCGGAGTAGACGCGGCGCCCGTTCGACTCCCGTCGTACCGGATCCGCGAGCAGGCCCTCCCGCTCGTAGAACCGCAGTGCGTGCACACTCAACCCGGTCCGCTCCGCCACCTGCCCGATACTCAATCCGCCCATGCCCGCACCATAGCTCCGATCTAGATCAACGGCTTCAGTGCGGAGAGCGCCTGCTGTACGTCGGCACGCGTCGTGTAGATGTGGAACGACGCGCGCAGCCGGCCGTCGCGGACGGCGGCGCGGATACCGGCCGCCGCGAAGGCCTCCTGGGCGCCGGGCAGGCTGGTGCTGACGATGGCGCTGTTCGACGCCTCGAGGCCCAGCCCGGCGCGGAACTCGTTCGCCAGCGCGAGGTTGTGCCGGTTGATCGCGTCGACGCCGATCTGCTCGACCAGCTCGAGCGCCTGCGCCGCGCCGACGAAGCTGAACCAGGCCGGCGACTGGTCGAACCGCCGGGCGCCGGGCGCGAGCTCCATCACCGGCCCGTAGTACGAGCCGTGGACGTCACGTCCGGCGTACCAGCCCGCCGCGGACGGCCGGCAGCGTTCCTGCAACCGTGGGGACAGGTACCCGAGGGTGGCGCCCCGCGGCGACATCAACCACTTGTAGGCGTGCACGACCAGCGCGTCGACACCCTCGACCGTGATCGGATGCCAGCCGACGGCCTGGGTCGCGTCGAGCACCACGAGCGCGCCGATCTGCTTGCTGGCGGCAACTACTGCGGGCAGGTCCAGGACCACGCCGGTCGACGACTGCACCGCGCTGACCGCGACCAGGTCGATGCCCGGCGTGATCGCCGCGACCAGCTCGTCCCCCGGTACGGCGATCACCTCGACGCCGCGGTCGGCGTGCACCTGCCACGGGAACACGTTCGACGTGAACTCGACGTCGTCGGTCAACACCTTCGCACCGTCCGGCAACGCGGCCGCGATCGGCGCCAGCGCCGCGGACACCGTGCTGCCGACGAACACGTCCGCCGGGTCCGCCCCGACCAGCCGCGCGAACGCCGTACGGGACCGTGTCGTCGACTCGTCCCACGGCTCCCAGCTCGTCGCACCCACCCGCCAGTCGGACAGCGCCACCTGCAACGCCTCCCAGGCGGGCTTCGGCGGCAAGCCGTACGACGCGGTGTTCAGCCAACCCGGCTCGGGATCCCACAGCGCTGCGATGTCCATACGCCCCACCCTAGGCCGGACTTGACTTAGACAGCGCTCTAGCTTCTAGCGTTCGGGCAGCGAACAAAGGAGCTGCACAGATGCGGTATCGCACGTTGGGTGGAACCGGGATCGAGGTCAGTACGCACTGTCTCGGGGCGATGATGTTCGGCGCGGTCGGCAACCCCGATCACGACGACTGCGTCCGGATCGTCCACCACGCACTGGACCAGGGGATCAACTTCGTCGACACCGCGGACATGTACTCCGCGGGCGAGTCCGAGACCATCGTCGGCAAGGCGCTCAAGGGCCGCCGCGACGACGTCGTGCTCGCGACCAAGGTGCATTTCCCGCTCGGCGAGGGCCGCAACCGCAGCGGCAACTCGCGGCGCTGGATCACGCGCGCGGTCGAGGACAGCCTGCGCCGGCTCGGCACCGACTGGATCGACCTGTACCAGATCCACCGGCCGGACCACACCACCGACATCGAGGAGACGTTGTGGGTGCTGAGTGACCTGGTCAGCGCGGGCAAGATCCGCGCGTTCGGGTGCTCGGCGTTTCCCGCGGAGGACATCGTCGAGGCGTACCACGTGTCCGATCGGCGCGGGTACGGGCGGTTCCGGTCGAACCAGCCGCCGTACTCGATGATGGCGCGCGGTATCGAGCGCTCGATCCTGCCGACCTGCCGGCGGCTGGGCATGGGCGTGCTGACCTACAGCCCGCTCGCCTTCGGGTTCCTGTCCGGGAAGATCCGCAAGAACCAGCCGCTCGACCTGTCCGCACGCGCCGCGCTCACCCCCGACCGGTTCGACCCGGCACTGCCCGCGAACGCGGCGAAGTACGACGCGGTCGAACAGCTGGTCGAGGTCGCCGACGGCATCGGTGTGTCGCTGCCGGAGCTGGCGATGGCCTTCGTCACGACGCATCCCGCGGTCACGTCGGTCATCGCCGGCCCCCGCACGATGGAGCAACTGGAAGGCCTGCTCAAAGCCGCCGACCTGACCCTCGACGACAAGACCCTCGACCGCATCGACGAGATCACCCCACCCGGCACCGACCTCTACCGCGCCGACGCCGCCTGGCAACCCCAATCCCTCACCGACCCCACGCAACGCCGCCGCCCCCTCCCCGACCGCTGAGAGAAGAACGAAGAAGAAGAGATTTGGAGTAGTGGCCGGAAACACGCCGATCAGCTCGGTTCATGCACGCAGAGCACGACTCTGAATCTCTTCTTTTCTTGCTGTTCCTTTTTCAACTGGCCGTACGCTGGTGGCAGCGACAATTGTCAGGGAGGGCGCCATGAGCTTCGACAGGCCGGGCCTGCCGCATCCGGGTCACGAGCTGGATCCGGCCGTGGAGGACACGCTCCGCGAGGAGGGCGTCGAGCTGAGCGGCGACGAGCCCGACATCCCGGAGCACCCGGGCAGCCGGTCGGCCGGCCCGCAGCCCAACCCGCCGCGGCGCCCGCCCCACGACGCACCCGCCGCCGACTGACCGCCCCATGCACCGTGCACTACCGTGGCTGCCCATGACGGGGATGACGCCATGGCGGTGACGATGCGCGACGTCGCGCGCGAGGCGGGCGTGTCCCCGAAGACGGTCTCGAACGTGATGAACGGGTATCCGTACATCCGCGAAGAGACCCGGACCAAGGTGCTCGCGGCGATCGATGCCCTCGGCTACCGGATGAACCTGTCGGCGCGGAACCTGAAGTCCGGCCGGACCGGCGTGATCGCGCTCGCGGTCCCCGAGCTCAGCAACCCGTACTTCGCGGAGCTCGCCGACGCCGCGATCGCCGCCGCCGGCGAACACGGCCTGACGGTGATGATCGAGACCACCGGCGCCGACCGGGAGCGGGAGCTCACCGCGCTCGCCCGGCCCCGTGGCCACCTCGTCGACGGTCTGCTCTACAGCCCGCTCGGACTCGGCCCCGAGGACGTCGACCAACTGCGCACGCACACGCCGATGGTGCTGCTCGGCGAGCGGATCTTCCACGGACCGGTCGACCACGTGATGATCGACAACATCGACGGTACGAAGGCCGTCGTCCGGCATCTGCTCGACCAGGGCCGGCGCAAGATCGCGGTGATCGGTATCCGCCCCGGCGAACTGGTCGGCACCGCGGCGATCCGGTACGGCGCGTACGCCGAGACGCTGCAGGAGTACGGCGTCGCCGTCCCGGAAAAACTGGCGGTCTCAGGCGGGAAATGGCACCGATCGAGCGGCGCCGACGCGGTGGCGGAGCTGCTCACCCTCGGGCACGACTTCGACGCCGTCTTCGCCCTGAACGACACCCTCGCGCTCGGCGCGATCCGAGCACTGGCCGCCCGCGGCGTGCGACTCCCGGACGACGTGGCGGTGGCGGGCTTCGACAACATCGACGAGGCCAGTTACAGCAGCCCGACCCTGACCACGGTCGACCCGGACCGTGTGCACATCGCCCGGACCGCCGTCGACCTGCTGGTCGAGCGGATGGCCGGCGACGTCTCCGAGCACCGCGAGATCGTCTCGCCGTACGTGCTCCACACCCGCGAATCCACCCTCGGCGCAAGCTGAGGCCTTGACGGTCCGGGAGCGCCCGGGCATCCTTTCTACACCGATGTAGTACATCGGTGTAGATCCGTGCTCCACTCCGCCTGGAGGACAGATGCGCCCAGACTCCCCTCCCTTCCGTCCCGGGCGTCGAGCAGTACTTGGTGGCCTGCTCGGCGCCCTCGCTCTGACCGGTTGCGGCACCCTCCGCGGCAAACCCAAGGTCCGCGAGTGGAACCTGTTCGGCGGCGGCGACGGTGCCCGCCTGCTGCAGATCCACCAGCAGTACGTCGCCGAGCACCCGGACGTCGCGTTCGAGGCCCACACGCTCGCCTGGGGCCCGCCGTTCTACACGAAGCTCGCGATGTCCGCGGCCGGCGGCCGGGCGCCCGAGGTGGCGACCCTGCACCTGTCCCGGCTCAAGGGGTTCAGCCCGACCACGATGCTCGACCCGATCCCGGTCGAGCTGCTCGCCGACGCGGGTGTCACCGAGTCCGACTTCCTCCCGACGTCGTGGAACCGCGCCGTCGTGGACGGCAAGTTGTACGCCGTACCGCTCGACACGCACCCGTTCGTGCTCTACTACAACACCGAGATCTGCCAGAAGGCCGGGCTGCTCGAGGCGGATGGCCGCATCAAGACCGTCAAGGGCGTCGACGCGTTCCTCGAGATGCTGAAGGCGGTCAAGGACGTGACCGGCAAGTTCGCCGCGTCGGTCGAGACCACGAACCCGTGGCGGCTCTGGTGGACGTTGTACGGACAGCTCGAGGGCAAGTTCTTCGACGACACCGGCACCCGGCTGATCCTCGACGACGCCAAGGCGCTGGAAGCCCTGAACCTGATGGCCAAACTCGCCGCCGACGGCCTCACGCCGCGGTCGTCCAACTACTCGGCCCTGGTCGCCCAGTTCAGCAACGGCGACGCCGGGCTGAGCTTCAACGGTGAGTGGGAGGTGACGACGTACCAGACCGCGAAGATGCCGTTCAGCATGGCGCCGTTCCCGGTCGTGTACGACGTGCCGAAGTTCGCCGGTGACGCGCACACGTTCGTGCTGCCGCACCAGAGCAACCGGAACAAGGCCGACACCAAGGCCACCGTCGAGTACATCGCCTGGATGCTCAAGCACAGCGCCGACTGGGCGGCCGGCGGTCACATCCCGGCGTACCAGCCGGTGGCGAAGAGCCAGGAGTACCTGGACCTCAAGCCGCAGGCGGAGTACCGCAGCGTGGCGCCGGACGTGCTGTTCGACCCGGACGCGTGGTTCAGCGGGTCCGGTGCGCAACTGCAGAACGAGGCCGCCGCGGCGTTCAGCGGCGTGTTCTCCGGTCAGGCGACGCCGAAGGCCGCGCTCGCGCAGTTCAAGGCCGCAACCCAGAAGCTCCTCGACACCCCGTCACCGGTCTAAGGAGGTCGGTCATGGCCGTAGAGACACCCTCACGCCTCACCACCGGTACGCCGCCGGCCGCGGCGAAACCGGAGACCGGGCAGCCGTGGAAAGAACGCTGGGGCGGGCTGTTCTTCGTCGCGCCGTTCCTGCTGCTGTTCGCGCTGTTCATGCTCTGGCCGATCGTTTCCGGCCTGTGGAACAGCTTCTTCAACACCAGTCTGGCCGGCGTCAAGCACGAGTTCCTCGGCCTGCAGAACTGGCGGGACCTGTTCGGTGACCCCGCCGTCTGGTCGTCACTGAAGAACACCCTCGTCTTCACCGCGATGAGCACGCCGCCGCTGGTGATCATCGCGCTCGTCATGGCCCTGCTGGCCAACCGGCGCGGCGTGCTGGGCTGGCTGTTGCGCTTCGCGTACTTCGCTCCGTTCGTGCTGCCCGCCACGGTCGTAACGCTGATCTGGGTGTGGATCTACCAGCCCGGGTTCGGCCTGGTGAACGGCCTGCTGACGGCCGGCGGATTCGCCGAGATCGACTGGCTGAACACCGAGAACCGGGCGATGCTTGCGGTGGTGATCACGACCGTCTGGTGGACGGTCGGGTTCAACTTCCTGCTCTACCTGGCCGCGCTGCAAGGGATTCCCGCCCAGGTCTACGAGGCGGCCGCGATCGACGGGGCGAACGGGCGGCAGCAACTGTTCCGGATCACGCTGCCGTTGCTCAGCCGGACCACCGGCCTGATCATCGTCCTGCAACTCGTGGCGTCGCTGAAGATCTTCGACCAGATCTACCTGATGACCAACGGCGGACCGAACTACGCGACCCGGCCGATCATCCAGTACATCTACGAGTCCGGCTTCACCAGCTACCGGATCGGCTACGCGTCCGCGATCTCGTACCTGTTCTTCGCGGTCATCGTGATCGTCGCGGTGGCGCAGTTCAAACTGTTCTCCGGCCGAGGGGAGGACGCATGACGACCACAACGTTGCCAGTAGCAACCAGAACACCGCGCCGCAGGCAGCAATGGACCTTCCCGAAGGCCGCGAGCGCCGTCGGTGCAGTAATCCTCGCAGTGATCTGGCTGATTCCCTTGCTCTGGGCCCTCGACACCTCGCTCAAACCGGAACCGGAGACGACTCGGGCACCGATCACCTGGTTGCCGGAGGCACCTACCACCGGGGCTTACCGGAGCGTGATCGAGCAGGGCGACCTGCTCCGCTGGTTCCTGAACAGTACGGTCGTCTCGGTGCTCGTGACCGCGCTGACGCTGGTCGTCTCGGTGCTCGCGGCGTACGGCTTCTCGCGGACCACGTTCCCCGGGCGGCGGGTGCTGTTCGGGCTGATCATCGCCGGCATCCTGGTACCGCCGCAGGTGCTGATCGTGCCGCTGTTCCAGGAGATGACCGGCCTCGGCCTGGTCGACACCTACTGGGGCATCGTGCTGCCGCAGGTGGTCGCGCCGGTGATGGTGTTCGTGCTGAAGAAGTTCTTCGACGGCATCTCCCGCGACTACGAGGACGCCGCCCGGGTCGACGGCGCGTCCCGGTGGCGGATCGTGTGGAGCGTGATGGTCCCGATGTCGCGGCCGATCCTGGTCGCGGTCGGCATCTTCACGTTCATCGGGGCCTGGAACAACTTCCTCTGGCCCTTCATCGTGACCACCGACCCGTCAATGATGACGATCCCGGTCGGCCTGGCCAACGTGCAGGGCTCGTACGGCCTGCGCTACGCCCAGATCATGGCCTCGGCCGTGCTGGGCGGTCTTCCTCTGCTGATCGTCTACGCCTTGTTCCAGCGCCACGTCGTCCGCGGTGTCGGCGACGCGGGGATCAAGGGCTAGCCGCTGCTCTGCCCTTGCATCTCCCACCCCACCGCCCCGGTCATATCGAATCACCACGACAGGAGCCACCTGGTGCCCACTGCCCATCTGACCATCGATCCCGCGTTCACGATCGCGCCCGTGAACCGCCGGACCTTCGGAACCTTCGTCGAGCACATGGGCCGGTGTGTCTACACCGGCATCTACGAGCCCGGCCATGCGACCGCGGACGAGGACGGTTTCCGCAAGGACGTCCTGGAACTGACCCGCGAGCTCGGAGTTTCCGTGGTCCGCTATCCCGGCGGAAACTTCGTTTCCGGTTTCCGCTGGGAGGACAGCGTCGGCCCGCGCGCGGAGCGGCCGCGGCGCCTCGACCTCGCCTGGCACAGTGTCGAGACCAACGAGTTCGGTCTGGACGAGTTCAGCCGCTGGTGCGCCAAGGCCGGCGTCGAGCCGATGATGGCGATCAACCTCGGGACCCGCGGCGTCCAGGAGGCGCTCGACCTGCTCGAGTACGCGAACCACCCCGGCGGTACGGCGCTGTCCGATCTGCGCGAGCAGCACGGCGCGGCGCCGTACGGGATCAGGCTCTGGTGCCTCGGCAACGAGCTCGACGGCCCGTGGCAGGTCGGGCACAAGACGCCGACGGAGTACGGACGGCTCGCGGCGGAGACCGCGCGGGCGATGCGGATGATCGACAAGGACCTCGAGCTCGTCGCCTGCGGCTCGTCGTCGTCGCGGATGCCGCTGTTCGGCACCTGGGAGCGCGACGTGCTGCGGGAGACGTACGAGTTCGTCGAGTACATCTCCTGCCACGCGTACTACGGCAACGACGACGGCGACACCGCGTCGTTCCTGGCGTCCGCGGTGAACATGGACCACTTCATCGACTCCGTGGTCGCGACCGCGGACCACGTCGGAGCGGAACTCAAGAGCAGCAAGAAGATCGGCATCTCCTTCGACGAGTGGAACGTCTGGTACGGCGACCGCTCCCGCCGCACCGACGGACCGGGCGAGGCGTGGGAGGTGGCGCCGCGGCGGATCGAGGACGAGTACAACGTCACCGACGCGGTGGTGCTCGGCAACCTGCTGATCTCGCTGCTGCGGCACAGCGACCGGGTCGGGGTGGCGTGCCTCGCGCAGCTCGCGAACGTGATCGCGCCGATCATGACCGAGCCCGGCGGCGCGGCCTGGCGGCAGCCCACGTTCCACCCGTTCGCGATCACCTCGCGGCTGGCGGCCGGCCAGGTGCTCCGGATCGAGACCGACTCGCCGCTGGTGTCCACGGCGAAGTACGGCGACGTACCCGCGGTCGACGCGGTCGCGACCTACGACGACGGCAAGATCGCGCTGTTCGCGGTGAACCGCTCGTCCGAGGGCCCGGTCGAGGTCACCGTCGACCTCACCCGGGCGGGTGTCACCTCGCTCGACGAGGCCGTGATCGTGCACGACGCCGACCCGCTCGCGACCAACTCGGCGGCGCACCCCGACCGCGTCACGGCCCAGCCGTTCGAGGGCGCCCGGCTCGCCGACGGCAAGCTGACGATTACGCTACCGGCGATCAGCTGGACAGCGCTTTCTCTGGCTTGATTGGTTCAGACTGTGGCGCGTGAGCCCTCAGTCCGACCTTGCCGAGACGAATCGTCTCGAAGCCTTCAGTGACGGCGTCTTCGCGATCGCGATCACCCTCCTCGTCCTCGAACTGCACAGTCCCGAGCTCGAGGAGGGTGAGCGGTTGTGGCCGGCGCTGCTGCACGAATGGCCGCAGTTCGCGGCGTACCTGACCAGCTTCGCGATCCTCGGCATCATGTGGGTCAACCACCACTCGATGTTCCGCCAGATCCGGCGCGCGGACCGCGGGCTGATGTTCCTCAACCTGCTCCTGCTGCTGTGGGCGACGCTGCTGCCGTTCCCGACCAGCCTGTTCGCGGAGCATCTCGAGGACGAGTCGAGCAACGCGCACGTCGCGGCCGCCGTCTACAGCACGAACCTGACGCTGGCGGCGATCGCGTTCAGCCTGATCTGGTGGTACGTCCTGCGCAACCACCTGGTCGACCACGACATGTCCAAGGCGGAGGTCCGCAAGTCGCTGCTGCGCTACTCGATGGGCACGGTCGTCTACGGAGCCTGCATCGGCATCTCGTTCGTGTCCGCCCAGGTGACCCTGCTGATCGTGTTCCTGCTGGCGCTGTACTACGGGTTCGAGCAGGTCAGGACTCGCGGCGGAACTGGGTGATGCTGATGCCGGGAGCAACTTCCAGCTCGGCGACGGCGGCGTAGCCGCGGGACGTGTAGAGGGCGACGGCCGGGGTGTTGGCCGAGCCCGTCGAGACCAGGCTGACCGGTCGCGGTGCGACCCGGTCGAGGTGGTCGAGGAGGGCCCGGCCGTGGCCGCGGCGGGCGTGTGCGGGGTCGACAACCAGCCGGTCGATCTCCACGGTGTCGTCGGACAGTTCGTAGGCGATCGCGCCGACCAGCAGCGTGCCCTCGTACCGGCCGAGCCAGTGTTCGGTCGACGACATCAGGCCGTCGAGGTCCTCCCGCAGCGGCGGGATGCCGTCGAAGCCGATCAGCTCGGCCTCCACGGCGTACGCGGCGTGCTGGATCGTGAGCAGTCGCTCGGCGAGCGTGCGGTCGGTGACGTCGAGCGGCGTGATCACAGCCGCCAGGTTACGCCCCGGCCTTCACCTGCTCGACCAGCTGCGGCCGCGGGACGGCCCGGAGGTTGCCGTCGGTGAAGTGCACCCGGCGGTACCGCTCGGTGACATGCTCGGCGCCGGTCACGGTGAAGGTGAAGTCCTTCGCCCGGAACAGCTTGAGCACCACGCCTTCCCAGCCATGCCTCACGATGGACCTCCAGCGAGAATCGCGATTGTCCGGAACGATTGCTGCCGAGTAAGTTAGTGCAGCCTAACCTGACTGAAGTGGGGGCTGTTTGTGAACGCGAGGGTGTTCCGGGACACGTACGGCGTACCGCACCTGCAGGCCGGCGATCCGCTCGCGTTGGTCTACCTGCAAGGCGTGAACGCCGCGCGGGACCGGGCCTGGCAGATCGAGCTGGAGCGGCGGCGGTACCTCGGGACGAGCGCCGCGTTCCTCGGGGCCGAGGCGGCGGCGTGGGACGTGTTCGCCCGCCAGGCGCGGCTCGCGGACACGGCGCGGCGGTGCTTCGAGTCGCTCGACGACGAAACGCGCGAGTGGGTCACGGCGTACGTCGAGGGCGTGAACCACGCGCTGCCGGGCGGGGCGGCACGCGCGCCTGAATTCGCGGAGACCGGGCTGACGCTGCAGGAGTGGGAGCCGTGGACGCCGCTGGGGATCTGGCTGGCGGTGCACATCCTGTTCGCCGGCTTCCCTTCCAAGCTGTGGCGCACTCATGTCGCGGCCCAGCTCGGGGAAGCGTCCTTGGAGCTGTTCTCGTCGGAGGGACCGCACGGGGCCGGCAGCAACGGGTGGCTGATCCCGGGGTCGCACACCGCGAGCGGTCAGGCGATCGTGGCGGGCGATCCGCATCGCTTCATCGAGAACCCCGGCGTGTATCAGCAGATCCGGCTGACCTGCCCGGAGTACGACGTCCTCGGGCTCGCCGTTCCCGGCATCCCCGGGCTCGCGCACTTCGGCCACACCGGGTCGGTCGCCTGGTCCATCACCAACGCCATGGCCGACTACCAGGACCTGTACGCCGAACAACTGCGCCGGACCGGGTCAGGAGTGGAGGCCTTGGGGCCGGACGGCTGGCGACCGGCGTCCTTCCACACCGAGGTGGTGGAGGTCGCCGGTGCAGCGCCCGTCGAGGTCGAGGTGATCGAGACCGACCGCGGTCCGATCATCACGCACGGCCCGGAAGGCCCGGAAGGCGCGGAAGGCCCGGAAGGCACTGGATCGGTCTCGTTGCGCTACCCGCCGCGGGTCACCGGACGGCTCGGGTTCCAGGTGATGCGTCGGTTGCTGCGGGCAACCAGCGTGGGTGACGTGGACGCCGCGTTCGACGAGTGGGTCGAGCCGGTCAACGTCGTGCTGGCGGCCGACACCGCGGGTGGGCTGCTGCATCGGACCGCCGGCGTGGTGCCGCGGCGCGAGCGGGCGAACATGCTGCGGGTCGTGCCGGCCTGGGATGCGACGTACGGCTGGGACGGCTGGCACGAGATGGCGCGGGCAGCGGTGGACGGGCCGGCGGTAATGGCAAACGCCCGCGGGCTCGCGACGCCGCTCGGGGTCGAGTTCGCCGCGCCGCACCGCGCCGACCGGATCCGCGACCTCGTCGAAGCCCGCGACGACTGGACGGTCGACGGCATGCCGGGCATCCACCAGGACACCTACCTGGGCTCGGCCGGCTCCCTGCTCGACCTGCTGACCGGTCTCGGCGACCTGTCCCCGCAAGCAGTTGCCCTCCGCACCGAACTGTTCGCGTGGGACCGCCGGATGGACGCCACGAGCACGACGGCCTCGTCGTACGCCGCGGTCCGCAAGGCGCTCGTCTCCCGCCTCACCGACCACTTCACGATGCTCGAGAACGCCGACGTCGCCGCGGTCTTCACGCCGTGGATGGACCCGCTCACCCACGTCTCGTACGCGCTCGAGAACCTCCTCAGCACCGACCTGCTGCCGAACGTCGACGTGCGCTGGCTGGCCCGCGAGGCACTGGAAGAGGTCGCCGCCAACAGCCCGCGCCCGCCGTGGGCCGAGACGCATCAGCTCGCACCGCTGCACGCGCTGCGCGGTCCGGTGTTCGCGGCGAACGAGACGCCGCTGGACCTCGGCCTGTCCGGCGACCACCACTGCGTGATGTCGACGTCGAGCCTGCCCGGGCTGACGGACGTCTGCATCCGCGCCTCCGCCGCCCGGTACGCGTGGGACCTCGCCGATCGCTCCGCCAGCCGGTGGATCGTGCCGCTCGGCGCGTCCGGCGTCCTCGGCGATCCGCACCACCACGACCAGTTGGCGTCGTGGTTGCGCGGTGCGCTGGTCCCCGCGGAGGGTCCGGCGGTCCGGGAGGATCGCACGTACTCGGCGGCCGTCGACGGGTTCGGGACGGTGCGGATCGAGGAGGCGGATCCGGCGCGCGATCTGGACCTGATCCACGGGTGGGTGACGGCCGAGCGGGCGACGTACTGGGGCATGGGCGCGCTGTCACGCGACGAGATCGAGGCGACGTACCGCTTCCTGGACTCGGTGCCGACGCATCACGTGTACGTCGTCCGGCTGGACGGCGTACCGGTCGCGCTGCTGCAGACGTACGACCCGCAGGCGGATCCCGCCGGCGCGGCGTACACCGTCGAGCCCGGTGACCTCGGCGTCCATCTGTTGATCGCGCCCGGGGACGCCCGCGCCGGGTTCACCGGTCAGATGGTCGGCACGCTCGCCCGCTTCGTCTTCGAGCACCTGGGACACCCGCGGATCGTGGTCGAACCCGACGTCCGGAACACCCGCGCGATCGAGCGGTTCCAGCGCAGCGGATTCACCCTCGGCGTGGAGGCGGAGATCGTCCAGCCGGACGGCTCGACCAAGACCGCCCGGTTCGCGTTCCTCGCCAGGGAACAGGTCAGTTCTTGACGGCGAGGACGGCGGCGATCAGGCGCTGGTAGTCGGTGAGGTCGTCGGGCTCGCTGGGGTTGCGCCATCGGCAGGCGGGAACCAGGCCGGGGGCGAGCACGGTGAAGTCGTCGCCGAAGAGGGCGAGGATCTGGTCGTCGGTGCGCCAGCGGCCGCGGCCGAGCGAGCCTTGCAGGACTTGCTCGAGCTCCTGGCTGCGGGGGTCGTTCTCGCTGCGGAAGTGGCTGATGAACAGGTGGCTGCCGGAGGCGATCCGGTCCTTCCAGAAGCGGACGATGCCGGCCGGGTCCTCGTCGTCGTTGACATGGTGCAGGGTGGCGCTGAAGATCACGCCGACCGGCTCGGAGAAGTCGATCAGGCGCACCGTGTCCGGGTGCTCGAGGATCGCCTTCGGCTCCCGCAGGTCGGCCTGGATGACCGTGGTGTTGTTGTTCTCGGCGAGCAGCGCGCGACCGTGCGCGAGCACGATCGGGTCGTTGTCGACGTACACCACCTTCGCGTCCGGCTCGTACCGCTGGGCGACCTGGTGCACGTTGTCGGCGGTCGGCAGCCCGCTGCCGAGGTCGATGAACTGGCGGACCGGCGTCGTGGTGACGATCTCGCGGACCGCGCGGATCAGGGCGCCGCGGTTGTCGTACGCGATCACCCGGGAGCCGGGAAGTTCGTTGATGAACCGGTCGCCGAACGCGCGATCCACCGCGAAGTTGTCCTTGCCGCCGAGCAGGTAGTCGTACGTCCGGGCGATACTCGGCTTGGTCGTGTCGAAGCCCGGGTACGGCGCGCTCTGCGTCACCTGATCGTCTGCGTCGGCCATCACCCGGATCCTTCCTGTCGGGACAACCGTCACTCTATGCGACCCGGAAGCCACGCCGCTCGCTGCCCCGGCGCGCGCAACCGTGACTGCGGCTGGTCCGGGCATGCCACAGCGGCCGTCGGACGACAGCCGCTGTGGTCAGGTCGGTGGCCTGGTCTGGCGGGCCCTGCCACCGGTGCGCGTCAGTTGAGCGTGTGCTTCGGTACGTCGCGAACGGCCGCACGACGCTCGTGGACGGTGGATTCGCGCACCGCATGGTCCGGGGTGCGTGGTGCCGGGCAGACCGGGCCGCGACGGATCGGGCCGCCACCCAGCTTCCGGCTCTTCCACTGCTTTTCTTCGTAGTCGTAGTAGGTGTCGACGCCTCCGACTGTCATCCGGTCCTCCCTCAAAACCCCCCGTCCCCTGCTGGCCCATCAACAGTCCGCCACGACCACCCCGGCAGACAAGCGATTCCGGAAATCACCACGGATCAACACACTCGAACGGCGCGTTCTGTTGGAATGGCCTACAAACGTGACCCTTTGGAAAGTCTCAGACGGCCACGATCGCGACGCCGTGACCAGGCAACCAAACCCCGCCGGTAGTCAGGTCCCCGCCGGCGAACGACATCACGAGGTACTTGGGGAGCTCCGCGAGCGGCACGACCGCGTCCGCACCACCGAGATTCGCCACCACGCGCAGGCTGCCGCGGGACACCACCAGCCAGGCGCCGGCGGCGTCGAACGCGACCCCCACGGACGCGAGCCGGTCGTCGCGGAGCTCGGGCATCCGGGACCGGAAGGTGAGCAGGTGCCGGTACCAGGCGAGCAGCTCGCGGTGCGGCGCCTCGTCCGGCTCGGACCAGTCGAGCACCGAGCTGCGCCAGGTCTGCGGGTCCTGCGGGTCCGGGATCTCGTCCGCGTCCCAGCCGAACTCGGCGAACTCGTGCCGCCGGCCGGTCCGGACCGCGTCCGCCAGGCCGGGTTCGGTGTCGTCGGAGAAGTCCGTGAAGAACCGCCACGGCGTCGAGGCGCCCCACTCCTCACCCATGAACAGCATCGGCGTGTACGGCGAGGTCAGCACCAGCGCGGCGCCGATCGCGAGCTGCCCCGGGGTCAGGTTGGGCCGGTCGCCGAGCGCCCGGTTGCCGATCTGGTCGTGGTTCGACGTGTAGGCGAGGAACTCGCCGCCGCGGTGGCTGCGCGGATCGACCGGACGTCCCCAGTCCTTGCCGCGGAATGTCGAATAGCTCCCGTCGTGCAGGAACACCCGCGTCAGCGTCTTCGCGAACACCGCCGGGTCCCCGAAGTCCACGTAGTACCCGAACCGTTCACGGGTCAGCAGGGAGTGCAGTGCGTGGTGGAAGTCGTCGCTCCACTGGGCGGTCATCCCCATGCCGCCCGTGGACACCGGCTCGACTGTGCGCGGATCGTTCAGGTCCGACTCGGCCACCAGCCCCAGCGGCCGCCCGAGATCCTTGGCCAGCTCGGCGGTCTCGGTCGACAGCTGCTGGAGCAGGTGCGTCGGGCTGTCGTCGACCAGCGCGTGGACGGCGTCCAGCCGCAGTACGTCGATGTGGAAGTCGCGGAACCAGCGCAGGGCGTTGTCGCAGATCCACCGTCGTACCTCTGCGCTACCGGCGTCGTCCAGGTTGACCGCGGGGCCCCACGGCGTGGAGTGCCTGGTGGTGAAGTACGGACCGAAGCTGGACAGGTAGTTCCCGCTCGGACCGAGGTGGTTGTAGACGACGTCGAGGCACACAGCCAGCCCGGCGTCGTGGCAGCGGTCCACGAACCGCTGCAGGGCTTCCGGGCCGCCGTACGGCGCGTGCACCGCGTAGAGGTCCACACCGTCGTATCCCCAGCCGTGTACGCCGGGGAACGCGGCGACCGGCAGCAGCGAGACCACATCGACCCCGAGCACGGCCAGGTAGTCCAGGTGCTCGGTGGCTGCGTCCAGCGTGCCTTCGAGCGTGAACGTGCCCAGGTGCAGCTCGTAAAAGACAGCGCCTCGTACGTCGCGGCCCGTCCAGCTGTCGTCGCTCCATTCGAAGCGGTCCGCCTCGAAGACCCGGCTGAACCCGTGGACGCCGTCCGGCTGCCACGGGCTACGCGGGTCGGGGAGCGGGTCGCTGCCGTCGACGGAGTACGCATAGTCGGTGCCGTGGTGCGCCTCGGCCACCTGCCGCTCCCACCAGCCGCCCTCGGCGAAGCGCATCGGCAGCACACCGTCCCGCAGTACCAGGTCCACATTGGTTGCCTCTGGCACCCAGACGCGGAACGTGTGCATGGCTGTCAGCTCCTGACCAGGAGGGCGACCGGGAGGTCCGCGAGCAGATCGCCGATCCGGGCAGCCCCGGTGCCCACTTCACGGCCGGTCAACACGTTCTTCCACTGGCCACTCGGCAGCACGACGGTGCTGTCGCCCCAGCCGCCCAGCCGCTGCAGCGCGGCCGGCAGTCTGGTCGCCACGGTGATGACGGCGTCGCCACGGGCGAACGCGACCGCGTGCCCGTTGGAGGTCGGGAGCGGTGCATAGCTGCCCGCGAAGGCCTCGGGGTACTGCCGGCGGATGCGGAGCGCCCGCGACGTGACAAGCAGCTTCTCGTCGGACAGGTCTTCCGGCTTGCCGCCGTCGTCCAGCCGCTGCAGCCGCTCGATGCGCTCCGTGTAGTCCACCGGGCGCCGGTTGTCGGGGTCCACAAGGGACAGATCGACCAGCTCGGTGCCCTGATACACGTCGGGTACGCCGGGCATCGTCAGCTGCACCAGCTTCTGGCCGAGCGTGGCAGCTCGTACGTAGCCGGTCTGCTCGTCAGCGAAGCGGCGTACCGCATCGAGCACGGTCTCGTCGTCGAGGACCGCCGTCGCGAAGGCAGCGACGGCCTGTTCGTACTCGTCGTCCGGCGAGGTCCACGAAGTGTGCCGCTTGGCCTCACGGATCGCCTTCAGCAGATAGCCCTGCATGCGGTCCTCAGCGAGCGGTCCGTCGGCCCAGGTGCCGAACAGCGTCTGCCAGAACAGGTACTCCGTGCTGCCGTCCAGCAGTGGACTGCGGTGCTCTTCCGACAGCCTGCGCCACTCGTGGACCGCCTCCGACCAGACGGCGGGCTGCTCGGACAGTACGCCGAGGCGCGCGCGGACGTCCTCGGACCGCTTGGTGTCGTGGGTGGACAGCGTGGTCATCGTCTTCGGCCAGTCCCGGTTCAACTGGGACGCGTACGCGTGGAACTCTTCCGGCGTCACACCGAAGTGCCCCGGGTCGCCACCGACCTCGTTGAGCGACGTGAGCCGCAGCCACCGGTAGAACGCGGTGTCCTCGACCCCCTTGGCCATCACCGGCCCGCACGTCTGCTGGAACCGCACGATCAGCTCGGCCCGCGCCTGCTCGTCGACAGTGCTCGTCTCTCGTCCGAGCAAGAGGTGCAACACGACGTCCAGGGTGGCCTGGCGGTCCTCGTCCAGGTTCGCCCGCGCTCTCTCCGCCGCCCGCTCGACCGCGGCCACGGCCTCGGGCTCCGGCTCTTCTCCCGGTACGACGTACGCGCGGTAGACGTCGAAGTGGACCAGCAGCTCCACGACGACCTCGTGGAACGCCCGCCTGGTGTGGTCACGCAGCCGCACGTCGTCCTGGCAGATCCGCGCGAGCAGCTCGACCAGGCGATGCACTTCGGCGTACTGGCCGTGCTGGACGATCTCGCGCTTCGCCTCCTCGACCACGGGTCCGAAGTCGGCCGGTGCACCGGTGAGCTCGGAGTGCAGGGCTGCGAGCGGTGCAGCACCAGCGGGGTCGACGAACAGGCCGCCGACGCGCAGCAGAGCGTCGTACCCGGTCGTGCCGGCGCACGGCCAGTCGCGGGGCAGCTGCTCGTCGCCTTCCAGGATCTTCTCCACCACGACCCAGGCACCGCCGGTGCGCTCGGCCAGTCGACGCAGGTAGCCGCGCGGGTCCGCCAGACCGTCAGGGTGGTCGATCCGGAAGCCGTTGAGCTTTCCTTCGTGCAGCAGCGCGAGCAGGAGCTCGTGGGTCGCGTCGAAGACCTCCTTGGTCTCCTGCCGTACAGCAGCGAGCGTGTCGACGTCGAAGAACCGCCGGTAGTTCAACTCCTCGTCAGCGACCCGCCAGTGCGCGAGGCGGTACCACTGCTCGGTGACGAGCTCCGCCAGCGGCAGCTCTTCGGTCCCGGGCCGCAGCGGGTACTCGTGCTCGTAGTACCGCAGTACGTCGCCCTCCACAGACAGCTCACCGTCCGCGAGCACCTTGCCGATCCGCTGACCCAGCACCGCCATCAGCAGCGGCTGGTTGCCGGCGCCCCAGTCCACGTCGAACCAGTCCGCGTACGGCGAGCCGGGCCCCAGTCGCAGCACCGACCAGAGCGCCGCGTTGAGGCTCTCCGGCGTCGGTACGGCGACGTGGTTCGGTACGACGTCCGCGACGGCGCCCAGGCGGTGCTCGGCCAGCCGCGCCGACAACCGGTCGAACGCCGGCCGGCCGCCCATCGGCTCGGACAGCCGGCTGTGGTCCACCACGTCGTACCCGTGGGTGGAACCGGGCGCGGCCTGGAGGATCGGGGACAGGTACGCGTGGGAGATCCCGAGGCCTGCCAGGTACGGCACCACCGCGGCGGCGTCGTCGAAGCCGAACTCGGCGCGGAGCTGGAACCTGTAGGTGGCCTGCGGGACTCCCCTCATCCGGCCTGCCTCGAACGGGTCAGGACCAGGGTGCTGCGGGCCTCGAGCTGGACCGTGCTGCTCGCGACGTGCGGGTCCTCGTCCCCGGCGCCGGTCGGGTGCGTCGTGTCGACGGCGACCGTCCAGTGCTCGCCGTACTCCTCCGGCGGCAGCAGGAAGTCGACCGGCTCGAAGTTCCCGTTCAGCAGCACCAGGAACGAGTCGTCGACCACCGGCTCGCCGCGCGGGTCCGGCTCGGAGATCGCGTCGCCGTTCAGGAACACCGCGATCGCCCGGGCGTCGTCGCGCTGCCAGTCGCCGTTCTGCATCTCGGTGCCGTTCGGCGTGAACCAGACCAGGTCGCCGAGCCCGTCGATCCCGGTGTCGCCGTGGAAGAACCGGCGCCGGCGCAGCACCGGGTGGTTGTTGCGCAACGTGAGCAGCGACCGGGTGAACTCGAGCAGGTGCTTCTGCGGCTCGTCCAGCTCCCAGTCGATCCAGGAGGTCTCGTTGTCCTGGCAGTAGACGTTGTTGTTGCCGCGCTGCGTCCGGCCGAGCTCGTCGCCGTGGGCGATCATCGGCACGCCCTGCGAGATCAGCAGCGTGGTGAGGAAGTTGCGCTCCTGCTTGGCCCGCAGCCGCAGCACCTCGGGGTCGTCGGTCGGGCCCTCGGCACCGCAGTTCCAGGAGCGGTTGAAGCTCTCGCCGTCCTTGCCGCCCTCGCCGTTCGCCTCGTTGTGCTTCTCGTTGTACGAGACCAGGTCGCGCAGCGTGAAGCCGTCGTGGGCGGTGATGAAGTTGATGCTCGCCAGCGGCCGGCGGCTGTCGTCCTGGTACAGGTCGGAGGAACCGGTCAGCCGGGAGGCGAACTCGGCCAGGGCGTACTTCTCGCCCCGCCAGTAGTCCCGGACCTGGTCGCGGTACTTGCCGTTCCACTCCGTCCACAGCGGCGGGAAGTTGCCCACCTGGTACCCGCCGTCGCCGACGTCCCACGGCTCGGCGATCAGCTTCACCTGGCTCACCACCGGGTCCTGCTGGACCAGGTCGAAGAACGCCGACAGCCGGTCGACCTCGTGGAACTGCCGGGCCAGGGTGGCCGCCAGGTCGAAGCGGAAGCCGTCGACGTGCATCTCGGTGACCCAGTAGCGCAGCGAGTCCATGATCAGCTGCAGCACGTGCGGGTGCCGCATCAGCAGGCTGTTGCCGGTGCCGGTGGTGTCGTAGTAGTGCCGCCTGTCCTCGTCCACCAGCCGGTAGTACGCCGCGTTGTCGATGCCCTTGAACGACAGCGTCGGGCCGAACTCGTTCCCCTCGGCGGTGTGGTTGTAGACGACGTCGAGGATCACCTCGATGTCGGCCTCGTGCAGGGCCTTCACCATCGCCTTGAACTCGGTCACCTGCTGACCGCGGGTGCCGGTCGACGAGTAAGCGTTGTGCGGCGCGAAGAATCCGATCGTGTTGTAGCCCCAGTAGTTCGACAGGCCGAGCTCCTGCAGATGGCCGTCCTGGGCGAACTGGTGCACCGGCATCAGCTCGATCGCGGACACCCCGAGCTCCTTGAGGTGCTCGACGATCGCCGGGTGCCCGATGCCGGCGTAGGTGCCGCGGATGTTCTCCGGCAGGCCCGGATGGGTCTTGGTGAGGCCCTTGACGTGCGCCTCGTAGATCACGGTCTCGTGGTAGGCGTGGCCCGGCGGGCGGTCGTTGCCCCAGTCGAAGAACGGGTTGGTCACCACCGACAGCATCGTGTGCTCGCGGTTGTCCATCGTGTTCAGCTCGTCGGGCTCGGCGAACCGGTAGCTGAACAGCGACTCGTCGCCGTCGATCTGCCCGTCGATCGCCTTCGCGTACGGGTCCAGCAGCAGCTTCGACGGGTTGCACCGGTGCCCCTCGGCGGGGTTGTACGGCCCGTGCACCCGGAAGCCGTACCGCTGCCCCGGCTGCACTCCCGGCAGGTACGCGTGCCAGACGAATCCGTCCACCTCGGTCAGCTGCACCAGTTGCTCGGCCCCGTCGTCACCGACCAGCGAGAGGTCGACGCGATCGGCGACCTCCGAGAACACCGCGAAGTTCGTCCCGGCACCGTCGTAGGTGGCGCCGAGAGGGTAAGGACGACCAGGCCATTTCTGCACCTGACGACAGTAGCCACCCCGGCCCCCGGTCAGCGCACGGCGGGGTGTTTCGGTGTCGAGAATTCACCCGGTAAGGGCTTGCACTCCGCCGCAAGACCCCCAACATCCCAAATTCCGCTCGGTTCGGCTAAGCTCTCGCGCTTGTGAGACCGCCTTCCCCTCGGCGGCCAGTCTTTCTGGACTCGACCGGGCGTCGCCGTCGCAGTATCCGAAGAGCAGGCGTGTTCCTCGCCGTACCTACCGTCGGTTACCTCCTGCTCATGGTGAGTAGTTTGCTGGGCGGACCGCGGATGGACACCCCGCTGATCCCCCTCCCCGAAGCCGCGAAGCCCGAGCACCGGCCGACCGCGCCGCCGGCCGAGATCGCGCTCGAGACGCCGCGGCCGACGACCGGGGACAGCCGTACGCCGCGAGCCACAACCACCCCCGCGGCGCCGACCAGCACGCCGACCTCGGGCCCCGCCACGGTCCCGACCGGCAGTCCGTCGGTGACGTCGCCGCCCGTGACCGCCGTACCGACCACGGCTCCGACGACCGTGACGAGCACCCAGCCGGGCCGGACCAAGTCACCGACCGCGGCGCCGACGGCGACCACGACGCACGGCAACAAGCCGACCGCACCGCCCGGTAAGACGAGGGCGCCGGCCGCCCCGTGAGCCGACCGGCCGCGCGGCGGGCCAAGCAGGTGCCGCTCCGGACGCACTGGATCGTCCTGACGATGTTGCTGGTCTGCCTGGCCGGCATGCTGCTGCTGAACGGCTATACGCACCACATGTATGGAACGGAAGCCGACGGCGCGGTCCGGTCGAGCGGTCCCTCCGGAGCGGTGCCGAAACAGATCGTCAACGGCGGACCGGTCATCGACGCGGGCGACGGCACACCCCGGTCGGTGGCACCGAAAGCACGCACCATCGCGCTCACCTTCGACGACGGGCCGGACCCGGTCTGGACTCCGAAGATCCTGGACGTGCTCCGCAAGCAGCAGGTGCACGCCACCTTCTTCGTGGTCGGTACCGAGGTCGCAGCGCACCCTGACCTGGCCCGCCGGATCGTCGCCGAAGGGCACCAGATCGCGGTGCACACCTTCACCCACGCCAACCTGTCGACCGCGTCCGGGTGGCGGCGTTCACTCGAGCTCCGGCAGAGCCAGCTCGTCCTCGCCGGCGCCACCGGTGTCAGTACGACGCTGCTCAGACCGCCGTACTCCTCCGAGCCGGACGCGCTGAGCAATCGCGACTGGGAGGCGCTCCAGCAGGCCCGCAAGGCCGGCTACCTGGCCGTGCTGAGCAGTCAGGACAGTGAGGACTGGCGGAAGCCCGGAACCCAGCAGGTCATCGCCAACTCGATGCCGCGGAGCACGGCCGGACAGGTGCTGCTGATGCACGACGCCGGCGGCGACCGTACGCAGACCGTCGAGGCCTTGGACAAGCTGCTGCCGCGCCTGAAGGCGCGTGGCTTCCGGTTCGCCACCGTCAGCGACTCGGTCGGCCTGCCGGACCCGACCCGCAAGGCGAGTCTGCTGGATCGTGGACGGGGTCTCGCGGTGATCGGGGCGATGCGGATCAGCGACGGCGTGCTGGCCGTGATCGGCTGGCTGTTGTACGCCGCCGGCGCGCTGAGCGTGCTGCGCGCCATCACCACCGTGATCGCCGCCCGGCGGCACGCGCGGATGCGGAACTGGACCTACGGCCCGCCGGTCACGGAGCCGGTCAGCGTCATCGTCCCGGCGTACAACGAGAGCGCCGGCATCGAGGCCGCGATCCGCTCGTTGGTGGCGTCGGACCATCCGCTCGAGGTGATCGTCGTCGACGACGGTTCGACCGACGGTACGGCGGATCTCGTCGAGCGGCTGGGGATCCCCCGGGTCCGCGTGATCCGGCAGGCCAACGCCGGTAAGCCGGTCGCGCTCAACACCGGACTGCGCGCGGCACAGTTCGAGCTGATCGTGATGGTCGACGGCGACACCGTGTTCGAGCCGGACGCCGTGCGCAAGCTGATCCAGCCCTTCGGGCACCCTGCCGTCGGCGCGGTGTCCGGCAACGCCAAGGTGGGCAACCGCCGCGGGCTGCTCGGCCGCTGGCAGCACATCGAGTACGTGATCGGCTTCAACCTTGACCGCCGGCTGTTCGACCTGGCCGAGTGCATGCCGACCGTGCCGGGTGCCGTCGGCGCGTTCCGCCGTACGGCGCTGGAGCGGATCGGCGGCCTGAGCGACGTGACGCTGGCGGAGGACACCGACCTGACGATGGCGCTGTGCCGGGACGGGTGGCGGGTTGTCTTCGAGGAGAGCGCCGTGGCGTGGACCGAGGCGCCGGCGTCACTGGGCGCACTGTGGCGGCAGCGGTACCGCTGGTGTTACGGGACGCTCCAGGCGATGTGGAAGCACCGCGGGGCGATGGTGCAGCGCGGCCGCGCCGGTAAGTTCGGCCGCCGCGGGCTGACGTACCTGATGCTCTTCCAGGTCCTGCTGCCGCTGCTGGCACCGGTTGTGGACGTGTTCGCGATCTACGGCCTGATCTTCCTCGACCCGGTTCGCGTCCTGTCGGTCTGGGCCGGGTTCGTGCTGCTGCAGTTGGCGATGGGCTTCTACGCGTTCCGCCTGGACGGAGAGCGAGCTGGGCCGCTGTGGACGCTGCCACTTCAGCAGTTCGTCTACCGGCAGCTGATGTACCTGGTCGTCATCCAGTCGGTCTTCACCGCACTGGCCGGCACCAGACTCCGTTGGCAGCGCATGGAGCGCTACGGCAGCCTGCAGGCTCCAGTCGTCCGCTAACCTACAGCGATGATCGTTTCACGGAGAGTGCAGGCGGTGCTGTTGGCCGCTGTCCTGCTAGTTGCCACCGCCGGAGCGAAGCCGGTGATCGTCGGCGGGACGGTGGCGAGCACTGCCGAGGCACCGTGGGCGATCGCCCTGAACAACACGCAGTCCGCGGCGTCGGGCGGCCGCTACTGCGGGGCCGCGCTGGTGGCGCCGAACAAGATCGTGACCGCGGCCCACTGCATGGACGAGGCGGTGTCGACGTACTACGCGGTCCAGGGACGGGCGGACCTCGCCGACGACTCGGTCGGGCGGGTGTCGGAGATCAGCAAGGTGTGGATCCACCCGGGCTACAACACGAAGGACAACCGGTACGACGTGGCGGTGCTGACGCTGGCGCGGCCTTTCACCGGCGTACCGGTGCTGCCGCTCGAGACCCGCGCGCGGGCGGATCGCGCGGGCGCCGTACCGACCGTCTACGGATGGGGCGACACGCAGGAGACCGGGCCGGACGAGACCCTGCAGAAGGCCGCCGTACCGGACCTCGGCGACAAGACCTGCCTCGCGAACAAGAGCTACGTGTCCAACGGGTACGCCGCCGCGACCAACGTCTGCGCCGGCTACCTCGCCGGCGGCATCGACGCCTGCCAGGGCGACTCCGGCGGCCCCCTCGTCCTCAACGGCCGCCTGCTCGGACTCGTCTCCTGGGGTCAGGGCTGCGCACAGCCCGGCAAGCCCGGTGTTTACGCCGAGGTCGCCGGGGTAGCGAGGGCGCTGCTCCAACAGGTTCGTTAATCAGAAACATACCTGTCGGTACGAGCGTCGATCCGTCACGATCCTGACACGCTCCGAAAACACCATGTCCTTACCTTTCTGGTCAGCTACCCCGTTGCCCAGTGAGGAGAAGGCATGGCGCAGACCAGACGTCAGTTCCTGCAGCAGGTCGGTATCACCGGTGGAGCGGGGGTGCTGTACTCCACCATGTCGGCGCTCGGCCTCACGGGCGTCGCCGAGACACCCGCGTACGCCGCCCCGTCGCGGGCCGATCTCAACGGCCGCGGCACCAAGCACGTCGTCGTCCTCGGCGCCGGGATCGCCGGGCTCACCTCGGCGTACGAGCTGCTGAAGGCCGGCTACCAGGTCACCCTGCTGGAGGCGCGCACCCGCCCGGGCGGCCGGAACTGGACCGTTCGCGGCGGCACCGTCGAGACCGATCTCGCCGGGAACACCCAGCGCGCGACGTTCTCCCCCGGCCAGTACATGAACGCCGGCCCGGGACGGCTCCCGCAGCACCACGTGACGCTCGACTACTGCCGCGAGCTCGGCGTCGCGATCGAGCCGTTCGTCAACCAGAACGCCGACGCGTACCTGTACCGCGAAGGCACCAGCAGCCTGTCCAACAAGGCGATCCGGCACCGCACCGCCAAGGCGGACGTGTACGGCTACGTCGCCGAACTGCTCGCCACCGCCGCCGACCAGGGAGCGCTCGACGCCAAGCTGACGGCGACCGACAAGCAGGCGCTGATCAGTTTCCTCAGCAGCTTCGGCTCGATCGGCAACAAGGCGTCCGGCTTCGCCTACACCGGCGCTGACGGCCGGCGCGGCTACACGGTCGAGCCCGGCGCCGGAATGGAAGGCGGCACGACGGCCGCGCCGTACGCGCTGAGCGACGTCTTCGCCAGCGGCGTCGGCAACTACTTCTCGTTCGAGTTCGGCTGGGACCAGGCGATGATGATGTTCCAGCCGGTCGGCGGGATGGACCGGATCCCGTACGCGTTCGAGCGCGCGATCGGCAAGGACAAGATCCGGTACGGCGCCGAGGTGACCGGGCTGACCAACACCGGCTCCGGCGTCCAGGTCACCTACAAGAGCGGCCCGCGGACCCGGATGCTGACCGCCGACTACGCGATCTGCACGCTGCCGCCGCACCTGGCCGCGAAGGTGCCGTCCAACCTGCCGGCGCCGATCATCGAGGCGCTCAAGTACGCCCGGCCGACGAACGCGGGCAAGATCGGCATCGAGTACGGCCGGCGCTGGTGGGAGGAGGACCACCGGATCTACGGCGGCATCACCAACAGCAGCCTCGACACCGTGAACACCTGGTACCCGTCGTACGGCTTCCACGGCGAGCGCGGCACCGTGATCGGCTACTACAACACCGGCGCCAACGCGAACCTGTACGGCGCGATGACACCGGCCGGCCGGCTGGAGCGCGCGCTGATGCAAGGCGCCAAGATGCACGGCGACGTGTACGCGAAGGACGTCAAGGCGTCGTTCTCGGTGAACTGGATGGGCACCAAGTACTCCGAGGCGTCCTGGGTCAGCTGGCCGTCGCAGACCGACGGGATCTACGCCCGGCTGCTCGAGGCCACCGGCAACATCTACTTCGCCGGCGACCACCTGTCGCACGCCATCGCCTGGCAGCACGGCGCGATGGTGTCCGCCCGCGCGGCCGTGACCGCCCTGCACAGCCGGGTGGCGAGCCGATGAAGACTCGCCTGATCGCCGGGGCCGTCGCCCTCGTCGTCTCGTTCAGCGCAGGCGCCGGGACAGCGGCCGGCTGGTGGGACAAGCCGAAGCCGCCGAAGCCCGGCACCGTCGTACCCGCACTGCCGGCGGGTCAGGCCAACCCGATGATCGCGACCGGTGTCGGCGTCGGCGCGAACACCCCCGTCTACAAGACCAGCGGCATCGGCCCGTCGGCGCTGAACACGGGCGCTCCGTCCGGGTCCGAGGCGGCGTACGTCGACACCGCGATCTTCCCCGGCGGGACGCTGCCCGCGGGCGTCACCATCACCGAGGCCCAAGGGATCAACGCACTCCGGCGGATCGGCGAGAACCTCGCCGCGGCCGGGCTGTCGTACGCCGACGTCTACACGATGCGGGTCTTCCTGCAGAACCCCGCCGGCGCCACGGTCGCCGACTTCGCCGGGTGGAACCGCGCGTACCGCCAGTACTTCGCCAACACCGACCTCACCACCGGCGCCTACGTCCCGGTCCCGCTCGGTACGGCGCCGCCGGCGAAGCCGTTCGTGGTGAACAAGGCGCGCCCGTCCCGCTTCGCACTGGAGATCGAGAACCTCCCGGTGTCCGGCTGGCTGGTCGAGGTGGAGGTCGACGCCGCGTACCCCCAGCGCTGACACTGGAGGTATGAGCGAGCCAGTTCGTGTGATCAAGGCTGGTGACCTGGTCGCCGCCGACCCGACGTCCGGCATGCTCCGGATGCGAGCCTTCGAGCTCCCGATCCTGTGGGCCGGCCAGGTCATCACCCAGCCCGGTGCGATCTCCGGATGGCACCACCACGACAAGAACGAGAGCAGTCTCTACATCGTCTCCGGCGTGCTGCGGCTCGAATTCGAGGGCTCCGGCGAGTACCTCGACGCGGTCGCCGGCGACTTCGTCCACGTGCCCGCGTTCACGATCCACCGGGAGAGCAACCCCAGCGGCGAGCCGTCGCTGGCGATCATCGCGCGGGCCGGCGGCGGGATCCCGACGGTCAACGTCGACCGTTAATCTGACGAGGTGGCGACGCATGAGCAGGTGACGGTCGGCGTTGTGGGGGCCGAGCAGATCGTGCACCGGATCATGAATCTGGCCCGCGAGCTCGACAACCCCGCGCTGCGGCTCGAGACCGCCGTCTACTCCGACGAGCACGACGCGCACGAGCAGGCGGCGCGGATCGCCTCGCGGGTCGACGCGTTCCTGTTCGCCGGACCGCTGCCGTACGACGTGGCGGTCGCGGGCGGCCTGCCGGTCCCGGCGACGTACGTGCCGAGCGGCGGGCCGGCGCTCTTCTCGACCCTGCTCCGCGGCGTCCTCGAGAAGGTCTTCGACCCGGCCCGGATCAGCGTCGACACCATGTCCCGCCGGGACCTCTCGCACGTGTACGAGGAGATCGGCCTGAGCGCGTCCGGCGTACGGCTGAAGGAGTACACCGGGCCGGAGTCGGCCGGGACGTTCCTCGACTTCCACCGCTCGCTGTACGAGCGCGGCCGAACCACCGGGGCGGTCACCACGGTGCCGACCGTCGACGTCGCCTTGCAGAAGGCCGGAGTACCGGTGCTGCGGATGACGCCGTCGTCGATGACGATCCGGCAGGCGCTGACCACGGCTGTCCTGATGGGCGGCGGCGCGAAGCTCGAGGAGTCCCGGATCGTCACGATGATCGTCCGGGTGCCCGCCGCGTCGCTGCCGGCGCACGCCAGCGCCAGCGCGTACTGGTACCAGGAGCTTCGCCTGTCGCTGCATCGCGAGCTGCTGCGCGACGCCCGCCCGATGGACGCTGCCGTGGTGCCGCGTGACGAGCACAGTTTCCTCATCGTCACGACGATGGGTTCGCTGCGGCTGGCCACCGACAACCTGTCGATGGCGCCGTTCCTGGACCGGATCTCCGAGGAGCTCGGGATCCGGCTGGAGGTCGGCATCGGGCTCGGTACGTCGACCCGCGAGGCGGAGGTGAACGCGCAGTCCGCCGTCGACAAGGCGGCCGGCGGCGACACCGCGTTCGTGGTCGGACCGCACGGCTTCGTGCTCCAGATCCCCGGCGAGCGGACCCGGACCGCCGAGCGCTCCGTCCCCGCGGACTCCCGGGCGCTGCAGATCCTGGCCACGCTCGCCGAGCAGCTGGAGAACGCGAACGACACCGAGCGGGTGGTCGACGCCGAGAAGGTCGCGGAGCTGCTCGGTGTGACGCTGCGGACCGCGCGCCGGACCTTGAGCACGCTGGTCGACGAGGGACTCGCCTGGCCGATGCCGCCGCCTCGCTCGAGCAAGCTCGGCCGGCCGCCGCGCCCGTACCAGTTGCTGGTCGAGAAGATTCCTCGCTAGACCTAGTTATTACGGACGTCCATAAGAGATATTCAGGCCTTGCCGAAGCTATCCGGCTACGGCAGGGTGGTTCGCGTGCCTCTTCATGCAGTCGCAGTGGTGGACGACCAGGCGGCGACCGAGCGGGCCCACCAGGCGGGTCAGGACGCCTGGTGGGTCTACCTGGCCGAGGTCCTCGGGCATCTTCGGGTGCCTTACAGCTCTCTGGCGGCAAGTGCCGCGCCGCCCGGCGACGTCTCTGTGCTGATCCACGCGACCACGCCTGATACCGGTCCGACCGACGAGCTCGAGCAGTGGGTGCACGACGGCGGCGCGCTGATCCTCGTCGGCGACCCCGGACCGCTTGCAGTGCTCGCGGGTGTCTCGGCCGACGGTTCGGTGCCGGAGGATCACGTCGTACTCGCGGACACCCCTGTCTGGTCCTCCCGGCCGCCGGTCGCATTGCACGCCGTCGGCGGGAGCCGGCTCCGCGGTAACGACGTCGAGGTGCTCGCCCGCTGGCAGTCCGATGATGCCGCAGCGATCACGCTCCGCCGGCTCGGCCGGGGTGTCGTCCTGACGTACGGCGTCGACCTGTGGCAGACGATCGTCCGGATCCAGCAGGGGTACGCCGTCACCGCCGACGGTCAGCCGGCCGCGGACGGTACGGCGCCGATCGACGACGGCATCCTCAAGTGCGAGGACGGGATGGTGCTGAGCTTCGCCGCGGATCGGGCGATGCCGCCGGGTGAGCCGCCGCTGGATCCGGCGTTCCAGCATGTCTATCCGCCGCCGAGCGCCGTACCGATGTTCGACCAGCCGCAGGCCGACTGGTGGTGTTCGCTGTTCGCGCAGAGCCTGTGGTGGAGCGCCTCGCAGACCGGCGCCGCGGTGCCCTCGCTCTGGTACTGGCCGTCGGGTGTCGACGCGGTAGCCCACATGTCGCACGACTCCGACCAGAACGTCGAGGAGCACGGTCAGGCGGCGCTCGACGCGTTCGCCGCGGCCGGTGTCGAGGTCACCTGGTGCCACGTCTTTCCCGGCGGGTACTCACCGGAGCTGTACGCCGCGATCACCGCGGCCGGGCACGAGAACGCCCTGCACTACAACGCGATGGGCGACGCGGACCTCGCGGTGTGGGGCTGGCCGTTCGCGCGGGCGCAGTACGCCTGGGCGCAGGCCGTCACGGGCACCGAGCAGATCGTCTCGAACAAGAACCACTACACCCGCTGGGAAGGGTGGACGGACTTCTACACGTGGTGCGAGCGGCTCGGCATCCAGATCGACGAGTCGCGCGGGCCGAGCAAGCAGGGCGATGTCGGGTTCACGTTCGGCGCGTCCCACGTCTCGTTCCCGCTTGCACCCGTTGCCGAGAGCAATCGACTGTACGACGTCCTCAACCTGCCGCTGCACACACAGGATCTCGCCTGGGCCGGGCATGTCGCCGTCCGGGACGTGATCCTGGACGGCGCCCAGGCGGTCCACGGTGTCGCGCACTTCCTGTTCCACGGGCCGCACCTGCATCTGCGCCCGCCGACCCGGGCCGCGTGCATCGAGCTCGCAGCGGAGGCGCGGCGACGCGGGATGCCGTGGTGGACGGCGACCCGGATCAACAGCTGGGAGCGGAGCCGGCGCGGCGTCGAGCTGTCGGTCTCGCCGCACCCGGACGGCCTGGCAGTGCTGGCGCAGTCCGTGGAGGCGGTGCCGAGCGCCGCGGTGCTCCTCGCCGTACCGAATCCCGGGACCGGGCCGGTCGTCAAGGAGGGCAGCGGATCCGCCCGGACGGTGATCCGGTTCGGGCGGCCCTTCGTCGAGCTGACCGCCGATATCGTTGCCGGAGACAACAGATGGGTGATCACACCATGACGTCGTGGCCGCAGTACGGCACGGAAGAGGCCGACGCCCTGCTCGAGGTGCTGAACTCGGGGAAGTGGGGCAGCACGAGCGGTGACGTCGTCGCGACGTTCGAGCGGGAGTTCGCCGCGTACCAGCAGGCCGGGCACGCGGTGTGTCTGGCGAACGGGACGCTCGCCATCGCGGTCGCGCTGAAGGCCGCCGGCGTCGGCATCGGCGACGAGGTGATCGTGCCGCCGTACACGTTCATCGCCACCGCCTCGGCGGCACTGTTCGTCGGCGCGGTGCCGGTCTTCGCCGACGTCGACCCGGACACCCATCTGCTCGACCCGGTCGCCACCGAGGCCGCGATCACCGAGCGGACCAAGGCGGTCGTCGTCGTCCACCTCGCCGGCCGTCCCGCGGACATGGATGCCTTCACCGCGCTCGGCGCGAAGCACGGAATGACCATCGTCGAGGACGCCGCGCAGGCGCACGGCGCGGCGTACAAGGGGCGCGCGGTCGGCGCGATCGGCGACCTCGGCACCTTCAGCTTCCAGAGCAGCAAGAACATCACGGCCGGCGAGGGCGGCGTCGTAGTCACGGATTCTCCGGAGCTGGCCGGTGCGGTGTATTCGCTGGTCAACGTCGGACGGGTTCCCGGCGGTGGGTGGTACCAGCACGAGACCGTCGGGTACAACCTGCGGCTGACCGAGTTCCAGGCCGCGATCCTTCGGGTCCAGCTCCGTCGCCACCCGCAACTGCAGGAGGTCCGCGAAGGCAACGCGCGTCTGCTTACGGACCTGCTCGAGAAGGCTCACGGCATCCAGCTCGCCCCCGACGATCCGGCGATCACCGCCCACGGCCGGCACCTCTTCATGCTCCGGGTCCCCGGTCGGCGCGACGCCGTACTCGAGGCCCTCAGAGCCGCAGGCTTCGACCGAGCCTCCTCCGGCTACGTCCCGCTGCACCGCAACGCCGCCGTACTCCGCGAGTCCCAGGCCATCACCACCCGCCTCGGCCAGCCCTACCCGGAACACCCCTGCCCGAACGCCGACCTGGTCTCCACCGACACCATCTGGCTCCCCCAGCCCTACCTCCTGGGCACCGAAGACGAAACCCGGGCCATCGCGGATACCATCGCCAACGCTGTGAGTTGATCCTTCTCGTCGTGAGGGAGCCGATGGTCATCGAGTTCGAAGCCAAAGTCCTGGACGTCGACCCGCACGAAATCGCCGGCCGAATCCTTGCCCTCGGCGGGCGTCGCGTGGCCGACCGGCTGATGAGGCGCTACGTGTACGACGTCGTGCGGGGTGACGAGTCCCGCTGGATCCGGCTGCGGGACGCGGGCGCCGAGGTGACGTTGACCGTCAAGCAGATCGCCCACGACGGCATCGACGGCACTACCGAGACCGAGGTCGCGGTCGGCGATTTCGAGACCACCAACGAGCTGCTGCAACAGATCGGCTTCCACCCGAAGTCGTACCAGGAGAACCACCGCACCAGCTTCGAACTCCAAGGCGCAGACCTCGAACTCGACCAGTGGCCCCTCATCCCGCCCTACCTGGAAATCGAAGGCCACTCCCGCAACCACGTCCTGGAAGTCGCCAACGCCCTGAACATCTCCGAACACCAGCTGACCGGCGAAAACACCACCAAGGTCTACGCCCGCTACGGCATAAACCTCACCACAATCCCCAACCTCCGCTTCACCAACTAAGCAAGCCGCCCAGCCACGGGTCCCGCCGAGCCGACCAGGCCGGCCTCCGGGCACCCGCCGAGTCGTGGATTTGGGCGCCTTTCGACAACCGTTTCCCACGACTCGTGCCCTCGGCCCAGAACCTTTTGCCACGACTCGACGGCAGTCCGTACGCCGGAAGCTCAGTCCTGGCGGATGGGGAGGACGGCGGAGAGGAGTTGTTGGGTGTAGGGGTCTTGGGGGGCGCGGAACAGGTTCTCGGTGGTGCTTTCCTCGACCAGTTGGCCTTTGTTCATGACGGCTACCCGGTCAGCCAGGCGTTCTACGACCGCGAGGTTGTGCGAGATGAAGAGAAAGGACAGGCCCAGGCGGTTGCGTAGGTCGGTGAAGAGGTCGAGGATCTGGGCCTGGATGGAGACGTCCAGGGACGAGGTCGGTTCGTCGCAGACCAGCAGATCGGGTTCGAGTGCGAGCGCGCGGGCGATCGCGATGCGTTGTTGTTGACCGCCGGAGAACTGCCGTGGGTACAGCTCAGCATGCCCGGTGTTGATGCCGACCAGGTCCAGCAACTCGAACGCTTTGGCACGGCGGGACTCCTTGGAACCTCGGTCGTGCAAGCGCAGTGGCTCCATCACGTTGCCGATGGCACTGAAATGGGGCAGCAGCGAGCCGTACGGGTTCTGGAAGACCATCTGCATCCGCGGCCTGAGCTCGCGCAACTCGCGGGCCGGCAGCGTGCCGAGATCGCGACCGTCGAAGCTGACACTGCCCGACGTCGGCGTCTGCAGTCCCATCATCAGCCGCGCCATCGTGGACTTCCCGCTGCCGCTTTCGCCCACCAGGCCCAGCGTTTCGCCGCGGTGCACGGTCAGCGAGACGTCGTCGACGGCGCGGACCTCGCCGGCCCGCGTCCGGAAGATCTTCGTCACCGATGAAGCGCGAACCAGTTCGTCAGGCATCGACGGCCACCTTCCAGCACGCGGCGTCCCGGCCGGGACCGATGGTCAGGATCTCTTGCTCGGTCGCGCAGCGCGGCAGCTCGGCCCGCGCGCACCGCGGATGGAACGGGCAGCCCTCGGGACGCCGGGACAGGTCGGGCGGGCTGCCGGGAATCGGCCGCAGCGGCAGGTCCCGGCCGCCGACCTCGACGCCGGATCCGAGCAGGCCGACGCTGTACGGGTGGCGCGGATCGTCGAGCAGCCGCCCCATCGGCGCCCGCTCCACCACGCGCCCGGCGTACATCACGACCGCGTCGTCGCAGAAGTAGCGCGCGACGCCCAGGTCGTGCGTGATCATGATGACGCCGGTGCCGCGGTTCTTCAGCTCCGCGAGCAGGTCGAGGATCTGCCGCTGGACGGTGACGTCGACCGCGGTGGTCGGCTCGTCGGCGATCAGCAGCGCCGGCTCGGTCACCATCGCCATCGCGATCATCGCCCGCTGGCGCATCCCGCCGGACAGCTGGAACGGGTACGTGCGGATCCGCTTCTCCGGGTCCGGGATGCCGACGTCGCCGAGCGCCCGGACGGCGCGCTGGCGGGCCTCGGCCTTCGTGCACAGGCCGTGCCACAGCAGGTGCTCGGTCAGTTGACGCTCCAGCGTCAGCGTCGGGTTCATCGCCTCCATCGCGCTCTGGAACACCATCGCGATGTCCCGCCCGCGGACCTTGCGCAGCTCCTTGTCGCCGATCGCCAGCAGGTCCCGCCCGCCGAACAGCGCCTGGCCGCCGGTGATCCGCGCGGTCCGCGGCAGGATGCCCATGACGCTGCGCATGGTGACGCTCTTGCCGCTTCCGCTCTCGCCGACGATCGCCAGCGCCTGCCCGCGGCGTACGTCGAACGACACCCCGTCGACCGCGGTCAGCGGCTCGGCGCCGTCGCGCCGGAACGTGGTCCGCAACCCGCGGACGGACAGCAACGCCTCGTCGCTCATCGCTGTTCTCCACTCGGGTCGAAGGCGTCCCGCAGGCCGTCACCGATCCAGGTGAACGCCAGCAGCGTCAGCGCGAACAGCACCGCCGGAGCGACCAGCATGTGCGGCGCGGCCAGCAGGTACCGGCTGCCCTCGCTGATCATCGCGCCCCACGACGGCGTCGGCGGCTGGACGCCGAGTCCCAGCAGTGCCAGCCCTGCCTCGGCGGCGATCGCGGCCGGGATCGCGAAGCTCGTGGTGACCAGGATCGGCCCGATCGCGTTCGGCAGGATGTACCGGATCGCGATCGTGGTGCCCTTCGCGCCCATCGATCGGGCCGCCTCGACGTACTCGCGTTCCTTCAGCGTCATCACCTGCGCGCGGACGAGCCGCGCCTGCGTGACCCAGGACGCGATCCCGATCGCGACCACCAGCGCGACGATGCTGCGGCCGAGCACCGTCACCATCACGACCGCGAACAGGTAGCTCGGGAACGCGTACATCACGTCGGTGAATGCCATCAGCAACTGTTCGACGCGCCCGCCGAGGTAGCCCGCGAGCAGTCCGATCGCGAGCGCCAGCGCGAGCGCCGTCAGCTCGGCGCCGAACGCCACGGTGAGCGCGGTCTGCAGACCGTAGATCAGCCGGCTGAGAATGTCCCGCCCGAGCAGGTCCGTGCCGAGCAGGTGCCCCGCGGAGCCGGGACCGGCCAGCTTGTGCTGGATGTCGGTCTCCTCGTAGCCGTACGGCGCGATCAGCGGCGCGGCGAGTGCGATGACGATCAGGAACGCACAGAAGACCAGGCTCCCGAACGCCAACCGGTGCTTGCGGAACCGGGACCATGCCCGCGCCCAGGGTCCGCGCGCCGTCGTACCGCGCTCGATCGGCTCCGGGTCGCCGACGGTACCGACGACGGCCGCTTCACCGGCGGCCTCGACGCCCTCAGTGGCCGTCATCGGCCCCACCTCCCACGGTCCGGATTCGGGGATCGAGGAGTCCGTAGATCAGGTCCACGACCAGGTTGGTCACCATCAGGATCAGCGCGAAGAACAACGCCGTACCCATCAGCAGCGGCATGTCCCGGCTGGCGGCGGCGTTGGCGAAGTACAACCCCAGGCCGGGGATCCGGAGCAGTGCCTCGACGAACACGGTGCCGGTCATCAGCGCTGCCAGCAGCGGTCCGGCGACGGTGACGAGCGGGATCAGCGAGTTGCGCAGCGCGTGCCGGACGATGACCGTACGCCGCGGACCGCCTTTGGCGAGCGCAGCGGTGACGTACTCCTCGCGCAAGGTCTCCAGCATGCTCGACCGCACGTACCGCGCCAGCACCGCGGCCGGCCCCAGGCTCAGAGCGAGCACCGGAAGGACCAGGTCCTCCGGGCCGTTCCATCCGCCCGACGGCAACAACTTCAGCGTCGCGGAGAACAGCAGGATCATGAACGCCGCGGTCAGATAGCTGGGCAACGCGTGCCCGAGCGTGACCGCGAACATCGTCGCGTGGTCGCTCTTGCTGTTCTGCCGCAACGCCGCGAACACCCCGACCGGTACGGCGATCAGCAGCGCGAGCAGCACCGCCAGCACCGCCAGCGTGGCCGACACCGGGAACGCCTCCGCGATGATGTCCTGCACGTTCCGGCTGGCGTACTTGTACGACGGCCCGAAGTCCCAGACGACCGCGCCCTTCATGAAGATCAGGTACTGCTTCCAGACCGGTACGTCGGCGCCGTACCGGGACTCGAGCTCGCCGACCATCGACTCGGTGCCGACACCGCCGAAGTTGGTGGCCCCGCTGTTCACCCGCTGCAGGTCGGCGAAGTTGCCGGGCGCCAGCTGCAGCAGGGTGAACGTCAGGATCGAGACCGCGACCATGGACAGGACCAGCCGGACCGCCCGCTTGCCGATGTAGACGGCGAGCCCCACGTCAGCTCTCCACGCTCAGCGGCTTGAGGTAGAAGTAGTCCGGATAGGCCCGCAGCTGCAGGCCCTGCACCTTCGGCTTGACGGCGTGGAACAGGCTCAGCCAGAGCACCGGCAGGTACAGGTACTGCTCCTCGCGCAGCTTCGCGGCCTGCTTGTACAACCCGAGTCGCTTCGCGTCGTCCGGCTCCTTGGCGGCCTGGTCGACCAGTGCGGCGATGTCCTGCGCGGGCTTCGAGGCGTGCGCGGCGAGGATCGCCTTGAGCTGCTGGGTCTTCTCGGCCGGCTTCAGGTTCTTGTTGTCCTGCACGGCCTGGTACGCCTGCCACTGGTCGCTCGGCAGGCTGATCTCCTGCACGTTCTTCGGCGACCAGAGCGAGCCGACCATCGTCGGCCAGGTCGGCAGGCCGGCGAAGGTGCCGTAGTAGAAGCCGATGTAGTTGCCCTTCTGCACCTGCCAGCGACGCTCGGTGTACACGCCGGCCTCGACGTGGTCGACGCTCGCCTTGATGCCGAGCTGCTTGGTCCAGCTGTCCACCATCGCGTCGGCCAGGGTGGTGTCCGGTACGCCGACGAGGATCCGCACCGGCGGCAGGCCCTGGCCGTTCGGGTAGCCGGCCTCGGCAAGCAGCCGCTTCGCCTCGGCGACGTCTTCCTTGATCGCGATGCTGTCGTCCCAGCCGGCGGTCCGGCTGGTCACCAGCGAGACGCCCGGCTGCTGGCCCGGCTGCACACCGGCCAGCGTCTTGCGGTCGAGCGCCAGCGAGAGCGCCTTGCGGACCCGGACGTCCTCCATCGCCTTGTGCTGGCTGCGGAGCTTCGCCAGGTAGAGGATGCTGTAGTTCTCGGTCTGCTTGAGCTGCTTCGACAGGTCCGCGTCCTTCTGGAACCGCAGTACATCCGGCCCGGAGAGCTGGACCAGATCGGTCTCGCCGTTCTCGTACGGGACGGTGGCGGTCGCGGCGGCGCTCGGCTCGACCAGGTTGACCTGGATCCGGCCCAGCTTGACGTTGTCGCGGTCCCAGTACTTCGCGTTCGGCGTCAGGATCAGCCGCGAGTTCGCCACCCACTCGGTCACGGTGTAAGGCCCGTTGGACACGTAGTTCGGCGGGTTCTGCCAGTCCTTCGGCTTGCTCTCGACCAGGTCCATCGGCAGCGGCAGCATCGCCGGATGGGTCAGCGCGAGCAGGAAGTCCGGGTTCGGGTTGGACAGGGTCAGCACGAGTTCGTGCTCCCCGGTCGCCTTCACGCCCACCTGCGCCCAGTCGGTCAGCACACCGGCCAGGAAGTCCTGGGCGCCCTTGATGCCGGTGGCGGTCTGATAGCTGTTGGCGCCGAGCGTCGTACCGCCCGCGGAGCCGCCGGCCGGCGTGAACAGCCGCTTGTACGTCCGCTCGAAGTCCTGTGCGACGACCGGCTTGCCGTCCGACCACTGGGCGTTGTCGCGCAACGTGAACGTGTAGGTCAGGTGGTCGTCGGAGATCTTCCACTCGGACGCGACGGCCGGTACGACGCCGTCGCCCTTCTCGTTCTGGGCGACCAGACCCTCGGAGATCCCGCGGCTGAGGATCCACATGCCGTTGGTGATCACCTGCGGGTCGAGCACTTCGACGGGTACGTAGTCGATCTTCAAGGTGGACTGGCCGTCGGCCGCTTTGGAGTCATCACCGAACAGACCGCATCCGGTGAGAGACCAACTGCCGCCGATCGCGGCCAGGGTCAGTCCGGACAGTCGCAGGAAATCACGCCGGGTCTGACCGGCCAGGGGAACCGAGCTCGCGCGCAATGGAGTGCCGCCTTTCTGGCGTCCTCAACTCGACTTATGGCGCGACCGTAGGGCCGTCGGAGCGTCGATGTCAACGCTTTACGGCCATTACCGTAATTGATCCAGACCGGTCCTGCCTGCGCGCGGCCTTCTGGTCAGCTGAAGCGTTCGTACGCCGGCAGTGTCAGGAAGTCGACGTACTCGTCGGCGAGCGCCACCTCCAGGAACAGCGCACGCGCCGCGTCGTACCGCTCCGGCGTGCCGAGTTTGCCGATCTCCTCGTCGGCGATCCGCTCGACCAATTCGGTGCTGACCGTTTCCCCGGTGTCGAGGGTGACCTGGTTGCGGCGCCACTGCCAGATCTGCGAGCGCGAGATCTCCGCGGTGGCCGCGTCCTCCATCAGGTTGAAGATGCCGACGGCGCCGGTGCCGTCGAGCCAGGCGGCCAGGTACTGGACGGCGACGCTGACGTTGCTGCGCAGACCGGCCTCGGTGATGTCACCCGGCGTGGCCGCGACGTCGAGCAGCTGGTCCGCGGTGACCGCGACGTCCTCGCGGAGCTTGCCGACCTGGTTCGGCTGGTCGCCCAGGACCGCGTCGAAGACCTTCCGGCAGGTCTCGACCATCCCGGGGTGCGCCACCCACGAGCCGTCGAAGCCGTCGCCGGCCTCGCGGGTCTTGTCGGCCTCGACCTTCGCGAACGCCTGCTCGTTCACCGCCGGGTCCTTGCTCGGGATGAATGCCGCCATACCGCCGATCGCGTGCGCGCCGCGCTTGTGGCAGGTCCGCACCAGCAGCTCGGTGTAGGCACGCATGAACGGCACCGTCATCGTCACGCTGTTGCGATCCGGCAGCTGGTAGTCCGTGCCGCGGGTCCGGTGCGTCTTGATCACGCTGAACATGTAGTCCCAGCGGCCCGCGTTCAGACCCGCCGAGTGCTCGCGCAGCTCGTACAGGATCTCCTCCATCTCGAACGCGGCCGGGTACGTCTCGATCAGCACGGTCGCGCGGACCGTCCCGCGCGGGAGGCCGAGCACCTCCTGCGCTGTCACGAACACGTCGTTCCACAACCGCGCCTCGAGGTGCGACTCCATCTTCGGCAGATAGAAGTACGGCCCCTGGCCACGGTCGAGCTGCAGCTGCGCGCAGGCGCTCAGGTAGAGCGCGAAGTCGACCAGCGAGCCGGACGTCCGCTCGCCGTCGACGAGGATGTGCTTCTCCGGCAGGTGCCAGCCGCGCGGCCGGACGACGATCGTGGCCAGCTCCGCATCCGGCTTCAGCGCGTAGCTCTTCGTGTCCGTGCTGAAATCGATCCGCCGGGTGATCGCGTCCAGCAGGTTCAGCTGGCCGCCGACGACGTTCTCCCAGGTCGGCGTGTTGGCGTCCTCCTGGTCGGCCAGCCACACCTTGGCGCCCGAGTTCAGCGCGTTGATCGTCATCTTCCGGTCGGTCGGTCCGGTGATCTCCACCCGCCGGTCGACCAGCCCCGGGGCGGCGGTCGCGACCCGCCACTCCGGGTCGTCCCGGACGTCCTTCGTGTCCGCCAGGAATCCCAGCGAGGCCCCCGCCGCGATCTCCGCGACCCGCTGCTTGCGGCGCTCCAGCAGCTCGCGGCGCCGCCCGTCGTACGCACGGTGCAGCGTCTCGATCAGGCCGAGCGCGCGCTCGGTGAGGATCTCGTCGTACCGCTCGCCCATCGGGCCGGTGACCTCGACTGCCACTGGGGAACTCCTCAATACTTCGTGATCGGTGATCCGGTCTACCCCGACCGTACTGCGGCGCCGTCAGTCGCGCAGGCGCGGCAGTACGTCGCGGAGGACCTGGGCGTGCTCCTCCGGCCGGGACAGCCCCATCTTCATCGTGTTCACGCCGAGGTGGGTCGCACCGAGGTCGCGCCAGCCGTCGGCGAAGGCGCGCCAGTCCTGCTCCGGGACCGCACCCAGGGTGAGGCGCGCCTCGATACCGATCGCGGCGGGGTCGCGGCCGGCCTCTTCGGCTGCTTGCCGGATGCGGGCGATCTGGTCGCGCGCCGTCTCGTCCGGCGCCGACTGCGGCATCCAGCCGTCGCCGATCCGCCCGGTCCGTCGCAGTACGGCGTCCGCGCTGCCGCCGAACCAGATCGGGATCTCCCGGCCGGGCAGCGGGTTCAGGCCGGCCTCCTCGATCTCGTGGTACTTGCCGTCGTACGAGATCACCGGATCCGCCCAGAGCCTGCGCAGTACGTCGACCTGCTCCTCCAGCAGCGCGCCGCGCTGCCGGAACGGCACTCCCAAGGCCTGGTACTCGACGTGGTTCCAGCCGATGCCGACACCGAGGCGAAGACGTCCGCCGCTCAGTACGTCGACCTCGGCCGCCTGCTTCGCCACCAACGCGGTCTGGCGCTGCGGCAGCACGAGCACGCCGGTCACGAGTTCGAGCTCGGTGGTGATGCCGGCCAGATAGCCGAACAGCACGAAAACCTCGTGGAACAAGGACTTGTCGGTGTACCCGGTCCATCCGGGGCGGTTCGCCGGGTCCGCACCGAGCACGTGGTCGTAGGCGAGCACGTGGTTGTAGCCCGCGTCCTCCACGGTCGTCGCCCAGTCGCGCACCACCTTCGGGTCCGCGCCGATCTCGAGCTGCGGAAACACCGCACCGATCTTCATTTCGCTCCCAGCAAGTCGATCAGCCCCTGGACGGCGAGCTCGAACGGTTCGGTCGAGTCCGCGGCACGGGCGAGCACGTACCCGCCCTGCAGGACCGCGGCGATCGTCGCGGCGGTCCGCTGCGGGTCGAGCGACTCCGGGAACTCGCCCGTACGCTTGCCGTCAGCAACCACCTCGGCCAGCCGGTCGCGCAACCACGCGAACGTCTCCGCGACCGGCGCCCGCAACTCCGGATCCGCCACCACGTCGGGATCCGCCGCCAGCCGCCCGATCCGGCAGCCGCGCAGCACGTCCCGCTCCCGCCCGAGATACGCGCTGATCCGCTCGGTCGCGGTCCCGTCGGCCCCGAGTTGCTCCTCGGCCGCCACCCGCAGCTCCGCCCCCGACCGCTCGATCGCCACCTTCGCCAGCTCCGCCTTGCCGGTGAAGTGGTGGTACATACTCCCCTGCCCGGCGTCGGCGGCCCGCTGGATCGCCTTGGGCGAGGTGCCGACGTACCCCCGCTCCCACAACAACTCCTGCGTGCTGCGAATCAACCGCTCCACCGTCTCCACCCACCTAACTGTACCCAGAGGTACAGTCAGGTGGGCGGGCCGCTCAGCCGACGGTGAGGATCTTGTTGACCGTGTACGCCGGGGCGTGGTCGGCGTCGCCCGGGAAGTAGACGCGGTAGGCGATCTGCCCGCGCACCGCGGGCTTGATCCCGAACGCGTACTTCCCGGAGGTGCTCAGCTTGACCGACGCGATCGACTTCCACACCTTGCTGCCGTACTGCTGCAGGTAGACGATCTGCCCGGCGTGGGCCGGAGTGACGTAGCCACTGAACGCCGTCGTACCGCCGAGGCGGATCGACGCCGGTGACAGCGCGGCCGAGATCACCGGCCTGACCTGGACGGTGACGTCGGCGGTACGGGTGCCCATCAGCATCTCGTTCCCCGGGAACGTCAGCATGTAGACCGACGACACCAGCGGCTTGTGCGTCAACGACAGCGTCCCGGTCGACGAGGTCTTCAACGCCGCGAGCAGCGTGAACTTGGTCGAGTTCTTCGGCCGCACGTACACGTTCACCGGCAACCCGGCGTACGCCAGATTGTCGATCCGCAACGTGCTGCCCTTGATCGTGATCGCCCCGCCGTAGTTGAGCAGCGTCGACGTCACGCTGATGCCGGACTTCATCCCGAGCAGCTGCTTGACCGCGATCGGGCTGTAGTGCCCGGTCCGGTCCGTCACCCAGGCCGCATACGTGTACGTCGTACCTTGTGCGAGACCGGTGTTCTTCACCGAGGTCCCGGTGCCCGCAGAGACGAGGGTCCCGGTCGTCGGCGTCGGCGCCTTGCTCCCGACGTTGCGCCGGACGATCACCTGGTCGAGATCGTTGGTCGGCGGGATCTTCCAGGCCAGGTTCGCGGCCAGGTACGTCCCACTGCCGGTGAAGGAGGTCAGCGCCTGCGGCGCCAGGTCGGCCGTGCTGAAGACCGTTCCGAACGACGCCGGTTCGTGGTCGGCGTCGTGCAGGTAGTAGTTGCCCTCGATCTTGTACGGCCGGTTGTCGAGCAGCGGCTGCTGCGGGGTGATGGTCGCGGTCCGCGTCGCGGCGTCGTACGTCGTGATCGCGTTCACCTGCTGATCGGTCGTGCCGTCACGCAGCATCACGGTACCTGTGGTCACGGATGCCGCGTCCATGTCCCGCGCGAAGGTCACCGTCGGCTTCACCGACGCCGGCGCACCGGCCGACATGTCGGCGGGGAACACGTCCCGCAGCGGGTACGCCGTACCGGTCGCCACCGCACCGGCACCGCTGCTCCCGATGCTCACCGTGTACGACCGGTTGACCTTGGACCCGTTGTAGTTGCGCACGGCCACGTAAATCGTCCCGGCAGGCGCCTTGACGTCTGTCAGCGCGGTCAGCGGGCCCCACTTCGGGCCGGTGTTCGGGTCGACGACCGGGAACTCGTTCTCACCGTGACCGAGGAACTTCAGGTTCGAGTCGTAGACGTCGACGACCGGGCCCAGGTTCGCGGAATAGAACCGCTCGTCGAAGGACGGGCCCGCGACCACGGCCCGGACGTCCTGGTCCGAGCCGATGTCGACCGAGTACCAGTCGACGTCACCCTCGAAGTCGATCGCACCCGTGGCCGAGCCGAACCCGGTCAGCTTCTTGGCACGGATCGGCTGGTCGTTGCCGTCCGCAACCGCCGGCGGGAAGTCGGCGGCGAAGCGGCCACCCAGGGCCGCGTACGCGTCCAGGATGCCGTGTCCGTAGTACGAGTCGGTACCGCGCGGACCGGCATCCCGGGCGGAACCCTCGAGGCGCTGGGCGACCTGGTCCGGGCTGAGCGCCGGCCACTTGTTCTTCACCAGGGCTGCGACACCCGCGACGATCGGCGCCGAGCAGGACGTACCGGTGCAATACCAGTACGGCAGGTAGTCCGGATCGGTCAACGCGCGCGAACCGGTGGTCAGGATGTCCCAGCCCGGCGCCGCGATGTCGACCCAGGCGCCGTAGGAGCTGAAGTCCGTCAGCCCGCCGCTCGCGTCGGTCGCCGCGACCGCGACGACCTCCGGGTAGGCCGCCGGGTACCGGAAGTCGGCACTGCCGTCGTTGCCCGCGGCCGCCACGACGGTGACGCCCTCGCTGACCGCGTAGGAGACCGCGTCGTGCAGGATCGGGTCGTCGCCCGCCCCGCCGAGCGACATGTTGATCACATCGGCACCGTTGTCGACCGCCCAGTAGATGCCCTCAGCGACGTCCGCGTCGTACCCGTCGCCCTTCGCGTCGAGCACCTTGACCGGCATCGCCTTCACGTTCCAGCCCACGCCCGCGACACCCTCGACGTTGTTCGCGGCGGCGGCGATGATGCCCAGCGTCATCGTCCCGTGCCCGTTGTCGTCGACGGGGTTCGGGCGGGTGCTGGACACCGCGTTGTAGCCGGGCACCAGGTGCCCCACGAGATCCGGGTGGCCGGCGTCGACGCCGGTGTCGAGGACGGCGACGACCTGGCTGCCGGTCGACTTGGACAGGTCCCAGGCCTGCGGCATCCGGATCGTGTTCAGGTAGGCCGCCTGGTCGGTGCCGTAGAACTCGTCGTTCGGTACGGCGGTCGCGCGGCGCTTGTAGTTCAGCGCGGCGAGCGCGACGTTCGGGTCGGCCTTCAGCTTCTTCAGCAGCTCGGGCGCCGACGCTTCGCCCTTGATCTTCACCACCTTCGAGGACACCGAGTCCTCGGCCGTCGCACCGGCCCGGGCGACCGCGGCCCTACGCGCCGCCGCCGTGGCCTTGGGCTTGAACTTCACCAGCACGGTGTTCGGCTCGAACTCCGCCTTCGCGGCGGCGTGCTTCGCAGCGAAGGGCGGGCGGTACGGATGGCGTGGCTCGGCGGCGGAGCCGGACGAACCGGTCAGCGCCACCAAACCGCCGGCCACGACGGCCGCGGGCACGGCCAGGCGCAGCAAACGAGTACGACGGGACAACGGGGACCCCCAAGGGAGCATGTGGGAACCGACCACTTTCGGTCCTTGCCCTAAATCGTTGGAGCGACCCTCGGCGTTACAGGTCGCCGGATCTATCATCCAGAGGTGTCGACGACGGTGCTCGCCACGAAGCTGTTCCGGCCCGCTCGGCGGTCCGGGCTGGTGGCACGACCCTGGCTGCTGGAGCGTCTGGACGGCGTCCTGACGCCCGGTCATCGGCTCGCTCTGGTCTCCGCACCGGCCGGGTTCGGCAAGACGACCCTTGTCGGTGAGTGGGCCGCGCGGCACGAGCGGGTGGGCTGGTTGTCGCTCGACGACGGGGACAACGCCCTCCCGCGGTTCCTGGCGCACCTCTGGGCGGCCCTGCCCGGTCTCCGGGTCGCACCGCCCGCGGCCGACGTACCGACGGTGGCCGCGCTGACCGCGGTCGTCAACGACTATGCGGATCGGGACGGCGGGCCGACCGTGCTCGTGCTGGACGACTATCACGCCATCGAAGCGCTCGACGTGCACGAGGCGGTGGCGTTCCTGCTCGACCACCTTCCGGATCAGCTGCACCTGGTCCTGTCGACGCGCGCGGACCCGCCGTTCCCGGTGGCTCGGCTGCGTGCTCGCGGGCAGTTGACGGAGATCCGGGTCGACGACCTGCGATTCGCCGAACCGGAGGCAGGCGCTTTCCTCAACGACGTCATGGGGCTGCGGCTGGCCGGGGACGACGTACGGGCCTTGGAAGGGCGGACGGAGGGCTGGGTCGCAGGGCTTCAGATGGCCGCGCTGTCGCTGCGTGGCGCGCCTGACGTCGCAGGATTCATCGACGCTTTCACCGGCAGCCATCGGTTCGTCATCGACTACCTGGCCGACGAGGTGCTGGCACGGCAGCCTGCCGACGCCCGCGACTTCCTGCTGCGTACGGCGGTTCTCGACCGCCTCACCGGCCCGCTGTGCGACGCGGTCACCGGCCGGACCGGGAGCAGTCAGGTGCTGGACGAGCTGGATCGCGGCAACGTCTTTGTGGTCGCGCTGGATCCGGACCGGGTCTGGTACCGCTACCACCACCTCTTCCGGGACGTCCTGCGAGCCCGCCTGCTCGCCGAACACCCGGAGGCGCTGCCGCGCCTGCATCGTGCCGCGAGCGACTGGTACGCCGCGCAGCACCTGGCCCCTGAGGCAGTACGGCACGCGCTGGCGGCTGACGACCACGAGCGGGCCGGACGGCTGATCGAGGAAGCCCTGCCCGAGGTACGGCGGGCGCGGCAGGACGCTGTGCTCCTCGGGTGGATCAGGTCGCTGCCGGAGTCCGTCGTCCAACGGAATCCGGTGCTGTGCATTGCGGCCGCCTGGTCGTCGATGATGGCCGGCGAGCTGGACCGGATGGCGCGTTGGCTCGACGCCGCGGAGGCCGCGCTGCAGGCCGGAGCGCAGGATCCGGAGCTGGCCGCGACCTGGGCGGACACCGAAGATCTGCGGACCGCTCCGGCGATGCTCCTGATCTACCGGGCCGCGCTGGCGCAGGCGCGGGGCGAAGTGCAGGCCACAGTGGAGTCCGCGCGGGGCGCGCTGGATCTGGCCGCGACCGAGGACCACTTCGTTCGCGGGGCCGCCGGCGGGTTCCTGGCGCTCGCGGCGTGGGCGGCGGGCGACGTGGAGGAGGCGCTGGCGACGTTCTCGACGGCGGTTCGCGAGCTGCACGCGGCGGGCAACTTCGTCGACGAGCAGGACAGCACGGTGGTGATGGGTGATCTCTGGCTCGCTGCCGGGCGGCCGTCGCGCGCGCGGCAGGGGTTCGAGCAGACGCTGGCGGCGGCGACCCGCAACGGCGAGCCGTATCCGCGGGTCACGGCGGATCTGCACGTCGGCCTGGCCGAGCTCGACCGGGAGCTGGACGATCTCGACAGCGCGGAGGCCCATCTCGAGACCGCGCGGGTCCTCGCCGCGCAGGGCTCGATCACCGAGAACCGGCACCGCTGGTACGTCGCGATGGCGCAGGTCAAGGTCGCACGCGGCGACTTCACGGCCGCTCTGCAGTCCCTCGACGAGGCGGAGAAGCTGTACCGGCGCGGGTCGTATCCCGAGCTGCGGCCGATCGCGGCGATGCGCGCCCGGGTACACCTCGCGGCGGGCGACCTGGTCGCGGCCGAGGCGTGGGTCCGCGACATCCCGGACGCGGTGTCGTACTTGAACGAGTACGGCCAACTCACGCGGGCCAGGCTGATGATCCGCCGCGGTGAGGACGTGCAAGAGCTGCTCGATCGGCTGCAGGCCGATGCCGACGGCCGGCGCGCGGGCAGTCTGCTCGAGATCGGCGTACTGCGGGCCCTCGCCCACCAGACGCGCGGCGACCACGCGGCGGCTCAGGCCGTCCTGCGCGAGACGTTGGACGCGGCGCCGGAGCCCGAGCAGTACCGTCGTCTGCTTCTTGACGAAGGACTGACGCCTGCCCAGACCACCTTGATCGAACCGCTGACCGAGCGGGAGCTCGACGTACTGCGGCTGCTCGACACCGAGCTCACCGGTCCGGAGATCGCACGACGGCTGTACGTGTCGCTGAACACGCTGCGCACGCACACGAAACGAATCTTCACCAAGCTCGGCGCGACCAACCGCTCGGGCGCCGTACGCCGGGCCCGCGAACGCGGTCTGCTCTAGCTGTCACCACGTGAATCACCACATGTTGTGACGCCGGCTCACCACCTCGCGACCTACGTTCCGAACATCCGCAAGAACAAGCGCGAGCAGGGGGAGTTCGGACATGACCATCACCAGCACCACACTGACCAAGGCCTCCGCGGCCGCCGCAGCCGCCGCCGGGCTGACCTTCATCGGCGTCCAGATCGGGCACCCGCACCTGGACCTCACCTCGATCGTCACGACCGAGCTCGCCGTCCGGAACACACTCAAGCTCGTGATGGCGGCGCTGGCGCTGGCCGGGATCAGCGGGTTGTACCTGAGCCAGGTCCGCCGCAACGGTCTCCTCGGGCTGATCGGGTACGTCGTCCTCGCCGTCGGCTACCTGTCGATCCTCTGCACCACCTCCGTATCGGCGTACGTCCTGCCGTCGATCGCGGACACGAACCCCGGCTACGTGCGCGACGTCCTCGAGGCGGCGTCCGGCGGTCACCCTGCCGGCGACATCGGCGCGCTGGCGACGGTGCTGCGCGTGCAGGGATTCGCGTATCTGGCCGGTGGGTTGCTGCTCGGGATCGCGCTGTTCCGCGCCCGGGTGCTCGCTCGCTGGGCCACTGTGCTGCTGGCCGTCGGCGGACTCGTCTCGGCCGCGCTCACCGTGATGCCGGACGCCTTCTACCGCCTGCTCGCCTACCCGAACGGGATCGCGATGATCGCGCTCGGCGTCTCGCTCTGGCGCACCACGACGACGTCGACGCCGCAGCCGGTCGCGGTGCAGCGATGAGCGGGTACGCCGCGACGCGGGCGCGATCGGACGCCTGGATCCCGTTCGCGCTGGTGCTGCTCACGATCGTGCCGCTGGTCTTCGGGACGCTCCGCCTGGTGGAGATCGCCGGCGGGCCGGTCGTGATGCCGGACAACCCGCGCGTGGACGCCTCACCGGCGCCCGTCGTCGTCCACGTCGCCGGCGCGGCGGTGTACGCGGTGGTCGGCGCCTTCCAGTTCTCGCGCCGGCTACGCCGTACGCAGATCGGCTGGCACCGGCGCGCCGGACGGATCCTCGTCGCGGCCGGGCTGCTCGTGGCGGGCTCCGGGCTGTGGATGACGCTGTTCTACTCCGGCGCACCGGGCGGCACCCTGCTGTGGAGCGTGCGGCTGGTCGTGGCGAGCGCGATGGGGGCCTCGATCGTCCTGGGCTTCGCCGCGATCCGCCGGCGCGACGTCGCCGTACACCGGGCTTGGATGATGCGGGCGTACGCGCTGGGGCTGGGCGCCGGCACGCAGGTCTTCACACAAGGCGTCGGGCAGGCCCTGTTCGGGACCGGCGAGTTGAGCACCGCGGTCTCGGTCAGCGCCGGGTGGGCGGTCAACGCCGCGATCGCCGAATGGCTCATCCGGAGGCGGCGTTGACCGTGTACGAACTGAAGGTCGCCGGCCGGCTCGACCCCCGCTGGTCCGGCTGGTTCGCCGACCTCACCCTCGCCGCCGGCCCCGACAGCACCACCGTCCTCCGCGGGCCGATCACCGACCAGTCCGAGCTGTACGGCCTCCTCGCCCGAATCCGCGACCTCGGCCTCACCCTCATCTCCGTCGTACCTGTCGACTAGGGCCTGTACGGCGTGGCGGGGCGACCTGCGGTGCGGCGCTTTGCAGAATGACGAGGGTGTCTGATCGGGCGGCAGTCTCGCGGTGGTGGCATGCGGCGATCGCGGCGGTGATCCTCGTGTCGCTGGTGATCCAGTTGGTGCTGATCTTCACCGGGGGCGCGGACGCCAACTCCGGTGACAGCGGTACCGAGATCGGTCTCGGGACGCGGATCTGGCGGTTGTTCAGCTTCTTCACGATCCAGAGCAACCTGATCGTGCTCGCGGTCGCCGTCGGGCTCACGCTCCGGCCGGCCCGGGACGGGGCGCTGTGGCGCGTCGTACGGCTTGACTCGCTGCTCGGGATCGTCATCACCGGCCTGGTGTTCGCGATCGTCCTCGCCCCGCAGGTCGACCTCACCGGCTGGGCCCTGGCGGCGACGATCGGTTTCCACTACATCTCCCCGTGGGCCACCCTCGCCGCCTGGCTCGTCCTCGGCCCGCGCCCACGCCTGACATGGCAGGCAGTCGGCTACGCGTTTGTGTGGCCGATCGCGTGGCTCGTCTACATCTTCACGCAGGGCGCCTTCACCGACTGGTACCCGTACCCGTTCCTCGACGTCACCGACCTCGGCCTCGCCACCGCCCTGCGCAACGCCGGCCTCGTCCTCGTCTTGGGCCTCGCCCTGGCCGCCGGCTTCAAGACCCTCGACCGCAAGCTCCCCACCCGCGTCTACTCCGAGGTCTGAGGGACTACGTCTTTCACGATCGGCGCCGGAACTCACACGAGTTGGACGAGCGGTTGTTGGGTGGGACCGATAGTCTCGGGCGCCATGAGCATGAGTGTCGCCATTGCGGTGATTACCTTCAGGCGACCTGCTCTGTTGCGGGGGTTGTTGACGAGTTTGCAGGCGCAGGAGCTGCCCGCGGACGGGGATTACGCGATCCGGATCGTCGTGGTGGACAACGACGCGGAGGGGTCGGCCGCGCAGGTGCTGGCGGAGTTCGCCGACGGTACGCCGTACCCGGTCGAGTCCGTGGTGGAACCGGAGCCGGGGATCCCCTTCGCCCGGGAGCGCTCCGTCGAGCTGTGCTGGAACGACGACGCGCTGATCTTCGTCGACGACGACGAGGTCGCCCCGCCCGGCTGGCTGCGGACGCTGCTGGAGGCGTGGGAGTCGACCGGCGCCGACGTCGTCACCGGCCCGGTGAAGGGCCACCTCCCGCCCGGCGCCCCGCCCTGGAACCACTACAGCGACGTCCACGACTCCACCGGCCGGCACACCACCGGCGAGGAGCTCCGCAAGGCGTACACGAACAACACCCTGGTCAGCCGCCGCGTCTACCACGCGGTCACCCCGGGCTTCCATCCCGCGTTCCGTTACACCGGCTCCAGCGACCTGCACTTCTTCCTCCGCGTGCACCGCGCCGGCTTCCGGATCGTGTGGTGCGAGGAGGCCTGCATCAGCGAGGAGGTCCCGGTCGGCCGCACCACGCTGCGCTGGCTGGTCCGGCGCGCCTTCCGCTCCGGCAGCGGGGACACGATCAGCCGGCTGCTGATCCGCCCGGGCGCGATCAGCTACGTCCTGGTGCTGGCCTATGCTTCCGCCCGGGTGATCTCGGCGATCGGGTTCGCCCTCGCCGGGCTGCTGCTCGGCCGGAAGACGCACCTGCTGAAGGCAGTCCGCCGGTTCTTCTCGGGCGTCGGTAGTCTCGCCGGGATAGTAGGGATCAACCATGACGAGTACCGGGAACGGCACGGTTCGGCCGACGGTGGCGGAGCTGTGCGCGGCGATCTGGACGGTGGAGAACGATCTGGATCTGCTCGGGTGGCAGGTCAAGGGGATGCATCCCTGGCCGATCATCCGGATGCGCGTCTTCCATGAGCTGACCCGCCGCACCGGGATCCACGGCGCGTCCCACCCGGTCCGGCGGACGCCGTACGACAAGGCCGCGCTGGTCGGGAAACACGTCGCCGGCATCGTCACCCGCACGCCGTTCCCCGGCCGGTACGACGCACTCGTCGTACCGCACCCCCGGAAACCGAACGGTGTCGAGATCTACACCGATGAACTCCGGGCCGCGCTCGGCGACCGCGCCCTGATCCTGGACTCCGGGATCAACGGCACCCCGCTGCCGGGCAGCAAGAACCTGGACTTCTTCACCTCCGCCGCCGGCGCGGCCCACCGCCGGACCGCCGACGACCGCGGCATCGCGGACGCACTCGAGAAACTCACCGGTGTCCGGATCCCGGTCGGCGCGCTGCTGGCCCGCGAGGTCCCGAAGCACCTCCGGCTGCGCGCGCTCTACCGCGCGCTGCTCCGGAAGCACCGGATCACGACCGTCTACCTGGTCGTCGCGTACTTCCACCAGCACATCGTTGGCGCCGCCCGCGATCTCGGGATCCGGGTCGTGGAGCTGCAGCACGGCGCGATCAGCCCGTTCCACCTCGGGTACAGCTACCCCGGCCGGCCGGTGGTCGCGGACCAGCCGGACGAGCTGTGGTGCTTCGGGTCGTACTGGACCGACGTCGCGGACCTGCCGGCCGGGATGCGGACCGAGGTGATGGGCGCGCCGTTCCTGCCGAAGCCCGGCCCGAAGGACCCGCGCCGCGTGGTGTTCCTGTCGCAGGGAACGATCGGCACCGAACTGGTGAAGGTCGCGGACGCGGTCGCCAAGGAACGACCGGACCTGGAAGTCCTGTACCGGCCGCACCCGAGCGAGCGTCCCGCGGACTACACGATTCCGTCCGGCGTGGACCTCTCCACCGGCGGCAGCACACTGGACCTGCTGGCGACCACGACGTACCAGGTCGGGGTGTCCACCACCGCGCTGTTCGAGGGGATGGCGCTCGGCTGCCGTACGGCGGTCGCGGACCTCCCGGGGCACGAGTACCTGGACCCGGCGATCGCGAAAGGCCACGCCCTCCTGATGCAGGACCCGGCGCAGCTCGCCGCGGCCCCGATCTGCCCCGACCCCGCGGCGTACTACGCCCCGAGCAACCTCGCGCGGCTCCTGAGCGACTGATCGGTCAGGGCTCGCGGCCGAGGAGTCCGAGCAGGCGGTCCTGCAGCGGAGCGTCCGGCGGCACGGGCACTTCGGCGCCGTACACCTCGATGCCCTCGCCGAACGCGCCCGGCGTCCGGTACTTCGCCATCAGCTCGGGCGGGATCGCGACCGCGGTCGCCCAGAGCCGCTCGAGGTCGACCGGGTCGATCGTCTCGTCCTGCTCGGTGGCGCGCGCCAGGTCCCAGCCGTGCAGGACGAGGTCGTCGGACACCACCTGGTCGATGTGCTGCTCGGTCGTCAGCCGCCCGCCCGGTGTGTCGGTCTCGGTCAGCGCGGCCACCGGATCGTCGAGGACGTCCTCGATCGCGGCCCGGGCCTCCTGGAACGCGGTCAGCGGGTCGTCGGCCGGCTCCAGCTTCCGCGCGACCGGCGTCAGCATCGCCCCGTGCATCGTGACGACATGCTCCACCACGTCCCGCGCGGTCCACTTCGCGCACGGTGACTGGTTCCCCCACTGGTCCGGCTGCACCGCCGCGACCTTCCGCTCGAAGGCCTCGGCCCGCCGCCGGTACCGCTCCGCGATCTCACCCATCTCCGCATGGTCCCGCGCCCGCGTCCGCCAAGGGAAGGGGCCGTCTGTCGGTGGCGCCTTCTACGGTCGGGATATGCGGACGGTGGAGTTGGGGCGGACGGGATTGCGGGTCAGCGAGCTGGGGTTGGGGCTGGCCTCGATCGGGGGGATGTTCGCCGCGGTGCCGCAGGCGCAGGCGGTGGCGACGATCGATCGGGCCTGGGAGCTGGGCGTGCGGCTGTTCGACACCGCCCCGGTGTACGGGTACGGGTTGTCCGAGCAGCGCGCCGGGCTGGCCTTGCGCGGGCGGCCGCGGGACGAGTTCGTGCTGTGCAGCAAGGTGGGGCGGCTGATCGAGCCGGGCGGCCCGGACCTGCAGCCGATCTGGGCGGAGCCGCCGGCCGGGCTGGGGCCGCGGCTGGACTACTCGTACGGCGCGACGATCCGGTCGTTCGAGGCGAGCCTGGAGCGGATGGGGATCGACCGGATCGACGTCCTGCACATCCACGACCCGGAGCTTGACTTCCCGGTCGCGTCGACCGAGGCTCTCCGGGCGCTCACCGAGCTGCGCGGGCGCGGCACGATCCGGGCGATCTCGCTCGGCGTGAACCACGCCGACGTCGCGGCCCGCTTCCTCCGCGAGACCGACGGCGGCCCCGACATCGTCCTGCTCGCCGGGCGGTACACGCTGCTCGACCAGTCCGGCGCCGACGAACTGCTCCCGCTGTGCGAGAAGCTCGGCATCGCCGTGCTCGCCGCGGGTGTGTTCCACGGCGGCGTGCTCGCCGACACCGCACACGGCGCCCCGAACGGGTACGAGCGCGTGCCGAGAGACGTGCTGCGACGCATCGACGTACTGCGTGAGCTCTGCGGCGCGTACGGCGTACCGCTGCTGGCTGCTGCGGCGCAGTTCCCGCTGAAGCATCCCGCCGTACCGGCCGTGGTGGTGGGCGCGCGCAGCCCGCGGGAGATCGCGGAGGTGGCGGCGTGGCTCGATCACGAAGTGCCTGAAGCGTTCTGGAGCGCACTAAGGTCGGCGCTATGAGGTACATGCTGCTGCACAAGACCAACGACAGCCTGGAGGCCGGCAACCCGCCGGATCCGGAGATCCTCGAGCGGGCGGACGCCGTTCTCGAGGAGATGCGTCAGGCCGGGGTGCTGGTGCTCGGCGAGGGCCTGATGCCGAGCTCGCGCGGCGCCCGGGTCACGTTCCCGACGCCGGGTCAGCCGCGGGTGATCGACGGCCCGTTCGCGGAGACCAAGGAGCTCGTCGCGGGCGTGTCGATCATCCGCGTCGACAGCAAGGAGGAAGCCGTCCAGTGGGCCCTCCGCTTCGCCGAGGCCGACCCGTACACCCCGATCGACATCCTGGAGATCGCCGGCTAGCAGGATCGGGTACGGCTTGCCGGTCGAGTCGTGCCGCGGTCGCATCGCGGGTCGTGGGTGTCAGGCGAATTACGGGGCGCTGACGCCCTCTTCGGCGACGACGAGCGAATCGATGGCCGCGAAGAACCGCGCGATGCCCGGCAGGTTGGCGCCCTTGTCCCGCGACGCCGCGAAGTCCGCGGGCGTCGCCCAGTCGACGATGTCCAGCCACTGGTTGTCCGGGAGCTGCACGAGGCGCGCGCCCAGGAACCCGGCACGGTCGGCCTCGAAGTCCTTCAGCATGTCGGCCCGCGCGGCCAGCAGCTCGTCCGTGCGCTCCGGCAGGACACGGAAGCGGGTCAGTTCGACAGTCGACATCAAACAGGTCCTCTCAGGTGATGTTGGTCGCGGCCCAGCCGGCGATGTCGTCGTGGCGGATGGCCGCGGCCATCAGGTCGGGAAACTTGTCCGGGGTGCAGGCGAACGCCGGTACGCCGAGCTCCGCCAGCGCGGCCGCGTTCTCGGCGTCGTACGACGGCGAGCCCGAGTCCGCGAGCGCGAGCAGGGCAACCACCTGTACGCCGGACTCCACCAAGGAACGCACCCGCCGCAGCATCTCTTCCCGGATGCCGCCCTCGTAGAGGTCCGAGATCAGCACGAGCACGGTCTCGGCCGGCTTCGTGACCAGCTCCTCGCAGTACGCGAGCGCGCGGTTGATGTCCGTCCCACCGCCCAGCTGGGTCCCGAACAGGACGTCGACCGGATCGTCCAGCTGGTCGGTCAGATCCACCACCGCGGTGTCGAACACGACCAGAGAGGTGCGCAACGTCCGGATCGACCCGAGCACCGCACCGAACAGCGCCGCGTAGACGACGGACTCCGCCATCGACCCCGACTGGTCGATCGCCAGCACGATGTCCCGCTGCACGCTGTGGTTGCGGCGTGCATACCCGACCAGGCGGTCCGGCACGATCGTCCCGAGCGCCGGCGAGAAGTGCTTGAGGTTCGCCCGGATCGTCCGGTCCCAGTCGATGTCGGAGTGCCGCGGCCGCGCCGTTCGGCCGGCCCGGTCGAGAGCGCCGGTCACCGCGGCTCTTGTCCGCTCCGCGAGCCGCGCCTCGAGCTCGGCCACCACCCGGCCGACCACGTCCCGCGCGGTCTGCTTGGTCTCCTCCGGCATCACCTCGTTGAGCGCGAGCAGCGTGGACACCAGATGGACGTCGGGCTCGACCGCGCCCAGCAGCTCCGGCTCCATCAGCATCCGCGTGATCCCGAGCCGCTCGACCGCGTCCCGCTGCATCACCTGGACGACGGTGTTCGGGAAGTACTGCCGGATGTCACCCAGCCAGCGCGCGACCCGCGGCGCCGACGAACCCAACCCGGAGGCACGTTGCGTGCCCGAGCCCTCCTCCGCGTCGTACAACGCCGCCAACGCCGCATCCACGGAGCGATCGGCGGCCGACAGCGTCGTACCGGTCTCCTCCTCCGCTTCACTGCCGAGCACGAGGCGCCACCGGCGAAGCCGCTCGTCACTCATGAGACCCCCAGGAGTCGCGCGACCACGGGCAGCGCGGTCGCGGCCAGCTCGGCGTCGAGGTCGTCGTCATCGGCGACGACCGCCGCCGGGTCGCTCAGGACGCGGGCCCGGGCGCCGATCGACCGCCGCTCCGGTGCCGCGAACGTGCCGAACGTCCGCCGAAGCAGCGGCAGGACTTCGAGGAACGCATCGTCCGGGATCGCCGCCAGCCACCCGTCCACCATCGCGAGCAGCCGCTCGTCGTGGACCAGCAGCAACCCGCCGCCGGCCAGGAAGCCCTCGACGTACCCGGCCGCGTCCGCCGTCGGCGTACCGGACGACAACGAACGTCCCAGCCGCAGCGCGACCTCGTGGTCCGGCAGCCTCGACGTGTCCAGCATCAACCGCGTCAGCCGGCCCCGGATCAGCGGCGGCACCGAGGCGCGATCGCTCAACCCCTGCAACGTGTTGAGCCACTCCGAGCGTATGTCGTCGGCCAGCAGCATCGTCGCGTCCTGCACGCCGTCGATCAGCTCCTGGACGGCGGCCGCCGCGTCCGGGTCCAGCCCGTGCACGGTCCGGGCGAGACCGGCGCACACCCGCGACACCATCCGGCCCGCGACCGAGGCCAGCCCGGCCGTGTCGGTCCCGCGGACGTCGCCGTACCGCGAGGCTCGGGCGAGCGCGGGGAGCGCCGCCATCAGATGCCCGACATCGGCATCGGCCGCCGCCCTGGTGTCGATGCCGCGCAGCAGCGGCGGCAGCGCCTCCGCGAGGTCGGCGAGCAGCGACTTCTCCAACGCGGCCGTGACGTCGGCCAGCGTCGGCGAGTCGGCGTCCTTCAGCATCACGGACGTCGCGGCGCCGAGCACCGTCGTACCGTGGGCGCCGGCCGCGACCAGCTCGACCTCCAGGCCCGGATCCCACGCCAGTCGCCACATCTCCCGGAACGTGCCCTGCGCGCGCCGCTCGTCGGTGGCCGGCACGCCCCACTGCACGCCGAGGATCCGCAGCCGGTGCAGGAGCCTGGACTTGTCCAGGTCGTTGGGCTTGCGCAGGTCGAGCTCGATCACGCGCTCGGTCGGATCCCGCTTCATCCGCAACCGTCGCGCCTGCGCCGCGAGGTCCGCGGCCACCGGCGCCTGCGGCGTCTCCCCCGGCACCGATCCGAGCAGCTCCCCGACGACAGCCTCGCGGGTCACCAGATCCAGCAGTACGTCGTTCCCGCCGCAGAGCACCGCCCGCGTCGCTTCGGTCACTTCGCTGAGCCCGGCGAGTGGACGTTCCCGGAGCGCCGCCAACGTGTCGGCGAGGCGGACCGCCTCGATCACATGCGCACTGGACACGGGCAGGTCCTCGTTGCGCAGTACTTCGGCCACCTTGGCCAGCCAGCGGGTCGTGATCTGGTCCGGTGCGGTGAAGAGATGGTGGTACCAGCCAGGTGACGTGATGCCGGCGCCGTACCCGCTCGCCGCGGCCAGCCGGCCGTGCGTCCACGGCACCCAGGTGCAGGCGACCTTGCGCTTCGGCAGGCCCTTCAGGATCCGCTGGTCATGTGTTGCCGGAGGCAAGGGCAGCTCGAGCGCGGGAACGTGCCAGGCGCCGCAGATCACGGCGATCCGCTCGAAGCCGTCCCGGATCGCCTTACGCAGCACGGTTCTCATGTACGCCTCGCGCTGCGCCTCCCGGCCAACCGCTTCCTCGCCGTGCCGCAGCTCTCGCATCGCGTCCGCGATCACCGTGAACGGTTCGGCGCCCCCGCGGCGCGACTCGATCACGTCGTCCCACCAGCGCTCCGGGTCGTCGTACCCGCCTGCCTCGGCCAGTGTCGCCAACGGGTCCATCGACACGGATCGGCCGCCCGAGGAGCCGAACTGCTGCGCGGCGGGCAGGTCGCAGAACCGCACCGGCACCCCGGCCGCCAGCCCGTACCTGATCGCCTGCCACTCCGGGCTGAACACCGCGAACGGCCAGAACGCCGCGCGCGTCGAGTCGTCCACCGCGTAGGCCAGCAGCGCGACCGGCGGCTCCATCTCCTCCGACGCCGCCAGCTCGACGATCTTGTCGGCCTCCGGCGGTCCCTCGATCAGGACGATGTCCGGCCGCAGTTCGGCCAGCGCGGCCGCCACCGCCCGCGCCGACCCCGGTCCGTGATGCCGGATCCCGAGCAGGTGAACGGTCATCCGGAGATCTCTCGGCAGGCGCGGTAGAACGGAGCCCAGTCGTCGCGTTCCCGGACCACGGTCTCGAGGTACTCCGACCACACGACGCGATCCGCCGACGGGTCCTTGACCACCGCGCCGAGGATGCCGCCGGCCACGTCCGTCGGCCGCAGCACGCCGTCGCCGAAGTGCGCCGCGAGGGCGAGGCCGCCGGTGACGACGCTGATCGCCTCGGCGGTGGAGAGTGTGCCGGACGGGGACTTCACCGCGGTCCGACCGTCCTCGGTGCGGCCGGAGCGGAGCTCGCGGAAGATCGTCACCACCCGGCGGATCTCCTCCAGCGCGTCGTCGGGCTGCGGCAGCTCGAGCGCCGAGCCGAGCTGGGCGACCCGGCGGGAGACGATCTCCACCTCGTCCTCGGCGGAGTCGGGCAGCGGGAGGACGACGGTGTTGAACCGCCGACGGAGCGCGCTGGAGAGTTCGTTGACGCCCTTGTCGCGATCGTTGGCGGTGGCAATGACGTTGAATCCCTTGCGGGCCTGGACCTCCGTGGCCAGCTCGGCGATCGGCAGCGCCTTCTCGGACAGGATCGTGATCAGCGCGTCCTGGACGTCGGACGGCATCCGGGTCAGCTCCTCGATCCGGGCGATCTTCGCGTCCGCCATCGCGCGCTGGACAGGACTCGGCACGAGCGCCGCCTCACTGGGGCCCTGGGCAATCAGCTGCGCGTAGTTCCAGCCGTACCGGATCGCTTCCTCGGCGGTGCCCGCGGTCCCCTGCACCAGCAGGGTCGAGTCGCCGCTGATCGCGGCCGCGAGGTGCTCGCTGACCCACGTCTTCGCCGTTCCCGGTACGCCGAGCAGCAGCAGCGCGCGATCCGTCGCGAGCGTGGCGACCGCGACCTCGATCAGCCGGCGCGGGCCGACGTACTTCGGTGAGATCTCGGTGTCACCGGCCTTCCCGCCGAGCAGATACGTGACCACGGCGGCCGGCGAGAGCTGCCACGCCGGCGGTCGCGGCCGGTCGTCCGTCGCGCGCAGCGCTTGCAGCTCGTCGGCATACTCGACCTCCGCGTGCGGGCGCAGTACTTCGTTCATGTGAGCTCCTCGTACATCTCGCGGCGGAAGGTCAGGGTCTCGACGAGGCGGCGAAGCCAGGTGTCTTCCTCGCCGGTCGGTTCGCGGGTGATCGGATGGTCGAGTACGTCGGGCGGCACCGCGCGGGCCGCGATACTGGCGAGGCGGGCCCAGGCGCGGTTGGTACCGACCTTGGCGAGCTGGTCGAGAATCATCCGGCCCAGCGGAGCCGGCCACGGTACGGGCAGGCCGCCCACCAACTCGGCGACGTCGACGGACTTGCGCAGTACGTCGACGGCGCTCGCCCACTCGTTCGGTGGCAGCAGACGGAGCAGCTCGGCCGGACCGCGGCTGCCGAGGTCGGCGTTCGCCAGCAACAACTCCCGCGCCCATTCGGCGGCCCGCCCGGCAGTGTCGTCCGGCTCCGAACCGACGGCGCCCTCGCGGATCGCCGCCTCTGCCCAGCCTGCTTGCAACACCCCGGGCGCGCATCCCTCGACAGGTGTGCGCAGCCAGGCGATGTCCATCGCCGCCAGGGGCGTGTTGGCGACGATCTGCTGGAACCACCAGGCCCGTTTGCCGACACCTTCCGGGTTCTGCGAGTCGAGACCGTCGCGTTCCATCGACTGGGTCAGCCGGCGCGGCAGGTCGACCGCGAGCACACCCTGCGCCGGGGTCAGGTGAGAGTGCAGCCGCTCGGTCATGCGCACGCCGTACTGCGATCCCGGCAGGCGGGCGAGCAGTCGCGCGGCCAGCCGCCGTACCTCGCGGGAACGGTCGTCGAGCGCGGACTCCAGGAACTCCTCGTCCGGCAGCGCGAGGTTGTCGGCGAACAACCCGAGGAAGTCCGCGCGGGTTGCTGCGGACTCGGCCGGCCAGACCTCGACCAACGCTGCGTGGGCAGCGTCCGGATCCTGACTGCGGGCGGCGCGCAGCCAGGTCCGCCGCTGGATCGCGTTCCCGTGCGTCCACAGCTCCGGATCGTTGCTCTCAGCAACCGCCGCGTGCAGGAACCGCCATTCGGGGTTGAGTTCCGCGAGCCACCGCGCGCGACGCCCGGCCACGGCGATGACGAGCGGACGGTACTGGGCACGGTTGCGCGCGTAGTCGGCGAGCGCGGGCAGGTGTTCGGGCGGCACACCCCACCCGTTGGCGTCCGCCGTCCGCAGCCACTCACCCAGCGCGGACGTCTGGAATCCGCCCAGCATCGCGGCCAGTCGTCGCACCGCCCCGGGTCGCGGCAAGGGCCGGTCCTCGCCGGGCGCGGCCGGGAGCGGTTCGAGACCACGCAGGGGTCTGCGACCGGCCCGCTTGTACACGGTCGCGAGCGCGGCGGCGTCGAGTAGGTTGCCTTCCCCGAGGCGCGCCTGGATGTGCTCCGGCAGCTCCTCGAAGTGCACCGGCCGCCGGTCGGTGCCGAGCAACGCCGAACTAACCAGGCCGTCCCAGCCCTTCACGCTGCCGCCATCCGATCGTCGCTGGTCACAAGATCACCGGCCGGTCGTCACGCCAGCAGGTCATCGGGCGGAGGCCGGCGCGGTTCCATTCGCCGGCCACGGTGACCGGGTCGCCCGCCGACACGGCCAGCAGCTTCATCGGATCCCACCCCGGCAGCAGTTCCAACCCGTCGCCGTCGGCGTCGACGAGCGCCCACCCGTCGCCGTACGGCGCTGGGCGGACATCCCGCAGGACCAGCGGCCAGCGCTCGTTCCACGGGTCGGCGGCCAGGGACTCGACGTACGACGCCAATGCCTGGCGGACTGTGAGACCAGCTGGGCGCGACGCCGGCCGCCGCGGATCGGTCTGGGTCAGGAGGGCGCGCATCGGCAGCGCCCCCGGGTAGAACGAGAGCGCGCCCGGGACATACTCGCCGGGGCGGGCGGGCAGCGGGTCCAGCGGTCGCCCGGCGGCTGCGAACGTCAGGATCAGCCCGATCCGCCCGGTCGTTGCCCCGCGCAACCACACCCGGCGGACCGTGAGCCGCTCGTCCGGCTCGACCACCCGGCCGAGCATCAGCCAGTCGTCCTCGACCTTCTCGCCGTCCGCGAGCACGCGCGCGGTCTCGGTCGTCCAGCCGATGCGGCTCTGCACAGTGTCGGCGAGGGACGGCGGAAGGTCCGCGAGGCGACCGTGCGCGGCGACGACCAAGTGGATCAGGGACAGCTCTTCGAGCAGCTCACCCGGCCAGCCGTGACCGCGCCCGACGGCAGCCGCTGCCCGGCGTACCGCTCCTGCCACTCCCGGCGCCTGCGCGTCGACCATGCGGGCCGCCAGCCGGCTCAGCTCGGCGTACGCCCGCTGGTCGAATCCGCCGAGGCCCTGCCGGACCTGGTCGTCCAGCCAGCCGGCCAACTCCGCCAGGCCGGCCGACACCCGGTCCGCCCGCCGGGCGGCCCGCTCCTGTGCCGCGACGGGGTCGGCGACCTCGCCCGGCTTCCGCTCCGGCCGCTCGGCACGCTGGCTGATCCAGGTCTGCACCCAGTCCGGCTCGCCCGCCGCCGGCACCTCGCCTTTCGCCCACAGCAACAGCAGCCCGAGCGCGTGCTTGCAGGGGAACTTCCGCGACGGGCAAGAACACTTGTACGCCGGGCCGCTCAGGTCCACGCCGGTCTGGTACGGCTGCTGTCCACTCCCCTGGCACAACCCCCAGACCGCACGATCCGTAGCCCCCGCGCCCGACCACTTCTCCCCCCGAGCCAACCCCTGCCCGGCCTTCACCGACGCGGCATCAGGCGCGAGCCCCACCACCTGCTCCACGTCCCACAACCCCACACCCGCTCCTCACCCGACGCCGTACCCCGAAGCATGCCACCCCGCTCCGACAGCCCCGTCACCCCGGCCGTCCTCCGCCGAGTCGTGGAAGAAGGCTGCCCGCGGCGACCATTTCTCACGACTCGGCGAAGCGGGCCGGAGCCTTTCGCCACGACTCGGCGGGTCAGCCAAAGGGTTGGCGGTCGGCGGCGTGGTCGGGGTAGCCGTTGCCGGAGGCGGAGGTCGGCGCACCGTCGGGGGAGGTCGGCGCATGGGTCGGCCGGGCGGGGCTGGGTGCGAAGGTCTGATGCGCGGAGGCAGGGCCGGGTGCCGGCGGGTGGGCGGAGGCGACCGGCTCGGGCGTCCGGGTGGGGGCTGCTGGGGTGGTGGCGAGGTTGGTGCGGATGGTGCCGAGGAGGCGATCCTCCACGGCTTCCAGCTCGGCGATGCGGGTGCGGATCTCCTGTTCTTCCGCGCGGGCTTCGGCGAGGAGCTGCTTCGCCTCGGCGTGTGCGGTCTCGCGGAGGTGGTCGGCGGTGCGCTGGCTGGCGCTCAGCACGCTGAGCTCGTACCGGCGGAGTTCGTCGACGAGCTCGCCGGCCGGGCGCTGCGCGTCGAGGATCGCGGCGGCGGGCTCCGGGAGGTCGGCATCGGGGAGCGTGTGCTCGAGCGCGGCGATCTGCTGGTCCACGCGGGTGAACAGGTCCGCGACGTCGGTCCGCATCTGCCGGATCGTGTGCGCGGCGGCCTGCACCCGTTCGCTGGCCTCCCGCTCGCGTTCGCGCGCCGTACGCTCCGCCGACGTGATCACGTCCAGCGCGACGACGGCAGCCCGCTCGGCCGGATCGTCGGAGATCTCCTGGTACGACGGGGCGCCGGCCTCTGCGTCATCGGTCCGCATCGCCACCGTCTGCCGCAGCGGGACCTCGCGGATGAACAGCACCGCGAGCAGACTCACCACGGCGGCCCCGGCGGCGATCACGAAGATCCGCCCGGTGGCGTCGCCGTACGCGTGCCGGACGATCTCCTGGACCGGGGCCGGCAACGAGTTCACGTCCAGCAGGCTGCCCGAGCCGCCGGAGGCCGCGGCCGGGCCGAGGTCGCGCAGGTGCTCGGTGATCAGATCCGTCACCCGGGTGGCGAGGATCGCGCCGAGCACGGACACCCCGACCGCGCCGCCGAGGCTGCGGAAGAAGGTCACCGTCGCGCTCGCCGCCCCGACCTCGCTGACGTCCACCGTGTTCTGCACCGCGAGCACCAGGTTCTGCATCGTCATGCCCATCCCGATGCCCATGGCAAGCATCCCGAGCCCGACGTACCAGTACGGCGAGGTGTGGTCGATCGTCCCGAGCAGCCCGAGACCCGCGGTCAGGAACAGCGCGCCGACCACCAGGTACCGCTTCCACTTGCCGAACCGCGTGATCAGCTGCCCCGACCCGACCGACCCGAGGAACGAGCCGAACATCATCGGGATCGTCAGCAACCCGGCCTCGGTCGCGCTGTACCCGCGCGCCACCTGGAAGTACTGCCCGAGGAACACCGCACTGCCGAACATCCCCATCCCGACCGCCACGCTGGCGACGATTGCCAGCGCCGTGGTCCGCTCCCGGACCACCCGCATCGGCACCAGGGGCTCGGCGGCCCGGGTCTCGACCACCACGGCCAGGATCGCGAGCACCGCCGTACCGCCCAGGTACGCGCCGGTCTGCCACGACCACCACGGGAAGTGCGCACCCGCGAACGACACCCAAATCAGCGGCAGGCTGGCCGCACCCGCGATCAGCACCGCGCCGAGATAGTCCATCCGGACGCGACGCTTCACCACCGGCAACTGCAGGAACCGCTGCAGGACGATCAGCGACACGACGGCGAGCGGCACGCAGACGTAGAAGCACCACCGCCAGCCGAGCCACGAGGTGTCGACGATCACCCCGCCGACCAGCGGGCCGCTGACGGTCGCGAGCGCCATCACAGCGCCCATGTACCCCGAGTACCGGCCGCGGTTGCGCGGCGGGATCGCGGCGCCCACGATCGCCTGCGCGAGCGCCATCAGCCCGCCCATCGCGAGCCCCTGCAGGACCCGCGCCCCGATCAGGAACGGCACGTTGTGCGCGGCGCCGGCCAGCATCGAGCCGATCACGAACAGGATGATCGCGAGCTGAACGAGTAGCTTCTTGCTGACCAGGTCGGACAGCTTGCCCCACACCGGCGTGGACACGGTCATCGCGAGCAGGCTGGCGGTGACCACCCAGGTGTACTGCGTCTGCGTGCCTTCGAGGTCCGCGATGATCGTCGGCAGCGCGTTGCTGACGATGGTCGAGCTGAGCACCGCGGTGAACAGCGCGGCGAGCAGCCCGGCGAGGATCTCCAGGATCTCGCGGTGCGAGAGCTCGGGGTCACCGGATGCGGCCGGCGGTGGTGCGGCCGGCGCGTCGGCGGCGTACCGCGAGCGGTACCGGGTCGGGGTGGCGCCGGGGGCCGGCGGGGTCTGGGTGGCAGACATCGGTTTCCGTTTCGTACGGCGGGAACGCTACGACCGGGGGCAGCGACGTGCGCTGTCCCCGAGGCGGAAACGGCTGACTTGGGTCCTCACCCAGCCCGGTATTTGGTTGCGACTACCAACTTTAATCCCGCACCGTCAGCGATCGTGCACCGGGAGCCACCGAAAGTTCCCTGACCAATTATGAGACGGACCCTCCTCGGAACGCGATTTCCACCGTACGATCCGGTGCTTGTTGAGTAATCAACACCCGGCCTCCGGCGGAGCTGTCAGGGCCCGCCGGAGGTCCTCATCCGAACGCCGCGACCAGTAGGTCGACGCACTCGGACGACTGCCCCGCCACCGTCAGCAGGTTCCCGGGGGCCGTCCTGGGCGGATTGAGCGGTCCCATCCACAAGGCGCCCTCGGCCGCCTCGCACGCCGTTCCGTACACCACGGTCCACGCCGGCGAACCCGTCGACATCTCCACGACCGCCGCCTCGAAGTCGTCGATGGGCCGCCCGATCCGCGGCTCGAACCCGGCCTCCCGACAGGCCGTCACGAGGTGGTCCTGCAGCCACGGGTCGTCGGGCAACCGCAGCGGTAGTCCGGCCAGGTCGATCAGCTTCACACCGTCGTCCGCGCGGTACGCCGTCGGGACCAGCACGGACAGCGGATCGCGCCAGAGCTCGATGACCCGCAGGTCCACGGCCGCGACCTCACCGCGAACGAACGCGACATCCAGATCCCCCGAACGCAGCGCAGTCAGATACTCCGCCGTCGACCCGGAGCTCACCTGGATCTCGAGGTCCGGCGTGTGCGTGCGGAGGGTCGCAAGGCCGCGCTCGAGGCGGTCGCGAAGGCCTGGGGCGGTGCCGATGCGCAGTACGCCGGAACGCCCGGACGCCAGCTCCGCGGCCACCTCCGAAGCACGATCGGCCGCGGCCAGGACGGCCCGCGCCTCGCGCACCATCCGCTCGCCGTCGCCGGTCAGCCGCACGTGGCGCGACGAGCGGTCGAGGAGCCGCAGGCCCAGCTCACGTTCGAGTCGGGCGACCTGCTGACTGACGGCCGGCTGCACGATGTTCAGCCGCTCGGCGGCCCGTCCGAAGTGCAGTTCCTCGGCGACGGTGACGAAGTACCGCAGCTGCCGCAGCTCCATCGGACACCTCCGGCGATCACGATCCCTTATCGCTGCACAGCGTAACTGCGTCTGGGTCGGCGGCCGCCGCTTCCGTTGACTGGTGGACATGAGAATCGGACTGTGGATCGACGAAGAGGGCCGGCCTGTCGACGAGATCGGCGCCGCGGCCAAGGCTGCCGAGGACGCGGGCATCGACCGGATCTGGTTCAGCCAGCGGCTCGGCTGGGACGCGCTGACGCTGATCGCGGGCGTCGCGCCGTACACCTCGAGCATCGGGTACGCCGTCGGCGTCGTTCCGGTGTATCCGCGGCATCCGCTCGCACTGGCGGCCCAGGCGCTCAGCGTGCAGGTGCTGACCGGCAACCGGCTGACACTCGGCGTCGGCTCGAGCCACCCGCACATGGTGGAGGGCATGCTCGGCCTGTCGATGGACCGCCCGGCGGCGTACGTGCGCGAGTACGTCGAGGCACTCGGGCCGCTGCTCGCCGGTGAGCCGACCGACTATGCCGGCGAGCGGCTGACCGCCCGCGGCCAGTTGGACATCGCCGGCGCCGAGGCGCCCGAGCTGATCCTGGCCGCGCTCGGCCCGCGGATGCTGAAGACCGCGGGCGAGCTGACCGCCGGTACGACGACCAGCTGGGCGGGCCCCGAGGTGATCGAGGACTTCATCCGCCCCACGATCGACCGGGCGGCGGCCGCGGCGGGGCGTCCGGTACCGCAGGTGGTCGCAGGCGTCTGCGTCGCGGTCACGGATGACCCGGACGGCACGCGGCAGTGGATCCGCGAGCGGTTCGGGGCCGCCGGTGAAATGCCGGCGTACCGCGCTGTCCTGGACCGTGGCGGCAAGGCGGGCCCGGAGGACACCGCGGTGCTCGGTGACGAGGAGACGGTGGCCAAGGAACTGCAGCGCTTCGCGGACGCCGGGACCACGGAGTTCCTCGTCTGCCCGGTCGGAACGGACTCCGAGGTGGAACGGACCACCCGGTTCGCTCTCGACTACGCGACGGCGCAGCAGTAGCCGCTGCCGCCAGCCGGGCACAGTGGCGGCAGCGTCACTCCGGACAGCCGCTCGATGCGTTGAGCCAGCGGGGCCAGCAGTTCGTCGTCAACCACGATGACCTGGACGTCCGGGTGACGTGTGAGGACTCCAGTGAGTGCCAGGTCGGCGACTGCTCGCGCGATATCGAAGGGAAACTCGATCATCGCGCGGGGTCGGTAGAGGGCGACCTGGCGCCACTGCGGGGGCGAGGCCGGGTGCAGCAGCACCGTCGCGGACCTGTCGTTCAGCGTTCGCCACAAGGGTTCCCAGGAGGGGTCGCCCGGGTACTGCCCGCCTGCGTTGCTGAGCAGGACGACGCCGTCGGCGTGCAGTGCGTCGTACGCGTAGCCGGCCTCGGCCACCGCGCCCTCGACGTCCGGCAACGGCAGACTGGCGTAGAAGCCGAACCGTCCCGGATGGTCGCGCGCCAGCTCGGCCGCGGCTTCGTTCATCCTGCGGGACAGCACCTGGGCGCGGAAGTCGTCGCCGAAGTGGACGCCGGGCGACGGGACCGACAGGACCGCCTTCTCGGTCCCCGCCGCGTCCATCGCCGCCAGGTGCTGCCGGACCGACCACTCCGGCCAGCGGGACATCCCGTCCGGCCGGAGGTGGCCCGCCCGCTCCGCCGCCGCGACGTACTCCGGCAGCAGGAAGTGGGCGTGCCGGTCGATCACGCGACCGGATGCAGCAGGTCGTCGAGGCCGACTCGGCGCAGGAACTCCGCACGGATCCGGTCGGCCACCGCGTTCACCACGACCGCTCCGTCGTCGGACGGGTCGTAGCTGACCCGGAACGGCCGCTTGCCCTTCTCGGTGCCGACCACCTCGGCGATCAGCGTCGCGACCTCGGCGACGTCCGACCACTCCGGTTCGAGCTCGGCCAGTCGCTGACCGACCTGGTCCATCAGTCCGGCGTACTGCGTCTCGTACGCCGCGACCACGTCGGCGTCGGCCGGCGTTCCGCTGTGCAGGAAGTGGTTGGTGCCGTGGGTGAACGCGCCCGGGACGACGATCGTCGTCTCGATCCCGAACCGGGCCAGCTCCAGCGCGTAGCTCTGCGCCATGGCGTCCATGCCGGCCTTCGCGGCGAAGTACGGCGCGAGGTACGGCGGTGTGCCGCCACGGGTGCTCGAACTACCGACCCACACCACCAGACCGTCGCGCTGCTCGCGCAGCACCGGCAAGGCGGCGCGGTTCAGCCGCTGGGTGCCGACGACATTGGTGTCGTAGAGGTCGAGCAACTGCTCCGGCGTGAAGGCCTCGGCCGGACCGGTGACCATGTGACCGGCGTTGTGGATCAGTACGTCGAGCCGCCCCTGTTCGCCGGCCACGGTGCGGACCGCCTGCTGGGTGGACTCGTCCGAGCTCACGTCGAGCTCGATCGGCCGGAGGTCGGCGCTGTACTGCTTGGCGCCGGCGGCGGCCGACGCGTTCCGGCCGGCGATGTCGCGCATCCCGGCGTACACGGTGTGCCCGGCGTCGGCGAGGGCCCGGGCGGTCAGGGCCCCGAAACCGCTGGACGCGCCGCTGATCAGAACGACCTTGCTCATGCTGCCGAACCTCCGTTGGCGTAGATGACCTGGCCGTTGATCCAGCGCGCCGGGCCCGCCAGGAACGCGATGATCTCGGCGATGTCCTCGGGCCGGCCGAGGCGCTCGAGCGGCGGCTCGGCGGTGATCCGGTCGATCAGCTCCTGCGGCTTGCCGTTCAGGAACAGCGGCGTCGCGGTCGGGCCGGGGGCGACCGCGTTGACGGTGATGTTCCGGCCGCGCAGCTCGCGGGCCAGGATCAGCGTGATCGCCTCCACGCCGCCCTTGCTCGCGGCGTACGCCGAGTACGCCGGGCGCGCGAGCAGCGTCAGCGAGCTGCTGATGTTGACGATCGCGCCGCCGTCCCGGACCCGCCGGGCAGCCTGCTGGTCGACCACGAAGGTGCCGCGCAGGTTGGTCCGGACGACCTGGTCGAACACGTCCAGGTCGAGCTCGGCCATCGGCGCCAGCGGCATGATCCCGGCCGCGTTGACGACCACGTCGACACCGCCGAACTCGGCCTCGGCCCGGTCGAACAGCGCGCTCACCGCGGTCTCGTCGGCCACGTCGGCCTGCGCCGCGATCGCGCGGCCGCCGGCCTGCTCGACCTCCTTGACGGTCTGCTCGGCACCGGCCCGGCTGCCGCCGTACCCGATCACCACGGCGAAGCCGTCGCGGCCGAGCCGGATCGCGGCCTCGCGGCCGATCCCGCTCGACGCACCGGTCACGATCGCCACTCGTTCAGTCATCGTTCCTGCTCCTGATCTCGATGTCGTGTGCTGCTGACATCTCGATCGTGCGCCGCTGGATGGATCAAATCCAACGAATCAAAACGATGCGAAGATCAATTCTGTTGATCCAAGTCCCGGCCGAGCTCGGTGCCGGGCGGCTGGTTCAGGTGACTGCCCACCAGGCCGAGCAGAGCACGCAGCGCGGCGGTCGGTTTCCGCCGCTTCAACGTCGCCATGTACAGCGACCACTGGAACGTCTCGTCCGCGATCGGCACGGCCCGGAGCGCGTCGACGCCCGCGACGGCGTACGCCGGAAGGATGCCGAGGCCGACCCCGTGGGACAGGAACTGCACGCCGTTCTCGATGCCGATCGCCTCGACGACCACGCGCCGCTCGATCCCGGCGGCCTCGAACCTCTGGTCGATCAGCGTCCGCGTCCCGAAGCCCGGCGGGAAGTCCACGAACGCCTCGTCGGCCAGGTCGGCCACCCGCACCGACCGCCGGCGGGCCAGCCGATGCCCGACCGGTACCGCCAGCACCTGCGGAACCCGCAGCAGTTCCCAGGCGGTCAGCTCGCGCGGCACACTGCCCTGCGCGACGCCGAGGAAACCGACGTCGATATCGCCGTTCCGGAGCCCGACGACGACGCCGGCGGACCCTTCCGGCTCGACCCGCAACTGCAGCTCGACGTTCGGATGCCGGCGGCGGAACTCACCCGCGGCTGCCGGCAGGTCGATCAGCCCGAGCCCCGGCAGCAGTCCGACGCGCACGCGCCCGCGCATCCCGGCGCCCAGTTCGTCGACGACGTCCCGGGCGCCCTGGACCGCGTCGAGCACGGCGAGCGCCTCGGGGAGCAACGCCGTACCGGCCTCGGTCAGCACCACGCGCTGCGCGTTGCGCTCGAACAGCGTGACCTTCAGGTCCTTCTCCAGCGCGGAGATCGCGGCACTGACCGCGCTCTGCACCACGTGCAACCGGCGGGCGGCCAGCGTGAAGCTCCGCTCGTGCGCCACCGCCACGAAGTACTCCAGCTGCCGCAGTTCCACCAGCGCAGTGTGTCAAAAGCTCCGCCCGGTCTCCGACGTACCCGCGAGAGAGAGGATGGACGGATGGATCTTCAGGACCAGGTACAACGGCGGATCGACGAGCTGGCCGGGACCGAGCTCGGTCTGCAGGTCGCGGTGTACCGGCAGGGCGAGCTGGTCGTGGACGCGGTCGCCGGCGACGGCGTCACGCCCGAGACGTTGTACTTCGCCGCGTCCACCGGAAAGGGCGCGTCCGCGACGGTCGCCAACGTGCTGGTGGATCGCGGTGTCCTCGACTACGACCGGCCGATCGTCGAGATCTGGCCCGAATTCGGGGCGCACGGCAAGGACACGGCGACGTTGCGGCACGTGCTGACCCATTCGGTCGGCCTCCCCGCACTGCCGCCCGGAACAACCCGGAAAACGCTGTCTGAACAGGCGGACCGCCTCGCCGCCGCGGAGCCCTGGTGGGAGCCTGGCACGAAGATGACGTACCACGCCGAGACGTTCGGCATCCTGGTCGGCGAGATCGTCCGGCGCGCGACCGGCCGGACGATCTCCGAGGTACTGCGGGAGGTCCTGACCCCGCTCGGCATCGAGGAAAACGTGTTCTTCGCCCTGCCCGGGAACCAGCGGCACCGGCTCGCGCAACTGGTGGAGCCCGAGGGCGCCGAGGAGACATTCGCGATGCTGGCCGGAATGTTCGAGCAGGTCGTCCCGCGCGCGATGCAGCCGCGGGCCGCGGTGGTCAACCGGCCCGAGCTGCTCGCGATCGAGGACGCGTCGAGCGCGATCCTGACCGCCCGCGGAATCGCCAAGCTGTACGCCGCCCTGATCGGCGAGGTCGACGGAGTGCGACTGGTCCGGCCGGAGGCCGTGCCGGTGATCACCGGGCCGGCACTGGTCGCGCAGGACGAACTGCTCGGCAATCCGGCGACGCTGGCGCTCGGCTACTCGATCGGGCGGTTGGGGTCGAGCGCCGAGGAGAGCCCGGCGACCTTCGGGTGGCCAGGCATGGGTTGCAGCGTCGCCTGGGCGGACACCCGCTCAGGCGTCACGTTCGCGTTGACCCGGACGCTGTTCGACCCGAGTGGGTCGGCGTCCGCGATCGAGATCGGTAACCTGGTTGCGAAAGCTCTTTGCTGAAAGCCCTTGTCCGTAAGGGGTTTCAGCTTCGGGACTCGCGGACCTGGTGCTGGTCGATCCAGACGAGATGGCCGTGGTGACTGACGAGAACCTCGTCGGTCCCGGCCGCTCCGGTCCGGCGGCCCAGCTCCTGACCCGCGATCCAGCGTCCGCCGATGCGGATCTGTACGGCGATCGGCCGCGCCGGTGAGGGGGCTACGGGCATGGCACCTGCTTCGTGACAGGGGCGGATGATGGAGGAGAGTGTGGAGGGCTGGTTGCTCAGCCAGGGGCCAGCCTACAACCGCAAGATGACAGACCGTTAGCGGTAACTCGAATTCGTCAGGAGCCACCGTTGGCCAGGCCGATCTTCGTAGTGCAACTGCATGATGCCCGGCGCTTGCACTACGACGTACGGCTGGAGGTGGACGGGGTGCTGAAGTCCTGGGCCGTGCCGCGCGGGCCGTCGCTGGACCCGATCGTGAAGCGGCTCGCGGTGTTCACGAGCGACCACGACCTCGAGTACGCGTCGTACGAGGGTGTGCATCGTGACGCGCAGTACGGCAGCGGTGCGGTGATCGTGTGGGACGCCGGCGTCTACACAAACCTGACCCGCGACGACCGGCAGCAACTGGTCGACCCGGCCGAGGCGATCGACCGCGGACACTTGAAGGTGCAACTGCACGGCGTCAAGCTCAACGGCGCCTGGGCATTCACCCGCACCGGCGGCGACTGGCTGCTGGTGAAGGTGAAGGACGCCGACGCCGACCCGGACCTCGACCTGACCGTCACCGAGCCCCGGTCGGTCCTCAGCGGCCTGACCATCGAGGAGATGGCGGCGTCCTGATCACCAGCCGTCGACGTGCAGGACGTCGTCGAGCGGCTGCCGGGCGGCTGGCTTGAAGCCGGTCCCGAGCGTGTACGCCGTGGGGATCAGCACCGTCTGCCGGATCTCCTCGGGCAGCCCGAGCAGCTCGGACACCTCCTGCTCGTAGGTCAGGTGCAGCGTCGTCCACGCCGTACCGAGGCCGCGGGCCCGCGCGGCGAGCATGTAGCTCCACGCCGACGGCAGGATCGAGCCCCACAGCCCGGCCTGGTTTCCGGCCGGCAGCTTCCGCACCTCCAGGCAGGGAATGACCAGCACCGGCACCTGCCCCATCCGCTCGCCCAGGTAGGCCACACTGTCGCCGACCCGGCGCTGGACCGGCCCGCGCTTGGGGTCGTCGGCGTGCAGCTTGCCCGCCGCACCCGGTCCGGCCAGGTACTGCTCGACGGCCCGCCGGTAGTACTCGCCGACCGCGGCGCGTTTCTCGGCATCCGTGATCACCAACCAGTGCCACGTCTGCCGATTGCTGCCCGACGGGGCCTGCAACGCGATCTCGATGCATTCCCGGATCAGCTCCATCGGCACCGGCCGCTCGAGGTCGAGCCGCTTGCGGACGGTACGGGTCGTGGTGAGCAGCTCGTCGGGGTTCAGATCGAGGGTGTAGGTCACGCCGGACAGTGTGTCAGCAGACGTAGGTGCTGTTCGGGTGGACCTTCTCGCAGTAGCGGAGGTGCAGGTGGTTGTCGTGGGCCGGCCACTGCTGCGTCAGGCCCTCGCTGATCAGGGTCGGGTCGTTGAACCAGATGTACTTCACATGGCCCGGCGCCGCGGCGCGGACGGCCTGGATCAACTGGCGGGTAGCGGCCCGGTCGTACGTCGTGGACTCCCAGGTGATCCGGCCCGCGGTGCACTGGCCGTTGTCGGTGCGGATCGGCCAGATGTCGATGTCCATCCCGTTGTCGTGGCTGGCGTGGCCGGGGATGTCACCGCCGTGTTCGAAGCCCGCGTCGCCGTACGGGACCTTGCCTTGGCTGGTGGATGCGAACGAACGAGCCGCGGCTTCCAGCTGCGCTACCGGCGCAGCGGCTGCCCAGTTGGCCGCCGTACCGTTGCCGTCCGGGTCCTGGTCGCACAGGTTCGCGCTGAAGTCGGGGTAGTCGTAGTGCCAGGCCAGATTGCGCCAGGTGATCGGGCCGACGATGCCGTCCGCGCCGATGCCCGCGTGCGACTGGAACGACACGACCGCGTCGCGGACCGCCGTACTGAAGACACCGTCGACCGGGAGGCTGAGGCGGCGCTTCGCGTTCAGCTCGGCCTGCAACGCCTTCACCGCCGCGTTGCTGTCACCGGAGCGGAGCGTCGGCGTCAGCGCTCCCCACGTCTGCGGTCCGACGATCCCGTCGACGCCCAGGCCCTTGGCGGCCTGGAACGCCTTCGCGGCCGTGACCGTGGTCGCGCCGAAGACGCCGTCCGCGTCGACGGACTGCCCGGCGTACTGCAGCAGGAACTGGATCGCCTGGACGTCGGCGCCGCGGTTGCCGCTGCTCTGGGTCGGGAAGAAGGCGTTGGCGTAGGCCTGCGCGGAGGCCGGCAGCAGCGCGGTGAGGAGCAGAACGGTCAGGGCGAGCAGAGCACGTCGCATGAGTCCCTCCGGGGCGGGTGAGGTAACTGACTAACGCTCACCCGCCACCATCAGGCAGTTTCTTGCGAATCGCAAGGGTTCACTCGAACGGGGCCGGGTCTCCCGAGCCCACCCGGACCACCTCGGGGCCGTCGTCGGAGAAGTCCACGACGGTGGTCGGCTCGGTGCCCGCCTCGCCCTCGATGACCGCGTCGATCTGGTTGTCGAGCTCTTCCTTGATCTCCCAGCCCTGCGTCATCGGCTCCTCGTGACCCGGGAGCAGCAGGGTGCTGGAGACCAGCGGCTCGCCGAGCTCGGCGACCAGCGCCTGCGTGACCACGTGGTCCGGGATCCGCACACCGACGGTCTTCTTCTTCGGGTGCAGCAGCCGGCGCGGGACCTCCTTGGTGGCCGGCAGGATGAACGTGTAGCTGCCCGGCGTGGCCGCCTTGATCGAGCGGAACACCGCGTTGCTGATGTGCACGAACTGACCGAGCTGCGCGAAGTTCTCGCACACCAGGGTGAAGTGGTGCCGGTCGTCCAGGTGCCGGATCGTGCGGATCCGGTCGATCCCGTCCCGGTTGCCCAGCTGACAGCCGAGCGCGTAGCAGGAGTCGGTCGGGTACGCGATCAGCCCGTCCCCACGCAGCAGGTCCACCACCTGCCCGATCGACCGCCGCTGAGGGTTCTCGGGATGGATGTCGAAATACCTGGCCATGACGGCCGAGCCTACTGGGCGAGGCCTGTCGGTAACGCGGTCACCACCAGGTTGTCCTCGTACCCGCCGCGGGAGGCGTCGTACGCGCCCGTGCAGGTGATCAGTACGAGCCGGTGGTCGACGGTCTGGTCGAAGGCGCCGCTCTTCGTCGCGAGCGCGTCCTTCCGGACGGACACGACCGAGACGACCCGGTACGACGCCGTGTGGCCGGAGCCCCGCAGTACGACGACCTCACCGCGCCGCACCTCGGGCAACCGGGCGAAGAACCCGAGCCCCTCGGTCTTGCTGTCGACATGCCCCGCCAGCACCACCGAGCCGAACGGATCACCTGCCTCGGCGCCTCCGTCCCACCAGCCGACGTGCTGTGCCGTCGGCACCTGGAGTTGGCCGGCGACCGTCGTCGCCGGGAGAACGGACGCGTTCGCGCCGCCCGGCAACACGATCCGTTGCGGCACGAAGCGGATCCGCTGGCTCGGAGCCGGCGTGCCGATCCGCCCCGGCGGCGCCGACAGCGGCGTGGTCGACAGCGGTGCGGCCGGCTCGGCGACCGACGGCGGACGGCCGACCGTGAAGCTGAACGTAGCCGTGGGCGAAGGCGTCGCACTGCCCGCCTCGGCCGCACAGCCGGCCAGGGCGAGGCAGCACAACGTCGTACACACCAACTTCCGCTTCAGCGACGAACCACCTTCCGGCCGGTGACTACCGCCACGCCGAGAGCGGCGAGGAACACCACGACCCACAGACCGGACTGGCCGGCAGAGCTCTGCACCTGGTTGAGCCCTGCTGCCTGCCCGCCGGTTCCGGTGTTCACCACACCCGGTTTGTCCGACCCGGTGGCCGGAACCTTGATGGTGCCCAGCGCGACGGTCATCGTCTTCTGCGCCGGGGCGCCGATCGCGAACACCCGGGTCAGGTACCCGGCCTGCACCGGCAGGTCGAGCGGACCCAGAACCACCGGCGACGTCGCGCCGGTCGGCACGATGTCGACCTTGTAGGTGGCGGCCGGAACGACCACGTCCAGGGATTCCCCGTTCGCGACGTTCTGGAACAGCACCTTCCCGTTCACCCGGATGTCGGCCGGACCGACGGCCGCGTCGTGTGCGACCCGCAGACCGCCCTTGTCCTTCGGCACCGCGGTCAACTGGTTCACGTACGTCGTGATCAGCGGGGCGCCCGTCGGCGACACCGGCTGATGGATGACAACGTCCAGGCTCGCCCCGGACCCGGCGGACACCTCGCGCTGGATCACCAGCTTCCCGTTCTGCCGGGCGGTCACCATCCGCTTCCCGGCGGCCACCCCGAACGGCCCCACGAGCTTCCCGCCGGCCACCCCGGTCGCGACCTGGCGGCCGTCGACGCTGATGTCCAGGGTGCGCCCCGGCAGGCCCTGGACGAAGTACAGGTTCGCGCCCGCGGCCGCCTCGGCCGGTGCTGTGAGCAGCGCCGGAGCCGCCGCGACCAGCACTGCGAGCAGCACTGCGAGCAGCAGCGGAAGCACCCGCCGAATTACCGGACCATGAATTCTCGAAACACCTGTGTTGACCGCCCGGGATTGCCCGGGCACACTCCGTCCCCGCATTCTTCTCCCCCTCCGAAGTTCATCGGAAAATAGCGTCAAGAATTGCCCGCCCCCGAGAATTGGGGCGTATCGTATGCGGAAGTCCGACCCGATCGCCAGGGGAAACGGTCAGGTCCGTTTTGGGGGGCGGTGGCCGCGTGGCAGGAGAGGGGCGCCCCGGGTTCCTCCCGGCCAGCACATCGGGGGTGGAGGAACCCCGGCGCACCGGCACCAGATACCTGGCGGTGGCCGCACTGTTGCTGGGGTACGGCGCGATCGCAGCCTGTTCGGGCGGGTCCGTCAAGCCGGCTGCGCCGAGCCCGGGCCTGGGCACCTTGCCGCCGTCCGCCCCGGCCGCCCGGAACACGACGCGGACACCGGGCACCGGGCAGCAGACCGCCGGTATCAAGCTGACCGCCGTGCCGCGCCCGGACGGATCGTTCGACGTCACCGAGAACCTGCTATTGCCCGAGGCCACCGACATTCTGCCGCTGCAGGTGCCGGCGACCGGTGAGCACCTGCCCGGAATGATGGCCCGGACGACGCCGCGGGTGACAAATCTGAAAGTGGTCGCCGACAACCAGTCGGTGCCGCTCGGGAGCACCACACTGACCGCGTCCGACTACATTCCGTTGACGGTAGCGGCGACCCGGATCCAATTGACGTACCGGCTGTCCGGCTCGACGGTGCTCGCCAGCCCGTCGGAGCCGACCCGGGCCGGGGCGGCCATCCGGCCACTGACCGCCGGCGCCGAGAACACGCTGCCGACCGACCTCACCGTCACCAGCGGACTCCTCAACGCGGTCTGCCCGCTGCTGACCGAGACCCGGTGCGCGGTCGGCGATCCGCCGCACCTCGCGATCCGGTCCGGGATCCCGGCGGACAAGGCGCTCGTCGTACTGCAACTGGATCTGCCACGCTGACCGTATGACTGAAGAGCGGATCGCGCTGGGTACCGCGCGGGGCCGGTGGGTGCTGGCCGCGACGGCGCTGGGCTCGGGGATGGCCTTCCTGGACGGGACGGTCGTCAACGTCGCACTGCCGGCGATGGGCGAGGACCTGAACGCCGGTATGGCCGGTCTGCAGTGGATCGTCAACGGCTACATGTTGATGCTCGCCTCGCTGGTCCTGCTCAGCGGCTCGCTCGGCGACCGGCTCGGGCGGCGGCGGACGTTCGTGGTCGGAGTGATCTGGTTCGCGGCGGCCTCCATCGTGTGCGCGATCGCACCGAACCTCGAGGTGATGATCGCGGGCCGCGTCCTGCAGGGCATCGGCGGCGCGCTGCTGACACCGGGCAGCCTGGCGATCCTGCAGACCACCTTCCAGCACTCCGACCGCGGCAAGGCGGTCGGCGCCTGGTCGGGCCTGACCTCGGTCGCGGCGGCCGTCGGTCCGTTCGTCGGCGGCACGCTGGTCGACCGCGGTTCCTGGCAACTGATCTTCCTGCTCAACGTGCCGCTCGCACTGGCGACCGTGCTGGTGACGCTGCGCCACGTCCCGGAGACCCGCGACGAGGAGGCCGCCGGCAAGCTCGACATCACCGGCGCGATCCTGGCGACACTGGGTCTGGCCGCGCTCACGTTCGGCCTGATCAGCGCCGGCGACCACGGGTTCGGCGATCCGATGGTGCTGACCAGCCTGGTCATCGGAGTCGTCGCGTTCGCGGCGTTCGTCGAGGTGGAACGGCGCGGCAAGCACCCGATGCTGCCGTTGAGCATCTTCGCCAACCGCCGCTTCACCGCCGCGAACCTGGTCACCGTCGTCGTGTACGGCGCGCTCGGCACGGCGACATTCCTCGTCGTGGTTTACCTCCAGACCGCGTTGCACTACTCCGCCCTCTGGGCCGGTGCGTCGCTGCTGCCGATGACCGTCCTGATGCTCGTCCTGTCCGGGTACGCCGGTGGCCTCGCCGACCGGATCGGCCCGCGCATCCCGATGACCGTCGGGCCGCTGCTGATGGCGGGCGGCTTCCTGCTGATGTTGCGGATCGACACCGGCACGAGCTACTACAGCGCCGTACTGCCTGCCGTCGTCCTGCTCGGGCTGGGCCTGGTCGCGACCGTGGCGCCGCTGACCGCGACCGTGATGGCGTCGGTCGAGGACCACCACGCCGGGATCGCGTCCGGGGTGAACAACGCCGTGGCACGGACCGGGCAGCTGATGGCGGTCGCGGCCATCCCGATGGCGGCCGGCATCACCGGCGACACCTATCTCGATCCCGTTGCCTTCCACAACGGATTCGGCCGTGCGCTGTGGATCTCCGCCGGACTCGCGGCGGCCGGCGGCGTGATCGCGTGGGTGACGCTCGGCGACCGGGACAAGCCGCGCGAACCGCACCTCGTCGACCACCACGTGCATTGCGCGCTCGAGGCCCCGCCGTACGCCCAGGCCCGGACGGAGAGCTGATTTGTCGACTTATCGCGCGAGATAGGCCTTGCGGCTGACCGGGTCGAGTCGCTCGATGGCGTAGCGGAGCATGGTGCGTGGCATGCGGGTCGCGTACCGGTCCAGGAAGGCGCGCAGTTCGTCCTCGGACACCCGCTTGCCTGCCTCCCGCAACATCCAGCCGGAGGCCTTGTGCACAAGGTCTTCCCGATCGTCGAGCACCTCGGCCGCCAGCTGGTAGGTGTCGGCGGTCTGTCCGGCGCCGATGAGGTGCAGCGTGGCGACGAGCGCGATCCGGCGTTCCCAGAGCGAGCTCGAGCGAACCAGTGTGTAGAGCGGGTCCCGCGGCTTGTCGAGCAAGTACCCGCCGACGATCTGGGGAGCGCTGCAGTCCACCAGATCCCAGTTGTTGATGTACGGCGTACTGCGCAGGTACAGCTCGTAGATGGCGGCGAGTTCGTGCGCGTCCGCGGTCCGCGGCTTGAGACTGCGGGACGCGCGATCGGCCAGCAGGCAAAGGATCGCGAGGCGATGCTCGTGCACCGGGCTGGTCAGCGCCTGCTCCAGTTCGGGCAGCGGCAGACCGGCCCGCAGGTACGGCTTGAGAATGCCGCGGATGGTCGAGAGCTTCACGCCGATCATCCGGTCGCCGTGACCGTACCCGCCGGGCTGGAGCTGGAAGTAGCGCGCGAGAATTTCCGCGACCGCGGGGTCCGCGGCGGCGTCGACCTCGGCGATCAGGCTCGTGGTCGTCAGACCAGCATCCCTCCGGTCGCGCGCAGGTTCTGCCCGGTCATCCAGCGGGCGTCCGGACCGGCGAGGAACGCGACCACGTCCGCGACCTCGGCCGGTTCGCCCATCCGGCCGAGCGCGGTGATACCGACCAGCGCCTCCTCGGCCGCGGGCGGGTTGTGATCGTGGAACATGTCGGTGTCCGTCGCGCCGGGCGACACCGTGTTGACGGTGATCGCGCGCGGCCCGTACTCCCGCGCGGCGACCTTCACCAACTGCTCGAGCGCGGCCTTGCTCGCGGCGTAGAGCGAGATCCCGGGGCCCGGCACCACGGTGTTCAGCGTCGACAGTGCGACGATCCGGCCGCCGTCGGGCAGCACCTGGCCGGCGCGCTGGATCGCGAAGTACGGACCTCTGACGTTGGTCGCGAACAGCTGGTCGTAGTCCTCGACCGTGACGTCGGCGATCGGCTTGACCAGCGCCTGCGCCGCGTTGCAGACGAAGATGTCCAGCGTCCCGGTCGGCTCGGCCGCCTGGGTGAACAGCTCGTCGATCGCGGACAGATCGGCCTGGTCCGCCTGGACGGCGATCGCCCGGCCGCCGGCCGCCTTGACCTGCGTCACGACATCGGCCGCGGCCGCGTCACTGCTCGCATACGTGAACGTCACCACGGCGCCGTCCGCGGCGAGCCGTCGTACGATCGCGGCGCCGATGCCCCGCGACCCTCCGGTGACCAATGCAGCCTTGCCATCGAGAACGCCCATACCGCTGTGTCTATCACCGTTGTGGGTCCGACGTTCGCTTCAATCCGAAGCGCCTGCAACCGGGAGGTCACGCTCCGGGGTCCATCGGTGGCAGACCCGTTGTGAGGCTCGCAGGTTGGGGCATACGGTGGGAGCGCAGGGCAGTTCCATTTCCGCCAGGACCCGCGTTCGTGGCGCTACCCCGGGGGAGAACCCGCGTGACCAGCCACCCAGAGCCGCGGGACGGCGAGATGATCCGCACCACCTTCGACGCGGTCACCGAGGAACTGGCGCCCGACGTCCTGCTGGTCCGGATGTCCGGCGAGATCGACATCGCGAGCACCGACTTCGCCGCCGAAGCGATCCGCACCGCGGTCGCACCGCCGGCCCGGCTGGTCCTGATCGACGTCTCCGCCGTGACGTTCTGCAGCTCGGCCGGCCTCGGCAACCTCGTCGAGGCCCGCAACCTGGCCGGCGAGCACAACATCAGCCTGGCGCTGGTCGGCGTCGGCCGGCCCGTCGACCGCCCGTTGAGCATCACCGGGCTGGGCGGACAGTTCCAGATCTACAGCACGGTCGACGAGGCACTCGCCCAGCTCTGACCGCGGATGCGGTAGCTTTCGGTGTCTCCGACGAAGGAAAGTCATGGGTGAGCTAGCCAAGATCGTGGTCGTCGTACCGACCTACAACGAGCGGGAGAACCTGCCCGTGCTGGCCGGGCTGCTGTCCGACCTGAACCTGCCCGGCCTGGAGCTTCTCGTCGTCGACGACAACTCCCCCGACGGTACGGGCGAGGTCGCCGACGAGCTGGCGAAGGCGTCGCCGGAGACGGTCGGCGTCCTGCACCGGACCGTGAAGGACGGCCTCGGCCGCGCGTACGTCGCCGGGATCACCCGCGCGCTCGACGAGGGCGCCGACATCGTCATCCAGATGGACGCGGACCTGTCGCACCCGGCCTCGGTCATCCCGACCATGGTCGAGATGCTGCGCACCACCGAGGCCGGCGTGGTGATCGGCTCGCGGTACGTGCCGGGCGGCTCGGCCGCGGCCGAGTGGGGCTGGCACCGGCGCGCACTGTCCGCGTTCGCGAACGTCTACGTGAACGCGATCCTGCGGCTGCACGTGAAGGACGCGACGGCCGGGTTCAAGGCGTGGAAGGCGGACACCCTGCGCTGGATCGACGTGGCATCGATCCAGAGCAACGGGTACTCGTTCCAGGTCGAGATGAACTACCGCACGGTCAAGCGCGGCCTGAAGATCGCCGAGACCCCGATCCGCTTCGAGGAGCGCACCGAGGGCGTCTCCAAGATGAGCCTGAAGGTCCAGCTCGAATCCGCCCTGATGCCCTGGAAACTCCTCTTCGGCCGCTCCTAGATCGACCGGGCCGCGCTCGCGATCATCTGCTCGACCTCGGGACGCACCGTCCCGAGGTCCTGCACGTACGCCGCCCAGCAGATACTGATGCTGATGTCGTTGGTCCGCGGCGCACCGCGCAACCGAACGCACTCACCGGCCAGCGAATAGGTCGCGCCGCCCTCGGTACGGCGGCCGGTGAAACTGATCGAGCCCGCCTCGGCGATGTTGCGGTTGGGTGGCGGCAGTACCCGCGCCCGCCCGGCCCGGAATCCGTGGATCGCCTGCACCTCCGCGTACCCCTGCGCGTCGGTCAGCAGCAACGGCAGCGAGGGCATCGGATGGATCGCCACGTTGAAGCCCACGTACGCGCCACGGTCCCAGGAAGTCGCGTCGAGAACATTGGTGTACGCACGTGCCGTCCAGGAGCCGGGGACCTCGACGAAGACACCGTGGCCGATGGGCATGCCGCGGTCGACGTCGGGCTCGAAGCGGGGATTACGCCACGGTGTGACCGACGACGTGACCGACGGTACGACCGACGGCGCTACTTCCGGGGCAGCCGCAGGCTCGGACTGGTGCACCAGCCGCCCGGCGAGTGCGAAGACACCGACCATCAGTAGCGCGAGGGCCGCCGTCAGCAGCACCACGGTCCCGGCGCTCGCCGGATTCCGGGGTGGCATCAGATCGAACGGGCTACGGAGGCGAGCATGCGGTCGGCGGCCCTGAAGACTGCCGTCTTCGACTCCTTGGTCGCCGCGGTGCACAGCGTGACGGTCACGTTGTGCACCGTCTCGACGCCACTCATCGTCGTACACCTGGCCACCAGGGACACGACGACGCCGTTCGCGGTGGTGACGCGGCCGGAGTACGGCTGCTCGGCCTGGGAGCCGATATTCGAGTTCGCGGGCGGCATGGTGCGGACGTCGCCCTTCTTCACACCCTTCATGCGATCCGCGGCGATCATCTCGTTCACCGCCTGCGCGACGCCCAGCCGCGCAGGCCAGCCGGCCGGGCTGACGACGACCAGAACCGCACCGGGCATGGAGGAGGTCTCGAGCACCACCGAGCGCGTCGTGGAGTCGGTCTTGCGCCAGCCCTTCGCGGGGGCGACGTAGATGTCGTCGTACACGGCGATGCCGACGTCGATGTCCTTGAGCGTCCGGCGCCGCTCGCCAACTCCTGGTGGGGTGGAGGGCGGCTCGGTCGTGGGCGGATCGGTGGACGGCGGAGTGGTCGTCGGCGGATCGGTGGTGGGCGGCTCGGTGGTGGGGCTGACGCCGGGTGTGGTGATCCCGTCGGTGTAGGTGGCGGTGGCGCCGGGAGCGTCGGCCTTGGCGGTGTCGTCTCCGCGGGTCAGGAGTACGACGGCACCGCCGACGAGCGCGAGTACGACCGCAGCGGCGGCCGCCGCGAGCCACGGGCCCTTGGGACGCTTGGCGGGTGGCTCGGCGCGGTACGGGTCGTACTGCGGGGGCCGGCCGCCGTACTGCGGTGGTGGCTGGTGACCGTACTGCGGTGGAGTGTCGTACTGCGGTGGAGTGCCGTACTGGGGTGGAGTGCCGTACTGGGGTGGGAGGCCGTGCTGCTGCGGCGGCCGGCCGTACTCGGGCAGCGGGGCGGTCTGAGGTGGTGGGGCGCCGTACGGCTGGGCAGCAGGCGGCTGTGCCAGCGGGTACTGCTGCGGCGGGGCGCCGTACGGGGTGGGGTTGTCCGGGTTCCAGGCAGGCGGGTGCTGATCGCTCACGGGCGAAGGCCTCACTAGATCGTTCAAAAGAGTAGGCGGACCGGTCCCCGAAACCGGCCGCCCGAGGCTACCCCACCGAACCGCGATCGGCCTACGGTCAGCCGTACCCGAGTTCGTGCAGCCGAGCGTCGTCGATGCCGAAATGGTGCGCGATCTCGTGCACCACGGTGATGTTCACCTCGTCGACGACGTCGTCGAGGGTCTCGCAGATCGCCAGCGTCGGGTTCCGGTAGATGGTGATCCGGTCCGGCAGGACGCCGCCGTAGTAGTGCCCGCGCTCGGTCAGCGGGATGCCCTCGTAGATCCCGAGGAGGCCCGGGTCACTGGCCGGCGGCTCGTCCTCGACGAAGACGGCCACGTTGTCGATCAGCGCCGCCAGCTCCTCCGGCACCTCGTCCAGCGCCTGCGCGACCAGCACCTCGAAGTCCGCCCGGCTCATCTCGATCACGCTGCCAGGGTAGTGAGTCAGAGCCAGCCCTGACGTGACGCCTGAACGCCGAGCTGGAACCTGGTCTGGGCGCCCAGCGCCTCCTGGAGCCGACCGATCCGGCGGGCGATGGTGCGCTCGCTGACGCCGAACTCGCGGGCGATCGACTCGTCGGTGAGCCCCGCGCTCAGGTAGGTCAGCAGCCGTTTCGCCTCCAGGCTCGGACCGGCCGTCACGTCGTTCAGTTCGGTCCTGCTGGTGATCGGTACGGCGATCCGCCAGAGCGCCTCGAAGATCCGCTCCAGGCCGCCGAGCAACGGTGAGTCGTGCACGACCAGCGCGACGAACTCGGGTCCCCGGCGTACCTCTGTCCGCGCGCCGACCAGAGCCCACCGCTCGTCGACGATCGTGATGTTGAGCGGTACGTGCGGGAACACCCGTGCCTGCTCACCCGCGTCGATGCACTCCTGCACCAGATGCAGCGCACCGGCGTCCTGGAGGACATGCGCTCCGTAGATGACGTCGTACCGAACGCCACGGCGCAGCGCCTCGAACAGGCCCTCCACGATCCGGAGCTCGCGAGCAGCGATGTTGCCCATCGTCATCGCCCGGACCTGCGCCTGGGCGTCGGTCTGGACCGAGTTGAGCACGGACTGCGCGGCGTCGTACGTCGGCAGCACCTCGAGGTAGTCCTGCTTCCCGGCCGCCGTCTTCCAGAGCTCGGTGAGCAGATCGGCGCTCTCACGGGCCAGCGCGGCCCGGCTGATGTGCCGCTCCGCCACAGCGTCCATAGCCAGCCGGGGTGGACGGACCACCAGTGAGCCGTCAGCCCGCTCCACCAGCCCCAGTGCGGTCAGCTCGGCCAGACAGGCCTCGATGTCGCCGTAGCGCGCCGTGAGCGCGTCCCGCGTGCTCCCCGGGTTCTGCAGGAGGTCGAGGTACAGCGTCTCGGCCGGGCCCGAGACACCCAACGCCTGGAGCGACTCCATGGCCTCTGTGTATCAGCAGGCGACAGGTTCTCGCCATGCCGGATTCCGACAGGTTCAAGACCTCGTGGCCGGCCTCCGCGCCTGCCAATACTGATGCCCCCTCGGTCCCCTCTAGGAGTGTTCATGAGAAAGAGCCTGGTCTGGTCGGCGGTAGCGGCCGTCGGCCTGTCACTCGGTCTGACGGCCGCACCGGCATCGGCTGCTGTTGCGACGCAGACCCTGTCGCCGGAGGTTCAGCAGGTCGTCGACAACCTCCCGGCCATGCGAGAGCGCGCAGAGGCGGTCAGGGCCCAGCTCGGGCTGCCCGACAGCCCGGTCCGGGACGCCCTGCTCGCGGCCATCGATCCGACGCAGTACGAGTGCTCCAGCGCGACGCCTCCCGTCGTGGCGGCGATCCTGCCCGACGTCACGTCGTGGACCTTCGAGCAGCGTCTCGCCGTACTGCACGTGCTGCTGTTCGACATGGCGATGCTGGACGCCGTGTACTTCCCGCAGAGCGGCCCGCTCAGCTACGGCGTACAGGGTGAATTCACTCACACCGTGAACAAGACGTTCGGGAAGCTGAAGGGGTTCTGGGACATCCCGTCCAGCGACGTGGAGCTGGTGCCGGCGCACGGGCGCGTCATGCTGGACGCCGAGCGCGACTACCGGGTGTTCACTGTCCTGTACGGCGCCGACCCGGCCGCTTCGCGGGTCTCGGCCGACTTGGTCGCCCGTGAGCTCAACAGCGCAGCCCTCGGGTACGGCGACCTGCCGTTGTTCACGTTCAACGCGTACGCCGCTCCGGGCGGCGAGAGCGTCCCGGGGTACGGCGCCTCGCACCGGCGGATCGTGTTCGGCGACGGCGTCCTGGAGGGCTTCGCGAAGGTCGGACTGAGCGACGTCGCGCCGCAGGCGATCCTGGCGCACGAGTTCGGTCACCAGGTCCAGTACTCCAACGGGCTGATGCGGACCGACCTGCCCGCGCCGGAGTCGTCACGGTGGGCCGAGTTGATGGCCGACGCGTTCAGTGCGTACTTCCTCACACACGCCCGCGGCGAGTCGATGAACTGGAAGCGGGTCCAGGCCTTCGGCCAGATGTTCTACCAGCTGGGCGACTGCGGCTTCACCGGCGCCGGCCACCACGGCACCCCCAACCAACGGATGCGGTCCGCCCTCTGGGCCTACGGCCTCGCAGACGCGGCCCGGCCACAGGGCTTCGTCCTGCCCGCGCTGAGTTTCCATAGCCTCTTCTCCGCCCAGTACACGCAGCTGATCGCCCCCGACGCGACCACCTGACGTCGCGCGATCAGCTGTCCTGGCCGGTCAGTCCCACCCGGCCCGGGGCGCCGTACGCCGACCTCCTCCCCGGCGTACGGCGCCCTGTCAGGAACTCGTTTTGGAGCCTGACAACATGTCCTCTATGCTTACGGCTGTCCCTGGAGCTTCGGCTCCCGCGGGTCCGAGTCCCCATCGTCTAGTGGCCTAGGACGCTGCCCTTTCAAGGCGGTAACGCGGGTTCGAATCCCGTTGGGGATACGGCCGAAAGGCCGGTGCAAGAAGTACCTCGAAGATGCTGTAAGATCATCGAGTCATCTGGCCCAGTGGCGCAGTTGGTTAGCGTGCCGCCCTGTCACGGCGGAGGTCGCGGGTTCGAGTCCCGTCTGGGTCGCCAGGAGAAGGCGGCGGTGTCCACAACACCGCCGCCGAGTTTTCTCCCCGGTCAGGTAGCTCAGCTGGTAGAGCGTCCGCCTGAAAAGCGGAAGGTCGGCGGTTCGAGACCGCCCCTGACCACCCTTCTCACCTGCGGTTTCTCGCTCTGAGAATCGCCAGGACCGTCAGTCAGTTCGGCGGGGTGTGGATAGCTTCGCTACGCCGTGCGTCTGCTGAGAGTAATCTGGTGCCATGACTGCTCAGCCGATGCAGAGCTCGCCGGACGACCCCAGCGAGATCCTCCGCCTGTTGCCGGCGAAGTGGCATGAGCAGTTCCTCAGCGAGTACCACGGCGCTCTGGATGCTGCCCACGAGGTGTGGCGCTTCCAGCAACTGCGGGACGTGTTGCACCTCTGGCGCCTGCGGGCGGTCGCGTACTCCGGTCCGGGCTTCGATGATGCACTACAAGCGACCCGCGAGGATCGACCTGACGAGTTCGTTTCGGCCGAGCAGGCGATACCGGGCTGGTCCGATCGGCTGTGAGCTATCGCGTGGAGTTTCACGCATCCGCATTGGCCCAGCTGCAAGGACTGCCTTCATCGGCATTCGACGCTTTGGTCGAACGTGTCAGCAAACTGGTCGGTGCGCCGTGGGAGACCCAAAGCCTCGATCGAGATGAGCCGAGCTTTCGGCAATGCACCTTCGGTGGCCTCGGGCTGCTGTCCTTCCATGTCGACGACGATCGCGAGCAGATCCGGATCTTCGACGTGACTTGGGTCGGCTGAGCAATGACTCGTCTACCGTTGGTCCTCACGGGTGGACCCGCGGTGGGTAAGAGCGTAACGGCGCGCACCCTCGCGGAACGTCGCCCGAGGTGTGCCTTCATCGATGTGGATGACGTGCGCCAACTCGTCGTCACCGGTGCTGCCGCTCCGTGGGAGGGAGAGGAAGGCCGGGAACAGCAATGGCTCGGCGTGACAAACGCCTGCAGCCTGGCACGCAATTTCCTGACCATGGGAATTGAGGTCGTCGTCACTGACGTGCTCACGCCAGAGACCTGCGACCTGTACAGACGCGAGCTACCCGGGTGCCTGATCGTGCACATGACGGTCGGTTTGCCAGAGGCGATGCGGCGTGCGGCGTCCCGTCAGGTCTGGCTGACTGACCATGAATTCCGAATGCTGCACGAGGCGGACGCAGCGAACCCCCCGGCCGCCGACCATCGCATCCAGGTCGACACACTCGACTTGGAGAACCAGGCCGAGAAGGTGGCAAGACTCTGGGGAGCAAGTCGATGATCCGCCCGGAGGCGATCGAGGATGTGCAGGACCGGTGTCGACTGACCCCGGCGGGTGCCGAACGACTCGGTGTGAATGGCATCGAAGAGGTCGTGAGCCGCCCGAGATTGCGCTGCTAGCCGACCGCAACGAGGACCGCAACGGCCAACGTCAGCAACCGACCTCGCCATACGGAGCGACTCACTGAGCAACTGTTCTCGTAGGCAGCCCGACAGCCGCAGTCGAACTGAAAAGCGGAAGGTCGGCGGTTCGAGACCGCCCCTGACCACCATCTCCAAGCGTGAATCGGTCCGATCTGGCCCAACCCGCCAGTCCCGGTGAATCCCCCTGAACGACCATCCGTAGTTGCACGGATGTTGCACGCCTCCGATCGACAGCCGGTGGCCACAGTCCGGCTCCGATCGCGTTGCACATCACGCTGGTTCGTGCGGCTCGCGCATCGCCCATTCGAGCGGCAGCGCCGCAAACCACATCACGTCGATCCGCTCACCCTGCCACACGCTGTGTGCGCGCATCGTTCCCTCGTGCACGAACCCCGCTCGGCGGGCCACCGCAGCCGACGCTTCATTGTCCGCCTCGACCGTCAGGAAGGCGCGAGCTGCGCCGAGCTCGAACAACCACCGTGTGAGCAGAACCACCGCCCGAGTCGCGTACCCGCGCCCTCGCGCGCCCGGCCCGATCCAGTAGCCGAACTGCGCTACGTCTGCCTGCGACCAGTCATCGACGCCGCAGCAGCCGACCAGGCCACCAGAGGTTGCGTCCGTGATCGCGAATGCAACACCTGATGGTGGCTCCGCCGCGCCGAACGCCCGCCAGCTCGACGCGAACTCGTCGATGATCGCTTCAGCGTCCTCGATCGAGAGCGGCGGACCCGGTCGTCCGAGTCGGTCGTGGGGCCCGTTGTAGCGTCGGATCGACGGATCGACGAATGCTTCCGCCATGAACCCGGCGTCAGCTTTCGACCAAGGTCGGAGAGTGACCACGCCATCCGAGAGCGACACGACCGGAATATCGGCATCCGCTTCACGCACGTCTATCGGCACCTTTCGCTCAAAGTTGCTGATCGGCCGTCGAAGGTCGCCACTCTGGCACACTCGAGACGTGGATCCTGACGACCGCCGGGCCGCCATGCGCGACGAACACGAGGTACCGTGCGACGCGTTCTGACCTGGCCGTTCGATGAATGGTGCAGGACGTCCGTGCGTGCTCCCGGAGAACGTCGGGAGAGCGCGGCCTCTCCCGACGGTCTGCGGAGCTCGGTCACGTCTGGCGGATCGCGACACCGTCGATCTGAACGAGCTTGCCGGTGGACCTGGTGGCGATCCGTAGCGTGCCGCTGATCGCCGAGGTCTGTGCCGGAATACCGATCAGCACTTGACGCTGAGTCGTGGCGGCATACAGGTTGATCGTCGTGAGGTACCGGGTGCCGAGATACACCGCCACGACTCCGCAAGTGGAGCACTTGGTGGCCAGCAGATAGCCGCGCTTCATCTTGATAGTTCGGGCCAGGGACGCGCCGTACGTGATGCTCGAGGTTGAGGTGCTGTAGTACAGGCCCGCCGCCGTACCGCGGACCCAGCCGGTGCCCGCACTCAGCGAACGGTCGTCAAGCGGCCTGGAAAACATCAGCATCCAAGGTTGCTGCTTCAGCTCCCTACGCGGGGCAGTTGCTGACCGTCTACCTGAGGTGTGGGTAGAGGGTGAGTCTGGCGCCTGTGGTGGCGTTGATGATGGGGCGGGCACCGGCAGGCTCGGTCAGGGTGATGGTTGTGGGGGTGCTGATACCTACGGCCCTGCAGCCGCCTTGGACGGGGTCATGGGTTGCGCCGATGAGGATCATGTCTTCGTGCTCGATGACGTGGGATCGGAGGTTGGGGTCGCACTGGCCGTGGTGGAGGCTGAAGGTGATCGTGTTGCCTTCGATGCGGGTGAGTCTTCCTACGGTGGGGAAGTCGCCGTCGGGCTCGGTGAGGCCGGGGGGCGGGGTGGGGTCGGGGACGGGTTTGAGCAGGGTCGCGGAGATGGCTACGGCGACGATCGGTCTCGACAGGCCGCGAACTGTGAACGACCAGGTGGGGACGGTTGCGCGGCCTCGGCTTGTCTCCACTTCGGTTGTTTTCAAGGACCCGGCGGTGATCGTGAGGGTGCACTTCGATGGCGGTACGGCTAGGTGGCCGCAGTTGTCGTACGGCGTTCCGATCGCGTCGGTCAGTGCGCGCCGCGGATCGAGGATGGTTGCCGGGACGTTCGAGCCGTCGGCGAAGTCGATGCGGGTGGCGCCGCCGGATCCGAGTTTCACACCGGGCGCGATGGTGACGTGTCCGGCGCCCCAGGCGGCCTTCTGTGCCGACGTGTCGAAGGCGAGGCCTGGTGTGCGGGACGAGTACAGGAAGGTCCCTTCGGGGGCTGCCGGGATCCCTGCTGAGCGGACGGCTTTCTCGACCACGCGCGCGCGGTCGAGAAATGCCGGAGTCGGAGGGGCTTGAGGGATCGGCTGAGCGGTGGGCGTTGCAGGACTCGGAGCAGAAGTCGACGGCACCTCGTTCCCGCACGCCGGCGCTGCGAGGAGGACGAGTACGACAGCAGAGTAGGCACGAAACCTTCGCCTGATGAGGATCACACTTTGTAGACGCTTCGAGCCCCGCCAACCGCTGCGATGGGCGCGCGGGCGACGAACCGTTGCAGGAGGACGCGTCAGCAGGGCCGGCGCCAGGTAACGCTTGGCTGACGGGAGCAACGATGCCGCGCCGGCACCGGCTCAGCGAGAGTCGTACGCGACGGCCAGCTCAGCCACCAGAGGAGCAGCGCTGTTGCCGAACCATGGGTGGCTGCTACCGCCGTTGACGAAGTCAGAGATGTCGTCACGCGAAGGCCCGCCACGGAAGAGCGGTCCGCTCGTTGGACCGACTGCATCCACCAGCCGCGACAGACGCCGGTTCCGTGGACGGATGCTGCGCGACACCCGCGACTCCGCCACCGCCCGGCGCCACTCACTCAGTACGAGCTGCGCACGCCGCTACCGCTGCACCTCGCCGGCAGCCGTGGGCGCCGTGCCGCTGTCAGCATCGAAGACGTCCGCCCGCAGATGCTCCACCGAAGCCCCGCGCAACGGCACAACCTCAGTGAACACGGACGAGTGCAGTGTCAGCACGCCCGGCGCCTGTGCCTCGCCAGAGCGACGGTCGACGAGGCGCACCATTAGCCGATCAGCCACGACGGGCGACGGTCGTGGCGTGAACGCAGGTACGACGACGCGCACCGCCGTCCGTTGCGGGACAGCGATCAGTTGGACGTCGCCCACGACGACACGGGCAGTTGTCGAGGGTCAACACGTCAGCCAGCCTCACGGCAGGCGCGGCGACAACAGCCGAGGTCGACGTATAAGCAGGCGACGCCCGCTCCCCCGCCGTTCGTACGGCGGCAAGCACCGCGTCCGGCCCGTCGACCTCACTAGCTGGCGACGTGTACGTTGACCAGCCGGGAAATCCGGAAACGAGTGCCCTAGGCAACGAGTTCCCCGACAACTCGCTCAGATACGCACAGACGTCATCGGCCGAGCGACGCGCCAGCACGAGAGCACGGTCGACGAACGTACGCCGCAGCGCCGCAGACCGCAGCGACCGCGCCGCCCGGGCCCGGACGATCGCCCGCTCGGCGCCCAGCAGCCCTTAACTCACAGGGCACCAGTCCAGCGCGTCGATGACCGCGAGCCGCCGCCAGACCGCGGCCGGCGCGACCTCGAGCGGTACGCCGGCCGTCGCCCCGCCCGACGCGAGCGCATCGGTCACCTCCCGTACCGCGGCAGGCCCGAGCACCCCGTCGAGCAGCTCCCGGTCCGCCGCGGCCCAGCGCCGTACCTCGACCGAATGCCACCGCGATGGGTCGGCAAGCCAGCCCCACCACGATTCCCGACTCGAGTTCAGTCGTCCGCACCAGGTCGGCGATGTCGGGCGAGAAGAGCCGTACGTCGGGGCGGCCCGCATCGTTGTCAAGGTCAACGATCACGAACAACGCACCATCGGAAAGACGATCCCCACAGGTTACGGCCGAAGCCGACCATCCGCGCACCACTGCGGGCCGGGCAGCTCGCCGGCGCCGGCGAATCCGTCCACGGCGGCGCGAACCGCTCCCCCAGCTCCAGCAACGCCAGCCGCGCAGACCGTGGAAGCCGCCTGCCCGGACCCACACAGTCTTCGTCATCGTTCCGGACCGCGGCAGCGGCAGCTGTCGCAGGTCGGTCGCGCTGCGCAGGAACCCTTCGCCGCGCCGATCGCGCAGCTCGCCGATCTGCTGCCCGACGAGCGGCCGTCCCTCGTCGACGGCCAGTTCGGTCAGGCCGGTCTCGAGATCGAACTCCAGCCTGGGGAGGTACTCGACGAAGGCGAGGGCCAGGATGTGCCGGTCCTGCGGCGGATCGTCCGGTACGCCGGTCCGCTGTGCTCCGGCGGCAGCGCCAGCCGGGCGACATCGGTGGTCAGCATCGGTACGCCGGGCGATACCGGCCGCTGCGACCCCGAGCGTCTCCCGGCCCGTCCGTGCTCACCAGCCGCGCGGAACGCCATCGCGCGCGCCACCGTCCGCAGGTTCGCCGCGAGATAGGCGTCGCGGCCGGCACCGAGCACTCGCAGCGCGGCTCGCCACTGCCCCGATTCCAATGCCTCGGTGCGGCTGCTGATCTGCGCATCGGGCACCTGCTCAGGTCGTGTCGAACACCCCGTCCGGCTCCTCGGTAGCTCCTGTTCTCCGCGCGTCCCGTGGTTTCAGTTGGCTTCAGGTCGACTTCAGTATTACGGTAGATCCACGGTGTAACTGCGGTCAATCGCCAGTTTGTCAGGAGCAATGGCGATCGGAGCCGTACCAGAGAGCCCCCAGTCCTACGGCGACAACGCCATCGGGTGACCCCCGGCGGCGCGGAGTACAGCGGGGCTCGGTGGAGTCAGGTAGAGCGGGGTACCGGATCGGCCGATCCGGCGCCCCCGCAGTTGGTCGACCATTTTCGGGAGTGACAGTGGCCCCCTCTCCAGAGGCCGTACGACTCGCCAGGCGACTCCGGGACCTCCGGGAAACCGCGGGACTGACCCAGAAGGACGTGTCGCAGGCGCTCAGCGCCGACGTCCGGGTCGCGGTGGCGACGATCAGCTCGTGGGAGTCGCAGAGCAACCCGAAACTTCCCCCCGAGGACCGGCTGCGGTCGTACGCGCTGTTCTTCGCGATGTCCCCGACCCTCGAGCGGCTGCCGCGCGAGCAGGACCTGAGCCCGGCCGAGCGCGAGCGCTTCAGCAGCCTGCAGCGGGAGCTGATGACGCTGCGGGACGACGTGCGCCACCAGCAGAGCGGTTCGTCGTCGTCCAACAGCTCGTACACCTTCGACTTCGAGTCCGGCCGGATCACGCTGATCTGCCCGGAGGTGCCGGAGCTCGGCCGTTCGCCGCTCGCGGACGAGGACAACCCGAACCACACCCGGTTGTACAAGTACGCCGACCTCGACGCGCTGATCGAGATGTGGGGGCACGTGCGCGCCTCCAACCCGGAGCTCCGGGTGCGGCACCGGCTGCCGTCCGAGGTGACCGCGGACCACATGTCCGGCCACCTGATCCTGATCGGCGGTATCGCCTGGAACCGGGTCACCAGCCGGCTGCTGCGGGTCCTCGACAACCTGCCGATCCGGCAGATGTCGGTCCCGGACCTGGCCGACGGCGAGATCTTCCGGTCACGCGACGGTCGTGAGTACCGGCCGCTCTGGGAGGAACGCAAGGGCGCCGCCGAGGACGACGCGCCGAGCAAGGCCGAGCTCGAGGCGGACCAGGCGCAGGACGCCTGGAAGGGCGACACTCCCCGGGAGCTGGTCGAGGACGTCGCGCTGTTCGCGCGGCTGCCCAACCCGTTCAACCACAGCCGGACCATCACGATCTGCAACGGCGTCTACAGCCGCGGCGTGCTGGGCGCGGTCCGGATGCTGACCGACGACGCCGTCCGGGAACGCAACGAGATCTACCTCGCCAACAGATTCCCCGGCGGCGTGTACGGCCTGCTGATGCGGGTGCCGGTCATCAACGGCGAGGCCGTCACCCCCGACCTCGAGATCGAGGACAACCGGCTCTTCGAGTGGTCGCCGGAGGACGAGGACGCATGAGCCGTCGCACCAGACAGATCAAGGCGTCCCACGCGGGCCTGCTCTTCGACGGATCCGCCCCGGTAGCAGCTTCGGCGAACACGCGCCTGGACGCGATCGTCGTACCGGCCGCGAGGCCGGCGTCGGAGCTGCAGAGCGTCATCACGCTGTCCGCCGAGCTGGGTGTACCGCTCGTTGTCCTCTGCAGTCACAGCGCACAGGTCGGGCAGGTCGTCCAGCGGGTGAAGGACACCTTCGGCGCCCAGGCGCTCGTCATCGACGTCCCCCAGGGGTACCGGCCGCCGTGCCCGGCCCCGAAAACCTCCGCCGAGAAGTTCCAGAACGCCTCGGCCGGCCGCGCGAGCGACCTCAGCGCGAAACGCAACATCGGCCTGTTGCTCGGCCGGCTGCACGGCTGGAACAAGATCATGTTCGTCGACGACGACATCAGGCAGCTCAAGGCGCGGGACGTCCGGCGCCTCACCGGGTATCTGGACCGGCACCCGGTCGCCTCGATGGTCAGCTGGGACTTCCCGGACAACTCAGTGGTGTGTCACGCCCGCCGCCTGGTCGGATCCCAGGACGTGTTCGTCAGCGGCGCGGTCCTCGGCGTGGACCTGCAACGCCCGGAGCTGTCCTTCTTCGCCGACATCTACAACGAGGACTGGTTCTTCTTCGCCCGGCACGCGGCACGGCGGGCGATACCGAAGATCGGCGAGGTCCGGCAGCTGGAGTACGACCCGTTCGCGGATCCGGACCGGGCGGCCCGGGAGGAGTTCGGCGACCTGCTGGCCGAGGGGCTGTACGCGGCGTTCGAGGGCCAGTCGGGCTCGACCTTCGAGGAGCAGCTGCGGATCGCCATGGAGCCGTCGTACTGGGACTACTTCAAAACCGTCCGGCTGAAGACGATCACCGAGACGCTCGCCGACGTCCGGGCCGCGAAGTCCTCGTTCGACGACATCGAGTACCGCCGCATCGAGAAGTCGCTGGAAACCGCGAAGACCTGGGCCCTGAAGATCTCCTCGAAGCTGTGTGTGGAGTTCATCGAGAGCTGGCAGGAGGACGAGGAGCTGTGGCAGAAGATGCTCGGCAACCTCCCGGCCCGGCTGAGCAAGCAGGAGGCCCTGCGCCACCTCGGCCTGTCGAACTGGATGTCCTGCGGCTACGGCCTACCGACAGAATCGGAGACGGATCTCGCACCGGCCGGAGTGGTCTTCCAGTAACTGACGTTCGCCGGTGGGGCTGAACCCGAGCCGGTCGTACACCTGGCGTGCGACCGCGTTCGTGTCCAGCACCCACACCCGCCACTCGGTGACGTCGGGTTCGATCGCCGCGAGCTCGGCGAGGACGGCCCGCAGTACGCCGGTCCGGCGGTACCGCGGGTCGACCCAGACCGACTCGACATGCCGTTCGTACGCCGGGCGATCCAGCACCCGCACCGAGCTGGCCAGGGCGATGATCCGCGCCTCGTCGCGGGCGACGACCCACCGCATCCGGGTGAAGCGCTCGCGCCAGCCGTCCTCACCGACGGTCACCTCGACCTCGTAGTCGGCGATGTACGCCGACGGTGAATCCTTCAGGGCCCGGAGGCGCACCTCCCGGGCGATGGGCCAGTCGTCGGCACCGAGCATGGCGAGTTCCAAGGTCCCGGACCCCTTCGGGAGATGGCAACAAGGCATCCATACCAGTGTCGCCGTTTCCCAGGATCACCAAACCGCAACGCGGACAATGTCACATCGGGTGACCGGTTTCCCGGCAGATCACCCGGTCGACGAACGCGTCGACGGACGCATCCGGGTTGTCCGGGAGGTGCGGGGTGACGGCAACCGTGACCTGCCGCCGGGCGTCCTCGGTCGCGAACGAGTAGGCCTGGTACGCGAGGGCGTCACCGTCGTTGCCGTACACCCGCACTTTGCAGGCCGTGTCGTGCCACGACAGCCCCAGGCCGTACCGGCCGTCCGGAGTGCCCGGCGTCTTCATCGCGTCGAGCAGCCGGGCCGGGAGCAGGTGCCCACCGAGCAGCGCGGCGAAGAACCGGTTCAGGTCGCGGGTCGTGGAGATCATGTCGCCGGCGGCACCGAACAGCGTCGGGTTCAGTTCGGTGAAGTCGACCAGCCCGCCGTCCTTGGGCACGTAGCCGTGCGGGTGCGGTCCCTTGATGTACGGCGACGTCCCGGGCAGCGTCGTACCGTGCAGGCCGAGCGGGCGGATCAGCCGCTGCTCGATCTCCTCGGCGTACGTCCGGCCGGTGACCTTCTCGATGATCTCGCCGACGAGCAGGTAGTTCGTGTTCGAGTAGTCGTACTGCGAGCCCGGCGTGTCGAACACCGGCGGCTGCGCGAGCGCCCGCTCGATCTGCTCGGCCGCGGTCCAGGTCCGGTACTGGAGCGCGTAGAAGTCCGGGCTCGGCGGCATCGGCAGCGTGTCCTTGAAGTCGTACAAACCGCTGGTGTGGTTGAGCAACTGGCGCACCGTGATGTTCGCGCCGTTCGGGACGACGCCCGGCAACCAGCGCTGCACCGGGTCGTCGAGCCGGATCCGCTGCTCGGCGACGAGTTGCAGCACGACCGTGGCGACGAACGTCTTCGTGATGCTGCCGGCCCGGAACCGCCCCGCCACCGGGACCTTCCGCGAACTCCCCAGTTCCGCAACTCCGCTGCTGCCCCGCCAGACCTGCCCGCCGTCCCGCACCTCGGCGAGCGCGCCGATCGCGACAACGCCGTCGAGGCCCTGCTGCAACTCCTGCGGCGAGTTCACCGAAGGAACCACGGCCATCGCCGCAGCTGTCACCAATGCCACCAGCATCCTGATCTCCTCATGTGTCCGTCCGGTCCCCCAAGCCTTCAGCTCAGGGGGCCGCGCACACATCAGGGATCACCCGGTCAGGCGACTACGAAACCCACCCAGTTGTCCAGCAGCCACCCCGGCGGCCTCGGCGGCGGCGAGGCCGGCGGGTGTTGCTGGCAGCAACTTATGCGGCGGCGGTGGCTTCGGTGAGCTGCTCGGAGGTGGGCTGGAGTTGCGGGGCGGCGAAGGTCAGCAGGATGTTGGCGACGGCGAAGGCGGCGGCCGCGAGCAGACCGCGCTCGTATCCCGACTGCAGCGCCTGGAGCTGGGTCGCGCCGTGAGTCAGCTCGTTGGTGGTGTGCGTGATCGACAGCGTGGTGACGATCGCCAGACCGAGCGCACCGCCGACCTGGTACATCGCGTTGACGACACCCGACGCCGCACCGGCCTCGGCGGGACGGACCTCGGAGACCGCGCTGATCTGCCCCGGTACGCCGACACCGATGATGCCGAACCCGAAGATGATCAGACCGGGCAGCAGCTCAGAGCTGTAGCTACCGGTCGCGTCGGCCTGCGACAGCAGAAGCAGCCCGGCGACGCTGAGCACCGCACCGGCGACCTGAACCGTCCGCGTTCCCCACCGCTGCACCAGCTGCGAGGCGAGGACCGCGCCGACGATCGCCGCGCCGCCCATCGGCAGGAAGTGGATCCCCGCGTCGAGCGCACTGTCCCCACGAACCTGCTGCAGGTAGATAGCAGTCAGGAAGAACATCGACAGGAACCCGGCGCCGTTCAGCGCCAGCGACGCACCGGACACGCTCAACGCCCGTGACCGGAACAACCGCAACGGGACGAGCGGCGCTGCCGACCGGGATTCCACGATCACGAACGCCGCCAGCAGGACGACGCCGGCCGTCAGTACGCCGACAACCTCGAACGAACCCCATCCAGCAGGCTCCGAGCGCACCACACCGTAGACAACGGCCATCAGGCCGGCCGTGCCCAGAACAGCGCCCAGCGTGTCGAAGGTACGGCGACCCGTCGCGTGCCGCACGTCGCGGACGAACACCGGGATCAGCGCGATCAGTGCGATCACGATCGGCACGTTGACGAAGAACACCCACTGCCAGCTCAGCGAATCGACGAGCACGCCGCCCGCGACCACCCCGAGGGTCCCGCCCAGGCCGGCGAGACCGCCCCAGACGCCCATCGCGATGTTGCGCTCACGCCCATGGGCGAAGGTCATCGTCAGGATGGCGAGCGCCGCCGGAGAGAGCAGAGCACCGCCGAGGCCTTGGACAGCGCGGGCGCCGATCAGGAACTCCGGCGAGTTGGACAGCCCGGCGACCAGCGACGTGACGCCGAACAGCACCAGGCCCGCGGTGAACACGCGGCGCGGACCGAGCAGGTCGGCCATCCGCCCGCCGAGCAGCAGGAAGCCGCCGAAGAGCAGCGTGTAGGCGTTGATCACCCATTGCAGGGAGTCGGCGGAGAAGTTCAGGTCCGCCTGGATGTGGGGCAGCGCGACATTCACGATCGTCACGTCGAGCACCACGATGAACTGCGCGAGGGCCAGCACCGCCAGGGTGGCCCAAGGACTGCGTCGCATCGCCGTACCTCATTCAATAAGTCAGGTCTACCCTGTGTTGTCTACACCGTATGTATACGGCGTAAGCTTACGGAGTAGACATTAGGTCTACGGTGTAAACTTGTCAACGTGATCACCAAAGAGCGCCTCGACCCGGACAAGATCGTCGACACCGCGCTGGCCATCGCGGACGACGAGGGACCGGCCGCGATCTCGTTCCGGAAGCTGGCCGCGCAGCACGACGTCACCCCGATGGCGCTCTACCGGCACTTCAAGGACAAGGACGACCTGCTCGCGGCACTGGGCGACCGGTTGCTCGCGGACATCGTGCTGCCGGAGCCGACCGACGAGCCGTGGGACCGGCAGCTGCACGCGCTGCTGTCCGCGTTCGTCACGGCCTTGCGGGCGCACCCGCGGCTCGCGGACCTGACGCTCGCTCGGATCCTGGTCGCCGAGCCCGGCCTCGCCCTGGCGGAGCGGGCCCTGGAGCTGCTGGTCGAGGGCGGATTCTCCGTCGACGACGCGGCCGAGGTCGGCCGACAGTCGATCTGCTCGCTGATCGCGCTGGTCACCACCGACCCGATCGTCCGCGAGTTCAGCGACCCGGTGGCCCGTGAGGCGTCACTGCGCCGCAAGCGCGCCGCGCTCGGCGCACTGTCGCCCGAGCGCTACCCGCTGATCACCGCGTCCGCCGGCTCGCTGATCTGCTCGTCGTCCCAGGAGCAGTACTACGCCGTCGGCATCGACCTTGTCGTCGGCGGCATCCGCGGCGTCCTCGCATAGGCGTGTGCGCCTGTCGGTTGCGTCACGAGAGGACTACGCTCCGAAGCGGAGCGATACCACTCTCTATGGAGGTACACCGATGGCGGGGAAGTTCGAGCTGTACAAGGACAGGTCCGGTGAGTTCCGGTTCCGCTTGAAGGCCGGGAACGGCGAGGTCATCGCCACCAGCAGCGAGAGCTACGGCACCAAGGCCGCCGCAATGAACGGGATCGACTCGATCAAGCGGAACGCTGCCGAGGCGAACGTCGACGACCAGACGGACTGATATCCCAAGAAAACAAGGGGGTTCTCCACAGCCTGTGGAGAACCCCCTTCGTCGTCGGGGCGGTCAGAGACCGTCCGCGAACTCGACGCCGCGGACCTCGACACCGAGGCCTTCGATCCCGGCGTCCGGGATCATCGCGGCCAGCTCGCAGGCACGCTCGCGGGACGCCACGTCGACCAGATAGTAGCCGCCGAGGAACTCCTTCGACTCCACGAACGGGCCGTCGGTGACTGCCGGCAGCCCGTTGCGGACCCTGACGACCGCCGACTGGGCCGGCTGCTGCAGCGCGACCGTGCTGTGGAACTCGCCGGACGCCTTGATCGTGTCCATGAACTTCTGATGCCCGCTGCCGATGGCCTGCTGCTCCTCCTCGGGCAGCGCGGCGATCACGTCGGGGTTGACGTTCAGGACCAGTAGGTACTTCACGATGTCTCCTTCACCAGCGGCCCCCGGTGTGGGCGCCTCTCAACCATCAGTACGGAGCGCTCCGGCCGATCTTGACATCGGTATAGCGTCACCCCATGTCGCAGCTGAGTCTCACAGATGTCCGGGCCGCGGCCGATCGCCTCGCCGGGGTCGCGCACCGGACGCCGGTCCTCACCTCGCGGACGCTCGACGAGCGGGTCGGGGCGCAGGTGTTCCTGAAGGCGGAGAATTTCCAGCGGATCGGGGCGTTCAAGTTCCGCGGCGCGTACAACGCGATCAGCAAGCTCTCCCCGGAGCAGCTCGCGACGGGCGTGGCGGCGTACTCGTCGGGCAATCACGCACAGGCCGTCGCACTGGCGGCCCGCCTCGCCGGGACGTCGGCGGTGATCCTGATGCCCGAGGACGCCCCGCCGACGAAGCTGGCCGCGACCCGCGGGTACGGCGCCGAGGTGGTGACGTACGACCGGTACACGCAGGATCGGACCGCGCTGGCTCACGAGCTGGCCGCGGAGCGGGGGCGGCCGCTGATCCCGCCGTACGACCACCCCGACGTGATGGCCGGGCAGGGCACCGTCGCTCTCGAGCTGATCGAGGAGGTCGGGCATCTCGGCGCACTGCTGGTCCCGGTCGGCGGCGGTGGACTGATGGCCGGCTGCGCGACCGCGGCGACGCTGATGTCCCCCGGGATCCGGATGATCGGCGTGGAGCCGGCCGCGGGCGACGACCACGTCCGGTCGCTCGCGGCAGGCGAGCGGGTCGAGATCGCCGTACCGCGGACCATCGCGGACGGGCAGGCGGTCTCGGCGCCCGGCGAGCTCACGTTCGCGGTCAACCAGCGGCTGGTCGAGGCGTTCGAGCTGGTCAGCGACGAGGAGATCGTGGCCGCGATGGCGTTCGCGTTCGAGCGGCTGAAGATCGTGCTGGAGCCGAGCGGGGCGAGCGCGCTGGCCGCACTGCTGGCCGGACGGATCCACGGGCTGCCGGAGCGCGTCGGAGTGGTCCTGTCGGGCGGGAACGTGGGGCTGGAGCGCTTCCACGAGCTGCTCGGCAATAGCTGAATGCGCAAGGACTTTAGGACGCCCTGACCACCCTCTGTGCCCGTTGTCACAGAAAGCCACCACCAAATGTGGCGCAGATCACATCAAAGCCTTCATTTGCCGCCTGTGCCCCGCTCAGACGCGCTCAGGACACCTGGTGTTCACCCCGGCTTACTGAGCCGTCAGGGGCCCTCTCGGGCCCGTTTCAGAACGACTCTGTGGATCTGAGGGTTTGCGTCGTGATCCTTCTGTTATACAGTCGTCGGCGGTTCGGTAAACAACACGAACCGCACACGAGTCAACGCCGAGCTCCGCCAGGCTTGTGTGCTCCCCTCGAACAACCAAGGCGGAGGTGGGGGACCCAGGAGGTTGGGTCTCGACCGTGAGTGGTCGGAACCCTGGGGTGAAGTCCGCGGGAGCGGACCGGGCTATGAATCCCAGCCCGAACCCGACAGCTAACCTCGCAGGCGTCGGGAGACAACCATGCCCGTCACTGCCCGACGGACGTCGCTTCTGCGCGCCGTCAGCCAGACCGCTGAGTCCAGTACCGACCGGCCCACGGGCCGGACCCTGGCGAAGCACCGCAAGACCACCCGTCCGGGTGCGCCCCGGGCCGCAGCGGCCGTTCTTTCCGTCGGCCTCGCTGTCGGCGGCGGCGCCGCACTGTCCGTGACGACCACGTCGGCCGCCTCGGCGTCGACCAGCTCCAGCACCGCGACGACCACGCCGCGTGGGTACTGGAGCGTCGCGAGCAAGCCCCTGCTCCGGTACGGCGACAAGGGCACGACCGTCAAGTACGTCCAGCGGGCCCTGCACCTGGGTCCGGACGGCTACTTCGGCACCAGCACCGTCCGGGTGCTGAAGAAGTTCCAGACCTCCTGGGGTCTGAAGGCCACCGGCTACACCGACAAGAAGACCTGGGGCCGGCTGACCTGGGCCGCCAAGCACAAGGTGCTTTACGGTCCCTACGGCAAGTCCACGGGTTCCGTCGGGACGTTCCGGGCCAAGGTGCTCCGGGAGGCGGCCAAGCTCAAGGGCACGCCGTACCGCTACGGCGGCACCAGCCCGCGCGGCTTCGACTGCTCCGGCTACACCGGCTACGTGTACAAGAAGGCCGGCAAGAAGCTGCCGCGCACGTCGCGCCAGCAGTACAGCGCGACCAAGCACATCAGCCGCAAGGCCGCCAAGCCGGGCGACCTCGTGTTCTTCCGCAGCGGTGGCGGCGGTGTGTACCACGTCGGCATCTATGCCGGCGGCAACATGCTGTGGCACGCCTCGAAGCCGGGTAAGCCGGTCGCGAAGGCGAAGATCTGGACCAGCAGCGTGGCCTTCGGCCGCGTCTGAGTCCTGACCGGTCGGCGTCCTACCCCCCCCAAACTGGGCGCCGCCGGTCGTCAGCGTCCTCATCCCCCCCAGGCACGCTGACTTCCGAAACCGGCCCGAACCGTCGCCCCCACCCCTCCGACGGATCGGGCCGGTTTCCTGTCTCCAGGTATCGCGCCTACGCCAAAGCTGCGTTCACGGCCGCCAGCAGATCCTTCGGCCGTCGGGCCGATACCGCCAGCAGCTCAGGAGAGCCCGTACGGCGGACCACGATCCACTGCACGCCGCGCCCCAGCCGGCCCCACGCTCCACCGACGATCCGCACGCCGGTCTCGCCGACGACATCGCTCGCGGTCTGGGTGTTGAGCCTGTCCAGCTGGGCTTTGCTCAGCACGGCTTCGGCCGGATGGGCACCGAACGACCGATCCAGGTCACGCAGGACCAGCATGTGCTTGCCGACCACCAGCTCCTGGCGAGTGACGCGGACGTTCCCGTAGCGGGCGTGCGCGAAGAAATAGATCGCCACCGGGAGTAGCACGACGCCGGCCACCAGGAGGACCGGCTGCGCGATCAGACTGCCGATACCGATCAGTGCGAGCGCCGCGACGGCCAGGCCGCCGTACACCCACTGGTTGCCCATGCCCTTGCGATACAACGTCTCGTCCACGGCGCCAACCCTAAGGTCGAGCAGGTGTACGCGCTCTGCTAGCCGTCGAGCAGGCCGGCCTCGTGGGCCAGGATCGCGACCTGGACGCGGTTGGTCGCGTCGAGTTTGACCAGGGCGCGGGACACGTGGGCCTTCACGGTCGCCTCGCTCATGAACAGCTTCCGGCCGATGTCGGCATTCTGCAGGCCGCGGCCGACCTCGACGAGCACCTCACGCTCCCGCTCGGTGAGCTTGCTGATCCGCTCCTGCGCGGCCCGCTTCCGGTCGGCGCGCGGATCGCCCGCGAAGTGCCCGATCAGCCGCCGGGTCACCGCCGGCGACAGCATCGCGTCCCCGGCCGCCACCACCTTGATCGCCTGCACCAGCTCACGCGGCGGCGTGTCCTTCAGCAGGAACCCGCTGGCGCCCGCCTGCAAGGCCCGGAACACATAATCGTCCAGGTCGAACGTCGTCAGCACGACGATCTTCGGCGGATCGGGCAGGGCCTGCACCTCCCGGGTCGCGGCCAGGCCGTCCAGCCGCGGCATCCGGATGTCCATCAGCACGACGTCCGGCCGATACTCCTTCACCATCGCGGCGGCGTCCGCGCCGTCCTCCGCCTCGGCGACCACCTCGAGCTCGGCGTCGGACTCCAGGATCATCTTCAGCCCGGCCCGCACCAGCGCCTCGTCGTCCACGATCAGCAGCCGCGTCATCGCTCCCCTTCATCTCCGTCCAACACCGCGTCGCGGTCCAGCACCACGCCTCCTGGCAGCCCGGCAGCGCCGGGTAGCGCGTCGTCGTCGCGGCCGTCCGGCCAGGGCAGCCATGCTTCCACCCGCCAGCCGCCCTCCGGTGTCGGCCCGATCCAGAGCCGCCCGCCGACCAACTGCACCCGCTCCCGCAGGCCGACCAGCCCGGCACCCGCTCCAGGCAGCAGTGAACCAGCAGCCACCGGCCGGACGTTCGCCACCCTGACCGTCACGCCCTGACCACGAGCGCCATGGACCTGTACGTCGGTCGCGGCGCCACGGGCGTGCTTGTGCACATTGGTCAGCGACTCCTGCACCACCCGGTAGACGGTCCGCCCGACCGACACCGGTACGTCATCCGGCAGCGTGACGTCGTACCCCACGGTGACTCCGGCGTCTCGTGAGGCCTTGATCAGCCGCTCGAGGTCCGAGGCCTTCGGAACGGGGGTCAGGTCGGCCCCGGCGACGCTGACGTCGGTCCGCAGGACCCCGAGCACCTCCCGCAGGTCTTCCATCGCCTGCCGCGCGGTCTCGCGGATCAGCCGGGCGGAGCCCTCGACCTTGTCCGGCCCGACGGCCGGGTTCACCTCGAGGCCGCCGGCGTGCAACGCAATCAGCGAGACCTTGTGGGCGAGCACGTCGTGCATCTCCTGGGCGATCCGGGAACGCTCGCCGAGCCGGGCCTGCTCGCTGCGCAGCTCGCGCTCGGCCTCGGCCCGCTCGGCGCGGTCCCGCAACGACGCCATCAGGTCGCGGCGGGCGCCGACGTACGCACCGATGGCGATCCAGGTCCCGACCAGGAACGGCCCGGTGAAGACGGCCACCCAGATCTGGTTCACGTTGCCCCAGCTGTTCAGGACATACGCGGCATACCCGGCGAGGCCGAGGATGGCCAGCGCGAGGTCGCGCCGGCGGATCGCCAGCGTCAGCAGCGCGAGGCCCATCGGGACGAAGATCCCGCCGGTCAGCATCGCCAGCACGGTGACGGCGGTGACGGTCACCGGGAAGCGCCGGCGCCAGAACAGGACGACCGAGGCAACAATGCCGGCGCCCAGCACATACCAGTCCTTGACCGACCACCCGTTGCCGCCGGACGCGGCCTGCAGCACGATCGTGAGCAGGCTGAAGCCGACGTACAGGATGTCGCGCAGGCGCGGGGCATGCCTGGCCCACCAGGCGTACCACCTCCGCAACCGTCGCATTCCGTCACTGTAGTTCGACGGTCGACGCGATCACGTCCCCCTTCCGGGTGGGTTCCGGAGCCGATCGGACGACTTTCGTAGGGGGTCGGCGCAGCCGCTCGTCCGATGTGCGACCGGGGGCGGAAACGGTTGACTCGTTGCCATGATCACCGTCGAGAACCTGACCAAGCGCTACGGCAGCACCACGGCTGTCCAGGACGTGTCCTTCACCGTTCAGCCGGGCAGCATCACCGGCTTCCTCGGCCCGAACGGCGCCGGCAAGTCCACCACGCTGCGGATGCTCACCGGGCTGACGCCGCCGACCTCCGGCACCGCCACGATCACCGGCAAGCGGTACGCCGACCTGCCGAACCCGGGCCGGGTCGTCGGGGTCATGCTCGACGCCGCCGCGCAGCACCCGGGCCGGACCGGCCGCGAGACGCTGCTGCTGAACGCGAGCCTGCTCGGGGTGCCGAACACGCGCACCGACGAGATGCTCGAGGCGGTCGGGCTCAGTCACGCCGCGAAGCGCCGCGTCGGTCAGTACTCGCTCGGTATGCGCCAGCGGCTCGGCATCGCGAGCGCACTGCTCGGCGACCCCGCCGTCCTGATTCTCGACGAGCCCGCGAACGGGATGGACCCGGAGGGCATCCGCTGGATGCGCGGGCTGCTCCAGGACTTCGCCGCCCGGGGCGGCACGGTGGTCCTGTCCAGCCACCTCCTCGGTGAGGTGCAGGCGACCGTCGACCGGCTGGTCGTCATCGGCGGCGGCCGGATCGTCGCGAACGGCTCGCTGGAGGAGCTGCTGGCCGGGTCCGGCACGCTCGTCCGCGGCCTCGACCCGGTCGGCCTGAACGAGGCTCTGACCGCGGCCGGGCTGCAGCTCGAGCCCCTGTCCGACGGCTCGCTGCGCGTCGACGCCACCGCCGAGCAGGTCGGGCGGGCCGCCGCCGCGGCCGGCCAGATCCTTCTCGAGCTCCGCCAGAGCGACGGCGCCGGCCTGGAGGACCTGTTCTTCCAGCTGACCGCCCAGCCTGTCGCCGCCTGATCACACCTACTTTCTTCTGGAGACCTTCGATGACCACCGTGACCGACGTCGCACCCACGGCGCCCGCCAAGCACCGCGCCGAGGTGGCGACCAGCCTGCCTCCCGCGCGCGGCCAGTCCTTCCTGAAGCTCGTCGCCCTCGAGCTCCGCAAGTCCGTCGACACCCGCAGCGGCCGGGTCCTGATCGCCGCGATCCTGCTGCTGGCGGTCGCCGCGATCGCCTGGCAGCTCACCCACCTGCCGCAGGGGACGGTCGGTTTCGAGGGCTTCCTCGGCGCCGCGTCCGCCGGTCCGATGCTGATCCTGCCGGTGATCGGCGTGATGGCGATGACGTCGGAGTGGACGCAACGCACGGCGCTGACCACGTTCACGCTGTCGCCGCGCCGGGTGCGCGTCCAGCTGGCCAAGTTCGTCTCGGCGGTCGTGCTCAGCGCGGTCGTGACCACGGCCGTCGTCCTGCTCGCGTTCGCCGGCACCGCGCTCGCCGGGGCGACCTCCGGCCGCGGTACGTCGTACGCCGGGCTCGGCGGGCAGCTCGCCGGCGGCTACCTGACCGTCGCGCTGAACGTGGTGATGGGCGCGGCCTTCGGTGCCGTGATCGCGCAGACCGCGGTCGCGATCCTGGTCTACTTCATCGCGCCGACTGCCTGGTCGCTGGCCGGGCCGGCGCTGTTCAAGGACAACGCGAACTGGCTGGACGTGTTCGGCGCGCTCGGCCGGATCGCGGAGCGCGACCTGCACGGAATGGTGCCGGAGACGCTCACCGCGGTGGGGGTCTGGATCGTCCTGCCGACCGTCGTCGGACTGTGGGCTAGCTCACGTCGCGAGGTCAAGTAGCGGTGGTGAGCACGGCGGGGCGAGCCGGTTTGAGGGGACCGGCCCGCCCCGCCCGCTGTGTGATCGGACCTCTGCCCGGGGGCGGTGCGTGTGTCGATCCCTGGCTCCGGGTATCCTTGAACCACGATTACTGACGACTGATCCGTGGGCGCCACGCAGCGTACCCGGTTGACTTGTGCGAGGGGGTCGACGCTATGGGGCGCGGCCGTGCAAAGGCCAAGCAGACGAAGGTCGCACGCGACCTGAAGTACCGCACCTGGGACACCGACTTGGACCAGCTCAAGCGAGAGCTGTCCGGTGAGCAGGGTGGGAACAGTTCTGCGAACGGCGACAACGACGGCGACGACTACGACGCCGACGACTACCACCCCCGTCGGTAAGCATTTCAGCCCGGCTGAGCTGCTCAGTGCCCCTCGGGGTGCCTGAGCAGTTCACCGTGCGCCCGACGAACTGACACACAGCACCGCCTGTGGCGGATCGACGATTCAGCAGCCCGAGGCGTCGGACGGCTCCATCGTGACCCGCTCACAGGCGGCCGCTGTGCACCCGGGCTCTACTTGGCGTAGGTGCCTTCGAGCGTGACCGTGCCGCCCGGCGTTGCGGTGACCTCACCGCACACCCAGGCGGGGATGTCGCGGGCTGCCAGTGCCTGGATCGCGGCGTCGGCGGACGACGGATCGAGGACGGCGACCATGCCGGCGCCCATGTTGAGCGTCTTCTCGAGCTCGGGCAGCGCGACGTCGCCGAGCAGGCCGACGAGTCCGAAGACCGGCGCCGGCGTCCACGTCGAGCGGTCGATCCGCACGGACAGCTGGTCCGGGATCACGCGCGCCAGGTTCGCCGCGAAACCGCCGCCGGTGATGTGCGACATCGCGTGCAGCGCCTTCTCTCCGCGATGATTCAGTTCGTTGGCGCCGTTCAGCTCCTGGATCAGCTCCAGGCAGTGCTTCGCGTACACCCGCGTCGGCGTCAGCAGCACCTCGCCGAGCGTCGTCCCCAGCTCCGGCACGACCCGGTCGAGCGTCCACTTCGCCCGGTCGAAGAACACGTGCCGCACCAGGCTGTACCCGTTCGAGTGCAGTCCCGACGACGCCATCGCCACGACGACGTCCCCCGCGCGCACCCGCTCCGCGCCGAGCACCTCGTCCGCCTCGACGACACCGGTCGCCGCGCCCGCCACGTCGTACTCGTCCGGCTCCAGCAGCCCCGGGTGTTCCGCGGTCTCGCCGCCGACAAGCGCCGTACCGGCCTCGACGCAGGCCTCCGCGATGCCCTTCACGATCTGCGCGATCGTCTCCGGCACCACCTTGCCGGTGCAGATGTAGTCGGTCATGAACAGCGGCTCCGCGCCGCACACGACCAGGTCGTCGACGACCATCCCGACCAGGTCGAACCCGATCGTGTCGTGCTTGCCGAGCTTCTGCGCGATCGCGACCTTGGTCCCGATCCCGTCCGTCGACGTCGCCAGCAGCGGCCGCCGGTACGACGTCAGCGCGGTCGCGTCGAACAGCCCGGCGAACCCGCCGAGCCCGCCGACCACCTCGGGGCGGGTCGCCTTCGCCACCCACTCCTTCATCAGCTCGACGGCCCGGTCACCGGCCTCGATGTCAACCCCGGCAGCGGCGTAACTCGCGCCTTGACTCACTGTGTTCTCCCTGTTGGGTACGGCGTACTACGGGCGGCTGAGCGCGTCCGCGGCGCCGCCACCGCCGGAGACCGTGGCCAGGCCGTCCGCGTCGGTCACCGGCAGCTCGAGCAGGTGCTTGCCGAGCTGCTCCGGATCGGGCAGCGCGACCGGGTACACGCCGTCGAAGCAGGCCCGGCAGAGCCGCTCCTTCGGGACCGTGGTCGCCTCGACCAGACCGTCCAGGCTGATGTACCCGAGCGAGTCGGCGCCCAGCGAGCGGCAGATCTCCTCGGTGTTCAGCCCGTTCGCGATCAGCTCGGCGCGGCTGGCGAAGTCGATGCCGTAGAAGCACGGCCACTTCACCGGCGGCGCCGTGATCCGGACGTGGATCTCCTTGGCGCCGGCCTCGCGCAGCATCCGGATGACCGCGCGCTGGGTGTTGCCGCGGACGATCGTGTCGTCCACCACAACCAGGCGCTTGCCCTCGATCACCTCGCGCAGCGGGTTCAGCTTCAGGCGGATGCCGAGCTGGCGGATCGTCTGGCTCGGCTGGATGAACGTACGGCCGACGTAGGCGTTCTTGACCAGGCCGGAGCCGTACGGGATGCCGGACTCCTCGGCGTACCCGATCGCGCCGGGCGTGCCGGACTCGGGCGTCGCGATCACCAGGTCGGCGTCGGCCGGGTGCTCCTTGGCGAGCTTGCGGCCGATCTCGACGCGGGTCGAGTAGATCCGCTGGCCGGAGATCTGGGTGTCCGGGCGGGCCAGGTACACGAACTCGAACAGGCAGCCCTTCGGGTCCGGCTCGGCGAACTTCGTCGAACGCAGCCCTTCGGCGTCGATCGCGACGATCTCGCCCGGCTCGACCTCACGGATGAAGCTGGCGCCGACGATGTCGAGCGCGGCGGTCTCACTGGCGATCACCCAGCCGCGCTCCAGCCGGCCGAGCACCAGCGGGCGGATGCCCTGCGGGTCACGAGCGGCGTACAGCGTGTTCTCGTCCATGAAGATCAGGCTGAACGCGCCCTTGACCTTCGGGAGGATCTTCGCCGCGGCCTGCTCGATCGTCAGGTCGGGGTACCCGGCCAGCATCGAGGTCAGGATGTCGGTGTCGCTGGACGCACCGTGCTTCGCGTTCGCCTTGGCGTGATCGACGTCGGCGTCCAGACCGAGATCGAGATCACCTTCACCGTTCAGGCTGGCGGCGAGCTCACTGGTGTTGGTCAGGTTCCCGTTGTGACCGAGCGCGATCGAGCCGGTCGCCGTACTGCGGAACGTCGGCTGCGCGTTCGCCCACACACTGGACCCGGTCGTCGAATACCGGCAGTGACCGATCGCGATATGCCCCCGCAGCGACGCCAGCGTCGCCTCGTCGAAGGCCTGGCTGACCAGCCCCATGTCCTTGTAAACGAGGATCTGACTCCCGTTACTGACCGCGATCCCGGCCGACTCCTGCCCTCGGTGCTGCAAGGCGTAGAGCCCGAAATAGGTGAGTTTGGCAACCTCTTCCCCCGGCGCCCAGACCCCGAAGACGCCACAAGCGTCCTGCGGACCCAGATCCTGCGGGTCGAGTTCATCAGTAAGCCGACCATCGCCACGAGCCACACCCGCAGTCTACGGGACGCCCAGAGGGCCGAAGACCATCGTCCTACCAGCAGGTCATTCCATGGCAGTCTGGCATCTCGCTGACTGCCGACGCCGGGATCGCCGTTGCTACTACAAGCAGTAGCGCGGAAGCGGCTACACTCAGCAACTTCTTGATCACTTTTCGACCTTTCGAAATAATCCGGACCGACCGTTGTGTCCTCTTTGTCGACGCTGTCTGTATATGGTCGGTTCCGACAAGTTCTGGAGGAGAAGGATCGTGCTGGAGCCGCTGGGGGTGGACGAAGCCACTTTCGCGGTCTATCACGCCCTTCTCAGCCACCCAGACAGTACGCCCGAGCAGATAGCGGCGCTAGTAGATCGCTCGCCGGCTGAAGTCCAGCAGTTGATGGACAAGCTCCGCCGGCTGGAGCTCCTGGTGCCGACCTGGACCAACCCCGAGGGTGAGCACGCGGTCCATCCTCGCGTCGGGCTGACCGGCCTGGCCGAACGGCGCCGTACCGAACTGAACAAGGCACTCGGCGAACTCAAAGAGGCTGAGGCATCTGCCGAGGTCATCGCAGAGCAGTACAACGAGCTGCTCACCTCGCGTAGCAGCGGCGATGTCGAAGTACTCAAAGGCCGCGCGAACGCATCGCGTCGCATCGAAGAGCTCGCGCTGAAGGCCAAAGACACCTTCTGGGGTCTGGTACCGGCGCACTTCGACGACTCTGTCCCGAAATCGGAGCGCTCACCGGACTTCGAGCACCTGGGACGCGGCCTGAAGATGCGGACCGTGTACCTGCAGAGCATGACCGCGTCGAAACAGGCAGTCGAGTACGCCTCGACGATGCACAGGCTGGGCGGCGAAGTCCGGGTGACCCCGACGCTGCCGATGCGCCTCCTGATCTTCGACCAGGAGATCGCGATCATGCCCATGGACCCGGAGAGCCCCACCGCCGGAGCCGTCATCCACCGCACGCCCGCCGTGGTCTCGGTCGCCCTAGCTCTCTTCGACGCCTACTGGTCCAGGGCAACAGAAATGTTCGACCCCGACGACCGAGACGACGAGACTCCCCTCACCCCCCACGAGGCCGAAGTCCTCCGCCTCCTCGCCGGCGGCGCCAAGGACGAGCAGGTAGCCCGCCTCCTCGGCATCTCCCTGCGTACGGCCCGCCGCATCACTGCCAACCTCTCCGAACGGCTCGACGCCGCCAGCCGCTTCGAACTCGGCGTAGCCGCGGCCAAGCGCGGCTGGGTCTGACGACAACGCGAGACCTACGTGTTCGATTCGTTGGGCTTTAGTGAAACGACGCTGCTCGTCTATCGCGCCGTACTGCAGCAACCGCTCCTTGCTCGACGCTCAGATATGCCGGATCTTTGCCTGCAGCTCGGCCTTTCGGAAGAGACGATTCAGGCCGAAATGGACAGGATGCGGGAACTAGGTCTTATCGTGCCGCGCTGGACCGCGGTTGACGAGGACTATCCGCTGCACCCCGCAATCGGGTTTGAGCGTCTGGCCGCCAAGCGACAAGAACAGATCGACGAGATGGCGGGTGCTCTCCGCAGCGACCAGCAGGCTGCGGGACGATTCATCGCTGATTACAGCGAGTTCCTGCAGCAGACGTCATCTCATGAGGTCGAGGTCTACAGGGGTCGCGATCGCGCACACCAGCGGATGCAGCACTTCCAGCCGACCAAATCAGTGTGGGGGCTGCTCACAGATCCGGAACCGTCCGACCGCGAACCCAGCGATTCGCCGGACATCCCTCTCCTTGAGCGCGGCGTCGAGATCCGCACCATTTATCCGGAGTCAGCGCTCAAGCACGCGTCCATCCGAAAATACGCTCGGTACGTGATCGATCGCGGCGTGAAGATTCGAGTTACGCCGTCCTTGCCGATGAAGATCCTCATCTTCGACGGCGAGTCAGCGGTGATGGGCATCGACCCCGACGACACCGCTGTTGGTGCGGTGGTACACCACAGCCGAGCTGTGGTGCGTGTCGCAGAAGAACTCTTTCTCAGCTACTGGCACAAGGCCGTCGATCCGTTCGAGTTGCCGTACACCAAGGCCGACCGCGAGATCACGGCGCAGGAGTCCGAGTTCCTTCGGCTCCTGGTTCAGGGCGGGACTGATGAGCAGGTTGCCCGGAAGCTCGGGGTTTCGCTGCGTACAGTCCGGCGGATTGCGGCGAAGTTGAGTGAGCAGGTGGGGGCTTCGGGGCGGTTTGAACTGGGGGTTCGGGCGGCGCAGCGGGGGTGGGTGGATTAGCCCCAGTCCCAGCCTCGGGTAAGGGGTTTCTTGGGGCGGGTCAAAGTGATCTCCTCGAGTGGGTCTGGCGTTGAGAGGAATGGGTGCGCCGCCCGGCCTCTCGGCATCGGAAGTCAAACAGAGGAAAGCCGTTCCGGACAACGGACGGCACTGGCCGGGGGAGGTCGTTGGCCGGGGGCGGCCACCCGCACAGCAGCCCGCGAAATTGAACGCGCGGCGGGGCGCTGCACCTCGGCGTACCGGGACCTGGCACACGACGCGCCCTGTCAACCGCGCCGCACAGCGCCTCCACCCGTCATCGCCGTACGCCGGCGAACCGGGCACCGCCGTACAGCACCAGCCGCCTGGCCAACAACCGCCATACGACCGTTCGCCGTGGCCCGCGGGGCCTGTGGCACGTCGGCATGTACGGCCGGTTCCCAACGACGGTCGTCCGACGGTTGGCGGGCGTGGTGAGCTGCAGTAGGCGCGATCGGTTGTCAGCGTCGTACGTCGGTTGGCGACGCCATCGTCATCCGACCCGGCTGCGGCGTTCGTGGTGCGCCGGCGTACGGCGGCGCAGTGGCGAACGGTCGCACGCCGACCTCTCGCCGACGGGTACCCGCGTACCTTCCGACCACCAACTCCAGCGCCATCGGTTGGCGTACGGCGCGTTGCTCCAACCGAGGCGCAGAGCCGTACGACCACACTCGCGACCGTCGTACCACTAGCTGGTGGACCTGCAGCGCGGAGGGACAAGGCTTCGCCGTATGTTCCCACCGCCAGCCCCGGTCGTCGCCGTGCGGCGGTTCGCCGGGACCATCGCCAACGCCGTTGACGCTGTACGGCTGCAGACCCCGGCATCGCGCCGGCGTACCGCCAGCCGATCTACGCGTCGGCGTCGGCCTGTCCCGATCCGCCTCAGACGGTTTTGAGTGCGGCGAGGAGTTTGGTGAGCGAGTCTCGGGCGTCGCCGAACAACAATGTGGTTTTGGGGTCGTAGAGGAGTTCGTTTTCGATGCCGGCGAAGCCGGGGCGCATGGAGCGTTTGAGGAAGATGACTCGTTGGGCTTCGTCGGCGTTCAGGATGGGCATGCCGTAGATGGGGGCCGACGGGGTGGTGCGGGCGGCGGGGTTGACGACGTCGTTGGCGCCGACGACGAGGACGACGTCGGTGGTCTTGAAGTCGCCGTTGATGTCGTCCATCTCGCGGAGCTGGTCGTACGGGACCTGGGCCTCGGCGAGCAGGACGTTCATGTGGCCGGGCATCCGGCCTGCGACCGGGTGGATGGCGTAGTCGACCTTGACGCCGCGGCCCTGCAGTTCTTCGACGAGGTCGCGCAGGGTGTGCTGGGCCTGGGCGACGGCGAGGCCGTACCCGGGCACGATGATGACCTTGTTCGCGTACCCGAGCAGGATCGCGACGTCCTCCGGTCCGGCCGAGATCACCGGCCGGTCGGACGCCGTGCCGCCGCCGAGGGTGGACCCGCCGCGGACGGCGCCGAAGAGGATGTTGAAGACGGACCGGCCCATCGCGTCGGCCATCAGCTTGGTCAGCAACGTACCGGCCGCGCCGACCAGGGTGCCCGCGACGAGCAGCAGCGTGTTGCCGAGGACGTAACCGCCCGCGGCCACCGTCAGACCGGTGAAGGCGTTCAGCAACGAGATGACGATCGGTACGTCGGCGCCGCCCACCGGCAGCACCAGCATGACGCCGATCGCGAGGCCCAGCAGGCACAGCAGTACGCCGACCCACACGCGCGGGTCCGACACCAGCCACACCGCGAGGGCGACGCCGCCCAGCAGCGAGGCGACGAAGAGCACCGGCAGACCGGGGAACGTCACCGGGCGGGTCGTCATCAGCTCCTGCAGCTTGGCGAACGTCACCACCGAGCCGGAGAAGCTGACCGCGCCGACGACGATCGTGAACGCGGTGGCGATCGCCGAGACGGTCGCGTCGGACGAGATCTCATCGAGCTCGAGCAGCGCGACCAGCGCGGCCGCGCCGCCGCCGACACCGTTGAACAGGGCAACGAGCTGCGGCATCTGGGTCATCTGCACGCGCCGCGAGCCGACCACGCCGCCGACGGTGCCGATCGCCAGCGCGATCAGGATCGGCGCCAGGTGGTCCGGCTTGTAGGCGGCGAACGTGATGATCACCGCGAGCACCGCACCCGCGGCGCCGATCAGGTTGCCGGTGCGTGCGCTGCGCGGCGACGAGAGTGCCTTCAACGCGACGATGAAGCAGACCGCGGAGACCAGATAGCCGATCTGGGCCCAGGTGGGGATCACTTGTGCAGCTCCTTCTTACGAGCCCCCGGACCTTTGAACATCTCCAGCATCCGGTCGGTGACCACGAACCCGCCGACCATGTTGACGGTCGCGAGCACGACGGCCAGCAGCCCGACGGCGACCACGATCGCCGAGTCGGCGGCGCCGGTGACGATGATGGCGCCGACCAGGATGACGCCGTGGATGGCGTTCGCCCCGGACATCAGCGGGGTGTGCAGCGTCGAGGAGACCTTGCTGATCACCTCGACCCCGACGAACGCGGCGAGGACGAAGATCGTCAGCAACGCGATGGACTCACTCATGCCTGTCCCTCCAGAAGGGCGCGGGTCGGCTCGTGGAGCACGCTGCCGTCGTGGGTGACGCAGCAGCCGCGGACGATCTCGTCGTCGAAGTCGGGGTCGAACGCGGCGTTCCGCGTCATCAGCCGGATCAGGTTGGCGATGTTCTGACCGTAGAGCCGGGACGCGGGTCCGGCCATCTGCGACGGGACGTTCGCCCCGCCCCAGACCAGCGCGTCGCCGATCGTCAGCTCGGTCCCGGCGACGGATCCCTCGACGTTGCCGCCCTGTTCCGACGCGAGGTCGACCACGACCGAGCCTGGCTTCATCTGTTCGACCATCGACCGCGTGACCAGCATCGGCGCCGTCCGGCCCGGTACGGCGGCGGTGGTGATCAGGGCGTCCGCGGCCGCGACGTACGGCGTGAGCAGTTCGCGCTGGAGTTGGGCGCGCTCCGGCGTCATCTCGCGGGCGTACCCGCCGGGGCCGTCGAGGGTGCCGAGCTCGAGCTCGATCGGTACGGCGCCCATCGACGCGATCTCCTCCGCGGCGGCCGTGCGGACGTCGTACGCCTTGACGACCGCGCCGAGGCGTTTCGCGGTGGCGATCGCCTGCAGGCCGGCCACGCCGGCGCCGAGGACGAGGACCTGGGCCGGCGGGACGGTGCCGGCCGCGGTCATGTTCAGCGGGAAGAACCGCGGCAGCCGTTCGGCGGCGACGATGGCGGCCCGGTACCCGGCGACGAGCGCCTGTGAGGACAGCGCGTCCATCGACTGGGCCCGGGAGATCCGCGGGATCAGCTCCATCGCGAACGCCGTCAGCTTGGCCCGGGTTGCGGTCCGGACCACGTCTGGCGGGTTCGTCGGCAGGAACGACATCAGCGCCGTACCGGCGTGCAACCGCTGCAGGCGCTCGCGTTCGAGCGGCTGCACCGACGCCACCACGGTGGCCGCATGGTCGGCGCCCCAGGCCACCTCGGCGCCGGCCTCGCGGTACTGGTCGTCGGAGAACAGCGCCCGCTCACCGGCGGCCGGCTCGACCGCGACCTCGTAGCCGAGCTCGATCAGTTTCGCGACATGTTCCGGCACCAGGGCGACCCGGCGCTCGGCCGGTCTGGTCTCCCGTACGACTGCGATCTTCACTCGCCGAAACCTATGCCAAACTGTGGGTCGCCGGAAAGCCCGATCACGCCTGGTTGGCCAGGTTCTGAAGGAGCAGGGCCTCCGCGAGGCAGACCTTGCGGAACTCGGCGAGGTGCAGACCTTCGTCGATACCGTGCGCGCGGGTGTCCGGGTCCTCGACGCCGGTGACCAGGATCGTGGCCTCCGGGAAGGCCTGCTGGAACTCCGCGATGAACGGAATCGACCCGCCCATACCCATGTCGATGGGCTCGACGCCCCACGCTTCCTGGAACGCCGACCGGGCCGCCTCGTAGCCGGCGCCGCGGGCGTTCACGCTGCATGGCTGACCGGTCTGGCCCTCGGTCACGGTCAGCTGCGCGCCCCACGGGACGTTGCGCTCCAGGTGCTCGGTCAGCGCCGCGCTGGCCTTCACCGCGTCGTCGCCCGGGGCAACCCGCAGGCTGATCTTGGCGCGGGCGGCCGGGATCAACGTGTTGCTGGCCTCGGCCACCGACGGCGCGTCGATGCCGACCACGGAGATGGCCGGCCGGGTCCACAGCCGGTCGACGAGCGACCCCGTACCGGTCAGCCGGACCGAGTCGAGCACCGAGGACTCCGCGCGCAGCCGGTCCTCCGGATAGGTCACATCCGCCGCCCGCGAGGCGTGCAGACCGTCGACGGCGACGTCGCCCTTGTCGTCGTGCAGCGTGGCGAGCAGCCGGATCAGCGCGGACAGGGCGTCCGGGATCGGCCCGCCGAACAGGCCGGAGTGCACTGCGTGCTCGAGCGTGCGGACCTCGACGTACGTCTCGACCAAGCCGCGCAGCGAAACCGTCAGCGCCGGCCGTCCGACCTCCCAGTTGCCGGAGTCGGCGATCACGATCGCGTCCGCGGCGAGCTCCTCGGAGTACTCGTCCAGCAGCTGCAGCAGGGTCGGCGAGCCGATCTCCTCCTCGCCCTCGACGAACACCGTCACGCCGACCGGCAGGTCGTTGCCGAAGGCCCGTACGGCGGCCAGGTGCGCCGCGATCCCCGCCTTGTCGTCGGCGGCTCCCCGCCCGTACAGCCGGTCGTCGCGCTCGGTCGGCTCGAACGGGTCGGAGGTCCACTGCTCGACCGGACCGGTCGGCTGGACGTCGTGGTGCGCGTACAGGAGTACGGTCGGCCTGCCGGCCGGGGCGGGCTTCTTCGCGATCACCGCCGGCGCGCCGTCGCCGACCCGGACGATCTTGGCCGCAAAGCCCTCCGCCTCGAACAACGCCGCGGTCGCCTCCGCGGACCGCTGGACGTCGGCCGCACGGGCGGGGTCGTAGCTGACCGAAGGGATCCGGATGAGGTCCTCGAGGTCGGCACGGACACTGGGCAGAACGCGGTCGATCGCCGCGGACAGATCGGTCATGCGACAACCGTACGGCGTCCGTTCGGCGAACCGACGCCCAGTCAGCCCTCGCGCGTTACTCATTGGCGATCTACTCTGAAAATCTCGTAGGTTTTCGCCCACAACCGAAGAGGATCACCATGGTCAAGCGCCCCCTTGCCATCGTCATCACGGCCCTGGCCGCGGCACTCACGGCGGCCACGCCGGCGCACGCCGCGATCAGCTGCGACACCTCCACCAGCGGAGGATCGACCTTCTACGACGGACCGTCCGCCTCGTACAAGTACGACGCCCGGTTCAGCAACAGCGCGAGCATTCCCAACCTCGGCACGCACACTCCGCAAGGCGCAGGCACTTGGTACAACTGGGACGGCTCCGGCAAGAACCTGATCCTGATCGCGGCATACCGCGACGGAGCCGACTCGCAGATCTACGGCATCGACCCGTCCACCGGCTCGACGGTCGGTGTGGTCGCGATCGCCGAGTCCCACGTCGGAGGGATCACCGTGAGCAAGGGCTGGGCGTTCGTGTCCGGCCAAGGCAGCAGTATCCGCAAGTACCGGCTGACGGAGCTGCGGGACGCGTTGAAGGCCGCTGGTACGCCGTACCTCGCACAGGTCGGTACGGCGCGCGACGTGGCCGGCTCGTCGTTCATGGGGAGCTACGGGGACTCGTTGTTCTCCGGGACGTTCAACGAGACCGGCCGCGGGACCATGTACGAGTACAAGATCGCCGACGACGGCACGCTGACCACGGTCGCCGGCGCCTGGGAGATCCCGACGAAGACGCAGGGGCTGACGGTCACCGCCAACCACTTCATCTACAGCACGTCGTACGGCCGCGGGAACCGCAGCAACATCTACGTGGTGAAGCGCGGCCAGAAGGACCTGGACGCCGCGGCGCTGAGCTGCTTCCGCGCCCCCAGCATGACCGAGGGCATCACGGAGCTGAACGGGACCGCGTATCTGGTCTACGAGTCCGGCTCGTACCTGTACGCGTCCGACCCCGCCACGCTGAACGTCATCCCCAGGATGCACAAGGCAACCATCTCGTCGCTGACGTCGCTGGTCCCTTAGGAGCCGTACTTCGCGGAGTCCAGCACTTCCTGGCGTTGCGTCGGGTTGTCGTCGCGGACCTGAACCCGAAGCAGGGTCGTGTCGTTCACCTTCCGGTACTGCTCGATGACGGTTGGCACGTCGTTGCAGTTGTATCTGAAGGTGGCGACATCCCGGGACGTCTCCGGGGTGTTTCCGGTGCAGCCCTCGGGAGGCGTGGCGGTCGTCGGCAGCTCGGTGGCGTTCACCAGACCTACGAAGACGCCCTCGGTCTTCGGATCGGTCCGCCAGGTCGACGTGTTCGTGCTGACCAGCAGCGACTGGTCACCCGCAGCCTGCTGGCCCCATTGCCGTGGGACTACTACGGACAACTGTCCGCTCTCCACCTTCACGGGGCGTGTGAGCACGTACTGGTAGCCGCCGTAGCCGCCGGCCGCTGCCAGCACGACCGCCGCGAGCACTGTGAGGACACCGGCCCGCCGACCACGCTTGGGCTTCACGGCGACGGTGGACTGGTTTGCGCTGGCTAGTGCGGTGGCTTGGTCGACCGGGCCGGTGGCGGCGGCCGGGGTGGGCATGTCGGCGGCCGGCACGAGGCCTGGTGGGACCTTGCCGGTGGTGTGGGCCTCGCGGAGGGCGTTGAGGAAGCTGTCGAGGTCCGGCCAGCGCTTGTCCCGGTCCGGCTCGAGCGCGCGCCGTACGACGACGTCGATCGCGTCCGGCACGTCCTCGCGCAGGGTGGTCATCGAGGGCGGCGGTGCGTCGATCTGCATCACGGCGCCGAGGCTGACGACGCCGTGCGGCGCCTGGCCGGTGAAGGCGGCGTACGCGACCGCGCCGAGCGAGTACAGGTCGGCGCGGTGGTCCAGCCGCTCGCCCATGACCTGTTCGGGAGCGACGTACGCCGGGGTGCCGCCGGGCATCGTGATGCGGGACACCTCGGCGAGCGACTTGCCCAGCCCGAGGTCGGACAGCATCGCGCGGTCGCCGCTCGGGTCGGTGCGGAACAAGACGTTGGCCGGCTTCACGTCGCGGTGCAGGACGCCGCGCGCGTGCAGGTGCTTCAGGCCGCGGCCGACCTGGGTGATGATCCGGACCGCCTCGGCGAACTCGAGCGGACCGGCCTTGATCCGGTCCGCAAGCGTGCCGCCGTCGGCGTAGGTGAGCACCATGAACGGGCGGCCGTCGTCGGCCTCGCCGATGTCGTGCACGCCGACGACGTACAGCGAGTCGACCCTGCGCAGGAACCGGCCCTCGGCCAGGAACCGGCGGCGGACGTCCTCGTCCTCGACCCAGTTCTCGGACAGGATCTTGACCGCGACCTCGGCGTCGAGTTGCTCGTCGCGCGCCAGCCAAACGGTCGCGAAACCTCCGGCACCCACCCGGCGGACCAGGGAGTACCGGCCGATCCGGGGTGGCTGGTCCATGGCGTAATTATGCTCGATCCGTTCTGCGACCCGTTCGCCGCACCGAACAAACCGGCCGCCCGCGACGTCAGAAGGGCAATTCATGGGGGACGACGGAGGGGGCCCGCCGATGCGGCACACGAACAGGCGGCTGGTGATCCTGGTCAGCGCGATCGCGGTCGCGGCGGTCGCGATCGGCGGCGCGCTCGCGTATCGCACGGGGCCTGCCGAGGCCGAGGGCCTGGCCGCGCCGCTCAGCGGCTCGCCGTCCCCGAGCCCGACGCCCACTCCGGCTCCGACTCCGACACCGGCCGCGAGCCGCACCCCGATCGTCAGCCGGACCCCGTCCGTGCCGCCGCCGACCGCCAAGACGTCCAGTCCCAGCGCGACGACCACCGGCCCGACCAAGGTCACACTGACCGTGGGCAAGCTGTCCGAAGGCCGTGAACCGCAGGTGCCCTACCTCGTCGACCGCGAGGTCCGCGGCGGGTCCGGCTCCGTGGTCCGGCTCCCGGGCACCGGCGGGGTGATCGCACTGGGCCGCCTGGACGCGGATGTGCTCGCGATCGTCCAGGACGGGAACGACGGCACCGAGCTGCTCAAGACGCAGAACGAGCAGGTCGTGCGGCGTACGCCGGGTGTGAGCTCGCTGGTGACCACCCGCGACCAGTCGGCGGCGGCCTACGCGGTGGCCCGGATCAGCTCGATGGGCCAGGCGACCAAGGGCGGGATCGTGTACGCCGAGACGATCAGCTCGCTCAAGTCCCTGAAGCTGCCCGACAGCTGGAACCTGCAGGTGCTCGCCTTTGCCGACGGCAAGGTCTACTACCGGGCCGCGAGCAGCGAGGACGGGGCCTGGACCTTGTACTCCTGGACGCCTGGTGCGGCGGCCGGCGTCAAGGTCAAGACCGTGGTCTCACCGACCGCCGTGTCCGCCAACGGCCGGGTCGCCGCGTCGATGGGAACCCTCAACGACAGCGGCAGCTGCTCCAGCATCGTCGAGGTCGGCAGCGGGCGGCAGCTGTTCCGGACCTGCGACAACCAGGTGTCGGGATTCACCCCGGACGGCAGTACGGCGATCGGCGGATCGGCGTACGGCGACGGGTTCTGCGACACCGTGCAGGTCGCGCTCGACGTCACCACCGGCAAGCTGATCCGGGAGTGGAAGGGCTGTTTCCACCAGTCGGTGGCCGAGGACGACCAGCACGTGCTGATCGTGGCCGTGGCCTCCGGAGGCGGCGGCGACCCGGGGACGAAGAGCGCGATCATCCGCTGCGCGATCACGACCGGCGCCTGTGAGCTCGCCACCTCGATCAGCACCGACAAGGCGCTGCGGATCGGCACCTGATCCAACCAACCGGAGCCGTCCGGCGTCGAAGATGTGGACAGGCCGACAACGGACAGGAGCGTGTCGATGCGGCACACGAACAGGCGACTCGTGATCATCGTCGCCGCGATCGCCGTCGCCGCGGTGGCGACCGGCGGGGCACTCGCGTACCGCCAGGGACCGCGCACCGACGACACCGCCGACGCGGCCCCGCTCTCCAGGTCGCCGACGCGGTCCGCGACCACCGAGCCGACGAGGACCACGGCCACGCCGAAGCCCTCGAGCCCGTCGAGCAGCGCCCCTGCCGGGCCGGTGAAGACCAAGATCGACCTGCAGAAGCTCACCACGGGCCGGGCACCCCAGATCGCGTACCTGGCCGGCCGCACGATCCGCGGCGGCGCCGGCGGCGACGTCAAGGTCCCCGGAACCGCGCAGATCCAGGAGGTCGCACGGCTGCGCTCGTCGGCCCTCGCCGTGGTCACCAAGGGGTACGGCAGCGAGATGCTGACGATCGACTCCGGGGGCAAGGTCACGCGGCGGACGCCGGACGTCACCCAGATCGCCACCACCGAGGACAGCACGGCCGCGGCGTACGTCGCGACCCAGCTGAAGGACACCGGCGAGGACCTGCCCGGGGCGACCGTCTACGCAGAGAGCGACAGCATCCACAAGGTCACCGTCCCGGGCATCTGGAACACCACGCTGCTCGGTTACCTCAACGGCAAGGTCTACTTCGACGCGTCGACCACCCAGGAGGGCACGACCACTCTGTACGAGTGGACGCCAGGTCAGCCGGCGGCCACGCTCGTCAAGCCGATCCCGAAGGCGATGGCGGTGTCCAGCGTTGGTACGGCGGGTTCGCTGACCACGCTGTCCGACCAGAACAGCTGCAGCAGCCTGCTGACCGTGCCGACGGGCAAGCGCCTGTGGCGCACCTGTGACTACCAGATTGTCGGTTTCACACCGGACGGCGCGACCGCGATCGCCGGCCCGATCTACCAGGACGGGTACGGCAACGGCATCGCGGCGGTGCTGGACGCCAAGAAGGGCACGCTCCTGCACGAGTGGTCCGGCGTGTTCCGGCAGTGGGTCCCGGAGGACGACGAGCACCTCTTGCTGCTTGCTGACACCGGCGAGGGCACCGCGGCGTCGATCGTCCGCTGCACCATCTCGACCGGAGCGTGCGAGCTGGCCACACCGCTCGCCAAGGGTGAGCTGCTGATCGGCGCCTGATCTGCCCTGGGCAGATCATCCTTCGACACAAGGCTCTACGCGGCAGACTGCAGCTATGACAACAGTTGCTGTCCTGGCTGACATCCATGGCGTGCTGCCTGCACTTGAGGCGGTCCTGGCCGAGCCTGATGTCCAGGCGGCGGACAGAATCGTGCTGGCCGGTGACATCGCCAGCGGGCCGCAGCCTGTCGAGACGTTGGATCTGCTGACGACGCTGGGCGACCGGGCGGTGTGGGTGCGCGGCAACGCGGACCGGGAGCTCGTGGAGATGGCTCGCGGGCAGTTCGACAAGCAGCCGCCCGACGCGGTGAGTCCGTGGGCTGCGGAGCAGCTCAGGCCGGACCAGGTCGAGTTGCTGGCCGGACTGCCGACGACGGTGACGATCGGGGACGTGCTGTTCTGCCACGCCACTCCGCGCGACGACGAGGAGATGGTCCTGGTGGACAGTCCGATCTCCCGGTGGGCCGAGGTGTTCAGCGGGCTGCCGGACGAGGTCAGGACGGTGGTCTGCGGGCACACGCACATGCCGTTCGCACGACAGGTCGACAGGCGGCTGGTGGTGAACGCCGGCAGCGTCGGCATGCCGTACGGCGCCCCTGGTCCGAGTTGGGCGCTGCTCACCCAGGACGGCGTGCAGCTGCGCCGTGCACCGCTGGACGCAACCAAGGCTGCGGAGCGGATCGTCAGCGAGTCGACGTACCCGGGACGGGCGGAGTGGGTCGACGAGTACGTCCTGCACACCTACTCCGACACGGAGGCGCTCGAGGCGTTCCGGCCGCGCACGGAGGCCTGAGCAGTTACCGTCATGGAGTGTTCACGCGCCGGCGGAAGCATTTCGGGACTCCGGCCGACAAGGCGACGTACGCGACCCTGCATACCGCCTCGTTGGCCAGCCCGCACCTGCGCGAGGGCCTGACACCCGCCGCGGCCGGCAAGGCCAGCCGTCACCTGAGAGACCTGCTGGGTACGGCGGCCATCGCGATCTGCGACTCCTCCGGCGTCCTGGCGTGGGACGGCGTCGGCGGACCGTACGAGAGCAACCACCGCCGCGACGCCAAGGACCTCGCCGCGGTGACGCTCCGCTCCGGCCGGACGGCAGTCCTGGGTGCGCACGACGTGGCCTGCGGCGACCCTCAGTGCCCGATCCGTGCTGCCGTCGTGGCGCCGATCGTGACCGAGGAGCGCGTGGTCGCCGTCCTGGTCGCATACAGCAACAACACCTCCGCGGCGCTTGTCAGAGCGACTGAGGAGGTCGCGAGGTGGGTCTCCGGTCAGGTGGAGCTCGCAGAGCTCAACAAGGAGCGCACCCGCGCCATGGAGGCCGAGCTGCGCGCACTGCGCGCTCAGATCAGCCCGCACTTCATCTACAACGCTCTCGCGGCCATCGCCTCGTTCGTCCGCACCGACCCGGAGCGGGCGCGTGAGCTCGTGCTGGAGTTCGCAGATTTCTCCCGCTACGCCCTGCGGCGTGGTGGCGAATTCACCACGCTCGCGGACGAGCTCCGCAACGTCGAGCGCTACCTGGTGCTGGAGCAGGCCCGCTTCGGCGACCGTCTCAAGGTGTCGCTGCAGATCGCTCCCGAGGTGCTGCCGGTGGTCATCCCGTTCCTGGTCGTCCAGCCGCTGGTGGAGAACGCCGTACGGCACGGATTGGAAGGTACGACGGGGGTCGGCCACATCACGATCCGCGCCCGGGACCAGATCAACGAGGCGGAGATCAGCGTCGAGGACAACGGCTCCGGCAGCGACCCGGAGGTCATCCGGGCGGCCCTGGCCGGCGAGTCGGGCAGTGACTCGGTCGGCCTCGGCAACGTCGACGCCCGGCTGCGGCAGGTGTACGGCGACGCCTACGGGCTGGTCGTGGAGACCGCCGTGAACGCAGGCACCAAGGTGACCTTCCGGATCCCCAAATACTCCTCAGGCGTGCATGCCTCGCCGTAGAGTGCTTTGTTTCGTTGACGGTTCGGGCCGGTCGGACTAGCGTCGGCATCATCCCCCCGCTGACATCGACGGGGCAGGCGACGACCGGATCGCCTTGTCTCTCCCCATGGCGATCGCGGCCCGCGGTAGTGGACGTTTCCACCGTCGCGCGGTGGAAGATCCTGCAGAAGAGGGGCCCTCATGCCAGGAAACAGGGCAGTCATTTACAAGGGACCAGGCTCCGTGGCGGTCGAGACCATCGACTACCCGACCCTGGAACTCAAGGACGGGCCGGGGGTCAACCCCGCGAACGTCGGCCGGCAGGTTCCGCACGGCGTGATCCTGAAGGTGGTGGCGACCAACATCTGCGGCAGCGACCAGCACATGGTGCGCGGCCGGACCACCGCACCGCCCGGTCTCGCGCTCGGCCATGAGATCACCGGTGAGGTGGTGGAGGTCGGCCGGGACGTCGAGTTCATCAAGACCGGCGACCTGGTGTCGGTGCCGTTCAACATCGCCTGCGGGCGGTGCATCAACTGTAAGGAGGGCAAGACCGGAGTCTGCCTGAACGTGAACCCGGACCGGCCGGGATCGGCGTACGGCTACGTCGACATGGGCGGCTGGGTCGGCGGTCAGGCGGAGTACGCGCTGGTGCCGTACGCCGACTGGAACGTGCTGCGGTTCCCCGACAAGGACCAGGCGATGGAGAAGATCCGCGACCTCGCGATGCTGGCGGATATCTTCCCGACCGGCTACCACGGCGCGGTCACCGCCAACGTCGGCACCGGATCCACGGTGTACGTCGCGGGCGCCGGCCCGGTCGGATTGGCCGCGGCCACGGCCGCACACCTGCTCGGCGCGGCGGTCGTCATGGTGGCGGACCTGCAGAAGGACCGGCTCGACCAGGCACGTTCCTTCGGATGCGAGGCGATCGACGTGTCCCAGGGCGATCCGAAGGACCAGATCGAGCAGATCCTCGGTGAACCCGAGGTCGACTGTGCGATCGACGCGGTCGGGTTCGAGGCGCACGGCCACGGCAGCGACGCCCAGGCCGAGCGGCCGGCGACAGTGCTGAACACCGTCATGGACGTCACCCGGGCCGGTGGCGCGGTCGGCATCCCGGGCCTCTACGTGACCGGTGACCCCGGGGCCAGTGACGAAGCGGCCAAGACCGGCTCGCTGTCGATCCGCCTGGGCCTCGGCTGGGCGAAGTCGCTGTCGTTCACCACCGGGCAGTGCCCGGTGATGCGCTACAACCGCCAGTTGATGCAGGCGATCCTGCATGATCGGACGCAGATCGCGAAGAACGTGAACGCCACCGTGATCTCGCTCGACGACGCACCCCAGGGGTACGCCGAGTTCGACAAAGGCGCGGCCCGCAAGTACGTGCTCGATCCGCACGGAATGATCAAGTAGCCGGCAGCCCGGCGGGAGCAGGCACCGACCGGCTCCCGCCGGCGCCGAGGCTCCGGACCATGACCGAGCGCCTGCCATGACCGAGCGCCTGCGATGACCAGCGACAGCCGGCTGGACCTCGAGTTCGCCTACACGAGCCACGACGACTCGTGCAAGGACCTGTATTCGCCGTACTACTACTGCCGCCGGCCACGCGGGCACGACGGCGTACACGCCGCGGGCTTCGGCTCGCACCGGCTGCGTTGGGAACACCGTCCCGACCACCCACCGCGCATGCTGACGTAGAGGCCGCTCGTCTTCTAGTGTTCGCTGTATGGCCGACACTCCCCTGCGTGCGCTGGTCGCCGACGACGAGGAGCCTGCCCTGGCCGAACTGGTCTACCTGCTGCAGCAGGACCCCCGGATCGGCTCCCTCCGGACGGCCTCGGACGGAGCCGAGGCGCTGAAGATCCTGCAGGACACCGACCTGGACGTGGTGTTCTGCGACATCAAGATGCCCGGTCTGGACGGGATCGACCTGGCGCGGGTGCTCTCGAAGTTCGCCAGCCGCCCGCAGATCGTGTTCGTGACGGCGTACGACGAGCACGCGGTGGCGGCGTTCGACCTGGAGGCCACCGACTACGTGATGAAGCCGGTCCGGCCGGAGCGCCTGGCCGAGGCGGTCCGCCGGGTCGTCACCCAGGGAGCCCCGGTCGGCCTGCAGTCGCCGGAGGAGTCGGACGACGAGGTGATCGCCGTGGAGCTGGCCGGCGTCACCCGGTTCGTGCAGCGCTCCACGGTCCGGTACGTCGAGGCGCAAGGCGACTACGCCCGCCTGCACACCGGTCAGAACTCACACCTGGTCCGGATCCCGCTAAGCACGCTGGAGGAGCGCTGGCGGGACGCCGGCTTCACCCGCATCCACCGGAGCACCCTGGTCGCCCTGCAGCACGTGGACGAGATGCGGGTGGACGGCGGCCGCTGCTCGGTCCGGGTCGGCGAGGACTGGCTCCCGGTCAGCCGCCGGCACACCCGCGAGCTGCGTGACCTGCTGGTCCGCTCGACCTCACTGAAGTGACCTGAGGCCGAGCTGACATGAGTACGCCGGAAGGACCGCGCAGGGTCCGCGTCACCAGCCCCCGGACCAGCGCGGCCCGGCGGCCGATCATGCCCACCGGCACGCGGGAGATCGACGAGCAGACCCGTCTCGGCCAGGTCTACATGCAGTCGCTGATCCAGTCCCAGCTCCGGCTCACGCTGGCCGTCATCGGCGGCGTCGTACTCGTCCTGGGCAGTGTCCCGCTGCTGTTCTGGCTGGTCCCGCCGGCCCGCACGCTGTCCGTCGTCGGCCTGCCCCTGCCGTGGGTGATCCTCGGCATCCTGGTGTACCCGGTGGTGTACGTCGCCGCGCGCATCTACGTCCGCAACGCCGAGCGGATCGAGGCCGAGTTCACCGAGTTCGTGGGGCGGCAGTAAATGCCCGCCGGGAGGCACTGAATGTCGCCGGCGCTCAGCCTCACCGCGATCGGCCTGGTGGTCGTGGCGACGATCGGGATCGGGCTGTTCGGTCTGCGGATCTCCCGAACCACCAGCGACTTCTACGTCGCCAGCCGCGCGGTCAGCCCGCGCTGGAACGCATCGGCGATCAGCGGCGAGTACCTGTCGGCCGCGTCGTTCCTCGGCGTCGCCGGCCTGGTCCTGGTGAACGGCGCCGACATGCTGTGGTTCTCCGTCGGCTACACCGTCGGCTACCTGATGCTCCTGGTCCTCGTTGCCGCTCCGCTACGCCGGTCCGGTGCGTACACGTTGCCGGACTTCGCCGAGACCCGCTTCGAGTCTGCCGCCGTACGGCGGATCTGCGCGGGGCTGGTGGTGGGTATCGGGACGCTGTACCTGCTCCCGCAGCTGCACGGCGCCGGGCTGGCGGTCCAGACGGTCACCGGTGCACCGCCGCAAGTGGGCGCGGCGATCGTCGCGGTGATCGTGGTGATCAACGTCGCCGCGGGCGGCATGCGGTCGATCACGTTCGTCCAGGCCTTCCAGTACTGGCTCAAGCTGACCGCCTTGGCGACGCCGATCTTCGTCATCCTGCTGATGTGGCACCAGCCGGTCGGCGTCCTGGACTCGTTGCACGGAGCCGCCGCCGAATGGGCCGAGCCGTTGTCGCGCGCGGGCGGCCGCGACCACCCGCTGTACGCGACCTATTCGTTGCTGCTGGCCCTTTGTTTCGGGACGATGGGTCTTCCGCACGTCCTGGTCCGCTTCTACACCAACCCCGACGGGCGCGCGGCCCGGCGTACCACCGTCGTCGTCCTGGCGCTGCTCGGGCTGTTCTACCTCTTCCCGCCGATGTACGCCGTCCTCGGCCGGACGTTCGCGCCGGACCTCGTCACGACCGGCGGCGACACCGTTGTCCTCGAACTGCCCGGCCGGGTTTTCCCTGGTACCACAGGGGATCTGCTCGGTGCGCTGGTCGCGGCGGGCGCGTTCGCGGCGTTCCTGTCGACGTCGTCGGGGCTGACCGTCGCGATCGCCGGAGTGATCGACCAGGACCTGTTGCGCAGCCGGCTGCACCGGTGGACCGGCGGTGACTACGTCGCGGTGAACAGCTTCCGGATCGCGGCGCTGATCTCGATGATCGTGCCGTACCTGGCGTTCACGGTGACCGGGTCGCTGAGCCTCGCGGACACCGTCGGACTCGCGTTCGCGGTCGCCGCGTCGACGTTCTGCCCGCTGCTGGTGCTGGGGATCTGGTGGCGGCGGATGTCGACGACGGGCGCCGCGGCCGGCCTGGTCGTCGGCGGGATCGCGGCCAGCGCGGCCGCGCTGGTGAACGTGGCCGGCGCACCGCAGGGCGGCTGGCCGCGGGCGCTCGTCGGTCAGCCGGCCGCGTGGACGATGCCGCTCGCCTTCGTCACCGTCATCGTCGTCTCCAAACTCACCCCGCACCGCATCCCGGCCGGCGCCGCCCGCTCAATGGTCCGGCTGCACACACCGGAGGCCGTCGACGTCGACCGCGGGCTGCCATCCCGATGAGACCGTTCGTCGTGTGATTCCTACCGCTCAGCGCAGTTCAGCGATCCACCGAGCGACTGGTGTGCTCCGCTGAGCGCTCGACGCGCGTTGGTGCTGTCGACAGGGTCGTGACGCGCGCCACAGTACGGGGCACAGCCGGCTCCAAAACCGCCCGGCGATTTCCCCGTCTTGGAGGTCCCGCGATGAGTGACATGCGCGATCGCGAGCTGACGACGTACCGGGATGTCCAGTTGTCACCGGACTTCTCCGAGTTGCGTCGCCGCTTCCGGCGCTTCGTGTTCCCGATGACCGCTTTGTTCCTGGTCTGGTACTTCGTCTACGTCCTGCTCGCCGACTACGCCCACGACTTCATGTCCACCAAGGTCGCCGGCAACATCACCGTCGCCCTGCTGTTCGGGCTCGGGCAGTTCGTGTCGACGTTCGCGATCACGATGATCTACGTCCGCTGGGCCGACCGGCGGATCGACCCGGACGCCGAGAAGTTGCGCCACCAGATCGAGGGAGAACCGCAGTGACCGCCCCGCTGATGTTGCCGCTGGCAACCGACATCGGTAACCCGACCGTCAACTTCGTGATCTTCGGCCTGTTCGTGGTCGCCACCCTGGCGATCGTGTTCCGGGCGTCGCGGAACAACAAGACCGCGGCCGACTTCTACGCCGGCGGCCGGTCGTTCACCGGCCCGCAGAACGGCATCGCGATCTCCGGCGACTACCTGTCCGCCGCGTCGTTCCTCGGGATCGCCGGTGCGATCGCGCTGAACGGGTACGACGGCTTCCTGTACTCCATCGGCTTCCTGGTGGCGTGGCTGGTCGCGCTGCTGCTGGTCGCCGAGCTGCTCCGGAACACCGGCCGGTTCACGATGGCCGACGTGCTGTCGTTCCGGCTCAAGCAGCGGCCGGTCCGGATGGCGGCCGCGATCTCGACCCTCGGCGTCTGCTTCTTCTACCTGCTGGCGCAGATGGCCGGCGCCGGGGGTCTGGTCGCCCTGCTGCTCGGTGTCTCCGGGCGGACCGGGCAGAGCCTCGTGATCGCGGTGGTCGGCATCCTGATGATCACCTACGTGCTCGTCGGCGGCATGAAGGGCACCACCTGGGTGCAGATCGTCAAGGCGGTGCTGCTCGTCATCGGCGCCGGGATCATGACGATCTGGGTGCTGGCGAAGTACACCTTCAACCTGTCCAGCCTGCTCGGTGCGGCGGTCGACAACAGCCCGGCGGCCGGCGAGAAGCTGCTGAGCCCGGGCCTGCAGTACGGCGCCACGGGCATCACCAAGCTCGACTTCGTCTCACTCGCACTCGCGCTCGTCCTCGGCACCGCCGGCCTGCCGCACGTGCTGATGCGGTTCTACACGGTGCCGGACTCCAAGGAGGCGCGGCGCAGCGTCAGCTGGGCGATCTGGATCATCGGCATCTTCTACCTGTTCACGCTGGTCCTCGGGTACGGCGCCGCCGCGATCGTCGGCCCGGACGCGATCAAGGCGGCCCCGGGCAAGGCGAACTCGGCCGCGCCGCTGCTTGCCTTCGAGCTCGGCGGCGAGGTGCTGCTCGGGGTGATCTCGGCGGTCGCGTTCGCGACGATCCTGGCCGTGGTCGCCGGTCTGACGATCACCGCCAGCACGTCGTTCGCGCACGACATCTACGGCCAGATCATCAAGAAGGGCCAGATCTCCGGCGACGGCGAGGTCCGGGTCGCGCGGTACACCGCGGTCGTGATCGGCATCGTCGCGATCATCGGCGGCATCTTCGCGAACGGCCAGAACATCGCGTTCCTGGTGGCGCTCGCGTTCGCGGTCGCGGCCAGCGCGAACCTGCCGACGATCCTCTACTCGCTGTTCTGGCGGCGCTTCAACACCCGCGGCGCCCTGTGGAGCATCTACGGCGGTCTGTCCTCGACGATCATCCTGATCATCTTCAGCCCGGTCGTCTCCGGCAAGGTCGACGCCAAGACCGGCAAGAGCCTGTCGATGATCACCGACACCAGCATCGACTTCCACTGGTTCCCGCTGGACAACCCCGGCATCGTGTCGATCCCGCTGGCGTTCCTGCTCGGCTGGCTGGGCACAGTGACCAGCAAGGAGCAGGTCGACGTCGACCGCTTCGCCGAGATGGAGGTCCGCTCGCTGACCGGCGCCGGCGCCGAGAAGGCGGTCCAACACTAAAGACCTGTCAGGCAGGCCCTGCTGAACCGACGCGGACCTGCCTGACAGCCCCAATCCATCCGAACCGCGGGCGGCCAGGTAGGCGAGCACCTGACCGCCCGCACTCCTGTCCGGGGCGCGTCAAAGTTTGAACTTGAGGGTCGGCCAGAGCTCGTAGAAGGTTTCGCGGGAGGTGTTCCCGCGGGCCTCTTCGGTGGCATGCAGGCGGCCGAAGGTGAAGGTGTTGCCGCCTTCGGCGTACACCATGAGGGCCAGGTGGTGGAGGAGCTCGCGGGAGACCACCGAGTCCTGGTGTGCGCCGAGGATCTCCTGGACCTCTTCGGCCCGCGCGGCCAGGTCCGCGGCGTCGTCGCCGAGAACGGGTACGGCGGACTCCGCGGCGTACCGCAGTCGCTTGGCGGCCTTGCGGACCTCGTGCAGCTCGTGGTCCTGCTCGGCGACATCCGGCGCGGCCTTCGACCGACGCACCGCCTTGCGCATCCGCCGGTAGTCGTGCGAGAGCACGTCCCCGATCTGCTTGCTCGCCTTGCGGTCGTCGCCGATCACCGGCGGCTTCGCGACCAGCTCGTCCAGGGCGTCGAGCAGCCGGAAGTACCGCGGACTCTCCAACGCGGTCAGAGCCCCGGCACGACCCTTCTTGTACACTTCACGCAGATGGTCGTCGATCCGCCCGGCGACCCGCCCAATCACCAGCTCGACCGGCTGCTCGGCGACCTCGGCCGCGAAGTGCTCGCGCTGCACCTCCGCATCCCGGGCGACCCCGAGCTCACTGGCCAGCCACTTCAGCTCGGCCCGCAGCGCGTCCCCGGCCTCGCGATCGATCACCGGACGGTACGTCGCCAGCGCCGACCGCAGCCGCCGGGTCGCGACCCGGAACTTGTGGATCGAGTCCGGAACGTCACGCCGTACCTCGGGGTCCCGTTCGCGGATCGCCTGCACCTGCGCCCCGGCGTACGCCCGGAACAGGTCCGACGTCCGCGGCTTCTTCGGAAAGGTCCAGTCGTCGTACGACGGGACGCGGTCGCCGAGCGCCCGGGCGAGCTTGCTCGGACCGCTGGCGGGACGGGCTCCCGCGGCCGTCAGCAGCTCACCCGCGTCCTCGAGCAAGGAGCTCTCGCCGCCGAGGAGCTCGACCTCCCACTCACGCCAGGTCTGCGGCTCGCCGCCCTCGACCGTCGCCGTCACGTGGTCGTCGGCGAGCTCGGCGAGGACCGCACCGTCGGCGTCGAGCAAACGATGGACGATGCGCCGGGTCCGCAGCGTCACCACCGGAATCAACGGCCGGTCGCGGACGTGCACGCGGACCGTCCGCAGCACCGCGATCGGCACGGTGCGCGTCGACCGCCCGAGCGGATGATGCACCTCGAGCCGCTCGCCGGACGACACCGGGAACTTCACGTGCCACCCGTCGTCCTCGCCGCCGGTACGCCGGCGCAGGGTCACCTTGTGCGCGGCGAGGTCCAGGTCGGCGGTGTCGTAGTACACCGCGTCCAGGTTGAGCTCGACCGGTTGCGCGACACTCGCGACCCCGGGCAGCTCATGCAACGCCGGGAGGATGACGCTCGCGGCGACGTCGTACTTGGTTTCGATCTCGAGCTGCTCGGTCGGGCCCATGCTTCTTGTTTACCAGGCGTTCATGAACGCGTCCGCAATTCGTCGACCAGTCGTTCCAGATCGCGATCAGTAACGCCGCCCACCGTGGGCCGCAACTGCCTGCGCCGATTGCGATTCAGACCCCAGCAGACCAGGGCGATCAGGACGAGGAAGGCGATCATGTCCGGCCCACTCCCTTGAAGAACGTGTAGTGGAAGGTGCCGCCGGGTTCGGCGGACTTCTCGAGATCGCGGACGCCCGCGGCCCACTCGGCCGCGGTGCACAGGCCGGCCGCGATCGCGCGGTCGCGAACGGACTCGACCATCGCGATGAAGGTCTTGCGGGTGAAGCCGTCGACGAGGTGCGGGAGGGTCTGGTCGGCGTACACGGTGCGCGGCCCGACCTGCACATCGTCGTACCCGGCCTGCTCCAGCAACGGCTGCAGCCGGCGGCCGATGAGCGAGTCGCCGCCCGCCGCGGCCTGGAGGTCGACGAGGCAGTCGATGACGGCCTGGGCGCGCGGGCTGCGCGGGTGGAAGAAGGCGGATTCGTGATCGCCCTCGATCACCGTGATCGTGCCGCCGGGGTTCAGCAGGCCCCGAAGCCGGACGAGAGCGGCAGCCGGGTCGGCGAGGTGCTCCAGGACGAAGCAGACGAAGACGTGGTCGAACTTCTCGCCTCGCAGGTCGTGGAGGTCCGCGTGCCGCCAGTCGACGGTTGCGTCCGGCGCCTGTTCGGCGACCCGCGCCTTGGCCTGGGCGAGCGAGGCCTCGGAGATGTCGATCGAGACCAGGTCGATGCCCGGGCTCCGGGTGACGAGCTGCACGGTCTGCGCGCCCACTCCGCAGCCGGCCTCGAGGACCCTGCTCCCCGGTGGGTAGCTGGTGCCACCGTGCAGCAGGTCGGCCAGCGTGCCGGCCTGGTCGGTCAGCCGGCGCGTCTCCGCCGGGGTGTAGCCGTGGACGTAGTCGATTCCCATAACTCCACGGTCGCGCCACAATGGTCCTGTGAACAGGTCCAATCCGGCAACAAGTGGCAGGTCCAAAGGCGGCGCGGACTTCCTCCAGCTCGACCCGGGCGAGGCGCCGCCCGGCGGCCTCGCGGACTGGCTCACCGAGCGCCTCCGCTCGGCGATCTCCACCGGCCACCTGCCGGTCGGCACCCGCCTCCCCGCGACCCGCACCCTCGCGATCGACCTGGGCATCTCGCGCGGCGTGGTCACCGAGACCTACCAGCGCCTCACCGAGGACGGCCACGTCGCCGGACGCGGCCGCTCCGGGACGGTCGTCGTCGCCGCGCCTGGTGTGGACCGAACGACAGGACGTACACGTCTACGTACATCGGCCCGCCCGCCTGCCGCGCCAGACGTCGAGGGCAATTCGGCGGACACCTCCTGTCGTTCGGTACCGAACCTGCGCGACGCCGGGCTCGACATCTTCGACAACCTGCGGGAGCAGCCGTCGCGGATCGACCTGACACCGGGTGTGCCCGACCTGGCGGCGTTCCCGCGCAGCGCATGGCTGCGCGCGGAGCGAGCCGTGCTGACGGATCTGGCCTCGACCGAGTTCGGGTACGGCGACCCGGCCGGGACGCCGACGCTGCGCCGCGCGATCGCGGCGTGGCTGGCGCAGTACCGCGGGATCGCGGCGGATCCGGAGGACCTGATCGTCGTGGCCGGTGTGGCTCAGGCGATCGGACTGGTGGCGCAGATGCTCGACCAGCACGACGTGCACGCGATCGCGGTCGAGGACCCCGGCTCGCTCGGCTCCCGGCAGCACCTGCAGAACTGGGGCATGCGGACCCCGCCGATCCCGGTCGACGACCGCGGCCTGCGGGTCGACGTACTGCGGGAGTCCGGCGCGAGCGTGGTGATGGCGACGCCGGCGCACCACTTCCCGACCGGTGTCGTCCTGGACGGCGAGCGCCGGCGTGAGCTGATCCGGTGGGCGGCCGACGGCGGGCTGATCATCGAGGACGACTACGACGCCGAGCACCGGTACGACCGCCCGCCGGTGCCCGCGCTCCGCGCCATGCTGCCCGACCAGGTGATTTACACCGGCAGCGTCTCCAAGCTGCTCGCCCCGGCGCTGCGGATCGGGTGGATGCTGGCGCCCCGGCGGTACCAGGAGGAGCTGATCGCCCGCAAACGGCTGGCAGACCTCGGCAACGCAAGCCTGCCGCAGCTCACCCTCGCGCACCTGATGGAGTCCGGCGAACTCGAACGCCAGCTGCGCTTCCTCCGCCGCCGGCATCGCGTCCGCCGCGACGCGATGGTCACCGCCATCCGCGACCACTTGCCTGAGGCAACCATTCACGGCGCCGCCGCGGGCTTGCATCTCACCATCACCTTCGAGACCGGAGACGACACCGCCCTGGCCGCGGCCGCGCTGGACGCCGGGGTCAAGACCCACCCGCTGTCGTGGCACTGCCAGCTCCCGCACCCGCCTGGGTTGGTCCTCGGCTACGCCGCCCGGCACCCGACCGAGATCACCGAAGCCATCGCCACGATCGCGGCTCAGCGGGTGTAGAGCGGGGACATCGCGAGCGCGAACTGGGTCATCAGGTCCGGGTTGACCGCGCGCTCCGGGAGCGGCACCAGATCGACGAGCTTGTCGTCGCCGACGCGGATCGTCGTCCGGCCGGTGGCGGTGTCGACGTACGCCTCGTCGCCGAGCGGGATCGACTGCGAGGTCGGGGCCTTGCGGATCGGGGCCATCAGCGCCTCGGCGTCCGGCTCCCGGCGGACCGAGGTGGACAGCGCGCTCGCCGGGCCGATCCAGCCACAGACCAGGTCGCCCACGAGGGTCTCACCGTCGCGCCGGGCCACCGGCGGCGCGCCCATCACCTTCTCCGCCGCCTGCGAACCGCGGTCACAGTCGGGGCGCGTGATCAGCCGCTCGGGTTCGTCCAGCCCGGGGGCCTGACGGGCGACCTCCTGGCCGAGGGCAACGTACTTAGCGAGGGTGGCCTGCGGCCCGGTGAGCTTGTACAGCTTGCCGTCCAGGAGGAACACCACGAACGTGCTCGTCCCGAAGCCGCCTTGCCCGAGCTTGGCGGGCTTGGCGGGCTCGCGCGGGTGTGCGGCGTACGCCTTCTGGGTCGCCGCCAGGGTGGCCGCCGTGGCCGGGAGCACCGACACGCCGACTCGCAGCACCGAGGCCCTCGGACCGGTGCCGAGCGTGAACTGACAGACGTCGTACGTCGGGACGCCGAACTCGGCCGGCGGGTTCCTGGGCTGCATGGTCGCGACCGGCACCGCGAGCGCGGTCTGCACCACCGTGGGATCCATCCGCGTGCACAACGTGTCCGCGACCTTCGAGGTCTCGGACGGCGTCGCGGAGGGGGTTTCCGACGGCGTCTCCGACGGCGGCGCGCTCGTCGACACCAGCGGCGGGACGCTCGGCGCGGTCTCCGACCCGGGACCTGAGCAGCCCGCGAGCAGGACGGAGGCCAGCGCGGAAATGGTCACTACCCGGCGGATACGCATGATGGCAGGAACTCTAACCGGCGGCCCGGAGCTCCCTTTCGCGGACGGCGTGTTCGTCGGTACGCGAGTCGTACCGCCAGAACTCACGCAGCCAGACGGCCGTGGCGACCACGCCGACCACGCACATCACGCCGCCGCTGACGATCGCCGTGCGGACCGTGGTGAGGTCGGCGACGAGCCCGGAGCGGGCCTGGCCGCCGAGCGGGCCGAGCGAGTAGCCGAGCATCTCGATCCCGGCCAGCCGCCCGCGCATCTCGTCGGGGATGGTCTGGTTCCAGATCACCGACCGGAACAGCACCGACACCATGTCGGCCGCGCCGGCCAGGGCGAAGAACCCGATCGCGAACCAGATGTTCGGCGCCAGCCCGGCGATCCCGACCGCGGCGCCCCAGCCGATCGTGGCCAGCACCACCGCCCGGCCCTGGTGGTGCACATGTTTGGCCCAGCCGCTGGTCAGGCTGGCGCACATCGCCCCGATCGCCTCGGCGCTGTACAGCAGCCCGAGCAGCCTCGGTTCCTGGAGGATGTCCGTCGCGAACGCCGGGAACAGCACGATCGGCATCGCCAGGAACATCCCGACCATGTCGACCAGGTACGTCGCCAGCAGGTCCTTGCGGCGGAACGCGTACACGATCCCGCCGCCGATCGCCCGCAGACTGGGCGCCGTGGAGTGCTCGCCGGCGCGGTACGACCCGAGGCGGGCGTAGAGCAGCGTCGCGAAGACGATGCCGGCCAGCTCGACCGAGAACGCCCAGGTCACGCCCACGGAACCGACCAGCACGCCGCCCAGCGCGGGCCCCGCCAGCTGGCCGACCTGCGAGGTCAGTGAGCTCAGCGCGACCGCGGCCGGGATCTCCTCGTGCTTGACCACCCGCGGCAGGAGTGCCTCCCGGCTCGGCCGCTGCAGCGACGATGCGACCGCGTTCAGCGCGCCGCAGACGTAGATCAGCCAGACCTGCGGGTTCGGGAGCAGCGTGTTCGCGACCATCAGCGCGGAGATCACGACCTGCGCGAGACCGGTGCCGACGAGCAGCTTGCGGCGCTCCACATGGTCGGCCAGCGCGCCGCCGTACAGGCCGAAGACGACCAGCGGGACGATCGTCACCAGGCCCATCGCGCCGACAGCGAAGTTCGAGCCGGTGAGTTGGTAGAGCTGGTACGGCAGCGCGACGTACCCGACCATGCCGCCGAGGAAGAACACCGACCCCGACACCAGCAGGATGCGGAAGTCGCGGGAACCACGCCACGGAGTCAGATCCACGCGCAACCGGGCCAGCCGCGCGCGAAGACTTGCTGCCACCGCCCCATATTGACAGTTCCGACCGGCCTGGACGAACCTGTTTCATTTTCGGGCCGCGGGGGCGCCGGTTCGTTGCCGAGGGCGTCAATCGAGAGGCAGCAGGGCGGACAGGTCGGTGCGTTCGCCGCTGGCGCGGAGTTTGCCGGTCAGGCGGGCGTCGGGCCAGCTGATGCGGCCGAGCGCCACGTCGATCCACAGCTCCGGGGGCATCTCGATCACCGCGCCCGGCGTCCCGCGGGTGTGCCGCGGGCCTTCGATGCACTGCACTGCGCCGTACGGCGGGACACGGACCTCGACCGCGTGACCCGGCGCCTTGGCGACAAGACGTTTCAGCAGTTCCTTCGTGAGCAGTTTCAGGTCGGCGCGTTCCGCCGTACCGTCGTTGTAGCGCTGCAAGGCCTGCCGGAACAGGGGGTCGGACAGGGGGTCGGACGTCTCCACGACGTGCCAGCGTACGCGGCAGTTTGCGGAGACGCCCCTCTCGTCAGGGATAATCGGGCCGGAGAGAGGGAAGCGAGGTCGGGATGCTCACGCCCAGGCACCAGGCGCTGCTGATGACGCTGGCGGGAATGACCGTCGGCGTAGCGGTGTTCGGAACGGTCGTCGCCGTGAACGGTGGAAACCCGTTCACCGCCCACGACACGCCCGTGGGGTTCGTGAGTCCGACGCCCTCCGGCACGCCGAGCCGCGGCGACGGCCTCCAGGCCGACGGACTGCAGTACGTCGTGCAGAACTTCGGCACCGACGGCGACCCGGTGTCCGCCGAGGTCCCGGCCGGCTGGAAGAGCGCCCAGGACGGCACCCGGCCGAAGTTCCTCGACTCGACCGGTGTCTGGCAGCTCCGGTTCGACACCCGGGGCAGCAAGCAGTCGCCGGACCAGCAGGTCGCGAGCCGTGAGCGCAGCATCGACCAGCCCGGCCTGACGGTGATCAGTCGGGACAACGGCACGCTGATCTACACCTACACCGACAAGAGTCGCGGCCCCCGGATGGGCCTGTCACGCTGGATCTCGCTCGACAACGGCAAGACGTCAGCCGTCGAGATCACCGTCGGCGGCCGCCCGCAGGACGAGGCCGGCCTGCGCGCCATCCTCCAGCACGCCACCGAAACCATCAAACTCCCGGTGGCCGACGGCGACAACCGCCCGAACTAGGCCGGGAGACACGCCCTAACACTTGATGTCGGCGGCGGGTGTGTTGCCCTGTACGAGGTAGCTCTCGACGACGTTCTTCACGCAGGCGTTGCCGGACAGGTACGCCGTATGGCCGTCGCCGTCACGCGTGACCAGGATGCCGCTCTCGAGCTGGTGTGCCAGCCCGACCGCCCACTCGTACGGCGTGGCCGGGTCGCGCGTCGTCCCGAGGACCATGATCGGCTTCGCGCCGGCCGCCTTGATCTGGTGCGGCTTGTCCGTCGGCTTCACCGGCCAGTTGATGCAGGCCACCGATGACCAGGCGAGGAACTCACCGAACCGCGGCGACGCCGCCTTGAACTCCGGCACCTCCGCCTGCAACTGCGCGATCGACGCGGCATCCGGCCGGTCCGAGCAGTTGACCGCGATCTGCACCTCGTTCGAGTTGTCGGCGTACCCGGACGGCTTGCGATCCGTGTACTCGTCGGCGAGCGCGAGCAGCCGCGCCCCGTTCCCGGCGAGACCGTCGGCGACGGCGTCCTCGAGCCGCGGCCAGAAGTCCTTCAGGTACAGCGGGTAGACCAGGCCGAGGATGACCAAGGCCTGCGTGACCTGCCGCTGTCCGTCGCCGGGGAGCGGGTTCGCGTCGCTGGCCTTGATCAGCTGGTCGATCTTCGCCAGCACCTCGTTCTTGCTGCTGCCGAGCTTGCAGGAGCGCTGCGCACAGTCCTCGGCGAAGGCGTCCAGCGCCTTGTCGAAGCCCTTCGCCTGCGCCATCCCCATCTGCGCGGACGTGATCGCCGGGTCGACGGCGCCGTCCAGCACCATCCGGCCGACGTTCTTCGGGAACAGCTCGGCGTACGTCGCACCGAGATAGGTGCCGTACGACATGCCGAGATAGTAGAGCTGGGGGTCGCCGACGATGCCGCGCAGTACGTCGATGTCGCGGGCCGCGTCCTTGGTGTTCACATGCGGGAGCAGCTGGCCGGAGCGCTGCTCACAACCGGCCGCGAAGGCCTTCGCCTGCTTGTCCAGGTCGGCGATCTCGGCGGCGTCGTCCGGGCTGCCGTCCGCGGCGATCATCGCGTCCAGCTGGGCGGTGTCCAGGCACCGCACCGGCGTGGACTCGCCGACGCCGCGCGGGTCCCAGCCGATGATGTCGAACTTCCGCAGCAGCGACGACCCGAACAGCATCGGCACCTGCGCCGCGAACTCCTGCCCCGAGGCGCCGGGGCCGCCCGGGTTGATGAACAGCGTGCCGAGCCGGCCGCCGCGGTCCCGGGCCAGCACCTTCCGGGCCCGCAGCTCGATCGTCTGACCTGTGGGCTTGGTGTAGTCCAGCGGGACCTCGATGGTCGCGCACTGCTGGTTCGAACCGCAGCGCTCCCAGTCCGGCTTCTGCTGGTAGTACTTGTCCAGCCCGGCCGGGATCGGCCCTACCGGCCCGCTGGGCGGGTTGCTGCCGACACCAGGCGCCGTACCGTCGCCGGCGTCCTGCGCGCGGCTCGCGACCCCACATCCGCTCGCGAGCACCGCAAGACTTGCCACCAGTACGGTCGACCTGCGGAATCTCACTGCGCGGAATCTCCCTCGTCGTCATGGTGCAGGCGGCGCCGCCGGCGTGGTTTGCGCGCCCGCCGCTCCGCACGGGACTCGGCGCGCTCTTCGGTTACGTCGTGTGGCGGCGCCGGCGTTTCCTTCGTTTCCGGCGTTTCCCTCGTTTGCGGCATTTCCGGGGTTTCCGGGGTTTCCGGTACGGCGGGTGGTGCGTCCGGGGTCGTCGTACCGGAGGCTTCGTACTGCTGCCGCGGCGAGCAGACGTCCGCCCGGCTGCACGCGCACCGCCGTCCCGACGCCGCCAGCCGCACGACGACCGTGTCGCTCGGCACGTTGTGCCCGACCACCACTCCATCACCCGCGGGGGTCTCCACCGCGGACCCGACCGCGGGCGCCTTCGCGTTGAACTCCTGGTACAGCGGGTGCTCGTACTTCAGGCAGCACATCAACCGGCCGCAGGCGCCGGAGATCTTCAACGGGTTCAGCGGCAGGTCCTGGTCCTTCGCCATCCGCACGCTGACCGGCTCGAAATCCTTCAGGAACGTCGCACAGCACAGGTCCCGCCCGCACGGCCCGATCCCGCCCTGCAACCGCGCCTCGTCGCGCGCACCGACCTGCCGCAGCTCGATCCGCGCCCGCAGCGCACGGGCCAGATCCCGCACCAACTCACGGAAATCCACCCGGTGCGGCGCGGAGAAATAGACGATCACGAGCTGGTCCACATCCGGCCGCCGGTCGACGAAATCGATCCCGACCACCTTCATCGGCAGCCCGTGCTCCCGGATCGTCCGCTTCGCAATCACCCGCGCGTCCGCCCGCCGCTGCCGGTTCTTCTCGTCCCGATCCAGGTCGTCACCGGTCGCGATCCCGGCGCACAACGGCAGCCCGCCGACGTCCTCGGTCACGTACTGCGGCGCCCACACACACTCCGCAACCTCAGGCCCGTCGTCGGTAGGCACCAACACCTTGTCCCCCACCCGGGGCCGCAGTTCACCCGGATCAAGGTAGTAAAGCCGCCCATACCGCTCGAACGACACCGCCATCACCATACCCACGCCGTCAGAGTACTTCCCACCAGTCACCCGGGCGCCCCACACGGCCGCTTCACGCGCTCCCACCTGCCGTTGACCGGCCGGCGAGCCACGGCTCTCGCCGTCACCGTTGACCCCGCCGGGGCGAAACCACAGCTTCCGCCGCCACGCTCAACCCCACCGCGGAGCGAACCACCGCTCCCACCGCCACGGTTGAGCTGCCGAGGGGCGGCGGGCTTGTACTCGCACGCGAGCGGCAGCTCGCAACAAGTCGGCGACAGCCGGCAACCCGCGGCGCCAGCCGCAACTCGCCGGCGTAGCCGGGATTCGCCGGCGTAGCCGGGAGTTGATGCTCCGGGCGGTAGCCCGGGGTGGGTAGGAGCGCGCGGAGCGGGTGCGTTGAGGAGCGGAGCGACGAAGGAAGCGCTCGCGTAGCACGCGTGGGCTCGCCGTACTCCAGCCCGTACTCCTAGCGGTGGCTGTTCTTGACGGTTTTGGTGAGGGGTTCGTCGTCGGGGCCGTAGGCGGCGCAGACGACCAGTCTGTCCTCGTCGTTCCAGAGTTGCTTGGTGGGGGTCCAGAAGTACGGTTCGAGTTCGGAGGCCGACGGGGGCTTGCCGACGTAGTTGGTGAACAGGGGCGTGCAGGCGCGGTCGGCGGCCTTGTCGATGCCGTCCTCGCCGGGCCACGGGCCGTCGGGGAGGGTGGCGTTGCCGATGATCTCGCCGTCGTGGTCGGTGGTGCACGGCTGGCGGATGACCTCGTCCTCGTCGCGGCCGGCGTCGTCGAAGCACTCGCCGACGGCCAGGTCGTCGACCGTGACGATCGGGTCGTTCGAGTACGACGGCACCGGGTCGGGCGTGCCGTAGTCGTCGTCGGACGACGAGCCGAACGCGATCACAAGCCCGAACAGCAGCACGTACCCGATCGTCACCAGCGACCCGATCACGAGGCCGGCGATCGCCATGCCCTTGCCTTCTTGCCCGCGCCGTTTGATCTGCACCAGCGCCGCGATGCCGAGTCCGATCGCCACTGGCGCGGCCAGCCCGACGACGAGCCCGCCGAGCCCGGTGACGAGCGAGGCGGTCGCCAGCCCGTTCGTCCCACCCGAACCGCTGTACCCGTAGCCGCCGTACCCGTAGCCGTACCCGTACGGTCCCGGAGCCTGCCCGTACGCCGACGGATACTGCCCCGGCCCATAACCGGCCCCGTAAGCCGACCCCTGCTGCCCGTATCCGGTCTGCCCACCCGACGCCTGCCCGTACTGCCCGTACGCCTGCCCACCCTGCGCCGGCCCGTACGACGACTGCCCGTACCCGCTCTGCCCGCCGCCCGCCTGCCCGTACCCGCTCTGGTCGTACGGCGATTGCTGCTGACCAGGCGTCGCCCACGGCTCCCCGCCCTGCGCGCCGCCAGCACCGGCCGCACCGGCAGCACCGCCGTGCGCACCGGACGCACCATTGGCCGCGCCGGACGTCTCGCCCGGGCGCCCGTAGGTCGGGAACACCCGGGTCGGATCGTGCGGCCGGTCCTGTGGCCGTTCCGGCTCCTGGCCGTACGGTGGCTGAGTCACGCTGCTACCCCCACTGATCCCCCGCAGGCACTACCGCTGTGATCCGCGCATCGTACCCGTCAGACGGGTCCCGGGCATCCCGACCAGACACAGGACGTTGCCACTAGCAACAGCGCGGTCTTCCAGCACGACGTAGTACATGTCCAGCTCGGACTGCTCGTAGGGCTTCCCGACGAACTCCCGGAACGCGCCCGCGCACTGCTGCGTGGCGACCGTCCCGGTCTGGCCGGTGGACAGGCCGACGAGCGCCGCCTGCACCTTCGCGTACGCCTCGCCGGTGTGCGCCGCGGCGCAGTCGGCGATCCGGACCAGCCGGAGGGCCTTGGCTTCCAGGTCGGCGTCGAAGCACCGGCCGACGGCGACCTGCGAGATCGCCACGGTCCGACCGATGCCGCGCCGGTGCTCGCCGATCAGGTTGAGCGCGACCGCGACGCCGATCGCGATCACCCAGCACAGTGACACCACCAGGGCGCCGTACGCGAGCCGTTTCCCCTGCCCGCCGGCGCGCTTGATCCGCCGCAGCGCGACACCGGCCAGCACGACCGCGATCGGCACCAGCCCGGGCAGGCTGGTCGCGAACGCGGCGACGGCGTACCCGTCCTGGCGGCCCTTCGGTGCCGGGACGCCCTCCAGCCAGGACTCGGCCGACGGCAACGACGGCCGTGCCGGCTGAATCGGGGAGGACGGCTGGGTCATGGGCTTCCGTTTCGACAGGGCGCCGAGCGGTCTGCTCAGCTCGGACACCCAGTCATCGGACCCGCTGGTCTCGGTGTTACACCGTCCGCCCAGTTATCGGACGAGGTGATTCACGCCTCAGCGCGCCAGGCGCCGCGGGATCGTGAAGCCGTCGCTGCGGCCTTCGAACAGCGAGACCGTCATCGCCTCGAGCGCGACCAGCGGCGCCACGTTCGCCTCGATCGCCTCGCGGCTCGTCGCGATCGCCTCGATCCGGCGGACCGTCTGCTCGGCCGTCGTCCGCTGGCTCAACTGTTCGATGTTGCGCCGCAGCTCGGCGTTGATCAGCTCGCTGCCGGCGCCGGTCTGCACCACGAGGACGTCCCGGTAGAGGGCCATCAGGTCGACCAGTGATCGGTCGAGCACATCCCGCTCCCACCGTTTGGCGCGGGCTTTCTGCTGGTCCTCGAGCTCCTTCAGCGCCGCGTTCGCCTCCCGCGGCCGGGCGCCCTTCGTCCCGACCCCGAGCGCCTGCTCGAGCGCGGCCCGTTCTTTCTCGTCGACCTTCTCGGCGCTGGCCTTGGCCTCTTCCTTGGCCGCCTCGACCAGCCGCTGCGCCGCCTTCAGGCAGGCGCCGAGGTCACGCAGCGCGAACGGCACCTCGAGCACCTTGTTCCGCCGCTCGCGCACCGCCTCGTCGCGGGCCAGCGCCCGCGCCCGGCCGATGTGCCCCTGCGCGGCCCGCGCCGCGAACCAGGCCAGGTCCGCGTCCACGCCCACCTTCGCGCTCAGCATCTCCGCGATCGCGGCGACCGGCGGCGTCCGCAGCACCAGCAGGCGGCAGCGCGACCGGATCGTCGGTACGACGTCCTCGACGGTCGGCGCGCACAGCACCCACACGGTCCGCGGCGCCGGCTCCTCGATGCTCTTCAGCAGCGCGTCCGCGGCCTGCTCGGTCAGCCGGTCCGCGTCCTCGACGACCATCACCTGCCACCGGCCCTGCGTCGGGCTCATCGCCGCCCGGCGGACCAGCTCGCGCACCTCGCTGACCCGGATCGACAGCAGCTCGGTGCGGATCAGCGACACGTCTGGATGCGCGCCGGTGAGCGCCGTACGGCACTCGTTGCACTCGCCGCAGCCCTCGTTGGCGCACTGCAACGCGGCCGCGAACGCCCGGCCCGCGTTCGACCGGCCGGATCCCGGCGGGCCGGTGATCAGCCAGGCGTGGGTCATCCCGGCGACCGCGGCGCCCGTCTCGCCCCGCAGTACGGCGGCGGCGCCTCCGACGGCCTTGCGCAGTACGGCGACCGCGGGCTCCTGCCCGACCAGGTCGTCCCAAACACTCATAGGCCCACCTTCGGCAGCATCGGTTCCAGTCGGGCGCGGATCTGTTGCGCGATGGCCTCGCGGTCCTGCGTCGCGTCGAGGACCAGGTAGTGCTGCGGCTCGGCCGCGGCCAACTCGAGGAACGCGTTCCGCACCCGCTCGTGGAAGTCGTCGGCCTGCGCCTCGATCCGGTCCCGCTCCGTGAACCGGCCGAGACCGCCCTTCGGTGGCATGTCGAGCAGGACGGTGAGGTTCGGCCGCAGATCGTTGGTCGCCCAACGGTTCACCCGCTCGACGTCGGACAGGTCCAGGTCCCGCCCGGAGCCCTGGTAGGCCAGCGCGGAGTCGACGTACCGGTCGGTGATCACGACCGCGCCGGCCTTCAGCGCGGGTTTGATCACCGAGTCGACGTGCTCCGCCTTGTCCGCGGCGTACAGCAGGGCCTCGGTGCGGTGCGAGATGTCGCCGGTCGCCGGGTCGAGGACGATCTGGCGCAGGGTCTTGCCGATCTCGGTCGCGCCGGGCTCCCGGGTGAGCAGGACCTGCTGGCCCTGCTCCTCCAGCCACTTCACCAGCAGCGCGGACTGGGTCGACTTGCCGGCGCCGTCGCCGCCTTCGAGCGCGATGAACAGACCGGTCGTCGGATAGTCGCCACGGGTCTTGCCGAAGCTGCGCCGCACATCGCGCCAGAACGGCACCCCGGGGCGGTCGTCCATCTGCCGCCAGGCGAGCAGGCCGATCACGCCGGCCAGGATCGCGGCCGCGACCATCGTCATCGAGGCGCCGTTGTACGTCACCGAACGGCCGGCGATCGTCCAGGTCTGCCGGCCGATCGCGCCCGCGGCGAACGGCGCGATCGCCAGCGTGACCGCGAGCACCGTCCGGACCGCCGACTGCACGAACGCGAACGTCCGCCCGCGGACCGCGTCCGGCACCTCGAGCCCGAGCAGTGTGTACCCCGAGACCCACGAGCCGCCGGCGCAGAACCCGAGCAGGATCGCGATCATCGTGGCGATCTCGATCTGCTGGATCAGCGCCAGCCCGGCCAGGCAGATCCCCGAGCCGACCAGCCCGGCCGCGAACAACCGGCGCCGGGACAGCCCGGAGAAGATCCGCGGCGCGAACCCCATCCCGAGCGCCAGCCCGCCGAACACGGCCCCGAAGAGCAGGCCGTACCCGGGGTCGCCGGCGCCGAGGTCCTCGACGTACGTCCGGCCGAGTCCGATCACGACCGCGCCCGCCGCGAACGCCCCGGAGATACCGACCACCAGACCACGGACCACCGGCGTGCCGGTGACGTAGGACCAGCCCTCGACCATGGTCCGCCACAGCGTCGGGTGCTCGTCGTGCTCGTGCACCGCGCGGCCGATCTCGGCGACCGACACGATCGCGAACGCCGAGATCACGAAGGTCGCCGCGTTCACGTAGACGGCCAGGTCGATCGAGAAGTCCCCGGCCCAGCGGGTGACCAGCGTGATCGCGGTGAAGATCACCGCGGCCGGGAGGGCCGAGCCGTACGTCGTGATCAGGCTGAGCTGGTTGGCCGCCTCGAGCCGGTGCCGGGGCACCAGGTTCGGCACGCTGGCGTCCTTGGCCGGGCCCCAGATCAGGCTGACGATCTCGATCAGCACGGTCGCGACGAGCAGCCAGGTGAGCGTGCCGACGAGCGGGATCGTCACGAAGAACGCGGCCCGGACCAGGTCGCCGACGATCATCGTCCAGCGCCGGTCGAGCCGGTCCGCGATCCAGCCGGCCACCGGACCCATCACGAGCGCCGGCAGCACCCGCAGGAACAGCACCCCGCCGATCGCGAAGTTCGCCAGCTGGTAGTCGTCGCCCGCGAACGACTTCGCCATCGCGGTCAGCGCCAGCAGCCCGATCCAGTCCCCGAGGCTCGACAGCCCGAACGCGATCCACAGCCGCCGGAACGCCCGGATGCGCAACACCGCGCGCACATCGTGCGCCGGTGCAGGATCGGTCAACGGGTCATGAACCTCCGGCACACCGCAAGCCTAGTGGGCGGCGTGGACAGCCTCGCGCAGCGCATCCAGCGCCGCCTTGAGCTCCTCCTGCGGCAAGAACCCGAACCCGAGCCGGAAGACCCGCGGCTCATCCCCGAACCAGTCTCCGTCCGCCAGCCGCACCCCCAGCTCACCCGCCGTACGCCGGAACTCGGCCAGGTCCACCTGCGGCCGCAACCGAACCACGCACAAAGCCCCGGCAGAGGGACGAACCCACTCCACAACGTCACCGTTCGCCTGCACCCAGTCCTGGGTGATCAGGAGGTTCTGCTCGAGCCAGGTCCTGCGCTCGGCGAGGATGCGGGGCTCCTGCTCGAAGACCCGCACCGCGAGCGCCTCCGCCACCGGAGACGCGGAGACAACCGTGCTGAACTTCGCCGTCGTCAGCCGCTCGACGAGCCCTGCGTCCGTGCTGATCACCCATCCGATCCGCAACCCGGCCGCCCCGTGGCACTTGGACAACGACGCCACGGACACCACCTTCGGCCCCAGTCCGAGTGCCGTGCCCGCCACCGGATCATCGCCGTACGACGCGGTGCGGTACGTCTCGTCGACCATCAGGTACGCCTCCGGGCAGACCTCACTCATCGCGTCGGCAATCTCGCTCAGGGTCTCCCGCGGAACGGCGACGCCGGACGGGTTCTGCGGCGTCGCCAGGCTGACCAGCCTGGTCTCGGGCGTCAGCTGCGCACGTACGGCGCCCGCAGTCACCCGATAGCCGTCGTCGAAGCTCAGCGGAACAACCCGCACCGACGCCCCGACCGTCTCGAACGCGTTCCGGGTCATCGGGAACTCCGGCGCGGTCGTGACGACCTGACCACCCTGATCCGCCAGCAGGTACGCGAGCAGGAAGATCCCGTGCATGCCGCCGACGGTGATCACCACGTCCTCCGGCCGTACGCCGTGCCGGTCCGCGATCGCCGTCCGGAGCTGAAGGCCTCCGGCGGCGGTGCCGTAGCCGAGTTCGAGGTCGGCCAACTCCGGGGTGAGCAGGTCCGCGAGCCGGAGGTCCGGCCCGTAGCTCTCACCGAGGTCGTGCCGGGGTTTCGACGCGGTCAGGGACATGATCTCGTTGCGCGGGAAAGTGGCCATACCGCCATCGTTCTGGGCGACGGCTGGTCACCCCAGAGCCAATCCGGCAGAATTGGTTCGCGGATGAGACCAATCGAGGTGGTTGACCGGTTGGGCCGCTGGTCGTCCGGCCGCGGCCCGCTCTACGTGCTGCTCGCGGCCCGCCTGCGGCAGCTGATCGACGACGGCGAGCTGCCGCCGGGCGTGCTGCTCCCGCCCGACCGCACGCTGGCCGGAGCCCTCGCGGTCGGGCGTACGACGGTGGTCGCCGCGTACGACCTGCTCCGGGCCGAGGGACGGATCGCCCGCCGCCAGGGCAGCGGGACCCGTGTCGCCGGCGTTCCGTCGGACGTACCGGCCGAGGACGCACCGGTCGATCCGATCTTCCTGGACTCGTTGGAGGCGCGCGACGACGACGTACTGCTCGCCGTCTGTGCCGCGCCGGGTGATCCGCCGCCGCAGCTCGCGGACGCGTTCGCCGCGATCGCGCCGGAGCTCGGCCGGATCACCGACGACATCGGCTACTACCCGTACGGCCACCCGGAGCTCCGTGCCGCGCTCGCGGACCGCTACACGGCTCGCGGCGTACCCACGGCGTACGAGCAGATCCTTGTGACCAATGGCGGTCAACAGGCGCTCTCGCTGCTCGCACATGCCCTGTTGTCGCCCGGTGACCAGGTGCTCGTCGAGGCGCCGACGTACCCGGGCGCGCTGGAGGTGTTCCGTGAGGAGGGCGCCGTCCTGCGCGGATTACCGGTGGGACTCGAGGGCATCGAGGCGGCGGTGCGGGAGCGGCGTCCGGCGCTCGCCTACGTCATCCCGACGTACCAGAACCCGACCGGCGCGGTGATGTCCACGCTCGCGCGGCAGCGGGTGGCCGGCGCCGGGATCCCGGTGATCGAGGACGAGGTGCCGGCCGACCTCGGGTTTCCCGGTGCGGAGCAGCCCGTGCCGATGGCGGCGTACGGCGACTCGGTGATCTCGATCGGCTCGCTCAGCAAGAGCATCTGGGGCGGGCTGCGGATCGGCTGGATCCGCGCGGCGCCCCCGCTGATCAACCGGCTGGCCCGGCTCCGCGCTGTTCGCGACCTGGGCGGCAACGTCCCCAGCCAGCTGGCCGCCGTACACCTACTCCCGCTCCTGGACGGCCCTGACCTCTCTCGCACACTCAAGGCAGGACACGACCACCTGTACGGTCTGCTCACCGAGGCGCTCCCCACCTGGGAGATCCCGACCGTGGCCGGCGGCCAGTGCCTCTGGGTCCGCCTCCCGCACGGCGACGGCGTCTCCTTCGCCCAAACGGCCCTCCGCCACGGCCTGGCAGTGCTGCCCGGCGCGGGCCTCGACGTCACCGGCGCGGGCGACCCCTACATCCGCCTCCACTTCAGAGCCCGCCCCACCGACCTCACCGAAGCAGTCCACCGCCTGAAATCAGCCTGGACCGACTACCGCCCCTCAACCACCCGCCAGCACCCCCGCCCCACCATCGCGATCTGACGGGCTGGTGTAGAACATAACGTTCTACACTGGTCCGCATGGACAGCATCCCCGTACGCGAGCTCAACCAACACACCAGCGCCGTACTGGCGCGGGTCGCCAGTGGCGAGACTCTCGAGATCACCGTCAGCGGCCGCCCCGCGGCGCGCATCGTGCCGATCGACGCTGCCGAGTCCACGGTTGCGGAGCTGGTGCGCCGAGGTCGGCTGATCCCGGCGAGCGATCCGACGCCATTTGCCCTGCCGACGGGGCCGACCGACGTGACGATCGACTCCACGGACGTCGTCTCCGACCTGCGCGAGGAGCGCCTGTGATCTACCTGGACTCCGCCGCGATCGTCAAGCTGATCCGGCCGGAGAAGGAGACCGGGGCTCTCCACGCCTGGTTGGCCGGCGAGCACGACAAGACCCTGGTCGCCTCGTCGCTGGTGACGACCGAGGTGCCCCGTGCGCTCCTCAGGGCCGACCCCGGCCGCCTTGTGGCGGTACCGACGATCCTGGCCAAGCTGAACCGCGTGCCCATCGACGACACCGTGCTCGCGACTGCAGCCGCGTATCCGGACCCGATGCTCCGCACGCTGGACGCCATCCACCTCGCGAGCGCCCAGACGCTCGTGCTCGAAGGCATCCCCCTCACGGCGTTGGTGACTTACGACAAGCGCCTGCTGGCTGCGGCGGCGGAGGCTGGCCTACCGACCGCCGCTCCCGGGGCGATCTGAAAGCGGACGTGAGGCACTCACCAACCCGGTCGTCGGGGCGCGACCGGGTTGGTGATGAGCGTGGGATCAACCGGTTGGTGAGTGCCTCAGGTCCGCTCAGGCGGTGGTGAAGCGGAGGGTCAGTGCGGCCGGGGCCGTCTTGAGCTTGTCGCGGTCCGGGAGGGCGGGGCCGCAGGCGGCGGTGCCGACGCCGGTCTGGGCGAGGTCGAGGGTGACGTAGGTGGTGTCGCCCGGGACCAGGTCCGCGGTGTGCTTCGCGTTCTCCAGGTCGGCCGACGTCCAGTCGCGGACGGTGAGGCCGAAGAGCTGGTCGACGGCCTCGATCCGCAAGCCGTCGAGCTGGGCCCAGCGGGTGTCGATGCGGTGGCCGTTCTCCTGGGGGCGGACGTACGGCGTCTGCAGCTCGGCGACCGTGGCGGCGTACTTGCCCACCGCGGCAGCTTCGCGCGTGTCGACGTACGCCTCGTTGGGGCCGGTGCCGAACCACTCGACCTGCTGGACCTTCGGCAGCTCGAACGTGATGCCGAGCCGCGGCAGCACCTCCGGGAACAGCCCTTCCGGTACGACGCTCAGCTCCAGAACAACTCCGCCGTCCACAGCGGTCCAGCGCCAGGTGCTGCGCAGACCCCACTGCAGCGCCGGCGGCGCGGTCCGAGTGACGACCTCCCAGGCACCGTCGCGCTCGCCCTGCGACACGACGCGGTGCTGCACCCGGTGCAGCCCGTCCTCACGCCAGCCCGCCGCGACCCCCGGAATCGCGTCGTTGTCGATCGGCGCCCGCCAAACATCCAGCCGAGCGTTCTGCACGCCGGCCACGCTGATCCCAGCAATACCGGCGTCACCGACGGCCGGTGCACCGCTGACCACGCCATCGGCAGCAGCCGGCTCGTCCAGGCGAATCTGGCCCCAAGCGATGCGGTGTCCTGCATCGGCCCAGGACGTCGCCTCGCTGAGCTCAGCGGTGACCGTCACCCAGGTCTCGGGCTTCGAGGCATCCACCGACGGCAGATCGACCGTGACGGTCTCCCCGGCCGCGATCACCGGAACCGTCAGCGTCCCGGAGTCCACCTGCGAACCCTCGGTCTCCACCGCGTAGCGGAAGGTCAGGTGACCGGTGTCGAGGACCTCGTAGCGATTGCTGATCGACACCCGGTTGCCGTCGGCAACGATACGCAGCGGCTCGATCACCTTGATGTACTCGTGCATACCCGGCGACGGCGTCCGGTCCGGGAACAGCAGGCCGTCGCAGACGAAGTTGCCGTCGTGGATCGTCTCGCCGAAGTCCCCGCCGTACGCGTAGACCTCACGCCCGTCGATGGTGGTCCGCAACCCGTGGTCGATGAACTCCCAGATGAACCCGCCCTGGCAGCGCGGGTACTTCTCGAACACCTCGCGGTAGTCGACGAGCCCGCCCGGACCGTTGCCCATCGCGTGGCCGTACTCGCACAGGATGAAGGGGATCCCGCGGTAGAGCGAGCTGTCCGCGCCGATCTCCGCGCAGCCCTCGGGCGAGGTGTACATCCGTGAGTAGATGTCGACCCACTCAGCCTCGGTGTCGCGCTCGTAGTGCACCGGCCGCGACGGGTCGAGCTCCTTGACCAGGTCGTACATCGCCTTGAGGTTGTCACCCATGCCGCACTCGTTGCCGAGCGACCAGATCACGATCGACGGGTGGTTCTTGTCCCGGTGCACGGTGCGCCGCATCCGGTCGACCAGGTCGTCGCGGAAGCGCTCGTCCATCACCGGGTTCGGCAGCTTCGGCGGCTGCGGCTCGTACCCGAACCCGTGGGTCTCCAGGTCGCACTCGTCGATGACGTACAACCCGTACTCGTCGCACAGCGACAGGAAGTGCGGGTGCGGCGGGTAGTGGCTGGTCCGGACCGCGTTGATCCCGGCCCGCTTCATGATCAGGACGTCGTCCAGCATGTCCTGCTCGGTCAGCGAGCGACCCCGGTCGGGGTGGAACTCGTGCCGGTTGACGCCGTTGAACAGCACCCGGTTGCCGTTGACCGTGAAGATCCCGTCGACGATCGCGACCGTCCGGAACCCGATCCGCAGCCGCACCTCGCCGCCCGCGGTCCGCAGTACGGCGTCGTACAGCCGCGGCGCCTCGGCGCTCCACGGCTGCACGCCCTGCACCCGGGTGTGCTCGCCGGTCGGCAGCTCCAGCCCGAGCTCGGGGACGGTCACGGTGCCCGGTACGTCGGACTCGACGAGCAGCGTGCCGGCGCCGTCGACGTGGTCCCACGCGGCCTTGACGAAGACGTCGGTCGGCGCGTCCGGGCGCAGCGCGAGCAGGTTGACCTCGCGGAAGATCCCGGACAGCCACCACATGTCCTGGTCCTCGACGTACGAACCGGTCGACCACTGGTGCACCCGCACCGCGATCCGCGCTTCCTTGCCCGGGGCAACCAGGTCGGTGACGTCGAACTCCGACGCCAGCCGGGAGCCGGACGACCAGCCGACCCACTCGCCGTTCACGTACACCGCGAACCGCGAGTCCACGCCCTCGAACCGCAGCACGACCTTGGCGCCCGCGAAGTCCGCCGGCACCGTCACGGTCCGGACGTAGTCGCCGGTCGGGTTCTCGGTCGGCACGTACGGCGGCTCGAGCGGGAACGGGTAGACGATGTTCGTGTACGCCGGCGCGCCGTACCCGTTCAGCTGCCAGTGGCCCGGGACCGCGAGCGTGTCCCAGCCGGAGGTGTCCGGGTCCTTCAGGTCGTCCGGCGCGTCCGCCACGGTCGGGGACAGCCGGAAACTCCAGTCACCCGACAGCGGCAGCCGCCCGGAGTCGTCGTCCAGCCAGGCGCGCGGGGGCAGGACGTTGGCGCCGGAAGCAAAGTCCTCGACGTAGCTGTGGTCATGAGTCACAACTCAGGAGCCTAAGCCCTCCCTGTTCATGAATCCACACCGATCAACAGATATGGACAGCCCTGACCTGATCAGGCCAGGGCTGTCCGGGACTCTCCTAGCCGGTGGTGGCGCTGAAGATGTCGTTGTTGCCGAACGTTGCCGGGCAGTCTCCGAGCGGCCACGGCGCCGGCAGCACGACCTGGCCGGCCGTGGCGGACGCCTGACGCCATGCGTCGATCGCGGGGCAGTCGGCGGTACGGCGGACATCGGTCCACACGCCGGCCCCATAGGTGCGAGTGGCGATGGCGTACACGTAGTCGCCGAGGAACTCGTTGTACAGGATCCGGCCCTGCGACGTCCCGCGGGCGTCACCGTCCGGCCCCGAGTAGTCCGTCGTCCAGACACCTGGCGCACCACCTGCCCCGACCGCTGCACTCTGCAGCACTCCGTGCTCCGGCCGCGGGTTGGCCGTGGTCGTCTGGAACGGCTGCGTGAACGCCTGGGACACGACGTAGATCCGCGCGCCGTTCGGGCTGATGGCCGGAGCGGCGTACGACGTGATGTCGCCGGGCGGCGAGATCGGCACCGCTGGACTGAACGAGTTCGCGCCGTTGGTCGAGTAGGCGAGGAACGCGTGCTCGTGGTCCGGGCCGTCGCGGCCGTCGACCCAGACGTCGACGATCTCGTTGGTCGCGTCCGCCCCGGTCGGCGCCCCGTTGGCGATGTCGACGCTCGGCATCGCGGCCAGGTCCGTGCGGGCACCGGCGACACCGTCGATGACGCACCGCCCGCTCACCGGGTCGGTGTGGAAGCACGGATCCGTGATCCGCACGACGTCTCGCGGCTGCCGCCAGGTCTGGCCACCGTCGTACGAGCTGATCACGGTGTGGAACCCGGACAGGCTGGTCCCGCCGAAGTGCGTGAAGAACACGTGGACGACGCCGTGGCTGTCGGTCCGGACGGTGCAGCCGTCGTACGCCCCCTGCTTCGCGTTGGCGATCGCCGGTGCGACCTGGTGCTGCTTCCAGGTGACGCCGCCGTCACGCGACGTCGACACCATCGGCTTCAGCGGGAACGCGTTGCCGCCGCTGAAACTGTGGAAGTCGGAGTAACAGACGTAGACGTTGCCGAAGAACGGGCTCGAGGATGCGTTGTCCGCCCAGACCTGCTCCTTGTCGAGGCCGGAGCTGAACGCCGCGTGCGGCGCCGCGAAGTACGGCTGCGACCAGTTGCGCTGATCGGCGATCCGGGCCGGTGTGACGTTGTCGATGTGCGACACGTTCACCCCGAAGAAGCCGTTCTGGCTCGCGCCGGTGTTGCGCATCACGGTATCGGTCAGGTTGGTCGACAGGCTCGAGAAGTACAGCCGGTCACCGTTGGCCCAGGAGAACCCGTTCGGCCCGGGCGCCGGACCGAAGGCGACGCCGGTGTCGCTGCGCGAGCGCAGTCCGTTCTCGTAGTAGTTCGGCACCGTGTGGATCGGTCCGAGGTGCGGGACACACGGCTCGATCGTGGGACTGCAGTCGGCCGCCGTCAGGCCGCGGTACGTCGGCTGGATCCAGGTGTGTCCGCGGTCGAACGAGAAGTGCACCCCGGACAGGCCGACGCCCAGGTTGAAGGTACCCAGCGGGAACGAGCAGGCCGCGTGCTCGGTGGCCGCGAGCCGCGAGCAGGGCTGCATGTCGACCAGGTCGTTGGACCCGGCGGCGAGCACGTCCGCCCGGATCGCGCTGACCGCCAGGGACGGCTCGTTGGACGAGTTCCGCGGGTGAAGGTTGGTGGGACTGGCGACGCTGACGAGAGCGTCCACAGCCGGGGCGGAGTTGGCTGCCGGTACTCCGATCGCGCCGAGTGCCAGAGCAGCTGCCAGGATCAGACATCGTCGCAGGGAACGCACGGGGGACTCCTCTCCGCGCGGCCCAGGTCCGGGCAAGCGGAGCGTTCACCACAGGTTTGGCCTGGGCCGTGACAAACGTGTCCGGCGCCAGCGTAAATCCGCGACGGCCCCGCCGCGAAGAGGTCGCTCAGGTGTTCTTGGCGCAGTTCTGGCACACGCCGATCAGGGCCACCTGTTCGGGGGCGAGCTGGAAACCCAGCTCGCGGGCGACCTTCTTGCGGGCGGACTCGAGGATGTCGCCGGGAGCGTCGTACACCGTGCCGCACTCGGAGCAGCGCAGGTGGAGGTGCCGCGGCGCGAGGTCGCCGGCCAGGTGGTACGTCGTCCCCGCCCGGCCGAGATGCACGTGCGTGACCAGGCCGAACTCGCCCAGCGCGTCGAGCGCCCGGTAGACGGTGGCGCGGTGGATGCCCGGCCGGAGTTGCTCCGCCCGCTCGCCGATCTGCTCGGCGCTCAGGTGCTCCTCGGTCCCGGCCAGCACCTCCACGACCGCGAGCCGGGCAGGCGTGACCCGCTCGCCCCGCTCCCGCAACCGCTGCGCGCTGACCTCGACCGCACTCGTCATGGGCGCCGCTCCCTCAGGACCTCTTGGCTGCCGTCTTCTTGGCCGCCGTCTTCTTCGCAGCGGTCTTCTTCGCGGCCGTGGTCTTCTTGGTGGTCGTCTTCTTGGCGGCGGTCTTCTTGGCCGCCGTCTTCTTCGCGGCCTTCTTGGCGGTCTTCTTCACCGGGCCGCGGGCGCGCTTCTCCGCGAGCAGCTCGGCCGCGCGCAGCAGCGAGATGGTTTCCACCGAGTCGTCCTTGCGGAGCGTCGCGTTGGTCTCCCCGTCGGTGACGTACGGACCGAAGCGGCCCTCCTTCACCACGACCGGCTTCTTGGACTCCGGGTCCTCGCCCAGCTCCTTCAGCGGCGGGGCCGCAGCCCGGCGACCGCGCTGCTTCGGCTCGGAGTAGATCTTCAGCGCCTCTTCGAGGGTGATGTCGAACATCTGCTCCTCGGACGACAGCGACCGCGAGTCCGTGCCCTTCTTCAGGTACGGCCCGTAGCGCCCGTTCTGCGCGGTGATCTCGTCACCGGACTCCGGGTCCTTGCCGACCACACGCGGCAGCGACAGCAGCTTCATCGCGTCGTCGAGCCCGACCGACTCCAGCGTCATCGACTTCAGCAGCGACCCGGTCCGCGGCTTGGCGCCCTTCGGCGCGTCCTCCGGCAGCACCTCGGTCACGTACGGCCCGAACCGGCCCGCCTTCGCGACCACCTTCAGGCCGGTGTCCGGCGCGTTGCCGAGCTCGTGCTCGACACCCGACGGCTGCGCGAGCAGCTCGTGCGCCTTGTCGACGGTCAGCTCGTCCGGCGGCAGGTCCTCCGGTACGTTCGCGCGGCGCTCGTCCTTGTCCTCGACGTACGGCCCGTAGCGCCCGACGCGCACCACGATGCCGCTGTCGTCGCCGCCGACAGCGAACGTCGACATCTCCCGGGCGTCGATGTCGCCGAGGTCGGTGACCATCGACTTCAGGCCCTCGAGGTCGTCGTCGCCGAAGTAGAACCGGGACAGCACGCCCTCGCGCTGCAGGTCACCGGCCGCGACCTCGTCGAGCACGTCCTCCATCGTCGCGGTGAACGCGTAGTCCACCAGCCGGGTGAAGTGCTCCTCGAGCAGCCGGACGACCGCGAACGCCAGCCAGGCCGGCACCAGCGCCTGGCCCTTCTTGTAGATGTACTTGCGGGCCTGGATCGTGCCGATGATCGAGGCGTACGTCGACGGCCGCCCGATCTCCCGCTCCTCCAGCTCCCGGATCAGCGTCGCTTCCGTGAACCGCGCCGGCGGCTTCGTCTCGTGCCCCGAGGCCAGCACCTCGAGAGCGGGCAGGACGTCGCCCTCCTCGACGTTCGGCAGCCGGGTCTCCTGGTCGTCGGTGCCCGCGGACGGGTCGTCCGCGCCCTCGACGTACGCCTTCAGGAACCCGTGGAACGTGATCACCCGGCCGGACGAGGTGAACTCGCACTGCTCGCCGGTCGACGCGGTCGCGTCGATCCGGATCGAGACGCTGTTCCCCGCGGCGTCCTTCATCTGGGACGCGATCGTCCGCATCCAGATCAGCTCGTAGAGCCGGAACTCGGCGCCGCTCAGACCGGTCTGCGCCGGAGTCTGGAAGGTCTCACCGGCGGGGCGGATCGCCTCGTGCGCCTCCTGCGCGTTCTTCACCTTCGAGGTGTAGACGCGCGGCTTGTCCGGCAGGTACGACGCGCCGTACAGCTCCCGGACCTGGGCTCGGGCGGCGGTGATCGCGGTGTCCGACAGCGTGACGCTGTCGGTACGCATATAGGTGATGTTGCCGTTCTCGTAGAGCCGCTGGGCGACCTGCATGGTCTGCGACGCGGACATGCCGAGCTTGCGGCCGGCCTCCTGCTGCAGCGTGGTCGTCCGGAACGGCGCATACGGCTTGCGGGTGTACGGCTTGGACTCGATCGACCGGACCGTGAACTGCGAGTCGCGCAGGGCGCCGGCCAGCGCGGTCGCGGTCTCTTCGTTCAGATGGACGGTGTTGGCGCCCTTGAGCTCACCCGTCGAGCTGAAGTCGCGGCCCTGCGCCACCCGCTTGCTGTCCACCGAGACCAGGCGGGAACCGAACTGCCGCGGCGTCCGGCTCTCGCCGGCGTCCAGGGTTGCGTCGAGGTCCCAGTACGACGCGCTGCGGAAGGCGATCCGCTCGCGCTCGCGGTCCACCACCATCCGGATCGCGACGGACTGCACCCGGCCCGCCGACAGCCTCGGCATGACCTTCTTCCACAGCACCGGGGAAACCTCGTACCCGTACAGCCGGTCCAGGATCCGGCGCGCCTCCTGGGCGTCGACGAGCGCCTCGTCGATGTCCCGGGCGTTGCCGACCGCGTCCTGGATCGCCTTCGGGGTGATCTCGTGGAACACCATCCGGCGGACCGGGACCTTCGGCTTCAGCTCCTCCAGCAGGTGCCAGGCGATAGCCTCGCCCTCGCGGTCCTCATCGGTCGCCAGGAAGAGCTCGTCGGCGCCCTTGAGCAGGTCCTTGAGCTTGCGGATCTGCGCCTTCTTGTCGGCGGGCACGACGTACAGCGGGTCGAAGTGGTCCTCGACGTTGACGCCGAGCCGGGCCCACGGAAGGCCCTTGTACTTGGCGGGGATCTCGTCCGCCCCGCTCGGCAGGTCGCGGATGTGGCCGAAGCTGGACTCCACCACGTACCCGGACCCGAGGAAGCCGGCGATCATCCGCGCCTTCTTCGGCGACTCGACGATCACCAGGCGGGTCCCTGCCGCTGTCTTCGTCCCTGCTGCCCCTGCCACTGCGCTCCCTACTCTCGTCCTGCCGACAACGTCTCGTCCGCGACGTCTGTTCCCCCGAGCACAGACCGACCCTGCCCGAGGACAGGGTAAGGCCGACGGCAACGCGTTTTCTCAACGCACGGTAACCGCTGACGGCCCCTGCATACCTCCGAGGGTGCCAGAAAGTGTCGAACACCCCACCGTCACCGCGCGTTGCCACACCGCCACAGTGTGCCCCGGGCGACGGCTACGAGCGTACGCCGTCTCAGCGGGCGAAGCGCACTTCCGGGAATTTCGGCGACTCGCCGCGGAGCAGCAGCGCGGGGCGGCGGCGCAGCGTCTGGTCGAAGAACGCGGCCAGGTACTCGCGCTGGGCGAGAACGCTGCGCGCCGGTTTCGCGCTGCCGACGAGGGCCTTCATGACCGAGGTGATGATCGGGTCCTCGCCGTAGATGTCGTGGAACAGCTGGGAGAAGACGAACTGGTAGTCGGTGAACGCCTTCTGCTTGGTGCTCAGCAGGGTCAGGTTCAGCTTGCCGCCGCGCTGGGCCTCCCAGAAGGTGGCCCATGACTTGTCGTAATGGTCCTTGCCCGGATCGGTCCGCTGCGTCTCGGCCGAGCCGAACAAGAGGAACGGCCGATCCAGTCCGCGCTCCGCGACCTCGCCGAGCGGCCCCTCGAGCCGGTCGTCCTGCAGCGTGCCGTCCAGGTCGACGCCGGCCAGGAACCGCTCGTCCTCGAGCATCGTGGTCGCGGCCGCGTATCCCCCGAGCCCGAACCCGAAGATGCCGGTCTTCCGGAGGTCCAGCGCCGCGGCCAGCCCGCCCGGCAGGTCGGCGCCGTCGGCATCGACGTTCTGGCCGCCGGCGATCCGCTCGAGCTGGTCCAGCACGAACCGCGCGTCCGCGGTCCGGGTCGCGACCGCCTTCCGGATCGCCTCCGGATCGGCCGGCTCGGGCGCCGGCGCCCCCGGCAGGAACCGTCCGCCCGGGAACTCGACCGGCGTCTCGTGCGTGTGGTCCATCGTCACCACGACGTACCCACGGCCGGCCAGGTCCTCGACCTGCGCGGTGTTCACGAACCGGCTGTACTGATAGCCCGGCGAGAACAGGACGACGGGATGCCGCAGCCGCTGCACCGGTACGCCGACCCGCGCGTGCGTCTCGGTGTTCGCGAAGTCGAACGACCCGCTGGGCAGCGCGAGCCCGTACTCACCGGTCCACGCGGCGTCCACCTCGACCGCCGTCTTCGGCGGCAGGTACATCGCGAGCGGCGCCGCGCCGAACATCCCCGCCGGGTACCAGAGGCTGATCATCAACTCCCGCTGCCCGCTGGGCATGCTCGGGTCCGGGCGCGACCGGTCGACCAGGTGGATCGCGGTCGTCCCGAGCGCCTTGCGCCCGGTCAGCTGCGGCAGCCGGAAGCGCACCGGGTGGAAATCCGGGTCGCCCTGCGGGCCAAGGCCGCCTGGGTTGAGACGGTGGGCGGCACCGTCGTCCGGGTAGATCGGCGAGGCCTCTGCCAGGCCCGGGACTGCCGCTGCTGCACCCGCGGCCAGCGCGGCCGTCAGGCCGGCCCGCAGGACGTGCCGCCTGGTGAGGCCGTGACTGCTGTGGCTGATGGGACGCGAGTTCGCCATGCGCTCATCGTCATCGGCCCGATTCACCCCGTGATCGCGACACCGTCTCAACTTGATGAAGCTGACCTGATGACAATCCCGATCAGGTGAGCTTCAATGTGCCCATCTTTGTTCATTGATGCGTGAAGTGAGGCAGTCGTGAGCATCTTTGTCCGCATGAAACGTTCAGTAGTCACCTTGGCCTTACTAGCAGGTGCACTTGTGCACACGGCCGGTTCCGCACAGGCCGCCGGCACCACGCTGGGTGACGTCACCGGCTTCACCGCCGACCAGGCGACGTACACCCTCAGCGCCGGGACCGCGAAGGTCCGGGTCGTCTTTCTCGAGGACGACGTGTTCCGGCTGTGGATGGCGCCGGACGGGAACTTCACCGACCCCGCGACCACCGGCGAGGGCTCGAAGATCGTCACCAAGACCGACTACGGCACCCCGCGGACGTCGTGGCGGGATCGTGGCTCCTACTACTCGCTGACGACCGGCAAGATCGAGGTCCGGGCGCAGAAGCAGCCGCTGAAGTTCTCGCTGTACCGCTCGAACGGCCAGCTGGTGTGGTCCGAGGCCGCGCCGCTGTCCTGGACCGACACCTCCACCACGCAGACCCTCGGCCGCGGCGCCGACGAGCAGTTCTTCGGCGGCGGCATGCAGAACGGCCGCTTCTCGCACCGCGACCAGACGATCAAGATCTCCCGGGACTTCAACTGGGAGGACGGCGGCAATCCGAACGCCTCGCCGTACTACATGAGCACGGCCGGGTACGGCGTACTCCGCAACACGTTCAGCCCGGGCAGCTACGACTTCAGCAGCCCGGTGGCGACAACGCACGACGAGAAGCGGTTCGACGCGTACTACTTCGTCGGCGACCTCAAGACCTCACTCGACCGCTACACCGAGCTCACAGGCCGGCCGTTCATGCCGCCGATCTACGGGCTCGAGTACGGCGACTCGGACTGCTACAACCGCGGTCACTACGCGACGGACCCGGACCCCAGCAACGACTGGAAGGTCAACCCGGACAAGGTGACGACGCTGGACGCGGTCAAGGTCGCGCAGCGGTTCAAGGACGAAGACATGCCGGGCGGGTGGATGCTCGTCAACGACGACTACGGCTGCGGCTACTCCGACAACACCGAATCCGAGCAGGTCGACGGCACCTGGTGGGGCAAGCGGGACATCCCCGCGCTGAAGCAGGCCGGCGACGAACTGCGGGCGCGGAACATCCAGATGGGCTTGTGGACGCAGTCCAACCTGGACCGGCAGCCGGCCGAGGTCGGCGACGCCGGGGTCCGGGTGCGGAAGCTCGATGTCGCGTGGGTCGGCCCGGGGTACCGGTACGCACTGACTGCCTGCGACACCGCGCACGACGGGATCGAGCAGTACAGCAACGCCCGCGGGTTCGCGTGGATGGTCGAGGGCTGGGCCGGCGCGCAGCGCTGCGCGGTTCAGTGGACGGGCGACCACAGCGGCTCGCTCGACGCCATCAAGTGGCAGATCCCGGCGATCACCGGCTCCGGCAACTCCGGGATCGCCTACAGCGCGGGCGACGTGGACGGCATCTTCGGCGGATCGGCGACGTCGTACGTCCGGGACCTGCAGTGGAAGGTGTTCAACCCGGCGTTCATGAGCATGTCCGGCTGGTCGACCCCGGCGTACAAGCAGCCGTGGGCGTACGGCGACCCGTACACGTCGATCAACCGCAAGTACCTGAAGCTCCGCGAGCGGCTGCTGCCGTACTTCTACAGCTACGCCGCCGAGGCGCACCGGACCGGCGCACCGCTGAACCGGTCGCTGGTGCTCGAATACCCGACCGACCCGAAGACATGGGACGACACGACCAAGTACGAGTTCCTGGCCGGTAAGGAGTTCTTGGTCGCGCCGATGTACGGCGCGGACGAGGTGAAGAACGGGATCTACCTGCCCGCGGGCCGGTGGATCGACTACTGGACGGGCCGGGTGTACCAGGGCCCGACGACCGTGAACGGGTACCACGCGCCGCTCGACACCCTGCCCCTGTTCGTGAAGGCGGGCGCGGTGGTGCCGATGTGGAAGTCCGGGATCAACACCGCCGCCGAGCAGCGGCCCGGTGACCCGATCGGCGTCGACATCTACCCGTCCGGCAAGTCGTCGTTCAGCATGTACGAGGACGACCGCGTGACCCGGTCGCCCAAGTCCGCCACGCAGACGTTCGCGGTGGACGCGCCGACCACGGGCCGCGGCGACATCACGGTCACCATCGGCGCCAGCGTCGGCTCGTACGACGGCAAGCCGACGGCCCGCCCGTACGACCTCACGCTCCACACGGGCAGCGCTCCGCACAACGTCTCTGTCGACGGCAAGCCGGTCAAGTGGACGTACGCGGACGGAATCATCCGCATCCAGACCGCGGCGATTTCCACTGCACGCAACGCCGTCGTCCAGATCAGCGGCACGTCCGCAGTCGGCGGCCCCGACGTGACGAACACCTTCGGTACACCTGAGCTCAGCACGCCGTCGCTCTGGAACGCTCCGGGCCAGCCGACCGAGGTGACCGCGACCTTCCGCAACGGCACCGCGACGACCGTGCGCAACGTCCGGCTGGACGTCCAGGTGCCGTCCGGGTGGAGCGTCGCGGGCGCGAACACCTTCGCCTCGGTCGATCCCGGCCGGACCGTGACGACCAAGCTGCAGGTCACCCCCGGCGCGGACGTGAAACCGGCGAGCTTCACATTGACGTTGAAGGCGTCATACGTTGCTCAGGGCAATAACTACGCGACCACCGCGACGGGGACGGCGCAGTTGCCGTACGCATCGGTGTCGCAGGCCGCGAACGTGGTCGGCGTGAGCGACGCGTCGACGTACAAGCAGGGCAACTTCGACGGGTCGGGCAACAGCTTCAACGGTGAGGCTCTTGCGGCGGCCGGATACACGCCGGGCGCGACCGTGAACGTGCAGGGCGCCGACTTCACCTGGCCGAGCGGCGCACCCGGTACGCCGAACCTGGTCAAGAACCAGTCGGCGCCGATCCTCGTGTCCGGCACCGGATCGCATCTCGCTCTGCTGGGTGCGGGCGCCAGCCTGAACGCCCGTGGGACTGTGACGATCATCTACACCGACGGGTCGACGTCCGAGGGGACGTTCCAGCTGCCGAACTGGTGCTGCCAGGACCCGACCACGGGCGGCGCGAAGCTGGCCGTCTCGGTCAAGGGCCGGTACACCGCGGCCGGATTGAGCAACACGACGATGGACTACCGGGTGTTCTACACCGCCGTACCGCTCGATCCCGGGAAGACCGTGAAGGCGATCAAGCTGCCCGGCGGCGGGCTGGGCTTCTTCGCTGCGACGATCGCCGACAAGCCGTTGCCGCCGGCACCTACCGGGGAGAACTGGGTCAGCGACCTGGAGTTCCTCGACTCCACCAACGGGTGGGGGCCGGTCGAGCGTGACCACAGCAACGGCGAGGACGCGGCCGGCGACGGCGGGCCGATCACGCTCGACGGCGTCCAGTACGCGAAGGGGCTGGGCGCTCATGCACCGTCGTCGGTCAGTGTCCGGCTGGGCGGCAACTGCACGAGCTTCACCAGCAAACTGGGCATCGACGACGAGATGGAGGACCGCGGCAAGGTCACCTTCAAGGTCCTGACCGACGGCACCGCCAAGTACACGTCGGACCAGCTCACCGGTACGTCCCCGACCGCCACCACGACGGTCGACGTCACCGGCGCCCAGACCCTCACCCTGCAGGTCACCGACGGCGGCGACGGCAACACGAGCGATCACGGCGACTGGGCCGACGCCAAACTCACCTGCAACCCGTAGTGGAGAGAAAGAAAAGGAAAGAGAAGAAGGATATCAAGAGAAAGAACTGAAGGGAGATAACAGAAAAGATAGAGAGAGAATTGAATTAGATTGGTGGCTGGGTCGGCCTACAGGTCACCTTCGAGAACCGACAGGGACTGGCGTGGACGTCGCAACGGCGTTCGCGCCAGTCCGTGACGGCGGCCGATCCCACTGTCACCTGATGGTTTCCCAGGGAGCAGGGCCCACAGCGGCGTACGTGGCCAACTCCTCGGTTTCCTCGGTGCGATAGTCAGGAGGTACAGAATCCAACAGATCGCGCACGCCGAGGCCGACGACACGCATGGTTGTGCGGAGACTCGGGCCCAAGCTCCGGGCGGCATCCAAGCCAACTCGAATGCCATCTGCAACGTCGCCGGAACGCACCAACGCACGTCCGTACGAGATGCTCGCATCGGCATGCCACACAGGCAGCGAACGCGTCACGTCATCTGCCTCGGCAAACGCGGCATCGGCTGCAACGCGGGAGCCGATACGGCATTCCAGATCGCTGCCCAAAGGCACGAAGCTGACGGTCTACTGGCCCGGAGGCCATAAGGTCTACCGTGGCAACGGGAAAGGGACAGGATGAGCGTTCTGGAAGCCACTTACGACTACGAAACTCTGCAGGTCAACTCTGTGGATGACCTGTCCGCGCTGCTCGACACGGTGGCATCGTTGCCGCTGCCAACGTGGCTGGAGCTGGCAACGCCACAGGGCGACGTTCTCCTCATCGGACTCGGAGCGGATTTCAGTTCGCTGCGCTTCACCGAGGCGCGCGATGACGGGCGGACCTACCACTCATCCGCGACACTGGACTCACCCCAGGACGCCGAGTTCCAGTTCGGCACGGTGCCGACGGCGATGGACACCGGCAGCGCCCTGACCGTGACTGAGGCGCGGGCTGCGGCGGCCGAGTTCCTGCAGACCGCACGGCGACCGGAGCGAGTTGCGTGGAAACTCGTTGACGGACATACCTGAAGTCCACCGAGCCATTCGCGTGGGACGAGTCCTTCGACTAGCAGTTGCGGCGGCCGTGGATGCCGGTGCATTTGGCTCCGTGAGGACCTCCACACTCATCAGAATTGTCGATTCGGGTGCGAGAATGCGTCCATGCACGAGCTGACGGGGAACGCGGCGGAGATGTTGCGGACAGCGTTCGAGTCCGCCGGGTACACCGTAGAGGGAGTGGCCGAGCGGCTCGGGGCGCAAGCGGGCGCGGCACTTGATCGGAACGAGACTGTCCCGGCAGCAAGCCGTACCCACTCCGGGGATGCCCTGGACACAATGATCCAACTGTTCCGCCTGCAGCAAACGATCCCGGAAAACGCCGTGAACAGGGCGATTCCGGGGGTCGACCTGATTGCCCTGGGCATCGCCGAACGCAGTGGCGGCGATGTCAAAGCGGCCCTCGACATTCGGCCGTTCGCGGAGGACGGGCGGGAGTGGTGGGTGGTTGCCGACCTCACGCCGGGGCTCGACGGGCGCCGGGAAGCGATGCGGTCGGACTATGTGCTGGGGATCGCGCCGGCCAGCCTGAGCCTCATCCAGCTCACCGTCCCGATCAAGGCCGAGCGGGCTCTCGACATCGGCACCGGGTGCGGTATCCAGTCGCTGCACCTGGCGGATCACGTCAACCAGCTGACAGCCACCGACGTCAACCCGCGCGCGCTCCAGCTGGCGCGTGCGACGGCGGCCCTCAACCACCTCGACCTCGACATCCGCGACGGCAGCCTGTACGAGCCGGTCCGCGATGAGCGATTCGACCTGATCGTCAGCAACCCGCCGTACGTGATCTCACCGCCCGGCGGCGACCTCACCTACCGCGAGACCGGATTCAGCGGCGACGCCGTGGTCGAGCAGCTCGTCCGCCAGGCGCCGGACCACCTGACCGACGGCGGCTGGTGCCAGCTGCTCGCCAACTGGACCTGCGTACGCGGCCAGGACTGGCAGGACCGCATCGCCTCCTGGACCGCCGACCGCTCCGCCTGGGCGGTGCAGCGCGAACAGCTCGACCCGTCCGAGTACGTCGAGCTGTGGCTCCGCGACGCCGGCCTGCACGGCTCGCCGCAGTACACGACCCGGTACGACGCGTGGATGCGCTACCTGGACGAGCACGACGTCGAGGCGATCGGCATGGGCTGGATCACCCTGCACAACGTCGAAGGATCGCTGCACGCGGAGTCCTGGCCGTACGAGATCGAGCGCCCGATCGGCCCGCACGTCCTGCACCGCTTCGAGCGCCTCGAAGGCCTTCCGGCCGACCTCACCGCGCTGCACCTGCGCGTCGCCGACGACGTCGTGCAGGAGACCGCCGGGCAACCGGGAGCCGAGGACCCGGCGACGATCGTGCTCCGGCGGCAGCGGGGCATGCGCAGAGCCGAGCAGGTCGACACCGTGCTGGCCGGCTTCGTCGGCGCCTGCGACGGCGACCTGAGCACCGGCCAGATCCTCGCCGCCCTGGCCGACCTGATGGACCGCCCGGTGGTCGACGTCCTGTCGGACTACCTGCCCCAGGTCAGGCACCTGGTCGTGGAAGGCTTCCTGGACTACTGAGCGCCCGCCGGCGCCGGCGCTTCTCGGCGTACATGCGCCGATCGGCCTCGGTCAGCAGCTCGGCGACCGGCGTACCGTCGGTGCTGCTCGCCTGCCCGACGCTCAGCCGCAGCATCGCGAACCACGGCTGCTCCGCGCGTGCCGCCTCGCGATCGGCCGCGCCCTTGATCCGCTCGACCAGCTCGGGCGCACCGCGCTCGTCGGGGTTGTCGAGGACGACGACGAACTCGTCCCCGCCCGCCCGCGCCACGACGTCCTCCGCGCGGCACTGCTCGGTCAGCAGCGTGCCGACCCGGCGCAGGACGTCGTCGCCGCTGGCATGACCGTAGCTGTCGTTGATCACCTTCAGGTTGTCCACGTCGATCGCGAGCACCGCGATCGAGCGGCCGGAGTCCTGCGCCACCGACATCCGCTCGTCGAGCGCGCGCCGGTTGCCCACGCCGGTCAGCGGATCCTCCCGCGCCGCCCGCCATTCGGCGTCGTGCCGGATCGACAGCTCGTGGCTGGCCAGCGCGCTCCGGACGGCGTACAGCCCGCGCAGCCGCTCCGCCCACCATCCGCGACTGATCGCCCGCGCGTACTGCAGCCCGGTCACCGCGCCGGGGTCACCGGACTCCGCAATGATCTGGACGGCGGTGTGCCGGATCAGCGCCTCCACCGGCGGATCGGACGTCGGCGGCAGGTCGCTCGCGGCCCGGTCCGCCGCGTCCATCGCGTCCCCGTCCCGGCCGAGCGTCAGATACGCCTTGGCCAGGTAGGTGCCCGCGATCGCGGCCAGCTCCAGGTCGCCGAGCTTGGCCAGCTGGTCCCGGCAGTCCTTCAGGATCACCGCCGCCTCGTCGGCCTCCGCGGCGTCGTTGCTCGCCGCGAGCCACATCCGTCCGGCGATCGGCCAGTACCCGAGCAGGTCGGCGGCGAGGATCACGTCGACCGCCGCACCCGCCCAGCGGTGCGCCTCCCGGCGGCGTTGCCGGATCTCCTCGTCGTACGACGTGTCGCCGAGCCGCTCGAGCTCGTGCGCCCAGCGCAGATTCGACTCGGCCAGGTTCAGCCGGTTGATCGCCGGCGCCTCGGACAGGCCGAGCGGGTCGTGGTCACCGTCGGCGGCGAGCTCGAAGTGCGGGATGCACAGCTCGTACAGCCGGAGCAGGTCGTAGGCGTAGCCGAGACCGGTGTGCGCCCAGCCGGCCAGGCCGAGGTCCCGGGTCCGCGACAGCGCGTTCTCCGCGGCGACCAGGTCGGCGACCGAGTCACCGCCCTCGCCGGTGCGGATCAGCGTGACGATCCGCAGCGCGATCGCGTTCGCCTCCCAGCCCGGTTCGTCGATCGCGCGGGCGACCCGGATACAGCCGTCGACGGCGTCCAGCGCCTCGACGGAGTCGGTGGCGTGATGCGCCGCGACGGCCCGGACGTACTCCGCGGCGGCCCGCTCGTGACTCGGCTCCGGGCCGAGCTCGGTGAGCAGCGCGTTCAGCTCCAGCGCCGCCTCGGCCGGACTGCCCGACTGCGCCCGCGTCATCGCGTCCGCGATCCGCGTCGTCACCCCCGACGTCTCCCGCACCACACCGCCCGCCCTTCGTCACTTCTTGCGGCGCTTCTCCTCGTACAGACGCTGGTCCGCCCGGGAGATCAACTGCTCCACACCGATTCCTTCGGCCGTCGCGGCGTACCCGATGCTCACCCCGAGCCGACGCAGCCACGGCCTGTCCGTCGTCGCCGCGATCGCGTCGAGGGCGATCCGGATCCGCTCGGCCAGCTGCGCGCCGCCCTTGGCGTCGGGCTGGTCGAGGACCACGAAGAACTCGTCGCCACCCGATCGAACCACGGCATCGGTGGCCCGCGCCTGTTCTACCAGGAGATTTGCCACAACCTGCAGCAATTCGTCCCCGCAGGCGTGCCCGAACGTGTCGTTGACGAGCTTCAGTCCGTCGACGTCGAGCGCGAGCAGCGTCACCGCCCGGCCCGAGTCGCGCGCCGCCGTCAACCGCTCGTCCAGCGCCCGGCGATTGCCCAGGCCGGTCAGCGGATCCTGCCGTGCCGCGTGCCATTCGGCGTCGTGCCGGGCCGGCAGATCGTGCACGGCAAGCGCATGCCGTACGGCGTTCAGCGCGCGCTGCCGCTCCTTCCACCAGCTCCGCGCGACCGATCGGGCGTAGGCCAGGCCGGCCACCGCTCCCGGCGTACCGCCCGCCGCCTCGATCTCCGAACGGGTCTGCAGGACCAGCACGTGGGTCGATGGATCGGCCAACGGAATCAAGTCGTCGGCAGCCCGGTCCGCGGCAGCCTTGGCCTCGTCGGGTTTCCCCTGCGCCCGCAGGGCCCGGGCGAGGTAGGCGCCGGCGATCGCGAGCCGCTCGGTCTCCCCCAGCTTGCTGATCTCGTCGCGCAGCTGGGTCAGGTCGTCGACCGCGTGGGCCGGGTCCTCGGCAGTCACGGCCGCGGCCAGCCAGAGCCGGGCGCTGAGTCTCCAGAACTCCTGGGTCTCGTCGTCGACCAGAACGTCTTCGGCCTCCCGCGCCCAGTACGCGGCGGACGCCAGGCGGTCTTCGATCTCCTTTGTATACAAGGGATCGCCGAGCCGCTCGAGTTCGTGCGCCCAGCGCAGGTAGGTCTCGGCGAGGTTCAGGCGGTCGATGGCGAGCGACTCGGCCAGCTCGAACACGTCGTCGTCCAGGCGGGTGGCGAGCTCGTAATGCGGAATGCACAGCTCGAAGAGCCGCAGGACGTCGTACGCGTAGCCGAGACCGGTGTGCGCCCAGGCGGTGAGGCCCGGGTCGTCGGTGCGGTTCAACGCCGCTTCGGCCGCGACCAGGTCGTTGACCGTGTCACCGCCGCGGCCGCTGCGGGCGAGGTTGATGATGCGGATCGGCAGTGCGTTGGCTTCCCAGCCCGGTTCGTCGATCGCGCGGGCGATGTCGATGCAGGCGTCGACCGCCCGGAGCGCTTCGTCCGCGTCACTGGCGTGGTGCGCCGTCACTCCCCGGACGTACTCCGCGGCGGCCGCCTGGTAGCTCGGCACCCCGCCCAGCTCGGCCCGGATCGTGTCGATCTCCGCGGCCGCCGTCGCATGCCCGCCCGACTGGGCCGCCGTCATGGCAGCGGCGATCCGAACGGTCAGCGGGTCGTCCGCCGCCATCTCGCCATTGCCCATACCGCCGACGGCCCTTCCCTGATCCGTCACCCGCACCTCGGGCCGGACCGCCCATTGTGACCACCTACACCACATCCTGTCACGACCCGATCAGGCCAACGGCCACCTAGTGCCACCCGGACCGTACTCGGCGTATCGCTTTTCACTTGCTGTCATCGCCGCGGCACTGGCCCGAGGACCTGCGTCACCTTAGGGTGAGCAGTCGGGTGCCGAGCGTTCTGGGGGACGCGTTGGAAGATCACATGCGCAGGCTGGACGAACTGGCGGCGGCCGATGCTCGACGAGGCGGCGAGCGGATCGCCTTCGATCGGGAGTGGGACGAGCTGCTGGCGGAGATCCGGCGCATCGACGGCTTCTCGGGCTTCCTCCGGCCACCGGGCCTGGACGAGCTGCGGCGGGCCGCGATCGGTGGGCCGGTCGTGGTGGTCACGGTCGGCCGGCTGCGGTCCGACGCCGTGATCGTGGCGGCGGACGGCGTCGAGCGGGTGATCCAGCTGCCGGCGACGTACGACGACACCGTCGAGGAGGCGCTGCGCTACCTGCAGACCGTTCACGACTTGGAGGTCGCGCGGCAGGTTGCGGCCGAGGCCCAGCGCCCCTTCCTGGACGGCGACCGGTCGCTCGCGTCCATCCAGGCGTTCCACGCCGCGGCGGCACAGTTGCACGCCGAGCGGATCCGCGGGGAAGGAACCATCCTCGAGGTCCTCGACTGGCTCTGGACAGCGATCGCGGAGCCGGTCCTCAGGGCCCTCGGACACACGACAACCCCCGAGGGCGACACCTGGCCGCGGCTGTGGTGGTGCCCGTCCGGCCTGCTCACCGCGATGCCGCTGCACGCCGCCGGGCGGTACGCCGCGGACGCCACCGGCGACACCGTGCTCGACCGGGTCGTCCCGTCGTACACGCCGACCGTCCGGGCGTTGCTCGAGGCAACGAAATCGCCGGTCGGCACGGTCGATCCGGGGCTCCTGGTGGTCGCGGCCCCCGACGTTCCCGGCCAGACTCCGCTCCCCAACGTCGAGCGCGAGGTCGAGCTCCTGACCCGCCTCTTCGCAGGCAGCAGCACGGTCCTGTACGGCGAGGCGGCCACCACCACCGCCGTACGGGCCGAGCTGGGCCGCCATCCCTGGGTGCACTTCAGCTGCCACGGGAACCAGGACGTCACCGACCCGTCGAACGGCGGCCTGATCCTGCACGACGGCACCTTGACCGTGCACAGCATCACCGGCGGCACCTATCAGGGCGAGCTGGCGTTCCTGTCGGCCTGCAAGACGGCGACCGGTGGAGTCGAGCTGCCGGACGAGGTCATCACGCTGGCGGCCGCCATCCACTACGCCGGCTACCGCCAGGTCATCGCCACTCTCTGGTCCGTCTACGACCCGACCGCCGCGGATGTCGTCGAGGCGGTCTACACCGAACTCGCGGGCAACGGCGGCCGGCCGGACAGCACCCGTGCCGCACAGGCTCTGTACCGCGTGGTCCGCCGCTTGCGTGACCGCTACCCGACCAGCCCGAGCGTGTGGATGCCGTTCATCCATCTCGGGCCCTGACCGATCAGCGGCGAAGGAGAGACCGTGACGACAGACGACGCCGTGCGGAACGGACCCGTTCCGTATCGCGAGGTGAGCGAGCCCGGATACGCCGAGCAGGCCGCCGGGACGTTCGTCATCGAGAACTTCGGAGTCGGTACGTCGCTGCTCGGCGGCCGCTGCCCGCGCTGCGACGCCTCGATCGAGATCCCGTTGCTCGACGACGTCTTCCGCGGTGATCTCGGCAGCCGGCCGGGCGGCGGGACCGGTGCACCCGGCGGCATCCGCTCGGTGCCGATCATCTGTACCTGCGCCGAGGCGCACCCGGGCCGGCCCGCGGACCGGGTCGGCTGCGGCGCGTACTGGATCTTCGACGTCCCGGCCGGCTCATGACCGACCGTCCGGCCGCCGGCCGCGCGGCCACACCGGCCGATCTCCGGCGGGCCCAGCAGCTCGACGCGATGCGCCGTACCGAGCTCCTGCGGGTCCGGACAGCGGCGACCCAGTGGCGCAACGGCCTTGCCGGCCTGCTCGTCGCACTGATCGGCTTCAGCCTGGTGAAGGGCCGCTCGGATATCAGCGAGCTCGCCTCCGGGGCAGCCGTCGCAGTCGGCCTGCTGCTCCTGCTCGCCCTGGCGGCCGGTGCCTCCGGTGCGCTCTACCTGCTCCGGGCGGCCAACGGTCGGCCATCGGTCGTGCAGGTCAGTACGCTGCCGCCCGGCCCGATCGCGGACCATCGCGAGGCCCAGGACGCCGCACGCGCACTGCGCCGCGGCATCGCGCTCAGCCTGACCTGTGCGGCGCTGCTGACCGCCGCGGTCGCTACAACCTGGTACGGCCCGGCCAAGGACCAGCCGATGGTCGAACTCACGACCGACAGCGCTGTGCTCTGCGGTGCGGTGATCCGGATCGACGACGGCCAGGTCACGCTCCGGACCAGTGCGGGTGAGCGGCTGATCGAGCTGGGCAAGCTCCGGGCGATGCGGGCGGTGGGCTCATGTCCCGGCAGCTGATCGACGCGCTGCTCGCACGGGTGGCGCGGTGGGAGCGGGATCCGGCCAGTGACGCCGTACTCGGCCCTGCGGTCGACGACGAGCTGGAGCGGCTGACCGCGCTCCCCGGCTTCCCGCAGGACCTCGAGGCCCGGTACGCGGTCGGACTGGTGCTCTGGTGCCGCTGCGTCGCGCTGGGCCCGGACGGCGAATTCGCCCTCAGCAAGGCCGTCGACATGCTCGCACCGATCGCTCATCAGCTGCCGTACGCCCTGCCGGAGGAGCTGCGGCACTGGGTGCGGATCCGCGAACAGGCCGTCGCGGAAAGTGTCGAGGCGATGCAGGAGGTCGACCGGTACTACGAGTCCAGGAACCTCGAGACCCTCGACCGGGCGATCACCCTGCTCACCAACGCCGCGCATCGGCTCGACGACACCAGACCCGCCACGGCGACGTTCCTGTTCGACCTCGGGAACCTGTTCTGGATCCGCTATCAGCACACCGGTCTTCCGATCGACCTGTTCATCACGGCCGATGCGATTACCAAGGCGACCGCGGCCGACGAATCGGGGTACCTGCTCGGGCGCGACGGGCTGCTCAACGATCAGGCCTCCCAGGTCTATGCGGTGTGGGAGCGGGACGGCTCACTGGAAACCCTGCAGGCCGCGGTCGACCTGCAACGCTGCGCGTTCCGGCTCGCCACGACGGACCGGCCGTCCCAGGCCGCATCCCTGGCGTATCTGGTGCAGATGGGGTACGAACGCACCGGCCGGCGGGAACTGCTCGACGACGCGATCGCCACGTCCCGGTGGGCGGTGGCTCAGGAGCCGGCGAACGGATCCGCGCTGCTCAACCTCGCCTATGCCCTGACTCATCGCGCCCGCGCCGACCAGGACAGAGCGGTCGCGCACGAGGCCGTCGACCACGCACGGCGGGCGGTCGGCGCCGTCCCCGCCGCCCACCGTGGACGCGCGCTGCAGATCCTCGGGAACGCCCAACGCGTCGTCCACACGCTCGCGCCCGATCCCGCTGTGCTCGCCGAGGCCGTGGAGACGCTGCGGCAGGCGGTCGCCGAGACCGATCCGGAGGACCCGGACCACGTTCGGCGGCTGATGGCGCTCGCCGACGCGCTGCGGGCAGCGGCAAGCGACGAGTCCGAAGCTGCGGAGGCGGTGGCACTGGCACGACGTGTTGTCGCTGCGACGGCCCCGTCCGCACCGGAATTCCACGTCCGGCGCGCGATCGTCGTCACGGCCCTCGTCAAGCAGCACGAGCTGACGAGGGACGCTGCGGTCCTGGCCGAAGCGGTCAGCGAAGGCCGCGCGGCGCTCGAGGTCACGCCCTCTGACTCGGTCGAGCTGCCCTCGGTCGTCCGCGCTCTCGTCAGAGCGCTCGGCTCCGGCCGGGTCACCGCCGACCGCTCCGCCGTACTCCAGGAAGCCGTCGACCTCGTCCGCGACTGCATCGGCCGGATCGCGCCGTCGCACCCGGAGGCCGACGCGCTGGCCGGTGATCTGGCTGCCCTGGAGGCCGACCACGCCGACGCCCAGTTGCTGCGGTACGTCGAGACGCCCGACGACGCCGCCCTCGACCGGATCATCGCCTCGGCGGAAGCCGGTACGGCGGCAACCAGCACCGCACTGACGACGCTGTGCGAGGCGCTGCGCCTGCGGTTCGAGGCGTACAGCGAGGTCACCGACCTGGACCGATCCATCGAAGCCGGTCTGCGGGCGATCGACGAGCTCACCGACCAGCCGGAGCCGCTGAGTCGTGCGCAGGTCGCCGTTGGTTTCAGCCTGCGGCTGCGCTACGAGCGGACCGGGCACCTCGCCAGCCTGGACGACGCGATCGAGCTGCTGCGCCGGTCAGCGGCGGCCGCCGAGGCGCAGCCCGGCAGCGCGTTCCTGGCCGCACGGCTCAACATGCTCGGCAACGCGCGGTGGGAGCGGAGTATGCGCGCCCAGGACGCCGGGCTCCTGGAGAGCGCGATCGCCGACCTCCGACGCTCGGTGGAGCTCGGGAGTGCGGCCGGTGCCGTCGATCCCGGCCACCTCAGCAACCTCGCGCTCGCCGTGCGAACCCAGTACGAAACGACCCACGAGCCGGCGCTGGTGGACGAGCTGGTCGAGATTCTCCAGCGCGCGGTGCGGGAATCCAGGCCGGACAACAACCGGCTGCCGGTGTTCCGGTCGAACCTCGCGATCGCGTTGACCGACCGCTACGGGCGCGACGGGGATCTCGCGGATCTCGACGCCGCGATCGCCGTCCATCACGAAGTCCTCGCCGCACCGACGGCCGGGCCGGCGTTCCGGGCGGGGAGCCGGACGAACCTGGCGCACAGTCTGGTCCAGCGGTACCGGCGTACCGGGGACCGCGCGACGCTGGGATCGGCGTTCGCCGAGTACCGCGCCATCGTCGGCGAGACGTCGCACCCGCCGATCGGGCGCTGCCAGGCGGCCTTCGCGTGGGGTGCGCTGGCGGCCGAGGTGCAGGACTGGGCGGAGGCGCTGGAAGCGTACGCGGCGGCGATCGCCCAGCTTCCGCTCGTGGCTCCACGCTCGCTGGATCGCGCCGACCAGGAACACGGTCTTCGCCAATTCACCACGCTCGGCCCGGACGCCGCAGCCGCCGCCCTCCAGCTGGCCGACGCGGCGAGCGATCCGGCAGTCGCCGGCGAGCTTCGCGCCCGCGCCGTCGAGCTCCTCGACCAAAGCCGCGGCATCCTGCTCACACACCAACTCGAATCCCGCAGCGACCTCTCCCGCCTCCGCACCCACGCCCCCACCCTCGCCACCCGCTTCGAGAAACTGCTGGCGCTGCGCAATGAGGTCACCTGACGCGCTTGCCGTGCTCGCAGAGTACGACCACGCCCTCCTGGGCCGCTTCGACCGCGGCCTCGAGACGGTCCGCGAGCAACGGCTTGCCGAGCGTGCGAACCTCGGCCGGCGTGTACAGGCCGGCCGACAGGATCTCGCCGTCGGCGAAGCTGAAGGCCGCGACGTCGGCGTCCGTCACGACACCGCCGTCGAAGACGAAGATCATCCCGTCGGGTCTGCCGTCGTACGCGTGCACGTGATCGACGACCAGCAGCCTCCCCACCGGGCGCTCGCTGCCGAGCTCCTCGCGCAGCTCGCGCGCCGCCCCGGCCCACGGCGACTCGTCGGCCTCGACGATCCCGCCGGGGATCTCCCAGTTCGGCTTGTACGACGGCTCGACCAGCAGGACCCGTCCGTCCACCGCCCGGAACAGGACCCCGGCCGCCATCCGCTTCTTCGGCAGGTCCACGAAGGCCCTGACGCCGTCAGCCGGCGGCTTGTTCGGTGGTGGCGCGGTGTAGCTGGACCGGGAGGGACTCGACGCCGTAGACGATGGAGAAGTCGCGGAAGCGGAGCTGCTCCTCGGGAACGGCCAGGGCCAGGTCGGGGAAGCGGTGTGCGAGCGCGGTGAACGCGGCGCGGAGCTCCATCCGGGCGAGTTCGGCGCCGACGCAGCGGTGCATGCCGTGGCCGAAGGCGAGATGCGCGGCGGACACCGTACGACGGGGGTAGAAGTCCTCGGCGTCCGACCCGAAGACCACCTTGTCCCGGTCCGCGCCGGACAGCGACACCGCGACCAGGTCGCCCTTCTTCACCGGGTGCCCGAACAGCTCGTGGTCGTGCCGGGCGAACCGCGGGAACGCGACCTGCACCACGGTCAGGTACCGCAGCAGCTCCTCGACGATCCCGTCGACGGCGCCCGGCTCGTTGCGGATCCGCTCGAAGTTCTCCGGATCACGCAGCAGCACCAGCGTCCCGAGCGCGAGCATGCTGGCCGACGTCTCGTACCCGCCGAGGAACACACCGTCGGCCAGTCCGCCGAGCTCCACGTCGTCGAGCGCGTCGCCCTGGGCGCGGATGATCGACCCGATCAGCCCGTCGCCGGGGTTCACCCGCTGCTTCCGGACGATCTCGAACAGGAACTCCCGCGACTCCGAAGCCGACCCGAACAGCCCGATACCGCCGCCGGACATGTCGAACCGGGCCGGACCGAGCGCCCGGAACCGGTCGCGGTCCTGCTCCTCGACGCCGAGCAGGTCCGCGATCAGCAGGAACGGCACGTTGAAGGCGAAGTCGGAGACGATGTCGGCGACCGGCCCCTTGGCCTCCATCAGGTCCAGCTGGTCGTTGACGATCTTCTCGATCGCCGGCTCCAGCCGCGCCAGCCGGCGCTTGGTGAACTCCGGCGTCAGCAGCTTCCGCAGCCGGGTGTGGTCCGGCGGGTCGGTGAAGCCGAGGCCGCCGATCCCCTCCGACGGCTTGTTCGGGTCCGAGCCGACCAGCGGCCGGATGTCGTGGCTGTAGTCCTCTTCGTTGGACAGCACGTACTTCGCCTCGGCGTGCCCGCTGACCACCCAAACGTTCAGCCCGAACAGGTGCGCCAGCTTGTGCACCGGCTCGGTCTCCCGGACCGCGGCCAGCTCCGGCACCGGGTTCACCCCGTGCCGGCGCAGCGGCATCGAGACCGCACTGGGGAACATCCGCATCTTCGACAGGTCGAGACCACCCTTGCGGGTGGACCTGTTGAGGATCCGGCTGCCGACCCAACGCTTCAGGTATGTCGCAACCATGACTTCTACGCGCCCTCTCTCAACTGCGCCCCCAGGCTCTTGTCGGTAAAAGCTAACCTCGCGGGGGGACCAGATCTGATGGTGTTGGCACTACTCCGGTAGTGGCGTTGGCACCACCATGGGAGGGGGCCACGGCATGCCAGCAGAGACATTGTCATGCACAGAGGCTCCGTTGCCACCGGAACCCACCTGTACTGCGCCCCGGACTGTGACATGGCGTCGCTCAGGGAGTTTTCAGGGAAACCAGCGACGAAAGTCGGATGCGCGATCCGTCCGCAGATCGTTGCCTGGACGCTCAGAGGTAGTACGGAGTCACGATCCGGAGTACGTCGGCCAGCTTTGTCTTGACCTGCTCGCGTTGCGGGACCTGTGTGAGTTTCTTCGCATCGCCCACCCGCAGACCGTGATCGGCCAGGACGTACACCACCCGCAGCGTCCGGATGGTGTTCGTCACCTCGGGTGTGATGCCTTCGGCCGGCGGGTTCGACAGCGCCCGGATCGCCGGGTCCAGCCAGTCCGTGGCGTCGCTGCCGCTCAGGTCGGAGCGGGTCAGCGTGGCCGCGAGCGCGTACCCGAGGCGGTCGTCCTCCATGTCGCGCAGCACGTACGACGTCGGCGTCAGCAGCCGCCCGATCCCGAGCCGCAGCATCTGCACCGGCTCGACCGCCTCGTGCAGCCCGAGCGTCCCGAGCAGGTCCGCACCGTGTGCGACCGCGTGCAGCCAGCCGAGCTTCTCGTCGTACCCGCGCAGGTCCTCCTCGCCGACGTACCAGCGCTCGAAGGGCGGCACCCAGCTCGGCTCGAAGACCCCGGCCGCCACGATCGAGTCCAGGATCAGCGGAGCGAACGTCCGCGCCTGGATCTCCGGGTCGCCGAACCGCGGCACCATCAGGTCGCCGAGCGCCCGCAACTCGTCCGCGGACAGCACGCCACGCCCGATCCAGGTCGCCAGGACGGCGTACGCGTGCCGGTCCCGGACGACGGGATCCGGCGACCGCAGCATCCCGGCCAGCTCGGCCACCAACTCGCCCAGCGGCCGTCCTTCGGGAACCGCGTCATCGGTGTCGCGCACCTGAGCCCAATCGGTCATGCGCGGCACGGTAGACGTTTGCCGGGCCACCGGCCACCCCAGGACCGGAAAGGGAAACGGCCCGCGGTCCATCCGGAGACCGGATGTACCACGGGCCGTCGCGGCCAGGACCCCTCAGCCCGGCCGGGCCCCTGCCCCGGTCAAGGGCCCCTCAACCTCCGACCGGGGTGGACTTGTCAGGCGTCGCGCTTGCTCGCCGAGAACAACGCGATCGCCATCAGCGCCGCGGCCCAGGCCGCGAAGTACAGCAGCGCCCACCACGGACCCATCGCGTACTGCGCGTCGGCCGGCGGACCGTTGACGCCGAAGTCCTGGCCCTGGTTCAGGAACGAACCGGCGTTCTGGAACGGGGACCAGCGCGACATGTCGTCGCCGACCTTCGGGATCAGGTTGAACAGGTTCTCGACCAGCAGCGGCCACAGGATCAGGATCGCGATCGCACCGGCGCTCTGCCGGATCAGGATGCCGACCGCCACCGCGATCACCGCCGACAGCGCGAACACCAGACCCTGGCCGGCCAGCAGCCGCCATTCACCGGCGGTGTTGATGGACAGGTCCGCGCCGTCCTTGAAGATGTTGCCGATCCCCCAGGCGCCGAACGACGCGATCAGCCCGACGAGAGCGGACAGCGCGGCGACCACGGCGGTCTTGCCGAGCAGCAGCGCCGCGCGCTGCGGCACGGCCTGGAAGCTGGTCCGGATGGTGCCGAACCGGTACTCGGTCGTCACCGCCAGCGCGGCCATCACCATCATCACCATCTGGCTGAGCTGCGCTCCGCCCTGGGTGAGGCCGATGGTCACCGGGCCCTCGGAGAAGCCCGCGGCCAGCGCCGCCAGACCGAGCGTCAGCACTGCGGCGACGACCATGCACCACCACGGTGAGCGGGTGGAGAAGAGCTTGATGCGCTCGACTGCGATCACCGACATGTCAGTTGTCCTCCTTCGGACCCGCGGCCACCTCGGCGGCGTCGGGGGCGTCGAGCGAGGTCACAGCGGCGATCTCCTCGTGCGCGTGGTACTCGACCGAGTCACCGGTCATCTGCATGAATGCCTGCTCCAGCGAACCGCGCTGCAGCGTCAGCTCGTGCAGCACGATGCCGTGCGCGGCGGCGGCCTCGCCGATCTGGTCGGTGGTCAGGTCGCCTTCGACGAACAGCACCTTGCCCTGGTCCTCGACGTCCTCGATGCGGGTGGCCAGCTGCTGCTGGCTCAGGACGGCGGCGAACTGGTCGAGCTGCGGCGTCCGCACCTTCACCGTCGTACCGCTGGCGCGGTCGACGAACTCCTGGGTGCTGCTCTGCGCGATCAGCTTGCCGCGGCCGATGACGACCAGTTCCTCGGCGGTGAGCGCCATCTCGGACAGCAGGTGGCTGGAGACCAGCACGGTCCGGCCCTCGTCGGCCAGTCGGTGCATGAAGGTCCGGATCCAGACGATGCCCTCCGGGTCGAGACCGTTCACCGGCTCGTCGAACAGCAGCACCTCCGGGTCGCCGAGCAGCGCGCCGGCGATGCCGAGCCGCTGCGACATGCCCAGCGAGAAGGCCCCGGCCCGCTTGTTCGCGACCGAGGTCAGGCCGACCATCTCGAGCACCTTGTCGACCGATGACTTCGGCAACTTGTTGGACGCGGCCATCCAGGTCAGGTGGGCGCGCGCCGAGCGGTTCGGGTGCACCCACTTGGCGTCCAGCAGCGCGCCGACCTTGGTCAGCGGCCGGTGCAGGTCCCGGTACCGCTGCCCGTCGATCGTGACCTCGCCGGACGTCGGCGTGTCGAGCCCGAGGATCATCCGCATGGTGGTCGACTTGCCGGCCCCGTTCGGGCCGAGGAAGCCGGTCACCTTGCCGGGTTTCACCTCGAAAGACAGGTTGTCAACGGCAACTGTAGTGCCGTATCGCTTGGTGAGGCCCTTTGCCTCGATCATCGCCGTGCTCCTCGTCAGATGGCGTGAAATCGTCCCCGGTCGGGCGGGATGTGTCGTGATGAGATCAGTATCGAGGCCCACACGGTGCTGAGCATCGGACCCCGGGCGGATCCGGTGTGTCCACCCGTGGGTTGATTCTGCCGTCGGCACCCGAACGACTGCTATCGGTTAACTCCCTGACCACGACCCCGACGATCCCCCATCCCGCGGGGGAGCACATCAGCCGAAAGTCGACGGCGGGCGTACTTCGGTCGACCGTTGCTGGAAGTGACTACCAAAAGATCAGTCGACCGGCACGCCGTAGAGCACCAGGTTCTGGCTGTAGCGGTGCGCCGCACGGTCGTACGAACCGGTGCAGGTCACGAGCGCCAGCCGGGGCTTCGCCGCGCCCTGGAACAGGTCGGCGGGCAAGGCCTCCTGCTTGTACGTACGGCGCGCCACGATGCGGTACCAGTGCTCCTCGCCGTCGCCGCTCGTCACGCCGACGGTGGCCCCGACCGGCACCTCGGACAGCGCCGCGAACACACCACGCCCGCGGGTGGTGTCCACATGTCCTGCGAGCAGCACGGTGCCGCCGTCAGCGCCCGGCGCCGCACCCGCGGCCCACCAGCCGACGTCTGCGCTCGACGTGGGCACCTGAAGCTGGCCGTCGGCTCCGGTCCCGACCGGCCGCACCGACGCCTCCAGGACACCGGGCAGCTTCAACCGGACAGGCGGTACGGCGGCCTCGCGCTCCGCGGCGGTCTTGCCGGCCGCCGGGACCTTGCCGGTGTTGGCGGGCTGGCCACCGAACAGCATGACCAAACCGGCTCCCAGTGCGATGACTCCGGCCAGGCGTCGCCGTACGGAGATCGACTTGCCGATGAAAAGCAGCACCGCTCCGATGCCGAGCAGGATCACCGCTGCCCGGGCACGGGCCTTCTCCGCGTCCGCGTGCTGGCCGCCGTCGCCGGTCGGCACTACTGGGGTGACGGACGTGGTCTTGCAGGTGCCTGCCACCAGACGCTGATGCATCTGGAGCACTGGCTTGGCACCCTCCGCCAGTGACTCGACGGCCGGTGACGCGCTGATCGGCAGCTCGCCGTTGACCAGCGCCAGGTACTGCTGATGCTCCTGGCGCTGCAGGGCCAGCCAGGCAGCGTCGTACCCGGCTGTCCCGGCTTTGGCCGCGACAGCGTTGAGTTGCTGGCGCTGCGTCGCAGAGGGCTCTGTCGGCAGCAGGATGTTGAGGCGCGTGGCGACGTCGAGCTCCTGCGCCGAGAGCTTGCTGTGGTCGCGCTCGAGCTGCGCGGCGGCCCGTCGTACGCAGGCGGTCTTGCCCTTGGTCGTCGCGGCGTGCGCGGACTCGATGATCGTGAGGTTGATCTGGTGCGCGGCGTTGAGGTACGCGACATCCGGTTGCGGCGTTGCGGCGTTCGCCGGCTGCAGCGCGCCGAGCACGCCCACCGCAACCAGGAGCAGCAGCGCGGGCACCCGGGCGATCCTCACAGGACGACAGTAGAAGAGTCGACGGCCCCGGGTCCAGACATGCGAAACGGCCCGCCGGACAGGCCGGCGGGCCGCTTCGGAAGGTACCGCGAATCAGGCGGCGGCGTTCACCTCGGCCGGCGTGTCGGCGATGACCGACTCCCGGCGCTTGGAGACGAACACGGCGGCGGCCAGGATCACCACGGCCACGACCGCGATGATGATCCGCAGCGCGGTGTTGGTGTCGTCGCCGATCGCCGACATCCCGACGACCGCCGGAGCGATCAGCACCGAGACCAGGTTCATCACCTTGATCAGCGGGTTGATGGCCGGACCGGCGGTGTCCTTGAACGGGTCACCGACGGTGTCACCGATGACGGTGGCCTCGTGCGCGGGCGAACCCTTGCCGCCGTGGTTGCCGTCCTCGACCAGCTTCTTGGCGTTGTCCCAGGCACCACCGGAGTTGGCCAGGAAGACCGCCATCAGGGTGCCGGCGCCGATCGCACCGGCCAGGTAGCCGGCCAGCGCCGAGGCGCCGAGGCCGAAGCCGACGGCGATCGGCGCGGTCAGCGCCAGCAGACCCGGGGTGGCCAGCTCCCGCAGCGAGTCGCGGGTGCAGATGTCCACGACCTTGCCGTACTCCGGCTTGCCCGTGCCCTCCATGATCCCGGGGATGTCGCGGAACTGGCGACGGACCTCGTAGACGACCGCACCGGCGGCGCGACCGACGGCGTTGATGGCCAGACCCGAGAACATGAACACGACCGCGGCGCCGAGGATCAGACCGACCAGCGTGCCCGGGTTGAACACCAGGGCGTCGGCCTCGAACTTGGCGTACTGGTCGCCCAGCGAGGACCGGATCGCGTCGGTGTAGGAACCGAACAGCGCGGTCGCGGCCAGCACGGCGGTGGCGATCGCGATGCCCTTGGTGATCGCCTTGGTGGTGTTGCCGACGGCGTCCAGCTCGGTGAGGATCTGGGCCGCCTCGCCGTCAACGTCACCGGACATCTCGGCGATGCCCTGCGCGTTGTCGGAGACCGGGCCGAAGGTGTCCATCGCGACGATGACGCCGACGGTTGTGAGCAGACCGCAGCCGGCCAGCGCGATCGCGAACAGCGCGACCACACCGGAGCCGCCGACCAGGAAGGCGCCGTACACGGCCGCCGCGATCACCACGGCGGTGTAGACGGCGGACTCGAAGCCGACCGAGATACCGGACAGGATCACCGTGGCGGCACCGGTCAGCGACGACTTGCCGACGTCCTTGACCGGCTTGTCCTCGGTGCCGGTGAAGTACCCGGTCAGCGCCAGGATGACGGCCGCCAGGACGATACCGATGATGACCGAGATGGTCGCGATCAGCCGCGGGTCGCCGTCGGTCGCGGCGATCGACTCGCTCGCGCCGGTCAGGTCCTTGAAGCTGCTCGGCAGGTAGACGAACGCCGCCACCGCACACAGCACACCGGAGATCAGCGCGGAGATGTAGAACGCCCGGTTGATCGTGCGCAGGCCGTTCTCGCCGGTCCGCGGACGGGTCAGGAAGACGCCGACGACGGCGGTGAGCGCGCCGATGGCCGGCACGATCAGCGGGAAGATCAGGCCCTGCTCGCCGAACGCGGCCTTGCCCAGGATCAGCGAGGCCACCAGCATCACGGCGTACGACTCGAACAGGTCGGCCGCCATACCGGCGCAGTCGCCGACGTTGTCACCGACGTTGTCGGCGATCGTCGCCGCGTTCCGCGGGTCGTCCTCAGGGATGTTCTGCTCGACCTTGCCGACCAGGTCGGCGCCGACGTCGGCGGCCTTGGTGAAGATACCGCCGCCGACCCGCATGAACATCGCGAGCATCGCGGCGCCGAAACCGAAGCCCTCGAGCACGGTCGGGGCGTCACCCTTGAACAGCAGCACGACGAGCGCGGCGCCGAACAGGCCGAAGCCCACGGTCGCCATGCCGACGGTGCCGCCGGTGCGGAACGCGACCCGCATCGCCGGGTTGCGGCCCTCGTCCCGGGCGGCCGCGGCGACCCGGACGTTGGCGCGCGTCGCGAGCCACATGCCCAGGTAGCCGATCGCGGCGGAGAAGCCCGCGCCGACCAGGAAGAACACCGAGCGGAAGATCTTCAGCGTGGTCTCGTTGCCGCCGTCGGTGTGGGCCGGCAGCAGGAACAGCAACAGGAACGCGACCACGGCGAAGATCGACAATGTCCGGAACTGCCGGTTCAGGTACGCCGAGGCGCCTTCCTGAACCGCCGCGGCGATCGTCTTCATGTTCTCGGTGCCATCGTTCGCGGCAAGCACCTGGCCCCGGAAGACCATCGCGATGACGACCGCGAGAATCGCGATCACCCCGACAACGATCACCAGTGTGGTGTTGCTCGACGAAAGATCCACCGCTTGTGGAGCAAGCAGCGCGGACATCCGTCCTCCTTGTAGGCAACCCATCCAGGCTTGACGGCCCCCGTCTGCCGCAACCGAAGGGTTGGGGAAATACGACACAGCGCCAATGGGCTGGCGCGGTGGGTTACTCTAACGGGTTCCCGACCAGACCTGACGACAGGGTGGTCTACGCCATACCGGGTCGGCCCGGCAAGACCCCTGCCGGAACCTGGGCGGAACAATCACCGAAAGTAGCGAGGCGGACACCGTTTCGCTTCATCAGATCGCCGAGGCGACGTCCGGGTGGATGTCGAAGACCTTGGTCAGGCCGGTGATCCGGAAGATCTTCAGCAGCCGTTCCTGGGTGCAGACCAGGGACAGGGATCCGTCGTGGGTGCGCACGCGTTTCAGGCCGCCGACGAGGACGCCGAGACCGGTGGAGTCCAGGAACTCCACGCGTTCCAGGTCGATGACGATGTCGTAGACGCCTTCTTCGACGAGCGTGGCGATCTTCTCCCTGAGCTTCGGTGCGGTGTAGACGTCGATCTCCCCCGCAACCTCGATGACGGTTCGCCCGCCCTCGGCGCGCGCGGTCAGCGACAGATCCACTTCAGCCTCCGATCCCATGAACTGCTGCATTCAACCATGTACGGACCGTGAGAAGACCCGTTGCCGAAAACTCTTTCATCTCACCCACCCGAAGTCGATTCCCCTCCGGAAAAAGCCGCGTGCATCCGCGCGTGCATTCTCAGCGGACTCTCAGCGGCAAGCCCTTGTCCGTGCAGGGCACTACGCTCACCGTATGCGTGCAGGTGGTGAGGCGGCTGCCGTCCTGAAGCGCCTGGCCGCCGGTCGTGACGACCGGTTGACGCATGTCGAGGCGGTGCCGCCGCGGCTGGGACAAACGTGTGATTGGCCGCGGTGGGTTCCGTCCGAGGTGCTCGACCAGTTGCGGGACTCCGGCATCACGGCCCCCTGGACCCATCAGGTCGCGACCGCCGAGGCGGCGTATTCGGGCAGGCACGTCGTCGTGGCGACCGGGACGGCATCCGGCAAGTCGCTCGGGTACCTGCTGCCGGCCTTCGCCACGTTGAGCATCGCGCAGGCCGCGTCGCCACACCGTCGTACGGCGTCGGTGCTCTACCTGTCTCCGACCAAGGCGCTCGCCCACGACCAGTTGCGCGCGGTCTCGGCGTACACCGTGCCGGGTCTGCGGGCCACGACGCTGGACGGCGACTCGGAGCGGACCGAGCGGGACTGGGCGCGCGACCACGCGACTTACGTGCTCAGCAACCCGGACATGCTGCACCGGTCGGTCCTGCCGAACCATCAACGCTGGGCGCGGTTCCTGGGCTGCCTGCAGTACGTCGTGGTCGACGAGTGTCACCACTACCGCGGCGTCTTCGGTGCGCACGTCGCCGGCGTACTGCGGCGGCTGCGGCGGGTCTGCGCGCAGTACGGCGCCAATCCGATCTTTGTCTGCGCCTCGGCGACAGTGGCCGAGCCGGCGCTGTCAGGTGAGCGCCTGACCGGGCTGCCGATGGTGGAGGTGGTCGAGGACGGCTCTCCACGCGGCGGCATCGCCTTCGGCCTCTGGGAGCCGCCACTGACGGCCCTGCACGGCGAGAACGGCGCACCGGTACGACGGTCCGCCACAGCCGAGGTGGCCGACCTGCTGACCGACCTGGTGGTCACAGGTGTCCGCACGGTCGCGTTCGTCCGCTCGCGGCGTGGAGCCGAGACGGTGGCGATGACAGCCCGGGACAACCTGGCCGAGGTCGACCCGGCGCTGACAGACCAGGTGTCGGCGTACCGGGCCGGGTATCTACCGGAAGAGCGGCGGCGGCTCGAGGGCATGTTGCAGAGCGGCGAGCTCACCGGCGTCGCGGCGACGAACGCTCTCGAGCTGGGCATCGACATCGCCGGACTGGACGCCGTGCTGCTGTCAGGATGGCCCGGCACCCGCGCCTCACTGTGGCAGCAGGCCGGTCGCGCCGGGCGCGCCGGCGGGGACGCGGTGGCGCTCCTGATCGCGCGGGACGACCCACTGGACACCTACCTGGTGCGCCACCCGGGCGCCATCTTCGGCCGCCCGGTCGAAGCCACCGTGTTCAACCCGGAGAACCCGTACGTGCTCGGGCCCCAACTGTGCGCCGCCGCCCAGGAGCTACCGCTGACGCCCGACGATTTCGAGATCTTCGGCGCGACGACAGCGCAGGTGATCGCGCAACTCGTACGGCAGGGTGCGCTGCGCGAGCGGCCGCACGGGTGGTTCTGGACGCGCCGGGAGCGCGCCGTCGACGCCATCGACATCCGGTCCGCCGGCGGCAAGACGGTGCAGATCGTGGAGGACCGGACCGGTCGCCTGCTCGGCACGGTCGACGGCGGCTCGGCGCATGCGTCGGTGCACGAGGGCGCCGTCTACGTGCACGCGGGCGAGTCGTACCTGGTGCGGTCGCTGGACCTCGAGGAGCACGCCGCGGTCGTCGAGCCCGCCTCGCCCGACTACACGACCTTCGCCCGGGACGTGACCGAGATCAGCATCCTGGCGACCGAGGAGACGTGCACCTGGGGGACGGCGGAGTTGTCGCGCGGCTGGGTCCAGGTGACGAGTCAGGTCATCTCGTACCAGCGCAAGCTGATCGCGACCGGCGACGTACTCGACGAGCAGCCGCTGGATCTGCCCGAGCGCACCCTGCGGACCAAGGCGGTGTGGTGGACGATGCCCGACGCCGCCGTCGAGGCGCTCGGGCTGGCCGACGTACCGGGTGCGGCCCACGCGGCCGAGCACGCGTCGATCGGCCTCCTTCCGCTGTTCGCCACCTGCGACCGCTGGGACATCGGCGGCGTCTCCACCGCCCGGCACGCCGACACCGGCCGGCTCACGGTCTTCGTGTACGACGGCCACCCCGGCGGAGCCGGATTCGCCGAACACGGGTACGCCGCGGCGCGCGAGTGGTTGACTGCGACACGCGAGGCGATTGCACACTGTGAATGTACGGACGGATGCCCTTCGTGCGTACAGTCGCCCAAGTGTGGGAACCAGAACAACCCACTCGACAAGAGCGGCGCGGTGGCGTTGCTCTCCGCATTACTGAGCAGTGAGGCCTGACGAGTCCGGCGGTCTCCGGACGGAGAGGCAGCGTGCCATGGTCGTCCTCGGAGTTGTTCTGATCGTTCTGGCCGTGCTGTTCGGCCTGGGTGTCTCGGTGTCGTCCACCGCCTCGACGACGATGGAGGTGTTCGGCGTCGACTTCGGTGTCTCGGTGCCGACGATCTTCTTCCTCGGCGCGGTGACCGGTGCCGCGCTGATCGCCGGCCTGTGGCTGACGAAGAAGGGACTCGGTCGCGGCTGGCGGCGCCGCAAGGAGATGCGCGAGCTGCGCGCCCAGGCGGCGAGCACGCCGAGTAACACCGTCGGCGGAGAGATCACGGAAAGTGACGCCGCTGCCGATGTCCCGCCGCGCCTCGAGGGTTCGCCGGAAGCGCCCGCCGACGAGCGCCTGGCGACCGAGCAGGAGCTCGCGCCGGACCCCGGGGACACCAAACAGCCCCACTGACAACTCTGTTGCCTACGGCATCTTCCAACGCAGTGCACTACCGGAATCGCAGCGGATTGCCGTAAGATCTCGAACAGTTCACAACAGCGGAACAGCAGCCTCGCATCCCGATGTAGATGCCTTGCGCAACGACTCCCGCCTGGCAGTTAGTTGCCATTGGCATCAAGTTTCGCGAGATCGGCATAACCTCCTCGGTCGCTCCTGTGCCTTACTTGTTGTGGCGTCAACGTCGCGCTGAGTCACTGCCGGCGTTCCGGCTCGCGCCACGGGGTCCCGACGACCTGACGCCAAGCGATGGCACGACCTCTGGAGGTTGTCTTGATCATCCGAAAGCTGTTCAGTCGCACCGGCGTGGTGGTGCTCGCGGTCAGCGTGGCGATCGCCACCGCCGTACCGGCCCAGGCCGCGAACCCGGCACCCCGCGGTTCGGCGGCACCCGGCGTCACCGTGGGCGTGGCACAACAGATCGCCACCCGCTCCGACACCCGCTACTGCCTGACGTTCGTCGCGGCCGACAAGGTCCCGATGGCGGTCATGATGGCGTGTGCGCCGGGCAAGGAAGGCAAGACCCAGGAGTGGATCTACACCGAGTCCGGCCAGCTGCAGGTCGCGATGAGCAAGAGCGTCGGTGGCGCCCTTGCCGCGACCGGAGCCTGCCTGGACAGCGGTGCGGACCTGGCCAAGGTTCCGGCGTCGGCCCCACTGCTGGTCCTGCCTTGCCGTGACGGCGACGGCCAGAAGTGGAACTACGACGAGGACACCGGCACGTTCGTGAACGCCGCCAGTGGGCTCGCCCTGACGTCGCTGCTTGGCAAGGGGAAGGCCAAGCAGGCGCAGCCGACCGGCACGATGAGCGCCGCGGGCACGCCGATCCAGGCCTGGAGCGGCCTTCCGGTGCCGAGCCTGGACATCCTGGGCGCGGTGCTGGCACTCGTGAACGCGCTGCTGGCGTCGCTGGGCCTGGCCCTGCCGCTGCCGATCGCGGGCGCGGCCGCCAGCTTGCTGTCGCTGCTCAGGCCGCAGGTCCCGATCCCGGCCCAGATGACGGTGCTGCCGAAGCAGATGATGCAACTGGCCCAGAGCTGAGCCGAGGAGGACACCAGCCACCAGCCAACGAGAGGACGGCCGGCCCCGACATCGTCGGGGCCGGCCGTTTCTCTCTCCTTGTCTCTCGTGCCGTCGCTCTCGGTCGGCCAGGCGGTGCTCGGGGATGAGTTCCGGGATGCCCGCTGCTTGCGCGTCAGCGGGAGCCCGGCGTCGTCACCGCGCGGCCCTCGGTCACCACCAGCACCAGCAGTGGCAGAGCAGGTCGTCGACAAGGCAAGCGACTCCGTGGAGCAGTCTCACGTCTTTCACCTCCGATCCGCTGAACCGAACGGCAAGACAGTAGCTCCACTGATCACCCTCTGTATCTACTCAACTACCTGTTGCCACACAACCTTGAGCATCCTTTAACTCTTCCGCAACGACTGCCACGGGATCCCGACTTGACAGTTCGCGGTTGGTTGCCTCCAGCCCCTGACAACGTTCGCCTCCGGGTTGGGAAAAAGTCTTCACATAGTCGCCGGAGAGTGCCAATGTTTGACCGGCACGCTGCTGGACCACTTCTGCTAGGAGCCCTGATGCGATCTCTCTCGCGGTTGACCACCGCCGGCGTCCTCGGCGCCGCGGCCCTCGCCCTGCTCACCGGATGCCTCGGCTCGTCCGACTCCGGCAGCGGCGACCAGGACGCGAACCGGAACGCCGACGCCAAGAAGGTCGAGCTGACCTTCGGTTCGAACTCGGTCAAGGGCGGCAAGAGCAGCGCCGGCGCGACCTTCGTCGAGGACGTGCTGATCCCGAAGTTCGTCGCCGACCAGAAGGGCAAGGGCGTCGACGTCACGGTCAAGTTCCAGGGCGACGGCTCCGACGACGAGGTCTACAAGCAGAAGCTGTCCCTCGACCTGTCGAACAAGTCCGGGCCGGACCTGTTCCAGATCGACGGCATCTGGGTCGGCGAGTTCGCCCAGGCCAACTACATCAAGCCGCTCACCGACACGGTCGGCGACGCCGCCAAGGTGGACGACTGGGACGGCTGGAAGCAGATCCCGGAGTCGGTCCAGGCGCTCGGCAGCTACAACGGCCAGCGGTACGGCGTACCCGGCGGCACCGACGGCCGCGTGCTGTACTTCAACAAGAAGCTCTTCCAGCAGGCCGGACTGCCCGCGGACTGGCAGCCGAAGTCCTGGGCCGACATCATCTCCGCAGGTCAGGCGCTGAAGAAGATCGCCGGTGTGACGCCGATCCAGATCAACGCCGGGACCGCGATGGGCGAGGCGACCACCATGCAGGGCGTGCTGCCGCTGCTGGTGGGCACCGGCGCGACCGTGAACTCCGACGGCAAGTGGCTCGGCAACAACGAGCAGCTGCGGCAGGTGCTCGACTTCTACCACCAGGTGTACTCGACGGGTCTCGGCGACCCGGTGCTGCAGCGCGAGGCGAAGGGCCGGGACAAGTCGTTCGCCGAGTTCGCGGCGAACAAGATCGGCATTCTGCTCGAGGGTGACTACTTCTGGCGCAGCGTCGTCGAGCCGAAGGAAGGCGTCGCCAAGATGGCCGACCGCGACACGGCCGTCGGCTACGCGCTGATCCCGGCCCGGCAGCCGGGCGCGGGCGTGAAGGGCCAGGACTTCGTCTCGATGTCCGGCGGCGGCGCGACCGTGATCAACCCGAACACCAAGTTCCCGCAGCAGGCGTGGGAGTTCCTGCAGTTCATGAACTCCGCCGAGATGGTGAAGGAGTCGCTGGCCGGCGCGGCCAAGATCACCCAGCGGTCGGACGTCAACAGCGAGGTGCTGAAGGACGACCCGATGCTGAGCTTCGTCGCCGAGAAGGTGCTGCCGGTCACGCAGTACCGTCCGGGCCGGGCCGAGTACCCGAAGATTTCGGCGGCGCTGCAGCAGGCGACCGCGGACGTGCTCGGCGGTAAGAGCACCGACGCCGCCGCGGCGGCGTACGGGAAGGCCGTCGAGACGGCGGCCGGGGGCAAGGACAAGGTCAACAGCAACTGATGACTTCCGCTTCCGCACCTCCCGTGCCCGCCGAGCCGGTGCCGGGACGTGGATCGGGCCGTCGATCAGGCGGTGGCCGGGGACCCGCGCGCGACGTCGCGGGCCTCGGCGTCGGCCGGGCGCTCGGCTTCGTCGCGCCCGCGATGCTGCTGATCGGCGCGTTCCTGATCTTCCCCGCGCTCTGGACCATCTACATCGGCGTCACGAACTACCGGCTGACCGGCGTCGAGGCCGTGTCGCCGTCGATCGTGGGCTTGTCGAACTACACGAAGGCGTTGAACGACGCCCTGTTCCACAACGCGTTGTGGCTGACGCTGCTGTTCGTGCTCGGCTCCGCGATCATCGGGCAGAACGTGCTCGGCTTCACGCTCGCGTGGGTGATGCGCCGCACGCGTCCCGCCGTACGCCGGACCGTCGAGGCGTTCGTCCTGCTCGCCTGGATCCTGCCGTCGACCGTGGTCGCGTACCTGTGGGTCGCGTTCTACGACCGCGACGGCGGCACCTTGAACAGTCTGCTGGGCACGCCGGGGACCGCGTGGCTGATCGACTACCCGATGGCGTGCCTCGTGGTCTTCAACACGTGGCGCGGTACGGCGTTCTCGATGATGCTCTACTCGTCGGCGCTGCAGGCCGTGCCGCCGTCGCAGCTCGAGTCGGCGCGGATGGTCGGGGCGTCGGGCTGGCAGACGCTGCGGGACGTGGTGTTCCCGCACATCCGCGGGCACGTGCTGACCAACACGCTGCTGATCTCGCTGTGGACGGCGAACGACTTCTCGCCGTTCCTGCTCACCAAGGGCGGACCGAACCACGAGTCCGAGACGGTGCCGGTCTACATCTACAACGTGGCGTTGCAGGGCGGCGAGCTCGGGTACTCGTCGGCCATCTCGTTCCTGCTACTGATCGCGAACCTGCTGGTCTCACTGGTCTATCTGCGGCTGTTGCGGAGGCGCTCGTGACGACGTCCTTTGTGCTGCGCCGGATCGGCTTCTACGTGCTGATCTGCGCGATCACGCTGTTCTTCGCCGTACCGATGCTGTGGATCGCGTCGGCGCCGTTCGACGCGTCGCCGGGCCTCGGGGTGCACTGGCCGGACTGGACGCTGGAGAACGTCCGGAAAACGCTGGACCACCCGTACGCGATGCACTCGATGGTCAACTCGTTGCTGATCTGCGTGACGACCGCCGTCGCGGTGACCGCGTTCGCGGCGCTGGCGTCGTACGCGCTGTCCCGGGTCCGCATCCCGGGACGCGACGCCCTGCTGTACGGGTTGCTGCTGCTGTCCTCGGTCGTCACCGGGACGGCGGCGATGGTGCCGATCTTCGTGATGATGTTCCAGCTCGGGCTGATCGACTCCCGGTTCGGCGTCGCGCTGGTGATGACCGGCGGGCTGTTGCCGGCGGCCATCTTCATCCTGAAGGACTTCGTCGACGCGGTGCCGAAGTCGTACGAGGAGTCGGCGCGGGTCTTCGGTGCGTCCACCGGCCAGATCCTGCGCGACGTGGTCCTTCCGGTCGCCCGCCCCGGGCTGGCGACCATCATGGTCTGGGCGTTCGTCAACTCCTGGGGCAACTTCCTGGTGCCCTTCCTGCTCATCCGGTCGATCGACAAGCAGCCTGGTGCGGTGCTGATGCAGACCCTCACCGACGAAGGCGGCAGCGTGAACCTGCAGGTGCTGCCGGTCTTCTCGCTGCTGTTCTCGATCCCGGTCGTCGTGCTGTACCTGCTGGTGAACTCGCGTTACGGGTTCCGTTTCCACGGAGGGATCAAGAGCTGATGGCGGGCATCGACATCGAAGGCCTCGCAACCGTCTACCCGAACGGCGTCCGCGCCGTCGACGGGCTGGACCTGCACGTGGCCGACGGCGAGTTCTTCGCCCTCCTCGGCCCGTCCGGTTGCGGCAAGACCACGCTGCTGCGGACGATCGCCGGCCTGGAGACCGCGACCGAGGGGACGGTGCGGATCGACGCGGCGGATGTGACTCGCGTGGAGCCAGGCAAGCGCGGCGTGGCGATGGTGTTCCAGGACTACGCGCTCTTCCCGCACATGAGCGTGTCCGAGAACATCACCTATCCCTTGAAGGTCCGCCGGGTCGCCGCGGCCACGCGCGCCGATGTCGCGTCGCGCACCGCGGGCGAACTGTCGCTGGACGGGCTCCTCGAGCGCAAGCCCGGGCAGCTGTCCGGCGGTCAGCAGCAGCGCGTCGCGCTGGCCCGCGCGATCGCGTCCGAAGGCAAGGTCCTGCTGCTCGACGAACCGCTGTCGAACCTCGACGCGCGGCTCCGGCTCGAGGCGCGGACGTTCCTGAAGAAGCTCCAGCGCGACCTCGGCATCACCACCGTCTTCGTCACCCACGACCAGGCCGAAGCGCTGGCGCTCGCCGACCGCATCGCCGTCATGGAGTCGGGCAAGCTTCGGCAGCTCGGATCTCCTCGTGAGGTCTTCGCCCGTCCCGTCAACACCTTCGTGGCGAACTTCATCGGTTCGACGCCGATGAACCTGCTCCCGGGCAAAGTGCTCGGCGACGGCACCGTGTCGGTAGCCGGCGGATCGTTGCCTGCGGCCACCTCGTCGACCCCGACGGATGCCGAGGTCACGGTCGGCATCCGGCCCGAGTACCTGACGCTGTCCACCGGCGACGTCAACGGGCCCGCCCTGCGCGGCGAGGTCGTCGTCGCCGAGAACCTCGGTACCCAGTCACTCGTCACCGTCGACTGTGCCGGCACCCTCATCGGCGTGACGGTCCCCGAGGAGACCGAGCCGACACCCGGCGCGCCCGTCGCGCTGACCGCGCCGGCATCTCGTGTCCTGCTCTACATCCAGGACACCGGCGAGCTCCTGGCCGCCGAGCAAGCCTCCGTCGTCTGATGCTGCCGCACAGCTCGTTCGAGAGCAGGGAGATCGCCTGATGGCCGTCACGTCGTACCGCCGGCGATGGACACTCGACGACCGCGCCGAGTCGGTGTGGCATTCGCTGCCCGTCGACATCCCGGCCGACTGCCCCGGCCTGCTCGTCACGCTCACCATCCCGCCGGTCGAGGGCGCCGTCATCGACATCGGCTGCGAGGGCGCGGCCGGCTGGCGCGGCTGGTCCGGCGGTGCCCGCACCACCTTCGCGATCACACCGTCGGCCGCCACGCCCGGCTACGTTCCCGGCGAGCTCGAACCAGGCACCTGGTGGGTCGTCCTCGGCCTCCACCGAGTACCAGCCGAAGGCGTCGAACTCCTCGTCGAGGCAGTCACCGGCCCGGTCGACACCATTCCCGGTCTCACCGAGTACGCCGAGGCCTCGGCCGCGATCGCCGTACCGCCGCGACCACCTCGCCGTACGCTGCCCGCCTCGTCCGGCCTGAAATGGATCGCCGGCGACTTCCACGCGCACTCCCTGCACTCCGACGGCTCGACACCGATCGCCAACCTCGCCGCCCTCGGTGTGTCGGCCGGACTCGACGTCCTCGCAGTCACCGACCACAACACCGTCGCCCACCACCCCGAACTCCCGTCGCTCAGCAAGCGCTTCGGCATCGGCCTCATCCCCGGCCAGGAAGTCACCACCGACACCGGCCACGCGAACGCGTTCGGCGAGATCGGCCCGATCGACTTCCGCCGGCCAGCCGCCACCTGGGTCTCGGAAGTCGCCCGGCGCGGCGGTCTCCTCTCCATCAACCACCCGCTGGGCGGCGACTGCTCCTGGCGCCACCCACTCCCCGAACACCCACCACTCGCCGAGATCTGGCACTCGTCCTGGCTCGACCAGACCTGGGGCGGCCCCGTCGCCTGGTGGCAGGCGTGGGGCCTCGAGAACACCACCCCCATCGGCGGCAGCGACTGGCACAACCCCACGTCCCTCATGCCCCCCGGCTCCCCCACCACCTGGATCGCCGTAGACGCCAACGCCGAAGGCCCCGCCGAACTCCCCACCGCCACCCTGCAAGCCCTAGCCGCCGGCCGCACCGCCCTCTCCTGGTCCTACACCGCCCCCGTCCTCATCCGAGCCGACGACGAACTCATCGCTCTGGACGCCCCCAACACCCTCGTCATCTCCCCCGACGGCACCCGCCACCCCGTCCCCACCCCCAAAACCCACCTCCCCGCCACCCCCGGCCCCCACCTCCTCATAACCCACACCGGCCAACTCCTCTCCGCCTGCGCCTAAGCGCCACTCGCCAACTCAGACAGGTCGGCAGACGCGCGCAGCACACGCGACCGAGCAGGGCGGCCCGGCGCACAGGGCGGCACGACATCGCGGCACCAACAGCCAGACACACCAGCCACGCGACGCACCCGCAGCCCGCCACAAACGAACGGCCTGGGCCCGCAGCTCAGGCGGGCGAGCGACACACGCAGCTCGGGCACAGCGACACACGCGAGCCGGCACAACCGGCCCCGCACACGCCCACCTGGAAGGCCCAACACAGGGCCGACCAACCACGCAGGTTTGGCAGAGCAGCCCGGCACATACGCCAAACCAGGCAAGTCGGCGCAGCCCAGCCGGCGCAGGTAGGACGGCGCAGGCATGACGAGGCAAGCCCACACCCGCAGGACCGCGCCGACACATGCACCCAATCCAGGCGTGCTGGCGCAGCCCAGTCAGCACAGGTACGACGGCGCAGGTACGACGAGGCAAGCCCACACCCGCAGGGCCACGCCGGCACATGTACCCAATCCAGGCGGGTCGCACGGTCAGGTCAGCGCGGGTACGACGACAGGCACGACCGCACCGGCACCACCGCATGCGCAGGCCCGCACACGCGGCGCAGCACATGCGGTGCGGCACACGCGGTGCGGCACACGCGGTGCGGCACACGCGGTGCGGCACATGCCATGCGGAGCATGTGTATGCGGCGGCGGTGATGTCAGGTCGGCTACGGGTTTGGTGCTTGCGTGACGCAGTGGTCGACCTGACGAATCCAACCGAGGCCGCACAGAGTAATTCCCCTTCTGCTGGAGCAGCTCGACCTGCGCCTATTCGTGCGCAGGCCGGTTTGCCACGGCGAGGTCGTGGCTTGTGTCGCGCCAGATTGTTGCCGCACGCATGAATGCCGGCGACCGGCGTACGAGCGGTCCCGGCCAGCTACTCGGGTAGCGCGTCCAGCTGATCGAGGAGCCAGCGCGGACCGGTGGTACCCGCGCCGGTGGGTTCGACACGTTGCCGGAGCTCGCGGTCTGCTGTGACGACGGTGACCGCCGGGTGATGCGCCTGCCCGACGACCTCCGCGGTAACGCTCAGGATCGTGTCGTCCCCGGACCCCGAAGCAAGCACCACCCGAACCCGCCCCGTATCCGGCGCACCGTCCCCAGACACCGCCCGGCAGGCGGCCCCCTCCAACACCACAACCACGTCGGTGTCCGGCAACTCCTCCTGCAAGGCAGCGAGGCGCGTCAACAGCCGCCGAGCGGCGCCGACCCGATCCCGCCACCATCCGTCCGGCCGCGACCCAACCACGTTCGCAGCATCGACCACGACAACTCGGCTCCGACCGACATCCACCACCCCAGTCTGCCCGTCCCCGCAGACCATCGACGATCAACTAGGTCGTGTCTGTTAATTGGTGATGCGGTGGTGGGTGACTATGGCGGCGAGGAGTACGCCACCGAGGTAGGTGAGGGCGTACTTGTCGTAGC
>NZ_JBFAJQ010000012.1:0-274696 GCF_040655315.1 Kribbella sp. NPDC050459 | reverse complement strand
GAACAAGCCGCGCTGAAGTGTCTCTACCTCGTGACCCGCTCGCTGGACCCCACCGGCACCGGCCGGGCACGATGGGCCATGCGGTGGAAACCAGCACTCAACGCGTTCGCGATCACCTTCGGCGACCGATTCCCGGCCGCCGAAACCTACTGAAGAACACCGCCGGAAACACCGTTAGCGAGATAGTCCCACCGGTGAGCTTGCCCGCCGACTCGATGTACGACGAGGTAGGCGAGTCGACCCTGGCGTCGAGCTGGAGTGGGACGAGCGCTACGGGGCCCGTGGCTAGGAGACTGGTGGGCATGCTGCTGAGTTATGGCCGGTTCAACGTCGGCGAGCTGCCAGGAACGTCGCAGGCGGATGTGCTCGTGGGGGTTGAGGGTGATTTCCGGCTGGTGGACGGCGGGCGGGTGCTGTATGAGGAATTGTCGTTTCCGGTGGTGGAGTTGGCGTGGAGTCTCCTGAGGTGGGTGGGGCGGGGGGAGCGGGACGACTTCGTGTTCGACTCGATGTCGTTCGAGGAGTTGGGGGCACTCACCGTGCGTCGTGAGGGTGGGGGCTGGGTGTTCGGGTCGGCTTTCGCGCCTGAGTCCGTCGGTACGCCGGTGTCCTGGGTCGAGGTTGAGGCCGGCGTGCGGGACTTCGGGCGGAGGGTGGCCGATGATCTGAACGCTGCCGGGCTGGACGCGGCGGATGCGCTGCGGGAGATCTGATGGATACCCTACAACCTGGTTGGTCCTGTGGTGGGGGAGGACTATCGGGCGTTGTTGCGGGCCGTGGCGCCGTTGGCGGTGGTGTTCGGGGTGCTGGACAAGGGCCGTGGGACACGGATGGACGAGCCGGGGCGGCAGGTCCTGCGGAGGCTCGGGGAGCATCTGCTCGAGGCGGATGAGGTGCACGCCTGGCCGGGGTCCCTGATCGTGGGTACGTCGACCCAGGATCGGTACCTGTTCCGGCTGGACGAAGAGTCGCTCGGGGTGCTCACGACGGCCGCATCGAGCCTCTTCGACTGGGTCTGGCCGCGGCTGCCCGAGGATCTGCATTTGCTGCGGGCTGACCGGTCGACGGTGCTCGGGACCGTCGCGCAGGAGGACGATGCCTGGCTCGAGTTGACGGCGGCGGAGTACGACGCGGTGGTCGGCCGGCTACCCCGGGGAGTCCGGCTCGAGCGGGGCTGAGGCTGCGGTCACGGCGTTGCGCCGTACCTGCAGGTTCACCCAAGCAGAGGCCGATAATGCTGCACGCCAAGGTGTTGTCGGGAACAAGACCAGCCGAGAGACCACGGAGCAGATGACGGAACAATCCTTTGCGGTCGGGCCGCGACCGAATGGGACCATCGAGATGGTGGTGACAGGGCCGTGGTCCGACGAGGCCGGCGCGGCGTTCGTCGACCAAGGCGCCGACACCCTCCTGCTGAACTACGCCCTCGGATTCGACATGCCTGACCTGCGATTTCTCGGCGGGCTGCCGGTGCGGAATCTGACGGTCATCGACCGGCGCGTGCAGTCGTTGGACCCGATCTACGGCCTTGCATCGACGTTGAGAAGCATGAGCCTCACGGTGGATCCTATGTTGACGGTTGATCTCGAACGCCTGCCCGACCTGAGTGAGATCCGGGCGGACTGGGGCCAGATCAGGCAGACGTTCCGCTCTGCGGTTCACCTCGTACGACTGTTCACGGGGCGATACACGGAGGAGGACCTGTCGGTTCTGGCGTCGGCCGGCCGCCTTGAGACGCTGGTGTTGAAGGATCGGCCGCGCTTGAAGTCGCTCGACGGGCTGGCGGGCCTGCCGGGTCTTCGGCATCTCGGCATCTATCTCGCCACGCGGCTGTTGGATACCAGCGCGGTTCGTGCGTCAATGCTGCGCGAACTGCACCTGGAAGCCTGCAAGAAGGTGTCCACCCTCGACGACGTGGCAACGTGCGGTGATCTCGAAGTCCTGAACCTGAGTGACGGTGCGAACTTCACGAGTGCTCAACCACTGCGGGCGCTGACGACACTGCGGGAGTTGCTGTTGTTCGGCTCGACGAGAATCATGGACGGTGATCTGAGCCCGATCGCCGATCTCCCGCAGCTTCAGGAGCTGCGCATGCAGAGCCGGCGGCACTATCGCCCGAGCGTCGAAGAGATCCAGAAGATCATCGCCGACCGGCAGTAGCCGGCGCGGCGGTCGGTCGGAACCAGGTCGATGATGATCGTGGTGATTAGTGAGGAACCCTCATTCCTGCAACGGGAGCCCGCGTGAACGATCTGAACGCCGCAGTCTTGAGCCCGGAGATCTGGCGCCGGGTCGGTCAGGGGAGGAGGCGGGAGTTTCCTGCTCTGAGGGCCGAGGAGATCGGCGAGTTGCTGGCGGCGCTTCCGGAGGACCTCGGGCCGTACCGGCTGGTGATGTACGAACTCGTCCCCGGGCCTGAGCGGTACGTGCCCGACGCACGGCTGATAGACCCGGCCGGGCTCGCCGGACTGGTCGCCGCGGGGCACTGGGACTACTTCATCGTCAGCGAACGCCAGTCGCCGGACATCGTCGCGAGGCTGCCCCATGTCGACTCGGCCACGCTCTCCTTGAACGGGGCCGTCAACCTTCAGATCGGCGCCCGGAACCGCCTGGGTCCGGAAGCGCCGAGCCTCGGCGTCGTCACCAAGGTGGCAACCGAAGCCGGCGAGTCCCGCACCCACGACGAGTACGGCAGGATCTACGACGCCGCCGTCCGCGCGGCTCGCAGACTCAGCAGCCGGCGCTGAGACGAGCGGGCGGCTCGACGGTGCTTGGGACGGTCGCGCGGGGGGACGATGCCTGGCTCGGATTGACGGCGGCGGAGTACGGCGCGGTGACTGGCCGGCTACCCGGGGGAGTCCGGCTCGGGCGGGATGAGCGCCGGGATCGGGGACATCCGTTGACGGGTGACCCGGGACGGATGGAGCATGGGGACTCGGCTACTTGGGGAGGTTCTTGTGGCGGAGGTTGTCAGGGCTGCGCTTGTTCAGACGTCGTGGACGGGTGACAAGGAGTCCATGATCAAGGCGCACGAGGACTACGCGCGGCAGGCGGCCGCGGCGGGTGCGAAGGTGATCTGTTTCCAGGAGTTGTTCTACGGGCCGTACTTCTGCCAGAAGCAGGACGCCGAGTACTACGAGTACGCCGAGTCCGTGCCAGGCCCGACCACCGAGCGGTTCGCAGCCATCGCCAAAGAGTTCGGCATGGTGATGGTGCTGCCGGTGTACGAGCAGGAGCAGCCGGGCGTGCTGTACAACACCGCCGCGGTCATCGATGCCGACGGCACCTATCTGGGCAAGTACCGGAAGAACCACATCCCGCAGGTGAAGGGCTTCTGGGAGAAGTTCTACTTCCGGCCGGGCAACCTCGGGTACCCGATCTTCGACACCGCGGTCGGGCGGATCGGCGTCTACATCTGCTACGACCGGCACTTCCCGGAGGGCTGGCGGGCGCTCGGCCTGGCAGGCGCGAAGATCGTGTTCAACCCGTCGGCGACCAGCCGCGGCCTGTCGGCGTACCTGTGGAAGCTCGAGCAGCCGGCCTCCGCGGTCGCCAACGAGTACTACATCGGCGCGATCAACCGGGTCGGGATCGAGGCCGAGTTCGGCGACAACGACTTCTACGGCACGTCGTACTTCGTCGACCCGGAGGGGAAGTTCGTCGGCGACGTCGGGCACGACCACGATCCGGAACTGATCGTCCGCGACCTGGACCTGGGCCTGCTGGACACCGTCCGCGACCGCTGGCAGTTCTACCGCGACCGCCGCCCCGACGCGTACGGCGACCTGACGAAACCGTAGCGGGGACAGAAGGGGACAGGGAATGTCGTTGCTCGTCAAGGGTGGAACCGTCGTCGGACCGACCGGGACCCGGGTCGCGGACGTGCTGGTCGAGGGCGAGAAGATCGTCGCGGTCCTGGATCCGTCGTTCAGCCCGACGATCACGGTCGACGAGGTGCTCGATGCCTCCGGCAAGTACGTGATCCCGGGCGGGATCGACGCGCACACGCACATGGAGCTGCCGTTCGGCGGGACGGCGGCCAGTGACACGTTCGACACCGGCACCCGCGCGGCGGCGTACGGCGGGACCACGACGATCATCGACTTCGCCGTGCAGCGCACCGGCGAGGTGGTGCAGGACGGGCTCGCCGCCTGGCATGCGAAGGCCGACGGCGAGTGCCACATCGACTACGCGTTCCACATGATCCTCGGCGGCGTCGACGCCGACGCGCTGAAGGCGATGGACCAGCTCGTCACCGACGAGGGCATCACGAGTTTCAAGCTGTTCATGGCCTACCCGGGCGTCTTCTACTCCGACGACGGGCAGATCCTCCGCGCGATGCAGACCGCGCGGGAGAACGGCGCGATGATCATGATGCACGCGGAGAACGGCATCGCGATCGACGTTTTGGTCCAGCAGGCGCTCCAGCGCGGCGAGACCGACCCGATCTACCACGGCATCACTCGCCCGGCCGCGCTCGAGGCCGAGGCCACCAACCGGGCGATCGCGCTCGCCGAGGTGGCGCAGGACTGCCCGCTGTACATCGTCCACCTGTCGGCCAGTCAGGCGCTGGAGCATGTGGCGGCGGCGCGGGACAAGGGCCGCAACGTGTTCGCCGAGACCTGCCCGCAGTACCTGTACCTGACGCTCGAGGACCAGCTCGGCGCGCCCGGCTTCGAGGGCGCGAAGTGGGTCTGCTCGACACCGCTGCGCAGCAAGCACGAGCCGCACCAGCGCGACCTGTGGAAGGGCCTGCGGAACAACGACCTGGCGATCGTGTCGACCGACCACTGCCCGTTCTGCATGAAGGACCAGAAGGAGCTCGGGCTCGGCGACTTCTCCAAGATCCCGAACGGGATCGGCGGCGTCGAGCACCGCGTCGACCTGGTCTTCCAGGGCGTCGTCGACGGGAAGCTGTCGCTGGAGCGCTGGGTGGAGACGATCTCGACCACGCCGGCCCGGATGTTCGGGCTGTACCCGCGCAAGGGGATCGTGCAGCCCGGATCGGACGCCGACCTGGTGATCTACGACCCGAACGGTACGACGCGGATCGGGGTCGCGACGCACCACATGAACATGGACCACTCGGCGTACGAAGGGGTCGAGATCAAGGGCCGGGTGGGCACCGTGATCTCGCGCGGCGAGGTGATCGTGGCTGACGGCAACTACCATGGCCGCAAGGGCCGGGGGAAGTTCCTGAAGCGCGGCCTCTCCTCGTATCTGATGTAAGGGGGATGTCGTGGACTTCGGTGTGGTGTTCCAGTGCGATCCGCCCGCGTCCACGGTCGTGGAGCTGGCCCGCAAGGCGGAGGACGCCGGGTTCTCGTACGTGTGGACGTTCGACTCGCACCTGCTCTGGCAGGAGCCGTTCGTGATCTACAGCCAGATCCTCGCGACCACGCAGCGGGTCGTCGTCGGGCCGATGGTGACGAATCCGGGGACGCGGGACTGGACGGTGATCGCGTCCCAGTTCGCCACGCTGAACGAGATGTTCGGCAACCGGACGATCTGCGGGATCGGGCGCGGCGACTCGGCGTTGCGGACGCTCGGCGCGCAGCCGGGCACGATCGACGAGCTGAAGCAGTGCGTCGAGGTGGTGCGGTCCCTCGCCCGCGGCGAGACCGTCAGTTATCGCGGCCAGGAGCTGAAGTTCGCCTGGGTCGACAACGGCGCCCTCGACGTATGGGTCGCGGCGTACGGGCCGCGCGCCTTGAAGGCGACCGGTGAGGTCGGCGACGGGTACATCCTGCAGCTGGCCGATCCGGACATCGCGGCGTGGATGATCGCGGCCGTACGGCGTTCCGCGGAGCAGGCGGGCCGGGACCCGATGGCGATCAAGTTCTGCGTCGCGGCGCCGGCATACGTCGGGGACGACCTGGCGCACCAGCGCGACCAGACCCGCTGGTTCGGCGGGATGGTCGGGAACCACGTCGCGGACATCGTCGCGCGCTACGGGGCGTCCGGCGCGGTCCCGCGGGCGCTCACGGACTACATCGAGGGCCGGAAGGGGTACGACTACGCCGAGCACGGGCGGGCCGGGAACATCCACACGGACTTCGTGCCGGACGAGGTCGTGGACCGGTTCTGCATCCTCGGCCCGGTCGAGAACCACCTGGCCCGGCTGGCCGAGCTGAAGGAGCTCGGCGTCGACCAGTTCGCGCTGTACCTCCAGCACGACGCCAAGGAGGAGACCCTGGCGTCGTACGGGAAGGACGTCATTCCGGCATTCTGATGGCGGCGACCTGACGGCGGAGCTGCTCCAGGACCACCGGGTCGAGCTGGCCGTCCACCAGCCGCTCCTCGAAGTTCTCGGTGCCGGCCCAGGTGTCGAGGGCTTCGGCGAGGTCGGCGGCCGGATAACCCAGCGTTTCGAGGGCGTCAGCTACCTCGGTTGCCAGTTCGCCTTCCAGTGGCAGCAGGGTGGCTGGGTCCGGCTTGCCGAAGTACAACGTGTGCAGGTCGAGGAGCCGCCCCAGTTCCTCGACGGGCGTCCGATGGTCATCGGCGCGCAGGTCGATGGCGGTGTCCAGCACTCCGCCGTACGCCGCTCCGGCACGCCACACCCGCAGCGCCGCGCTCTGGCGCCCGCGGCGATCTCCACCGGCCCGGTCGCCGGCCGCCAGTGCCGTGACCAGTCGTCGCTCGAATGCCTGGTCGGCGTGCGCCTGCCACGCCTCAGCCATCGCCTCGACCACCTGCGGACCGGCCAGGATGTTGCCCTGGATCGCGAATCCGTCGCCGGCCTGGCCGCCCGCCCAGTCCAGGCAGGACGGTCCCGTGAACGTGGCGCCGCGGCCGTCGGCGTCGACCAGGCCGACCTGGCGATGATCACGCTCGTCATCGGCCCCGGTCAGCTGAACCACGGCGTCGTCGGCGGTCGCGCCGCCCGTGAGCAGGTCCAGGCCGTCCGGTCCGTAGGAGAGGTTGGCCGTGGCCTGGGTGGCGACCGCGCCGGCGCCGGCCCGTCCCCAGGGCACGACCGCACCCACCGCCAGGAACTTGGACGCGACCGCGATTCCCCAGGACCGCGAGTCCGGATCGAAGGCCACGATCGAGAACGTCATCGCAACTCCTACGGGTTCGGGGTCCAGCGGTAGGCGCCGGGCAGCAGGTCGGTGACCAGGACCGACGCCGGGCCGTCGGGTGTCGGCAGGATGACGCGGATCGTCGGGTGGTAGTCGACGAGGATCTGGCGGTCGCGGCCGCACGGTCCGACCACGCCGCGTCCTTCGTTGCCCACGGCCACGATCGTGGTGAGCTCGCGGGCGCCTTCCGCGCGGGCCCGGCCGAGCGCGACCAACTCGGCGCACGGGCCGCCGGTGAAGTGGTACAGGTTGATACCGGCGTACATCCGGCCGTCCGCACCGCGGACCGCGGCGCCCATCGTGTGGACGCCGTCGGGTCCGTCGGTGTTCGCGTCGACCGTCCGGCGGGCCAGCTCGATCAGCTCGCGGTCGTCGTCGGTCAGCGGGCGCAGCTCCATCAGCCGGCGATCCGCTGCAGTTCGGCGTCGACGACCGTCTTCACCTTCTTGATCTCGGCCGCCGGGTCGGCGCCGCTGCGGATGATCCGGTTCAGCGCGTCGGTGTACGCCGTGCCGGACTTCGGCGACCACAGGATCGGGGTCTGCGCGTGCCCGTTCTCGGTCGCCAGCTTGGCTGCGTCGGCGGCCGGGCCGGACTTCAGCTTCTCGGCCTTCTCGACCAGGCTCTTCCGGGCCGGGATGTGGAAGCCGTAGGACTGCGCGAAGTCGAGCTGGTCGTCGGTCTGGTCGACCCAGAGCCATTTCACGTACTTCTTCGCGGCGTCGACGTTCTTCGACTTCGCGTTCACGCACGACCCGTACGCGCCGACCGGGACGCTCGGCTTGCCGGTGGTGGCGTTGAGCTTGGGCCAGGGGAGGACGCCGTAGTCGCCCGGCAGCGCCTTCTCGATCGCGGGCAGCGTCCACAGCCCGGTGAACTGCATCGCGGTCAGGCCCTGTGTGAACGCGGACGGGTCGGACCAGTCGGTCGGGGCTCCGAGCAGCAGCACCTTCGCGGTCCAGAACTCGCGCAGCTTGCGCAGCGACTCGACGGCCGCGGGGTCGTCGAACCCGAACTGGTTGTCCGCGGTCAGGTAGTCGAGCCCGGCCGACCACAGCGCCGGCCCGCCGACGATGCCGACCCCGCCGTCGTTGCCGACGAACAGGCCCTTCACCTTGTCGTTGGTGAGCTTCTTGGCCGCCTCGAGCAGCTCGTCGACGGTCTGCGGCGGTTGCACGCCGGCCGCGCTCAGCAGGCTCTTGCGGTACACGAGCAGCTGCATGTCGACGACCTGCGGAACGCCGTACAGCTTGCCCTGGTACGTCATCCGCTCGATCAGCGCCGGGTTGAAGTCGGCCTTGGCGTCACCCAGGACGTCGGTGAGCTCGACCACCTGGTTGGCCTTGATCATGTCGATCGTCGGCCCGTTCCCGTACTCGAACACGTCCGGGCCCTGGTCGGTCAGCAGTGCCGTCGACGCCTTCTTGTCGTAGTCGCCCGGCGACCACTGGATGCTCACCGTCGCGTCCGGGTAGGCCTTCGCGTACCGCTCGACGGCCTGCTGCGTGCCAGCCTCGCCGTACTGGTGGTACCACTGCTGGAGCGTCGGTTTCGACCCGTCCGACCCGCCGGACGACGGCCGCCCGGAGTTCGACCCGCATCCCGCCACCGCCATCGCGGCCAGGCCGGCCCCGAACCCGAGGACCTGCCGCCGACTGATCGTCATCTCACGTACCTCCGTCCGGCGCGGTCCCACAGCCCGCGCACCACCCACCGACCCTACGACCGGACGGGCCCAGATCGCCGTGATTTCCAGCCGCCGAGAACGATATGCTGTCGGCCATGTCCTGCCCCCGTGACTAGAGACCGCTCCCACGCCCCGGCGTGGTCCGAGCCCATTTCCCTGGTGAGTCTCTAGGAGCGTTCTCGTGTCCGGCACCACTCGTGCCGGGAGCTACCGTGCTGTCCTGCTGTTGCCGTCGGCGTTGCGCACGTTCGTGCCTGCGCTGCTCGGCCGCTTGTCGTACGGTCTGCTCCCGTTGTCCCTGCTCTTCACCGTCCGGTCGTCGACCGGTTCCTTCACCACGGCCGGCGCTGCGGTCGCCGTCTTCGGAGCGGCGTCGTTGTCGATGCCGTTCAAGGCACGTCTCGTCGACCGTTACAGCCAGCGCCGCGTCCTCCCGCTGCTCGCGGCCGGCTCCTCGGCCGGGTTGGTCGTCGTCGCCACGGCCAGTACGACGCCTGCCGCCGTACTGCTGCTCGTCGGCGCGACCGGACTGCTCGCGCCGCCCTTGGGACCGTCGATGCGGTCGAACTGGCGCCTGCTCACCGAGGGCACCGCGCTCAAGGAACGCGCGTACGCGGTCGACGCGGTCTCGGAGGAGTGTCTGTTCCTCGGCGGGCCGCTGATCGCCGGCACGCTGATCAGCCTCCTGTCGGCGCCGGTCGCGCTTGGCTGCTCGGCGGCCCTGATGCTCGTCGGCACGCTCACGATGGTGACGAGCCCGGTGACCACGCACACCGCGGCTTCGGCGCCGGCCCGGCATCCGTTGGGGCCGCTGGCGATCTCCGGGCTGCGGTGGATCCTGCTCGTCATCATGGTCACCGCGTCCGGGATCAGCGCGGCGTACGTGTGCGTGGCGGGTGTCGCGGCCCACGCGGGACGTCCCGGGGCGGCCGGGTACGTCGAGGCGGCGATCGCCCTCGGGAGCGTGATCGGCGGGCTGCTCTGGGCACGCCGTACGCACACCCGGTCCTGGACGACGCAGCTCGCCGGGCTGATCGCCGTACTCGCCGCCGGACTGGTAGCGGCCTCCTTCGCGACCGGCCTGATCATGCTCGGCGCCCTGCTCGCCGTCGCCGGTGTCGCGGTTGCGCCGATGTTCGTGGTCGCCTACCTGGCGGCCGACAACCTCACGCCACCCCACCAACGCACCGAGGCCAGCACCTGGATCAACACAGCAAACAACCTCGGCTCCGCCACCGGCTCAGCACTCGCCGGCCTGATCATCGACCACTCCACCTCCGCCTGGGGCTTCCTCGCCGGCGGCGTCCTCCTGACCCTGGTCGCCACGGCCCTCACGGCGTCAGGCCGTTGACAACGATTGAGTGAATTTGTATATCCGGCCATGTAGGTCTATATATATCGGAACATACTCTCGGTGCTGTGAAGACAGTGATCGATGTGGACGACAGGGTGCTGGCACTCGCCGCGAAGGAGCTCGGGACGGTGACGAAGAAGGACACGGTCAACGCGGCGCTCGCGTTCGTCGCCCAGCGCCGGGAGCGCATCGAGGCGCTGCTCGACGATCCCTACGCGCTGGGCGTCGGCCCAGACATCGATGACCCCGACGTCATGCGCGAGGCGCGCCGTTGAGCAGTGCTGCCATGGCCGGCACGGTCGGCAAGTTGTACCTGGTCGACACCTCGGCCCAGGCGCGGAGCAAGCACCCGCTGGTGCGCTCGGTGATCGCCGGATTGATCGTCGACCACGCGGCCGCCACCTGCCTGACCGTCGACCTCGAGGCCGGATACTCCGGCCGGAACCACGACGACGTGCGAACGATCGCCGAGCGGCGGCAGGCGTTGTACGTCGACCTGCCGATCACCGACTCCGTCGCGAGGCGCGCCCGCGAGGTTCAGCTTCGGATGGCGGCCCGTGGACAGCACCGGGCCGCCGGCGTGGTCGACGTCATCACCGCCGCGGTCGCCGAGCAGCACGGCGCGATCATCCTCCACTACGACGCCGATTTCGAACACATCGCTGCTGTCACCGGGCAACCGCACCTCTGGGTGGCGCCGCGCGGGACGCTGGACTGAGCGGGCGCGTGCTCAGGCGTCCGACAGGCGGGCGATGGTGGCTGAGGCGCGGCGGACGATCGGGACCGGGCCGGCGGGGAGGACATCGCCGATGAAGGCGTAGTGCCGGAGGACGTCGGGGTCGACGTCGCCGGGGCGGTGCCGGCTGTGGTCGCGGACCCAGTCGATGATGTCGCCCCAGCCGGGCGCCGCGAGCGAGCCGCCGAAGTGCTGGACCGACAGGCCCGCGCACAGGTTGCCGAAGGCAAGCCGGTGGGCGAGCGGCCAGCCGCGGAGGGTGCCCAGCACCAGGGAGGCGAGGAACACGTCGCCGGCGCCGGTCGGGTCGTACGAACGGACCGGCAGCGCCGGCACCTGCTCCTCCTCGCCGGTCTCGGAGTCGATCGCGAGGACGCCGTCCGCGCCGTTCGTCACCACCGCGAGTGGCACCCGGTCGGCCAGCTTGTGCAGCGCGGCCTTCGGGGTGTCGGTGCGGGTGTAGGCCATCGCCTCGCTCGCGTTCGGCGTGAAGGAGTAGAACCCCTCGAGTACGTCGAGAACCGCCGGCGACCACTCGTCGGTCGGGTCCCACCCGACGTCGCCGAACAGCAGCGCACCGGACTCCCGCGCCTCGACCGTCCACCCGGGCAACTCGTCGGCCACCGGGACGATCGCCGACCGCGTCTTCAGCCCGGGACCGACCAGTTTGCTCGGGTCGCCCGGCGCCTCGTGCGCGTGCGTGACCATCGCCCGGTCCCGGTCGATCGACATCGACACCGTCACGGGCGAGTGCCAGTGCCCGATCCGCCGCGAGTGCGACAGGTCCACACCCTCCTGGTCCGCGAGCGTCCGCCAGCAGAAGTCGGCGTACGCGTCGTCGCCGAACACCGACGCGAGCCCGGTCCGCAGACCGAGCCGCGCGGCCGCGATCGCGAAGTTCGCCACCCCGCCCGGGCACGACCCCATCCCCTCGGCGAAGATCTCCGTCCCGGTGGTCGGGGCGGTCTCGAGCCCGGTCATCACGATGTCGAGGAACACGGTCCCCTGCACGAACACGTCGTAGCGGTCCTGCTCGTCCGTCATCGTGACACTGCTCCTTGTCATCCTGTGTTGTCGGTGGCGGGTGGAATGGTTCTTTCGTAGCATCATCGGCCGATCAAGACCACGGAATTGGGAGGGGTGTCCGTGATCCCTACCTGGATCTCGGTTGTCGGGGTCGTGGTGACGGTGCTGAGTCCGCTGCTCGCTCTCGGAGGCGTGCTGCTGGGGTCGTACCTGACGCGGAAGTCCGATCGCGAGCTCGACACCTGGCGGCATCGTGAGGAAACGATGCGGATGGTCCGGTGGGCGGTGGAGCAGATCCTCGAGGGGGAGGACGCCGGGACGGACGCCGGTGTGGTGACGCTGCGTTCGCTGATGAGGTCGGAGCTGTTACAGCCGGAGGACTACGACCTGGTCGCCGCGCTGACCGCCGCCGTTGCGATCGACCGCGTCGGCCCGGCCGCGTACGCTGATATCGCGGACGCGGACATCGAGGTCGTCGAGGGAGACAATGAGCATGGCTGAGAAGAAGACCGTGAAGGTCTCCCGCCAAGCCGTCGAACTGGCCCGCCTGCACGTCGAGGCCGCCCGCCGCGCGGGCCGCAAACCCGACGCCGGCGTCGCCCGCATCGCCGACGCCCGCCCCGACAACGGCAACGGAGCCCCCGCCGTAGCACCCGCCTGACGGCGGCTGTGGACAACCTCACTCGCCGAATCGCCGGAACGGATACGCTCGAGCAGGAAAGAACAGGGCGGGCGGCGCAAGGCGTCGTACGGGCGTTTCAAACGGACCGGGTATCGGACGGGGGTGTACGGACCGGCAGGTCTGGTCGGCGGCACGCCGTGGAGCGCCTAGACTGATCGCCGGCCGCTCCGGTGGCGTACGGTGCACTTCGTGGTTACCGTCGCGTCGCTCCCTGTTCCCGACCACGGCCGGATGAACCCGTGATCCGCTTCGAGAATGTGTCCAAGACGTACGAGGGCCAGTCCAGGGCCGCTCTGCTGAATGTCAACGTCGATATCGAGAAAGGCGAGTTCGTCTTCCTGGTCGGTACCTCCGGGTCCGGCAAGTCGACGTTCCTCCGCCTGGTGCTGCGTGAGCAGCGGACGTCCAAGGGCCACATCATGGTGGCCGGCAAGGACCTGAACCGGCTCGCGAGCTGGCGGATCCCGCAGATGCGCCGCCAGATCGGCACCGTGTTCCAGGACTTCCGGCTGCTGCCGAACAAGACCGTCGCCGAGAACGTGGCCTTCGCGCTGCAGGTGATCGGCAAGCCGCGCTCGCACATCCGCAAGACGGTGCCCGAGGTGCTGGAGCTGGTCGGTCTGGACGGCAAGGAGGACCGGCTCCCGGACGAGCTGTCCGGCGGTGAGCAGCAGCGCGTCGCGATCGCCCGCGCGTTCGTGAACCGGCCGATGATCCTGATCGCCGACGAGCCCACCGGAAACCTCGACCCGGGCACGTCGGTCGGCATCATGAAGTTGCTGGACCGGATCAACCGGACCGGGACGACGGTCGTGATGGCCACCCACGACGTGTCGATCGTCGACCAGATGCGCAAGCGCGTGATCGAGTTGCAGAACGGCCACGTCGTCCGCGACGAGTCGCGCGGCGTCTACGGCTACCAGCACTGATCGCCGAGCACAGGGACTGACTGAAGATGCGCCTGAACTACATCCTCTCCGACCTCGGCATCGGCCTGAAGCGGAACCTCTCGATGACGATTGCGGTCGTCGTCACGATCTGGGTCTCGCTGGCGCTGTTCGGCAGCGCGCTGCTGGCCAACTCGCAGGTCAGCCTGATGAAGGGCAACTGGTACGACAAGATCCAGATCTCGGTGTTCCTGTGCACCAAGGACTCCGGAGGCCGCGGCTGCTCGGGCGCCGAGGTGACCCAGGAGCAGAAGAACCGGATCCAGCAGGTCATCCAGACGAACCCGGACACCGCGCCCGACGGCGTGTTCTCGGAGTCGAAGAAGGAAGCCTTCGAGTCCTTCAAGAAGCTGTACAAGGACTCGCCGATCGTCAGCACGGTCACCGAGGACCAGATGCAGGAGTCCTTCCGGGTCAAGCTGAAGGATCCGCAGCGCTACCAGAACCTGGTCAGCGCGGTCGCCGGCCTTCCTGGCGTCGACACCGTCCAGGACCTCCGCCAGTACCTCGATCCGTTGTTCAAGGCCCTCAACGGCCTGCAGATCGGCGCGATCTTCGCGGCCGGCCTGTTGCTCGCCGCGGCCCTGATGCAGATCTTCAACACGATCCGGCTGGCGGCGTACGCCCGGAGACGGGAGATCGGCATCATGCGCCTGGTGGGCGCCTCGAACTTCTATATCCAGCTACCGTTCCTGCTGGAAGCGGTGCTGGCGGCCCTGGTCGGGGCGGTGCTTGCCTGCGGCACGCTGTGGCTCGGGGTGTACCTGATCGTCATGCAGCGGGCGCAGGAGACGTTCCGGGTCTGGCAGTGGGTGGGCACCACCGAGACCTTCCGAGCCATGCTCTACATGGTGCTGGTCGGCATCATCCTCGCCGTGATCCCGACATTCCTGACAACGCGGAAATACCTCAAAGTCTGACCCGGGTGACCTATCGTGCAGTAACAGGAGTAACAGCAGTCACTCCCGTACCGCACAACTTCATCCAGAGCAAGGGGTCGACCTGTGGTCCCGCACTTCCCCGGTGCGAACCCGCCTGAGCGGGGGAGCATCAAGCGAGACGACAGCACCGGCACCTCCGCAGCGCCGTACCCGCGATCACGCACGCGACCGCCGGGCCGGCAGACGGTGGTTGCCGCATGCTGCCTTGTCCTGTCCCTGTCCGCCGGTGTCCTGGCCGCGGTTCCGTCCGCTCCGTCCGCGGAGGCGAAACCGCCGGACCCAGCCGCCAAGAAGAAGCAACTCGACTCGCAGATCAACCAGTCCAAGGCTGATCTCGACGACGCCTCCGACCAGCTCGGCAAGTCCGTTGCCGCGTACAACCAAGCTGTCGTGAAGTACCAGGCCGTCCAGGTCCGGTACGCCGCCGCGCAGGGCCAGCTGGCCGCCGCGAAGGCCGCCGACGCGGTGGCCGCGGGCAAGCTTGCCGCGGCCGAGGCGGCGCTGCGGGTCGCGGTCTCCGACGTGGAGGCCGGCGAGAAGCTGATCGCGGAGAAGCGGTCCGTGGCGGGTCGCGCGGTCCGGTCGGCGTACCAGCAACAGAACGGCCTGGTCGGGCTGACGATCGCGCTGCGCGGTGCCGCGCCGGCCGACATCGCGACCGGGATGCAGGTCCAGCGGAACGTCTTCGGCATCCAGAGCAACGCGATCACGAACCTGAACAACGCGCAGGCGCAGCTTGCCAGCAAGCGGGTCAAGGTCGCGGCCGCCGAGAAGGACGCCGAGGGCGCCCGGGCCGAGGCGGCGGCGACCGTCAAGCGCGTGACCGAGCTGACCAAGCAGGTCGCGGCCGACCGGGCCGAGGCCGCGGCGATCGCCAAGGTCAAGCTGACCGCGTTCAAGGCCGCCGAGAAGGAGAAGAACACCGAACTGGCGCAGTACAACTCGCTGCTGCGCGAGCGGAACCGGGTCGAGCAGCTCCTGATCGCGCGGGCGAAGGCCGAGAAGGCCGCCGCGGCGCGGCGCAAGGCCGCGGCCGAGAAGGCGGAGCGGGCGAAGGCGCGCAAGGAGAACCGCCCGCCGCGGAAGATTCCGGACAACCCGGGCGGCGGCGACAGCGACGGCGGGCTCAGCTATCCCGTCAGCAGCTACATCACGTCGCCGTACGGCATGCGGTTCCACCCGGTCCTGCACTACTGGAAGCTGCACGACGGCACCGACTTCCGCGCTCCGTGCGGTACGCCGATCCGCGCCGCGGCCGACGGCAAGGTGACGGACAAGTACTACAACGGCGGCTACGGGAACCGGCTGTTCGTTTCACACGGTGTGATCGACGGGTCGTCCATCACCACCGTCTACAACCACCTCTCGCGGTACAAGGCGCACGTCGGTGAACGCGTGAAGAAGGGCGAGATCATCGGGTACGCCGGGACGACGGGCTACTCCACCGGCTGCCACCTGCACTTCATGGTCTACCAGGACGGCCGCGTGGTTAATCCCATGAAGTGGCTGTAGACGATCTGGGATACTGGTCGGATGGTGAAACAGTCCGGCCGAGAGAAGCCGATCGCGCAGAATCGTAAGGCGCGACACGACTACCACATCGACGACGTGGTGGAGGCTGGGCTGGTGCTGACCGGGACGGAGGTCAAGTCCCTGCGGCAGGGCCGGGCCTCCCTCGTCGACGCGTTCGCGGCCGTCCGCGGGAACGAGCTCTGGCTGCAGGGCATGCACATCCCGGAGTACAAGCACGGCACGTGGACCAACCACGAGCCTCGCCGGACCCGCAAGCTGCTGCTGCACAAGGACGAGGTGCAGAAGCTGATCCGCGAGGTCGAGCAGCAGGGCGTGTCCCTGATCCCGCTGTCGCTGTACTTCAAGGACGGCTACGCGAAGGTCGAGCTCGCCACCGGCCGCGGTAAGAAGGACTACGACAAGCGTCACGCCCTGGCCGAGCGCCAGGCCAACCGTGAGGCGCAGCGCGCCCTGTCCGAGCGTCGCCGGGGGTAGTGTCCGGCGCCTCGCGGACCTCGAGGTCGGCTAGGTTGCGACCGTGCTCGCTCTCTCGGTGCCGCGCTGGCTCGAAGCCGTCGGTGGGATGCTGCTCGGTTTCGCGCTGTTCATCGGCTTCGCCGTCCTGTTCGGCCTGGTGATCGCGCGCCTCGGCGGTCCGTGGGTGGACCGCGCGAAGGCCCAGCTCGCCCGCGAGCAGGCAGGCGCCGAACGGTACGGCTGGCACCCGGGACCCGACGTCGACGAGCAGCTCCTCACGGCCGGCCGTCGCATCTTCGCGCCGGACGGGCAGCTGCGCCGGATCCTGATCGGGGAGTACCAGGGCCGCCCGGTGCGGATGGCCGAGTTCGTCCACACGACCCGGGGCCGGTATCTGCCGACCACATGGGTCAACCACCTGATCGCGGTCGAGCTGCCGGTCCGGCTGCCTGACCTGGCCGTCGGCCCGGACCTCGTCTTCGGCGCGGAACCCCTCGTCGGAGACGGAGCGACCGTCGAGCCGGGTATGGAGCGGGTCGAGGTCGAGAGCGAGGCCTTCAACCGGCAGTTCCGGGCGGCCGCCGTGGACGCCCGCTACGGTTCGGCCGTGCTGCACCCACGGATGATGGAGTGGCTGCTCGACCAGCCGCCGGTGAACTTCCGGGTCTGCGGCAGCCTGGTCGTTGCGTACGCCGCCAAGCCGTGGACGGTGCCGCGGACGCTGACGGTCCTGCCCGTCCTGAGCGGTGTCGCCGACCTGATCCCGCCGTTCGTCCTGGCCGACTACGGCCGGCAGCTGCGCTGACCAGCCGCTGACCAGGCGCTGATCGGACGCCTGGTCAGGCGCTGTTCCGGGGCTTCCGGGGTCGGGTCAGGGGTGCTTCCGGGCTGAACCCGATGGGGTGCGCGGCGTCCCGCGCGCACAGTGGAACCATGTCCACTTCAGAGCTGCTGGTGACGACGGCGCAGCGCGACCGGGCCGTCGAGATCCTGAAAGAGATGTACGCCGACGGCCGCCTCGACCACATGGAGTTCGACCTCCGGCTGGACAAGGCACTCAAGGCGCGGACCCGGGCCGAGCTGAACAGCACGTTCGACGGGCTGGTGTCCCGCCCGGTGCCGACGTACGCCCCGGCCGCGTTCACCCGGCCGGCGCCGGTGCAGACGTACCGCGGTGACGGGCGCGGGATGGGCACGATCGCGCACTGGCTCGGGTACCCGACGTTCTTCGTCGGTCCGGCGCTGGTCGTCGCGAGCGCGGGCCAGAAGAACCCCGCCGTACGCCGGCACGCCGTCGAGGCGCTGAACTTCCAGCTGACCGCGTTCGGCGCGTTCGCGCTGCTGGGGATCGCCACCGGCATCACCCACGGGTTCCTGTCGTTCCTGTTCCCGGTCCTGGGCATCCTGTGGTTCCTGCTCACCGGCATCGGCGGCCTGGCCACCGCGGCCGGCGGCAAGTTCCGCTACCCGTTCACGCTGCGCCTGATCAAGTAGGTCCCCCGGAGGGGAATGTCGGGTGCGGGCAGCCTGTTGGACTTGGTAGTGTGGATCTTCCACCGCGGTTCGGGTGGGAGTTTGACAACTCAACAGGGGGTGAACGGTTTCGACTTTGGACGTACGTTCCAAGGGAAGCGGGCCGAGGATCCAGGGTTATCTCGTTAACGATCTCTGGAAACCAATAACTGCCAACGCTAAGCGCAGTAGCTTCGCTCTCGCCGCCTGACGGCCTGAGCACTTAAAGAAGCGGTCAGCCCGGGGATGCTCCCGCCCCGGCTCCTGGCCTCATCTAGGGAGCTTGCTTTGTTAGTCCGGTCACGGGGCTAGCACGGGACATTTACAGTGACTGAGCCTGTCAGCGAGATGTCTGTACAAACGCTGGGGCTGAGAAAAGCGACATCCAGACTGCGCCCGGAGAAGCCTTGAAACGACGCCGAAGGACGCGGGTTCGATTCCCGCCACCTCCACCCCTGTGAGACGCCCAGGTCAGCACAAGCTGACCTGGGCGTTCTCATGTCCACGCCCGGTCGACGCCGAATCCTGTGCCAGCGGGAAGCCAGAGGGGTGTCAGTGGTGTTGACGAGAGTGGGGTGTGGACAACGGGAGGTGTGGGGATGCGGCGTGCGGGGTGGCAGGTCGAGCAGGTCGACGACGTGGCGGTGATGAGTCTGGGGGCCGGGCCGGGGGTAGTGGTCGTGCCCGGGAACAATCGCCGCGCGCATCACTACGAGAAGCTGGCGCGGGAGCTGGCGGGGGCTCACACGGTGCATGTCGTCGAGCGCCGGGGGCGTGGGGCGAGCGCGGCGCGCGGTACGGCGTACAGCGTGGACAGCGACGTGGACGACGTCCTCGGCGTGCTCGAGCACACTGGGGCACGGGTGGTGTTCGGGCACAGTTACGGTGGGCTCATCGCGCTGCACGTGGGGTTACAGCGGCAGCTGGACGCTCTGGTGGCCTATGAGCCCGGAGTGAGCCTCGACGGGTCGTTCGACGCAGGTTGGCTGGAGACGTTCACCCAGCAGCTCGCGAGCGGCCGGCACATGGCGGCCATGACGACGTTCCTCAAAGGCACGGACCTGGCGCCGTTCCGGAAGGCGCCGTTGCTCTGGGCACTCTCTTTCCTGATGCTCCGTGGCGCCGGCGGACGCGAGACGCGGGACATGATGCCGACGACTCCCGCCGAGATCGCGGAGATCGCCCGCCTCGACTCCGACGGCAGCCGGTACGCCGCGATCGCGTCGCAGACCCTTCTCCTCGGTGGTGAGAAGTCGCCTGCGTACCTGACCGGAGTCCTCCCGCGGCTGACCGCGATCCTGCCGAACGCGGAGTACGCGATCCTGAACGGCCTCGACCACAACGCCCCCGACGAGAACGCCCCCGAGACGATCGCACAACAGATCCGCCTACACCTCGTCCGCGAGGAACGCCACCTGTATGGCACGACCCACGACGAGTCCGTGCACAGCACCTGATCGGCCCTTATGTACCTTGACGGTTACATACACGGATGGGTACATTCGCATCCGCGAGTGCTGCGAGCTCGCCCGAGGGAGACGGAGTACGAGATGAGCGACAGCACCAGCCGCGTCCTTGGTCGCTTGGGAGTGGTCGGCGACGCGGGGGTCGTACGGATCGAGGACCGGTACGACACCGGTATCGACGACCTGTGGGCGGCGGTCACCGATCCCGACCGGCTGGCTCGGTGGTACGGCAAGGTGGAGGGAGACCTTCGCCTCGGTGGTTCCTTCACCGTGTACGTCGAGTCCGCGGAACTGGAGAGCATCGGACAGGTCGAGGTGTGCGAGGCCCCGGCGCGGTTGCGTGTCACGACGAGGGAGACCGACGAGTCGGCGCACCGCGGCGACGGTCCACCCCCGTTCAGGCAGACTATCGAGGCCACGCTGATCGCGGACGGCTCGCAGACCATCCTGACGATCGAGATCGCCGGCCTCCCGCTCGACAAGATCGAGTACTTCGGCGCCGGCTGGCAGCTGCGCGCGGAGAACCTCGCTGCGTACCTCACCCACCAGGAACCGCCCGACCCCGAACCCCGCTGGGCCGACCTCGTCCCCGCATACCAACACCTCGCCGCCACGATCCGCTGACCTGGATCGAGCCATCTGAATGTCGTCCCAGCCGTGCTGCGGCGGACTACCGCCGATGGCGTAGGTGTTCTCGTGCGGGCGGGTGATGCCGGGGGCGGACCGGGCCGGGAGCCTTGACGCTATGGGTGAGCCGATGGTCACTGCGCTGGGGCATGCCGGGTTGCGGATCGACGCGGGTGAGGTTCGGATCCTGGCCGATCCGTGGTTGTCGGCCGGGGGCGCGTTCCTGGGCGCGTGGTTCCCGTTCCCGGACAACGCGCATCTGGTGACGCCCGAGCTCCTCGACGTGGACCTGGTGGTGGTGTCGCACGAGCATCTGGACCACCTGGACCTGGATCTGATCGCCGGGCTGCCGGAGACCGTGCCGGTGCTGGTCCCGCGGTATCCGTCGACGATCATGCAGCGCCGGTTGCGTGCGATCGGGCGGACCCGGGTCGTCGTGCTGGACGCGTGGCAGCGGTACCCGCTGAACGAGCGCGACTGGCTGACGGTGATCCCCGAGCAGTGCCCGATGAGCCACGACTCCGCCGTCCTGCTGAAGCTCGGGGAGCGCAGCGTGCTGCACACCAACGACGCCCGGATCTCGCTGTCCCAGGCGCGGCGTGCGATGGCCGAGGCCGGCGGGCCGCTGGACGTGATGGGCGTGCAGATGTCGGGCGCGAGCTGGCACCCGGTCCGGTACGAGTACGACGAGGTCGAGCGGGAGCGGATCTCGACGATCAAGCGGGTCGGCAAGTTCAAGGCCGTCACCCGGCTGGTCCGGCAGGTCCAGCCGCGGCTGGTGATGCCGTACGCCGGTCCGCCGTGCTTCCTCGACGACGAACTGTTCGAGCTGAACAGCGGCCTGCGTCCGGGCGGGATCTTCCCGGACCAGGGCGAGGCGCTGGCCTGGCTCGCGGACCGGATCCCCGACCAGCGCGGGGTCTGTCTGCTGCCGGGTGACCAGATCCGGCTGGACGACCTCACGGTGGTCCGGGACGCGCACTGGAAGGACTTCGCCCTGGACGCCGGACCGGAGGAGCGGCGGCGGTACCTGACCGAGTACGCCGCCCGCCGCCGGCCAGCCATCGACGCCGCCTGGGCCGCGAACCCCGTGTCGCGGCCCAGGCTGGCCGATCGCTTCAAGACCCACCTGGAGTCACTCGGCACGCTGTCGGAGTACTTCCTCGCCCGGATCGGTATGACGCTGCGCTTCGACGTGTCCGGGCCGCACGGCGGGGTCTGGGACGCGCACATCGGACCGGACCGGGTGGTCGTCGATCTCGACGGCGGCGCCGGGCACGCCGACTACCGCCTGACCATGGACGGCCGGTGGCTGGACGGCGTGGTGTCCGGCCGGACCCGCTGGGAGGAGCTGCTGCTGTCGATGCGCTTCACCGCACGCCGGCAGCCCGACCGGTACAACGACTACCTGGTCGGCCTGCTCAAGCACGCCGACCGGGCCGCGCTCCGGGCCGTCGAGCGGTTCGAGGCCGCCCGTGACCCGGAGGAGACCACCACGATCGTTGTCGGTGGCAAGCAGCTGCGGGTGAGCAGGTACTGCCCGCACGCCGGTGAGGACCTGGCCGAGACGGGCGTGGTGGTGAACGGCGTGCTGCGCTGTCTCGGCCACAACTTCGAGTTCGACCTGACCGACGGGACCTGTCTCAACGCCCGCTGTGACCCGGTTCTGGTGAAGCCGGAGCCGGATGTGGAAGAGGCGGTCTGACCGGCACCTGGAGATCCGCCAGCCCGGCCACGAACAGCCCGGTGAGCAGGACGTAGTACAGGGTGCGGCGGATCGTCGGGCGGTCCAGGTACTCGCGGTCCGCGGCCACCCGCAGCGGCACGAGTACGTCGAGGTACCAGCGCTCCACGTCCGTCCAGGTGTCCGGCGGTACGGCGGAACGTTCGCGGTACCGCAGCTGCGCCGGACCGGTCAGCCCGGGCCGCGCCAGCAGCACCGGCCGGTACGCGTCCGGATAGCGCGCCGCCAGAGTCGCGCTTTCCGGCCGCGGACCGACCAGCGTCATCTGCCCGCGAACCACGTGCCACAACTGGGGCAGCTCGTCGAGCGCGGTCCGCCGCAGGAACGCGCCGAGCGGTGTGATCCGGGCATCGGTGGCGGCGGTCACTTCGGGGCCGGAGGCAACTGTACGCATGGTCCGGAACTTGTACAGCGTGAACGACCGGCCGTTCTCGCCCACGCGGGCCTGACGGAACAGCACCGGCCGGCTGCTGGTGACGAGCACCAGTACCGCGACGATCAGCAGGACTGGCGACACCGCCACCAGTAGCAGCCCCCCGATGAGCACGTCCAGAAATCGGCGGCCCGGACCAACCTGTGCTGACATTCTGTCTCCTAACCGGTACCGGCGGCCACGAAGACCGCGGTGAACGCCTGGGCCGCCAGATCGCACTCGTGGTCGAACGAGCCGGGATCGGTGGGCATCGTCGACGGCGTCATGTGGGTGATCAACTGCACTCCGTGCCGTCGTTCCTGGATCAGGGAGGTCCAGAGCGGGTTGGCGGCGAGGTCGGGCGCGAGCAGGCTGAACACCTTGCCCTGGTAGTGCTGACGCCAGGTCCAGATGTCCACGGCCTTCGCGCCGGCCGCGACGGGCGCGGCGATGTACATGGTCGTGTCGGTGGCGGCCTGGGTGGCTGATCCCTGGTAGCCGTCGGCGGCCGCGAGTGCCTTGCGGGACTGCAGCGTGGTCAGCGATTCCCAGCCCTGGCCGCGGATCCGGCTCCAGATCTCGGCCTGTGCGGCCTGCTGGGTCAGGCCCCAGCCTGCGTAGGTGCCAGGGCTCAGCAGCCCGGTGCTCAGGTCGAGCCGGTCGATCAGATGGCCGCGCAGGTAGCTCTCGACCGCCGCCGCACTGGCCGCCGGGTACTTCAGCCGGACCCGTTGCGCGCACCCTTCCTGGTTGCCGCCGCGCCACGGCAGGCACCCGAGCTCCGGTACGACCGCGTCGACCAGGATCTGCTTGCCGGGCGCAACTTTCGCGAGACTGCTCCGGGCCTGCCGGAGGAAGTTGGCGGCCTGCGCCGGAGAGGTCAGCCCGTCGCCGTAACCGATCTCGTCGGAGATCTTGAACCCGACTGTTCCCGGGACCGCGGCCAGCTGCCCGAGCCGGGCGACCGCTCCGTCGAAGGCGGCCGGCCCGTCGAGCCAGCGCTTGACCAGGTCGGTCTCCCACCAGATCGCGACGCCGCGGTGGTGCAGCGCGGTGGCGAGCGCGACGTACCGGTCACCGGGCAGCACGGCCGCTGCACCGCCGGTCGCCCGGCTGCTGGGTGGCGGTTGGGTCGGGTCGGCCGGCGTACTCATCGGCGGTCCGCTGTCCGGGGACGTGGTCGGCTGACCGCTCGGCGAACCGTTGGAACAGCCAACGAGCAGGACGAGCAGGCCGGCGGCGATCGCGGTAGCTCTCATGGTGTTCCCTCCCCGATCACGAGGGTCGCGCGGCGGCGGGCCCGCGGTGCGCTGAGCCGCAGTAGCAGAACGATCAGCAGAGCATCGGTCGACAGGTACGCCGCGGTCGACGCGACTGCCGCGCCGAGCGCTCCGTGCCGCGGGATCAGCGTCACGTCGAGGACCACGGTGACGACGAGCCCGGCGCCGAGCACGATCGAGTTGAGCCCCGGCGTACCGCGACCGTAGAGATAAGCGCTCGCGACCCCTGAGGCGCCGGCCAGGATCATGCCCGCGACGAGGATCCGGGCCGGAGTGACCGCGGGTGCGAACGAGGCGCCGTACAGCAGCCGCATCACCGGTCCGGCCAGGATCGCGACCGGGATCGCGGCGGCCGCGACGCCGGCCAGAGTCGGCCGGATCAGCCGCCGGGCCAGCTCGGCGGCCCGCTGCTCGTCGAGTTTCGCCAGGCGCGGATAGAAGACCCAGGTCAGTGCGGTACCGGGCAGCCGCAGCAGTTCGGCGTACTTCGAGGCGACCGCGTAGCCGCCGAGGACGGCGGGTCCGGCGATCGCGCCGAGGATCGCGACGTCGAGGCGGAGGTTCAGCAACGTGATCAGGCCGCCCACCTGACCCCGCAGTCCGTACGACGCGACCTGCCGCGCGAAGTCCTTGTCCGGGCGCCCCCACCAGCACGCGACGCCCAGGCGCCGCCACCCGAGCCGCCGGCCGACCCGGCGCCACGCGTCGACCGCGACGACCACGTCGGCGAGCCCGAGTCCGAGGATGATCGCAGCGATGCCGTGAACGCCGACAAGCAGCGGGAGCACGAAACAGGGCAGGAACGCGAGTTCCTCGGCGGCGATCACCACGTCACCGCCGCGCCGGTCCTCGAGTCCTTGCAGGGCGGTCTTGCCGAGCGTCAGCGCGAGCTGGGTCGCCACGGTTGCCCCCGCGGCCGCGATCAGCCACGGCGCCTCGTGCGGGAAGAAGACCTTGGCGAGCAGCGGCGCCGCGACCACCCACAGCGCCGTACCGACAACCGCCCCGGCGGCTCCGATCGCCATCAACGTCGGCCAGAGCCGCGGCAGGTCGCGGCGCGGTACGGCGAGGAAGTAGGCGAGGGCCCCGGGCAGGCCGAGGACGCACAGCACCCCGACCAGGCCGGGCAGCATCCGGAGCAGCGCGTACTCGCCGACCGCCGACGGTCCGCCGGTGCGCGCGACCAGCACGGTGGCGAGCGTGAGCCCGAGGATGGCGAGCAGCCGCGCCGAGGTGTTGGACAGGACGGAACGGATCATCAGGCCTCCTCGTGCTGGTCCTGCATCGCGAGGACGAGCGCCGCGACGAGACCGAGCCAGGTCCACAGGTGCCGGAAGTGCAGAACCTCGTAGAACCCCGCGGCGGTCGCCATCACCGGTCCGATGACGGCGAGCAGCCAGGGTCTCGGTACGAGTTCGGCGTACGCCTTCGGCAGGTTCCCGAAAACCAGCCGCAGGCAGCGCGCGAGCACGCCGACGCCGAACAGCAGCAGACCGATCGCCCCGATCACCCCGCGTTCCAGCAGCGTCGCGAGGTAGTCGTTGTGGGCTTCCTTGACGTACGGCGCCTGCGTGGCCTCCAGGGTCGCCTTCGTCCGGGCCGGCCCGTAGCCGGCGGCGTCGCCGCGGAGGAAGAGGTTCGCGCCCTCGCCGACGATCGTGGCCCGCTCGCCGCTGGAGTTCGCGCTACGCCCGAACGAGTCGCGCAGCAGTGGCACACTGCCGGCGGCCTGTTCACGGAGCTGACCGAGGTCGACGCGGGGCATGACGAACCCCGCCATCAGCCCGCCGGCGAGAGCCGCGCTCGCGAGTACGGCAAGGCCGCCGACCGCGCCCCGGCGGCGGTAGGCGGTCACCGCGGCGGCCAGGACCAGGCCGACCAGCAGGGTGAGCATCGCGCCGTTCGAGCCGGTGAACCCGATCGCCAGGAGCACCAGCAGGTAGGCGATCCGGCGGACGCCGGGGGACCGTGGATGCTTGCACGCGGCCATCAGGAACAACGAGACGACCAGGTAGTTTCCGGCCAGGTTGGGATCACCGAACGTGTACGGCGCACGCACACCGTCCTTGGCCGACACCCCGGTGATCGCGTTCAAGCCGACCAGGTACGCGGGCACCATGACGCCCGAGTAGAGCGTCGCCGTGTGGCACCAGGACACCGTGACGGCGCGGACGATCGCCGGATTGTGGCGACCGAGAGCGAGCGCCGCAGACCACGCGAACAGCAGCAGATCCTGGATCAGCACCAGCGCGGTGCCGACCGGCGCGACCGAGACGTACGCCGCGAACGCGCCGCCGAGGATCAGCCCGGCCACACCGGTGGCGTACGGCAGCTTGATCGGCAGTTGTTCCCGGCCCGCCCACAGCATGCTCAGCACGACGCACAGCAGGATGCCCGCGTCCGCCAGGGCCGTGTTGCCCGGACCGGCGGGCACCAGGAACGGCAGCAGGCACGTCGTCAGGCCCATCATCGCCACGAGCGCGTCACCGCGCGGCGTGCCGGGCGAGCCGACGATGCCGGCCGGTCGTACCGGCTGGGTCGAGGTGCTCATCGCGGTTCAGCTCCGTCGGTGAGCGGCCAGTACGGCAGACTCGCCAGCAGGTCCAGGTGCTGTGCGGCGAACTCGTCGTCGTTGGCGTTCGCGGCGATCTCACCCAGCCCGGCCAGCGCGGCGCCGTACCAGAGGATCGTCGGCAGGCCGAGAGTTTCGAGCCCGGTGCGCAGGTACAGCCGGACCAGGTCAGGTAGCCAGCCGGCCTCGAGCAGGCCGTACCTGATCCCGGCCCCGAACCCGGTACGCCGCAGGCCGCGGTGTCCGCGTACCTCGCGACCGGGCCGGGTGTGGCGGTCGAGGTAGAGGCAGTAGCTGAGCGCGAACCGGACCAGGTCGCGCAGCGGCGAGCCGGTGCGCGCGCCGCTCTCCCAGTCGACGACTCCGGAGATCCGGCCGTCGTCGACCAGCAGATTCCCGAACCAGTAGTCGCCGTGCACCACCGTGGTGGCGACCCGATGAGCGCGCAGCTGCCGGTCCGCGGCCGCGACCCGGACCTGCGCGGCCTCGAGTTTCGGATGCCCCGGCCAGCGGGCACGCAGCTGGCCGGCGACCTCGCCCGCCCAGGTGATCCGGGACCGCTCGCCGGCTGTCGCCAGCTGCAGGTGCCGGAGCCATCCGCCCGCCAGCGCGAAGTCCTCGGCCACCGGACGCTGCCGCGAGGTGTGCAGCCAGCGGTGGTACGCGACACTCATCGGGACGCCACGCAGTACCGTCGTCACCACGGCCGGCAGGCCGTCGCTGTCGAGCGTCTCCAGGTAGCGCGGAACGGTCCTGGCGAGTTCGCCCAGGTCCGTCTCGCCGAGCGCGATCAGCATCCGGGTCTCCCGGGAGACCGCGCCCGCGGCTGCGACCGTGACGGGGATCTTGATCGCCACCGGCCCGGCCGGGCCGTCCACGTAGGTACCGGCGGGCGGCGTGACGACGAAGGTCCGCTTGGCGTCGGGATCCTTCGACGTCGCGATCAGCACGCCCCGGCTCCCGGGCGCGAACAACAGGTCGTGCACCGACCGGGGGCGCGGCTGGAACGCCTTCGGAGCTTCGGTCATCGCCGCCTCCCGACGACGACGCGGGCCGGTGCGAGCGCGCCGGTCCAGCGCCAGGGTGCGCGTCGTGCCAGCCCGAGCAGTGCGGACGCCGGTACGGCGAACGCGAGTCCCGGAGGCACCGTGGCCACCGCGGTCCAGAAGTGCCTGATCGCCTCCTCGACGTCGTCGACGACCACCATCGGCCGGTCGAGCGTCGGCAGGACGACGAACTCGCGCTCCACCACGACCCCGAGCTCACGCGCCGTCCGCCGCAGCCGGCGACGACTGCGCGGCCGCTGGTCGATCAGGACGACCGGCCCGTCGGTGGACACCTGATCCGCCCGGACCGGTCCGGAGCGGAGGTCGTGCTCGACCGTCCCCGGCGGGCACAGCTGCAGCCAGGGCGACATCGGCCGCCGGATCCGCTCGGCCGTTTCCGGACTCGTCATGACCCCACCAGCTCCGCCGGCCGTCCGGCGGAGTACACCTGGTCGAGCACCTCGGCCAGGCTCTCGGCGTCGTATGTACTGCCGGCCGACGCCTGCCCGCGCCGAGCCATCCGCTCGGCCTTCGGGCGGTCGTCGAGCAGGTCGTCGACTGCCTCGGCCAGCAGGCGCGGACGTCCCGGTGGAACCAAGATCCCGCTCTCGCCGGGGATGACCAGGTCAGGCACCGAGTTGACCGCGGTCGCCACGACCGGAAGGCCGCAGCGCATCGCCTCTACCACCGCGCAGGGCAGACCCTCGTACCGGCTGGCCATGGCGAACACGTCGAACGCCGGCAGCAGTTGGGGTACGTCGGACCGCTCGCCGGCGAAGACGAACCGGTCGGTGAGACCCGAGCGGCGGACCAGGTCCTTCGCCGCGCGGTCGCCCGGACCCGAGCCGATCCAGACCGCGACCGCGTCGGTGTGCCGCAGCCCGGCGACCGCGGCGATCAGGTGTTCCGGTGCCTTCTGGTAGTCGATCCGGCCGACGGTGCCGATCAGCGGGGTGGTCGCGCCGACCCCGAGCTCGGCGCGCGCCGCCGTACGCGAGCTGTCCGTGCGCGGAACGGTGACCGACTCCACGACGGGTGTGATCGTGCGCAGCGAGCTCGGCGTGGCGAGTCCGAGCCGCAGCGCCTCGGTCGCCACCCCGGTTCCGATCGCGAGCACCGTAGCGGTGATGCGCGCCAGCCGGCGCTCGACGGCGATGTACGCCGTACGCCGCAACGGGTTCTGGAACTGGTGGAACGGAAAGCCGTGATAGGTGTGCACGATCCGCGGCACACCGGCCCGGTGCGCGGCGAGCCGGCCGAGCGCCCCGGCCTTCGCGCTGTGCGTGTGGACGACGTCGTACCTGCCGGCGGCACACAACGCGGTCAGTTCCCGCAGGGCCCGGCGGTCGTCGTTCGGTGACAGCGGTGCGACCAGTGACGGCTCGATCAGGACGCGCATCCCGGCGGCTGCGGCCCGGTCGGTGAGTGGGCCGCCTTGTCCGGTGATGATCGTGACCCGGTAGCGGTCCGGGTCGAGCGGGAGGACGCCGCGCAGCGCGACCCCACCGGCACCGGCGATGAAGCGGGTGACGATCTGGGCGACCTCGATCCGGGTGCCCATCAACCGGCCCGCCCGGTCCGGACCGCGGCCAGTGGGCGGCGGAGCAGTTCGGTCAGTCCGGCGCCGGGCTCCCGGCCGAGCAGCAGTTCGACCGCGGGCAGCCGGGTCGTCAGCCGCGCGGCGATCTCCTCGATCGGCGGGTGCACCGGCCCGCATCCCGTCGCGGTCGCGACGAGCGCTGCGATCGACCAGAACCGGCGGAGTTCACCGGCCGCGTAGGTGCCCGCGACGAGCCGGCGAGCCGCCTCCGCGGGGCTGAGTTCGCGCAACGTGGGCGACTCCTGGGTCCCGCGCCGCAGGACGACGACGAGCTCCGGCGGCAACGACCTGACCCGGTGCGTCCACGGCTGTTCGCGCCGCCCGTGCAACGCCCGCCGCCCGGTACCGTCCAGCAGCCGCAGTGGTTCGGCGACGCCGTACGCCGTCATTCCGTCGCAGGCCGCGAGGTTGTCGCACGTTGCCCGCGAGCCGTCGGCCAGGGCGCGCGCGACCAGCGTCGATTTGCCGACGCCGCCCGGCCCGGCCAGCAGGACGACGACACCACCGACCTCGACGACCGAGACGTGCAGCGGCGCGAACCGCTGTTGCATCGCGAACCACAGCGCCGGGTAGTGCAGCAGGACCTGGCTGTTCAGCGCACGCTGCCGAGCCGGGAACAGCCTGGCTGCGACGGACTCCTGGTACGGCGGCCGCCACCGGCTGGCGACCCGGAGGCCGTCGACGTCGACCGCCCACCGCTGGTCGAAACCGGATCCGCCGACGTTCGTCAGCACCACTTCGCTGCCCGGTGTCGCCCAGACGCCCCGCGTGATCAGCTCCGCCCCGTCCGTGCGGAACGGCTGGCGGCTCTCCTCGACCGCGAGGACGACGTTCGGCGGATCCGCCGCCGCGAGCCCGGGTCGCTCGGGCCCGCCCGCGGCCGCGAGCAGCGTGCGTACGGCACTGTCCGGTCCGTCCAGCGCCACGCGCTGGCCGGCTGTGTGGAGCATGGCGGTTGTCATCCGGCTGGTCACCGCAGCCTGCCGAAGCGGCGTGGTGCCGGACCGTGCACAATGCCCAGCACCGGCCAGCGAACGGCCTTCAGGACGTCGTCGAGGTCGTCGAGCCGGCGCAGGAGCACCGTGCCCCTGGACACGACGACGACCCCGGCCGTCATCTCGTCCTCGGGCGTGACGGCCGACAGTCCGGTGAAGCGGACATCGGTGAACCCGTCGATGTCGAAGACCGGCCCGCCGTCACCCGGAGCGGCAGGTTGCTTCGACTGCTTCGATGCGTGCGTGCGTCCGGACAGCGAGAACAGCAGCTTGCTCACGGTGTCCGCGTCTTCGTCGTCGGCGCCCATCAGCACGACCGCATCGACGCCTTGCCGCCGGGCTGCCAGCGCCATCGTGTTGCGGAGCGACTCGATGTCCTCGGTCGACTTGCCGAGCACCGGCGCCTGCAGCAACCGGGCCAGCGCGCGGATGCCGGTGACCCGTGGGCGGAACGTCTCCAGGACCGTCGCCGCGGTCAGGCCGAGCACGAGACCGAGCAGCAGTGCCAGCGCGAGTTGCGGAAGGATCGAGTGCGGTTCGCGCCGGATGTCGGGCTGGGTGCCGACCATGACGACCTGGTCCTTGGTCGCGTTGTCCGCGACCAAGGTCGCCCGTTGGCTGCTGAGTTGGCTCAGCAACTGGTTGGCCGACTGGATCTGCACCCCGAGGTCGGCGCGGGCTGTCACGTCGGCAATGCCTCGCAGTTGGGCGACCAGCTTGTCCCGGCGTGCGGTCGCGGCGTCGATCTGGCCGGTCAGGTCTGCCAGTGTGCTGCGGAAGGTTGCCTGGTCACCCTGGTTCATGAACGCCGCGACCCGGGCGGCGAGTTCGGAGACGACCCTTCCGGCCACCAGCGGGTCGTTGTCGCTGACGCTGAGCTCGACGATCGAGGACCCGCCGATCCGCTGCGCGGCCACGTTGGTCGCCGCGTACGTGTCGACGTCACGCTGCGCCTGCGCAGCCTCCAGCGCCGCACCGAGCACACTCGGCGTGGTCGCCACCGCGAGGACCCGGCTGTTCATCCCCTCGGCCTCGGTCGCCGACTTCGGTGAGCCGGAGATGACCTGGAGGCGGAGCGAGGCGATGCTCGGGTCCGGCCGGTTCGCCACCAGGATCGCGGCACCGGCCACCGGTACCAGGATGCACACCAGGATCAGTGCCAGGTGCGCCCGGACGATCCGGCGGAACATCTCTTCGAGCGTCATAGCTGAGCCTTCCTCGTGCCGTCCATCACTGGACCTTCACGCTCTTGGTGGTGGTGCCGGTCAGCCCGCCCGTGTCGGTGACGACGACCTTCACGGTGAAGGTCCCCGCGGCCGGGTAGGTACAGGTCGTGGTCGGGGCCGTCTGCGGCGGCAAGGTGGTGCCGGTCCCACAGCTGAACTGGTAGGTCGTGATCGGCGTCTTGTCCGGGTCGGTCGAGCCGGATGCGTCGGCGGTGATCGACTGGCCGCGCTTGATGTTGTTCTTCGACAGGTTCAGCGCCGCGGTCGGTGCCACCTCGGCCAGGATCCTGACCTTGGTGGTCGCCCGGCTGGTGAGCCCGTCGGTGTCGGTCACCGTCACCGCGACGGTGTAGGTGCCGGCGGCCGGGTAGTCACAGGTCGTCGTCGGTGTGGTGATCGGACCTGTGGTGTGCCCGTTGCCGCAGTCGAAGGAGTAGGAGACCAGCGGCCGGCCGTCGGCGTCCGAGGACGCGGAGGCGTCCAGTACCACTTGCTGCGGTGCGTACGCCTGGCTGGGTGTGGCCGTGATCCGTGCTGTCGGTACGCCGTTCGGCTTCACCACGATCGGCGCACCGGTCCAGGTGGCGGTGGCGCCGGTGGAGTCGGTGACTGTCGCGGTCGGCGTGAATGTGCCTGCCGCACCGTAGTGGCAGACACCGCTGGACTGTGTCAGCACCGTGCCGTTGCCGCAGACGATCCGGTACGACGTGATCGGCGCGGGGCCGGCGCTGTGCGAGGCGTCGATCGTCACGTCGAGCGGTGCGAAACCACCGGTCGGGGAGACGGTCACCACGATCACGAGGCCGTTGAACTCGAAGGCACCGAGATCGGCGAAGGTGACCGGGCCGGTGCCGGTGTTCGCGACGGCCGGGTCGTCGATCGGGGTGCCGCCGTCCTTGTCGGTCGCGCTCCAGCCGGCCGGCGACGTGTCGGCGGCGTCGATGGCCGGGGAGGTCCCGGTCAGATGCAGGTCACGGCCGGCCAGGTTGACGAACTGCGGGTTCGCCGCCTTGCCCGTCGGTTCCTGCCCGCTGACGGCCTGGTAGGAGCTGAGCGTCGTGTACGGCTGCGACGCCCACTCGAACAGGGGTCCGCCGTTGCTCTGGAACACCAGGTCCCGGTCCAGGCTGGTGCCCTGGCTGGACGTCTCGTCGACCCGGATCTCGCCGATCGTCCGGGTGCTGCCGACGGCGTTGTCCATCGTCACGTTGTCCCGGGTGAGGGCACCGGTCGAGCCGCCCTCGAAGTTGATCCCGGCGGTGGCGTTGCCGACCACGGTGTTGCCGATCACCCGCGAGCCGGGCGCCTGGAAGTCGTCGATGCCGTGGTCGCCGTTGTCGTAGACCACGTTCCGGCGCACCAGGGTCCCGGTCGCGCCGGTGTAGGACTCGATGCCCGAGTCGTCGTTGCTGTAGGACAAGTTGCCGTCGACAACGGTGTTCTGGGCGGCCGACGACACGTCGATACCGGCCGCGATCCGGGTCGAGAGCCGCTTGTTCCGGTACGTCGTCACGCCGGTCACCGTGTCCCGCGCGCCGCCCTGCACGCTGACGCCGTGGAAGCTGTTGTCGTGCGTGACCGAGGTCTTCACCGTGCTGTCGGTGCTGCTGAACAGCCGGATGCCGATGGACTGGTTCGCCGACGCCTGGATGCCGCTCAGCATGACCTGGCTGGAGTTGTCCGCGGTCACGCCCTGGGCACCGGACTGGGCGGTGTCGACGGTGTCGAGGGAGACCCGCTGCACGGTGTCGAAGTACACGCCGCTCAGGTTGGTCTGCCGGACCGCGAAGCCGCTGACGTTCACGTCGGTGACCTGGCGCAGCAGGATGCCGAAGCTGCGCGCGCCCGCGCTGACGGTGTGCCCGGTGGCCGGGTTCGTCCCGCCGGTGTCGACGTACAGCGTCGCCGTCGGGGTGTCGTAGAACCACGTGCCGCTGGTGGTGGTCGTACTACTCGTTGCCTTGGCCAACGGTTGCCCGTCCAGGAAGACCTGCGCCGGCACCGGGGTGAAGGCGTGCTTCCACGCCGTCGTCGACGTCGCGGACCAGCCGGCCGCGTCGGACACGTCGTTCGTGCCGAGGATGACCGCCGACGGCGAGGTCGCCCGCAGCGTGATCGGCGCGCCGGCCTCACCGCTCGCGGTGACCTGGACCTGTTCGCGGTACTGGCCCGCGCCGACCAGCGCGGTGTCGCCGGCCAGCATCTTCTTCGTGGCCGCGCCGATCGTGCAGAACGGGGTGGCGGTGGTGCCCGGCCCGCTGTCGCTGCAGGACGGGTTCGTCTGCTCGACGGAGTACGTCTGCACCTGCCGGAGGCTGACGATCTCCTGGGCGGTCGCGGTGTCGGTCAGCCCCGCGGTGTCGGTGACCGTGGTGGTGACGGTGTACGTGCCGGTCGCCGCGTACTTGTGGGTCGCGGTCGCCGTCGCCTGCGGACCGACGACGGTGCCGTCACCGAAGTCGAAGGTGTACGACGCGATGCCATTCGTGTCGGCGTCGCTCGAACCGCTCGCATCCGCGGTCACCGGCGTCGCCGGCGGCATGTTCACCGCGCTCGGGTCGAGCACCACGGCCGCGTGCGGCGGGTAGTCGGCCGGGCCCGCGATCGGCTGGTACTCCAGCGCGCCGCGGTCGGCGTACGCCGGCGTACCGGTGCCGGTGTCCGGCACGATCGGGTCGTCGGCGAGTGCGTTGCCGCCCTGGTCGGCGGCGACGAAGTTCGCCGGCGACGAGTCGGCCGAGTCGACCGCGGCGGAACCGGCGGTCAGCCGGAAGTCCGCGCCGGCCGGGTTGACGAAGTCCGGGTCGACGGACAGGCCGTGGGCCTCCTGACCGGTCGCGGTGGCGAACGCGGCCAGCGTCTTGTAGATGACGCCGTTGACCTTCGTGCTCGGTGCAACCACGTGGTTGTAGGCCATGTCGCGGTCGGCGGTGAGGCCGGAGTACGAACCGGCGTCGACGTACAGGTCGTACTCGGTCGCGGTGGTGCCGTTGTCGACCAGGAGGTTGTTGACAACGGTGGCGCCGGTCGAGGTGCCCTCGATCGAGATGCCGTCCCGGCGGTTCCCGTACGCCGTGTTGTTCAGGTACTGCACACCGGTCGAGGTCAGCGTGTCGAAGCCGTGGTCGCCGTTGCCGTAGGAGACGTTGCGCGCCACCAGAGCCCGGTGGCTGCTGCTGTAGACCTGGAACCCGCTGTCCTGGTTCTGGTAGGCGACGTTGCCGATCACACGGTTGTCGGGCGAGCTGGTGTCGACATCGATGCCGTTGGCGGTCGCGTTCGGATTCAGTGAGACGTTCGCGTACGTCGTGTTACCGGTGAGCAGGTTGTTCGCCGAGGTGGCAAGGCCGATCCCGTGCAGGCCGTTGTTGTGGCTGCCGGACGCGGTGACGGTCACGCCGCTGGACGCGTTCAGCTTGATGCCGGTGGACAGCGCGTTGTCGACGGTCGCGGAACGGATCGTGATCGAGCTGCTCGGGCAGGTGTCGACGAGGACGCCGTTACCGGCCGACTGGGACGTGGTGACGTGGTCGACGGTGATCCCGGACGAGGACAGCAACCGAACACCGGCCAGGTTGGCGCGGTCGAGCTCGAGGTTGCTGACGACCACGTTCTGCTTGCTGCTGGTCGTGACGCCGAACGACTGGGCGCCGGCCTCGACCTGGTGCCCGTCGCCCGGGTTGGCGCCGCCGATGTCGACGTACAGAACCTTGGCGGTCCCGTCGTAGAACCAGCTGTTCGGCGTCGTCGTGGTGGCGGAGGTAGCGGTCGCGAGGCGTTGGTTGTCGACGAAGACCTGCTTGGGCGCGGACGGAGGCGCGTACGGCGTGGACCAGGCCGTGGTACCGGTCGCGGTCCAGAGCGCTGCGCCGGCCAGGGACCGGGTGCCGAGCACGATGACGCCCGGGGCGTCTCCGACGACGGTGATCGGGTCCGTGGCGGTGCCCGACGCATTGATCGTGACCTGCTCCCGATAGGTGCCCGGAGCAACATGCACGGTGTCGCCCGGAAGCACGGCCTTCTTGGTGCCCTGCGAGATCGTGCAGAACGGCGCCGCCTGGGTTCCCGTGCCGGTGTCGCTGCAGGTGACCGTGTTGTTCACCCAGTAGCCGGTGCCGACGGCGTTCGCCGGGCTGCTCGTCACGACCAGCACCAGCGCCGCGGTCAAGCTGATGACCGTGGCCGTCGCCAGACTCCGTAGCCGCTTGTTCATGTTCTCTCCCGAACCGTCAGTGCAGAACTGCGACAGGTCGCATCCGCGCTACCGGCTTGACCAGCCCGTGGCGGACGAGGACGTCGAGGGCCGCGTTCACGCCGAGATCGTCGAAGTGGTGGGCATCGGTGGGCGCGCCGTCGTCGTAGCGGTAGCGGCGGGTCTTGTGCTTCAGCGGGTGGTCGCCGGAGATGCCGCGCGCCACCAGGTCGGAGACCACGGTGCCGGCGCCGTGACAGGCGGAGTACAGACTGCTCGCCGCACGGTCGCCCGCCACGGCCAGGTAGCTGGAGGTGCGGTGCGTACCGGGCAGCAGCACGGCCTGTCCGGTCTCGGCGAACGTCGTCCCCGGCGACATCATCGAGGCCGGGAAGGCACGGCAGGAGTTGTGCCGGTGGACGACGCCGGTACGGTCCCCGACCGGCTCTTCGTAGATGCTGTTGTGCGGCGAGTCGACCACCAGCCGCCCGGTGGCGCCGCCGAAGGAGTCGGCCGCGATCCGGCGGAGTGCGGCGTACGTCGCGGTGCGGAAGGCGAAGCCGTAGTTCATCGCGGCCGCGGTCGCGAGCATCAGCCGCTGGCCTTCGTCACTGGCCAGCGGAAGCGGCGTGCAGCCGGCGGTGAAGTACAGACCGAGCCGTGCGCGTAGTTGTGCGAAAGAACGCGCGGAGCGGAGGTGGAACCACGGCTTCAGTGCCGCGTTCACGGCCTTGATCTGAGCGGGATAGTCCTTGCGACGGAAGAACAGGCGCCCGATCTCCCCGGTGAAGACCCCGCCGCCGCCGTGGTACTGGATGGTCAGCTGGCCCTCGGTCACTCCGAGCTTGGCGGCCCGCTCCGGGTCGAGGATCTCCTCGACCCGCTGGAGCTCGACGAAATGGTTGGACGGGCCAATGGTTCCGAAGCGGTACCGGGCCAGCTGGAAGGCGATCCCCGGAAGCTCCGCGCGCAGCCGGTCGAGGCCGCCGTACCGCTCCAGGTCGATCCGGCCGCCCTCCTCGATCCGCTCCAGGTCCTCGGCCGGCGCGCCCCAGCGCTCCACACTGAACTCGGACCCGGCGCCGACCGCCTTGGCGACCTCCTGGCGGCTGAGTTCGGCGGTGCCCCGGGTCGGGTACGGATAGCGCTCGCGGACCGCTCGCATGAAGACGTCGACGGCCTTGTCGTCGGGGACCTCGGAGTCGACCGCGATCAGCGCCATCCCGCAGTTCACCGACGAGCTGGTCAGCTCAGGACGGACAGTGCCGCTGGTCGCGACCGCGACGCTCGACGGCAGCTCCATCTTCGACTTGTGGTGGAAGTCCGGCAGCACCACCGGCGGGGCGGCCAGGTCCGCGCCCTCGACCCGATGTCCGAGCGCCGTGATCGTCGCCCGGCCCGCGGGGAGCAGGGTGGGGTCATCGAAGACCGTCGGGGGGACATCGACGGTACCGTCGAGGACGCGGACGTCCAGTGGCGGCCTGGCCTCTGTGGTCATGCTGTACTCACAGTCTGTTGTCGGGTGGGCAGGTCAGAAGTCGTCGGGATAGGGCGCGCAGGCCGACACCAGACCGGGCGTCGGGCTGTACTCCGGAACGAGCCGGCGCAGGTGCCGGAAGACCTCGTCGGGCCGGTTGTGCGCGGCGGCGTCGTACAGCTCCTGCAGCCCGGCCCGGAAGCCGGCCGGCGGCGGTGGCGCCACGGTCATCGAGATCCGTGGATGATCGGTGGGCGTGGCTTCCTCGCCGGCGCCGAACAGTTCCTCGGTGAGCTTCTCGCCCGGCCGCAGACCGGTGTACTTCACGTGGACGTCGCGGACGTTCAGCAGGCCGGCGAAGTTGTGGACCAGGTCGACGATCCGCACCGGCTCGCCCATGTCCAGGACGTACGTCGCCGAGCCGTGCGACATCCGCGCCGCCTCCAGGACCAGCCCGACCGCTTCCTCGATCGTCATGAAGAACCGGCTGACGTCGGGATGCGTGATCGTCACCGGTGTGCCGCTGGCGAGCTGGTCCCGGACCACGTGCAGCAGCGAGCCTCGGCTGCCCAGCACGTTGCCGAACCGGACCGCGGTCAGCACCGTCGAGGCCGGCTGCTGCGACTCCAGCACCAGCTCGGCCAGCCGCTTGGTTGCCCCGAGCACCGAGGCCGGGTTCGCGGCCTTGTCGGTGGAGATCAGCACGAACCGTTCGACGTCGTGGACGACGGCGGCCTCGACCAGGTTCTGGGTACCGCGGACGTTCGACTTCACGCCCTCGCACGGGTGTTGCTCCAGGACCGGAAGGTGCTTCAGGGCCGCCGCGTGGAACACGATCTGCGGCCGGTGATCACGGAACAGCTGGAACAGCCGCTCGCTGTCCCGGATGTCCGCGACCACGGTGTTCTCGGTGTCCAGCAGCGCCTCACCCCACAGCTCGAGCTGCGTGCGGTGCAGGTTGGACTCGTCGTGGTCGAGCATGATCAGTTGCTCGGGGCCGAAGCCGTACACCTGACGGCACAGCTCGCTGCCGATCGAACCGCCGGCGCCGGTGACCAGGACCCGCTTGCCGGCGATCGCGTCCCGGGCGTGTCTGCTGACGACGTGCATCTCCGGCCGCCCGATCAGCGGGCCGATCTGCAGCGCCCGCATGTCGGTCCCGGCGATCTGACGCTGCAGCACGGAGAGGAACGGCGGCAGGTGCAGCACGGTCGCGCCCAGCGCGGCGGCGCGCAGCCCGAGCTGCTTCACCTCGTGCGACGGCATCGACGGAATGGCGACCACGACGACGTCGGCCCCGGTCCGCTCGAGGACCTCCTCGAGATCAGCCAGGGTGCCGAGCACCTTCCGCCCGCCGTACCGCCGGCCCGCCTTGCCGGGATCGTCGTCGAGGAAGCCGACAGGCTCCAGCCCGAACGAGCTGACCCGGTGCAGGTCGCGGGCCAGTGCGACCCCGGCCTCACCGGCCCCGACCACAACGGTCCGCAACAGGCCGTTGTCGCTGTCGTGTAGCAGCAGAGGCTCACTCATTCCGTTCCCTTTCCCGAGATGCCCTCATGCGCGATGTCGGTGACCGCCGTACAGACCGCGTCGAGCTGTTGCCCGGTCAGCCGCGGGTACATCGGCAGCGACAGCAGCTGGTCGAACAGTGCGTCCGCCCCGGTCAGTCCGGCCGACGGAATCAGGGCCGTCTGGCTGAAGTACGCGAGTCGATGGACCGGGATGAAGTGCACCGAGGTGCCGATGGCGCGAGCGGAGAGCGCGGCGATCACCTCGTCGCGATCGATCCCGCCGTGCAGCCGGAGCCGAACCGGGTACAGGTGCCAGGCGTGCGTGCCCTCCCCGGGGGCCGGCCGGTGCGGCAGCCCGACACCGGGCAGTCCCGCGAGCCGATCGTCGTACTGGGCCGCGATCTCGGCGCGCCGCCGCTGCCAGGACGGGAAGTGCGTGAGCTGCGCGCGGCCCATCGACGCCTGGATGTCGGTCATGTTCGCCTTCAGACCGGCGTCGGCGACGTTGTAGCGCCAGTTGCCACCGGGCAGGTAGCGCCGCCAGGCGTCGGCCGTCATCCCGTGCAGGCGCGCCCCGCGCAGCCAGTCGGCGCGTGCCGCGTCGTCGGTGGTGATCATCCCGCCCTCGCCGAGCGGGAGGTTCTTGGTGGCGTAGAAACTGAAGCAGGTCGCGCCGGGGCCGGAGCCGATCGGCGCGTCGCCGGCGTACGTGCCGAGCGCGTGCGCGGCGTCCACCACGACGTGGTCGAGCGGCACACCGGCCGCTTCGGCGAGCGCCGGTACGTCGGCCACGTCGCCGGCCCAGTGCACGACGGTCAGGGCAGCGGGCCGGCCGAAGGACTGTACGGCGGCTCGGACCGTCGCCGGTGTCGGCATGCCGGTGACCGGGTCGACGTCGACCAGGACCGGCTGGTGCCCGGCGTGCACGATCGCCTGGACCGCGCCGCAGAACGTCATCGTCGAGCTCAGCACCAGCGATCCGGGTGGCAGCCCGAGTGACCGCAGCGCCAGCTCGATCCCCTGTGTGCACGACGATACGGCCACCGCGAACTCTGCCCCGACCGCGGCCGCGAACTCGGTCTCGAACGCCGCCACCTCCCGGCCGGTGGTCACCCACCCGGACTGCAGGACCCGCAGAACGGCGGCCTGCGCCTCGGCGGTGATGTCACAATCCGCGAACGGTACGGCGATCTCCGCCGCCGGTAGCGGACGCGCCGCAGCAGTGATTCGGGTAGTCATCCCGATGCCCCCCTCGAGGCCCCCACGGGCCCTGATGTCCCTCGACGCTACGAAATGTGACCGGCGCCCGCGCCCGCCTGCGAGACGAGAACCTCTACGTCAAGAGGATGATCCGCGCCCGGTGGTCATTACGGACCCGTCGTTCTCGTCGATCCCCGTCACACCGTGTGAACGGGCAAAGGCGACCAGTGCGAGCGCCGAGTGCTGCTCCGACCGGCGGAGCAGGCTCTGGATGTGGGTCCGGACCGTGTTCGTGGACAGGAACAGGTGGTCGGCCGCCTCGGCCCTGGTCATCCCGGAGACCAGGCAGCGCAGGACATCGAGCTCGCGAGGTGTCAGCCGATCCACGAAGCCGGCGGCCGCGCGCTGCCGGCGCAGATCGCCCAGGAGATGGCTGAGCACCGGTCCGAGCGTCGCGGGCGCGAGGTACAGATGGCCGTCGAGGACCTGCCAGATCGCCGCAACCAGGGCGGGCAGCCGGGTGGTCTTCGCCAGCCAGCCTCGAGCACCTGCGTCGATGGCCTGCACGATCAACCGCGGGTCGGTACTGCCGGACAGCATGATCACGGCCGGCGGGTCGGGTTCGGCCATCACTTCGGCCAGCAGGTCGGAGCCGGACTCCTCGGCCAGCGACAGGTCGAGCAGGATCACATCGGGCCGGCCGGAACCGAGCAGCTTTCGTGCGGCGGTCAGGTTCGAGGCGGTGCCGACGTGGCCGATGCCGGGTTCGGTCGCGAGCAGGCCCGCCAGTGCTTCGGCGAAGACGCGATGGTCGTCGACCAGCAGGATCGCCACCCCGGACGATTCCCTCACCGGCGGCCGCCCTCGATCAGCTCCTGCACGTCGACCAGCCCGGCGTCGGCGGCCGCGCGGGCGAGCTTGCCGCGGCCGTGCACGCCGAGCTTGCGCAGTACCTGCTGGACGTGGGTGCGGATGGTGTGCCTGCTGACGCCGAGGATGCGGGCCATCTGTTCGGTGTTGTAGCCCTGGACGACCAGGTGCAGTACCTCCAGCTCCCGGGCGGTCAGGGCGTCGACCACCGGCTGTTGCTTGCGCCGGTCCGCGGCCGGCCGCCCGGCCGCAATGTGGTGGCCGTTGGCAACCGATTCGGTGGCCTCGAGCAACGTTCGCAGACTGCAGGTCTTGCTGACCACGCCGTCGGCCGTCCCGGTGTCGAAGGCGTCCCACGCCTGTTCGTCCTGCGGATCGGTGAGCAGTACCACGTACGGCGTCCGGTCACCGCGGTGCGGTAGTTCGGTCACGGCAGAGCTGTCCAGGACGTACAGGTCCGGACGGCGGCCGGTGCCGTCGAACAACTGGCGCGGATCGTCGGTGGTCGTGACGACCTCGTGGCCCTGCAGTTCGAATGCGGCGGCGACGACCGAGGCGAACAGCCAGTTCTCCTCACAGATCGCGAGCCTCATGCCGACCTCACCGGCGGGTGGCCCCCACGGGGCAGACAGAGCCGGACGGTGGTTCCACGACCGGGCACGCTGCTGATCTCCAGCCGGCCGTCGAAAGCGCGCGCCGCTGCCGCCACCACCCGCAGGCCGTGGCCTGTTCCGGCGGCGACGTCACCGAAGCCCGGGCCGTCGTCGGACACCTCGACGTACGCCTCCCCATCGGCCGACTCGTCGGCACCGACGCGAACGTGGACGTGCCCGGTGCCGCCGGCCGCGCGACAGGCGTTGTCGAGCAGGTTGCCGATGGCACGCCGCAGCAGTGCCTGGTCCCCGGCGACCACGACCCGCGCGACGCGGTCGAAGATCACCGGCGCGCGGTACGTCAGCCGAACCACGTCGGCGCACTCACCGGCCAGCTGGGTCAGGTTGACCCCGCCGATCCGCCGCGCGGGCACCTGCTCGACGTCCAGGAGTTCGGCGATCGCGTCGAACTGCTGACGGATCAGTGCCAGCCGCGCCGGTACCGCGTCGAGCTCGGCCGTCGGTTCGGACAGACACAGACCTGCGGCGACGTACTGCCGCAGATCGTGGCACAGGCGCAGCAGGTGCTCCGGGTCGCCGGCAAATCCACCCCTGGCCGGCGACGGGTCGGCAGCGCTCATCGATGACCCCCCTCAGGTCCCCCGACCGAGCCGGCCGCCCACCGCGGCCACACGCACCGAGCCCTCGACGACAACGGACGGTCATTCCTTCCGTCCTGGCCTCTCCGCTGTGGCCCCCCACGGCACGCGTCCCGGTCTTAAGGGACCAGTACAGGCCGTCACCAGGTGAAGAGGCAGGGGCAGGCGGCAGACGTCATGATTCGGTCATCTTCACGTCATGTTTCGGCCCGAGGTCAGGGCTGGTACTCGTAGGCGCCGAGGTCGTCGTAGCGCCGCGGCCCCTCCGCGAAGGTGTTGGCGGTCGCCGGATCGTCGACCCTGGCCAGCCCTTGGATGTCGGTGGACTGGGCACCGGACACGCCCGAGTCGCCGCGGTCGATCGCCGCGGACCCGGCCCCGATGTGCAGGTTCCACGAGCCGGCCGACACGAAGCGAGGATCGGCCTGTACCCCGTGTGACTCCTGGTGGGTGGCCGCCTGCATGGCCGCCAGCGAAGTGTACGTCGTACCGAAGGCGTACATCTTCCCGCTCGTCGTCAGCCAGACCAGGTTGTGGTCCACGGTCGTGGATGCGGGCGCCGAGTCCCAGATGCCGATGTTCCCGGCCCGCCGCGTACAGGCGATGCCGTTGTACGCCGGGTACACCGCGTTGTCGACCGCGACGTTGTTCGAGACCACATAGTTGCCGGAGGTGCCCTCGACGTTGATGCCGGTCGTGCAGTTGCGGTACACGGTGTTGCCGATCAGCCGGCCACCGGTGACGTTCAGGTCGTCAATGCCGTGGTCGCCGTTGTTGTACGTGACGTTCAGCGCCGCCAGGTTGTCGTTGCCGCCGGTGTAGAACTGGATGCCGGAGTCCTCGTTGTCGTGCGTGACGTTGCGCAGCACGGTGTTGCCGGCGCTGATCACGTTGATCCCGTTGGCGTTCCGGCGGTACCCCTCGGCGTTGAAACTGGCGGCGTTGCCGCTGACCAGGATCCCGGTCGACCCTGACGTGAGCAGGATTCCGCTGCCGTTGTTGTGGTTCACGTCGTTGCCGCTGACAACCGACGAGCTGGACGAGCGGATGCTGATCCCGTACGCCGTCTGGCCGGAGACCGGCTGCCCGGCGCCGGTGACCGTGTTGCCGCTGACCGTGATGTCGTGGCTGCCGGTCACGTACACGCCGTCGTACTTGGTCCCGGTGAAGGTGAGACCCGACAGGGTGAGGTAGGCGCGCGAGGAGATGTTCGCGCCGAAGCTCGTAGGTGTGAGGACCGGGTGCCGCCCCGGCCAGGCGGTGATCGTGATCGGCGCGTCCGCCGTCCCTGAGACGACGGGTTTGATCGTTTCGCTGTAAGTCCCGTCACCGATGTACAGCGTGAACCCGGCGGCGAGTTTCGCTACCCCCTTGGTGACGGTGCAGTACGGCGTGGTCGACGTACCCGGGCCGGCGTCGGAGCAACCGGCCACGGTCCGGTCGACGTACAGAGTCGTCGTCGCGGCGCGCGCGACGAGTGGACACGCGAGTGCGGCTCCCGACACCAGGAGCACGCCGGCCAACCGGACACCAAGCTTCATAACCACAGACTGCGGCCGGTTGGTGCCGGTCCGCATCGCCCGTTCGGCGTAGTTGATCGTGCCGACGGCAGGAGAACGGCTGCGTACGCCTCGTGACCGGGCCGGTCAGGAATTCCGGTCACGACGAGGGGGGTGTCGTGGACCGGGACCGGCGCGGCGCCCGGAGCATGTGGGGTGCGTCCGGGGTTCGGCGGGCGTACGCAGCGGGTTCCCCCCAGCAGGGTGGGACCGGACGCCCGGGCGTGGCAACAAAGATGACGTGGCCGTCATCGACTGGTCAGTTGGCCGGCAGCTCCAGCTCGAAGAGCGCGCCGCCGTTCGGGCCGTTCCGCGCCGACAGCCGGCCACCGTGCGCGACCGCGGCGGACCGTGCCATTGCGAGCCCGAGACCGGTGCCCGTCCGGCCGTTCGGCGGCGGCCGGTGCCAGAACCGTTCGAACACGTGCGGCAGGTCCTCCGGCTCGATCCCGGGGCCGGAGTCGGCCACTTCGACGACGCAGCGGTCGGCGGATCGCCGGCAGCCCAGGCTGATCTCGCCGCCCACCGGCGTGAAGTTCAGCGCGTTCTCGATCAGGGCGTCCAGGGCCAGTTCGATCCACTCCGGGTCGGCCGGAATCCAGCCGGTCGGTTCGCAATCGACCTGCCAGTCGCGGTCCTCCTGGGCCGACCAGTTCGAGGCCAGCTCCCGGACCAGGCTGCTCAGGTTGGTCGGCTGTTCGGACAGTGCGCCACCGGAGTCGAGCCGGGCGACGGCCAGCAGCCGGTTCGACAGCGCGGTCATGCGTTCGAGCTGCAGCATCGCGACCGACAGGTCCGACCGCACCTCCACGTCCAGGTCCTGTGCGGCCACCAGCTCCAGATGGCCGCGCGCGATCGTCACCGGGGTCCGGATCGCATGGGACGTGTCCCGGACGAACTCGCGTTCCCGCTGGGCCGCCTCGAGTTGCCGGCCTGCCATCAGCTGCATCTCCTCGATCGCCGCGACCCGGCGCCGGACGTGCCAGATCATCACCAGCAGCACCATCGGCATCAACGGGATCTCGGCGAGCTCGGCTTTCGGCAAGTGGCCCTCGGCAGCCTGCCTGACCATCAGCCAGCCGGCCAGCAGAGTGAACGCGGTGGTCGCGGCCACGGTCGGGAGCGGCGGCCAGATCCGGTAGCCGTAGGCGATCGCCACCGCGAGGAACATGATGTGGAACGGGCCCGCCTCGAGGCTGGGCTCGATGATCATCAGCCCGAGCATGCCGACGACGACGACGGCCACCGCGATGTCGATCAGCAGGCTGATCCGCCGCGACGGGCGCCGGACGGCCCGCGGCACCGCCAGGTCAGGCGCTCTGGAGCTGATAGCCCACATTGCGCACCGTCACGATGAGGTCGGGCCGGATCTTCGAGCGCAGCCGGCCGACGCAGACGTCCACCACGTTGGTGGACGGGTCGAAGTCGTAGCCCCAGACCTCCGACAGCAGTTCCTGCCGGGAGCAGACGACATCGGGATTGCGCATCAGGTGCCGCAGCAGCAGGAACTCGCGTTTCGGTAGCACCGTCGGCCGGCCGTCGATCAGCAACTGCCGGGCCTCCAGGTCGAGCACCATGTCACCGACGCGGAGCCGGTTCTTGCGCCGGTTGCTCGCGTCCTCGCCGAGCCGGCCACGGACCCGGGCGACCAGCTCGCGGATCGCGAACGGTTTCGCCAGGAAGTCGACCGCGCCCTGCTCCAGGCAGCTGATCCGCAGCTGGATGTCCGCCGTGGCGGACAGCACCAGGATCCGGAACGCGGGATCCTGCGCCAGTAAGGCCGACAGCACCGCCTCGCCGTGCATCCGCGGCATCAGCAGGTCGAGCACGATCAACGCCGGCCGGTGCTCGAGCGCCAGCCGCAGGCCCCCCAGCCCGTCCGCCGACCCCAGCACCTGGTAGCCCTCGGCCTCGAGCGCCCGCCGGACGAACCGGATCAGGTCCGGCTCGTCGTCGATCACCAGAATCTTGGTCATCCGTGCCCCCCTCAGGATGATGACCTGTAGCCCTTGGGGGCCCATTCTCGGTTTTTCGTGCCGCCTATGGAACCCCCTTGTGGCGCTTTCGTGTTCACCTTCCGTTAAGCAAATGTTTGCCTGGGTTCCTGACGTTCCTGAACTACTTCCGGCGTACCTGAGCGAAGGTGCGGCGTAGGTCGTCGGTCCATTCCGTGGGGGCCTCCCACGGGATGAAGTGGCCGCCGTTGGGGTGGGCGGTGACGTTCGTGTGGTTGTACCAGGCGGCCCGGTCGCTTGCGAGGAAGTTCTGCACGCGCTGCTCGGGTGTGCTGACGCCGGGCGGGTTCTCGTAGCCGACGAAGGTGATGCCGGTCGGGGCCTCGACCACCGGCGTCCGGTTGTGGGACGGCGTCCACGGGTAGCGGTTGTTGTTCGCGTAGGTGCGGATCGAGGTGTCGATCGCGTCCCCGGCCCAGAAGATCGTCGCGTGCGTGAGCAGGTCGTCGTCGGTGAACGCGGCGTCCCCCTCGGACCAGCTCAGCCAGCGCTCCATGATCCACGCCAGCATCCCGGCGGGGGAGTCCGCGAGGCCGAATCCGAGCGTGGTCGGGTGCAGCACGTGCGCCGCGAGATGCGCGGCGAAGCGGCGCTCGAACCGGACGATCCCGGCGTGGATCTCCGGCGGCAGCCCCTCCGGGATCGGCCGGCCGCCGCTCAGGTCCCACCCGCGGTCGCCGTTGAAGAAGTCGAGTTTCAGCGCCGATCCGATGTGGATCCCGTACAGCTCGTCGGCGTACTTGTGCCCGAGTTGCCCGGTCACCAGCGCGCCGACGTCGCAGCCCGCCGCGGCGTACTTTCCGAAGCCGAGGACGCCCGTCATGAGTTCGTGCCAGACGTCGGCGATCTTCCAGAAGTTCATGTCCGGGCGGGTCGGCGTCGAGAAGCCGAACCCGGGCAGCGACGGGACGATCACGTCGAACGCGTCGGCCGGGTCACCGCCGTACGACGCGGGGTCGGCGAGCGGGTCGATCACCTTCGACCAGTGCCAGAACGTCCACGGCCAGCCGTGGCTCAGGATCAGCGGGACCGGCCGCGGGCCGACGCCCGGCCGGCGCAGGAAGTGCACCGGCACGTCGCCGACATCGACGCGGTAATGCTCGTACGCGTTGATGTTCCGCTCGGCCGCGCGCCAGTCGAAACCGTCCGCCCAGTACTCGACGAGCGGTTGCAGGCGGGTCCGGCGGACGCCGTAGAAACCGTCGTCGTTCCCCGCGTCACGTGGCCACTTCGTCGCGCGCAGGCGGCGGCGGAGGTCGTCGAGGACGTCGTCGGGTACGGCGATCGGGGTGGGAGTCATGCGGTGTCCTCCGCGAGGTCGGTCAGGCGGTGCAGTACGTCGATCGAGCCCGCGAGGACCGCGCGCTCGTCGGGGGTGAGCCGCGCGACCAGGGCGGCCAGCTTCTCGACCCGGTTCGCATGCCGGGACCGGACGAGCTCCCGGCCGGTGCGGGTCAGGGACAGCAGGCTGGCGCGGCCGTCGGCGGGATCGGGCCGGCGCTGCAGGAGCCCGTCCTGCTCGAGTTTCGCGACCAGGCTGGTCAGCGCGGGCTGCTTCAGCTGCTCCGTGGTCAGCAGGTCGGTGAGTCGCAGCGGTCCGCGCCGGCCGAGGGTGTGCAGCACGGACAGGGCCGAGAAGTTCAGCCGTCGCACCGACGGCAGGCGGATGAAGATCGTGTTGAAGTCCTCGATGACCGTGGTCAGCCGGTCGACGTCCAGGTCGGGCACGGACGCGACTATATCAAAAATCGATGTACTTCAGTGGCTGAGGGCCACCGGGACGGCGAACGTGGTGCTGCCGGACTTGAAGGTGAGGACGGCCGCGTCGGCGCTGTCCGGGAGGTGGCCCTTGAACGTGATCGTGCCGTGCTCCGTGCCGCCGGCCGCGATCCGGCTCGGCCACGAGCTCTTGCCGGGGTCGGCGCGCAGGACGGTGCCGTCGGCGGCGGTGAACGTCGTCCCGTCGATCGGGATCTTGACCGCCTCCTTGGCGGTGCTGGTCAGCTTGACCTCGACGCGGGTGAAATGGCTCGTGTACGTGACGTTCTCGACCGTCATCGTGATGCCGGAGCCCGCCTTCGCGACCGGTTTGATCAGCCGGTCCTCGCCGGACTCGTTGCCGGTCAGGTAGCCGCCGACGTACTCCGCGCCGGCCGTCAGCGCGAACCCGCCGACACCGACGCCGGCGAGCACCACCGCGATCGCGACGAGCACCGACACGTCCAGGCGGCCTCGGCGGCGGGTCGTCGGTGTGGCTGCGTCGAGCAGTGCGAGGACCATCGCGACGACGAGCGCGATGCCGGGCGGTACGAGCCAGCGGAGTGCTCCGTCGGGGCCGTCGGCGAGGAACGTGACGATGAGGTTCACGATGATGCCGAGCAGGATCACGCCGCCGGCGGCGATGAGCAGCCGTGTCAGGCGTACGGTCCCGACCGCGTCGTCGTCCGTACTGCGATCCGCGGCGGGCAGCCGCTGCGCGCGAGCTGTTTGCTCGGATGAGCGCCTGCTTGGCTGTTCCGTGCCGTAGCCGTCGTAGCCTTCGGTGCCGGGTCGTGGGGTGGTCGAGCGGCGGTCAGCTCCCGCTGCGCGGCGGTCCCGCGACGCGCCACGCCGGTCGGCGCCTTTCCGGCGGTCTGCGCCCGTCTGCTGGTCCGTGCCGGTTCGCTGGTCCGCGCCGGTTCGCTGTTCCCTGCCGGTTCGTGGGTCCGGGCCGGTTCGTGCGTCGGGCGTGGCCCGGCGGTCGGGCGCGGCCGGCGTCGGGTCGGGCCAGCTGGCCGACTCGTTCCAGTTCGGCTCGGCGTGGTCGATCTGGCCGGAAACCTCCCAGGGGGACCGGACCGGTTCCGCGCTGTCGGCCGACGGGTACGCCGCCCACGTCCCGCCGTCACCCGACCGCTCGAACCCAGGAACCACACCCGCGGCGCCGTACTCCTCCGCGTCGTCCACGCGCTCGCGCGCGAACGGATTGCCGTCGGCTCCGTACTCCTCCGCGTCGTCCGTCCGCTGCTGTGCGAACGGGTTGCCGTCGGGTGCCTGCTGTGTCGGGGCGAAGGGGCTGCCCTCTCCGCGCGACCGGTCGACGCGCGGCTCGGCAGCCGGTGCGTAGTCGGCCGGTGCGTGATCGGCCGGTGCATGGTCGACGGGGGATTGGTCGGCCGGTCCGTAGTCGGCCGGTGGGTAACCGGCCGGGGCGTGGTTGGCCCGGTCGGACGAACCGGCCGCGGGGGGAGGGGGCGGCGGCGTGGGGGCGCCGTACTCGTCGGGCGAGGGCGGCTCTGCCTCGAGCCAGCTGCCGGCGGCTGACGGCGGTGCGGCGGACGCGGCCGGTGGCACAGGTGCCGAGGACGGCGGTGCAGCGGCCGGCGATGCGGAAGACGGCGGTTCCGCGGGAGCGGCTTCTTCGGCGGACGCCGCAGCTGGCATCCAGGCCGAAGACGGCGGCGCAGGATCCAGCGGCGTCGAAGGCGGTGGTTCCGAGGGCTCTGCGGCGGACGCGGCCGGTGGCACAGCTGCCGAGGACGGCGGTGGGGTGGGGTCGGTGCGGGGGGAGGGGGTGCTGGACTTCGTGAAGGTCAGGACCGAGCGGCCGATGTGGATCTTGTCGCCGGTGGTGAGCGGCGTCGGGCCGGTGAGGCGGCGGCCGTTCAGGCCGGTGCCGTTGCGGGACTCGTCGTACAGGGTCCAGGTGCTGCCGTCGCGGTCGAGGCGGGCGTGGATGCGGGAGATCTGGTCGTCGGCCTGCAGCCGGATGTCGGCGTTCGAGGCGCGGCCGATGGTGATCGTGTCGGTCCCGGCCGGCAGCGTCCACTGCTGCTCTCCGAGCGACAGCACGAATTCGGTTTCCACTCACACCCCAGCCGGCGTCGTCTGATCGCGATCGGTCCCGCCGCCGGCGCGTCGCACCCGTGGCAGCCATTCCGTCGGCGCGATTCTGCCATTCACACCCGCCCCGGACCACCGGCAGTCCCACCCGACCACCCTCCGCGACAAGCCGCTCACCGATCCGGGCCGGCCGTGATGATTCTCAGATTCGGGCGGGTTTGTCAGCGCTTGGTAGCCATGACAACGCGGTCAGTTGTCATCGGGGTGCCAACGGCACGACAGCGCCTTGCCCGGCCGCGGTGGCGGACATAGTGTCCCCCCGCGCGATCCATCGGGGCTGGATGGACAGGGGTCCTCCGCCGGCCCGGGTCGATGGGTAGGCCGGAGGTTCCAGCCGGAGTGGTGCACCGACTGCAGTCCGGCGAGGCGCAACCCGCCCAGCACCGCATCGTGAAGGGACCACATCCATGGTCTTGTTCCAGCGTTTCCGCAAACCTGCTGTCGTCCTGGGGCTGACCGGCCTCGCGGCGGCGGCACTCGCCGGGCTCGGCTCATCGGCCGCCGGCGCGGCCCCGAGTGCGGCACCCCCGCCACGGCCGACCCAGGCGGAGTCCAAGGCGTTCGCGGCCGGCTCCGCGTCGTCGCTGGTGGCCGGGCGTCCTAGCGCCCTGCACGCCTCGAAGGACGACAAGTTCGTCGCGAAGCCGGTGATCTCGGAGCAGAGCGGTCTGCAGTACGTCCCGTACGAGCGTTCGTACAAGGGCCTCCCGGTCGTCGGTGGTGACTTCGTCGTGGTCACCGACGCGAAGGGCGCCGTGAAGTACACCTCGGTCGCGCAGACCACCGCCGTACCGGAGCTGTCCACGACCGCGAAGGTGACCTCCGCGGCCGCGAAGCAGACCGCGAACAAGCAGCTGAAGCAGGTCAAGGAGTCGACCACGCCGACGCTCGCGGTCTACGCCCTGAACGGTACGCCGAAGCTCGCCTGGCAGTCCCGGGTCACGGGCAGCAACGGCCACGAGCCGTCGAGCCTGTCGGTGTACGTCGACGCGCAGAGCGGCAAGGTGCTCGGTACCAAGGAACACGTGATGGCCGGCAACGGTACGGCGGTCTACAGCGGCCCGAACCCGTTGCACCTGGACACCACCCTGTCCGGCAGCACGTACTCGATGAAGGACCCCAACACCACGAACCTGTCGTGCCAGGACGCCGCGAACAACACCACGTTCTCGGGCCCGGACGACAACTGGGGCAACGGTACGGCGACCAACAAGGAGACCGGCTGCGTCGACGCGCTGTTCGCCGCCCAGACCGAGAAGAAGATGCTGACCGACTGGCTCGGCCGCAACGGTATGGACGGTAGCGGCGGCGCCTGGCCGATCCGGGTCGGGCTGAACGACCAGAACGCGTACTACGACGGCACGCAGGTCCAGATCGGCAAGAACACCGCCGGCGGCTGGATCGGTTCGCTCGACGTCGTGGCGCACGAGATGGGTCACGGCATCGACGACCACACGCCGGGCGGGATCTCCGGCAGCGGGACGCAGGAGTTCGTCGCGGACACGTTCGGCGCGGCGACCGAGTACTACAGCAACCAGGGGGCGTCGTACGACCCGCCGGACTTCCTGGTCGGTGAAGAGGTCAACCTGGTCGGCCAGGGCCCGATCCGCAACATGTACAACCCGTCCGCGCTCGGCGACCCGAACTGCTACTCGAGCTCGATCCCGGGCACCGAGGTGCACGCGGCGGCCGGTCCGGGCAACCACTGGTTCTACCTGCTCTCGCAGGGCAGCAACGGCTCCCCGACGAGCCCGACCTGCAACAGCTCGACCGTGACCGGCATCGGCATCCAGAAGGCCATCCGGATCATGTACAACGCGATGCTGATGAAGACCAGCAGCAGCTCGTACCTCAAGTACCGGACCTGGACGCTGACCGCGGCCAAGAACCTGTACCCGGGCAGCTGCGCCGAGTTCAACACCGTGAAGGCGGCCTGGGACGCGGTCAGCGTGCCGGCGCAGACGGGTGACCCGACCTGCTCCACCTCCGGCGGCGTCACGGTCACGAACCCGGGCAACAAGTCCGGCACGGTCGGTACCGCGATCGCGTCGTTCACGATGACCGCGTCCGGCGGCACCGCGCCGTACACCTGGTCCGCGACCGGTCTCCCGGCCGGTATCACGATCGGTTCGTCCACCGGCACCGTGTCGGGGACGCCGACCGCGAGCGGAACGTTCAACGTCACCGTGACAGCGACCGCGAGCGCAGGCGGATCCGGCAACACCTCGTTCACCTTCACGATCGGCGGCACCGGTGGCTGCTCCGGCCAGAAGCTCGGCAACCCGGGCTTCGAGACCGGTACGGCGGCGCCGTGGTCGGCGTCGGCGGGTGTGATTGACAACACCGCCTCCCAGCCGGCCCGCAGCGGCACCTGGAAGGCGTGGCTGGACGGTTACGGCACGACCCACACCGACACGCTGAGCCAGTCGGTGGCGATCCCGGCCGGGTGCAGCGCGACGCTGTCGTTCTACCTGCACATCGACTCCGCCGAGACCACCACGACCACGCAGTACGACAAGCTCACGGTCAAGGCGGGCTCGACCACGCTGGCGACGTACTCGAACCTGAACAAGGCGAGCGGTTACTCGCTCAAGTCGTTCAACGTCTCGTCGTTCGCGGGTCAGACGGTGACCATCAGCTTCACGGGCACCGAGGACAGCTCCCTGCAGACCTCGTTCGTCATCGACGACACGGGTCTCAACCTGAGCTGACCTAACAGCTGAAACGGCCGCCGTACCCGGGCGAGGGGTGCGGCGGCCGCTTCGTGTCTGTCTCGCTGTCGATCAGTTGAGCGTCATCCGGGGTTCGCCGTTGACGAGGCCGGTGCCGGAGATGGTGCAGGTGCCGCCGCGGTTCTGGTTGTAGGCCTGGCGGACACAAGAGCGCAGCGCCAGTTGGGCCCAGTAGTTCGGGTGCAGGGACTCCTGGATGTAGTAGTTCGAGCCGACGGTCGTCACGGTGCGGATCTGGTTGATCCATTCGGTCTTGTCGACCGCGGTCGGCTGGGTCCACGAGCTGAGGCCGACCTCCTCGTACAGGCCGACGGTCTTCTCGCAGAGCCGGCGGCCGTTGAACGCGGACTGCAGCTCGAGCAGGCGGGCGTTGCCGAGGCCGGATTGGCCGATCGCGGCGCGGACCGTGTTGTTGATCGTGACGAGGGCGGTGGCGTTGGCCCAGTCGGCGTCCGCGTTCCAGAAGCCGCAGCCGCCGACGCTCTGCCGGGTGTAGCCCGACTGCCCGTAGCGGAAGCCGCTGGACGCCGGGATCGGCGACGGGTACGTCTGGACTACGAGGCTCCACGCGCTGTCGCCGTACCCCGCGTTGCGCATCGCCGTCCGGACGTTCTGGAACGCCGTCGCGATCTTGCCGCGGACCGTCGTGATGTTGGCGGAGGTGAAGTTCGCGACCACCGACGAGTCATCGCGGCAGTAGTCGGGGTTCCAGGACGGGGAAAGCAGGAAGTCCTGCACGCACTGGGTGACGATCGACGCGAAGTTGAAGTCGTTGCCGCCGATCGAGACGACGACCTGCCGCACGTTGTGGGTCGCCGCGAAGACCTGCAGCATCTTCGCCTGGCCCTGGTGGCCGGCGCCGTCGTCGTAGAAGTCGATGCCCGGCTTGAAGTAGTCGCCGGTCGAGGTCGTGGTGCGCGCACCCGAGCAGGCCAGGTTCAGGCCGCCGACCCCGCCGCCGATGTACGCCTCCGCCGACAGGCTGCGGTGGCACCGCGGGATCACCTCGGCCGTGTGGCTCGCGTTGTCGTGGTAGGCGTGCGCACCGAGCGCGTCGGCCGGCGTCTCGGAGTCGTTCGAGCTCCCGGCCCAGCGGCCGGCCTCACCCGAGATGTAGGAGTCCCCGACGGTCACGACGTACGGCGTCCCGGAGCCGGGGCCGTCGGCGTGCGCCGGGGGAGCGACCAGGCCGAGCCCGGTCAGGGACAGTAGGAGGATTGCGGCTGACACTCGACGACTTCTGGATGGTTTCACCGGAAGGCCTCTCTCGCCGGAGTTCAGTGATCGTGCGATCACTGTCGGCAAGATACTTCCCGGTAACACCGTCCGGTAGACCGAGCGTGCTGACACGTTTGCGCGCTGTCACGGCAGTGTCACGGCAGTGTCAGGGCTTGGTCAGGGCTCGGTCGGGAGCTCCAGCTCCTCCGGCCAGCGCTCGCTCCACCAGGCGCGCCAGCGGGCGTCGACAGCGTCGCGGTCCACGTCGCCGTACAGCGACAGGATCGCCATCGTGGCGCCGTCCGGCTTGCCGTCGCCGGGCGGGATGTGGCTGAGCACCAGCAGCCCGTTGCCCCAGGCATCTACTGTGAGGCCGAGCTGGTGGGCGGAGCGGTACCAGACCTCGCACGTCACCCGTTCCCCGATCAGGTCGAGCTCGAAGGCGTCACCGGCCGGGATGTGCAGTTCGTCGATCGGGGACACGGCGCCGTTGCCGGAGTAGAACAGGGTGCGCCGGGGGTCGTCGGGATGGCGTTCGACGGCGAAGCGGAGCTGGTGCAGGAAGGTGATCCAGCCTTCGGTGACGTCGTCGTAGTACGCGTCCCAGTCCGGGTCCGCACCCAGCGGCGCGCGGGTGAGCGTGACCTGGGACCCGCCGTCGACGGCCTCGACGGCGAACTCGTCGCCGTTGCCGAGCCGCAGCGTGGTCCCGTCCTCGACCGCGCGGGTGAAGTAGATCAGGTCGATCTCCTGATCGAGCCCGCCCTCGTACTCCCAGCCGTGCCAGTGCCGGATCTTGTCCTTGTTCCGCAGGGCCTCCCACACCGTCGCCACCGGCGCGGCCACCGTCACCACGATCTTCATGTCCCTCCCTCGGTACGGCGGGGCGCGGGATGACCGCCCGCGATCAACCGGTACGGCCGCCCGCCCTCGCTGTCGAACTCCTCGACCACACGCTGCATCGCCGCGGTCAGTGCGTCGGTGAACCGGTGGACGTCGCCCGGCTCCGCGAACCGCACCTCTGCCTCGAGCGTGAACGTCAGCAGCCTTTTCCCGTCCGCGTCGGCGGCGCTCTGCATTCGCGCCACGTCCCGCACGGTGCCGGCGGCGACCTCGACCAGGTGCTCGGCGGCGTACTGGTCCTGGATCTGCGTGAACGCCTGCCCCATCACGGCCGGGTCGATCACCAAGGCCGACGCGCGCAGGATCCGCTCAGTGAACCCGCGCCGCCGCCGCTCCTCGACGAGCTCGACCAGGCCGGCCTTCTCCAGCTCGCGCAGGTGGTAGTTGACCCGCTGCCGCGGCAGGTCGAGCGCGGCCGCGAGCTGGGTCGCCGACGCCGGCTCGCGCAGCAGGTCGAGCAGCCGCCGCCGGATCGGCGACAGCGCCAGCCGCACCTTCTCGGGCTCCTCGACGTACCGCAGCATGCCCTCAATCTCCACTTGACAGAAAAATTTGTCAATAGATCGACCGCGCGGATGGAACGATGCCGGTATGGGTCCGCAGTTGCCGGTGGGTACGCAGGTGGTGCTGCGCGTGGCGGCGCCCGATGGTCGGGGCGGTACGGCGCAGCGCGGGGCGACCGGGCGGGTCGCCGGGACCACTGCCGACGGCCGTTACACGGTCCGGCTTGTCGACGGGCGGGACACGGTGGCGCGGCGCGATCAGCTCAGTCTGCGGACGGCGTACCAGGACGAGGCGATCGAGCTGGACCAGCCGGACGGCGACCGGTTGGTGCGCGAGCACACGATCTATGCCGCGGTCGTCGGGTCGCGTGCCTTCGGGCTCGACACCGACGACTCGGACACCGACACCCGCGGCGTGTACGTCGCTCCGACCGAGGCGTTCTGGTCGCTCGCGAAACCGCCGGCCCATGTGGACGGGCCCGAGCCGGAATGGTTCTCCTGGGAGGTCGAGCGGTTCTGCGAGCTCGCGCTGAAGTCGAACCCGAACCTGCTCGAGGTCCTGCATTCTCCGCTCGTGGTCCGGCAGACGGCGTTGGGCGAGGAACTCGTGAGTCTTCGCCGGTCCTTCCTGTCCCAGCTGGCCTACCAGACGTATTCGGGCTACGTGCTCAGCCAGTTCAAGAAGCTGGAGACCGACTTCCGCCGCGACGGCGGGCCGAAGTGGAAGCACGTCATGCACCTGATCCGGCTGCTGCTGTCCGCTCGCGAGTTGTTGCTCGAGGCAACCCTCGTCGTCGACGTCGGCCCGCACCGCGAACGCCTGCTCGCGATCAAGCGCGGCGAGCTGCCCTGGGACGAGGTCGAACGCTGGCGCCTCACCCTGCACGAGGAGCTCGACAAAGCGCTGCAGCACACGGTCCTCCCGGCGACGCCCGACGTTGCCCGGGTCGACAGCTGGTTGCGGTCCGTCCGGAGACGGAGTCTCGGCACCGCCTGACCGCGGCTGGGGAAGCGGTTGCCAAAGCCGCTGTCCTGACAGCGATGTCAGCTCTAAGCTATTTACTTAACTTCGTGAAGCATTGACAACCGGCTCGGCGGGGTAAATAGTTCCGTCCTGAAATCAATCAGAAAGCAGAGTGAATCAACAGTGTCGAACATCGAGATTCTGCAGCTCCGTGCCGGCGGCGTCAGCCTGGTGCTGGACTGCTCCGGTCCCGGCCTGCCGTCCGTCCTGCACTGGGGCGCGGACCTGGGCGAGCTGACCGAGAACGCTCTGCTGGAGCTGCGCCGCGGCGCGGGTGCGGTCCAGGACGGCAACGGCCTGGACGAGAACCGTCCGATCGCGATCGTCCCGGAGTACTCGTCCGGCTGGTTCGGCCTCCCCGGCCTGAACGGGCACCGTGACGGCCAGGACTTCTCGGCGAGCTTCGAACTGACCAGCGTCGCGCAGACGGGCAACAGCGTGCGGGTCGGCGCCGCCGACGCCAAGGCCGGTCTGCGACTGCTGCTGACCGTCGAGCTGACCGACTCCGGCCTGGTCAGGTCACAGGCCGACCTGACGAACACCGGCACGACGCCGTACACGGTCGACGGGCTGTACCTGGCGCTGCCGGTGCCGACCGAGGCGACCGAGCTGCTCGACATGACCGGCCGGCACATCGGCGAGCGGCACCCGCAGCGGCACGCGTTCACCCAGGGCGCCCACATCCGCGACAACCGCCGCGGCCGCACCGGCGCCGACGCGACCCTCCTGCTGCTGGCCGGCACCGAGAGCTTCGGCTTCCGCACCGGCGAGATCTGGGGCGTGCACACCGCCTGGAGCGGCAACCACCGTTCGTACGCCGAGCGCGGCATGAGCGGGTACGGCGTGATCGGCGGCGGCGAGCTGCTGCTGCCGGGTGAGGGCCGCATCGCACCGGACGGCACCTACAGCACCCCGTGGATCTACGGCTCGTACGGCATCGGCCTCGACCAGGTCTCGCAGCGCTTCCACGACTACCTGCGCGCCCGCCCGAACCACCCGGCGACCGAGCGCCCTGTCGTGCTGAACACCTGGGAAGCGGTCTACTTCGACCTCGACCTGGACAAGCTGAAGGCGCTCGCGGACGCGGCCGCCGAGGTCGGCGCCGAGCGGTTCGTGCTGGACGACGGCTGGTTCCGCGGCCGGCGCGACGACCACGCCGGGCTCGGCGACTGGTATGTCGACGAGGGGATCTGGCCGAAGGGCCTGCACCCGCTGGTCGACCACGTGACCGGCCTCGGCCTGCAGTTCGGGCTCTGGGTCGAGCCGGAGATGGTGAACCCGGACTCCGACCTGGCCCGCGAGCACCCGGACTGGATCCTCGCCGCCGGCGACCGGATGCCGCCGACCGCACGCCACCAGCAGGGCCTGAACCTCGGCGTCCCGGCGGCGTGCGACTACATCCTCGAGCGGCTGGACAGCATCCTGTCCGAGTACGACATCGCGTACCTGAAGTGGGACCACAACCGCGACTTCGTCGACGGCGGCAACCAGCACACTGGCACGGCGGGCATCCACGAGCAGACCCTGGCCGTGTACCGGCTGATCGACGAGCTGAAGCGCCGGCACCCGGGGCTCGAGATCGAGTCCTGCTCGTCCGGCGGCGCCCGCGTCGACCTCGGCATCCTGGAGCGCACCGACCGGATCTGGGGCAGTGACAGCAACGACGCGCTCGAGCGGCAGACCATCCAGCGCTACACCCAGCTCCTGCTGCCGCCGGAGCTGATCGGCTGCCACGTCGGCCCGCCGCGGGCGCACACCACCGGCCGGACCCAGACGCTGTCGTTCCGCGCGATCACCGCGCTGTTCGGCCACTTCGGCATCGAATGGGACATCGCGTCGGCCTCCGCCGAGGAGCGCGCGGAGCTCAAGGGCTGGGTCGCGCTGCACAAGGAGCTGCGGCCGTTGCTGCACTCCGGCCGTGTGGTCCGCGCCGACCGTGGCCCTGAGGACGTGCTGGTCCACGGCGTCGTCGCGCAGGACGGTGCACGTGCCGTGTTCAGCGTCGTCCAGACGAAGCAGTCGGTGACCTCGGCCGTCGGGCGGGTCCGCCTGCCCGGACTGGACCCGGCCCGGACGTACCGGATCAGCAAGGTGGCGACACCCGGGCCCGAGTCGCGGTCCGCGGCCTGGTCGGCCGACGGTGGACGCGTGGAACTGAACGGCGCCGCCCTCGCCTCGGTCGGTGTGCTGATGCCGGCGCAGTGGCCCGAGAGCGCGATCTTGCTGGACGTGACAGTGCTCTGAACAAAGGGGGATCGGGTAAGCCCGCCCGATCGCCGGACAGAGAAGACAGAGTAGGAGATCCCCCGTGACCGCGACCACCAACGCACCACCTACCAGGAAACGAAGTCACGGGGAACAGGCGGCGCCGCCGGGGAGGCGGCGCAGCCTGGGCGACCTCAAGGTCGCGATGATCTTCCTCGCTCCGGCCACGCTCGGCTTCGTCGTGTTCTACATCTGGCCGACGCTGCGCGGCGCGTACCTGAGCTTCACCGAGTACAGCCTGCTGTCGGCGCCGAAGTTCAACGGCCTGGCCAACTACGAGCGGATGCTCCACGACAGCTTCTTCTGGAACGCGCTCGTGGTCACCGTCGAGTACGTCGTGATCAACATCGGCGTGCAGACCGTGCTCGCGGTCGGCATCGCGATGGTCATGTACCGGCTGACCAAGTCGATCACGGTCCGCGCGGTCATCCTGGCGCCGTACCTGGTCGCGAACGTCGTCGTCGCGCTCGTCTGGTACTGGATGCTGGACTTCCAGGTCGGCATCGTGAACCAGGGACTCAGCTGGCTCGGGATCGACCCGGTGGCGTTCTTCGGCGACTCGCACTGGGCGATCCCGACGGTCGCCGGAATCAACGTCTGGCGGCACATGGGGTACACCGCGCTGCTCGTCTTCGCGGGGCTGCAGACGATCCCGGCGTACGTCTACGAGGCCGCCGAGGTGGACGGGTCGACCGAGTGGAAGACGTTCTGGCGGATCACGCTGCCGCTGCTGCGGCCGGTCCTGGTGATGGTCCTGGTGGTCACCATGATCGGCTCGTTCCAGATCTTCGACACGGTCGCCGTGACCACGCAGGGCGGTCCGATCAACGCGACCCGGGTCATCTACTACTACATCTACGAGCGGGCGTTCACCCGGTTCGACTTCGGGTACGCGTCCGCGATGGCGCTGGTGCTGTTCGCGATCCTCGCCGTCGTGTCCCTGGTGCAGCTGCGGCTGCTGCGCGCCAAGGAGAGTGATCTCGCATGAGGCGGCAGATGAGCGTCGGCCGTACGGTCGCCTGGGTGCTGCTGTTCATCCTGCTGATCGTCACGCTGTTCCCGTTCTACTGGATGTTGCGCACGGCCTTCTCCGACAACACCCAGCTGCCCGGCCACCCGGGTTCGCTGCTGCCGGTGGAGAGCACGCTCGGCGCGTTCAAGCGCGTGCTCGGGCTGTCCACGATCGAGGAGGCGCAGGCCCAGGGCGGCTCCGGCGCCGCGGTCAACTTCTGGCTGTACCTGCGCAACTCGTTGGTGGTGGCAACCATCACGACGGTGTGCCAGGTGTTCTTCAGTGCGATGGCGGCGTACGCGTTCGCGCGGCTGCGCTGGCCCGGGCGGGACAAGGTGTTCGCGCTGTTCCTGGCCGCGCTGATGGTGCCGCCGATCTTCACCACGCTGCCCAACTTCGTGCTGATCAAGAACCTCGGGCTGCTGAACAGCTTCGCCGGCATCATCCTGCCGGGCGCGTTCATGACGCCGTTCGCGATCTTCTTCCTCCGGCAGTTCTTCCTCGGGATCAACCGGGAGCTGGAGGAGGCGGCGATGATCGACGGCGCCGGGCACCGGCGGATCTTCTTCGGGCTGATCATCCCGATGAGCGGCGCACCGATCGCGACGCTGGCGATCCTGACCTACATCAACTCGTGGAACGACTACTTCTGGCCGCTGCTGGTCGGCCAGCAGGAGAACGTCCGGGTGCTGACGGTCGCGCTAGGCGTCTTCCGGTCCCAGACGCCGCAGGGCGGCCCGGACTGGGCGGGCCTGATGGCGGCGACGCTGATCGCGGCGCTGCCGATGATCATCTTGTTCCTGGCGTTCGCCAAGCGGATCACGAACTCCATCGGCTTCTCGGGGATCAAATGATGAATCTCTCACGCAGGACCCTGCTGAAGGCCGGACTGGCCGCGCTCGCCGTACCGTCGGTTGCCGCGTGCAACAACGGGGCGGCGGCCCGGGGCGACGGCGAAATCATCTACTGGCTGTGGGACTCCGCCCAGCTGCCGATGTACACCGAGTGCGCGAAGGTGTTCCACGAGCAGAACCCGCAGTACTCGGTGAAGATCGAGCAGTACGGCTGGAACGACTACTGGTCGAAGCTGGTCACCGGGTTCATCTCGGACACCGCACCGGACGTGTTCACCGGGCACTCGTCGAAGTACCCGCTGTTCGCGGACAAGGGGCAGGTGCTGCCGATCGACGACTACGTGTCCCGCGACAACGTCGATCTGAGCATCTACGAGAAGGGTTTGGCGGACCGCTGGATCGGCAACGACGGCAAGCGGTACGGCCTGCCGAAGGACTGGGACACCGAGGTCTACTTCTACAACAGCGCGTTCACCGAGGCGGCCGGGATCAGCACCGAGCAGCTCAACTCGATGACGTGGAACCCGCAGGACGGCGGCACGTTCGAGCAGATCGTCCGCCGGCTGACGGTGGACTCCAAGGGCCGCCGCGGCGACCAGCCGGGCTTCGACAAGGACAACGTCAAGGTCTATGGACTCGGGTACGGCGACGCCGGCGGCGGTGACGGTCAGACCAGCTGGAGCTGGTACGCCGCGAGCAACGGCTGGAAGTACTCCGAGGGTGAACCGTGGGGGACGAAGTTCTTCTACGGCGACCCGAAGTTCACCGCGACGATCGGGTGGTGGCGCTCGCTGATCACCAAGGGGTACATGCCGACGTACGCGCAGGCGAAGTCCGGTGTGGACGTGACGACCTCGTTCGGTGCGGGGAAGTACGCGATCACGCCGAACGGGTCCTGGATGCTCGGCACGTACGGCGGGCTGAAGCAGGTGAAGACGAAGCTCGCCCGGTTGCCGCTCGGTCCGGTCGGGAAGCGGATGTCGATGATGAACGGCCTCGCGGACACGATCTGGGCCGGGACCACCCGGCGGGACGCGTCCTGGGCCTGGGTGAAGTTCCTCGGCTCGCAGACCGCGCAGGACATCGTCGCGAAGGCGGGGGTGGTGTTCCCGGCGGTGGCGGCGAGCATGCCGGCCGCGAAGGCGGCGTTCGCGAAGAGCGGGTGGGACGTGACGCCGTTCCTGGAACCGGTCGAGGCGGGTGACGTCTTCGCGTACCCGGCCAACCCGAACGCGGCCGACGTGACCGCGGTGATGACACCGGCGATGGACGCGGTGATGTCGTTCGAGGCCGAACCGGCGTCGCTCGCGAAGGCGAACGACGACGTGAACCAGATCCTGTCCGCGAACAGCTGAGGGTTCACCCTGGGGGTGTCCTACGCCCGGGGGAGTACGTCGTACTGCGTCCTGCGGTGCAGCGTGCTCCTCCGGGGGTAGCGGAGGTGTCGCCGCTGGGGCGACGCGGTGAAGGGGGCCTGAAAGCCAGTCTTGGTGCCGTTGGAAGGACCACGAGCACCGAGGAGTGTCATGAGCGACGAGAGGCCGGGCGGATCGATCCGCATCGGCGACAGTGAGCGTGAGGACGCGGTCAAGCGTCTGGGCGAGCATTACGAAGCCGGCCGGCTGAGCGCCGAGGAACACTCGGAACGCGTCGACCAGGCCCTCCGTGCCAGAACCGGCGCGGATCTGGAGGCGTTGTTCGCCGACCTGCCCGGGACCCACCAGGCTGCCGGCGGCGAGGGGGCTGAGAGCTGGGCCGGTCCGTGGGGATGGAGCAAGCCGCCGTGGACGGCTCCGGAGGATGCCGCTCACACCAGCGGTCCTGGATCCAGCAGCAGGCCGCCGTGGGCTGCACGTGGGCCTCTAGGGCGTATCCCGTTCCCGTTGCTGGCCCTGCTCGGCGTGTTCGCCGTGCTGGCGTCCGTCGGCTGCGTGGTCGGCGGTGGGCATCCGCCGGTGCTGCCGTTGCTGCTGATCGTCGGGGCCGTGCTGTTCGTGCGGAAGCGGCGGACGGAGCGGCGCGCATGAGGAACGTGTACCGCGTCCTGGGGCTGCTGATCGCGGTCGCGGTCGTCCTGCAGGTCGCCTCGATCGCGCTCGCCGGTTTCACGATCGCGAAGGACGCCGACGACGGCACCTCGATCGGCGCCGACTACAGCAACTTCGGGCAGAGCTACCACAGCATCGCCGGTTCGGTGATCGCGCTGCTCGCGCTGGCCTTCCTGATCGTGTCGTTCCTGACCGACGTCCCGCGCGGCCGGGTGCTGGCCGGGATCGTGGTCGGCCTGGTGGTCCTGCAGTTCCTGCTCGCGGTGGTGTCCTTCGGGGTGCCGGCGCTCGGCCTGCTGCACGGCATCAACGGGCTCGCGATCGCCGGTGTGGCGAGCGCGGCCGCACGCCGGGCCGCGGTAGCGAAGCAGCCTGTGACCAGTGCCTGACGTCAAGAAGCGCCGGTGGGGCCGGCTGCTCGCTCTGGGGATCACCCTGGCGGTCCTCGTACCGCTCGGGTACCTCTGGGCGACCAGCCTGGTCCCGGGGGAGTACGACCCGGCGGAGATGGGGTACGCCGACTACGGCGGCGGCCCGTCGTCAGGCCACGAGCATCACCACGGCGGGACGAGCGTGGCGGACCTGACCGGACCGAAGACTGGAACGCCGGACGTGGACGTCACGCTCGTCGCGCGGAAGCAGAAGTTCCAGCTGGCGTCCGGCGAGACGGTCGACGGGTACACCCTGAACGGCGCCTCTCCGGGTCCGCTGATCCGGGCGCGCGTCGGCGACCTCGTCCAGGTCACGCTGGTGAACGAGGCCGTCAAGGACGGCGCGACGCTGCACTGGCACGGGATCGACGTGCCGAACGCCGAGGACGGGGTCGCCGGGGTGACGCAGAACGCCGTACCGGTGGGCGGGAAGCACGTGTACCGGTTCAAGGCGGAGCAGGCCGGGACGTACTGGTACCACTCGCACCAGGTGTCGAGCGACGAGGTGAAGGGCGGGCTGTTCGGTTCGATCGTGATCGCGCCGCCGTCGCCCGGTGAGGTGGTGGCCGCGATCCACACGTACGACGGGAAGCGGACGATCAACGGCCGCACCGGGACCGCGAACATCGACCTGAAGCCGGGTACGACGGCGCGCGTGCGGGTGATCAACACCGACAACGCGATCCTGCGGGTCGGCCTGACCGGGACGCCGTACAAGGTGGTCGCGGTCGACGGCCGGGACGTCCACGGCCCGGCAGCGGTCACCGCGGCGTTCCCGTTGGCGGCCGGTGCCCGCGTCGATCTGGAGGCGGTGGTGCCGGCGGGCGGGATGCGGCTCGTGGCCGGTACGTCGGCGTTGTCGCTCGGCATCGGTCCGGGTGACCCGGCGAAGGGCGAGCTGCCCGCGGAGACGGTTGATCTGCTGACCTACGGGACGGCGGCACCGATCGGTTTCGATCCGGCCGCGGCGGACCGCAACTTCGAGTACCGGATCGGGCGCCGGCCCGGGTTCCTCGACGGTGTGCCGGGGTTGTGGTGGACGATCAACGGCCACAAGTTCCCCGACGTACCGATGTTCATGGTCGCCGAGGGGGACGTGGTCCGGATGAAGATCTCCAACACCAGCGGCCAGGCGCACCCGATGCACCTGCACGGGCACCACGCCGTCGTCCTGTCCCGCAACGGTGTCGCGGCGACCGGCTCGCCGTGGTGGGTCGACACCCTCGAGGTCGGCAACAAGGAGACGTACGAGATCGCCTTCGTCGCCGACAACCCCGGCCTCTGGATGGACCACTGCCACAACCTCCCGCATGCCTCCGAGGGGCTGATGACCCACCTGATGTACGAGGGCGTGACCACGCCGTACCGCGTCGGCGGCGACTCCCACAACGAACCGGAGTGAAACCGCCGGCCGTCGCGGGACGTCCATCACTCATGATGTTTCGATGAGCACGCCTGACGACGACCTGCACGGCTGGCAGGCGGTGTTTCTGCTCGTCTTCTTCGGCGCGGCCGGCGGCGGCCTGTACCTCGTCGGCTGGCTGACCCGGCCGAGCTTCTTGTACGACAATCCGCTCGTCTGCGCGGCGATCGCGGGCGGGGCCTGTTTCCCCGCCCGCTGGCTCGCCGAGCGTTTCGCGTGGTGGAACCGGCTCGAGCAACGCCGCCAGGCCCGCCGGGACCGGCTGCTGAAGCGCGCGCTGGCGGATGCCCGGCACCGGGCCCGGACCGGGAGCCGGCGCCGGATCGGATGGGCCGAGGGACTGATCAGGGCGGGACGCATCCTGGTCGGCGTGCCGATTGCGCTGGGGTCGTTGGCGATCGTGCCGTTGGGGATCGCGGCCGGGAACGACAACCAGCAGTTGGTCGCCGACGGGCCGGTCCAGCAGGCCGTGGTCGTCTCGGTCGAGGAGGACAAGTGGTCCAAGTACGACGACGTGATCGTGAAAGTGGCACGGCCCGGGGACGGGGTTCCGGTCGAGGTGGACGGCGGCAACGACCTGGACCCGAGGCCTGCTGTCGGAGACACGATCGACATCGTGGTCGACCCGGGGGATCCGGGCTATCCGGTCGCCGCGGCCGTCGACTGGTCGACGCCTTGGTGGGCCTGGCCGCTCGGAATCGTCCTCACGCTGCTCTGTCTGTGGATGGGCGTGGCGATCGCGTTCGGGTGAGGGTCAGGAGGCCCGTTGGTCGTCGAGGTGCAGGGCCTGGGCGCGGTGCAGGGCGGCGATGCGTTCGCAGGCGGCGGTGATGGCCGCGCGCTGTGAGCCGTACGAGCCCCACCAGAGCGGGTTGTCCGGCTGCGGATCGCGTTCGTCGTCGATGTCGGCGTACCACTCACCGGCCGACCGGAACACCCGCGCGTGCAGATGGATCTCTGTTCCCAGCTCGTTCACCGCACCACTCCTGGAGTGAGACCGTGTCCGTCTCCAGAATGAAACGGTTCCTCCGCGGATCGGCCGAACGACACGCGCCTTCAGGTGACCAGGACCGTGATCCGCTGGGCGGTGTTGTTGCTGAAGCCGCCGCGGTTCCACTCGGCCTCGATCGGCTGCTCGTTCCCGGCGGCGTCGTACGCGCGGACCGTGAGCACGTGCTCGCCCGGCGTCGCCTCCCAGTCGTAGGCGAAGGCCCGCCAGGCGAGCTCGTCATTGCCCACGGCATCCAATGTCGCCTCGTGCCAGTTCACGCCGGCGTCGGTGCTGACCTCGACGCGCTCGATCGGCGCCCACCCGGACCAGGCCCGGCCGAACAGCGGAACGGTGCCGGCAGCAACGAACCGGTGCCGGCTCATGAAGTCCGGGAACCCCGGCGGCATCAGCAGTGCGCGCGGCTGGATCCGGGTGATCGCCATCCCCGGGTCCTCCGCGTCGGTCCGGATCCGGTACGCGACGGAGTTCTGGAAGCCGTCGAACGCGTGGTCGATCACCTCGATCGACCGCAGCCACTTCACGCTGGCCATCCCGTACCAGCCTGGTACGACGAGGCGCAGCGGGTATCCGTGCTGCGGCGGCAGCGGCCCGCCGTTCATCTCCCAGGCGACGATCGCGCCCGAGTCGATCGCCTCCGCCACCGACAGGCCGCGCTGGTAGTCCTGCTCGACCCCGCGCTCCACCCCGTGGTCCGCGCCGGTGAACACCACGTCCACGGCGTCCGCGCGCAGCCCGGCCAGCCGCAGCAGGTCGGCGAGCAGCACACCGGTCCACTCCGCCGTACCGACCGCCTCCGACAGCCACGGCTGACTGATCGGCCGCGGCTGCAGCGTCGCCCGGCCGTTGCCGGCGCACTCCAACGTGACCCGGACGGTCCGGCGGCCCATCGCGCGCAACTCGGTCAGCCCGAACGACAACGGCTGCTCGACGCACCCGTCCACGCTCAGCACCCAGTCGCCCGCGTTCGTCGCCGGGATGTCGTAGTGCACCAGCACGTAATGCAGTCCCGGCGGCGTCACGTCGTACCGCAGACCCTCCAGCGGCATGCCGTGATTCCGCGCCGCCAGCTGCAACTCGTCGGCGGTGATCCCCTCACCCGTGTCCGCCAACCGCCCCCGAACGCTGAAACTCTCGATCGACATCGAACATCCCTCCCCTGAGGCAACCCTAGAGGTAGGGACCGGCTACAACCAGCCGTTGTCGAGCGCGATCCGCGCCGCCTCGGCGCGGGTCCGTGCGCCGGTCTTGCCGATAGCGGCCGAGAGATGGTTGCGCACCGTTCCCTCGGACAGATGCAGCTCCTTGGCGATGTCCGCCACGGTGCCGCCCTCGCGGGCAGCCCGCAGTACGTCGGACTCGCGGCCAGTCAACGGGCTCGTCCCCGCCACCAAGGTCTCGGCGGCGAGCGACGGGTCGACCACGCGCAGCCCCTGGTGGACGCGTCGTACGGCGTCCGCGAGCTGCGTCGCCGGGGTGTCCTTGACGACGAACCCGGCAGCCCCGGCCTCCATCGCGCGGCGCAGGTACCCGGGCCGGCCGAACGTGGTCACCATCAGCACCCGCACCCCCGGTACGGCGGCGCGCAGCGCGGCGGCCGCCTCGATGCCGTCCAGCCCGGGCATCTCCACGTCAAGGAGGGCGACGTCTGGCCGGGCGTTCTTCGCCGCGTCGATCACCTCGTCGCCGCGACCGACCTCGGACACCACCTCCAGGTCGGGCTCCAGGTCGAGCAGGGCGGCCAGGGCACCGCGGACCAGAGCCTGGTCGTCGGCGATCAGCAGTCGGATGCTCACCGCACCATCCTCACAGCCCGACGTTCATTGCCAGCCGGAACCCGCCGCCCGGCGCCTGACCGACCTGCACACTCGCACCGGCCTGGTTCGCCCGTTCGCGCAGCCCGACCAGCCCGTGGCCGGACGCGCCGCCGCCCGGCGTCGGGCCCTTTCCGTCGTCGAGTACTTCGATCTGCGTCGCCGAGATCCGGATCGTGCAGCGCTTCGCGCCGGAATGTCGTACGACGTTCGTGACGCCTTCCCGAACCATCCAGGCGAACAGCTCGCGGTTCTCCTCGGGAACCTCGTCGACCGCGGTCGGGAGGTCCGCCTTGATCTCGGCGGCCTGCAGCGCGGCGCGGGCCGAGACCAGCTCACCGGCCAGGCTCAGCTCGCGATACCCGGCGACTGCCGCCCGCACGTCCGCGAGCGCGGCCCGTGCCAGGCTCTCGACGTCCGCGACCTCGGCGGCTGCCCGCGCCGGGTTCGCCGCGATCAGCTTGCCGGCCAGCTCCGCCTTCACGGTGATGACCGTGAGCGAGTGGCCGAGGATGTCGTGCAGGTCCCGGGCGAACCGGTTCCGCTCCTCCTGGACGGCCAGCTCGGCCATGTCCTTGCGGGCCGCGTTCAGCTCGAGGCTGCGCTGGATCGCCCGGCGCATCCCGAACACGGCCAGCGCGCCGAGGAAGATCGCGAACCCGTAGCTGCCGTCGTCGGTCCAGCCCGGCACGATCCGCATCGACAACTCGGCGCCGCCGAGCAGCAGCGCGACGATGCCGATCGCGATCCGGAGATCGACGGCCATCATCGCGACCGCGGAGATGTAGACGAGGCAGGTCAGCGCCTGCTGACCGGCCGCAGGCAGCATCAGCAGGCAGAGGGCGAGCATGCCGCCGAGGTACAGCAGGCGCTGCCAGGTCGGCATCCCGCCGGCGCCGAGGCCCACCCAGCGGACCCAGCCGAAGAAACCGAGATACGACAGCGCGAACAGCGACAGCGTGACCAGACCGAGGACCCGGGTCGTTCCCTGCCGGTGGATGATCTCCTCGAACGGCTGGGACAGGTAGAACAACCAGACCCCGGCCGCCAGCCAGCCCCACCGCCCAGGTCCTGGGCGGCCTCCGCGCTCGGCGAGCGCTTCCACAAGCGTCGGCGGTGTCTTCACGGTGGTCACGCTATCGCCCGGTGCTCAGGCGCGGGCGGTGTCGGCCCGGAACCGGCGCAGGCCGATGAACCCGAGCGCGACGGTCCAGCCGAGCACCACCAGCAGCGCGTGGGTGTCCAGCCCGCCTTGCGCCAGCGCGCTCCGCGAGGTCTGACCGGTCCAGTACGCCGGGGTGAGCTGGGCGATGTGCTTCATCACCGACGGCATCTGGTCGACCGGGAGCCACAGGCCGCCGAACGCCGCGATCAGCATCGTGCTCAGACCGGTGATCGGCTGGACGCTGTCCGGCTTCGCGATGTACCCGATGACCAGGCCGATCGCGGCGAACGGCAGCGCGCCGAGCCAGGACACCAGCGCGACCGTCAGCCACTGGCCGGCGCTCAGGTGCACGTGCCCGAACGTCATGCCGCACAGGAACACCACGACCAGCGGCGGGATCGCGAGCAGCAGGCTCAGGATCACCTTGTTGACGACGTACGCCTGCGGCTTCAACGGGGTGAGCCGCAGCGTGCGGTTCCAGCCCCCGTCGCGCTCGGCCGCGATCACACCGCCGCTGCTCATCGCCGCGGACATCGAGCCGAACATCGCCATACTGACCATCACGTACGCGATCGCGGAGATCCCGGCCTCGTTGGCGTCCTGCGGGATCGTCAGGCCGAAGATCAGGAACAGCACCAGCGGCATCAGGATCGAGAAGATCAGCACCCGCCGGTTCCGCAGTGTGCGGCGGATGTCGAAGATCAGGTAGTCGCGGTTCATGCCAGGCTCTCCTCTTGGGCCGCGCTGATCGCGAGGACGGCGTCCTCGAGGTCGGCGGACGTCACTTCGATGTCGTGGGCGCTCGTGTTCTCGAGCAGGTGGCGCAAGGTGCCGTCGGAGTCGCCGCACTGCAGCAGCACGACGTCACCGCGGGTCTCGACGTTGCGGACGCCGGGCAGCGACGCGAGCGCCGCCAGGTCGGCGCCCGGGATCGTGGCGCGGATGGTGCGGCCGGACACGCTCGCCTTGATCTGCGCGGCGGTGCCATCGGCAACGACCTTGCCGCTGCGCATCAGCACCACGCGATCGGCGTACGAGTCCGCCTCCTCCAGATAGTGGGTCGCGAACAGGACCGTCCGGCCGCGGGCGGTCTCGGCGTGCATCGACGCCCAGAAGTCGCGCCGGGACTCGACGTCCATCCCGGTCGTCGGCTCGTCCAGCACGATCAGGTCCGGCTGCGGGATGATCGCCATCGCGAACCGGACCCGCTGCTTCTGGCCGCCGGACAGGGCCTTCATCGTCCGCTTGGTGAGGTCCGCGATCCCGGCCCGCTCCAGGGCCTCCCGTACCGGCATCGGGTCGTTGTGCAGGCCGGCCACCAACTCCAGCAGCTCACCGACCTTGGCGTCCTCGATGATGCCGCCGCTCTGCAGCATCACGCCGACCTGGCCCTTGGCGATCGCGTCCGTCGGCGTACCGCCGTACACCTGGACGGCGCCCTGGTCCGGCTTGACCAGACCCAGCAGCATCTCGATCGTGGTCGACTTGCCCGCCCCGTTCGGCCCGAGCAGCGCCACCACCTCACCGGCCCGGATGGTCAGATCCACCCCGGCGACGGCCTGCACGTCCGCATACCTCTTGGTCACACCCCGCAGGCTGACCGCAGTCGTTGTCGTCATACCCAGAAGCCTGCTGGACCACCCCGCCGCACCCATCGATCGCCCGTCACGAGCTACCCATGACATCCGTCAGCCGAAACCCTGTGAGGGATACCTAGGGGTTGGTGAGGTCTGGCTCCTGGGGGTTGGTGGTGATGGACTGCGTCCTCGGGGTGAGAAGTCGGCAACTGATCGGTGGGAAGGAGCGTCCAGTGAAGTGTTGAGGCAGGACAGGCGATCGGGGTGAGTGACGTGGGGACTGGAGTGCGTGGTGCGGCGGGCGTCGTGCACGGCGGGGTGTGCGTGCGGCGGGCGCGGGGCGGGGTGCCTACGGGCGTGCGGGTCGGCGTACATCGGCAGGCGTGCGCTGCGCAGGAGACTGTGGATGGGCGTGAGGGGAGCGGTGTGGTGGCGACGTTGACGGTGTGGAAGTTCGAGAGCTGGGACGGGGCCAACCAGGCGATCGGGACGTTGGAGAGTCTGGCGAAGCAGAAGCTGATCCGGATCCATGACGCAGCGTCCGTGTCGTGGCAGCCGGAGAAGCGGCGGCCGCGGACTCGCCAGGTGCGGAACATGACAGGTCCGGGAGCGGTCGGCGGGCTGTTCTGGGGAATGCTGTTCGGGACGATCTTCCTGATGCCGTGGGCGGGCGCCGCGATCGGTGCGGCGGCCGGCGCGGTCGCCGGATCGCTGATCGACGTCGGGATCGACGACGACTTCATCAAGGAGGTCCGTCGCCAGGTGACGCCGGGTACGTCGGCGCTGTTCCTGCTGTCCAGCGACGAGGTGACCGATCAGGTCCGTGCGACCTTCCAGCGCACCGGCCTGCGCGCCAAGCTGATCCACACCGACCTGACCGACGACCAGGAAGCCGCCATCCACGAGATGTTCGGCGACTGAACCGCGGCGGTTCAGGCGCCCGGTGCAATGTCCTGTCCGGCGTCAGCAAGCAGAACGCCGGCGCTGGAGTTGACTGGTTCAGGAACGCCCTGGAGATCGAAGCGGAAGAGCGGTATGCCTACCTGTTCGGCCCAGGCGCTCGCCTGCGGGGTGTAGCCGGCGAGCGAGAAGAACAGGCCACGCTTGCCGACTGCGACGGCCGCCCCGTGCAGTTGCTGCAGAGCGGGTCTCCCCGTCGGCACCGCCTCCATCTTGACTTGCGCGACGGCTTTCGATGCCTCGATGTCGATCCCGGCGTCAGCGCCCACCGGCGTGACTGTGGCATCTGCGAACCCGAGGAACCGCATCCATTCGGCGGCGACGAGTTCCGCGTCACGAGCATCCCTGATCAAACGCTGCACCGGCCTGGTCGCGGATGTGCGACGGCCGCGCCCTGACCCGCGGCTGCTCTTCTCCTCGCCTTGCAGGCGGCGACGGACCTCGACGGCGAGCGTGTAAGTGTCAGGCCGCATGCCGGGGGCCGCGTAGCTCAGCCATTGCTCCCGATCGATGGCCATCAGCGACGGATCGGGCGTTCTGTCGCCCTCGGTACGCCAGACATCTGCTCCTCGTTTGGCGACCGCGCCTCGGGTCGTCATGACCACCGTCAGCTCGGGGCGCTGGCCGTCGGCGATGATGGCGATGATCCGCTCGTCAGGTCGTATCTCTACCCGCGAGAACCGATAGGCGCGGGCGGCGATCTGCTCCGGGTTCCATTGATTGTCCAGAGGAGCAACGATCGTCAAAGCTTCCTTCAGTGGAGTCCCGAGCGGCGGAATGGCCTGTGCCCGTCGCCGTACCGAGTTCTCGAAGCCGGCCTCAAGTAATTGTCGCCGGGCCGCGGATTCACGAGTCGCCGCCTCGGCGTCCGCCTCGATCTTGCGCAAGCGCTCCTGCTCGGCATCCTCGGAACGCTTCTGCATGTCCTGCTTGACCTGCGGATGCTGCGCCAGAGCCAAGGCGAGCAGGAAGGTCACGAGTGCGATCCCACAGGACCACAGAGCCACCGTCCCAGCACCGCCAACGGTTGCGATCCACAGCACTCCCGAGACGACCAACACAGTGAGACTCAGGATCCCGAGAGCTGCCATCCAAGCCTGCAGCGCAACCCATCCCCGACCTGCTTCGTGCCGGTTCTCCCGCGTGTCCAACTCCGCCCCCAACTGCCGCCCCTCAGTGAGATTCTGAGGATAGGTCATCCGTCAGTCGACCAGCTTGCGTACGAAGTCCAGGACGTACAGCCAGTCCTCCTCGAGGAGGTCGTGGCCGCCGGGGCGCAGGTGGTAGCCGATGGCGTTCGGGGCGAACGACGGGCGGGCGGCGACCACGGCGAGGTATTCGCCGATCGGGTCGGCCCAGGCGTCGTCCTCGGCGCTGGTGACGGCGACGCGGCGCGGGGCGATGCTCGTCAGGAGCTGGTGCTGGTCGACGGGCAGGTCGTTCTCGCGGCCGGCGTACGCCGCGAACGACGGCACGAACCAGTGCGGGAACCGTGAGGTGATCGCCGCGATGTCCTCGCCGGCCGGGTGCCGGAACAGCGCCGCGCCGCAGCAGCCGGAACTGTTAGCGGCGGTGACGGCGAAGCGCTCGTCCTGCACGCCGGCCCAGAGCGCGGCCTTCCCGAGCCGCGAGTGCCCGAGCACCACCGCGCCGACGGTGTCGATGCCGGAGATGCGTCCGGCGATGTCGAGCAGGCGCGATAGTCCCCAAGCCCAGGCCGCGACCGCGCCCCAAGTCTCCGCGGGGAACAACGCGCGGACGCCGGCTGCGGACGGCGCCGGGTCGTCCGGCTCGATCTGCTGGTAGTCGACGGTGAGTACGGCGTACCCGGCCGCGGTCGCCTTCGCGTACGGCCAGGCCTCGATCGTCTCGTCGTTGCCCTTGAAGTTGAGCACCACGACGACGGGCGCGTCGCTCGCGCCGGACGGCAGGTGGGTGAGCGTGTCGAGTTCGAGGTTGCCGAGCGGGCACGCGATCACCGCGTGGTGCCGCAACCGATCGGCCGCGCCGTCGAGCACACCGTCGTCGCGCGAACGCAGGACCAGCTCGGTCACCTCACCACCCGTCGGCGTACGGCCGTAGATCGTGCGTGCGAACTCGTCGACGATGTCTGACCTGGTGGTCGGCAGCGGTGGTACGACGGCGCGCTGCCACGCCTCAGGAAGCTCCACGAGGTAAACACTCTAGGCCCTGCCGCCGGAAATCGGTTGACCGTCCGGCGTGGCCGGTGTGAGGGTCGCGCGGTGACGGGTGTGCCGAAGCTGCATGACGACGAGGTGGCGATCGACTCCGCGCTGGTGGAGCGGTTGCTGGCCGAGCAGTTCCCGCAGTGGGCCGGGTTGCCGGCGCGGGTGGTCGAGCGATCGGGCACCGACAACGTGACGTTCCGCGTCGGCGACGAGCTGGCCGTCCGGCTGCCGCGCACCGTGCGGAACCAGGGGCAGGTCGAGAAGGACCTGGCGTGGATGCCGCGGCTGGCGCCGCACGTCTCGCTGCCGATCCCGGAACCGCTGGAGCTCGGGCGGCCCTCCGAGGACTATCCGTTCACCTGGGGCGTCTACCGATGGTTGCCTGGGGCGCCGTTCGCGCCGGAGTCGGTCGACGCCGTACGAGCTGCACGGCATCTGGCTGCTTTCGTACGGACGCTGCGCGAGGTGGACACGACCGATGCGCCGGTGCCGGACGGCGACCCGTTCACCCGGGGTACGCCGTTGGCGCCGCGTGACGTGATGTTCCGCGAGGCGTTGGACCAGCTGAAGGAACACTTCGACACCGGTCTGCTGACGGCCGCATGGGAGGAGTCGCTGGGCGCGGACACCTGGGACGGCGTACCGCGGTGGATCCACGGCGACCTGATGTCCGGCAACCTATTGGTTGCCGACGGCAAGCTGTCGGCGGTGATCGACTTCGGTACGGCGAGCGCGGCCGACCCGGCCGGCGACGTCCTGCCCGCGTGGTGGCTGTTCGAGGGCGCGTCGCGGGCGGCGTACCGCGAAGCCCTCGAGATCGACGACGCCACCTGGCTCCGCGCCCGCGGCTGGGCGCTCTCCCTGGTGGTCATCGCGATCCCGTACTACCTCGACCGCCGCCCCGGCACCCTCGCGGACGGCCAGGAATCCGTCGCCGACATCCTGAGCGACTTCACGTCGAGCGCCTGAAGTCACCAGAGCTTGTCGATCGAGCCCGGGTAGAGTCCGATGCGGGCGTTGCGAAACGTCGGGGCGAGTTGCCGGGCGGTGGAGGTGAAGAACGCGGCCAGCGTGACCTTGTCGAAGCCGGGCTGATCGCTGGGGAACGGGTCGTCGGGCGTGCCACCGATCAGGACCGTGCCGGCAAGGTGCTGCCAGCCTGCTGACTCGTAGAACGGCTGCAGAGCACGGTCGCAGGTGAAGAGGCCGAGGTCGAGGCGCAGGTCGGCCATCACGTCGCGGGCCGCGGCGACCAGCTGGTGACCGTACCCGCGGCCGCGGAGTGTCTCGCGGGTGACGACAGTGCTGAGGCCGCCGGCGCGAAAGGTGGTGCCGCTGTGCTGGAGCGGTTTGCGCAGGACGTCCAGCGCGGCGACCACCAGCCCTTCGTCGACGAGAAGCATCGAGAGCGGATGCAGCGCCGGGTCATGGACCGGAGTATCGGCGGGTGGCGGGGGATCGGACGGCCAGGCCTGGTTCTGTAGCTCGTGGACCTGGGCGCGAAGGGCCGCGGGTACGGCGGCCTCCGGGTAGGACTCGACCTGCATCAGCTCGACTTCAGGGTGTGCAGGCCCTGCCAGAGGAGGTCCTGGAGGGTGCGGGCGACCTTCTCGGGGGTCGGCGGGGTGGGGGTGCGGGTGCGCCAGATGGCCAGGCGCTCGGTGGCGCCGGAGATGGACTGGGCGACGATCTGGACCTCGTCGTCGTCGATCGCGCGGCCGGCGGGGAGGTTCATCCGCACCATCGTCGCGATCAGCTCGATGAACGCCGCGCGGACCTCGTCGGTCGCCGCCGCGGCCGGGCCGGCGCTCAGCATGCCTTCGTCGACCAGGACGGACCACGCCTGCGGGTGCTCGTCGAGGAAGCGGAACCAGGCCAGGAACCCGGCGTACAGCGCGTCCTCGGCGTTCGGGGCGGCCATCACCGCGTCGGCCACAGTGTCGAGCAGGTGGCCGCGGAGCCGGGCCAGGCAGGCGAGGAACAGGCCGTCCTTGGAGCCGTAGTACTGGTAGATCAGCGGCTTGGACACCCCGACCTTCGCGGCGACGTCGTCCATCGACGTGCCCTGGTATCCGCGCTCGCCGAAGATCCGCTCGGCCGCCTCGAGGATCTCCCGCTCGCGGGCCGCGCGATCACGGCGGCGTTTCGGTGGACGTTCCGTGGTCGAGGTCACTTGCGCAGTCTAACTGACTCCGAGTAACTTACTGCGAGTAAGTTCCGACCGAGTGGCTTCCGACAATGGGCTGGAGAACCTCATGGGCGAGCGGCATCGGATCGTGGTGATCGGGACCGGGTTCGCGGGCATCGGGATGGCGGTCCGCCTGAAGCAGGCCGGATACGACGACTTCGTCGTGCTGGAGCGCGCCGAGGACGTCGGCGGCACCTGGCGCGACAACACCTACCCGGGGTGCCGCTGCGACGTGCCGTCGCACCTGTACTCGTTCTCCTTCGCCCCGAATCCGGAGTGGTCGTCGACGTTCTCGCCGCAGCCCGAGATCGAGGACTACCTCCGCAACGTCACCGACGCGTACGGCGTGCGCCCGCACATCCGCTTCGGCAACACCGTCGAGTCGGCGCGCCGGCAGGACGGCAGCTGGCAGATCGCCACGAACCAGCAGACGTTCACCGCGGACATCCTGCTGTCCGGGATGGGCCCGCTGGCCGAGCCGTCGTACCCGAAGCTGCCCGGCATCGAGGACTTCGAGGGGGAGGTCTTCCACTCCGCGCGCTGGAACCACGACCTGGACCTCAGCGGCCGCAAGGTCGCCGTGATCGGCACCGGCGCGTCGGCGATCCAGTTCGTGCCGGCGATCCAGCCCGAGGTCGAGGAGCTGCACCTGTTCCAGCGGACGCCGCCGTGGGTGATGCCGCGGCCCGACCGCAAGATCACCGCGGCCGAGAAGGCTGTGTACCGCCGCTTCCCGCTGGTGCAGAAGGCTGTCCGGGCCGGGATCTACTGGGGTCGCGAGTCGATGGTGCTCGGGTTCACGAAGCTGCCGGCGATCATGAAGCAGGCGCAGAAGGTGGCCGAGAAGCATCTCGCGCACCAGGTCCGCGACCCGCTGCTGCGGGCCAAGCTGACGCCGGACTTCACGCTCGGCTGCAAGCGCGTGCTGATCTCCGACGACTACTACCCGGCGCTCGCGCGGCCGAACGTCGAGGTGGTCACCGACGGGATCGCCGAGGTGACGCCGACCGGCATCGTCACCACCGACGGCGTGAAGCACGAGGTCGACACGATCATCTACGGCACCGGCTTCAAGGTCACCGACCTGCCGGTGATGGACATGGTGCACGGCCGCGACGGCGTCTCGCTGCGCGCGGCCTGGGCCGACGGCATGGAGGCCCATCTCGGGACGGCGATCGCCGGCTTTCCGAACTTCTTCATGCTGATCGGGCCGAACACCGGCCTCGGCCACAGCTCGATGGTGTTCATGATCGAGTCCCAGATCGCGTACATCCTCGACGCGCTGAAGACCATGGACGTGCAGGGCCTCCGGGAGGTCGAAGTACGGCGGGACGTGCAGCGCGCGTTCGTCGACGGGGTCCGCTCGTCGATGCGGAACACGGTCTGGACCCGCGGCGGCTGCACCAGTTGGTACCTGGACTCGGAGGGCCGCAACACGACCCTGTGGCCGTCGTTCACCTTCCGGTTCCGGCAGCTGACCCGGCACTTCGATCCCGGTGAGTATCAGACGCTTTCTATGTGACATCGTGCGTGTTACATTCGATCGGTCTGATACTGATCGGAGGCGGCGCGCGTGCTGGTGCAGTTGCTGCCGCTGCACGGGATCGGCGGTCGCGGGGACCTGCCGGTGCCGCTGTGGCTGGCGATCTACTCCGCCGGTGCCGCTGTCGCGGTGTCGTTCTTCGCGCTGGCTGCCTTCTGGTCGCGCCCGCGGTTCGAGGGGACCGTGGGCCGGCCGCTCGGCGTGCTGACCCGGATCGTCGACGCCCCGGCGACCCGTGTCGTCCTCAAGGTGGTGGGGCTGGTGCTGCTGGCGCTGCTGCTCGGCGCCGCCTGGCTCGGCGACCCATCGCTGAACCCGGCGCCGACCTGGCTGTACGTGTGGATCTGGGTCGGGATCATCCCGCTCTCGCTGCTCTGCGGCCCGATCTGGCGGCTCGCGAACCCGTTGCGGACGATCGCCGGCGTCGTACGGCGCACGTCGTACCGGCCGCTGCCCCGCGGGATCGCGTACTGGCCGGCCGTCGCCGGACTGGCCGGGTTCCTGTGGCTGGAACTCGTCTACCCGGAGGGATCCGACCCGCGGGTGGTCGCGTTCTTCGCCACGACGTACGCCGTGCTGAACGTTGCCGCAGGCATCGTTTACGGGCCGGCCTGGTTCGGGACCGGGGACAGCTTCGAGGTGTACGCCGAGGTGCTCGCGCGGCTGAGCCCGCTCGGGCGCGACGGCCACGGCCGGCTCGAGCTGCGCAACCCGCTGGCCGGACTGGCGACGATGCCGCAGGAGCCGGGGATCGTCGGGTTGCTGTGCCTGCTGCTCGGGTCGACGGCCTTCGACGGCATCTCTCGCTGGTCCGTCTGGACGCGGCTGACGGGTGGGATCGCCCACATTCCGGCGTACACGCTGGGATTGGTCGTCACGGTCGCGATCGTCACCGGGCTGTTCCTGCTGGCCGCGCGCACGACCGGCGCGGCGCGGATCCGCCCGGGTGCGGTCGGGGCGGCCGGACTGCCAGGAGCGTTCGCGCACTCGCTGTTGCCGATCGCGATCGGGTACGCCGTCGCGCACTACTTCTCCTTCGCGCTGTTCCAGGGGCAGGCGGGCTGGCTGCTCGCGACCGACCCGTTCGGGCGCGGCTGGGACCTGCTCGGCACGAGCGGGACGCCGATCGACTACGCGTTCCTCGGGACCGGCCTGATCGCGGGGATCCAGATCGGCGCGATCGTGCTCGGACACGTCCTCGGGGTGGTGTCCGCGCACGATCGCGCGACCGGCCTGTTCCGCCGCAGGCAGCTGCGCCGGGCGCAGTACCCGATGCTGGCCGCGATGGTCGCCTTCACGGCCGGCGGGATCGCGCTGGTGACGGCCTCATGATCGCGATGCACATGGGCGGGATCCCCGAGACCGCGATGGTCCTCGGCCCGATCCTCCTCATCGTCGCCTTCCTCCGCATCGCCCGCCGCAACGAGTCGACCCTCCCCGACGACGAAGACGACTGGGACGCCGACCTCGGCGACCTGCCGGAATCGCCGGCTGCATGGAAGGCTGAGCCCGCAGATAGATAGACGCTTGAACTTAGATGCTCCGTAAATGGTTCCGCACAGGCTGATTCCGTGCGACTATCCGTCATGGGGGACTGACGGAGTGGAGGGGCGATGTCAGACAATTCCAGCCTATTGCCCATGGCGCCTGCATTACTTGTTCCGTATGTCGCCGTGGCAGCTGATCAGGTGGCGACAGGACAGCCGAGGTCGCTCGACTGGGCGCTGGACGACGCGGAGCGCACATTGACCGCCGAGTTGGCGATCATGCTGGATGGTGAGGATTTCGACGCGGCACCGCCGGTCGCGGCGCTGCGCAGTGCGCTGGGGGACGGTGCCCAACTGTCCGCCATCACGCTGCAATCGCTCCTGCCACAGCAGCACGAGGGGGATGGCAGTCCGGCTCAGGAGCGGCAGTTGCGGATCGATCTGATTGCCGAAGTCTTGGAATGGATCCGCGCGACCCGGCGTGGCAGCACGTCCGGCGCCGCCAAGGTCTCGGACATCTTCTCCTCGGCTGCGCGCCGGCTGGTCGGTGGCGGCTCCGTCGACATTTTCTAGTTGCCGCGAAATCGAAGAGGGGGATTTGTGGCCGACTATGCCAGCACGCTGAGTCGTTCTTTGCTGGACAGAGCCGGAAGCCTGGGGTCGTACGTGAGATCGCTGCAAGCCAGCCACTCCCGGACTGACGATGCCTATAACGCCGCGCTTGAGATGTTCTATCTCTACACGGACCTGGTCGGTCTGCAGGTCGAAGCGGACCTGGCCATGAGCGCCAATCCGGCGATGAAGAACGCCGTCCTCGAAATGCGCCTGCAGGATTTCTCCGAGAAGGAGAATCTTTTCGACGAAAGGTTCGCGCGCGGGAAACAGAGCGACGTACCGCGGGCGCTGCGGACCATCGCCCGCAGGGAGCTCCGAGCACACGGACTGAACGACTTCGAGCCGGTGCTCACCGTCGGTCCTCCGGACAGTTTCGAGACGCACCGCTCCGATCTGGGTTCGTACCTGTTCCGGAACTTCACCATCAGGTGGCGTGAGTTCAACAGCACGCTCCCGATACCGCGGCTGGCGGTTATCTCGGTTCCTTACATCGAGGGCACTCGGGCGCTGTGGTACCCAATCAGCATCGGCCACGAACTGGCACATGTACGGATCGAAGCGCTCCGCGGCTACGGCAAGGGCCTGCCCAATCTCGGCGGTTTGATCGACGACGAGGATGCCGAGCTCGCCGCTCTGATCGACGAGGCCTCGCCGTTGGGCGGTGGTGGCGAGCTGGGCGTAGTCCAGCATCTTCGGCAGATCCTGGGCCGATGGGTCGAGGAGATTGCGTGTGATCTCAACGCGGTCCGTCTGTACGGGCCGGCCGGACTCAGCGCGGTGGCTGAATTCCTCTCGGCGCTGAGACGACGACGGGGGCCCGAGTCAGGAGCCCCGCAAGATGCGTCGAGCACGCATCCCAGTCTCGGGACGCGGATCGGCGCGATGTTCAGGTTGATGGAACTTATGGGGCAGTCACCGACGAGCCCAGGGCTCGATGCGTGGCGGGACTATCTGAAGCGTACGAATGGGCGTGCGGCGCCGAAGGCCGGCTATCTGACGAATGTTCTGGATCGGGGAATCGACAAGATCGCGGCGAGCGTCATGTCGTGGGGTGAGATGTATACGCCCGCGGCGCGTGTCGACGTGATCTCCTGGCTGCGCGACGAGCTGCTGTCCGGTGTGCCCGGTGGAACGCATTGCCTAAGTCCGGCCGCCCTCGGCGAAGAGGTTTCGGTCGCCGACGTGGTCAACGCCTCGTGGCATGCGCGCGAGCGGCTTGTCGTCGAGCAGCCGAAAGAGGACGAGGTTGCGCCGCTCGAGGGTGTGACGTTCGAGGGCCGCGAACAGCGTGTCGTGCTGGACGATCTTGCCAGCAAGGCGATCGACACACTTGAGTTCTGTGCTCTGTGGCGGGCGGCCGGTGAGAGTGTTCTGCCGATGCCGCCCGTCAACGCGCCTGCAGTCGAGCTGTCAGGTGGGGTGATGTCCCGGGCAGCCATCGAGGGCCGGATCGCGCTTGGCGACGAGCGACGGATCGTGGTCACGCCGCTGCTTCCCGAAGCTGTTCAGGCTGCGGGGATCGACGTACGGCTCAGTCCCGACTTCATCGTCTTCCGGCATTCGGCGACCAAGGCGTTCGATCCGGTCAGTGCGGAGCAGGATCCGCGCAACCTCCAGGAGCATGTCGTGAAGACCTGGGGCGAGTCTTTCATCCTGCATCCGCGCGAGCTGGTCCTCGCGAGCACGCTCGAGTACATCGTACTTCCGGACGACGTAGTCGCTCAGGTCGTGACGCGAAGCTCTTACGGGCGTCTCGGACTGACGACAGCGACTGCTGTCCAGGTGCAGCCTCGTTCGAGGGGGTGCGTCACTCTCGAGCTGGTCAACAACAGCGACACTCCGATCGCGCTGACACCGGGTGCGCGAATCGCGCAGTTGACCTTGTTCCACGTCGAGCACGCGTCGCCGACGTCCAGTGGCAAGTACTGGTACCCGGTGGGTCCGGAGTTCTCGAAGGTTCGTGAAGACCCTGATCTCGATGCGCTGCGCTACATATCGCAGACGGCCTCTTGGTCGAGTAACTCGGATCAGACCCGTTGGTCGGTGCGTCAGGTGGAGGACATCCTCGCCTTCGAGTACGTCGGTTCGCTCAACCAGGTCATCAACATCCAGAACGGGCTGGAGGCGTACGGGTACCTGAGTGAGATCCGGACGACGGCTGAGGTCGGGCTGTCGGAGGAGAGCGGCAACGCGCAGATCGCTGGGGGATTCACCTATCTCGAGTACGCGCTGGTGGGCTCGGCGTCGCTCACCATGCTCGTGTCTGCGATTCTTCGGCTGGTTCGCGGGCTGGCGCGCGGGGTCGTGATCAGGATCGATGCAAAGGGCGATGCGAAGATCTCGCGGTCCAAGGATGTCCCGCGCGGGACGATCGTCATCCTGCCGCCGCCGACCGGGCCGAAGGCACAGCGCGCACAGATCGAAGTCATGGACGTAGGCGCGCAGGACAAGCTTGAAAGCCTCCTGCGGAGACTTCGGAGTCGGCCGCGCGACGGGCGCTGGACGGACCAGCGCGGCGACTGAAACGGCGGAGGCCCGGCAAACCCCCTGCGGTTCGCCGGGCCTCCCCGTTCCCCGTTGGTTCAGGCGGCCAGGGCCGGTTCGTAGTAGCCGCTGACGCGGGACGGCGTGCCGGCCAGTGCCAGCTCGGCCAGGCGCGCGCAGCCGGCGGTGAGGGCGGACTCCAGGGTCGGCCAGTCGGCGACGCACCAGTACGGGTCGTCGGGCTGCCGGTCGTTGTCGTCGTCGATGTCGGCACACCAGCCGCCGGTGCGGACGTGGTGGACATGCAGTCGGAGTTTCATGGCACTGGCTCTCAGAAGGGCAGGCGGCGGCCGGACGGGGTCCGGAGATCGAGGGTCTGCGTCTGACGGCGCGTGGTGGTGGTGCGGGGCCGCCGACGAATCTGCTGCTGTCGCATCCTCTTCCTCCTGCCGGGTTGTTCTGGTAGCTAAACGCTCCCGGATGAGGCGCGGTTCAGACATGCGGAGGATTACCTATCCGACTACCCAACCGCCCCCGGCCGTCACGTCCGGGTTCTCTAAGGGACGCTACCGGGGACCATGGACAGTTTTTCGGGGTAGGGAAAATGCCTGCCGAGCGCCTCGATCAGCCTGTTGAGGGGAGGGCTTTGGGGTCGAGGCCGAGTTCTTCGTAGGCGACGGTTTCGATTTCGTGGGCCATGGCTTCGCGGAAGGCGGCGACCAGGGCCTGGCCGGCCAGGGGGATGATGCCTTCGAGGGTGCGCTGGATCTCGGGCCAGCCGTCGGCGGGCATGCCGGCGTTGGTGAAGTCGCGCCAGACGGTCGAGCGGAACAGTTCGACGTACGTCTTGGCGACCGCGTCGGCCTGTGCGAAGAGCTTCGGCAGCATCTCGAAGATCGCCTGCATCGGGACGCCGAGTTTGATCACCTCGAGGCCGGTGCGCAACAGGTCCGGGTTCGGGATCCGCAGCCGGCCGTCGTCCAGTCGCTCGGCGATCCCGAGCTCGACGATCTGCTCGATCACCGCCGGGTCGTGCGGTACGCCGGCCCGCTCGGCGAGCTGGAACTCGTCGAGCTCCTCCGGCTCCGACGGCGTCCACGGGTTCACCAGGGTCTCGAACACGCCGAGCGCCATCGCGCCGTCGGGCAGTTCGCCCATCATCCGCTCGACCGCGGCCAGCGTGTAGCCCTTGTCGAGCAGCTCGCGGACCAGCGTCAGCCGGGCGATGTGGTCGTGCCCGTAATACCCCGTCCGGCCGACCAGCCGCGGCGGCGGGATCAGCCCCCGCCCGGCGTAGGCACGCACGTTCCGGACCGTCATGCCCACCTTGGCGGCGAGCTGGTCGACAGTGAGCTCCTCATCCACCCTTGACAGTCTTCCAGACTCCACGTTACATAGTAGATGTAACATGCACCATGGCGCATGCCTCATGTCGTGAAGGAGTTCCATGGCGATCCCGCTGGCGACCACCGGTACGGCGACGTTCGACCAGATCGCGATCGTCACCGGCGTCGTGTCGGTGCTCTACCTCGCACTCGCCGTGCTGCTGTGGCGCGAACGCACCGGCCACGTCACGCTGGTAGGACGGTTCGCGGACACCATCGGGAGACTGGATGGAGTCCCCCGATGGGCCGCGCTGACGCCGTACCTGCACGCCGTCTCGCTGCTCGCCTGCGCGTTCGGTGTCTGGTGGGACATCGCGGTGCACATCGACCGCGGGCGTGACACCGGCCCGTTCGGTACGCCGGCGCACTACCCGATCTTCTTCGGCATCCTCGGCGTGATCGTGTCCGGCGTGCTGCCGATCGCGCTCGCCGGCAAGCCGCTGCCTGCCCGGACGATCAAGCTCACCCGCGGCTGGCGGATCCCGTGCAGCGCGGCGCTCGTCACGGTCTGCGGCACGTTCGCGCTGGTCGGCTTCCCGCTCGACGACGTCTGGCACCGGCTGTTCGGCGAGGACGTCACGCTCTGGGGACCGACCCACCTGCTGATGATCGGCGGCGTGGTGTTCTCGATCTTCGCGCGGCTGCTCGCGATCGCCGAGGTCGAGCAGCTGGCCGGGCCGAACAAGCGGCGGCTGTTCCAGGAGATCGTGTCGGTCGGCGCGCTGCTGATCGCCTGGGACCTGTTCAGCACCGAGTTCAACTACGGGGTACCGCAGTTCCCGCTGATCCTGCAGCCGCTGCTGATCGTGTTCGGCGCCGCGATGGCGTTCACGATCCTGCGCGCGCGGCGCGGTCCGGGGACGACGTTCGCCGCGCTGGCTGTGTACCTGGTGATCCGCGGCGGGATCGCCTGGGCGGTGGCCGAGCCGCTCGGCGAGATCGTCGGGCACTTCCCGCTGCTGGTCGTCGAGGCGCTGCTGGTCGAGGCCGTGGCGTTTGCCCTCGGCAACAAGAACCGCTTCCGGCTCGGCGCCGTCGCCGGCCTGCTGATCGGGACCGTCGGCGTGGTCGCGGAGTACGCCTGGAGCCACATCTGGATGCCGATCGCCTGGCCGTCGTCAGTGCTGCCGTCCGCGATCGGGTACAGCGTGGTCGTCGGCGCCGGCGCCGGCCTGATCGGGGCCTGGCTCGCGACCCGGTACGCCGAGGTGGCCGGCGAGGAGCGGGCGATCGGGATCAAGCACATCCGCCCGGTCGCGGTCCGGCGGACCCATCAACTGGGCGCGGTCGGACTGGTCGCGGTAGTGGCGACGGTGTTCTTCTGCGTGCCGCGGACGGCGGATGCGGGTGTGTCCGGGGTCGTGTCGTTGGAGCGGGTGGCCACGGGGGCCGAGCCGACGGCGTACGTCACGATCACTCTCACGCCCGCCGATGCGGCCGACGGCGCGCGCTGGTTCGAGGCGCTGGCCTGGCAGGGCGGCGGGCTGGTGTTCCACCCGATGGAGAAGGTTGCCGATGGCACGTACCGGTCGGCGGACCCGCTGCCGATGTACGGGAAGTGGAAGTCGATGATCCGGCTGCATCAGGGTCGGCGGGACATGGTGGCGAGCTGGGTGTACGCGCCGGAGGACCCGGCGATCGAGAAGCCCGCGATCCAGGTGTCGAACGGGCAGACGGTCGAGTTCGTCGACGAGCAGCAGGTGCTGCGGCGCGAGGAGCGGACCGACGTGCCACGATGGATGTGGAACGCCGGGTACGCCCTGCTCGCGGTGGTCGGACTGCTCGAGGTGATCGGGATCGCCTGGCTGGTCGGGCGCGGCGCCCGCGGTGGGCGGATGCGAGCAGCCCATCTGGCCGAAGGTGAACGGGAACGGGAGACTGCGTGACGATCCAGTTGGAGCGCTCCGGGGTCACGACTCCGGACGGAGTGCGGCTGAACGTCGAGGTCGCCGGGCCGGCCGACGCACCGGTGACGGTGCTGCTGGTGCACGGGTGGACGTGCTCGACGCGTTCGTGGCACAACCAGGTCGAGAGCCTGCCGCAGATCCTCGGACCGGACGCCGTTCGCGTCGTCACCTATGACCACCGCGGCCACGGACGCTCGGACGCGGCACCGGCCGGGACGACGCGTCTCGATCAGCTCGCCGACGACCTGGCCACCGTTCTCGACGAGGTCGTCGGTGCCGGCCCGGTCGTGTACGCCGGGCACTCGATGGGCGGGATGACGCTGATGGCGGCCGCCGACCGGCGCCCGGAGCTGTTCGGTTCCCGGATCCGCGCCGCGGCCCTGGTCAGCACCACCTGCGGCCACCTCACCGAAGGCGCCCTCGGCCTCCCCACGAGGTTCGACCCCGCGGCCAGCCGAATCGCGCCGCGGGTGCTGAACGCGGTAGGCCGGAGCATCGACCGCCGCGACGCCCGCAAGGCAGAAGCTCTGGCCCGGAAGGCGGCAGCCGAAGCGCGCGAGGCCGGGACGGCTGGTGCGGCGGCCAGGGCGCAGACCGCCGCGCGGCGGGCCGCGGCGGTTGCCGCTGGTCTGCAGCGGCCGGCGTTGCGGCGGGTGGTGTTCGGGAAGAAGCCGGATCCGGCCGAGGTGGACCTGTTCATGGCGGATCTGGCGGTGGTGCCCGGTGCGTCGTACGGCGGGTTCTTCGAGACCATGCTCGAGCACGACCGCGGGGACGCGCTGAAGGTACTCGAAGAGCTGCCCGTGGAGATCATGCACGGCACCCGCGACCGGCTGCTCCCGCCGCGGCACGCGAACCGGATCGCCGCGCAACTCCCGAGTGCCCGCCTGTGGATCTACCCGGGCGCCGGGCACATGCTCATGCAGGAGCGTCCCCGAGACGTCACGCACCGCCTCGCGTCCCTGGCGCGCAAGGTGATCGCCTGAGAGTCGCGTCACGGCCCGCCGCGGCGTCCTCGCCTACTCTCGACCTCGTGCAGAACCTTCTCTCCGATGTTGTGGTCGTCGATCTGACCCGCGCGCTGGCCGGTCCGCACGCGGCGATGATGCTGGGGGATCTCGGCGCGCGCGTGATCAAGGTCGAGACGCCGGACGGCGGGGACGACAGCCGCGGCTGGGGGCCGCCGTTCGTGGACGGCGAGTCGACGTACTACCTGTCGGCGAACCGGAACAAGGAGTCGGTGACCGCCGACCTGAAGTCGGACGCGGGCAAGGAGTTCCTGACCAAGCTGGTCCGGAAGGCCGACATCCTGCTGGAGAACTTCCGGCCCGGCGTCCTGGACCGGCTCGGCTTCTCCACCGAGCGGCTGCACGAGCTGAACCCCGGTCTGGTGATCCTCTCGATCACCGGGTTCGGTCACGACGGCCCCGAAGGCGGCCGGGCGGGGTACGACCAGATCGCCCAGGGCGAGGGCGGCCTGATGAGCATCACCGGCGAGACCGAGCCGACCAAGGTCGGTGCGCCGATCGCCGACCTGCTGGCCGGGATGTACGGCGCGTACGGCGCCCTGGCCGCGCTTCACGAGCGCTCGATCACCGGTAAGGGCCGGGTGGTGCGGACCAGCCTGCTCGCATCGGTCGTCGGCGTGCACGCGTTCCACGGCACGAAGTGGACGGTCGCGCACGAGTTGCCCGTGCGGGTCGGTAACCACCACGCGCAGATCGCGCCGTACGGGCTCTACCGCACCCAGGACGACATCGTGCAGGTCGCGGTCGGCAGCGAGGGATTGTGGCGGCTGTTCGCCCCGATCGTCGGCCTCGATCCGGCGGACGAGCGGTTCGCGGCCAACTCGGCGAGGGTGGCGCACCGTGACGAGCTGACGGCGGCGATCGAGGACGCGTTCGCCGGCGCACCGGCTGATGTGTGGCTGCAACGCCTTGCGGACAAGGGGATTCCGGCCGGCAAGGTCCGCGACTTCCAGCAGGTGTACGAGTGGGAGCAGACCCGCTCCCAGGGCCTGCTCATCGACGTCGAGCACCCGACGCTCGGCACCATCCAGCTGCCCGGCCCGCCGCTGCGTTTCGACGACAACGCCTACGCCGGCGCGCGCGAGACCAATCTCCCGCCACCCCGGTTGGGCGAACACAACGACTCGGTGCGCGCCTGGCTGGAAGAGTAGGCGGACCTGAGCCACTCACCAACCCCGCCCCACCCGCCGAGCCAACGCTCAGCTGGGCGCCGGACTCGGCTGGTCCTGGAGGTTGGTGAGTGCTGGGCGTCCGCCCGTCGACGCCCGGACCACCAGCTCCGGGCGGATCAACGTCTTTCGCGGACGCTCGACACCGGACTTCAGACGTTGCAGCAGCAGGTCGACTGCGGTGGTGCCGACCTCGGCGGCGGGCAGGCGGACCGTGGTGAGCGGCGGCTGCAGGTACGCCGCGTACGGGTGGTCGCCGTATCCGGTGATCGCGACGTCGCCCGGTACGGCAAGGCCGCGCTCGGCGAGGACGCGAAGCAGACCGAGCGCGAAGTAGTCGTTCCCGGTGACGATGCCGTCCGGCAGGTCCAGCGACTGTGCGAACCGGTACGCCTCCTCCGGCTGCCAGGGCAGGGCGAGCGAGTCGTACCGGCGGGTGGGAACCGTACGGACCAGGTCGTCCGCGACCGGGAGCCCGGCGTCGGTCATCGCCCGGCGAAACCCCGAGATCCGGTCCGCCGTCGTGGTGATCGGCAGGTCCTCCTCGAGCAGCAGCAGGCTGCGCGCGCCACCGGCGATCAGGTGGCTGGTCGCTTCGTACGACCCGCGTTCGTAGTCGACGCCGACCATGTCGCAGTCGAGCTCGGGCACGTCACGGTTGACGAACACCAGCGGGATCCCGCTGTCCCGGACACGGCGCCAGTGGTCCCACTCGGCCTGCACCGGTACGACCACGGCGCCGTCGACCGCGGAGCGCAGCAACGCCTCGGTGGCGCGCTGCTCGTTCTCCACGCTCTCGTCGGTGACGAGCAGCAGCAAGGAGTACCCCTGGGCGCGGACCCGGAGCTCGATGCTGCTGATCAGCTGCGCGTAGAACGGGTTGGAGGGGTTGGTGATGACGAGGCCCAGGGTCATCGCCGAGCCGAGCACGAGCGACCGCGCGAGCGTGTTCGGGACGTACCCGATCCGCGCCGCTTCGGCCTGGACGGCGGCGCGCGTGCTGGCGCTGACACTGTCCTTGTCGCCGAGCGCGCGCGACACCGTGTTCACCGACAGGCCGAGCGCCGTCGCGATGTCCCGCAACGTCGGCCGCGGCCGTGGGCCCTCCGTCATCCGTCCCCCTCTTACGCCTTCACGGCCAGGTGGATCCGTACCTGGACCGAGCCCTCGACCTTAGCGCGCAACCGCAGCCAGTGGCCGAACCCGGCGGCCGGCCAGCTGACCAGCTTGCCCGGCTCGACGACGTACTCCGCGCCGTCGAGGTCGCACCAGGTGATCCCGTCCGGGGACACCTGCGTGACGTACGTCGCCGTACCGTCGCCGCCGACGTGCTGCACGAACCAGCGCGCCTCACTCGCCCAGGCGACCTCGTAGGGCTCGGTGGCGAACCGGGTGTCGAAGGTGGTGTCGCGTTCCAGCACCGCCGTCATGGACTGTCGCATGGGCCTACCAATCAACCGAGATGAGGACGGAGTCGAGGAAGAGGAAGTTGCGCACCGAGCTGTGGGTGCGGACCGAGAAGTAGAAGTTCAGCAGGTTCTCGAGCGTCTCGTAGCGTTCCTCGTACGGCGGGACGGGGACGTCGCGCATGTCCATCACCCGGTCGTTGACCTGCAGCTCCACGTTGCGCCGCTTGTCGGTGTCGACCAGCCAGCGCAGGTAGTGCCAGTTCACCTTGGTCGGGACCTCGTTGTAGCAGAGCTCCTGCGGCTCGCCGAACGGCTGCCAGTCCTCCGGGTTCGGTGCGGTGAAGTCGGCGGCGTACTCCAGCTTCACCTTGCCCTCGAAGTGCTCGCGCGGCGTCGGCTCGGGGACGGTCGGCGCCATCCACCGCCGGGTGAAGTGGTTGTCCATATCGGTGTTCTGGTAGCGCGCGACCGTGTGGTACCGCAGGCCGCCGTCGCCGCACAGGTCGGTCGCGACCGTGAACGCGCCGAACTGTGCTTCGGACGGGTGCGTGTTGCCGTCCCACTGCACGTCGCCGAAGTTGTCCAGCTCGGCGCTGCCGCCGAGGGTGGCCTCGGACTTGAACGCGAAGTACGTCTCCAGCTGGACGAGTCCGCGGCCGCTCATCGTGAGCCGGCGGATCGCGACCGCCGTGTGGCCCTTGTACGGGCGGGTGGCGAGCTTGAGCGCGTACGTGCCGCTGAGCGCGCCGTGCGTGCCGATGTCGAAGAAGTTGCAGGCCGACAGTTGCGGCGGCCGGAAGTCGCGCATGTGGTCGTCGACGGTGCTGAGGTCGCCGCGGCCGTTGTAGTTGCCGAGCAGCTCGGTCCAGCCGTGCGCGCCGCTGTCGAACTCGTCGAAGGCCAGGATCCGCGGCAGCGGCGAGAACTTGGACAGCTTCGGATCGGCGGACAGTAGCGCGGCGCGTACGTCGGATGTCGTCACGCAGTGCCTCCCAGGAAGTTGGATGGTAGAGGTCCCGCAAAGAGGTGGCGCCTGCTGCGCGCCGCCCCACCTCTTTGCGCGACCTCTAGGTGAAGTTAACGTTCACGGGAAATTGCCGTCAACGGGCCGTTCCACCTACAGCAACGGTGGTCTATTGACACGTAAATCACACACTTCTACGGTGCATTAACGCTACCGTTAACGTTCACGGTGGCATCCTCTTCCCTGGGAGGCACCATGCAGTCGCTGAGCCGTGCCCTCACCGTCCTGGCCGAGCTCAATCGCGAGGACCGCCCGTACGGCGTCACGGAGCTGGCCGTCACCGTCGGCCTGCACAAGAGCACCGTCCACCGGATCCTCGCGACGTTCTGCGCGCACGGCCTGGCCGCGCGCGTCGACGACCACCGCTACACCGCCCGGGACGGCCTCGCCGCCCTCCGCCCGGCCACGCGACGTCCGGCGTCACCGGAGCACTCGCTGGCCGAGCTGGGAGCCCGCCTCGGTCGCCTGGTCGTGCTGGCCAAGCCGCTGCCGAAGAGCGCCGGCCTGGTGCTCCAGGTCGCCGACGTCGCAGGCGGCAGCGCTCGTGGGAGCGGCGACTACGCGTTACCGCCACGGGGTGGTACGCCGCTGGGCGGAACGCGGCCCGGCGGCTCCGCCCCGGCCGTGAGCGTCGCCGGCCACTCACCGGTTCGGCCCGGTCATGCCGTCTCGCTGCGGCGCAGTGCGCTCGGTCGCGCGTACCTTTCCGCGCTGCCGGTCGACGAGGTGACCGGCACGCCTGATCTGCTCGACGCCTTGCAGCGGATCCGGGTGTCCGGTTTCGCCCACAACTCACGGCCGGTCGCGTCGCTGCCGCGGATGGTCGCCGTCCCGGTCCGCGGCGCCGACGGCTCCTGCGCCGGCGCGCTGGGCGCCGAGCTGATCCAGCCGGGGTCCGTCGACGAGGTGCGGCGCGTGGTCTCCGTGCTGCGGAGCGGCGTCTGATGGCGGCGTACGTCGTCCGGCGGTTGTTCTTCTCGCTCTTCGTCCTGTGGGGCGCCGTCACGATCATCTTCGTCGTCCTGCGGCTCGTCCCCGGCGACCCGGCGTACATCATGCTCGGGCCGGACGCCGACCAGGCGCAGGTGGCCGCGTTGCGCGCGCAGCTCGGGCTCGACCAGTCCCTGATCCAGCAGTACGCGACGTACCTGGCGAACGTCGTACACCTGGACTTCGGCGAGTCGTTCCGGCTGAACGCGGACTCGATGAGCCTTGTCCTGCAACGGGTCCCGGCCACCATCCAGCTCGCGACCACCGCGTTGCTGCTGTCGTTGCTGATCGGCCTTCCGCTCGGCGTGATCGCCGCGCTCCGCGCGCACAGCTGGGTGGACCGGTCGATCTCGGTGTTCTCGCTGATGGGGCAGTCGACGCCGTCCTTCTGGCTGGGGATCGTGCTGATCCTCGTGTTCGCCCGTGGGCTGAAGATGTTGCCGAGTGCGGGATCCGGGACGTGGGCGCACCTCGTGCTGCCGACGATCACGCTGGCGTTGCCGTTCCTGGCGATCCTGGTCCGGCTGACGCGCAGCGGGCTGCTCGAGGTGGTGCACGAGGGCTATGTGCAGACCGCGCGGGCGAAGGGGCTCGGCGAGGGGATCGTGGTTCTCGTGCACGCGTTGCGGAACGCGCTGATCCCGATCGTGACCGTCGTCGGGCTGCAGTTCGGCGCGCTGCTCGGCGGCACGGTGATCGTCGAGACGGTGTTCGCGTGGCCGGGCGTCGGCCGGTTGCTGATCGACTCGATCGGGCGCCGCGACTACGGCGTCGTGCAGGCCTCGATCTTGCTGGTGGCAACGATCTTCGTGGTGATCAATCTGCTCGTCGACCTCCTGTACGGCTTCTTGGACCCGCGGGTCCGTCTGGCGGGTGACTGACCTTGACTGTCGAGCTTTCCGTGCCGGCCCCGGTGGCCGTGCGCCGTCGTACCAGGGCCGGATCGGCCCGGATCCGGTTCGGGTTCGCGGTGATCGCGGTGTACGTCGTGGCCGCGGCGATCGGGCCGTGGCTGTTCCGGTACGACCCGGTCGGCACCCGCACCGCGGACCGGCTGAAGCCGCCGTTCACGCGGCTGTCCGACGGGTCGTTCGCGATCTTCGGCACCGACCAGGTCGGGCAGGACCTGTTCGCGCAGATGTTGCAGGGGGCAAGGATCTCGATCGCGGTCGGGCTGGCGACGCTGGTGCTGGCCGGGACGATCGGGGTCACGATCGGTCTCGCGGCCGGGTACTTCGGCGGCTGGCTGGACGGCGTGCTGATGCGACTCGCGGACGTCCAGCTGGCGTTTCCGTCGATCCTGCTGGCGATCTTCATCGCCGCGCTGCTCGGCCCGTCGGTGGTGAACGTGGTGATCGTGCTCGCGGTGGCGAACTGGGTGACGTTCGCGCGGGTCGCCCGCGGTCAGGCGCTGGCGACGAGGCGGCGGGAGTTCGTCGACGCGTCCCGGACGCTCGGCGCCGGCACCTGGCGGCTGGTCACGCGGTGCGTCCTGCCGGCCTGTGTCGCGCCGGTGCTGGTCGTCGCGACGGTCGAGATCGGGCACGTGATCCTGGCCGAGGCGTCGCTGAGCTTCCTCGGTCTCGGGACGCCGGCCTCAACGCCCAGCTGGGGCGTGACGATCGCGAACGGCCGCAACTACCTGGCCGACGCGTGGTGGATCTCGACGATCCCGGGCATCGCGCTGGCCTTCCTGGTGATCTCGCTCGGCGTGCTCGGCGACGCGCTCCGGGACCGGTACGACCCGCGGCTGAGGAGTCTGTGATGACGTTGCTGAGTGTCCGCGACCTGCGGGTCGAGTTCGCCACGTCCGGCGGGGTGGTGACCGCGGTCGACGGTGCGTCGTTCGACGTCGATGCCGGTGAGACCGTTGCGCTGCTGGGGGAGTCGGGCAGCGGGAAGAGCGTGACCGCCCAGGCCCTGCTGGGGATCGTGCCGAAACCGGCCGGGCGGGTGTGCGGCGGGTCGATCTCGTACGACGGTCGCGACCTGCTGGCGCCCGGAGCGGCGAAGGGGCTGCGCGGGCGGGAGATCGCGATGGTCTTCCAGGACCCGTTGAGCTCGCTGAACCCGGTCTTCCGGGTGGGCGCGCAGATCGGCGAGATGTTCCGGCGGCATCGCGGGGCGTCCCGGCGCGAGGCGCGGGCGGCGGCACTGGACCTGATGCAGCGGGTCGGGATCCCGGCGGCGTCGAAGCGGCTGGACGACTACCCGCACCAGTTCTCCGGCGGGATGCGGCAGCGGGTGATGATCGCGATGGCACTCGCGCTGTCGCCGCGGCTGCTGATCGCGGACGAGCCGACGACCGCGCTCGACGTCACCGTGCAGGCGCAGATCATGCAGCTCCTCGCCCGGTTGCAGTCCGAGGAGGGCATGTCTCTCGTCCTCATCACCCACGACCTCGGCGTGGTCGCCGACGTCGCCGACCGGGTGGTCCTGATGTACGCCGGCCGCGTGGTCGAGACGGGCCCGCTCCGCGAGGTCTACGAGCACAGCGCCCACCCGTACACGTCGGGCCTGATGGCGTCGGTCCCCGCTCTCGACGGTCCCCGCGACCGCCTGATCCCCATCCAGGGATCCCCACCAGATCTCCTGTCCCTCCCCTCCGGCTGCTCCTTCCGCCCCCGCTGCCAGTACGCCGACGCCGTGTGCGCCGACGTCGAGCCCGACCTCCGCCAACTCTCCGGCCGTCCCACCCATCGCGCCGCCTGTCACCACCCGGAAGGAGCTCTCACCCATGCCCACTGAGTCTCCGTTGCTGTCCGTACGGGACCTGCAGACCTCCTTCCCGATGCGGTCCTCGGTGTTGCGGCGGACCGTGGGGCAGATCCAGGCCGTCGCCGGGGTGTCCTTCGACATCCCGGCCGGCGGGACGCTGGGGCTGGTGGGGGAGTCGGGGTCGGGGAAGTCGACCGTGGCGCGGACCGTCATCGGGCTGGAGAAGGCGCGGTCGGGAAGCGTCGTCTTCGACGGCGAGGAACTGACCTCGTTGCCCAAGGCATCTATGCGCCGGGTCCGCCGCCAGCTGCAGATGATCTTCCAGGACCCGTACGCCTCGCTCAACCCGCGCGCGACCGTCGAGCAGATCATCGCCGAGGCCTGGCAGATCCACCCCGACGTCGTCCCCCGGAACCGGCACCGCGCCGAGGTCCGCGACCTGCTCGAACGCGTCGGCCTCAACCCCGACCACGCCGAGCGGTACCCGCACCAGTTCTCCGGCGGCCAGCGGCAGCGGATCGGCATCGCCCGCGCGCTCGCCCTCCGGCCGAAGCTGGTGATCTGCGACGAGGCGGTCTCCGCGCTCGACGTCTCCGTCCAGGCCCAGGTCCTGAACCTGCTCGGGGACCTGCGCCGCGACCTCGGCCTCGCGTACCTGTTCATCGCCCACGATCTGTCCGTCGTCCGGCACATCTCGGACCGGGTCGCGGTGATGTACCTCGGGCGGATCGTCGAGACCGCGTCCCAGGACGAGCTGTTCACGCGCCCGCTGCACCCGTACACACAGGCGCTGCTGTCCGCCGTCCCGGACCCGAAGCCGTGGGACAAACCCGCCCGCGAGCAGATCATCATCGGCGGCGACGTCCCGTCACCCGCGGACCCGCCGTCCGGGTGCGGCTTCCGGACCCGCTGCTGGAAGGCCGAGGACCGCTGCGCGCACGACGTACCTGAGCTCACCACGCGGCTCGAGTCGCACCCTGCCGCCTGCCACTTCGCCACCGAACTCGCCGGAGCCGCCTCGTGACCGAACTAGTCCTCCTCCGGCACGGCGAATCGGTCTGGAACGCCGAGCACCGGTACCAGGGCCAGCAAGGCACCGGATTGAGCGCGCTCGGCCGGCAGCAGGCGAAGCAGGCCGCGGAGTACCTGCGGTCGTTCGAGTTCGACGCGATCGTCGCGAGCGATCTCCAGCGGGTGCAGGAGACGTTGCAGCCGTACCTGGACACCTGCGACCACCTGCCGGTGCGGGTCGACAAGAGATGGCGGGAGATCGACGTCGGCACCTGGGGCGGACGGACCTTCACCGACGTGTACGCCGACGAGCCGGATGTCGTGGACGCCTTCGCCCGGGGCGAAGACGTGGCCCGCGGCGGCGGGGAGACCTTCGCGCAGCTGCGGGCGCGGGTGTGGGAGGCGGCGACGCAGCTCGCCGATCACGCAACCACGGCCGACGGTGCGGGAGGCGCGGTTGATGCGGACGCGGGGGCGCGGGTCGGCGGGCGCGGGCGACGGGTGCTGGTGGTGACACACGGCGGGCCGATCCGGGTCGCGGCCGCGTCGGCGCTGCAGCTGCAGCCAGGGGCCGAGATGTTGCTGGACCCGCCCGTGAACTGCTCTCTCACCATCCTGCGCCTCGACGGACTCGCGGCGTACAACCTGCCGACCGGGACGGACCGATGACCTTCACGTTCGTTGCGATGACCTACAACCTGTGGGCCGACTTCCACCTCGAACAGCGCCGCGACGCGATCGCGGGCCTGTTCACGACCCGTCCGCCGGACCTGCTCGCCGTACAGGAGCTCCGGCCCGTCACCCGCAAGCTGCTCGACGACGTCCTGCCCGATCACGACCGCGTCGACGGGACCGCGGGCTGGGAGACGCAGAGCAACCTGTGGTGGCGGCGTGACCTGTTCACGTACGTCGAGCACGGCACCGAGGACGTCGGCATCCTGTCGCCCGACGCGCACCTGTTCTGGGTCCGGCTCCGCACGCCGGACGAAGCCGAGCTGGTCTTCAGTACGGCGCACCTCACCTGGCCCGGCCACCCGGACGAGCGGACCGACCACGTCAACCGCCGGATCGCCCAGGCCCGCGCGATCGGGGAGGCCCTCGAACGGCTGGCCGGCCAGGACGCCTGCCTGTTCACCGTCGACATCAACGACATCGGCCCACCGCAGTGGGAGCTCGGCAACGCCGGGTTCCTGGACAGCTTCACCGCCCTCGGCCGGCACTCACCGGTGACCCATCCGGTGGTGCCGACGGTCGCGACCGGTCCGATCGGGACCCGGTTGTCACCGCTCGCCTCACCCCCCAAGGCGATCGACTGGATCTTCGCCCGCGGCCCGCTCGCCGCCCGGTCCAGTGAGGTCGTCGACTTCTTCCACGACGGCTGCGCCCCCTCCGACCACCATCCGGTCGTCGCCACCTACACGCTTTGAGGAGAACCCCTGTGCTGAGGAAGCGATTCGCGGCGGCGCTCGGCGCCATCGCCCTGGCCGCGGTGGCCGCCTGCTCGCCGGCCAGTGAGCCGAGCAGCGGCGAACAGGTCCTGCGGTACGCGCCGGCGATGTTCCCGGTGTCGCTGGACACCCACAAGTACGCCGGTGAGGAGGCTGTGCAGACCGCAATCCAGCAGATCATGGAGCCGCTGGTCCGCGTCGACGACGGCAAGATCGTGCCGGTGCTGGCCACGTCCTGGGAGAACCCGGACCCGACGACGTGGGTCTTCAAGCTCCGCTCCGGCGTGAAGTTCTCCGACGGTACGCCGTTCACCGCGAAGGACGTGGTCGCGTCGTACGAACGGCACAAGAAGCTCGACGGTCCGCTGGTACCGCTGTACTCGACGGTGACGTCGTTCGCGGCCACCGACGACCAGACCGTGACGGTGAAGACCAGCAAACCGCTCGGCACGTTGCTGAGCTCGCTGACGCTGCTGTTCATCGGGCCGGCCGCCAAGGTCGACACCGACGGGTTCTTCAACAAGCCGATCGGGACGGGGCCGTTCACGGTCACCGCGTTCCGGCCCGACGAGAAGCTCGAGCTCGCCGCGAACCCGACGTACTGGGACGGCGCCCCGAAGCTGAACAAGCTGGAGTTCGTGAACATCCCGGAGGTCGCCGGGCGGATCACCGGGCTGGAGAACGGCGAGGTCGACGTGCTGACGCAGATCCCGCCGGACCAGGTCGGTTCGGTGAAGGGCAGCGAACAGATCACGTACTCGACCACGCCGAGCTGGACGTACTACTTCGACTGGTTCAACTCCAACCGCAAGCCGTTCACCGACAAGCGGGTCCGGCAGGCGATGTGGCACGCGCTCAACCTCGAGGGCACCGTGAAGGACCTGTTCGGCGATCTCGCGTCGGTCGCGCAGGCGCCGCTCGCCCAGGGCGTGATCGGCGCGCCGAAGCTGTCGCCGTACACCTACGACCCGGCGAAGGCGAAACAGCTGCTGACCGAGGCCGGGTACCCGAACGGCTTCACCACCTCGATGCAGTGGCCGCTCGAGGGCGGGCCGAACATCCGCGCGCTGGCGCAGGCGATGATCTCGGACTGGGCGAAGATCGGCGTCACGGTCAAGCCGCTGGAGAAGGAACGCGCGCAGTGGCTGGAGGACTTCGGCAAGCTCAACTGGGACATGAACCTGCAGACCAACGTGACCGGCACTGGTGACGCCGACTACACCCTGGCCCGCCTGTACGTGTGCACCGCGAAGCGCAACGGCTACTGCAACCCGGCCCTCGACAAGCTGCTTCTCGACGCCCGCTCGTCGGTCGACCAGGCAGCCCGCCCGAAGCTCTACCAGCAGGCCGGCCAGACGATCTGGGACGACGCCGTCGGCATCTTCCCGGCCGAGCTCGCGTCCAACGCCGCCGTCCGCTCCCGCGTCCAGGGCTTCGTGATGCCGCCGAGCGGCCGCCCGCTGTTCGCAAAGGTGAGCGTCGCCGGCAGCTGATCCCGGACCGCCATCACTCACCAACTGCCTCCGCCCGTGCGAGCTCACGCTCCCGCGGGCGGAGTCGCGCGTCGGCCGGACGAGTTGGTGGGTGGTGGAGGTCCGCCCCGACCTTCCACCCAGATCGAACAGCTGCCCGATCACCGGCGCATCACGGAAGCTTGGTCACGGTTCCGGCCGTTGGCGTGGTGAGGGGTTGACGGGTCAGCAGGCTGCGGTCTAGCGTCCGGGAAATCGATTACTCGCCCGAATCGCGGAGGTGTTGTGTGCCGGACCTCGTGCGGATGACGGCGATCGGGAAGCGGTACGGCGGTGTGCGGGCCTGTCACGAGGTGGACTTCGTGCTCGGCGCCGGGGAGGTGCACGCGCTGCTCGGCGAGAACGGCGCCGGCAAGAGCACGCTGATGAAGATCCTGTCCGGCGACGTGACCGAGTACGACGGCAGCATCGCGATCAACGGCGCGCCGGTGCGGTTCAGCGGACCGACCGACGCGCAGGCCGCGGGGATCGCGATGATCCACCAGGAGCTCGACCTCGTCCCGGGCCTGTCGGTCGCGGACAACATCTTCCTAGGCCGCGAGCTGCGGACCGCGGTGCGCACGGTGGACCGGCGCCGGATGGAACGCGAGGCCCGCGAGCTGCTCGACCGCAGCGGCGTCGGCCTCGATCCGCGGCGGCCGGTCGGCGACCTGCGGGTCGGCGAGCAGCAGCTCGTCACGATCGCGAAGGCGATCTCGCTCGACGCCCGGGTGCTGATCATGGACGAGCCGACCTCGGCGCTCACCAGCTCCGAGGTCGAGCGGCTGTTCGACGTCATCCGCGAGCTCCGGCAGAGCGGCGTCGGCATCGTCTACATCTCGCACCGGATGGAGGAGATCTCCCGGGTCGCCGACCGCGCGACCGTGCTCCGCAACGGCAGCATCGTGACCAGTTTCGACCCGCGCGAGCTCAGTACCGCGGAGGTCGTCGAGGCGATGGTCGGCCGCCCGGTGCAGACCATGTTCACGACCCCCGACAGCGCCACCGGCGACGAACTGCTCCGCGTCGAGAACCTGAGGCTGAAGGCGCGCCGCCCGCGGCCCGGCCGCCGCGACCCCGACGGTATCTCGCTCACCGTCCGCGCCGGCGAGATCGTCGGCCTGGCCGGTCTGCTCGGCGCGGGCCGCACCGAACTGCTCGAGACCCTGTACGGCGTCGCGCCCGGCGGCACCCACACGGGTCGGATCCTCCTGCAGGGCAAGCCGATTCGCCCGCGCGGGCCGCGGCAGGCGCTGGCCCACGGCATCGGGTTCGTCCCGGAGGACCGGCGGACGTCGGGGCTCGTGCTGTTCCACTCGATCCTGGCCAACACGGTCGTCTCGAGCCTCCCGGCGTACGGCCGGCTCGGGGTGATCGCGCGCCGCAGGGAGCGGGCCGCGTCGGTGCGGATGGCCGACCGGCTGCGGCTGAAGTTCGGGCGCCTGCAGGACGAGGTCGGCACGTTGTCCGGCGGCAACCAGCAGAAGGTCGTGTTCGGGCGGATGCTGCTCACCGAGCCCAAGCTGCTGCTCCTCGACGAGCCCACGCGCGGCGTCGACGTCGGCGCGAAGGCCGAGATCTACCGGCTGCTGGGCGAACTCGCGGGGCAGGGGCTCGGCGTACTGCTCGCCTCGTCCGAGCTGCCGGAACTGGTCGGCGTCTGCGACCGCGTCGTCGTGCTGCGGGACGGCCGCGACGTCGCCTCGTTCAGTACGGCGGACTCGGGCGAAGGCGATCTGCTCGCCGCCGCGATGGGACAAATCGAGGTCGGAGGAATGCCATGACCGACGTACAGGACCGAACCGTCGCGCCTGGGCAGGACGGCCCGGTGGAGCAGCGCAGCCTGGCCGCCACGCTCTTCCGGTTCCAGAGTGTCTTCGGGCTGATCGCGGTCTTCGTCGCGGCGATCATCTTCTCGCCGCGCAAGAACGGCGAGATCCTGTTCGTCAGCGCCGACAACCTGGCGAACGTGGTCCGCGCCGTGTCCGAGATCGGGATCATCGCGGTCGGCATGACGTTCGTGATCCTGATCGGCGGGATCGACCTGTCGGTGGGCGCGGTCCTCGGGCTCGCCGCGGTCGGGTCCGCCGTCCTGATGGTCGAGAACGACTGGGGCTTCCTGCCGTCGGTCGTGCTCGTGCTCGCGATCGGACTGGTGTTCGGCGCCCTGCAAGGCGCCGCGACCGCGATGATCGGGATCCAGTCCTTCATCGTCACCCTCGCCGGCCTGCAGATAGCCCGCGGGCTGGCCCGGATCTGGTCCGGCGGGCAGGGCGTCGCGATCGCGTACGGCGACGGGCCCAAGGAAGCGCCGGCGTCGTTCGCACTGCTCGGCGAACGGACCTTCGGCGGGCTGGTGCCGATCCCGGTGCTGATCTTCGCGGTGGTCGCGATCGCCGCGGTGGTGTTCCTCCGGGTCAGCGCGTTCTCCCGGCACCTGTACGCCGTCGGCGGCAACGAGAAGGCCGCGCGGCTGTCCGGCGTACCGGTCGTCCGGGTGAAGATCGCCGTGTTCGCGATCTGCGGGTTGCTCGCCTCGTTGGCAGGCATCGTGCACGCCGTCCAGCTCAACCAGGGCAGCCCGAACGACGGCATCGGCTACGAGCTGGACGCGATCGCCGCGGTGGTGATCGGCGGCACCAGCCTGGCGGGCGGCCGCGGTTCGGTGGCCGGGACGGTGGCGGGCGCGCTGCTGCTCGGCGTCCTGAACAACATCCTTGCCCTGAACAACATCGACTCCAACATCCAGCTCCTGATCAAGGGACTGGTGATCGTTGCCGCCGCCGCGCTGCAGCGACTCCGCCCCGCCTCGTGAGGAAGGTTCCGTCATGCGTTCTGTGAAGATTCCGTTGGCAGCAGCGGCAGTCGCTGCACTCGTGCTGGCCGGCTGTGGGACCACCAGTGAACGGACCTCGGGCGCGGCGTCGCCGGGCTCGTCAACGTCCTGCAAGGGAGCCGACGGCAAGTACACGATCGGGATGAGCCAGGCCAACGTCGCCGAGCCGTACCGGCAGCGGATGGACGACGACATCAGGTCCGCGGCCAAGGAGGTGCCGCAGTTCGACGTGAAGTTCGCGGACGCGGCGCAGGACAACGCCAAGCAGGTCGCGGACGTGGAGAACTACATCACCCAGCAGATCGACCTGCTGATCATCAGCCCGAACGAGGCGAAGCCGCTGACCGCCGTCGTGAAGAAGGCCTACGACAAGGGCATCCCGGTGATCGTGCTGGACCGCAAGGTCGAGGGCGACGCGTACACCGGGTTCATCGGCGGCGACAACGTACAGATCGGGCGCGAGGCCGGGAAGTACATCGCCGAGAAGCTGCTGCCGCAGGGCGGCAACGTGGTGGAGCTGAAGGGCCTGGCCGGCGCGACACCGCAGGCCGAACGGCACGAGGGATTCGTCGAGGGCATCAAGGGCAACCCGAAGGTCAAGGTGATCGCCGCCGCGAGTGGTGACTGGCTGCGGGAGAAGGGCCAGGCGCAGATGGACGCGCTGCTGAAGGCGAATCCGAAGATCGACGTCGTCTACTCGCACAACGACCCGATGGCCGAGGGCGCGTACCTGGCCGCGAAGGCGGTCGGCCGGGAGAAGGAGATGAAGTTCACCGGCATCGACGCGCTGCCGATCCCGTCCGGCGGCATCAAGGCCGTCGAGCAGGGCCGGCTGTCGGCCACCTTCACCTACCCGACGAACGGCAAGGAGGCCGTCGCCGCCGCCAAGAAGCTGCTCGTCGACTGCGGCACCATCGAGAAGTCCCAGATCCTCCCGACCCGCCTGATCGACACCACCAACGCGGCCCAGATCTACGCCGAGGAGAACCCCACCGGCTGAGACAGATGTCCTGCCCTCAGCGGCTGGAGCTGGCGCGCGGGATCAGGCGGGCGCCGAGGGTGGTGGCGGTGGCGGGCCGGGTGCTGTCGGCGATGCGTGCCAGGAGGAGGCGGGCGGCGACGGTGCCGATCTCGTACGCCGGTTGCGCGACGACCGTCAGCGGCGGGTCGACGAGTGCCGTCCACGGCGCGTCGTCGAACGTGACCAGCCCGACGTCACGTCCTGCCCGCACACCGCGCTCCTGCAGGGCCTGCAATACGCCGACGGCCATCGCGCTGTTCGCAACGAGCAGGGCGTCCGGCGGCTCCGGCTGTGCGAGCAGGTCGAGCGCGGCGCGGTGCGCGCCGGCGGCCTTGTACTCGCAGCGCCTGACGAGTTTCGTCGTCCGGCGCCGCCGCGCGGCCTTCAGTGCCTCGCGGTATCCGGCCAGCCGGTCGTCCGCCGTACGGACGCCGGCCGGGCCGGTGATGCAGCCGATCCGTTCGTAGCCTTGGGCAACCAAATGCGAGGTCGCCTCGCGGGCCGCGAGCCGGGTGTCGACGAGGACGACGTCGCTGTCCTGTCCCGGCAGCGGCCGGTCCACCGCGACGTACGCTGTACCTCGCGCGGCGAGTTTCGCGACCGAGGACGCCGGGCCGCTCGGCGACAGGATGACGCCCGCGACCCGTTCCTGGAGGGCGATGTCGACGTAGCGGCTCTCCTTCTCCGCGCTCTCGTCGGAGTTGCACAGCACGACCGAGTACCCGACCTCGTGCGCCACGTCCTCCACCCCGCGGGCGATCGCGGTGAAGAACGGGTTCTCCACGTCGGAGATGATCAGCGCGACCACCGCGGCCTCCTGGCGGCGCAGGTTGCGCGCGGGGCCGTTCGGCTGGTACCCGAGCTCGTGGGCGGCCCGCCGTACCCGTGCCGCGAGGTCCGGGTCGACCGTCGGCTTGCCGTTCAGGGCCCGGGAGACGGTCGCCGTCGACACCCCGGCCCGTGTGGCCACGTCGCTGACAGTCGGCACTCTGGCTCCCTTCCTGACCGACCAGTATGCCGGGCGAGTAATGGATTACCCAGAGGTGTGCCGTGCACTTAACGTACGTAACCTCGGAGCATGACCAGTGACGTGAGAGGATCACCCGCGTGACTGCCTTGCCGAGTGTTTCGTACTCCATCACCGTTCGCCTCGAGGTGCCCGCCGGCGGCTCGACGGTGAGCAAGCTGACGACCGCGGTCGAGCAGGCCGGCGGTCTGGTCACCGCGCTCGACGTGACCGCGTCCGGCCACGAGCGGCTGCGGATCGACGTCACCTGCGCGGCGGCCGACACCGAGCACGCGGGCCGCCTGGTCGAGGCGATGCGCGCCGTACCGGGCGTCGAGATCGCCCGGGTCTCGGACCGGACCTTCCTGATGCACCTCGGCGGCAAGATCTCGATGGAGGCCAAGCACCCGATCCGCAACCGTGACGACCTGTCGATGATCTACACGCCGGGTGTCGCGCGGGTCTGCCTGGCGATCGCGGCCAACCCCGACGACGCCCGTCGGCTGACCATCAAGCGCAACAGCGTCGCGGTGGTCACCGACGGTTCGGCCGTCCTGGGGCTCGGCAACATCGGCCCGAAGGCCGCGCTGCCGGTGATGGAGGGCAAGGCCGCGCTGTTCAAGCGGTTCGCCGGGATCGACGCCTGGCCGCTGTGCCTGGACACCCAGGACCCGGACGAGATCGTCTCGATCGTCAAGGCGATCGCGCCGGGCTTCGCCGGGATCAACCTCGAGGACATCTCCGCGCCGCGCTGCTTCGAGATCGAGGCCCGGCTGCGTGAGGAGCTCGACATCCCGGTCTTCCACGACGACCAGCACGGTACGGCGGTGGTCGTCGTCGGCGCGCTGTACAACGCGCTTCGCGTGGTGGGCAAGGACATCAGCAACGTGCGGGTCGTGCTGTCCGGCGCGGGCGCGGCGGGTACGGCGATCCTGAAGTTGCTGCTCGCGGCCGGCGTGAAGGACACCTGTGTCGCCGACATCGGCGGCGTCATCCACCCGGAGCGCGACGGGCTGTCGCCGGAGCTGCGCTGGATCGCGGAGAACACCAACGCCGCCAAGTACAGCGGCGACCTGAAGGGTGCGCTGGCCGGTGCGGACGTGTTCATCGGCGTCTCCGCGCCGAACATCCTGACCGGCGCCGACATCGCCACCATGAACGAGGACGCCATCGTGTTCGCGCTGGCCAACCCGGTGCCCGAGGTCGACCCGGCCGAGGCCGGCGAGCACGCCGCCGTGGTCGCGACCGGCCGCAGCGACTACCCGAACCAGATCAACAACGTGCTGGTCTTCCCGGGGGTCTTCCGCGGTCTGCTCGACGCACAGTCGTCCAAGGTGTCGGTCGACATGGAGTTGGCCGCTGCGCGCGCCCTGGCCGGCGTGGTGACCGACGACGAGCTGAACGCGAGCTACATCGTGCCGAGCGTCTTCCACCCGGAGGTGCACACGATGGTGGCCCACGCCGTTCGTGAGGCGGCCGGCGGCAAGGCTCCGGCCCACGAGAGCTACCCGGACGACGCTCCCGCGCTGTGAGTACGGTGGACAGGTGACTTCTACGCTGACGGGGCCGGCCACCGGGTCGCGGGTACGGGTCTGGGCCTGGCGGATCGCCTTCGTGGCGGCGGTGGCACTGCAGCTGTACGGCGTCTACGCGCCGCGCGAGGCCGGTCCGCACGTCGGGCTCCCGCAGGTGGACAAGATCGCGCACTGCTTCCTGTTCGCGGCGGTGGCGTTCACCGGTCTGAAGGTCGGTGTACCGGCGCGCTGGCTGCTCGGAGCTCTCGTCGCGAACGCGGTGGTCAGCGAGCTGGTGCAGCACTGGCTGCCGCAGCGCGACGGCGACCCGTTCGACACCTTGGCCGACCTGGCCGGGGTCGCGCTGGGCGCTTGGCTGGGGTCACGGGCGACCCGTCGTACGCCATGATGGAGGTATGACGGTCTCGACCCTGACCGGTTCGCTGCTGGTGGCGACCCCGTTGCTCGACGAGCCGCCCTTCCGCCGGTCGGTGATCCTGCTGCTGGATCACGACGACGACGGCGCACTCGGGGTGGTGGTGAACCGCGCCGCCGACCTGTCCGTGGACCAGGTGCTGCCGAACTGGTCGTCCGCGGTCGACGAGCCCGGCGTGCTGTTCATGGGCGGCCCCGTCGGCACCGACAGTGCACTCGCGGTCGCAGAGGTCATCGCCACCACCGACCCGCCCGGCTGGCGGGAGTGCTTCGGCCGGATCGGGCTGATCGACCTCGACGTACCACCGGCGCTGCTGGAGGGCGCGATCACCCGGATGCGCATCTTCGCCGGCTACGCCGGCTGGTCCAGCGGCCAGCTCGAGGGCGAGATCGCCGAAGGCGCCTGGTACGTCGTCGAATCCCACCCCGAGGACGTCTTCGGCCACGACCCCGACACCCTCTGGCGCCGAGTCCTCCGCCGCCAGAAAGACCAGATGGCCTACCTGGCCACCTACCCCGACGACCCCACGCTCAACTAACCCCTTGCGGGGGACTACTCGTCGCCGCCCTGGTCGTCGTCGCCGGGGTTGAGGGAGTCCCAGATCTCCTTGCACTCCGGGCAGACCGGGAAGCGCTGCGGGTCGCGGCTCGGGACCCAGACCTTGCCGCAAAGGGCGACGACGGGGGTGCCCATCACCATCGCCTCGGTCAGCTTGTCCTTCGGCACGTAGTGCGAGAACCGCTCGTGATCGCCAGGCTCGGCCGGCGACGTCTGCGTCCGCTCGTCGACAACCGTCTCCGCGCCGGGGGTCAGCTGTGTGCTCATACCCCCGAGTGTAGGACGCATCACCAGCAGACCAGGAACTTTTCCACAGCCCGGGGAATCCCGGGGAATCCAGGGGCAGATCACGGCACCTTCTCCGGCATGACCGACCGAAGGAGGCACTATGAGTGTCGTGGAACCTCTCCCGACCCCGAACTTGTGGCTAGAGCCGCCGAACATGCCGCTGACCAGAGCCGATCTCGATCGGATGCCCGATGACGGCCGCCGGTACGAGCTCATCGACGGAGTGCTGCTCGTGAGCCCGGGCCCGGCCATCCGGCATCAGATCGTCGCCGGCAACCTCAGCGATCTTCTCAGGCGGGCCTGCCCGGCCGACATGCTGGCGCTGTTCGCTCCGGTCGACGTGGTGCTGGCGACCGACACCGTGCTGCAGCCGGACCTGGTGGTTGCCGCCCGGGAGGATTTCGGGAAGCAGGACCTGCCTGGCGCGCCGCTACTGGCCGTCGAGGTGTTGTCGCCGAGCACCCGCCGGTTCGATCTGATGCTCAAGTTCTCGCGGCTCGAGGCGGCCGGTTGTCAGGCGTACTGGGTGGTGGATCCCGACACGCCGAGTCTGATCGCCTGGGAGTTGCAGGACGGCGCATATGTGCAGGTCGCGAAGGCCACGGGCGGCGAAGCGGCGCACCTGACGAGTCCGTACGAGGTGACGGTGGTGCCTGCCGATCTGATCTCGTAACGGATCTCGGGTAACCTTCCTGCCCGGCACACTGTCGACCTTCGGGGGAGTAGCTGTCTGTGGATTCGCACGTGCCGGCCAACCCTGCTGTCCTGCCACCGGCCTATCCGGATCGCGCAGCGTGGGGGACCGCGAGCAAGCTGCGAGCCTGGCAGGCCGAGGCGCTCCAGCTGTACCTGGACAACAACCCGCGGGACTTCCTCGCGGTGGCGACACCGGGCGCAGGCAAGACGACGTTCGCGCTGACCGTGGCCGCCGAGCTGCTGCACCGGCGGCAGATCGAGCGGGTCACCGTGGTGACGCCGACCGAGCACCTCAAGGTGCAGTGGGCCGACGCCGCGGACCGGGCCGGGATCTCGATCGACCCGGCGTTCGCCGGGCGCCGCGGCAAGACCAACAAGGACTTCCAGGGCGTCGCGGTGACGTATGCGGGCGTCGCGGTGAACCCGCTGGCGTTCCGGGTCCGGACCGAGCGGTTCAAGACCCTGGTGATCCTCGACGAGGTGCACCACGGCGGTGACGCCCTGAGCTGGGGCGACGGTGTCCGCGAGGCGTTCGAGCCCGCGACCCGCCGGCTCTGTCTGACCGGGACGCCGTTCCGCAGCGACGACAACCCGATCCCCTTCGTGACGTACGAGGAGGGGCACGACGGCGTCGCCCGGAGCAAGGCCGACTACACCTACGGGTACGGGCACGCGCTGCGCGACCACGTCGTCCGCCCGGTGATCTTCATGTCGTACTCCGGTGAGATGCGGTGGCGGACCAAGGCCGGTGACGAGATCGCCGCGCGGCTGGGCGAGCCGCTCACCAAGGACCTGACCGCCCAGGCGCTGCGCACCGCGCTGGACCCGGCGGGCGAGTGGATGGGCGCGGTGCTGGCGGCCGCGGACAAGCGGCTGACTGAGGTCCGCCGGCACATGCCGGACGCCGGCGCCCTGGTGATCTCGGGCGACCAGAACACCGCCCGCGCGTACGCGAAGACGCTGCGCGAGCTCACCGGCGAGGCGCCGACCGTCGTGCTGTCGGACGAGAAAGCGGCGAGCAAGAAGATCGCGAAGTTCTCCGAGGACAACTCCCGGTGGATGGTCGCCGTGCGGATGGTGTCCGAGGGCGTCGACGTACCGCGGCTCGCCGTCGGCGTGTACGCGACACCGACGTCGACGCCGCTGTTCTTCGCGCAGGCCGTCGGGCGGTTCGTGCGGGCCCGCAAGCGCGGCGAGACGGCGTCGGTGTTCGTGCCCTCGGTGACCCGGCTGCTCGGGTTCGCGGCCGAGATGGAGGTCGAGCGCGACCACGTCCTCGGCCGGAAGAACACGAACGAGGACGGCGACATCTTCGCCCTCGAGGACGACCTGCTGAAGCAGGCGAACCAGGCCGAGGGCGCCAGCGACGAGCTCGAGGGCAACTTCGAGGCGCTCGGGTCGGACGCGAGCTTCGACCGGGTGGTGTTCGACGGCGGTGACTACGGGACCGGCGGCGAGAACGCCTCCGACGAGGAGCTGGACTTCCTCGGTCTGCCGGGTCTGCTGGAGCCCGACCAGGTGCGCGAGCTGCTGCACAAACGCCAGCAGAAGTCGCTGGCGGCGCAGAAGAAGTCCTCGCGGTCCACGAGTGACCGCGAGGACCCGACGCCGACCGAGCTGGCCACCCACGAGCAGATCGCGCTGCTCCGCCGCGAGCTGAACGGTCTGGTCGCCGCCTGGCACCACCGCACCGGCCAGCCGCACGGCGTGATCCACAACGACCTGCGCCGCAAGCTCGGCGGTCCGGCCGCCGCGCATGCCTCGTCGATCGAGCTGAAGGATCGCATCGAGCTGATCCGCGACTGGGCGACCCAGCGCCGCGCCTGACTCGGCGCATCTGATCACCAGCACCTGACACCCCGCCCCGGTTCGCCGGCGGCGGGGTGTTGTGTCGTGACGAAGTGTTGACGTGCTGCGACCGGTGCTGCAAGCTTCGGATACCCGCGCTGCAAGAAATCGTCAGAGTCACGCAATTTCCGTAGCGCTGGAACCTCCCACCGCCCCCGATGGAGGACCACCCGATGCATCGGAAGAATCTTCTGCGGCTCCTGCTGGCCGCCCTGCTCGTCGCCGCCGGTCTGCTGTCGGTCCCGACCGCCATGGCCGCCGACCTGACCAAGACCCTGACCGCCAGCAGTTCGCTTGGTGAATACCCGAGCGGCAACGCCGGCGACGGAAACCAGAACAGCTACTGGGAAAGCAGCAACAACGCCTTCCCGCAGTGGCTGCAGGCGGACCTGGGCGCCACGAAGGACGTCAACCAGGTGACGCTCAAACTCCCGTCCTCCTGGGGGCCGCGCACCCAGACCGTCACGGTATCGGGCAGCGCGAACGGCTCCTCGTTCAGCACACTCGTCAGCAGCACGGCGTACACCTTCAGCGGCACCAACGTCGTCACGATCGATTTCACCAACACCTCGGTGCGCTACGTCCGGCTGACGTTCACCGCGAACACCGGTTGGCCGGCCGCCCAACTGTCGGAGTTCGCGCTGGCCGGGCCTGGTGGCGGGCCGGTCGAACCCCCGACCGGCACGGACCTTGCCGCCGGCAAGGCGATCGAGGCGTCGAGCTCGGTGTTCGGCTTCGTCGCGACCAACGCCAACGACGGCAACACCGGCACCTACTGGGAGTCGAACGGCTTCCCGTCGACCTTGACCGTCAAGCTCGGCGCGAACGCCGACGTCAGCTCGGTCGTCGTCAAGCTCAGCCCGGACCCGGTCTGGGGTCCACGCACCCAGAGCATCGAGGTCCTCGGCCGTGAACAGTCCGCGACCGCGTTCACGTCGGCCGTCGCGCGGACCAACTACCAGTTCGACCCGTCGGCCAACCAGAACACGGTGACGATCCCGGTCACCGGCCGGTACGCCGACCTTCGCCTGCAACTGTTCAGCAACACCGGCGCTCCCGGCGGCCAGGTTGCCGAGCTGCAGGTCTTCGGTACGGCGGCGCCCAACCCGGACCTCGTCGTGACGAACGTCAACTGGTCACCTGCCGCGCCGACCGAGTCGACGCCGATCACCCTGACCGCGACCGTCAAGAACAACGGCTCGGCAGCCGCGCCGGCCAGCAGCCTCAACTTCCTGCTCGGCGGCTCGGTCGCCGGAACCGCGAACGTCCAGGCACTCGCCGCCGGTGCGTCCACCACGGTCACCGCCAGCGCTGGGACGCGTGCGCAAGGAAACTACACCGTCGCCGCCGTCGCCGACCCGGCGAACGTGGTCGTCGAGCAGAGCGACACCAACAACACGCTCCAAGCAGCGACCCAGCTGACAGTCGCCCAGGCCGCGGGGCCTGACCTCCAGGTCACCGGCATCACGGCCAACCCGGCCAATCCGGCACCCGGTGCCCAGGTCTCGTTCACGGTCGCCGTGAACAACCGCGGTACGTCGGCCGCCGCGGCCAGCGTGGCGCGCCTGGTCGTCGGCACGACCACCCTCAACGGCAACGCGCCGTCGATCGCGGCCGGCGCCACCGCCAACGTCGCGATCAGCGGTACCTGGACCGCGACGAACGGCGGCGCGACGCTGACGGCCGCGGCCGATGCGGGCAACGCCGTTGCCGAGACCAACGAAACCAACAACACCTTCACCAAGTCGATGGTGGTCGGCCGCGGCGCCGCCGTACCGTTCACGTCGTACGAGGCCGAGGCGGGCAACTACACCGGCACCCTGCTGACCGCCGACGCGCAGCGGACCTTCGGGCACACCAACTTCGCCACGGAGTCGTCCGGCCGGCAGTCGGTCCGGCTGAACTCCAGCGGTCAGTACGTCGAGTTCACCTCGACCGTGCCGACCAACTCGGTCGTGGTCCGCAACTCGATCCCGGACTCCGCCGACGGACAGGGGCTCCAGGCAACGATCAGTCTGTACGTGAACGGCACGTTCAAGCAGAAGCTCAACCTGAGCAGCCACAACAGCTGGCTCTACGGCAACACCGACTCGCCGGAGGGTCTCACCAACACCCCCGGCGGTGACGCCCGCCGCCTCTTCGACGAGTCGCACGCCCTGCTCAACCAGTCCTACCCGGCCGGCACCACGTTCCGTCTGCAGCGGGACGCCGGCGACACGGCGTCGTACTACATCATCGACCTGGTCGACCTCGAGCAGGTCGCGCCGGCGCTGTCCCAGCCGGCCGGGTGTACGTCGATCACGCAGTACGGCGCGGTGCCGAACGACGGGATCGACGACGCGGACGCCATCCAGCGCGCGGTGACGGACGACCAGAACGGCGTGATCAGCTGCGTCTGGATCCCCGAAGGCCAGTGGCGGCAGGAGAAGAAGATCCTCACCGACGACCCGCAGAATCGGGGTCAGTTCAACCAGGTCGGGATCAGCAACGCGACGATCCGCGGCGCCGGGATGTGGTACTCGCAGCTGTACTCGCTGATCGAGCCGCAGAACGCGGGTGGGATCAACCACCCGCACGAAGGCAACTTCGGGTTCGACATCGACAAGAATGTGCAGCTGTCGGACATCGCGATCTTCGGGTCCGGCCGGATCCGCGGCGGCGACGGGAACGCCGAGGGCGGGGTGGGGCTGAACGGCCGCTTCGGGACCGGTACCAAGATCAGCAACGTCTGGATCGAGCATTCGAACGTCGGGGTCTGGGTCGGCCGCGACTACGACAACATCCCGGAGCTGTGGGGTCCGGCCGACGGGCTCGAGTTCAGCGGGATGCGGATCCGGGACACGTACGCCGACGGCATCAACTTCTCCAACGGAACCCGGAACTCGAAGGTGTTCAACTCGTCGTTCCGCACCACCGGCGACGACGCGCTCGCGGTGTGGGCGAACAAGTACGTCAAGGACCAGTCGGTGGACGTCGGCCACGACAACGCGTTCACCAACAACACCATCCAGCTGCCCTGGCGGGCGAACGGCCTCGCGATCTACGGCGGGTACGGCAACCGGATCGAGAACAACCTGGTCTACGACACGATGAACTACCCGGGCATCATGCTGGCCACCGACCACGATCCGCTGCCGTTCTCCGGGACGACGACGATCGCGAACAACGCGCTCTACCGGTGCGGCGGGGTGTTCTGGAACGAGGACCAGGAGTTCGGCGCGATCACGCTGTTCCCGTCGAACCTCCCGATCCCCGGCGTCACCATCCGGGACACCGAGATCTACGATTCGACCTACGACGGCATCCAGTTCAAGACCGGCGGCGGGGAGATGCCGAACGTTGCGATCAGCAACGTGAAGATCGACAAGTCGAACAACGGCTCCGGCATCCTCGCGATGGGCGGCGCCCGCGGCAACGCGAACCTGTCGAACGTCACGATCACCAACTCCCGCGACGGCGACATCCTGAAGGAGCCCGGCAGCACCTTCACCTTCACCGGGCAGTAGCCACACCCGGGCACGACAGGTGTTCCCCGAGGCCCAGCACCTCTTCACGAGGTGCTGGGCCTCAGCCTTTACGGGCGGTAGACGTGGACGTAGTCGATCTGCATCGACCCCGAGCTGACCGTCGGCGGGATCTTGCCGTACACGAACAGGTCGAGGATCAGCGCGTCACTGGTGCCGGCGGTGTACGCGCCCTGCCGGCAGATCTCCTTGCCGTCGAGATACCAGACGGTCTCGTCGGGGCCGAGTTGCTGGGCGATCGTGTGCCAGTCAGTGGTCAGGTCGGTTGGTGACTGGTAAGTGCAGCCGCCGCCGGGGGACTGGTGGTTGGTGAGATACAGCGCCCGATGGTTGTCGCTGTAGAACTCGTACGTGTCCTGCTCGTTCGAGCCATTGCCGTTCCAGGTCCACGTGGACGGCCAGAATCCCTTGTCCGCCGGGAGTTTCAGCCGGGTCTCGACGTAGTCGCCGGTCTTCACCGCGAACGACTGCGACGGCTCGTGCCCGCAGGCCTGCCCGGTCGTGATCAGGGCGCCGGACCACTCGTACCCGGTCGCCGGGTTGTTCTTCCGCGCCGTCATCGTCAGCTTGCCGTCGCTCACCGCGAGCGCGTCCCAGGTGTGCCACTCGAGCTGCTGGTTGCCCTTGTTGCCCAGGCACTGGTCGGCTTCGGCGTTCGAGTGGATGGCCCACTTCGTCCGGTCGATCGCCGTACCGTCGAACTCGTCCGCGAACACCAGCGCGCCGGGTGCGGCGTCGGCGGCCCGCAGCGGGACGACGAACAACCCCAGCACGACCAGAGCGGTAAGTAACTTACGCATCAGGCAAGCCCCTCCGTCGGAAACCAACGGATCAAACAGTCGCTTGATCAGGGCTTGGTTGTCAACTCCTGCAGGCCGATCACGTCGAGCAGCCGGATCGCCTGCTCGGACGCCGACCCCGGCTCCGCCGTGTACAGCACCACGCGCTGGTCGCGCTCCGGCACCACCAGGACTTCGCAGATCACGTCGACCCGCCCGACCTGGGGATGGAAGATCGTCTGGCACAGCGACTGCTGCCGCCCGACCTCGTGCCGCGCCCAGATCTCCGCGAACTCGGGACTCCCCGCCAGCAGGTCGTCGACGAGCCGGGCGATGGCCGGATCGTTCGGGTAGGTGCTGGTCGCCGCCCGCAGATCGGCGGCGGCGTCACGGGCGAACTCCCGGGTGGCCTCCTCGCCGAACAGGTCGGTCTGCCGGTCGGTGAGGAAGCGGAGCCGGAGCAGGTTCCGGTCCCGCGGCGGGAGCGCGGAGAAGTCCGTGATGAGCGCCGCGGCCAGCGGATTCCACGCGAGGACGTCGTACTTCGCGTCCAGCACCAGCCCCGGTACGTCGAGGCGCGCGAGCATCCGCAGTACGCCGGTCCGCACCTCCGTCGGCGGGCCGGGTGGCGGACCGGGCTGCTCGCCGGCGAGCCGGAACAGGTGATCGCGCTCGTCGTCGGACAACCGCAGCGCGCGGGCGAGACCGGTCAGCACCGCGCGGGACGGGCGCGGGCCGCGGCCCTGCTCCAGACGGGTGTAGTAGTCCGTGGACATCGTCGCGAGGCTCGCCACCTCCTCCCGGCGGAGCCCGGGCGTACGGCGGCGCAGACCGGCGGGCAGTCCGACGTCGGCGGGGCGTAACGCCTCCCGTCGTACCCGGAGGAACTCCGCCAGCCCGTCGCGATCCATGGTCCCAGGATCCCAGGCGCGCGCACGGCCAAACAGGGACCGCCGATCCCAGCCTCGGCCGACTCTGCCTCGCCGGGCCGGATTCGCTCAGGGTTGACGGCATGAACACGACGAAGATCGCGCTCGTCACGGGCGCCAACAAAGGCATCGGCAAGGAGATCGCACGACAGCTCGGGCAGGCCGGGTTCACCGTGCTGGCCGGGTCGCGGGATCTGGAGCGCGGCGAGCTCGCGGTGAAGGAACTGGTTGCCGAGGGCCTGGATGTGGTCGGCCTCCAGTTGGAGGTCACGGACGAGGAGTCGGTGCGGGCTGCGGCCGAGCGGGTCGCGGCGGAGTACGGGCGGCTCGACGTCCTGGTCAACAACGCGGCGATCATTCCCGAGGGCGACGACGCGGTCTCGCGGATCGGCGCCGCGGTTCTGCGATCGGCGTTCGAGACCAATGTGCTCGGGCTCGTGGGGGTCACGCAGGTGTTCCTGCCGCTGCTCCACCAGGCCGAGGCGGCCCGGATCGTGAACCTGTCGACGTCGCTGGCGTCGTTCGAGCAGGTCGGCGATCCGGAGTCGCGGATGTCGACGGTGCTGACGCTCGGCTACAACGCGTCGAAGGCGGCCGTGAACATGGTCACGGTCATGCTCGCCAACGAGTTGCGCGGCAGCGGCATCCTGGTGAACGCCGCCGACCCCGGCAACTGCGCGACCGACATGGGCGGCTGGACCGCGGCGCGCACCCCGGCGCAGGGTGCGGCCGTCGCGGTCGGGCTTGCGACCCTCGCCCCGGACGGCCCGACCGGTCAGGTGTACGCCGAGGAGGGCCGCCTGCCCTGGTGACGGAGCGTCAGACGATCGCGCCGGACCAGGCGAGGGCCTGCTTGAGCAGCTGTCCCCGGCCGCCCTCCATGTCGTTGAGTAGGCTCGGGGCCAGCGCCTCCTCCGGGGTCAGCCAGGTGAGTTCGAGCGCATCCTGGCGCGGGTTGCACTCACCGGTGACCGGTACGACGTACACCAGGGCGACCGCGTGCTGGCGCGGGTCGTGCAGCGGGGTCATGCCGGGGAACGGGAAGTACTCCGCGACCGTGACCGGGACCAGCGTGGCGGGGAGCCGCGGGAAGGCGGCCGGCCCGAGATCCTTCTCGATGTTGCGCTGCAGCGCGTCGCGGATCGACTCGTTGTGCAGGACGCGCCCCGAGACCAGCGTGCGGGTGATCTCGCCGGTCGCGGCGGACGTCCGGAGCAGCACCCCGATGTGCTCGATCCGGCCGGACGGGTCGACGCGCGCCGGAACGGCCTCGACGTACAGGATCGGTACCCGCGTGCGGGTCTCCGCGAGCGCGAACTCGGAGAGCCAGCCGGGATTCGGGTCAGGCGTACGCAGCGACGAACTCATGAGCACATCTTTGCTTACGGTCTGAAAGCGGACCGGTACCGGGAGGGGCTCAGTCCGAATGTCGAGCGGAATCTGCGGGTCGCGTGGCTCGGATCGTGCCAGCCGACCAGCGCGCCGATGGTGCTGATCGGCAGCTCGGTCTCGATCAGCAGGCCGGCGGCGCGTTCGGCGCGGACGCGGTTCAGGTACGCCATCGGGGACATGCCGACCGAGTTGCCGAAGAGCCGGATCAGGTACCCGGGCGCCAGGTTGACGCTCGCCCCGAGCTGTTCGAGGGTCCAGGGCGCGGCGAGGTCGGACTCCAGGAGACGCATCGCGTGCTGCACCGCCGGGTGCGGTGCCGGCCGCATGCCCGTGGCTGCGGGGATCAGGGCGCCGGAGAGCAGGCCGAACACGTCCGGCCCCAGATAGGCGTTGCGGACGACCATGCCCTGGCAGTCGACGTACCCGTGCCACTCGCCCGGGCGGATCACCACCACCGAGTCCGGCGCGAGCTGGACCTCGCCGCCGGCCGACACATGCGTGCCCCGCCCGGCGACAACGACCGCGATCTCGAAGAACGCGTGGCTGTGCACCGCGACGTCCGCGACCAGCTCGATCCGTTCGCCGGCGACCGGCAGCCTCAGGTCCGGGAAGACTGCACTGCTCAGCACGTTGTGCACAACCAACCTCCCAGAGGTGAATTCCGGTCAACTGGCGGTCAACCTCGTCCTGTCGGCGCGGCCGCGGGTCCGAGACCCTGGAAACACCTTCCAGTACGACGGAATCCGAGGAGCCCTCGATGACCACGACCGACCCTACGGCACCCGCGGTGCTCGACGAAGAGATCATTTCCGCCTACCGCCGCGACGGCGTCGTCCGGATCCGGAACATCATCGGCCGCGACGAGGCGGCCCGGTTCGCTGCCGCTGCGGCCGAGTGGACCTCCGGCGCCGACGACCTGTTCAAGGAGTCGAAGATCTTCAACCAGTACGTCAACGTCTGGCGGCAGAACGACGTCCTGCGGGAGCTCACGCTGGATCCGCGACTCGCCGCGGCGGCGACCGCGCTGGCCGGCGTACCGCTGCGGATCTGGCACGACCAGCTGCTGATCAAGCCGCCGCACAACGGCGCTGCGACCGAGTTCCACCAGGACGCGCCGTACTGGCCGCACGCCGGTTCGCGGGCCTCGCTGTCGGCCTGGGTCGCGCTCGTCGACGTACCGGTGGAGCGCGGCTGTATGACGTTCATCCCGGGCTCGCAGCATCACCAGGACCTGCGCAGCCAGGACCTGTCCGACCACGAGGACATGTTCCGCGCCGCACCGGACCTGCGCTGGGAGGAGCGGCTGACGATCCCGCTGCAGGCCGGCGACTGCACCTTCCACAACGCCTACCTGGCGCACTCCGCGACGCCGAACTTCACCGACGACCCGCGGATCGCGCACGTGGCGATCTACATCGACGCGGCGGCGACGTACACCGGCGCCGGCCACGTGGTGACCGACGGCGTCGGCCTGACCGTCGGCGAACCGCTCGAGCACGAGCTCTTCCCGGCTGTCTGATTTTTCACGGTGTGACATAAGTTGGCACCGTGCGTCTGCTCACCGACATCCGTCCGCTGCGTGAGTCCCCCGACTTCCGCAGGCTGTGGATCGGGTCGACGGTGTCCCAGCTCGGTCAGCAGATGACGGCGGTGACCGTCTCGATCCAGGTGTACGCGCTGACGCACTCGACGTTCGCGGTCGGGCTCGTCGGGCTGTTCTCACTGGTCCCGCTGATCGTCTTCGGGCTGTACGGCGGCGCGATGGCCGACGCGATCGACCGCCGTACGCTCGCGCTGGTCTCGTCCACCGGGTTGTGGCTGCTCTCGATGGTCCTGGTGCTGCAGTCGCACCTGGACTGGGAGCAGGTCGGGGTGCTGTATGCCGTCGTGGCCTGCCAGTCGGCCTGCTTCGCGGTCAACAACCCGGCGCGGTCCGCGATCATCCCGCGGCTGATCCGTCCTGAACTGCTGCCGGCCGCGAACACGCTCAGCCAGGCCGCGTTCAACCTGGGCTTCACCGCCGGGCCGCTGCTCGGCGCGGCGGTGATCGCCTGGCAGGGGTTCGCGGCGGCGTACCTGGTCGACGTGATCACGTTCACCGCGGCGCTGTACGCGCTGTTCCGGCTCCCGCCGGTGCCGCCGACCGGCGCCGTACGGCGGGCCGGGCTGCGTTCGGTGCTCGAAGGGTTCACGTTCCTGCGCGCGGCGCCGGCGTTGCTGGCCACCTTCCTCGCCGACATCCTCGCGATGGTGTTCGCGCAGCCGCGGGCGCTGTTCCCGGCCGTCGCGGGTGCGTTCTTCGGCGGCGGCGTCCGGACCGTCGGCCTGCTGCAGGCCGCGCCGGCGATCGGGGCGCTGATCGGCGTGATCTTCTCCGGGTGGGTGACCCGGGTACGCCGTCAGGGTGTCGCGATCGTGCTGGCGATCACGGTGTACGCCGCCGCCGTCGGGCTGTTCGGGCTGTCGCGGACGATCTGGCTGGGCGTCGCGCTGCTCGCGATGTCCGGGGCGGCCGACATGGTCAGCTCGGCGTACCGGAACACGGTGCTGCAGTCCGCGGCGCCGGACGCGATGCGCGGGCGGTTGCAGGGGGTGTTCATCGTGGTCGTGGCCGGCGGCCCGCGGCTGGGGGACTTCGTCGCGGGGACGACGGCGTCGCTGACCAGCCCGACCGTCGCGTTGCTCGGCGGTGCCGCGGTGTGTATCACCGGACTCCTGATCCTGCTGGCGCGGAACCGGCCGTTCCGGGTCTACGACTCGCGGACCCGGGCGCTGAGCTGAGGAATCAGCCGCCGGTCGCGAGCCTCTTCAGCACCGTGAACCAGGAGTCCAGGTCCGGGTTGATCTCGGTCATCGGCTTGTCGTCGACGGTGACGAGCTTGCGGTCGCCGAGCGGCTCCTTCAGCTTGATCGGCGTCATCGACATGTTGCTGTCTTCCGGGCAGGGCACGTCGACGTCGATCGTCACCCGGATCTTGTCCTCGAGTTGCTCGACCTTGAGGTCCGCCGCGCACTTGCCGACGGTACCGATCACCAGGTCCGCCTCGTCGTACTTCGGCGCGTTCTGGATCCACTTCAGGTACTTCGGCTTCTTCCCCTTGATCAGCTGGTAGTACTGCGCCGGCTGCGGGTTCTCCTCGTCCGGGGTGCCGCTGCCGTCACCGATGAAGGTGCCGTAGATCTTGTCGATGCACGGATCCTTGTCGTCCGGGCCGTCGATCGCCCCGAACGCCCGCGCGGCTTTGTAGCAACCGACCGCCTCGCGGTTCAGCGAGATGTTGAAACCGATCAGTGCCACGGCGCCGACGACCATCGCGATCGCCAGCATCCGGCGTGACTTCAGCTGCTGCGGGCCGAGGATGCCGGCCGCGCGGCGGGCCTCCTCCGGGGTCGCGTCGTCCGGCAGCGGGGCGGTGCGGAACAGCGCTGTGATCGAGCTCGTCCACTGCGGATTGATGATCGTCGGAACGGCATAGACCAGGATCAGGCCCACGATCACGACGACGGCGGGGAGCAGCGACCAGTAATTTCGCACGGCAGCAAGATACGGGCCCATCGGGCCGCGACCGAATAACGGATACGCTAACAAGGTGCCAGCCGAGACCTCGCAGACGCTCGACCGGGGACTCACCGTCCTCGAGTTGCTCGCGGACGCCCCCGACGGGCTCTCGATCACCGAGCTCGCGGCGGCGCTGCGGGTCAGCCGGACGGTCGTGTACCGGCTGGTGAACACGCTCGAGCTGCACCGGCTGGTGCGCCGCGACAGCGAGGGCCGGGCCCGGCTCGGACTCGCCGTCCTGCACTACAGCCGGCGGGTGCAGCCGACGCTGCGGGACGCCGCGCTGCCGGTTCTGCGCTCGCTGGCCGAGGACACCGGCGCCACCGCGCACCTCACGGTCGCCGACGGTGAGGAGGCGCTCGCGATCGCGGTCGTCGAGCCGAGCTGGACCGACTATCACGTGTCCTACCGGATGGGCTCCCGGCACGCGCTCGACCAGGGCGCCGCCGGCAAGGCGATCCTGGCCGGCCGCCGCAAACCCGACCCCGCCGGCCGCCCCTTCGTCGTCACCTCCGGCGAACTCCAGGCCGGCGCGCAAGGCGTGTCGTCACCCGTCCTCGGCGTCCCCGGCGTCGAGGCCTCCATCGGCGTAGTCGTCCTGGGCAAACTCGACCGCGACTTCGTCGGCCCCCGGGTAGCCCGAGCCGCAGTAGAAGTCGCCAAACGCCTCGCCTGAAGCCGGACCCCCGGCACTCACCAAGCTCACTTCCGCGGACGATGCCCCGCCTGGCGACCGGACGGGTACGCCGTTCCGGGCCGGTTAGTGAGTGGTGGAGGTTCGGGTCGCCGCCTCGACCAGGGGAAGTACCCGGTGCGGGATCTGTTCGGCCAGAGCGATCACCGTCGAGGCTCGTTGGATGCCGCGGACGATGACCACCTGGTCGATGACGCGTTGGAGGTCGGCGTTGGAGCGGGCGACGATGCGGCACCAGAGATCCTCGGCGCCGGTGATCGTGTGGACCTCGAGGACCTCCGGGATGCGGGCGAGGGCCTCGGCGACCGTGGTGTGACCCGAGCCCTGCTCGATCTGCAGGGTCGCGAACGCCGTCACCGGGTAACCGATCGCGCTGGTGTCGATGTCAGGGCCCCAGCCGCGGACCACGCCGTCGCGCTGCAGCCGGTCGAGACGCGCCTGGACGGTGCCGCGCGCGACTCCCAGCCGGCGCGACGCCTCCAGTACGCCGACGCGCGGCTCGGCGGCGAACAACCTGAGGATCCGGGCGTCCAGCGCATCCACCGCCATAGCAACCCTCCGCGGATAGTCAGACTGACCAAATAGCCTAGCAATCCCGGAAGATCAGTGTGCAGACTGCCCGGTGAAACAAGGAACTGTTGCGCAACCTGCCTCCCAGGAACAAGGCTCGGCGTACCGATCCGAATCCGGAGGAGCAGCCGATGACCAGCACCGACCTCACCCCCGCAGAGCTCGACGCCGATCTCGACCTCGACCAGCTGAAGCAGCTCGTCGGCCTGGTGCCGTACGACGAGAGCACCGACCCGTTCCCGGTCACCGCGATGGATGCCGTGGTGTTCGTGGTCGGCAACGCCACGCAGACCGCGAAGTGGTACCAGCTCGCGTTCGGCATGGACCTGGTCGGCTACTCCGGCCCCGAGACCGGCTCCAAGGACAGCAAGGCGTTCGTGCTCAAGTCCGGCTCGGCCCGCTTCGTGATCTCCGGCGGCGTCAGCCCGAAGAGCCCGCTGCTCGACCACCACCGCAAGCACGGTGACGGCGTCGCCGACCTCGCGCTGGAGGTGCCGGACGTCGACAAGTGCATCGCGCACGCCCGCCAGGTCGGGGCCGTCGTGCTCGAGGAGCCGAACGACGTCTCCGACGAGCACGGTACGATCCGCCGCGCGGCGATCGCGGCGTACGGCGACACCCGCCACACGCTGATCGACCGCAGCCGGTACCACGGCCCGTACCTGCCGGGCTTCGTCGCGGCGAGCACCCGGGTGACGCGGCCCGAGGGGCACCCGAAGCGGCTGTTCCAGGCCGTCGACCACGTGGTCGGCAACGTCGAGCTCGGCAAGATGGACGAGTGGGTTGCCTTCTACAACAAGGTGATGGGCTTCGTGAACATGGCGGAGTTCATCGGCGACGACATCGCCACCGACTACTCGGCGCTGATGAGCAAGGTGGTCGCCAACGGCAACCACCGGGTGAAGTTCCCGCTGAACGAGCCGGCGGTGGCGAAGAAGAAGTCGCAGATCGACGAGTTCCTGGAGTTCTACGACGGCGCCGGCGCGCAGCACATCGCGCTCGCGACCAACGACATCCTGCGCACCGTGGACATCATGCGGGCCAACGGCGTGGAGTTCCTGAACACGCCGGACTCCTACTACGAGGACCCGGAGCTGCGGGCCCGGATCGGCGAGGTGCGGGTGCCGATCGAGGAGCTGCAGTCGCGCGGCATCCTGGTCGACCGCGACGAGGACGGCTACCTGCTGCAGATCTTCACGGCGCCGATCGGCGACCGGCCGACGGTCTTCTACGAGCTGATCGAGCGGCACGGCTCGCTGGGCTTCGGCAAGGGCAACTTCAAGGCGCTGTTCGAGGCGATCGAGCGCGAACAGGAGCGCCGCGGCAACCTCTGAGGCAGGTTTGACGATCAAAAGCTTGCCAAAAGCAACTGGACACGGCGTGTTGCCGTCCGATTACCGGAATGACTGTCCGGGCAGGCTCCGTTCGCGTAGTGTGCCTTCCTGAGTGCGCGTCGGGGCGTGCATTCAGGAAGGGTTTCGTCATGAAGACACTGAGCATTCTGCTCAGCACCGCCGGCCTGGCCGGCGCGGGCGCTCTTGCGTTGTCCGCCCTCCCGGCCGAGGCGGCCACGGCCGCCAGCTGCTCGGGCGCGAGGTCCATCGCATCGGCGCCGATGCTGCGTAACCATCAGCCGCCCAGTTGGGGCACGGTCCGGCTCGTCCGCGACAGTTGCTATCAGTACTGGGCCGAGATCACCATGGCGTCGCCGCTGGTCGCCAATGCGAAGGCCAACGCCTTCCTGGTGCAGTACGGCGGCGGCAACAACGGGCGGGTGCTCAGCTGTGACAGCAGCGGCGGCAACGGCTCGGTCATCCAGGGGCAGCGTACCTGCCGCACGCCCAAGGTGAAGGCGACGAGCGGCAGCATCACGTTCGCCGCGATCGGCCGGGAGTACCACAATTACGGCGGCGGCTACGAGGAGATCTCGGAGAACGTCACCAAACGCACGCGCTGAGACTGGGGTGCACGGTACCGCGCAGTAGTAATTAGGCTCGCAGTATGAGTGAGGTTGTCGAGCAGCTGCGTCAGGTACTGCCGCCCGAGGCATTGGTGACGGATCCGGACCGGATCGAGAGCTACCGGTACGACCGAGCGATGTTCTGCCCGGCCGGGATGCCGCTCGCCGTCGTGCTGGCCCGTGAGACCGCGCACGTCCAGGCGGCGGTGCGGATCGCGAACGAGAACGACGTGCCGATCGTGCCGCAGGGCGCGCGGTCCGGCCTGTCCGGCGCTGCCAACGCGCTCGACGGCTGCATCGTGATCTCGCTGGAGAAGATGGACCGGATCCTGGCCATCGAGCCGGTCGACCGGTACGTCGTCACGCAGCCGGGCGTCTACAACGCGGTCCTGTCCCGCGCGGTCGGCGAGCACGGGCTGTTCTACCCGCCGGACCCGTCCAGCTGGGAGTTCTGCTCGATCGGCGGCAACCTGTCCACGAACTCGGGCGGCCTGTGCTGCGTCAAGTACGGCGTGACCACGGACTACGTGCTCGGCCTGGAGGTCGTGCTCGCCGACGGCCGCGTGCTGCGGACCGGCCGGAAGACCGTGAAGGGCGTCGCCGGGTACGACCTGGCGAAGCTGATCGTCGGCAGCGAGGGCACCCTCGGCATCATCACCGAGGCGACCCTGATGCTCCGCCCGGCCGCGGCCAAGCCGAAGACGATGGCCGCGTTGTTCGGCTCCGGCGTCGAGGCCGGCAACGCGATCCTGGAGATCATCCGCAGCGGCGTCTCGCTCAGCCTGCTGGAGATCATGGACCGGACGACGATCCGCGCCGTCAACAAGTACAAGCGGATGGACCTGCCCGACGAGGCGGCCGCGATGCTGATCGCGCAGTCCGACGCGGGCGGCGAGGCCGGCGCGGCCGACGTCGCCGCGGTCGCGAAGCTGTGCCGCGACCACGGCGCGCTGGAGTGCATCGAGGCCGAGGACGACGCCGAGGGCGAGCTCCTGCTCGAGGGTCGCCGGGCGGCGCTGACCGCCCTGGAGGAACTCGGGACGACGATGATCGACGACGTCGCCGTCCCGCGCTCGCGGCTGGCCGAGTTCATCGGCCGGATCGAGCAGCTGTCCGCGGAGCTGGACATCACGATCGGCGTCCTCGGGCACGCCGGCGACGGCAACATGCATCCGACGGTCGTCTTCGACCAGACCGATCCGGCCCAGGCCGAGCGCGCCCAGGTCGCGTTCGACCGGGTGATGGAGATCGGGCTGGAGCTCGGCGGCACGATCACCGGTGAGCACGGCGTCGGCGTCCTGAAACGGACCTGGCTGGCCGAAGAGATCGGTCCGGTGGCGCTCGACGTCCACCGCGCGATCAAGAACGCGCTGGACCCGAAGAACCTGCTCAATCCGGGGAAAGTCGTCGCCGGATGACACTGTGACGCAACCGCAATAGAACTGCCGGGGCCACTCGACGTCCATGCCCGTCGACTGTGACGTCCGGCCAGGACCATGGAAGTGAGGACGTGTATTAATTCGCGGGGGGACCGGATGCAGGGTAGGAGGCGCCCGATGGGTCTGTGGCGCCGTACCGTGCTGCCTGTTGTCGCCGCCGTGATCGCGACGGCGGCGCTGTCCGCGTGTGCGAACGGCGGCGGTCTGCGGGTCGAAGGGCCTGAGTCGCCCCCGCCGGACACCCCGACGCCGACGGTCGCGTTCGGCACCGGCAGCACCTCCCCGCACCCCGGCCGGACCCCGGAAGTGGCCGTTGACCTGTACAAAGTCCGGGCCGCGCTGCTCGCCGACCCGCGGCTCGGCAGGTACCCGCGGTCGGTGCTCTCGAATTGCACCGTGATTTCGCGTTGCCTCAGCAGGGGTAAGACCGTTGATGTATTGCACAGCGGTACACCCCAACAGATAATCCTCATCCATACCCTGGAGAAGTTCGTCTTCGGTATCTTCCTGATCGCCGTCGAGCCCTCGGGCCCGCGACCGGTCTGGATCCTGGACGTCGAGCAACCGACCGTGAACGCCAGCCCGCAAGGTGACCTGGTGGTCGAGTCGAAGATCTGGACGATCGACGACCCGGTCTGCTGCCCGTCGGGCCGGCGGGTCGAGGTCTACCGTTGGAACGGCCGGCAGATGATCAAGGTGAGCTCGACGGATCAGTAGGGAGACTGAAGTTCGTGGTACCGGAAGAACCGGCAGCGCAGATCCTCATGGTCGAGGACGACGCGGTGATTCGTGAGGCGACCCAACTGACCCTCGAGCGTCACGGCTACGACGTGACCACGGCCGAGGACGGCCTGGAGGCGATCGAGCGATTCGAGAAGATCCACCCGGACGTCGTGATGCTGGACATCATGCTGCACGGGCTGGACGGGATCTCGGTGTGCCGACGGATCCGCGAGACCAGCACGGTCCCGATCGTGATGGTCTCGGCCCGCGGTGACGCGCTCGACGTCGTACTCGGCCTGGAAGCGGGCGCGGACGACTACGTGACCAAACCGTTCGACACGCAGGTCCTGGTGGCACGGCTGCGGGCGGTGATGCGGCGCGCGGTCTCCGACCCGGAGCGCCCGGCGCCGGCGGCCGGCTCCGGCGTGGAGTCGTTCGGCGACCTGGAGCTGGACCGCGAGGCGCTGGAGGTGCGGCGTGGCGGTCAGACCGTCCAGCTGACGCCGACCGAGCTCAAGCTGCTGATCGAGTTCGCGAACAACCCGGGTGTGGTGCTGAGCCGGTCGACGCTGCTGCAGCGGGTTTGGGACTACGAGTGGGGTGGCGACGGCCGGCTGGTCGATGTCCACCTGCAGCGGCTGCGGACCAAGATCGGTGCCGATCGCATCGAAACCGTCCGCGGCTTCGGGTACAAACTCAGAGCCTGATGGGCCTCCGCGGCAAGCTCGGTCTCATCTTCCTGCTGGTCTCGTCGCTCGCGATCCTGGTCCTGTGCGTCGCGGTCTACACCCAGGCCCAGTCGGCCCGGTTGGACCGCACGCGCAGCTTCGCCGACGAGCGGATCCAGCTCGCGGCGCAGAGCTACGACACCAACGACGTACCGGTGTTCGGGGCGAAGGTCGACGATCCGGACCTGCCGCCGCAGCTGCGCGAGGCCGTGCTCGAAGGCAAGCGCGCCACGTTCAAGACCGGGTCGCCGCACGCGAAGATGTGGGCGGCGGTCGCGGTCAAGGACGGCAAGGTGCTGTCGATCGAGCAGGACTACGAGAGCACCGACGACTCGATGAAGGCGTTGCAGCAGGCCTTGATCCTCGGCGGGATCGGCACCGTGACACTGGTCGCGCTGGTCAGCGTGATCCTGGCCGGCAGCCTGTCGAAACGGATCGTCGCGGTCGCGGGGACGGCGCGGCGGATCGCGGCCGGCGACCTGGACGCGTCCGCGGCGGAAGCCGTCGGCAAGGGCAAGGACGAGGTGCAGTCGCTGGCGACCGCCCTCGACACGATGGCCAGCTCGCTGCGCGGTCAGCTCGAGGCGGAGCGCCGCTTCACCGCGGACGTCGCCCACGACCTGCGGACGCCGGTGACCGGCCTGACCACCGCGGCCGAGCTGCTTCCGCCGGGCCGTCCGAGTGAGCTGGTGCGCGACCGGGCCAAGGTACTGCGGCGGCTGGTCGAGGATCTGCTCGAGATCGCGCGGTTCGACTCGGGGGTGGAGCAGGCCGACCTGGAGTTGGTCGGCCTCGGTGCGTTCGTCGGCTCGGCGGTCGGCCGGTTGCGGATGCAGCAGGCGATCGCCCCGGACAGCGTGGTCGTGTGCCAGGTCGGGCCCGACGAGACGGTGTCGACCGACTCCCGGCGGATCGAGCGGATCCTGGCCAACCTGATCGTCAACGGGCTGCGGCACGGCAAGCCGCCGGTCGAGGTCACGGTCAGCGGCCGGACCGTCGCGGTCGTTGACCACGGCAACGGATACCCCGAGGAGTTGATTGCCGAGGGCCCGCGCCGGTTCCGGTCCGGGGTGGCCGAGCGCGGTGTGGGGCACGGCCTCGGCCTGACCATTGCGGCCGGCCACGCCAAGGTGCTCGGCGCCGAGCTGACCTTCGGCGAAGCGCCCGGCGGCGGCGCGCTCGCCCGGCTCGTTCTGCCGGCCGGACCTGAGACGGAGCCGTAACAAACCTTTGCCGGTGGGCCCGCGTCTGTTCCTCTGTAACACCAACAAAACGAGGGGAAACCAGACATCATGCGCACTCAGCTCATCCGCCGTACCGCCGCCGTCATCGCAGGTGCCGCACTGGCCGCCGGAGGCCTCGGCATCGCCGGCGCGCTGCAGGCCAACGCCGCCACCACCGGCACCAGCGCCTCGATCGCAGCGAAGTCGATCACGATCAAGTCCGACAAGGCCACCGCGAAGGCCTGGACGAAGGTCTCCTTCACCGGCAAGACCTCCGGCATCGCGACGAACACCGTGGTCCAGGTGCAGCGACTGGAGAACGGCAAGTGGGTCAACTTCCCGGCCACCACCAAGGTCACCAGCCGGGCGACCTACTCGGTCTGGGTGCAGAGCGGCCGGGTCGGCGTGAACAAGTTCCGCGTCGTCGCGGCGAACACCGCGTCCGCGCCGGTCTCGGTAACCATCACCAAGTAGCCCGCGTCACGGGGTGAGGACAACGCACGGGGTCTGGAGACAAGCTATTTCCTGTCTCCAGACCCCGGCGGCTGTCCCCTGATCCGCGTCAGTGAACGCCGTAGACGTTGAACTCTGCGGCGGAGCCGAAGACGGCGCCGTTGAGTGAGCTCGTGCCGACGAACTTCACGTACCGGCCGGGCTTGGCGGTGAAGTCGACCCGCTGGACGGCGGTGGAGTTCGGGAACTGGCCCGTCGCGACCGGCGTACCCCAGTCCTGGCCGTCGGCGCTGACGTAGATCTCGTACCCCTTGAACATCCCGTTCGTGCCACTCTGCCGGGGCAGGTAGCTGAATCCGTTCACCTGGTACGTCGATCCCAGGTCGAGCGTCATGTGGTGCGGGTAACCGGCCGGCGTACTGACCTGCGACCAGGCGGAATGCCAGATGGTGCTGGGGTTTCCGTCCAGCGCCATCGTGGCGGCGCCGCCCGTGGCGACGTCCTCGCTGCTCACGTCGACCACCTTGATCCGCGACTGCGGAACGATTCCCGGCGGCAGCACGACGGCCTCGGAGCTGATCGTCGCCTGACCACCGGTCGCGGTCAGCGGGTACTTGCCCTCCGGTGTACCGGCCGGGGGAGTCACGTCCCACGTCGTCGTCACGCTGGTGCCCGCTGCAACGGTCGCGTACGTCGCCGGCGTGGTCGCGGTGACGGTCCAGCCGTCGGGCGCGCTGAGGCCGAGCGTGATGTTGCTCGCAGCAACCACGTCGTTGTTGGTGAACGTGGTGGTCACCGTGTTCGCCTCGCCGGACACGAGACCGGTCAGCCCGGACACCGCGACCGACGTACAGTCCGCCGGCTCCGACGTGGTCCCGAGATCGGTGACCGCGAAGTTGTCGATGACGAAGTCGGCCTGGTCGCCGCCGTCGGCGAGCTTGCGCAGACCGACCCAGTAGTCCCCGCCGCACCCGGCCACGAACTCCTGGCCGAACGTCGCCTTGGTCCGCTGCTCGCCGATCGGGGTGGACTTCACCTCGACGGACGCGGGCCGGTCGACACCCTGGACCCACGCGTACTGGCCGGCGCGGCCGCTCTCGTAGTCGAAGCTGACCTTGTACTTGTGGCCCGGCTGGAAGTTCACCGTCCACGGCGCGGTCCGGTAGACGAGGCCCTGGTTCTCCTCGTGCGACTTGAGCGACCAATTGCCGTCGAGCACGTCGTCGACGAGCTTCCCGTTCCAGCCCGCCTGGGTGTACGGCGCGTGCTTCGGCGCGAGCACTGTCCGCGGATCCGTGACGCCGCCGGCATCACCCTTCACGAACGGGCCCCAGCCCTGGTCGACGTTCTCGAAGTCGTCAACCAGCCCTGCCGCGGCACGCTGGGTCTCCACGACCCGCACGTCATCCACGCGCACCTGCGGCGAGCCGGCAGCTGCCGAGATGGTCAGGTCAGCGGTGCTTCCCTTTGCTTCGAAGACGACTCGCGCCCGCTGGTAGTACGCGTCGTGCTTGTCGTCGGAGGCAACCATGTTCTGCGCGGTCGACCGGCCGACCTCGTTGCGCACGCCGTCCACGGTCAGTGTCGTCGTCCGTGACTTCCCCGGCTCGACCTCCACCCAGGCGGACGCGCTGTAGGTGCGACCACGGGTCAGGCCGGTCAGGCGCTGGCGGATCGACGACGCCTTCGTACCGAGCTGGGCCACGTGCTGGCCGTTCTCGAGGGTGGCGAGCTTCGTGCCGCCGGTGGGGTTCCAGGCGTCCAGGTTGCCGGCGTTGAAACCAGGGTCCTGGACGTGGCTGCTCTCACCCCAGGCAGGGTTCTTCGGGCTCGGCGCGGCCACCGGGTAGATCACGTACGGCTTGCCCGGGATCGCGTCGAGCGTGACGGTCCCGTGCTGGGCGCGGATGGTGGTCGGCTTTGTGCGGCCGGTGTCCGACAGTTGGTAGGCGGTGAAGGTGCTGACGCCGGCGAATGCGGCGGGCAGCTGCCAGGTGGTGCGACCGCCGGCCGGGTTGTAGTGGTACAGCTTCTTGTTGTTGTCCCACGGCAGCAGGTACTTGTCGCCGTCGAGCACCTTCGCGTTCCCGGCGTACACGGTCCGCTTGCCGTTCTCCACCGCACCGCGGATGCCGCCGCTGAAGGCGATGTCGGTGCTGTTCCAGTCCAGGATCTTCTGCTGCTGCAGGAACTTCGCGGGCAGGTTGCGCTGCCAGATGTTGGTGTAGAACGCGTTCCAGTCGGTCTCACCGGTCCAGCCCTCGAACTCGACGATGGCGGACTGGCCAAGGATCGGGTCGCTGTTCCAGACGTCCTTCTCGTGGTTGCGGACGAACCGGATGATCTTCGAGTTCAGGCCCTTGTTGGTCGGGCCGCCGTAGTCCAGGTCGTTGGCCCAGTGCGACCACAGCGACGTCCGCTCGTGCCGGTCGGCCCACTCGGTCGCGACCTGCCAGCCCTGGCCGGCGAGCTGCCGGGTCAGACCGTCGGCGAGCCAGCCGGACTGGTAGTACACGTCGATGTACAGCTCCTGCAGGTTCTTGTCGGTCTCGTCGCGGAGCTGCTGGAACCGCTTGACGATGTTGCCGGAGGCAAGATCCGGGCGCTGCTTGATGTAGTAGCTCTGGTTCAGCCAGTTCCAGCCCTTGGCGTTCTTGTCGACCAGCTCCTCGCTGAACGCGTTCGCCTCGGGGTAGGACTCGGTCGCGTTCACGTGGACGCCGAACGCCGCGTTCCAGGACTTGCCCTGCGTGAGCAGCGTGTTCAGGTCGGTGAGGCCGCCGGCGCGGGTGTTGTAGTTGCCGCCGTAGTCCGGATGGGCGGAGTCGTGGCCCTCGGCGCCGTACCCCTTCAGGATCGCCAGCTGGCCGAGGCCGTCGGTGGCCAGCGAGATCCGCTTGACGTCGTCGAGCGTGCGCAGGAACGGGTGCGTGGCCTGGCTGGCGAAGTTGAACGGGATGTGCGTGACCACCCGGTTCTGCACCTGGTCGCCGCCGTTCGGCTCGGTCATGATCGAGCGGAACGCGACCGCGCCGTCCTCCCAGTCCACCGTCTGGTCCTGGTTCGCGTCGGGGGTGACGACGACCTTCGCCCAGGGCAGCGGTTCGGTGTACGGCGAGGTGTCGGCGCGGTACGTCCACTGGCCGCTCCAGACGCCGACGCGGGTGCTGCCGTCGGACGCCTTGCGGGCGCGGTGCCAGAACCGGGCGCCGTCGTCGACCGACTGCCCGGACGGCTTGTCGTACGTCGAGTTCGACTCGATGCCCGCCGCCAGGCCGCTGGTGTTGACGAACGCGTACGTCGCGCCGGTCGCGGCCGCCTCGCCCGGAGTGGCCGCGGTGACCGGCGTGATCTTGTCGGCCGTGCGCGTCGAGTCCGGGTCCAGCGTGGTGAACGCGGTGGTCGCGCCGGTGTCCGTGCTCGCCACCGAGACCAGGTCGTGGTCGGGGATGTCGATCGTGTGCACGCGGCTCGCGTCGGTGTCGCGCACCGCGTCGATCGCGAACGTCGTCACCCGGCCGGCCAGGCTCAGGCTGGCGTCCAGCTCGACACCGGGCAGGGCGTCGAAGGCCAGCCTGTACGACGCGCGCCCGCCCTCGACCGTCGGCGCCGCCGCGAGATGCGCGGTGCGGGCCGTGCCGTCGATCGTGACCGTCGAGAGCGCGTCCGGCTGTCCGCCGAGGGACTGCCCGGAGGCATTGTCGGCGTACTTGATCACCCGCGGGAAGTCCGACCCGACGGTGACCGTCAATTCCGCGGACCGCAGCGTCAGCTCACCGGCGGCGTGCGCCCCGGAGGGCACGCTCAGCACACCGGCGGCCAGCGCTACAGCCAGTACTCCACACCCCACTGAACGTTTCATGTCGAAGAAGTTCGCACGCAACCGCAACTTCGTCAAGAGAAACGAACACTAATGAACATCTTCACCCCACTTTTCCGCTCGAAGGCTCCACTTTGGGCTCGCGCCAACCGTTTCGGCCGCTCGCGAATGGTTGGTGAGGGCCCAAAGACGTCGGTGGGAGGGAGGGGCGGAGGGTCAGGCTGGTGGGGTGTGGGCGGGGGTGATGCGGCCGGTGACCTCGCCGAGGCCGAGGCGGGATCCGCTGGCTGTCGTCGCCCAGGCGGTGATGGTGACCTCGTCGCCGTCTTCCAGGAACGTGTGTTCCTTGCCGTCGACGATCAGCGGCTCGCGGCCGCCCCAGCTCAGCTCGATGAAGGAGCCGCGCTGGTTCTTCTCGGCGCCGCTGACGGTGCCGGAGGCGTAGAGGTCACCGGTGCGGACGGTGGCGCCGTTGACGGTCATGTGGGCGAGCATCTGCGCGGCGGACCAGTAGATGTCGCGGTACGGCGGGGTGCTCACGAGGTGGCCGTTCAGCCTCACCTCGAAGGTGATGTCGAAATTCGTCAGGCTTTGGCCGGCCAGATACGGAAGGACGGGCGGATCCTGCGGCGGGAGGGGGACGGCGGAGTCGGCCAGGGCGTCGAGGGACACGACCCAGGGCGAGATCGACGTGGCGAAGGACTTGCCGAGGAACGGGCCGAGCGGGACGTACTCCCAGGCCTGGAGGTCGCGCGCGGACCAGTCGTTGACGACGACCACGCCGTACACATGCTCCTCGAAATCGTCAACGGACACAGGCTTTCCGAGCGTCGACGGCGTCCCGACGACGTAGCCGAGCTCGACCTCGATGTCGAGCCGCTGGGACGGCCCGAAGGTCGGCGCCGCGGCGTCCGGCGCCTTGCGCTGACCGGACGGCCGGACGATGTCGGTGCCGCTGACAACGATCGTGCCGGCGCGGCCGTGATACCCGACCGGGAGGTGCTTCCAGTTCGGCAACAGCGGCTCGGAGTCCGGGCGGAACAGCCGGCCGAGGTTCGACGCGTGCTGCTCGGAGGCGTAGAAGTCGACGTAGTCGCCGACCTCGAACGGCAGCTGCATGGTGACCGCGGCCTGCGGGATCAGGTGCGGCTCGACGACGTCCCGGTCGTTCGGGTTCCGGACCAGGTCGAGCAGCCAGTTCCGGGTGGCCCGCCAGGCCGGGCGGCCGAGCGCGAGGAACGGGTTCAGCGTCGGCTCGGCGAACAGTTGCGCGCCGTCCAGCATCTGCGCGGACGCGACCGGCGCGAGATCGATGATCTGGTCGCCGATCGCGGCGCCGACCCGCGGCTCCTCGTCCCCGTGCCGGAACACGCCGAGCGGCAGGTTGTCCGGCCCGAACGGCGAACCGTCCGGGATCTCGATCCAGCTCATTCAGTCCTCCATCAGCCGCAAGGTCGTCAGGTCGGTGCGGGGCTCCTCGATGCTGCACGAGCCGAACGACGTGAACCACCGGCGGGTGCTCGCCGCCTGCTCGTCGGAGAGTTCGCGTGCGCGCACCGCCAGCCCGGCGCCCTGTCGCTCAGCCAGCACGGCGGCCACCTCGTCGGTGGACGCCCCGTCCAGCGAGGCGCGGGTCGCCAGCAGCACGTTCAGGAAGCCGTGGTGCTCGAAACCCGAGTCCGCCGCGGTATGGCGGACCGCGTTGTGGAGCCCGGCGGTGCACTTGAAGGCCACTTCGCGGTCGAGGCAGGCGGTGATGAACGCGGCGACCTGGTCCTCCGACGGGAACAGTGACGCGTCGAGGCCGCCGGTGCGGAGCTTGGCGGCGTAGCCGGCGTCGGCGACGACGTCCAGGGCGCGTTCCCAGGCGCCCTCCAGGCCGATCTCGACGTACGCGGTCTCCTCGTCGAGACAGTCGTCGCACGCGCGGACCACGCGGAGCGCGTTGCGGGACAAGTCGTCCTCGTCCCGCAACCGCACCTCGACCGCGGTCACCTCGACGTCCTTGGAGCGATCGCCCCACCGCACGGCCGGCTCGATCCCGCCCGCACCGCCGGAGATCACCACCGACACCCGCAACGGGCCGGAGACCGCGCCGGGCTTCGCGCGCGCAGCCGCCTCGGCGACCTTCATCAGGTCCCGGTCGGTGCAGACGAACGGGCCGACCAGGTCGGCGTACGGCGCTGCGCGGTGTGCCTGGTGCGTAGCGACGGCCTCGACCAGCGGCAGGTTGCCCGGCGGGAACATCGACGCGTCGTCGACCAGGTGCCGGAACAGGGCAGGGACGGTTGACATGCTCCAGAGCCTAACGGATGCTTTCGGTAAGCGGACGCAAGCGTTCGATTATCGGATAGGCAGGATGAGATGGCGTACTACCGGCAGGTCGGCGAGGTTCCACCCAAGCGGCACACGCAGTTCCGGAAGCCGGACGGCGGGCTGTACTACGAGGAGCTGATGGGGGAGGAGGGGTTCTCGTCGGACTCGTCGCTGCTGTACCACGCCGGCGTACCGTCGGCGATCGTCGACTCACAGGTGTGGGACCTGCCGGACCTCGCCACCGTCGCGAACCATCCGCTGACGCCGCGGCACCTGAAGCTGCACGACCTGTTCACGGACACGTCGAAGTCGAACGCCGTGGAGGACCGGCGGCTCGTGCTCGGCAACGGTGACGTCCGGATCTCGTACGTCGTCGCGGAGCAGCCGTCGCCGTACTACCGCAACGCGATCGGCGACGAGTGCGTGTACGTCGAGAAGGGCTCGGCGACCGTGGAGACCGTGTTCGGCGTCCTGAACGCGGTCCAGGGCGACTACGTGATCATCCCGCGCGCGACCACACACCGCTGGCTGCCCGGGCCGGAGGGCGTGCACGCGTACTGCATCGAGGCCAACTCGCACATCGCGCCGCCGAAGCGCTACCTGTCCCGGTACGGCCAGTTCCTCGAGCACTCGCCGTACTGCGAGCGTGACCTGCACCCGGCCGCCGAGCCGCTAGTGGTGGAGGGCACCGACGTCGAGGTGCTGGTGAAGCACCGCGGGAACGGGCCCGGCGGGATCGTCGGGTCGCGGATGACGTACGCGACGCACCCGTTCGACGTGGTCGGCTGGGACGGCTGCCTGTACCCGTACACGTTCAACGTCAGCGACTTCGAGCCGATCACCGGGCGCGTGCATCAGCCGCCGCCGGTGCACCAGGTGTTCGAGGGGTACAACTTCGTGGTCTGCAACTTCGTGCCGCGGAAGGTCGACTATCACCCGCTGTCGGTGCCGGTGCCCTACTACCACTCGAACGTCGATTCCGACGAGGTGATGTTCTACTGCGGCGGCGATTACGAGGCGCGGAAGGGCTCCGGGATCGGGCTCGGGTCGATCTCGCTGCACCCCGGCGGGTACGCGCACGGCCCGCAGCCGGCGGCGATCGAGGCGTCGCTCGGCGCCGAGCGTTTCGAGGAACTCGCGGTGATGGTCGACACCTTCCGGCCGCTCGAACTGGGCGAGGGCGGCCAGGCCGTCGACGACGGCGTCTACGCCTGGACCTGGGCGGGTCGCCGCAAGGACTGAGCGTCTGTGGGATTCTGTCCCCTGTGAGTGAGGACGGGGACGCGGTTTCGCAGGTCACAGAGGACAGTCCGGAGGTGCTGGTGCAGGAGCCACCGCACGATCCCGGACGGCCGTTCGTGGTCGGTGTCGACCGTGAGGCCGTGCTGCGCCGGCGTGAGGTGGTGCGGACCGTCGAGCGGCGGGGCGGGTGGGTGACGCTCGTGCTGGGCGTGATCGGCATCGTCGCCGCGCTCTACGCGCTGGTCGCGTTCCGCGGGTCCGGGATGTGGCCGTTCGCGCTGTTGTTGATCCTGGCAATGATCCCGCTGGTGCTCAGCACCGTGCTGGTGTACCGCGTGCAGGCCGAGCGGACCAAGTGGTACGCCACGAACGAGTTGCCGCCGGTGGCGATGCGGATCTCCGCCAAGGGACTCGAGCTGGCCTGCGACGGCGCGGCGTACCCGGTGGTGCTCCCGTGGGCGACCGTCCGCGGCTTCACGCAGCACAAGCTGCTCGGCCAGTACACGCTGGACCTGGCCCTGGCCCGCGGCGTGAGCGCGACGACCGCAGGCGTCCGCGGCTTGGACCAGCCGTCGGTCCGGAGCGTCGTCAAGCCGAACCCGCTGCTCCGCCCGACCGGCATGTTCCTGGTCAAGGCCCTCGACCAGCCCGTGCACGTCATCGACGAGGCGCTCAGACACTTCTCCAACGGCGCCGCGGGCATCCAGCGCTGACCTGCCGGCCTGCGAAGCTCGGGGCATGGACGAGAGCTTCGTGGTCGGCCTGCGGCGCGACGAGGTGCTGCGCCGCCGTGCCGTCGTCCGCCGGGTCCGGCTGATCGGCGGCGCGATCGTCGTGGTCATGACCACGATCGGCCTGGTGCTCTCGGTGTGGCTGATGATCCTGCTCGGCGACGCCTGGTACATCGGCCTGCTGATGATCGCGTCCCTGCTGCTGCCGCTCGTCAGCGTCATCCAGTCCTTCCGGCTGCAGCGCTGGTACGCCGGGGCAGACCTCCCGCCGTACGCGATGCGTATGACGCCGGCCGCGCTGGAGCTCGGCGTCGAGGGCGCGCCCGCTCCCGTCGTACTGCCGTGGCCTGCGGTGATCGGCTTCCGGCGCGAGCGCCGGGCCGGTCAGCCTGTCCTGCGGGTCGTCCTGCAGCGCGGCGTGACAGCCACGAGCCCCGGAGTCAGCGGCCTCGACCAACCGGCCGCGCTGGCCACGCTGCAGCCCAGCAAGTTCGTCAAGAACGGCGGCCTGTACGGCGTACCGTCACTCGACCAGCCCGTCGAGGCGATCGACCAGGCCCTCCGCTACTTCTCCAACGGCAACGCCGCCGTCGTGAGCTAGCAGGGCAGGGCGCGGTACGTGTAGCCGAGCTTGGTGAGTTTGGTCAGCGCCCGGTCGAGGGCGGCGACGGTCTGGGAGCGGTTGCCGCCGCCGTCGTGCATCAAGATGATCGCGCCGGGACGGGCGCCGGCCAGGATCGCGTGCTCGATGTGCGCGGCGCCGGGCTTCTCCCAGTCCTTCGTGTCGACGTCCCAGAGCACCTGCCGCTGCCGGTACGCCGCCGCGATGGCCGCGATCTTCGCGTTCGTCGCGCCGGTCGGCGGGCGCAGGCACTTGGACTTCACGCCGGTGGCGATCTCCTGCCGCACCTTCGCGTCCGGCAGCAGGGTCAGCGTCTTGTGGTCCCACGTGTGGTTGCCCACGTGGTGCCCCGCGGCGCGCTCGGCCGCGAGCAGCTCCGGGTACTGCGCGACCTGGATGCCGAGCACGAAGAACGTCGCCTGCGCCTTGTGCTTGCGCAGCACCTGCAGGACCTTCGGCGTCCACTCGCGCTGCGGGCCGTCGTCGAAGGTCAGGTAGAGCACCTTCCCGTGCGCCGCGAGGTTCCAGTCGTCGGCCGGCGGCTTGGCAACCGCGGGTTTGACGGCCGGCTGGGAGGGCTGCGCGGCCTGCTTGGTCGACGACGGCTCGCCTCGCTTGGAGGTGCCGGGCTGGAGCCCGTGGCTCGGCGTCTGGGTGACGGGCGCGGCAGCGGACGTGACGGAGTGGTCTGAGGGTGTGGCGGCTTGGGCGAGGACGGCACCGCAGAGGAGGGCGGCGACCAACGGCAGCAGTTTGCCGGGCGGCTTGGTCATGGGCGGTATGTTCTCGCGGCCACCGGGCCATCCTCGCACCGGGTGGGGGTTGTCGCCCGTATCGTGTGCTGTCGGGCCGGAGATCCCGGCGAGCGGACCTGTGAGGCGGGGCGGATGACTGACAGCGGTGAGCGGACCACGATGACACGACGTACGGTGATCGGCGGCGCGGCAGCGCTGGCCGCGGCCGGTTTCCAGGCGGTCCCGGCGTACGCCGGCGGCACCTCGGAGCACGGGTCCGGGAAGACCGTCCGGCTGACCGTGATGGGCACCACCGACCTGCACGGCAACGTCTTCAACTGGGACTACTTCAAGAACGCCGAGTACGACGACAGCGCGCACAACGACATCGGCCTGGCCAAGATCTCCACGCTGGTCAGCGCGGTCCGGGACCGGATCGCCGCGGACCGGCACGCGCCGCGCCCGCTGCTGCTCGACGCCGGGGACACGATCCAGGGCACCCCGCTGGCCTACTACTTCGCGAAGATCGAGCCCATCACCGGCGGCCACACCCATCCGATGGCCGCGGCGATGAACCGGATCGGGTACGACGCCGCGGCGCTCGGCAACCACGAGTTCAACTACGGGCTCGACATCCTCCGCAAGTTCCAGCGGCAGCTGCGGTTCCCGCTGCTCGGCGCGAACGCCCAGGACTGGACCACGGGCCTGCCGGTGTTCCCGCCGTACACGCTCAAGCGGGTGCACGTGCCGGGGGAGAAGCCGATCACCGTCGGCATCCTCGGGCTGACCAACCCCGGCATCGCGATCTGGGACAAGGCGAACGTCGAGAACAAGCTGAAGTTCGGCGGCATCGTCGAGCTGGCCAAGATCTGGGCGCCGCGCGTCCGGCAGGCCGGCGCCGACGTCGTGATCGCCGCGGTGCACTCCGGGATGGACCTGTCCTCGTCGTACGGCGACGCGCTGCCGTATCCGGAGAACGCGTCGGTGCTGATGGCCGAGACCGTCCCGGGGATCGACGCGGTCCTCGTCGGGCACGCGCACCTGGAGATCCCCGAGCGACTCGTCACGAACAAGAGCACCGGCGAGCAGGTGGTGCTGAGTGAGCCGCTGAAGTGGGGGATGCGGCTGTCGCTGTTCGACCTCGACCTGGAGAAGGTCCGCGGGCAGTGGAAGGTCGTCGGCCGGCACGGCCAGGTGCTGAACGCGAACTCCGTCGCCGCCGACCCGGAGGTCGTCGCGCTGCTGCAGAAGGACCACGACAAGGTCGTCGAGTACGTGAACTCGAAGATCGGCACCTGCACTGCGGCGATGTCCGCGGCCACCGCGCCGTGGGAGGACACCGCGGCGCTCGACTTCGTGAACTTCGTCCAGGCCGACGCGGTGTCGAAGGCGCTCGGCGGTACGCCGCAGGCGTCGCTGCCGGTGCTGGCGATCGCGGCGCCGTTCAACCGGGCCGCGGCGATCCCGGCCGGTGACGTCTCGGTGCGGGACGTGGCCGGGCTGTACGTCTTCGACAACACGCTGCTCGGGGTGACGATGACGGGCGCGCAGATCAAGGACTACCTGGAGTTCTCCGCGCAGTACTTCAAGCAGGTCACCGGGACCGGTCCGTTCCCGTCCGACCAGGTCACCAACGCCCCGACCTCGACCGCGCCGAACGGCACGCCCGACTACAACTACGACATCCTCGGCGGGCTGACCAAGCCGCTCACGTACACGATCGACATCGCCAAACCGGTCGGCGCACGCATCGCAGACCTCGCCTATGACGGCACGGCGGTGGCCGCCGACCAGCAGTTCGTGGTCGCCGTGAACAACTACCGCCAGTCCGGCGGCGGCAACTTCCCCCACGTCAAGACCGCCCCGGTCGTCTACAACCGCCAGGTCGAGATCCGCCAACTGATGATCGACTACGTCACCACCACCGGCACAGTGGACCCGCAGACCTTCCACACCACCGACTGGTCCCTGACCTCCAACGGCACCCCGATCACGGTCACCAGTTGAGGTAAGAATCGCGGAATCCCGGACAGAGACGGGGTATGACGCGAATACAGACACGGCCCCGGGAGGGGGATCTGATGGACGATCCTCCCCCGGGGACCCGGCTGGCGGGCTTCGAGCGGTTGTTCGTCCAGCATCACGATGACGTGCTTCGATACTTCGTGCGGCGGCTTGATGTGCGGGCCGACGCGGCGGATCTTGTGGCCGAGACCTTCCTGATCGCCTGGCGGCGCCTGCACGACATACCCGACGGTCACCCGCTGCCGTGGTTGTACGGCGTGGCGCGCCGCGTGCTCGCCAATCACCGCCGGGGTGAGACGCGACGGCACGGCCTGGCCGACAAGCTCCGCGACGACCTCCGCGCGGTGCCGGCCGATCCCGAGACCGGTCTCGAGGTCCGGCACGCCGCGGACGTCTTCCGGCAGCTGTCCGACCGCGATCGCGAACTGCTGTCCCTGGTCGCGTGGGAGGGGCTCGACACCGCGCAACTCGCGGCAGTTCTGGGTTGTTCACGCAGTACGGCGACCGTCCGGCTGCACCGCGCTCGCCGACGGCTCGAGCGCCTGATGAGCCAGACCACACCGGGCCGTGAGCCCGCTCGCACCCGAGGAGAACGCGCATGAACACGATCGACCTGCTCCGCACCTTGGATCCGATCGCCGGCGACGATCCGGCCGCCTCGGTCGGCCAGGAGAGCCGCGCCGAGATGCTGACCCGGATCGGCAACTCCCCGGTCCCGGTCAAAACGCGGAAAGGCGCCGTCCGGCGTCGTCTCGTGCCGGCGCTCGTTGCGGCGACGGTGGTCGCGGCCGCGGCGGTCACCGTTGTCGAACTGCCGGGCGACTCCCGGCAGGAGGCGCTGGGCGCGGCGTTGTCGTTCAACGCCGAGGGGGACTACCTGAGGGTTCGCATCGTCGACCCGTACGCCGACAGCGCTCGGTACAACAAGGAGTTCAAGAAGCACCACCTGAACATCACCCTCGAACTGATGCCCGGTTCGCCGTCGACGGTCGGGTTGAGCCCCGCGGCCGTGTTCGGGCCCGACTCGCCGAACATCAAGCAGACCGACGACCCGCCGGGCTGTGCGCAGGCGGGCACCTTCCCGTGCGTCCCGGAGTTCCTGATTCCGAAGAGCTACGCCGGTGAGGCGGCCCTAGTCATCGCCCGGGCCGCGCGGCCCGGCGAGCAGATCGCCTTCACCGGCGCGATCGACGGCCGCGGCGAGGCCTTGCAGGGTGTGAAGTTCCGCAACCTCCGGGTCTCCCAGGTGCTGGCGATCCTGCAGCAGCGCGGGTACACCGTCCCGGAGTACCGCGTCTCCGCCAACGGAACGACCTCGTCCCCGAAGACGGTGCCACCGACGTACTTCGTCAAGGACGGCTTCCTGGTGAAGGACAAGCAGGTCATCCTCTTCGCCTCAGCCAGGCGCTAGTCGAGACACAGGGGGAGCAGAGCGAGGAGTACGACGCCTGTCGCGACCAGCATCGAGGTCCGCGAAGGGCGTGACCACCGCCGGCCGCCGTCGCCGGCCGGCTGGTGGCACCGTTGCAGGACCCCGGCGACGGAGACCGCGATCGCCGCGAGGAGCACGAGTGGTTCGGCCCACCCGAAGATCGCACCCCAGGGGGAAGCGAGCAGGGCCAGCGAACCGACCGCGGCGCCGGCGCCGAAGATCGCGCCGACGCCGCGGCGGATCGACAGCAGCAGTACGGCGAGCGCGACCGTGATCCCGCCGCTGAGGGCGCCGTACGCGATGCCGCCCACCGTGGCCAGGCAGTCCTCCTCCGGCACGCAGCTCCGGGACTGGACGATCATCACGATCACGCCGACCACCACCGCGACGCCGAGACCGATGCCCAGGGCGCGGAAGACGATGCCGGCGATCGATCCCGCCCAGGTCCGCGTGTTCATCCGAGAAAGGTACGGCGTGCGACGGTCACCGCGACCGGACGAAGTCCTCGCCGAAGCCTTGACCGCCGACTCGGGCTCGACCGCGGTCACCCCCATGAGCCCGTACTTCGTGATGGCGCTGGGCTTCCTCCAGCGCTACCGCAACAACGCCGGCGTCGGCACCCTCGCGTCGTACACCGTCCCCCTCGCCGTGGCAATGACCATCGCCTGGACCCTCTTCCTGGCCTGGTGGGCGCTAGGCATCCCCCTCGGCCCGGGAGTCTAGGTGAGCGTGACGCCGGCTTTGCGCAGGTCTGTTAGGGCCTGTTGGGTGGTGGGTTCGGCTACGCCGGCGGTGAGGGTGGTGAGGACTCTCGTGGTGAAGCCTTCGTTGCGGGCGTCGAGGGCGGTGGCGCGGACGCAGTAGTCGGTGGCTATGCCGCAGACGTCTACGGTGGTGACGGACTTGGCGCGTAGCCAGTCGGCGAGGGTGTGGCCGCCTTCGTGGGACTTGCCTTCGAAGCCGGAGTAGGCGGCGGCGTACTCGCCCTTGTCGAAGATCGCGTCGAAGGGTTGCGGGTCGAGGTTGGGGTGGAAGCCGACGCCGTCGGTTCCGGCGACGCAGTGCGGGGGCCAGGAGTTCACGAAGTCGGGTTCGCGGGAGAAGTGGTCGCCGGGGTCGATGTGGTGGTCGCGGGTGGCGACCACGTAGTCGTACCGGCGGTCCTGTGGTTCGGCCTCGTGCCACTTGTGCAGCAGTTCGCCGATCCGGAACGCGACGTCGGCGCCACCGGCGACGGCCAGGCTCCCGCCCTCGCAGAAGTCGTTCTGCACATCAACCACGATCAGTGCCCGGGCCATCGCGACGCTCCTTTGACGGGTACTCCCTGAACCCACCGTACAAGCGTCGACGCCGTCGGCGCCGCATTAGGCAGGGATCAGGTGGCCGCCGGTGACGTGCAGGAGTTCGCCCTGGACGGCTCTCGTCCGCGGTGAGGTGAGGAACAGGATCGCGTCGGCGATCTCGGAGACGTCCGGGAGGTGCCGGGCGGTGAATCCGGCGGTGATCCTGTCCAGCGCGTCCCGCGGGATGATCCGGTGTGCTCCGTTCTCCAGCGTGATGCCGGGCAGTACGACGTTGACCAGTACGCCGTCCGCGCCGAGATCGTGCTGGAGACTCGCCGCCAGGCCGTGCAGTCCCGCCTTCGCCGCGCCGTACGCCCAGGCTCCGCCGCCCATGCCGCGCTCCGCCAGGTCGGTCGAGACCAGCACCAGCCGCCCGTGGGCGGAGCGCCGCAGCGCGGGCGCCACCTGCTGTGCGAGGTGCATGTTCCCTTCGAGGTTCGCCCGCACGATCGCGGTCCACCACTCTGGCGAGGCGTCCTCGATCTTTTCGGTGCGCCCGTCGTGCGGTCCCCAGTCGACCGCGTTCGCGACCACGGCGTCCAGACCGCCCCAGTGCTCCACGACCGACGCGACCGCTGCCGCGATCGTCTCCGGTGCGCTCAGATCCATCGGTACGACGAACGCCGCACCGCCGGCCGCCTCGATCTCCTCGGCGACCGCCTCGGCCGCGTCCTTCCGGGAGTTGTAGGTGATCGCGACCCGCGCGCCTTCCCGTCCGTACGCGATCGCAGTGGCCCGCCCGATCCCCGACGATCCACCCGTCACCAGTGCGGCCGCGTCCTTCAAACCCAGGTCCATGACCCGTCCTCCTGTTTATCGTTAGTCGGCTAAGAAGAAAAACTTAGCCGACTAACAAACTAGAGGCAAGCTGTGGTCGTCAGGTCGCGCTCATGGCAGCACCCGCTGGAGGAAGTCGCGGATCAGCGCGGCGATCTCGTCGCCGTGGGTTTCCAGGGCGAAGTGGCCGGCGTCCAGGAGGTGGATCTCGGCGTCGGGCAGGTCGCGGGCAAAGGCGGTGGCTCCGTCAGCGCCGAAGATCTCGTCATGCTTGCCCCAGGCAACCAGTGTCGGCGGCTGGTGGCGGCGGAAGTACTGCTGGAATGCGGGATACGCGTCGAGGTTGTGCTGGTAGTCGTAGAACAGTTGCAGCTGGATCTCCTGGTTGCCGGGCCGGTCGAGGTAGGACTGGTCCAGGGTCCAGGTGTCGGGACTGATCCGCTCCAGGAACTGTGCCGGTACGCCGTGGGTGTACTGCCAGCGTGTCGCTTCCGCTGTCAGCAGTGAACGTACGTCGGGTTCGTAGGTGGCCCGGTCCTTCGCGTGGTTGAACAGCGGTTCCCAGAAGGGGGTGAACCCTTCGAGGTAGGCGTTGCCGCTCTGTGTGATCAGGGCGGTGACGCGCTCGGGGTGGCGGCTGGCGATGCGGAGTCCGATCGGTGCGCCGTAGTCCTGGATGTAGAGCGCGAACTGCTGCACGTCCAGCTTGTCGAGCAGGCCCAGGGTGAGCTCGGTGAGCGCGTCGAAGGAGTAGGCGAACTCGTCCACCGACGGCATGCCGGACTGGCCGAAGCCCAGGTGGTCGGGTGCGATGAGGTGGTACGAGTCGGCGAGGTCGCGGAGCAGGTTGCGGAACATGGCAGAACTCGTGGGGAAGCCGTGCAGCAGCACGACGGTGGGGTTGGCCGGGTCGCCGGCCTCCCGGTAGAAGATCGGCTGGCCGTCGATGTCAACGGTGCCGTACCGCACTGCGTTCATGGGTGCTCTCCTGATTCTTGACGGGTACTTCGTGATGGGGACGGAGTAAGACAAGACAGGCCGCGGCGAGGCCGAGGCCGAGGGCGAAGAAGGCGCGATAGCTGCCGGTGAAACGGTCGATGACGACCGCCATGGTGAGCCCGCTCGCGGCCGCGGCCTGATGGGTGACCCAGGCGGGGGCCAGTGTCCGGCCCATCCGGTGCGGGTCGAGCCCTCGGGACAGCACGGCCATGGTGAGCGGAATGATCGGGAACGACGACATTCCGAAGATCACCGCGGCCGCGACGAGTCCGGCCGGGGCCTGCGCGACGGTGAGCAGACCGAGCGACAGTGCTCGCAGCAGGTGGAGTAGGCGCAAGAGATCCTCGGGGCGCCGGCCCCGGCGCAACAGGCTCGCGACGACGGCCGACGTGATGCCGGCCGACAGCGCGGCGACGGCGACCAGGCGGCCCGCGCCGGCGACTGACCAGCCGAGTTCGGCGGCGTGCTTGGGCAGCATGAGTACGACGACGTACATCGTCGCGGCATGCAGACCGAACGAAGCCAGAACACGACCACGGCCGCGCAGGCTCTCGCGCGTTTGGTCGCCGGACAGGGTCGTTGCCGGATCATTGGGCAGGACGCAGACGAGGACTGCCGTCACGGCCAGGCCGACACCTCCCAGTACGGCATAGGTTCCGCGGACGCCGATCGGGACGAACAGCGACGTCGCTGCCCAGGGCATGAGGAGTTGGCCCAGGTTGATCCCGATGGCGGCGCGAGCGAGCGCCGGCCCGGCGTCGGCGCCGTACGCCCGGCCGATCAAGGTGCTGACGGTCAGGCTGGAGGAACTCGCGAAGCCGAGGCCGCCGAGGATCGTGTACGTCGCGATGAACTGCCACGTCTGCGTGACCACGGCGAGCACCAAGTAGCCGGCCGAGCTGAGGATCAGCCCGAGCACGAGGATTCGCTTGGCGCCTACGCGATCCAGCAGGCGGCCTACGAACGGCTGCGCGACACCGGTGAGCAGTGTGCTCAGCGCGGCAGCCGTCGTCAGGGCCGAGGTGTTGAGTCCGTAGTCAGCGGCGGCGGGGGCGAAGAACACACCCGCGGAGAAGTTCAATCCGAAGGAGACTGTCATGGCCGCGAGGGCGGCGAAGGCCGTTCTCATGATCGCTTCAGCTGGGTCATCTGTGTCTTCACACTTTCCGAGGGCACGGCTGTGGCCGGGACGGATGGGATGAGGGCAGGCCTGATCGCCGAGACGTCGACGACGTCTCGGCTGCCGGCGGGGGTTAGCGGATCGGGCTCAGCGGTGGCGGGCGTAGTGGCGGGCGGCGCGGGCACGGTTACCGCAGGCGGCCGAGCACCACCTTCGTTGCGGACGATCCTGGAGGTACAACAGCACGCAGCCCGGCCCCTGACAGGCGCGCAGGTCCGCGTGCCGGCGTACGAACAGGTCGATCGCTTCCTGGGCGATGAAGGACAGGACCGCCGTGACTGGCGGCGCCGCGCTACGCACCTGCGCGGCCGGCTCGCCCTGCCACCGCAACTCCTGCCAGTACGGCGCCCAGCGCGCGTGGCGGTTGAGTGTCTCGACCGCCCCGACTGACGGAGCAGCGCCCGCCATGCTTCCGGCGGCCACCTGAGCGGCGTCGCGTCCGGTGATCGCCTGGGCGATGTCGCGGACGGCCTCGCGAAGTTCACGGGCCGCCGTCAGCTCGAAGTCGCCGATCGCGGCGAGTTCCTCGGCCGAGAGCCGCCACGGCAGCCGGTCCTCGATGGCCGCCAGCCATTCGGTGAACAGTTCGACGTTCTCCAGGCCGTCGCGCGGTTCGCCCCGCACCGCGTACGCGGTGTTGGCCAGCTCGATCGGCAGCGGTTCGCCGAGCAGGGGCACGGACATGGCGTTCACCGGCTCTCGTCGTGACGCAGGTCGGACCGCAACCGGGCGTTCTCCTGCTCGAGCGCGGTGATCCGGTCCCGCAGCGAGCCGATGGCCTGCTCCACGACGTCGCGGCCGAACAGCTGCGGGATGTGCTGCCGGCAGTTCCAGTCCCATCCCTCGATCTCGATGAGAACGGCCCCTTCCACCTTCCCCGGGTAGTCCGGGACGACCAGCTCGCGCAGGATATCCGGATCCTCGGTGACCCGGGCATGACCCAGGAGCTTCAGGCGTGCCTGCAGGGCGTAGTCCATCAGGAACAGCGCGACGCGATCGGAGTGGTCCAGGTTTCCCCGGGTGATGTACTGCCGGTTCCCGCGAAGATCCGCGAACCCCAGCGTGCGTTCGTCCAGGACGCGCAGGAAGCCGCGCGGGCCGCCGCGATGCTGGATGTAGGGCCAGCCCGTCTCGCCGACGCTGGCGATGTAGAAGCTGTCCCGTTCGCCGACGAATGTCGCTTCGTCGGGACCGAGAACGTCACCGCTCGCCGAGCCCTCCAGCATCCGGCGGTAGGCGCGATCGCTGCCGTGCAGCCGCTGCTGCGCCTGCACCGCGTCGGTGAACGCCAACTGGGCAAACCTGGCACCCATCGCCAGCCTCCTAATGGTTGTCTTCTGTCGTGATCGTTAGGGGAATGAGGTATCTCCCCGAGCACTCACTAGAATTCTAACGATACAGAGCAGGTCAAATCATTAGATTGTCGGGCGTCGCTGGTCTCAGGTGTGGGTCTGGTGGGCGGGACCGGTTGTGGGGCGATGTGTGCCGGGAGTTATCGTGTGATCGCGCATTGTCATCGAGGCATGGGGTCGGCATCTTCCGCCGGAGCGGGCCCTTGGGGGTTCGCTCATGAAGAAGGCTGTCCTGGGTGCCGTCACGGCGGCTGCGGTCGTTGCCGCGGCGCTCGTTCCGTCAGGCCCGTCAGTGCAGGCCGCAACCCGCAGCGCCGCCAGTGCGCCGCCGGGGTTCGGGTCGGCGTTGTCGTCGGTGCAGCAGTCGTCCTGGCAGACGAACGCGAGCGTGAACGCGGTCGCCGTCGCCGGGAACCTGGTGTTCGCGGGCGGGCTGTTCACCCGCGTCCGGCCGCCGGGGAAGGCACGCGGCGTGGGTGACGCGGCGCGGAAGTACTTCGCGGTCTTCGACCGGACCACCGGCGCGCCGACGCGGTTCGCGCCGAAGGTCAACGGGCCGGTGTGGAGCGTCGCGACCTCCCCGGACGGCAAGCGGGTCGTGATCGGCGGTGATTTCACCGTCGTCGACGGGGTCGCACGGTCCCGGGTGGCGATGTTCGATGTCGGCACCGGCAAGCTGGTCGCCGGCTGGGACCCGGCGGTCAACTACCGGGTCGCGGCGCTGAAGGTCACGGGCAGCACCGTCTACCTGGGCGGTTCGTTCGGCAGTGTGGACAAGATGACCCGGCACCGCATCGCGGCGGTCAGCCTGAGCACCGGCGCCTTGCTGCCCTGGGACCCGGACGCCGACGACGACGTACATGCGATCGAGCTGTCCGCCGACGGGACGCGGGTCTTCGTCGGCGGCGGCTTCGTCGAGATCGGCGGGCGCTCCTCGCACTCGCTCGCGATGCTCAGTGCCGCCACCGGCGCGGCGTACGACATGCCCGCCGCCGAGGCGATTCCGGAGCTGACGCCGGACTGCGACAGTCGCGTGAAGGACATCGAAGTCCAGGGCAACAAGGTGTTCGCGGCCAACGCGGGATCAGGTATCGGCTGCTACGACGGCGTGCTCGCCGCGGACGCCAAGACCGGCAAGCTGATCTGGCAGAGCCACTGCCTGGGCGCGACCGAGGCGATCAAGGCGATCGGCAACTGGCTCTACAAGGGGTCGCACGCGCACGACTGCAGCGCGGACGGCGGGTTCCCGGACAAGACCGGGATGCACCACCTGCTGGTCTACAGCGCGATCACCGGCAAGCTCGGCCCCTGGTTCCCGAACGCCACGGCCGGCGGCGAGACGCTCGTCGGCCCTTTGTCGTTCGCCTCCGGCGGCAACGACCTGTGGGCGGGCGGTGACTTCGTCGAGGTCAACGGCACACCGCAGGAAGGGCTGACCCGGTTCACCAACACCCCGGGCGGCGCGGCTCCGGCCAGGCCGCCGGCGCCGAAGGTCGCCAGCGCGCGGGCGAACAAGGTGACGATCGCCTTCGAGACGGTGCTGGACCGCGACAACCTCACGCTCACCTACTCGGTGTACCGCGGCAGCACGCGGATCGGCAGCTGGTCGCGGACGTCGAACTCCTGGACGAAGCCGACCGTCACCTCGGTCACCGACTCCGGTCTGACCAGCCGTCAGACGTTGTCGTACCGCGTCGAGGTCAGTGACGGCCGCAACGTCCAGAAGAGCTCGACGGTCAGTGTGAAGGTTCGCTGATCAGCACCTGGTTCCTCGACGCGGTACGACGAGGTTCGCGAGGTAGTCGTCGATCTTGGCACGGGCGCATTCGTTGGACTGGTAGAGCGTGTGCCCCGGACCGTCGTGGTAGATCGAGCCGCTGCCCGGAACCTTGTCGACGACCCGGGACGCGGTGTCGTACTCACTCCAGTTGCCCGCCATCAGCAGCGGCGGCAGGCCGTCGGGCAGCGCGGCGGGTGGGTTGCGGACCGGCACCGGCCACCCGATGCAGGACAGCATCGCGAGCTGGATGGTTCCCGCGGCCCCGGTGTACGGCGCGGCGGCCTCCATCCGCCGGACCTGCTGCTGCAGTTGTCGTTGGCTGGTCGGATGCGGCCAGTCCGTGCACTCGACAACACCCGGAGACGGCGCGGACGGGAACGGCGCGTTCGGCGGTTCCGGCACGAAGCCGGACGCGTCACCGGTCGCCGCGGCCTTCTTCAGCGCAGCCAGGAGTTTCGGGTAAGACGCCTCGCCGAGACGCGCGAGCCGCAGCCCGGTCCACCGGATCTCGTTGCCGTCGTACGTCGTGCTCCCGGCCGGCAGCGGGTGGCGCTGTGCCCGGGCCACCACCTGTCGCCACGACGCCGCGCAACCGCACCAGTCGAAGAAGCGGGTCATGAACGTCTGCACGTCGCGGGCGAGCTGGGTGAGTTCGCGGTCCCAGTTGTCGGTGCTGTGGTTCCAGGTGCCGTCCAGCACCATCGATCGGACGTGCTGCGGGAAGAGCCGGGCGTACGACTGGCCGATGAAACCGCCGTACGACGCGCCGTAGAAGTTGACCGTCGACTCGCCGAGCGACCGCCGGATCGCGTCGAGGTCGCGGGCGTGGCTCCCCGAGTCCATCGCCGCGAACAACTCCGGATCCTTGGCCTGGCACTTCTCCGCAACCGCCCGGTTGGCGGCTGCCAGCGCGTCGAACGCGGCCTGGTCGCGCGGCACCCGCGGCTGCCGTACGCCGGTCCACTCGCACGGCAGGTTGGTGCTCATCCCGGCAAGGTTGGGGCCGCCCCGGAGATCCCAGGTGACGATGTCCATCGTCCGGCGCAGACCGGCGAAGGCGTCCGCGCCGCCGTACGAGCGCAGCAGGTCGATGTTCATCCCCATCGGCCCGCCCAGGTTGACCTGCACGGATCCCTGTTTCGGCCCGGTGGCTGGTAGACGGCCGACCATCAGGGTGATCTTCCGGCCGGCCGGGCGGTTCCAGTCGACCGGCACCTGCAGGCCGGCGCACTCGATGCCGACGGTTCCTGGTCCACCGGGGCATTCGCCCCAGTCGAGAGTCGGAGCGGGCGGGGTGAGGGCGTTGGCCGTCAGCACGCCGCTCGCCGCGAGGGAGAGTAGTTTCAGCATGCCGCCCACGGTTTCGCGGATGCGCCGCCCGCACATCGGACCGGAGGCCGACGGCCCACGGTCCGAGGTGGTGGTCCATCGGCTCGGCTAGGTTCGGCGTGTGGAGTACGGACTGAGCCGGCGGCAACTGATCGCCGCGGACTGCCTGGTCGCCGTTGGGTACGCCGCCCTCGTCCTGCTCACGTCCGCCACCGGCCCGGGGCTCGTGGCGATCGGGCTCGCGCTGCCGATCGCGGTCCGCAGGATCTGGCCGCTGCCGGCGCTCGCCGTGGTCGCCGTCATGTCGGTGATCGCGTACTTCGTGGACGCGTTGCGCGATCCGCTGCTCGCCGCCGCCTACGTGCTGTACGTCGTCGCGCTGACCCGCTCGTCGAACCGCCCGCTGTCCAGCCGGCGCCTGATCGGTCTGGCCGGCGGAGTCGGCTTCGTCGTGCTCGTCCTCGCCGTGGTGGCCGGCGCGCCGGCAGGTCAGTCCCGCGCCGCGCTCGTGCTCACCGGCATCGCCGCCTTGTACGGCGCCTGGATTCTGGGACAGGTTGTCCGCGACCGACGGGCTGCCGCCGCCCGCGCCGCGCAGGTGCTGGCCGAGCAGGCGGTCGCCGCGGAACGGCTGCGGATCGCCCGCGAGCTGCACGACATCGTTGCCCACAGCATGGGATTGATCGCGGTCAAGGCCGGTGTCGCGAACCATGTCCTGCAGGTCCGTCCCGAGGAGGTGTCCGACGCGTTGTCGGTGATCGAGTCCACGAGCCGCGACGCTCTCGTCGAGCTCCGGCACATGCTCGGCCTGCTGAGGGCCCCCGGCGAACCAGCGGACCTCGCACCGCCGGCGGGTCTCGCCGCGCTGCCGGAGCTGGTCGCGCGGGTCGAGTCGACCGGTGTGGAGGTCGAGCTGAAGGTCGACGTACCCGAGCCGCTCCCGGACGCCGTCGCGCTCACCGTCTACCGGATCGTCCAGGAAAGCCTGACGAACGTCACGAAGCACGCCCACGCCTGCCGCTGCAGCATCACGATCACCGGCAGCGCCAACGCCGTACAACTCGAGGTGATCGACGACGGCGTCGGTGGGGCAGTGGTGGAAGGACACGGTCTGATCGGGATCCGCGAACGGGCCGGCGTGTACGGCGGTTCGTACCGGGCCGGGCCGCGGACCGCCGGCGGGTTCGAGGTCGTCGTACGGCTGCCGCATGAGTGAGATCCGGGTGCTGGTCGCGGACGACCAGGCGCTGCTGCGCGGCAGCTTCCGGGTGCTGATCGACACCACACCCGGCCTGACCACGATCGGCGAAGCGGCCGACGGAGCCGAGGCCGTCGAGCTCGCGCGCCGCGAGCGGCCGGACGTCGTCCTGATGGATGTCCGGATGCCGAAGCTGGACGGGATCGAGGCGACCCGGCAGATCTGTTCCGCACCGGAGACGGCCGGGACGAAGGTGCTGATCCTGACGATGTTCGACCTCGACGACGCCGTGTACGCCGGTCTGCGGGCCGGGGCGAGCGGCTTCCTGCTGAAGGACGTCCCGCCCGTGGAGTTGCTGCAGGCAATCACTGTCGTCGCGACCGGCGACGGGCTGCTGGCGCCGTCGATCACGCGACGGCTGATCGCGGAGTTCGCCCGGCTGGCCGAGCCCGGGCAGGCGCCGCTGACCGGACTCGACGGCGTGACCGATCGCGAGCGCGAGGTGCTGTCGCTGATCGCCCGCGGGCTGTCGAACGACGAGATCTGCGACCACCTCCACGTCGGCCGCGGCACCGTGAAGACCCACATCGGGCACCTGCTCGCCAAACTCCACGCCCGCGACCGGGCCCAGCTGGTGATCGCCGCGTACGAGTCCGGGCTGGTGCGGCCTCGGCGAGTCTAGAGGTGCGGGAGGATCGCGCTGAGCGCGATCAGCAGGCAGATGCCGCCGTTGAGGTACGGATGGCTGACCAGGATCGCGACGAACTCGCGGATCGTTGCCGTCGGCCAGTAGTACGCCGCCGTCGGGGAGCCGATCACCTGGCCGTTCAGCTTCGCCCTGCGGGCGGTCAGCGCGGCGCGGAACGCGTGGAAGTTGTTCGTGACGATCAAGCAGCGGTACTGCGGTCGTAGCCCGGCCATCAGGTCACGGCTGAACGTCAGGTTCTCCCAGGTCGTCGTCGACTTGTCCTCGCGCAGGATCTGCTCGTCCGGGACACCGCGCTCGACCAGGTACGCCGCCATCGCGTGCGACTCGGGCAGGTCCTCGTTCGGCCCCTGGCCGCCGGACGTGACGAGCAGCGGCGAACGGCCTCTGCGGACGGCGCGCTCGTACACCTGCTTCGCCCGGTCGAGGCGGCTGGCCAGCAACGGCGGCACCCGGGACCCGATCAGGCCCGAGCCGAGCACGACGACGAAGTCGACCTTCCGGGACGAGCGGACCCGGCTGTAGACGAACGCGTACACCAGGAAGCACAGGAACAGGAACGAGATGTAGGTCAGCACACCGAGCAGGACCGACCGTACGGCGGCCAGCGGCTCCCAGCCGATCTTCTCCACCAGCACGCTGAACACCACGAAACCGATGATCCCGAGCCCGACGAGCAGTGACAGCAGGTTGGACAGCCGGCGGCGCTCCCGGCGCAGCATCGTGACGCCGTTGATCACCAGGAACACGGCGAGCACCGCGATCGAGAGCGGGATCGCGGCCAGCACCGCGACCGCCAGCCAGCGCCCGGCGGTCTCGTTCACGCTCTCGACCGCGAAGATCAGCCCGAGGCCGGCGAACATCAGCGCGAGAACCAGGAAGATCCCGTTCTTGAACAGGCGCCGGTCGCGCAGGAAGCTGACGCCGAAGACGAGGAACCAGAAGGCGGCGATCCCGAAGCAGATGACCATCGGGCGTCATCAAAGCACGCTCCGTCGCCGAGCGGGGGGAGGCAGGGCGGGGCGCCGCCGGGACAGCTCGCGCGGTCGTTCGCGGTGTGGACGGACCGAGGCGCGGCGGAAGCTGGTGTGCGAGGCTCGGGCGGACGGGTCGGGTGGTCGAGAGAGGCGGTCGGACGTGAGCCAGGTGACGAACTGGGCAGGCAACGTCAGCTTTGCGAGTGAGCTGCAGCGGCCTCGGACCGTCGAGGAGCTGCAGGAGCTGGTCGCGGCGGCCGAGAAGGTCCGGGTGCTCGGCACCGGGCACTCGTTCAACCGGATCGCCGACAGCACCGGTGTGCTGGTCAGCGTGCAGGACCTGCCGCAGGTCGTCGAGGTCGGCGAGCGCGGCGTGACGGTCTCGGCCGGCCTCCGGTACGGCGAGATCACGGCCGCGCTGCAGGCGCAGGGGCTCGCGCTGCACAACCTCGGGTCGCTGCCGCACATCTCGGTCGCGGGCGCGTGCTCGACCGGTACGCACGGCTCCGGCGACACCAACGGCCCGCTCGCGGACGCGGTCAGCGCGATCACGTTCGTCGACGCGCGCGGCGAACTCGTGACGCTGACCCGCGACGACCCGGACTTCGCCGGTTCGGTCGTCTCGCTCGGCGCGCTCGGGGTGACCGTGAGCCTGACCCTCGACGTGCAACCGTCGTACGAGATCAGCCAGGTGGTGTACGACGGGCTGCCGGTGGAGCGGCTCGGATCGGACCTGGACGCGGTGATGGGCAGCGCGTACAGCGTGAGCGCGTTCACCGACTGGGTGGACCCCGACGTCATGGTCTGGCGCAAGCGCCGCGAACTGACCGCGCCGGAGCCGCAGTGGCTGGGCGCCACGCTCGCCGACGGGCCGCGGCACCCGATCAAGGTGATGCCGGCCGACTACGCGACCCAGCAGGGCGGCGTACCGGGCCCGTGGAACGAGCGGCTGCCGCACTTCCGGCTCGAGTTCACGCCGAGCAACGGCGACGAGCTCCAATCGGAGTACTTCGTCCCGCGCGCACGGGCCGCCGAGGCGTTCGACGTACTGCGGGCCCTGGGCAACCGGTTCGCGCCGGTGATCCAGGTGTCGGAGGTCCGCACGATCGCCGCCGACGACCTGTGGCTGAGCCCGAGCCAGGGCCGCGACACGGTCGCCCTGCACTTCACCTGGATCCAGGACGAGACCGCCGTACGCCCGGTGGTCGCGGAGCTGGAGGAACGGCTCGCGCCGCTGGACGCCCGCCCGCACTGGGGCAAGGTCTTCGCCGCCGACGCCGCCACCCTCGCCGAGCGCTACCCCCGCGTCCCGGACTTCATCGCCCTCGCCGCGAAGTACGACCCGGCCGGCAAGTTCCGCAACCCCTACCTCGACACGTTCCTGCCAGCTAGAGCTGGGTGAGGTCCTCGAGGGTGCCGGTGATGGTCCACAGCAGGTTGCGGAGGACGCGGCGGTCCTCGGGCGTGAGCTGGGCGAGGGCGCGGCGGCCGGCCCGGTCGTAGATCTCCTGGACCGTGTGGGCGAGTTCGACGCCGTGCTCGGTCAGCTCGATGCCGACCTGTCGCGCGTCGGTCGTGCTCTTCACCCGCCGTACGAGCCCGGCGGCCTCCATCCGCTGCGTGGTCTTGGTGGCCGTCGGCACCTCGACGTCGAGCACCTTCGCGAGCCGCGCCACCGGCAGCGACCCGTGGTGCAGCAGCTTGGCGAGCACGAGCTCCTGACCCGTGTGCAGCACGGTCCCGGCCAGCTCGTCGGCCACCGCCTTCCGCGCCGCCCGGTCCGCGAACCGCAACGCGACCAGCACGTCCGCCTCGTCGGCCGGCGCCTCCGGCGACCATCCGCCGTCGGTGGCGGTCACGTGTGACTCCGCGGGAGGAACGGGTTGCGGGAGTTGAAGTCGCCGATGTAGTCGGTCGGGATCGCCGGCTCGCCGCGGCTGAGCTGGCTGGCGGAGCGGGGGAGCTCGTCGCGGACCTTCTGGTGGTGGGCCTGCGACTCCTGCGGGGTGGTCCGGCCGACGATCTTGCCCGACTCCACGAGCGGCTTCAGCAGCTCGCGGTCGTCGCCGTCGTCGGTCGGCTGCTCACCGACGCCGATCAGCTCGACCTCCGCGACCCCGGCGGCCGAACGCCGCCGCAGGGCCCACTTCCGGCCGCCGATCGAGATCTTGTCCGGGCTCTTCTTCGCCACCGGCACCAGGTCACCGCTCGCGTCCTCGCGCGCGACCAGCTTGTACACGAACCCGCAGGTCGGGTAGCCGGAGCCGGTGACCAGCGACGTACCCACGCCGTACCCGTCGACCGGCGCCGGCGCGAGCGCGGCGATCTGGTACTCGTCCAGGTCGCTGGTCACGATGATCCGGGTCTTCGTCGCACCGAGGGAGTCCAGCTGCTCACGGACCTGACCGGCCAGCGACGGCAGGTCGCCCGAGTCGAGCCGGACCGCGCCCAGTTCGGGACCGGTCAGCTCGATCGCGGTACGCACCGCCGCGGCGACGTCGAACGTGTCGATGAGCAGCGTCGTCCCCTTGCCGAGCGCGTTCACCTGCGACCGGAACGCGTCCTCCTCGCGGTCGTGCAGCAGCGTGAACGCGTGCGCCGCGGTCCCGGTGCTCGGGATGCCGAACCGGCGGGCCGCCTCCAGGTTCGAGGTCGCGCCGAACCCCGCGATGTACGCCGCCAGCGCCGCGCCGACCGCGGCGCCTTCGTGGGTGCGCCGCGAGCCCATCTCGATACAGGGCCGCCCACCGGCCCACCAGGTCATCCGGGATGCCGCCGAGGCGACCGCGGAGTCGTGGTTCAGGATCGACAAGAAAACGGTTTCCAGCAGCACCGCCTCGGCGAACGACGACTCCACCACGAGCACCGGCGACCCCGGGAAGAAGATCTCCCCGTCGGCGTAGCCGGAGATGTCGCCGGTGAACCGGTACTCCGCCAGCCAGTCCCGGGTAGCCTGGTCGACGACGCCGCGATCGGCCAGGAAGGCGATCGTCTGCTCGTCGAACCGGAACCGCTCGAGCGCGTCCAGCAGGCGGTTGACGCCCGCGACCACGCCGTACCGGCGGCCGTCCGGCAGCCGGCGCGCGAACAGCTCGAACACCGAGCGGCGCTGTGCCGTACCGTCGGCCAGCGCGGCCTGCAGCATGGTCAGCTCGTAGTGGTCGGTCAGGAGTGCCGTCGAGTGGGTCACAGGTGCAGCCTATTGCGAGAGCGGAACCGATGATGGAGAGAATGGACAGGTGACCACCGCACCGAGCGAACTCGAGAGCCCCGAGGTCGATGAGGCGATCGAGCTGAGCCCACCTTGGGTGACCGTCGTCTGGAACGACCCGGTCAACCTGATGGACTACGTCACGTTCGTCTTCCAGAGCTATTTCGGCTACTCCAAGTCCAAGGCGGAGAAGCTGATGCTGCAGGTGCACCAGGAAGGCAAGTCGGCGGTCTCGAACGGTAACCGGGAAGCGATGGAACGCGACGTGGAAGCGATGCACACCTACGGCCTGTGGGCCACTTGCGAGAAGTCGTGACACGGTTCCGCAAGCGCCGCAAGACCGTCGTCGTCAGTTTCGCCGAGCACGAGGCGGACATCCTGGCGAACCTGCTCCGCAACCTGGTCGAGCTGCTGTACGACGGGCTGCCGCCGCGCGCCACCGAGTCCAGCGACCCGCTGGCGGCGCTGCTGGACTCCGACGGCCCGACGTCGCCGCCCGAGGACGTCGTCCTGCAGCGGCTGCTCCCGGACGCGTACCAGCAGGACGACATGGCGGCGGCCGAGTTCCGGCGGTTCACCGAGCGCGGGTTGCGCGAGGGCAAGGTCACCGACGCCAAGCGGGTGCTGTCCGCGCTCGAGCAGTCCGGCGCCGACGAGATCGCGCTCGAGCCGGACGAACAGCTCTCCTGGCTGCGCGCGCTGAACGATCTCCGCCTCGCGATCGGCACCCGCCTCGACATCAAGGACGAGGACGACTACTCCACCTGGGAGAAGCTCGCCGACGACGACCCGCGCCGCCTCACCTACGACCTCTACGACTGGCTCGGCTACCTCCAGTCCGCCCTCCTCCACAACATGCGCCCGTAAACACCACCCCCACCGCCACGAAAGGACACCACCTCCGGCGGCGACTGCCTTTCGGCGCCTCCGGCGCGTGCGCGTAGCTGCAGACGGGCGGAGCTGGTTGGCGCGGACGAATGTGGTCCCGGGGCCCGCGAACCGACACCGCCGCCGGCGGCGGGTGGATACGCCTCCGGCGACAAGGACACCGCCTTCGGCGCGTGCGAGTCGGGTGGTGCTGGGTGGAGGTGGTTGGCGCGGGGGATGTGGTGGTGCCGGGGCGTGGCGGCGTCGGGTCTGCGAACCGGCTCGGTGGTGCGAAGGTGGTGGCGCCTGTGGCGTGTGCGCGTCTCGTGCCGATGGGTGCAGGTGGTTGGCGTCGGTGTGGTCGTGCCGGGGCGTGAAGGCGTCCGGCGACGGTGCGCACATGGCGAGCACCGCGGACGTCGTACCACCGGGAGCTGAGCGCGACCCTTCGTCTTGTGGAGGGCTCTGGGCCGCTCGGTGGTGGGAGTGCTTAGGGTTGCGTTCATGGAGACGCGAGCGCTTGGCCGGACGGGTCGTGACGTCGGTGTGGTCGGACTCGGTGCGTGGCAGCTGGGAGCCGACTGGGGGTCGGTGGACGAGAGTGACGCGCTTGCGGTGCTGCGGGCCGCGGTCGACGGTGGCGTGACGTTCATCGATACCGCGGATGTGTACGGGGACGGGCGGAGCGAGCGGCTCGTCGGGCAGGTGCTGAAATCCTCCGAGGGGCTGACCGTGGCGACCAAGATGGGGCGTCGGGTCGAGCAGGTGCCGGAGAACTACACGCTGGAGAACTTCCGCGCCTGGAACGACCGGTCCCGGCAGAACCTCGGTGTCGACACCATCGACCTGGTCCAGCTGCACTGCCCGCCGACCCCGGTGTACTCCGACGACGCGGTCTTCGACGCGCTCGACACCCTCGTCGGCGAGGGGCGCATCGCGGCGTACGGCGTCAGCGTCGAGACCTGCGCGGAGGCGCTGACCGCGATCGCCCGGCCGAACGTCGCCTCGGTGCAGATCATCCTGAACGCGTTCCGCCTCAAGCCGCTCGACGAGGTGCTGCCCGCGGCGCGGGAGGCGGGGGTCGGCATCATCGCGCGCGTGCCGCTCGCCAGCGGGCTGCTGTCCGGCAAGTACGACGAGCACACCACGTTCTCCGCCGACGACCACCGCACGTACAACCGTCACGGCGAAGCGTTCGACGTCGGCGAGACGTTCTCCGGCGTCGACTTCGGCACCGGCCTGGAAGCCGTCCGCCGCCTGATGCCCTGGCTCCCTGCCGGCGCCACCATGGCCCAGTTCGCCCTCCGCTGGATCCTCGACCAGCCCGGCGTCTCGGTCGTCATCCCCGGCGCCCGCAACCCCGCCCAGGTCGCCGGCAACATCTCCGCCGCCACCCTCCCGCCACTCACCGAGGACCAGCTCACCGCCGTCCAGGAGACCTACGACACCCTCATCCGCCCCCAGATCCACGACCGCTGGTAGGCCGCTGTCCGCATTCTGGACCGACTCCGCGGTTGGCGGGGTCGGCGCGGCGCTCGCCGTACCGTGGAGACGTGCTGGTCATCGAGAAGGCGACGTACGACGCGATCGTGGCGCACGCGCGGCGGGATCATCCTGACGAGGCGTGCGGTGTGGTCGCGGGCGCGGAGGGCAGTGACCGGGCCACCCGGTTCATCCCGATGTTGAACGCCGCGATGTCGCCGACGTTCTACGAGTTCGACTCCGGCGACCTGCTCCGGCTCTACAAGGAGTTCGACGAGCGGGACGAGGAGCCGGTGGTGATCTACCACTCGCACACCGCGACCGAGGCGTACCCGTCGCGGACCGACATCAACCTGGCCCAGGAGCCGGGCGCCCACTACGTGCTGGTCTCGACGCGGGACGGCGCCGACTCCCCGGCCTACGACGGGCCGGTCGAGTTCCGCTCGTACCGGATCGTCGACGGCGAGGTCACGGAAGAAGAAGTACGCGTGGTTGGTTCCTATGGAGAAAGCCCTGAAGGAGAAGACTGATATGGCGATCGAGCTGCGCGTGCCGACGATCCTGCGCACCTACACGGGTGGGGCGAAGGCGGTCACCGGCGACGGCGCGACCCTGGCCGAGTTCATCGACAACGTGAACGGGACCCACGCGGGTCTCAAGGAGCGCATCGTGGAGGGCGAGCCGGAGGAACTGCGCCGGTTCGTGAACGTGTACGTGAACGACGAGGACGTCCGGTTCACCGGCGGCCTGAAGACCGAGGTCAAGGACGGCGACGTCGTCGTCGTGCTGCCGGCCGTCGCCGGCGGCTGAGCCTGATGCGTTTCGACAGCCTGCTCGACTCGGTCGGCGGCACCCCGCTGGTCGGGCTGCCGCGGTTGTCGCCGTCGGCCGACGTGCGGCTCTGGGCGAAGCTCGAGGACCGCAACCCGACCGGGTCGATCAAGGACCGGGCCGCGTTGCGGATGCTGCTGGACGCCGAGAAGGACGGCCGGCTGCGCCCGGGCACCACGATCCTCGAGCCGACGTCCGGCAACACCGGCATCTCGCTGGCGATGGCGGCCAAGCTGCGCGGCTACCGGATGGTCTGCGTGCTGCCGGAGAACACCTCCGAGGAGCGCCGCCAGATCCTGCGGATGTGGGGTGTCGAGATCATCTCCTCCCCGGCCGCGGGCGGCTCCAACGAGGCGGTCCGGGTCGCGAAGCAGGTCGCGGAGGAGCACCCCGACTGGGTGATGCTGTACCAGTACGGCAACCCGTCGAACGCGCTCGCGCACTACGACGGCACCGCGCGGGAGATCCTCGACGACCTCCCGTCGGTCACGCACTTCGTGGCCGGCCTCGGCACGACCGGGACGCTGATGGGCGCCGGCCGGTTCTTCCGCGAGCACAAGCCCGCGGTGAAGATCGTGGCCGCCGAGCCGCGGTACGGCGAGCTGGTCTACGGCCTGCGCAACCTCGACGAGGGTTTCGTCCCCGAGCTGTACGACGAGACGCTGATCGACGCCCGCTTCTCGGTCGGTCCGCGCGACGCCGTCCGCCGGGTGCGGGAGCTGCTCGACAACGAGGGTATCTTCGCCGGCGTCTCGACCGGCGCGATCCTGCACGCGGCGCTCGGCCAGGCGGCCAAGTGCGTGCGTGCGGGGGAGACCGCGGACATCGCGTTCGTGGTGCCCGACGGCGGCTGGAAGTACCTGTCGACCGGTGCCTACGAGGGCACGATCGACGAGGCGGAGGACCGGCTCGAGGGCCAGCTCTGGGCCTAGGCCCTTGTCTGGTTGCCGGTCCGGCAACCTTTCGTGCTGTTTCGGCGAACCGATGGCAGGGTCGGCGGATGACCAGACGCAGACGTGATGCCGGCCCGCCGGCGACCGGGCCGGGTGAGCGCGAGGTGCTGGTGGGCTTCCTCGACTATCTCCGGACGTCGATCGCGACCAAGGCGGAAGGCCTGCCGGAAGAGCTTGTGCGGCAGCCGGGTGTTCCGTCGGGTACCACCGTGCTCGGGCTGATCAAGCACCTGACCGCGGTCGAGCGGCACTGGTTGCTCGGACAGCCGGTGCGGAACTGGCCGGCGACGTTCCGCGCGCGTGCGGACGAGACGGCGGCGGAGGTGCTCGCGGCGTACTACGAGACAAGCGCCGAGGCGAACACGGCCGTCGCGACGTGGGACGACCTCGAGGCGCCGGGCCCCAGGCCGGGAAGGTCGAGCGCGCCGTCGCGGCGGTGGACGCTCGTGCATCTGATCGAGGAGACCGCCCGGCACGCGGGGCATGCCGACATCCTGCGGGAACAGCTGGACGGCCGGACCGGGCGCTGAAACCACCGGGTCCGGGGGTGCAGGGGTTCGTGCAGGAATCAGGGGAGTGGCCGGGCCGGCGGGCGGAGGGCCGGTCCGTGCCGTCGGGTGCCTGTTGTTGCCTTAGGCACCTTCTGCAGGGGTTCTACGTCATGTTCGCCTACGGTTGCTTGAAGAGGACCTTGCGGCCCAGTCGGGGGTGGACGCCGCGGCCCTTGCAGCTGTTGCACGGGCGCTGGGCGTAACTGAAGATGCTGCCGCGGTGCCGGCCGGCACCCTTGCACCGGTTGCACTTGGCATTCGGGTGCAGCGACAGCGAGACGACGTACGCAGCGAACGCCGCCATGAGGACGAGCACCATCAATCCCGTCGGCCCGAGGGCCGTCGCGATATCGGCTGCCGTGCCCGGGGTCGACTCCGTGGCCTGACTCGCGGCCTGCCCTGCGGCCTGCACGTGGTCGGGCTGTGGAGTTGGTGCTGCGGTGGTTCCCAACACCACCGCGAGGTGATGCGTCAGGTTCATGGCATCACGAAGGGCGGTCGAACAAACATCGGTCCAGAGTGGCGTGCATCACGCGAAAAGGCAATTCCATAACGTAAAGATGTGGATAACCTCGGCGTGTCGTTGCCACCGGTTAGGTAAGCCTGCACTTCGCGTCTGCCCGCGATCGGATCTGTATAAGCTTTTCCCGTGGCTGACGCACCGGTGGGGATCTTCGATTCAGGCTTCGGGGGACTCACCGTCGCCCGCGCGGTTCTCGACCAGTTGCCGCACGAGCCGATCCTGTATCTGGGCGACACCGCCCGCCAGCCGTACGGTCCGAAGCCGATCGCCGAAGTGCGTGAGTACGCGCTGGAGTGTCTCGATCATCTCGTCGAGGCCGGCGTGAAGATGCTGGTGATCGCGTGCAATTCCGCGAGTGCGGCGATGCTGCGCGACGCCCGCGAGCGGTACGACGTACCGGTCGTCGAGGTGATCCTGCCGGCCGCGCGCCGGGCCGTCGCCGCGACCCGGAACCAGCGCGTCGGTGTGATCTGCACGAAGGCGACCGCGCAGTCGCTCGCCTACGAGGACGGCTTCGCGGCCGCGCCGCAGGTGGAGCTGTTCACCCGTGCGTGCCCCAAGTTCGTGGACTTCGTCGAGTCCGGTGTGACGTCCGGGCCGGAGTTGCTCGAGGCGGCCCATGAGTATCTGGACCCGCTGGTCGAGGCCGGCGTCGACACGTTGATCCTCGGCTGCACGCACTACCCGTTGCTCACCGGCGTCATCTCGTACGTGATGGGCGACAACGTCACGCTGGTCAGCAGCGCGGAGGAATGCGCCAAGGATGTCTACGGCGTCCTGACGAAGACCGGCCTGCTCCGCCCCGACAACCTGCCCGCTCCCGAGCACCGGTTCGTCACGACCGGCAATCCCGCGGAGTTCGCGGCGATCGGCTCGCGCTTCCTCGGCCCCGCGCTGGCGAACGTGGACCAGTTCGCCTGGGTCCGCTGACCTGTGACCTGGGTCGCACCCGGCCGTTGTCCAAGGCACCGGACGCGGCCGGGATGCCTGTGCAGTAGCCGAATCGACGCCTCCGGTCGTCCTGCGAAGGCCGAGACTCGCCGGTAGGGTTCCAGGTATGAAGCTCACCGTGATCGGTTGCTCCGGGTCTGTGCCCGGGCCGGACTCGGCCGCCTCGAGCTATCTGGTCACCGCCGACGGGTTCAACCTGATCCTCGACCTCGGCAGTGGCGCGCTCGGTTCGCTCCAGCGGCACATCGCCGTCCCGGAGATCGGGGCGATCGGCCTGTCCCACCTGCATCCTGACCACTGCATGGATCTGTGCGGACTGTACGTCGCGGCGCGCTACGCGCCCGGGGCGCCGATCCCGCGGATCCCCGTGTTCGGGCCGCCCGGTACGTCGGAACGCATGGCGCTGGCGTACGACCTGCCGCTCGAGCCCGGGATGGAGGAGGAGCTGGAGTTTTATGCCTGGCAGGACGTCCAGCAGGTCGGGCCGTTCACGATCCGCACCGCGCGGATGGTGCACCCGGTGCCGGCGTACGCGATCCGGGTCGAGCACGGGACCAAGTCGCTGGTCTACACCGGCGACACCGGGCCGAACGACGCGCTGATCGAGCTCGCCCGCGGCGCCGACGTGCTGCTGTCCGAGGCCGCGCTGCCGGACAACGAGCCGAACAACCCGGTCGACCTGCACCTGACGCCGTCCGACGCCGGTGAGCACGCGAAGAAGGCCGGCGTGAAGCGGCTCGTCATCACCCATGTCCCGCCGTGGTACGACCGCGTCACGCAGGCCGAGAACGCCCGCCGTACCTTCCCCGGTCCGGTCGAGCTCGCCACGCCGCACGCCGTCTTCGACATCTGACACTGGACACCGCGCAATTCTGAGATCTACTCTCAAATTAGAGCTGATCTCAGAAAGGTGGACAGTCATGCCGGATCCGCGGCGGTGGTGGGCCCTCGGGGCGATGTCGGTCAGCCTGATCGTGATCGGGCTGGACCTGACCGTGCTGAACGTCGCGCTGCCGACGCTGGCCACCGATCTCGAGGCGTCGACGAGCCAGCTGCAGTGGTTCGCCAACGCGTACACGCTCGTGCTCGCCTCGCTGCTGCTCCCGGCCGGGCTGCTCGGCGACCGGTTCGGACCGAAGCGGCTGATGCTCGGGGCGCTGGTGGTGTTCGGGCTGGCGTCGGCGGCGTGCGCGTTCGCACAGACACCGGGTCAGCTGATCGCAGGTCGCGCGGCGCTCGGGGTCGGGTCGGCGTTCCTGATCCCGCTGTCGATGTCGTTGCTCAACCTGCTGTTCGCGCCCGAGGAGCGGCAGCGTGCGATGACGATCTGGCTGATGGCGAACTCGCTCGGCATCCCGCTCGGCCCGGTGCTCGGCGGCTGGCTGCTGGACCACTACCGCTGGGGTTCGGTCTTCCTCATCAACCTGCCGCTGGTCGTCGTCGGTCTGGTGGCCGTCGCGCTGCTGATCCCGAACACCGCCGGCCACCGGTCTCGGCAGATCGACGTCCCCGGAATCCTGCTGACCGCGGCGGGACTGGTCTGTCTGACGTACGGATTCATCGCCGCGGGCGAGCACGGCTGGGGCTCGGGCTGGGCGCTCGGCGGGATCGCGGCCGGGGTGATGCTCCTGACCGGGTTCTGGGCCTGGGCCCGGCGTACGGCGGACCCGTTGGTCGACCTGTCCCTGTTCCGGTCGCCCGGCTTCACCTGGGGCACGGTGCTCGCGACGCTGGCGTCGTTCGCCCTCGTGGGCTTGCTGTTCGTGCTGCCGCAGTTGTTCCAGGCGGTGCAGGGCGCGGACGCGTTCCAGGCCGGGCTGCGGTTGCTCCCGATCATCGGCGGGATGTTGGTCGGTGCGAAGGCCGCCGAGCGACTGGTCGAGGCGGCCGGCGCGCGGACCTCGGTGGTGATCGGGTTCTCGCTGATGCTGGCCGGCCTGGTGCTCGGGGCCTTCACGGACGTCGGCGACGGCTACGGGTTCACCGCGATCTGGGTCAGCCTGGTCGGCGTCAGCATCGGGTTCACGTTGCCGCCGATGAACGGGCTGGCACTCGCGGCGCTGCCGCTCGACCGGAGCGGCTCCGGATCCGCGCTGATCCAGGCGTCGCGCCAGGTCGGCGGGACGCTCGGTGTCGCGATCCTCGGCACGGTGCTGAACGCGGCGTACCGCGACCGGCTCGACGTCACCGGCCTCCCGCCCGCGGCCGCCCACGCTGCCCGCGACAGTGCGTCGGCTGCGATCGCGATCGGCTCGCCCGAGCTGACCCGCTCGGCGCGCGCGGCGTTCGTCGCCGGGATGGACGTGACGTTGTGGGTGTGCGCGGGTCTCGCGGTGGTGTCCGTCGCGCTCGCGGTCGCCTTCCTGCCCCGTCGTACCCGGGTCCTTGCCACAATCGGTGCATGAGCGGGTTGCGGGAGCGGAAGAAGGCGAAGACCAGGGCGGCGATCCAGGAGCACGCGCTGCGGCTGTTCCGGGATCAGGGGTACGCCGAGACCACCGTCCAGGAGATCGCCGCCGCGGCCGAGGTGTCGCCGGCGACGTTCTTCCGGTACTTCGCGACCAAGGAGGACACCGTCGTCCTCGACCGCCTTGACCCGGTCATGATCGACCGGTTCCGCAACCAGCCGCCCGACCTGCCGCCGACCGAGGCCCTGCGCGCGGCGATCCGCGAGGCCTTCGGCGAACTGTCCGAGGACGAGTGGGAACTGGAGTCCGAGCGCCAGCGGCTGGTGATGAACGCCCCCGAACTCCGGGTCCGGATGCTCGACCAGCTGTACGCAGGCGTCGACCTCCTGGCCGGCCTGGCCGCCGAACGCACCGGTCGGCCCACGGACGACTTCGCCGTCAGAGCCTGGGCCGGCGCGGTCGTCGGCGTCGTCATGGCGACCTACGAGGCGGCTCTGGATGCGCCCATGACGGAGTACCTCGCCACGGTCGACCGCGCCTTCGAGTTCCTGGCCGAGGGTCTTCCGCTGACCTAGAGTCCGGCCGCCGGTTCGTCGGGCGGCTTGGCGTACGCGGAGACGACACCGGGAAGCGTACGGAGCGCGCGGACCATGATCGTGTCCTCGGCGTCGCCCTCGCCGGCCGTGAACCAGGTGGACAGCTCCGCGTCCTGGACGCCGGGGTGGAGCGGGCGCAGCGCGATACCGAGCGCAGCTGCCGCGGCGACGACCGCGTCGGGGTCGTCGCCGGACAGTCTTGCGACAACGGTCAACCTGACACCACCAGGCCGACCACGGTGCCGTCGTCGTACCAGACCTGGACCGTGCTGCCGCTGCCGAGGAAGGCCCGCTGCACCATGTCGCACTGGATCGCCGTCGGGTTGGTCAAAGCCCGCCAGCCGTTGTCGGCGAACAACCACAGCCGCATCGGGCCGGACGGGATCGGGACGAGCTCCATCCAGTACTGCGTGGCGATCGCGGAGGTGACTGCTGCCACCGCATCGGGCGTCGCGGCCCGCGCCGGCTGCCCGGCAGTCGGAGTGGTGGTGGCTGCACGGCCGCCACCGGCGGCCGGACCGCCGTTGCTCGACTGGATGACTGGATTGGTGGTGGTCATGAGAACTCCTTGAGCAAAGTATGTACCGAATTCAGCAGATCAAGAGCCGGAGACGACCAGGCCGACGACGACGTCCCCCTGGTGCCAGACCTGGACGGCCGAGCCGGAGCCGAGGAACGCCCGCTGGACCATGTCCTGGATGACCACGTTCGGGTCGTCCAGATGCCGCCAGGCCGAGTTGACGAAGAACCACAGGCTGCGTGCGCTACCGGCCGGATACGGTGTCAGCTCGTCCCAGTACTGGCTGGCGATACCGGTCTCCGTCACCACCGGTACGAGCGCCGCCATTGCCTGGCGCAGATCCGGACGGGTGCCGATCCGCTCAGTGGCCGGTCCGTTGAGCCCGTCCTGCTGCGGCGACCCCGTGGTGCGCAGCAGGTTCTGTGCCTGCGCCGGCGTCAGCTTCGCCCGGCCGGCGGCCGCCTGCATGCCTTGGATCGCGGCCAGTGAGCCGACCACGATCGGCGACGCGGACGACGTACCGCTGAACCGCTTGGTGTACCAGCGGTTCTCGTCCGCCCCGTCCTGCAGGTCGCCGTACCCGGTGGTCACCACTTCGCGGCCCCAGCCCTGGGCGTCCACCCGGGCGCCGTAGTTGGAGAAGTCGAGCCGTGACCGGTCGGGGCCGAAGGTGCCCGAGGGCGGCGCGCCGGCTCCGACGATCACCGCGCCGGAGGACGGGTTGGCGGGGTTGAACGGGTTCTGCCAGGTCGCCGGGAATCCGGCCGCCGGGGTGTCGTACAGGGGGTCGTCGAGGTTCTCCGCGCCGTTCCCGGCGGCGCCGACGACGATGACGCCCTTGCCGACCGCGTAGCGTACGGCGGCGAGGTCGTCGGGCCACCACTCGATCGCGATGTACCCGCGCTGGTCCCCGCGCGGTGCGAAGTTGAACCGCGGGCCTGGCCGGTGCAGCTCGAGCAGGATGATGTCGCCGGGGCCGAGCGCGTCGGCCGCCTGCTGGATGCAGGTAGCCGATCCGGTGTTGCCGAAGATCGACGCGCCGCGGACGACGGCGTCGGGGGCGATCCCGAGCACGCCGATACCGTTGTCATCGGCACCTATCTCGCCGATCACCGCGGTGCCGTGGTTACGCCAGTCGGGGTCCCCGGGCGGGTTCCCGGTCAGCACGCCGCCGGCATTGAGGAGGAGATCCTCGTGGGTGAACAGCCACTCGCCCTCGACGTCGATGATCCGGATGGTGGCGCCGCGGCCGCCGGCCTGAGTGGCCGCCCACTGCGCGTCGACACCGCCCGGCGCCGGGCCGAGGTACCCCTGCAGCGGGGTGAAGTCCGGCGTCGCCGCGGGTGGCTGCAGTACCTCGGGACGGGGCGGAGCCTCGACCGAGGCCGGTTCCGCCGCCGGCTTCACGTACGCGGCGGACACGTGGTCCGCGGCCGCGAGCCGCTCGGCCAGCGCGTCCAGCCGGTCGTCGCCGGCGCGTACCCGGTAGAACTCCGCGAGCCCCGGCGTACCTGCCGCGGGTGCCGCGGCGCCGCGCGCCCGGATCGTCTCCTCGTCGGGCCCGAACACCGGCTCGAGGGTGATCTCCTCGGCGGTCAGTACCGCCGACAACTGTGAGGTGTCCGCACCGGCCAGTGACGCGACGGCGTACGGCGCAGCCCGCAACCTGGCAGACGGCTCCGCCACCACGATGAGTTCCCGCTCCGGCCGCAGGGACGCAGACGGAGTGCCGGACCCGTTGCTGCCGCTGTTGCTGCCGCTGTTGCCGCCGGTACGACTTCCGCGGTTGCCCCCGCCGCCTGCTTTCTCCTTCGTCGTCCGAGTCCTTCGTTCGGCCATGACGCCCTCCCTTGCGTGAGCCGGCGCTGCGGACGCTGCCAGCGCAGCGTCACCACGGCGTCACTCGCACAAGGTCCAACGCTTGTTCATTTCCGGAGCACCCGGCAGGGGCGATGACGCGGTGTGCGGACCGTGCTATCAAAGGAATCAGGGGCTTCGGGGGGGAGCCGATGGCCGGGGAGGGCGATCATGTCGCCGGATTTCGTGAGTTGGCTCGTGAGCCGTGTGGTGCGTGGAAGCCCGCCGGTTCTGCGTCTCTTCAGCGGCCCGGAGACCTCGCTCGGAGCTCGCCCGCTCCGCATCCCGGACACGAGCAAGCGGCTGTGCGCGTTCGTCGCGGTCCATCAGGGCGCCGTCAGCCGGAGGCACGCGGCCGGGGCGTTATGGCCGGACTGCGACGACGACCGTGCCGCGGCGAACCTGCGGTCGGCGTTGTGGCGGCTCAACGGCTACGGCGTGCGGTTCGTCGAGACCCGGCGGCACGCCCTCGCCGTCGCGCAGAACGTCGTCGTCGACCTCGACGTCGTGGACGACTGGGCAACCCGCCTGATCGGCCACCGCGAAGTCCCCGAGGACCTGGCTGCGGCGCCGCGGGACGTGAACGCGCTCGAGCTGCTGCCGGGGCTGTCCGACGACTGGGTCCTGTTCGAGCGCGAGCGGATCCGGCAGCGCCTGCTGCACGCGTTCGAGGCGCAGAGCCGCCGGCTGCTCGCCCGGGACCGGTACGCCGAGGCCCTTGACGTCGCCCTGCTCATCGTCTGCGCCGACCCGCTCCGTGAGACTGCGCAGCGCGCCCTGATCGAGTGCCACCTGGCCGAGCACAACCTCGCCGAAGCGGCTCGCGCCTACATGAGGTACCGCAGTCTGCTGCAGCGCGAGCTGGGTGCCGAACCGGACGCATCGCTGACCGAGCTCGTCGTCCACCCGTCCCAGCATCCTTCGCAGCACCGCGAGCTGGTCCGGCTCCGGATCTCCTGATGCTCACGCCACCTGCGCACGGACTGTTTCCAGCAAGGCGTCGCCCGGTCGCAGGCCGAAGTGCTCGGCTGCCGATCCGCCGCGGATGACGAGTTCGGTGAATCCGGTGCCGGAGCTGCCGGGGACGATGCCCGGGGTGTTGCGGGGTACGGCGGTGAGGTGCGGGTAGCAGGTCACGTCGACGTACCCGGTGCTGCCGTCGTCGTTGCGTCGGGCAACGGAAAGGGTGTCGCCGGGGACCAGGTCGAGCCGGCGGTCCAGCTTGCAGTTGCCGAAGTTGTCGACCACGGTCACGGTCGGCTCGTCGTCGGCGAGTTCGGGTACGGCGGTCTCGGTCGCCGGGACCGGGCGGCCGTCGGCGACCCATTTCGCCAGCAGCGGCAGGTACCACAGGCTGCGGAACTGCGTGCCGGCGATCTTGTCGACGTCGTCCGCGCCGAAGCCGGCTGCCGTGACGGCCTCGCGGATGTCGGTGACGTGGACGTGGTCGATGCCGAGCTCACGCCGTACCAGCGAGAGCACGCGAGGGTTGAAGGTGCTCGCGACCAGGTGCATGCCGACGTGGAAGAAGCAGAACGGCACGCCGTTCGGCCAGACGCCGTCGCGGGGCGCGATGTTCAGCAGCGTGATGGTCGGATGCCCGTCCTCGCCCAGTGCCGTCGTGGCGATCAGGCAGTCGAGCAGGGTGAGCGCGGCGAACGACTCCGGATCGGGTCCGTCGGCGGCGACGATCGTCGGCGACTGGCCGAACAGGGCGCCGATCCGGGTGCTGAGTCTGGCGCGGGCGTTGCCGTCGAAACAGTCGGTGATGTAGGTGATCGGGGACATGACGAAAGGCTCCTGTGGTGTGCAGCGGGTCGTGGAAACGAAAGAGGCCCCCGACATCGGGGGCCTCTCGCTGCAAGCACACGTGCCTACGCCGCTGAAGTCCTCCCGCATCGAGGGCTCAGCATTCGCATCGCGGCGTACCTGGTCACGTCCACGAGCGTAGCACCCTCACCTGGCCTGCCCGTTGTCGAAATACGCGACCAGGGCCGGGTCGAGCGCCGGGATGTCCTGCGGTACGCCGTTCGCGCGCAGCGACTCGGTGGCGGCGTAGCCGGCCGCGACCGCGGCGCGGGCGGCGATCGGGGACGTGAGGGTGGCGCCGCCGTTGCGGACGAAGTTCACGAACTCCGCGACCAGGTGCGGGTCGGCGCCGCCGTGGTTCTCGTTGTCGCCGCCGATCTCGACGACCTGGTCGGCGTCCTCGCGGTACCCGGAGCGGCGGCTGTTCCACACCTTCACCACGCCGCCCGGCCCGTCGCCGAAGTTCTCCAGCCGGCCGTGGGTGCCGATCACGGTGTAGTTGCGCCAGTAGTCCGGCGTGTAGTGGCACTGCTCGTAGGTCAGGAAGACGCCGTTGTCGAGCAGCAGGTTCGCCATCGAGATGTCCTCGACGTCCATCACCGGCGCCAGGCCCTTCTGCTCCAGCGGCGGCCAGTTGTCGCTGGACACGAAGTCCTTGAACCGCTGGCCGGTCCGGTCCTGCCGGTCGGTGATCCCGCCGTACAGCGTGAGCGCGCCCATCGCGTTCACCCGGGTCGTGTAGCCGCCGGCCAGCCAGTGCATCACGTCGATGTCGTGGGCGCCCTTCTGCAGCAGCAGTCCGGTCGTGCGGCGGCGGTCCGCGTGCCAGTCCTTGAAGTAGAAGTCGCCGCCGTGGCCGACGAAGTGCCGGCACCAGATCGCCTTCACGTCGCCGATCGCGCCGTCCTGGATCAGCTGACGCATCGTCAGGACGACGGGCATGTGACGCATGTTGTGGCCGACGTACAGCCGGGCGCCGGACTCGTACGCCGCGCGCAGGACCCGGTCGCAGCCCTCGGTGGTGATCGCCAGCGGCTTCTCGACGAACACCGAGACGCCCGCCTCGAGGAAGTCGATCGCCGGACCCTCGTGCAGGTCGTCGGGCGTGGTCAGGAAGACGCCGTCGAGCTTGGCGTCGAGCAGTTCGGTGTGGTCGGCGTGCCCGCTCGCCTCCGGGTACAGCTCGAGCGCCGCGTCCCGCTGCGGTGCGGACGGGTCGGCCACGGCCACGACCTCGGACCCCTCGCCGGGACGGTGCGCGTACTGCGCGATGCGGCTGCGGGCGCCGAGACCCACGACGCCAAACCGAAGATCAGTCATACCAGGCAACTCCTGCACGTAGTTGTTTGCAACAGCCTAACTCCGAGCAATTCTGGCTAGCAATCACCGATCCTCCAGCTGGAATTGGGCTGCCCGTCATCCAGCGCACATCGAGGTCTCGCTCCGTGCCGTCACCATGGCGGAATGTGAGCCTCCACTACGTGGCACTGGGGGACTCGACCACAGTAGGGGTCGGGGACCCGCTGAACGGCAGCAGTACGACGGACCTGTCCGGTGCCGGTGCGCGGCCGGGGGAGGGGTGGCGCGGCTGGGCCGCGCTGCTCGCCGACTCCCTGGCCGGCACCCACCGTGTGACGTTCTCCAACTTCGCGACCAGCGGCGCCACGGTGCCGGTCGTCGCGACCGAGCAACTGCCCTCGATCGGCGACGGCCCGATCGACCTCGCCTCGCTGATCGTCGGCGTCAACGACACCCTGCGGTCCACGTTCGACGCGGGCCGGATCCGCCACGACCTGTACGAGTGCGCGGAGCAGCTGACGGCCCGCGGGGCGTTGCTGCTGACCGTCCGGTTCCACGACCACGGCAAGGTGTTCGGCCTGCCGCGCTGGCTGCGACGGCCGCTGTGGCAGCGGATCGAGCAGGTCAACGTCGCGTTCGACGACCTGCACGCGCGGTACGGCGGCATCCGGCTGGACATGGCCGACTACCCCGAGGTGTACCGGCGGGACTTCTGGAGCATCGACCGGCTGCATCCGGGCGAACGCGGGCACCGGACGCTGGCCCGCGCGTTCGCCGACGAACTGGCGGCGCGGGGCGTGCCGATCGACGTGCCACCGGACCTGGACTGCGCGTACCGGCCGCCGAGCCGGTGGGCGGATGCGGTCTGGCTCGCGCGGGAGGGCGTGCCCTGGGTCGGCCGCCGCGCTCACGACCTGCTGCCCTGGGCCGCGCGGATGGCGATCAGCCAGGTTCGGTCGGGTCCGCTCGATGCGGAGGTCCGGCGACTGGAGGCATAGGGTCTGCTGCATGGCCCGTATCGATGGACGTAATGCTGACCAGCTCCGCCCGGTGCAGGTGACCCGGAACTGGCTCGACCACGCCGAGGGCTCGGTGCTGGTCGAGTTCGGGCGCACCCGGGTGCTGTGTGCGGCGAGTGTGACCGAGGGCGTGCCGCGCTGGCGCAAGGGCTCCGGCCTCGGCTGGGTGAGCGCGGAGTACGCGATGCTCCCGCGATCCACGAACACCCGCTCGGACCGCGAGTCGGTGAAGGGCCGGATCGGTGGCCGCACCCACGAGATCTCCCGGCTGATCGGCCGGTCGCTGCGGGCCGTGATCGACTACAAGGCGCTCGGCGAGAACACGATCCTGCTCGACTGCGACGTCCTGCAGGCCGACGGCGGCACCCGGACCGCGGCCATCACCGGGGCGTACGTCGCACTGGCCGACGCGGTCTCCTGGCTGCGTGAGCGGAAGCTGCTGAAGAGCGAGCCGCTGACCGGCACGGTGTCCGCGGTCTCGGTCGGGATCATCGACGGGACGCCGATGCTGGATCTCTGCTACGAGGAGGACGTCCGGGCCGAGACCGACATGAACCTGGTGATCACCGGCGACGGCAAGTTCATCGAGGTGCAGGGCACGGCGGAGGGCGCGCCGTTCGACCGCGCCGAGCTGGACAGCTTGCTGGAGCTCGGCGTCGCCGGCTGCGCGGAGCTCGCCAAGATCCAGCAGGAGGCCCTCGCGTGACCCGGGTGCTGCTCGCGTCGAACAACAAGAAGAAGCTCGAGGAACTGCGCCGGATTCTGACCCCGATCGTGCCGGGCATCGAGGTGCTCGGGCTCGGCGACGTCCCGCCGTACGACGAGCCCGCCGAGACCGAGCCGACCTTCGAGGGCAACGCGTTGCTGAAGGCGCACGCCGCGCTCGCCGCGACCGGTCTGCCGTCGATCGCCGACGACAGCGGGATCTGCGTCGACGCGCTGAACGGCATGCCCGGCGTCCTGTCCGCGCGGTGGTCCGGGCCGGCGAAGGACAACCACGCGAACAACCTGCTGCTGCTCGGGCAGCTCGAGGACGTGCCGGACGAGCGGCGCGGCGCGTCGTTCGTGGCGGCGGTCGCGTTCGTCCGGCCCGACGGCCCGGACGAGCTCGTGCTCGGCGAGATGCGCGGCTCGGTGATCCGGTCGTTGCGCGGAACGGGCGGTTTCGGGTACGACGTGCTGTTCCAGGCCGAGGGGTACGACCGCACCACGGCCGAGCTGTCGATCGAGGAGAAGGACACGATCAGCCACCGCGGCAAGGCCCTGCGCGAACTGGCCCCGATCGTGGCGAAGGCGTTGGGGAGCTAGCGATGTTGTTCGCGGGATCGGACAAGGACGGCGTCGCCGACGGGCGGATCACCGTGGCGTACCGGCGGTGGGCCGAGCCGCGGGTCGTCGAGGGGCGGATCTACCGGACGAACGCCGGGCGGATCGAGATCGACAGCATCCGCCAGGTGAATCCGGACCTGATCGCGGACGGTGACGCCGACCTGGAGCTGGCCGATCGCCAGAACGCACGCGACGTCCGGCGCCGGTTGCGTGGCGACGAGTCGCTGCCGACGTTCCTGATCCGCTTCCACCTCGTCGAGGGGCCGGATCCGCGCGAGGAACTGGCCGCCCAGACCTCGCTGTCGGCGGAAGACCTGGAGGACCTGCGGGGGCGCCTGGCCCAGTTCGACTCGGTCGGTCACCACGGGGCCTGGACTCTCGAGACCCTTCGGCTCATCCAGACCCGGCCTGCTACCCGGGCCGCCGACCTCGCGGCTGCTGTGGGCCGCGAGACGGCGCCGTTCAAGCTCGACGTACGCAAGCTGAAGAACCTTGGGCTGACCTACAGTCTCGAGGTCGGGTACCGGCTCTCGCCCCGTGGTGCGGCGTACTTGGATGCTGAGGGCAACTAGCGGCGCAGGTTGAGGGTCGCGAGCAGGTCTTCGTGCAGCTCGAACCAGACGCGGTGGCAGGAGTCTGTGTCGCTACGGTCGACGTCTTTGCGGGCGAGTGCGGCCGAGAAGCGTCTGTCGTAGCCCTCGAACCGTGGCAGGACTTCGGTGAGCCGCTCGGCGATTGTGGTGAGCGCTCCGTCGATCACCGTGAGCTCGTGCAGGACACCGGCGTCCCATTCGGCGTCGGTGTGGTCGTTCGCGGCGAGCGGGTCGGTCGGGGTCGGGCGGAGTTGCCAGTCGGTGCAGGCCTGTTGGAGGAGGCCGTTGAGCGGCAGGAAGTCGGCGTACACCTTCCGTACGGCGTCGACGTCGGTGAGCTCGGCCTTGAGGAGCCGCTCGTTCTCGGCGCGTCCCGCTTCGGTGAGCGACCAGCCCGACGTACCCGCGAAGGAGCTGTACGTCGCCCAGCCGCGCGCTTCCGCATCCTTCAGGGATTCCTCGACATCGTCCTGGTTGAAACGTCGAGCGATCGCATCGGCATCCGCGAAGCCCAGCAGACGGACGGCGTGCAGGACCAGGTGCATCATGGCTCCTGCCGCGCGGTCAGCCGGTTGAACCGCTGCTGACAGGCCTGCGGCGAACTGAACCCCATCGCGTCGGCCATGTCCGCCCAGGTCAGCCCCGAGCTCCGGGCCATGAACAGCAGGCCGGCTTCGACCTCGTCGACCTCGGCCCGGGCGGCCGGCAGCAACGCGAGGGCGGCCAGCAGGTCGTCGTCGCTCAGCTCGGCGGCGCGCCAGGCGGCGAACTGGGTGAGATCCACCGCGGACAACGGGATCGGCGCCGGGCGCCACGGGCGTGACGGCAGGTCCTTGGCGCCCTCCTCGAGCAGTTGCTCCCGGGCCTCGCGCTGACGGTCGGCCTGTTCCTGGTCGGCGTCGTGCTTGCGTCGCATCCGTCCACAGTGGATCATCAACAGAACGTTGTCAACATTCCGTTGTCAACGTTTCGTTGACAGGAGATTCGGGATGCTGGTGCCGCTGGCCGCCGCGACCGTCGACCGTTGCGGCGCCAAAGCCGCCACGCTCGGCATGCTTCTCCGGCAGGACCTCCCGGTCCCGGACGGCATCGTCATCCCGTTCGGTCCGGCGGGTGACCTGGTGCCGCCGGTGGCGGACTGGCTCGAGAGCGCCGGGGATCCGCCGGTCGCGGTGCGGTCGTCGGCTGCAAACGAGGACGGCGCGCTCGCGTCGGCGGCGGGGCAGCACGACAGCTTCCTCGGCGTACAAGGGGTTGCTGCGGTGCTGGACGCCGTACGGGCGTGCCTTGCGTCGGTGTGGTCGGCGCGCGCGACGGCGTACCGCGACGGGGCCGAGGCTCCGGCGATGGCGGTCATCGTCCAGCGTCATGTGGACGCGGACGTGGCCGGCGTGATGTTCACGCGGGCGGACGGCTCCACGCTCATCGAGTCCTCGTGGGGACTAGGCCCCAGCCTCGTCGAGGGCCGGGTTACGCCCGACTCCTATGTGGTCGCCGACGGCTCCGTGACCCGCAGGATCGCCGACAAACGCACGTCCCTCGACCGCAACGGCCCAGGCCTCGTCGTACGCCGCGTCCCGCCCGCCCAACGCCGTACGGCGACCCTCTCCGACGCGACCGCCTTCCAGTTGGCTGACCTGGCCCGCACAGTCGCCGCCGTGCTGGGCGCTCCGCAAGACATCGAGTGGGCTCTCGTAGACGGCGTCCCGTGGCTCCTGCAAGCGCGGCCCATCACAGCCGAACCCCCGACCCCCACCACCGCACACCCCGCACCCCTGACCGGCATCCCCGGCAGCCACGGCACCGCAACCGGCCCCGCAAGAGTCGTCCGCGGCCCAGCCGACTTCCCCACCGTCCGCCCCGGCGACATCCTCATCTGCCCCCACACCGACCCCGCCTGGACCCCACTCCTGTCCATCGCCGCAGGCGTAGTCACCGAAACCGGCGGCACCCTCTCCCACGCCGCCATAGTCGCCCGCGAGAAACACATCCCCGCAGTCCTCGCCGTCGAAGCAGCCACCACAACAATCCCCAACGGCGCCACAGTCACCGTCAACGGCGCCAAGGGCGCCGTACAGTTGACGGGTTGTGCCAGAGGCGGGAGTTGAACCCGCACGCCCGGAGGCGCCGGCACCTAAAGCCGGTGTGTCTGCCGTTCCACCACTCTGGCTGGGGGGAGGGTCGCCTCCCCTAGGTGGACATCCTAGGGGAGGCGCGGTCTGTCAGCGGCTTTGCAGGGCGTCGATGAAGACGCTCTTCAGGTCGCCGGGGTTGCGGGCGACGTACGCCGCGCCGCCGGTGGCTCCGGCGAGGGCGCTGAGTTCGTCGGCGTTCGCCTCGGGGCCCATGCCCAGGGCGATGATGCGGACCGGGCGGGCCGGGTCCTGCAGGCTGCGGAGGGCCTGCACGGCCTGGGCGAGGGTCGGGCTGCCGGGGTCGTCGTTCTTGCCGTCGGTGAACAGCAGGACCGTGTTGACCGCGTTCGACTTGTACTCCTGCCGGACCTGCGTGACCGCGGCGATCGCGGTGTCGTACAGCCCGGTGCCGCCGTTCGGGATCGGGCCCTGGATCTTCAGCTGGGCGGTGATCTTGCCGCGCTGCACCTTCGACAGCGGCGCGATCGGCACCAACGGCTTGTAGTCGGCGCCGAGCTTGCCGATCTTGGTGGAGAACGTCCACAGGCCGAGCTGAGCGCTGTCCGGGAACAGGTTCAGGCCGCCGATCGCCGCCTCGATCGTGAGCTGCATGCGGGTCTTGCCGCCGACCTTCTCGGCCATCGAGCCAGAGACGTCGATGACGGCCAGCGAGTGCGTGGACAGCGACAGCCGGGTCCAGTTCTGCAGCGTGGTGTTGATCGCGTCGCTGGTCGGCTTGGTCAGCTGGGTCATGTCCCCGACGCCGCGGCCGCCGCTCAGCGGGCTGAACGTGGTGTCCCGGAAGCCGGCCTGGTCACGGGCCTGTCCGGCGCTGTCGGTCAGCAGCTCGCCGGCCAGCGCCTGCGCGGCCCCGTTCGCCGCGTCGGTGTCGGACTTCGCGGTGACCACGATCGGGTAGTCCAGGTACAGCGTGCCCGTGCCCGGCTGGATCGCGCGCAGTTGGGTGTCCGGGTGCGACTCCTGGTACTTCAGGAAGCTCTGCTCGGTCGCCGGGACGACGGTCTTGCTCCCGTCCTGGTCGGCGCGGCCGAACAGCGCGTTCACGTCGGAGTAGGGCTTGGCCATCGACCCGAGGTGCTGCGCGAGCGGTACGACGAGTTGCGAGACCTGGCTGTCGGACGCGGACGTCTTCTGCCGCTCCATCTGCACCGCCAGCAGCGTCAGCGCGCCGGGGGAAGAGTTCAGCGGGTCGAGCAGGGCCGGCTCGCTCGCGCCCAGGATGCGCAGCCACGACGACGTGTCGCCGAAGTTGTCCCGCCGGCCGACGATGACCATCGGCGACGTGGCGATCGAGGCGACCGCGACGTTCGGGACGCTCTGGCCGTCGTCGGCCTGGGCGACCCACAGCGAGGAGTCCGGCACCCACAGGTCGGGCCGGTTGTCGCTGCCGTGCGCGACGTCCCGTGCGACCTGGGCCGACGGCGCCGCGCTGATGGTGATCTGCAGGCACGGGGCACCGTCCTTGCCGCCCTTGGCCGCGACCGCCTTGGCGGCCGCCTCGAGCGGCGCCTGCATCTCGGGTGTGGTGGACAGCTGGATCTGCGTCGGGTCGGCGCAGGCCTTACCGGAACCGAGGAACCCGTCGGCGCCCGATTCGGACCCGAAGGAGCGGACCACGAAGACGGCGCCGAGTGAAAGCACCAGTAGTCCGACAGCGGTGATGTACACCGAGCGACGGTTGTTGTTACTACGCGTCACCGCAGAGGAATGTTTTCCCATCGCGGCAGGTTCCTCCCTCCCAGAGGCTGACTGCGCGCGCAGATTACCCGGTTTCCTTACGTCACCGCGAAGACCGGCGACGGTCGTGACACACCCGTCGCTGAACCGGAACCGTCCCCGGAGTACGGCTCTTTCACAGGAACGCTTAAAAACTCACCCTGCGTATCGACTCGGCTGCGGTGCGCTGAGACTTTCGTGTGACCCAAATCACAGCGGGACTTTGCTCAAACGACCGTTCCATGGACCGTCGTCATGAAACGGTCGAAGGTTTCCCTCCGCCGGCCGGTACAACCAGGTGCCTTTTCACACCTCAGATCACAGCCCTGTTCACAGGCCCAGGTCGCGGCGGAGCTTGGCGACGTGGCCGGTCGCCTTCACGTTGTACTGCGCGACCGCGATCTTCCCGTCCGGGTCGACGACGAACGTGGACCGGATCACGCCGGTCACCTTCTTCCCGTACATGGTCTTCTCGCCGAACGCGCCGTACGCGGTCAGCACTTCCTTGTCCGGGTCGCTGAGCAGCGGGAACGTCACGCCGTCGCGGTCGCGGAACTTCGCCAGCTTGGCCGGCTTGTCGGGGGAGATGCCGAGGACGGCGTACCCGGCGGCCTGCAGCGAGTCGAGCGAGTCGCGGAAGTCGCAGGCCTGCTTGGTGCAGCCCGGCGTCATCGCGGCCGGGTAGAAGTAGACGATCACGTTCTTGCCGCGCAGACCGGCCAGCGCCACGTCGTTGCCGTCGGCATCGGGCAGGGTGAAGTCGGGTGCGGTGTCGCCGACGGACAGACGATCGGACATCAGGTCCTCCACGGGTTGGTCTCCTGCGCGCAATGTTACGTGCGCGAAAACTGCTGTCCGTTGGAGGTGCGAGCAGCGGCTGGGTGGGTGAGGATGCGCAGATGAGCCGCTTACCGTCCCGCCAGTTGTTCGACGGCTATCTGGATCCGCGTCGCCCGCATGCGGGGGCGTACGACGAGATGTTCGATCCGGTCGACGGCGTACGGACGGCGTACAAGCGGCTGCACGACTCGTTGCAGCCGTTGCAGCCCGCCGACCTGACCACGCGGTCGGAGGCGCTCGACCGGGCGCTGGTGGACCAGGGGATCACGTTCAGCCTGTCGGGCGAGGAGCGGCCGTTCCCGCTGGACCTGGTGCCGCGGGTGATCACGGCGTCGGAATGGGCCCGGCTGGAGCGTGGCGTCGTGCAGCGGGTCCGCGCGCTGGAGGCGTTCCTCGCCGACATCTACGGGGACCAGCAGATCGTCGCGGACGGCGTACTGCCGCGCCGGCTGATCACCTCGTGCGAGCACTTCCACCGGCAGGCGGCCGGCATCGCGCCGCCGAACGGTGTCCGTATCCATGTCGCGGGAATCGACGTGGTGCGTGACGAGCAAGGTGACTTCCGGGTGCTCGAGGACAACCTGCGCAGCCCGTCCGGGGTCTCGTACGTGATGGAGAACCGCCGGACGATGGCGCGGGTGTTCCCGGACCTCTTCGCGAAGCACCGGGTCCGCGCGGTCGGTGACTACGCCGTCCACCTGCTCCGGGCGCTGCGGGCTGCCGCTCCGGCGAGCGCCACCGATCCGAACGTCGTCGTGCTGACACCGGGCGTCTACAACTCGGCGTACTTCGAGCACTCGCTGCTGGCCCGCCAGATGGGCGTCGAACTGGTCGAGGGGCGGGACCTGTTCGCCCGCAACAACGTCATCTACCTGCGGACCACCGAGGGTGAGCAGCGGGTCGACGTGATCTACCGGCGGATCGACGACGACTTCCTGGACCCCGTGCAGTTCGAGCCGGACTCCGTCCTCGGTGTCGCCGGTCTGGTGAACGCGGCGCGCGCGGGCAACGTGGTGATCGCCAATGCGATCGGCAACGGTGTCGGCGACGACAAGCTGATCTATACGTACCTGCCGGAGATCCTGAAGTACTACCTCGGTGAGACGCCGCTGCTGCCGAACGTCGACACCTACCGGTGCTGGCTGCCGGCGGAGCAGACAGAAGTACTGGACCGCCTCGACGAGCTGGTCACGAAGCCGGTGGAGGGCTCTGGCGGGTACGGCATCGTCTTCGGGCCGGACGCGTCGCCGAAGGAGCTGCAGGCACAGCGGCGCCGCATCCGGGCCAATCCGCGCGGCTGGATCGCGCAGCCCGTCGTACAGCTGTCGACCGTGCCGACGAAGGTCGGTGAGCGGCTCCAGCCGCGCCATGTCGATCTGCGGCCGTTCGCGGTCAACGACGGCGAGGACGTGTTCGTTCTGCCGGGCGGGTTGACCAGGGTGGCGATTCCGGAAGGCAGCCTGGTCGTCAACTCGTCACAGGGCGGCGGGTCCAAGGACACCTGGGTGCTGGCGCCCCGCGCCTCCGGCGAGGACGCCGAACTGCGCGGTCCGGGGCTCGGAACCCCCACGGTGAAGCCCGACAGTACGCCGGAGCAGGGCCCCGAGCTGAACGTCGCCCAACAGCAGCAACAACAGTGATGGGGAGGTGCTGACGATGCTCGCACGCAACGCCGAGTCGCTGTACTGGATCGGCCGGTACGTCGAACGCGCGGACGACACCGCGCGGATCCTGGACGTCTCGGTGCATCAGTTGCTCGAGGACGCCACCGTCGACGCCGACACGGCCAGCCGCCGGCTGCTCACGGTCCTCGGGATCACTCCGCCGGACGGCAGCGAGCTGGACGTGTGGGGCCTGACCGAGCTGGTCGCGATGTCGCCGGAGACCGGGTCGATCGTGTCCTCGATCGCCAGCGCGCGGGAGAACACCCGGGTCGCGCGGGAGGTCGTGTCGAGCGAGCTGTGGCAGTGCATCAACGCGATGTGGAACGCCGTCCCCGAGCGGCAGCGCGCCGCGCGCCGGGTGGGGCCGCACGAGTTCTTCACGTTCGTGGAGGACCGGGCCGCGATGTTCGCCGGGCTGGCCGACTCCACGATGAGCCGGGACGACGGCTGGCGGTTCCTGGTCCTCGGGCGGTCGGTGGAGCGCGTCGACATGATCGTCCGGCTGCTGATGTCCCGGGTCGGCGACCGGCCCACCTCACCCGGCTGGGTGACGGTACTGCGTTCCGCAGGCGCACACGACACCTATTTGAGGACGTACCGCGGTGCACTCGACGCGTCCCGCGTGGTGCAGTTCCTGTTGCTGGACCGGTTGTTCCCGCGGTCCGTGTTCCACGCGCTGCAGCAGGCGGAGTCCTGTCTCGACCACCTCGACCACGGACCCTCGGCCCGGATCGGGGCCGGCGCGGAGGCGTCGCGGTTGCTGGGCAAGGCGCGCAGCGATCTGGAGTTCCTGCGGCCGGCCGACCTGCTGGACGACCTGACCGGCAGACTGCAGGCCTTGCAGACGACAGTCCGCGAGGTCGGTGAGGCAGTGTCGCGGCAGTACTTCCACGTGGTGCCGTGGATCGAGTGGAACAACGCGGAGGTGAACCTGTGAAGTGGCGTCTGCGCGTTGTCCATACGACGGGCTACCGCTACGCGACCGCGGTCACGCAGTCGTACAACGAGGCCAGGCTGACCCCGCGGCACGACAACCGGCAGAACCTCATGGTCGCGCGGCTGGAGACCGTCCCGGCGGCCCGTGCGTACAAGTACACGGACTACTGGGGTACGGAGGTCAACGCGTTCGACCTGCAGACCCCGCACACCGAACTGAAGGTAGTCGCGGCCTCTGTCGTCGAGACGACGGACCAGGCAGCACCGACCGCTGACGCGACCTGGGCGCAGCTGAAGTCGCCTGAGGTCTTGGATGCGTACGCCGAGTTCCTCGAGTGGACCCGCTACGTCCCGAAGCACCGGGAGCTGTCCGCCGTCGCGCGCTCGCTGCGCAAGGGCCGTACGCCGGAGGAGACGGTCCTTGCGGTGTCGAAGTGGGTCCACGGCAAGCTGAAGTACCAGCGCGGCACGACCGGCGTGCACTCGTCCGCTGTCGACGCCTGGCAGGCCGGTGAGGGTGTGTGTCAGGACTACGCGCATCTGACGCTGGCCATGCTGCGTGCGGTCGGTGTCCCGGCCCGTTATGTGTCGGGCTACCTGCACACGAAGCCGGACGCCGCCGTGGGCGAGAAGGTCGTCGGCGAGAGCCATGCGTGGATCGAGGCCTGGACCGGCGAGTGGTGGGGCTTCGACCCGACCAACGACATCTCGATCGGGCACCGGCACGTCTGGGTGGCGACCGGGCGGGACTACGCGGACGTGTCGCCGCTGAAGGGCATCTACTCCGGTGGTGCGGCGACGGCCATCGAGGTGACCGTCGACATGACCCGGTTAGCCTGAGCCGATGCGGGCCATGACAGTGACGCCGGGCAAGGCCGACTCGGCGACAGTCGGTGACGTGCCGGAGCCTCCCGTCGCCGACGGATCGATGCTGGTGGAGGGCCTGCTGACGGGCATCTGCGGGACCGACCTCGAGTTGGTGTCAGGAGCGTTCGGCAGCGGTCGCCCCGGTGCGGACCGGCTCGTCATCGGGCATGAGTCACTCGGACGGGTGCTGGAGGCGCCGGCGGGCTCGGGCTTCGCGAGTGGCGACCTGGTCGCCGGCGTCGTCCGTCGTCCCGACCCGGTGCCCTGTGTCGCGTGTGCTCGCGGCGAGTGGGACTTCTGCCGCAACGGGCAGTACACCGAGCGCGGAATCAAGGAGATGGACGGGTACGGCGCCGAGCGCTGGCGGGTCGACCCGTACTTCGCCGTACCGGTGCCCGCTGAGCTGGGAGAGCTCGGGGTCCTCGTGGAGCCGGCCAGCATCCTCACCAAGGCGTGGGAGCAGGTGGATCAGGTCGGGGCCCGGTCGTGGTTCGCGCCACGGCACGTGCTGGTGACGGGCGCCGGTCCGATCGGGCTGCTGGCCGCGTTGATCGCCCGGCAGCGCGGGTACGACGTACACGTGCTGGACCGGGTCGTGGACGGGCCGAAACCGGAGCTGGTCCGGGCGCTCGGCGGGACGTACATCACCGACCTGGAGCAGCTGGACGCCGTACCGGATGTGGTGATCGAGGCAACAGGCGCCGGGCAGCTGGTGTTCGACTGTGCGTCGCTGCTGCCGCCGGCCGGGGTCATGTGCCTGGCCGGGATCCACCCCGGCCCTGCGACCGTCAGTGTGCAGCTCGACGCACTGGTCCGGCAGCTGGTGGTCCGCAACGCCGCACTGGTCGGCACGGTGAACGCAGGGAAGCGCCACTATGCGGCCGCGGTCGACGCGCTGCTGGCGGCGGACCGGGCCTGGCTGGAGTGGCTGGTCACCCGGAGCGTCCCGCTGTCCGAGTGGCCGGCCGCATTGGTGCGGGAACCGGATGACATCAAGGTGGTCGTGGACTTGCGGCGATGACCTGCGAGGATGGTGGGTGACGAAGGGCAGACCGGGCCAGGCCCCGAGCTGCCCTGCCGATGGAAGGGAGCGCCGACTCGTGTCGGACACGAACGCTCGGACCGCCGAGCAGATCGAGGCGGATATCGCCGCCACCCGTGCGCGCCTGGCCTCGACCGTGGACGAGCTGGTCGACCGGGCCAGCCCGAAGAACCTGGCCCTGCGCCAGGTCGAGCAGGCCAAGTCGCAGGTCTTCGACGAGCAGGGTCAGTTGCGGACCCAGAAGCTCCTCGCGGTCGTCGGCGCCGTGGCCGGTGTGGTCGGTGTGCTTCTCGTGATCCGTCGCCTGGTGGGTCGCCGGTGACTCCACGCAAGCGGCTCTCCGACGACAAGCTGCCGATCCGGATGCTGCACGACCGCGTCCTGGTCTCCCTCGAGCAGGAGGGCGAGCGCAAGTCGTCGGCGGGCATCCTGATCCCCGCCACCGCGCAGATGGGCCGTCGGCTGGCCTGGGCGAAGGTCGTCGCGATCGGCGCCAACGTGCGCACGGTCGAGGTCGACGACCGGGTGCTGTTCGACCCGGAGGACCGGGCCGAGGTCGAGGTGCGCGGCGACGACTACATCCTGCTGCGCGAGCGGGACCTGCACGCGGTGGCCGCCGGCCGCCTGGAGGACGGCCAGACCGGCCTCTACCTCTGAAATTACCTCTGAAGTTACCGCTGGAACCCGAACCGCGCCGGCGTCTTCGCCGCACCCGTGACCAGGTCGCGGACGAAGGCGCCGACCAGCGGCACGAACTTGAAGCCCTGCCCGGAGAACCCGGCCGCGACCGTGACCAGCCCGGCGCGGTCGATGACGAAGTCGGACGTCGGCGTGTTGTCGTAGAGGCAGCTGATCGCCGTGGACCGGCCGGCGTCGAGCCCCGGGAACCACTCCTCGACGTACCGCAGCAGGGTCGCGTCGCGCTCGGGCTCCGGCTGGAAGTCCCGCGTGTCGGGGTCCACCTCCGGCCCGGTCGCGTGCAGACCGACCTTGACGCCGGAGCCGGGCTCGTAGAGGCCATAGCTGGTCGGGCCGTGGTGCACGAAGCTGGGCCACTCCAGTTCGTCCGACACGGGCGTGAAGAACCGGGGCTGCTCCTGTGTCACCTTGAACGGCGGCAGCGTCACCAGAGCGTCCGCCAGCCGCGGGGTCCACGGCCCAGCCGTCAGTACGACGTGCCGCGCCCGCACGGCCCCGCCCGGTACGTCGAGCTCGACCAGCCCGTCGTACGTCCGCAGCGCCCGCACCGGCGACTGCACGCGGAACTCGGCGCCCAACCGAGCAGCGACGACCTGTAGCGCGTGCACGGTCCGATCGGCGTACAGCCGGCCCGACCCTGGCTGGTACAGCACCGGCGTCTCGAACCGGAACCCCGGCCAGCGCTCCGCAGCCTCCGCCGCGGTCAGCACGGAGCCGGTTGCCGCGTGCAACGAGCGGAAGACGTCGACCGCCGCGTCGCTCAGCCCGTGGTCGATCCCGCCGGTCTCTTCGAGCAGGGTCTCGCCCGACTCCGCCTCCAGCTCCCGCCACAGCGGCCGGGCCCGCTCGGTCAGCTCGGCGATCTCCGCGTCGTCCGCGGCCGGCCGGAAGAGCCGCGTGGCCCCGTGCGACCCGCCCCGCTCGTGCCCGAGCGTGAACTGCTCCAGGACGACGACCTCTCGTCCCGCCGCGGCCAGTGCGCGCGCAGCGGCCGACCCCATCGCACCGGCCCCCACCACCGCCACGTCGTACGTCATCCGGTCACCCCCTGTCCGCACAGATCGTAGTGAAGTGGACAGTCGATCTCACCTGCCGAGCGGGTAGGGGAGAATGGCCGGGTGATCTTCGAGACCTCCAGCCGGTTGCCCGACTTCCCGTGGGACAAGCTCGACCCCTTCAAGCAGAAGGCGGCCGCGCACCCCGACGGCATCGTCGACCTGTCGGTCGGCAGCCCGGTGGACCCGGTGCCGGCGCTGGTCAAGCAGGCGCTGGCCGACGCCGCGGACGCCCCGGCGTACCCGACGACGATCGGTACGTCGGCGGCGCGGCAGGCGGCCGTGGACTGGATGGCGCGCCGGCTCGAGGTGACCGGGGTGGACCCGCAGCGCGGCGTCCTGCCCGTGATCGGCACCAAGGAGCTGATCATGATGCTCCCGACGCTGCTCGGCATCGGGGCCGGCGACACCGTCCTGATCCCGGACCTGGCCTACCCGACGTACGAGGCCGGTGCGGCGCTCGCCCGGGCGGCCAGCGTGCCGGTCGCGGACCCGACGGCGTACGACGGCCCCGTCCGGGTCGCGTACCTGAACTCGCCGCGCAACCCGTCCGGGGAGATCACCCCGCCGGACGACCTGCGGCGCGCGGTCGAGTGGGCGCGGGCCAACGACGTCCTCCTGGTCAGCGACGAGTGCTACACCGAGTTCGGCTGGGACGAGAAGCCGGTGTCCGTGCTGCACCCGGACGTGTCCGGCGGCAGCTTCGACAACCTGCTGGCGGTGCACTCGCTGTCCAAGCGCTCCAACCTGGCCGGGTACCGCGGCGGCTTCGTGGCCGGCGACGAGACGGTCGTGGCCGAGTTGCTCGCCGTCCGCAAGCACGCCGGGCTGATGGTGCCGTCGCCGATCCAGGCCGCGATGGCCGCCGCGTTCGCCGACGACGCCCACGTGGAGGAGCAGCGTGCGCGCTACCTGCGTCGCCGCGCCGTACTGCGGGACGCGCTGACCGACGCGGGCTGGGAGATCACCCTGTCGAACGGCGGGCTGTACCTGTGGGCGTCGCACCCGTCGTACGACGCGTACGGCTCCGTCGGTGCGCTGGCGGACCGCGGCATCCTCGTCGCGCCCGGCGCGTTCTACGGGACCGCGGGCGAGCGGCACGTCCGTGTCGCGCTCACCGGGACCGACGAGCGCGTCGACGCCGCCGTGAAGCGACTGCAGGAATAAAAGAAAACTTCCCGCCTTCGTGTGACGTCTCCCTGTGTGACTGCCTCTTATAGGGGTAGGTGTTGTCGAGGGGAGGGTGAGGCGGATGAGGCGCTTCGTTGGGGTGGCGGTCGCGGTTGTGCTGAGTCTCGGGTCCGTCGGCGTGGCTCAGGCGGACGAGACTCCTTCGCCGAGCGTGACTCCGTCGGCGACACCGGCTGAAACGCCGACCCCGACGCCTACGCCGACTCCCACACCCACGCCCACACCGACACCGACGCCGTCGGCCGCGGTGACCCCGGCGGCGGCCTGGTCGATCACGCTGGACCAGCCGGCGGCCTCGTGGGAGGACAAGCCGACGGTCTTCACCGGCAAGATCAGCCAGCCGATCACCGGGTCGTACATCACGCTGTGGCAGCGGGTCCCGGGCGCCTGGGTGCTGCGCGCCTCGACCCGGACCACGACCGGCGGCGTGTACCGGTTCAGCTACGTCTCGGCGGCCCCGGGCACCTGGGCGTTCCGCACGATGATCGGGGTCAAGGCGGAGACGGCGCTCGCGATCTCGGACTACCGGACGGTGCCGATCCAGGACCGGAAGATCGTGATCACCACCCCTGCCTCCTGGTACGCGACGCTGACCGCCGTCTCGGTCACCGGCCGGATGGTGCCGGCCGAGCCGGGCAAGGAGCTCGCGCTGCAGGAGTACCTCGGCAGCGGCCGCTGGGCACTGCTGAACATCGCGAAGATGGATGCGGCCGGCAACTTCCGGCTGAGGGTCCCCGACGACCTGCCCAAGACCCGCACCGTCCGCGTCGTCACGCGGTACGTCACCCAGCCCGCGATGGAGTACTCCGGCCTGGCGACGATCGTCATCAAGGCGGCCCTGAACCCCAAGGTTTACGCCGTGTCCGCCGCGATGGTGCCCTACACCTACCGCAGCGGCTGCCCCGTGCGCCCCTCGTCGTTGCGGCTGCTGCAGCTGAACTACTGGGGCTTCGACGGTCGCGTGCACCGGGGTGAGCTGATCCTGCGGGACGCCGCGGTGGCGAAGATGATCACCGTGTGGACCTCGACGCTCACGTCCAAGTTCCCGATCCGGCAGATGCGCCGGGTGGACGTGTTCGGCGGCAACGACATCAAGTCGATGGCGGCCGACAACACGTCGGCGTTCAACTGCCGCCGCGTCACTGGCGACCCGTACTCGTTGTCGCCGCACTCGTACGGCTGGGCGATCGACATCAACACCGTCGAGAACCCATACCTGGCCGCGGACGGCGTCTGGTACCCGTCGAACGGGCTGGCGTACCGCAACCGGTCCGTGATGCGCCCGGGCATGCTGTTCTCCAGCAGCGTCGCCACGAAGGCCCTGATCGGACAGGGGTACTTTTGGGGCGCCGGCTGGGCCAAGCCCGACTATCAGCACTTCGAGCCGAAGTGAAGACCGTTGTCGTCGCCGGTGTCCTGGCTGCTGTCCTGGTCGGCTGCAGCTCCAAGTCGGCTGCTGAGCAACCAGCACCGAGCCCGACGCCCAGTCCGACGCCGGTGATCCCCAGCACGGTCAGCGGGACGGTGCCGGTTCCGCCGACCACACTGCCCACCAGCAATCCGACCGACGCCGCCGTCCCACCGGAGGTGCCGGAGCAAGCCACCGCCCCGCCTCCCGCGAACGCCGGTCCGCTCACCGCCCACAATCTCCCGGCCCCGGACAAGCTGGGCGCAGGGTGGAAGACGTACACGGACCCCGGTGGCGCAGAGGCGGGCTTCATCGGCAACAACACCTGGACCCGCCGCCGCGATCCACACCAGGCGTCGTACGAGGCCCTGCCCTCCGGTTGCGCCGGCCAGCCGGTCAAGGGATCCCTCCCGATCCCGCAGTACGCACTGACCGGCAGCTATCGCACCGCCGACGCCTTACCCGCCACTGCTCTCCTGCTCCGCTTCAGCACCTCCGACGCGGCCACTGCGTACTACCGCGGCTACGAGACCCGTATGAACGCCTGCGGCACCGGCGGTGATCTGAGCGTCAAACAGCTCTGGGACACCGCCACAGCTGCCACCGCTGTTCGTACGTACGCCGGAGCGGAGTCCTACGTCGACGTATCGGTCGTGAAGGGTTCGACCGTCGCCCTGCTCGCGACGAGCTCCGCGCAACCGGACAAACAGGCCGACTGGGCACACACCGTCGTACCGGCCTTGGAAGCCGTCATCGACTAGCGTCGACCACTGCCTGCGCGAACTCGCGCGGCGCCTCCTGCGGCACGTTGTGCCCGACGTCGAACGTCCGGTGCTCGTACCGGCCGATGAAGTGGTCCCGGTACGACGAGCCGTCGCCGGCCGGCGTGAACGGGTCGTACCGGCCGTCGATCGTGATCGTCGGGACGCCGATCTTCGGCGCCTTCTGCAACTGGACCTCCAGCTCGGCGTACTCCGGCTCGGCGGGGGCCAGGCTCTGCCGCCACCGGTAGTTGCCGATCACGATGGTCTCCCAGTCCGGGTTGTCGAAGGCCGCCGCGGTCCGGGCGTACGTCGCCGCGCTGTACTTCCAGGTCGGCGAGTTGAACTTCCAGATGAACTCGCCGAGCTCCCGCTTGTACTGGTGCAGGCCCTTCACGCCGCGCTCGGTGGCGAAGTAGTACTGGTACCACCAGGCGTTCTCGGCCGCGGGCGGCAGCGGGTTCAAGTTCGCCTCGAGGTTCGTGATCAGGTACCCGGTGACCGAGACCAGAGCCTTCACCCGCTCCGGCCAGAGTGCCGCGATGATGTCCGCGGCGCGCGAGCCCCAGTCGTAGCCGGCCAGCACAGCGCGCTGGATGCCGAGCGCGTCCATCAGCGCGAGGATGTCGAGCGCGAACGCGGCCTGGTCGACGTTGCGGGGCGTGCCGGCCGAGCGGAACGTCGTACTGCCGTGGCCGCGCAGGTAGGGCACCACAACGCGGTAGCCGCGGCGGGCGAGCAGCGGGGCGACCTGTTCGAAGCTGTGGATGTCGTACGGGAATCCGTGCAGCAGCAGCACCGGAGTGCCGTGCGCCGGGCCGAGTTCGACGTACCCGACGTTGAGGACACCGGCGTCGATCTGCTTGACCGGGCCGAAGGGCAGCTTGGGTGCCGCGGCCGCGCCGCCGGTCACGAGCGGGACGACACCGGCCGCCAGTGCGGCGGTGCCGGTGGTCCGGAGGAGGGTGCGGCGGCTGACGTTCATGGAAGACCTCTCTGATCGGGCGTTGGCCGGTTCGCCCTCAGATTCGCCCGGACCGGGCACCGCTCGAACCCGTGAGATCCACTGGTCCGTCCGCACACCACACCAGAAGTTGTATTACCTTTCAGTATTTCGTGACCTACACTCCGGTTATGGGTGACTTCGACAGGTATGCCCGGCTCACCGCGCGCCTGGACGCGCCGTACGCGGTGATCGACCTCGCCGCGTTCCGCCGCAATGCCGACGACCTGGTCCGGCGCGCCGCCGGGACGCCGATCCGGATCGCGTCCAAGTCGGTCCGCTGCCGCGCGCTGATCGCGGCCGCGCTCGAGCGCCCCGGCTTCCGTGGCGTGATGAGCTACGCGCTCCCCGAGGCGCTCTGGCTGGCGCGCAACGGTGTCGACGACATCCTGCTCGGTTACCCGACGACGCATCGGGCCGCCCTCCGCGACCTGTCGGAAGACCCCGGGGCGGCCTCCCGGATCACGCTGATGATCGACTCGCCGGAGCACCTCGGGTACATCAAGGCCGCCGCGACCGGCCCCGCCCGGATCCAGGTCTGCCTCGACGTCGACGCCTCGCTGCGAGTTCTCGGCCGGCACCTCGGCGTCCGGCGGTCCCCGCTGCGGACTCCGGCCGAGGTCGCGGCGCTCGCCCGGACGGTCGCCGTGGACGACACGTTCGAGCTGACCGGCGTGATGTTCTACGAGGCGCAGATCGCCGGTCTCCCGGACACCTCGCCGGCAGTCCGCTGGGTCAAGCGGCGGTCGGCTGCCGAGCTCGCCGACCGGCGCGGCGCCGTCGCCGACGCGGTCAAGCAGGTCGCGCCACTGCGGATCGTCAACAGCGGCGGCACGGGCAGCCTCGAGATCAGCAGCGCCGACCCGGTCGTCACCGAGGTGACCGCGGGGTCCGGCCTCTACGGCCCGACCCTGTTCGACAAGTACGACGTGTTCCAGCCTGAGCACGCGATGGCGTACGCGCTGGACGTCGTACGTCGCCCCGCGCCGCGGATCGCCACGCTCTTCGGCGGTGGTTACGTCGCGTCCGGGCCGGCCAAGAAGTCGCGGCTGCCGCTGCCGGCCGCGCCGTCCGGCCTGAAGCTGCTGGGCACCGAAGGCGCAGGCGAGGTACAGACGCCGGTCCAGGGTCAATCGGCCGATCGGCTGCGTCTCGGGGACAGAGTGTGGATGCGCTACGCGAAGGCGGGCGAGATGCTGGAGCGGTTCGACGTCGTGCAGGCGATCGGCTCGGACGAGTCGAGTGACCAGGTGATCGAGCTGGTCACCTACCGCGGCGAAGGGAAGAACTTCGGATGAGCACCTGGCGGAACTGGGCCGGCACCGAGTCGGCGACCGGGATCGAGACCCTGCGTCCGCGCTCCGCCGACGAGCTCGCGGCGGCGGTCAAGTCCGCGGCCGAGCAGGGCAAGAAGCTCAAGGCGGTCGGATCCGGGCATTCGTTCACGGGCTGTTCGGTGCCGCAGGAGGTGATGATCCGCCTCGACGGGCTGTCCTCGATCACTCACGCGGACCAGGAGTCCGGCCGGGTGACCGTCGGCGCGGGCACCGGCCTGCGGAAGCTCAACGAGGGCCTCGCGGCCTTCGACCTGGCGATGGCGAACCTCGGCGACATCGACAAGCAGACCGTCTCCGGCGCGATCTCCACCGGCACGCACGGGACCGGCGCGCGGCTCGGCGGCCTGGCTACGCAGATCGCCGCACTCGACCTGGTCACCGCCGACGGTTCGGTGCTGCACTGCTCGCCCGACGAGAACCCGGACGTGTTCGCCGCGGCCCGGGTGTCGGTCGGCGCGCTCGGTGTGATCAGCTCGCTGACGCTGCAGTGCGTGCCGGCGTTCCTGCTGCGCGCGCAGGACATGCCGCTGCCGCTCGGCGAGGTCCTGGACGGGTTCGACGAGCTTGCCGACGGCAACGACCATTTCGAGTTCTACTGGTTCCCGCACACCGACATCGCGCTCACCAAGCGGAACAACCGGGTCGGCCCCGGTGTCGGCGCGTCGCCGGTCGGGCGGATCCGCGGCTGGATCGACGACGAGCTGCTGTCCAACAAGGTCTTCGAGCTGACCAACCGGCTCGCCGTGCGGCGGCCCGGGACGGTGCCGCGGATCAACCGGATCGCCTCCCGCGCGCTGTCCGCCCGCGAGTACGTCGACGCGTCGTACAAGGTGTTCTGTTCCGAGCGCAACGTGATCTTCCGCGAGTCGGAGTACGCCGTGCCGCGTGAGCACGTGCTCGACGTGATCCGCCGGCTGCGCGAGTGGATCGACGCATCCGGGTCGCGGATCCCGTTCCCGATCGAGGTCCGGGTGGCCGCGCCGGACGACATCTGGCTGTCCACGGCGTCCGGCCGCGCGACGGCGTACGTCGCGATCCACCAGTACCACCGGCTGCCGCACGACGGGTACATCCGGGCCTTCGAGGACATCGTCGCCGACTACGACGGCCGGCCGCACTGGGGCAAGCTGCACACGCTGACGGCCGCCGAACTGCGCGGCCGGTACCCGCACTTCGACGACTTCCTCGCCGTCCGCGACCGGCTGGATCCGCAGCGAACGTTCGAGAACCCCTACACCCGCCAGGTCTTCGGCGGCTAGCCTGCGACCATGAGTGAACCGCAACCGCTCGAACCGGTGACCGAAGACTGGCAGAAGGCGCTCGCTGTCGTCGCCCACCCGGACGACCTGGAATTCGGCACCGCGGCCGCGATCGCGCGGTGGACCGGACAGGGCAAGCAAGTCGTGTACTGCCTGCTGACCTCCGGCGAGGCGGGTATCGACGGCGTCGACCCGGCCGAGTGCGGCCCGCTGCGCGAGGCCGAGCAGATCGAGTCGTCCCGGATCGTCGGTGTCTCCGTGGTCGAGTTCCTCGGCCAGCCGGACGGCACCATCGAGTACGGCGTGGCGCTCCGCCGCCTGATCACCGCCGCGATCCGCCGGCACCAGCCGGACATCGTCATCACGAACAACTTCCGCGACACCTGGGACGGCGACGTGGCGCTGAACCAGTCCGACCACATCAGCACCGGTCGCGCCACACTCGACGCGGTCCGGGACGCCGCGAACCGGTGGATCTTCCCGGACGCCGGCGACAAATGGGACGGCGTACGGCAGGTGTGGGCGGCCGGCTCACCGAACTCGCGGCACGGCGTGGACACGACCGACACGTTCGAGGTCGGTGTCCGGTCCCTGCAGGCGCACAAGGCTTACATCGACGGCTTGAACCGCGGCTTCGACGCCGAGGAGTTCCTCGAAGGTGCGTCCCGCCCGGCCGGCACCAGGCTGGGCACGAAGTACGGGACGCGGTTCGAGGTCTTCACTCCGTGAGGTAGGCCCGCAGGTGCGGCGGCGTGGGCTTCGGGCGGCGGGGCTCGCGGTCGCCTGCGGTGTCCGGGCCGGGCGGGTTGTTCGGACCCACCCACGAGCGGACCAGTGCGCGGCCGCCCTTGCGGGTCAGCCGGTGCAGGTCGATCTGCTGGACCTGGGCGGCCGGGATGCCGAGCTGGGCGAGACTCCGGTTGGCCATCTCGCAGGCCGCGTCGTGCTTGCGCGGCGACAGCTTCTGCTGCAGGACGATCGCTATCGTGCCGTCCGGCAGGTCCTCGATCCGCTGGAAGCGCAGGCCCTTGTCCAGGGAGCACGAGTTCAGCGCGAGGTCGATGTAGGCGGCGTTGGACAGTCGGCGATCAGGCTTCGCGCGCGCAACCACTTCGTATCGGGCCATGCTCCGATCATCCGTCGGCCCGCACCGGAATTCCAGGAATCTGCGATCAGCGAAGTCGGTCGATCGCGGCCGCCACATCGGCCGGGTTGGAGATCGGCGTGAGGTGGTTGGCGTCCGGGATCAGCGTCGGTGCGGGGGCGCCGATACGGGTCGCGGTTTCGGCCGGGTTCCCGCCGTTGGTGTCCTCGGCGCCGAAAACCACCGCTTTCGGGAGCTTCAGCGCACTGAGCATCGCCAGCCGGTCGCGGGAGACCGCCGGGATGCCGTGCGCCGTCATCTGCCAGACCGCCTGCTCCGCACCGGGCTGCCGGAACGGGCGCGTCCACTGGTCGACATCCATCTCCGGGCAGGCGGGGGAGCAGACGCTGTTGTAGACCCGCTTCAGCAGCCAGCCTTGGTCGAGCACCAGCCGGAACAGCGAGGTCCGGTACGGCGGGACGACCAGCCAGCGCGGCGGCCCGGCCTGACCGCCCGGCAACGGCAGCCCGTCGCCGTCGAGGAACATGATCCCGCCGATCCGGTCCGGCGCCTCGAGCGTCGCCTCGGCCGCGACCCCGGCGCCGAGCGAGTGCCCGACCAGGATCGGCCGCGGTTCGCCCGGCCCGCCGAGGTGCATCGCCTCCAGGAACCCGAGCAGCTGCGCCGCGAGATGCTCGACCGTGTACGGCCCCTTGCGCTCGGAATACCCGTAGCCGGTGATGTCGTACGCGTACACGCGATGGTTGGTGGCGAGCAGCGGCACGACCCGTGACCACGTGTCGACGGACTCCGCCGAACCGTGGACGAGGACGATGGGCGCTCCCGACGTACCCCAGGTGTCGTAGCGGGTGTTGATGCCGGCCGCCTGCACGTACTTGAGGCCGGGCGGCGGCGCGGCGGTCCCGTTGGTGGCGAGGTTGTAGCCGAGAGAAGCCGCGGTGACGATCAGCCAGAGCCCGAGAAGTCCCAGGAACCCCCGCCACAGGAACCGTTTCACGGCTCCCAGTCTGACAGTGAGGCCTGTCTGGTGATCCCGACAGGCCCTAGAACTGCAGGATCCGCTGGGACTCGGTGAGCACTGCGGGCGAGGCGAGGGACTGCCAGCGCGGGATCTGCTCCTGGAGGAACGGGCGCAGCTGCACGGCCCGCTCGGCGTCGTGGTCGAGGACGTCGAGCTCGTTGACGATCGTCAGGTCGACGAAGTCGCGGAGCTCTTCGGTGCCGAGCTCCTCCGAGGTGCCGGTGAAGCGGTCCGTCACCGTCCGGTGCTCGGCGAGGTCACGCCACGTGGTCTCCCGGTCGCACGCGCCGTACCGGTAGATGATCAGCTCGGCCTCGGTACCGATCACCGACTCCAGGACCGGACGCTCGGTCTGCCAGTCGAAGAGATGGGTCGGGAAGCCGTCGGTGCCGTATGCGGCGTGCGCCAGGCCGGCCAGCACCAGGGTGTCGGACGCACCCATGGAGCCGAGGCGCTTGGCGACGCGGTGCAGGTGGACATACAGGCTTCCGCCCGCATGGTCGATCTCGTCGGCGCCGCGCACCAGCAGCAGCGAACCCAAGTCCTGGAAAGTGCTCATCTGACCCCTTCTCACCCCGGAGCGGCCAAATCCCGCAGGGCACCCACGGTAAGGGCAATGAACGACCCCCGCCCAGCACTACGGCGTGCCGTTTCCGTCACACCGTGTTCATGTCCCGGTTCATGTCCTGTTCGCTGCTCAGGACTCCGCCGGAGGCGATCCCGGAGCGAGCCCTGAAACCGGCCGTCAGAGGTTCCGGACGGTGGGAGCCGGCGGGACCATCGGGACATGAGCAACACCGCAGCCCGCTGGACGCTGGTGGCCGTGCTGGCCGCCGTGCTCCTGCTGACCATCACCGTCACCAACGCCTTGGCCGCCGCCGAGGACCGTCCCGGCACCCCGGCCTCCGCCACTGCCGACCGCTGACCCCAGCTGGTTGCTGCAGGCAATCAGAACCCGCCCGCAACCACCTCACACGGTTGCGGACGGGTCCTGCATTTTCTGCCCGTGGTGGTCAGGGAAGGTGACCGACCACGGGGAGTCTTCAGTCGAGGTCGGCGAGGGCCTTGCGGGCGGCTTCGAGCTCGGCCTCGAGGGCGGCGACCTTCGCGGCCTGCTGCGCGCGGGCCTCCTCGATGACCTCGTCGATCGGGGTCGACAGGTCCTCGTGCAGTTCCTTGGCCGCGCGGGACACCGCGGCCGCGGCGACGGCCAGGTCGCGGGCCAAGTAGGTCGTGCCCTGCTTCAGCTCGGCCCGCCACTCGCCGTCCGCGGTGCCGGTGACGGTCAGCGTGAGCTCGAGGGTCTTGGTCTTCTTCCCCGCAGCCTTCTTCGCCGGCGCCTTCTTCGGCTTCGCGACCTCGGCCGAGTCCGTGTCGGACGTGTCGGGGGTTTCGGCAGCCGTGGCGGCCGACGAGTTCATCAGGTCGGGAGTGTCGGCGACGTCGGACGGCGTCTCTACTGCCAGAGTGTCTACAGTCATCGTTGCGGCGATCTCCTTCGGAACTGGCACTGTGCGACCATTAGAACACATGTTCGATTCGCACACCAACCAGCCTGACCAGGAAGCGATCGATCTGCGCTTCCAGCGGTGGCAGCTCCGCCTCCGGCTCGTTGATCCGGATCGAGACCGCGCCGTGCACGGCCGCGCGGAGATCGAGCGCCACGGCCGCCGCGTCGTCGGCCGGCGCGAGTCCGGCGTCCATGCAGGCCTGGACGGCGGCCTTCGCGCGGACCGCCAGTTCCTCCTTGAAGACCAGGTGCATCCGCCGGTTCAGCGTGCTCTCGTGCAGCACCTTGTAGAGGCCGGCGTAGTCGCGCGTCCAGGCGCCGAGGAAGAGCAGCCGCGCGCGTAGTCGCCGTACCGGATCGTCACCGGCGCTCGTCTCGGCCTCCTCGAGGTCGCGCAGCAGGTCGACGGTGCACTGCTCGAGGGCGGCGAACACGAGTTCGTCGCGGTCGGCGAAGTGGATGTACACCGAGGTTGCCGCGATCCCGACCTCGCGGGCGACCGCGCGCAGCGACAGCGCCTCGTCGTCGCCGAGTTCGTTGAGCATCCGCAATGCCGCGTCGATGATCTCGCGGCGCAGCAGCTCGCCCTGCCCGCGCCGGTTGCGGCTCCGCGTCGTCCCAGCGTCCATAGGCCGATTGTATTGCAACGCACGTTGCCTTACAGTCGTAGCACTACAGCTGTTCACTTAAGGATGACGATGATCGAACGCGAAGTGGATGTGCAGGCGGCGCGCCGCTGGTGGGCGCTCGGGGCGGTGGCGACGGCGCAGCTGATGGTCGGGATCGACCTGACGATCGTGAACATCGCGCTGCCGTCGATGCAGCAGGACCTGGGGTTGTCGGATCCGTCGCGGCAGTGGGTGATCACGCTCTTCGCGCTCGGGTACGGCGGTCTGCTGCTGCTCGGCGGCCGGATGAGCGACCTGATCGGGCGGCGGCGGGCGCTGCTGGCGGGGCTGACCGGCTTCGCGCTGGCCTCTGCGCTGGGCGGCGCAGCGACCGGTGGAGCCGTGCTTCTCACCGGACGTGCACTACAGGGCGTCTTCGGCGCGCTGCTGACTCCGGCCGTGCTGGCGACGCTCGCAGCCTCGTTTCCGTCGCCGGCCGAGCGTGGCAAGGCGTTCGGGATCTACGGCGCAGTCATGGGCAGTGCGTCCGGACTGGGCATCTTGGCCGGCGCTGTGCTGACGGAGTACCTGGACTGGCGCTGGGCCATGTACGTGAACCTGCCGATCGCCGCACTGGCCGCGGCAGGTGTTCTGTACGCCGTACCTCCCGTGCAGCGTGCCAGTGGCGTGCGGGTCGACGTACTAGGTGCGGTGCTGGCGACAACAGGTCTGATGGCGGTGGTGTTCGGGTTCGGCCGGGCGGAGTCGGACGGGTGGAGTGCGCCGGCGACGTATGCATCGGTGGCTGTCGGCGTGGCGCTACTGGCCGGGTTCTTGGCCGCGCAGGCGAGCGTTGCCAAGCCGCTGCTGCCGTTGAGGGTCCTCAGAGACCGCAAGCGAGGCGGCTCGTACTTGGCGGTGTTCAGCCTGGCCATCGGCATGTTCGCCGCGCTGTTCTTTCTGACCTTCTACCTGCAGACGGTCCGCCACTACTCGCCGATCAGGGCCGGACTGGGCTTCCTGCCACTGACGGTCGGACTCATGCTCGGAGTGCGCGCGGTGAGCCGGCTGCTCGCCAGGGCGAGCGTGCGCGCACTCATCTGCCCCGGACTGCTCACCATCGCAGCAGGTCTCGCACTGCTCGGTCTTCTGCGCCCGGACAGCAACTACTGGCTGCAGGTCATGCCTGTCTTCCTGCTGGTCGGCCTGGGGACCGGATGGGTCCTGGTCACGGCCAACAGCACCGCCACACTCGGCGCCGGCGCCGACAGTGCAGTGGCCGGCGCCATGGTGATGACGTCCCAGCAGGTCGGCGCATCACTCGGCACGGCGTTGCTCAGCACCGTCGCCGGAACAGTGGCCGCTCACTCCGACGCCGTCCACGGGTTCAACGTGGCCGGCGTCGGAGCCGCAGGCTTCCTCTGTGTTGCTGCGGTCGCTGTCTACTGGGTGCTCTCGGAGCGGTCGCCCGACCACTCGAGGTGGAAGCTGCCCTCACGGTCGACGCGCCTGTAGGTGTGCGCGCCGAAGAGGTCGCGCAGGCCTTGGATCAGGGCGGCCGGCAGGCGCTCGGCGCGGAGGCCGTCGTAGTACGACAGGGCGGCCGAGAAGCCCGGAGCCGGGACGCCGACGGTCGCCGCGGTCGCCACCACGCGGCGCCACGCCTCCTGCCCGCTCGCGACCGCGTCCCGGAAGTAGTCGTCGACGAGCAGCGACGGCAGGTCCGGGTTGCGGTCGTAGGCCTCCTTGATGCGGTCCAGGAACCGCGCCCGGATGATGCAGCCGCCGCGCCAGATCGTCGCCATCGCGCCGAGGTCGATGTTCCAGCCGTACTCGTCGCTGGCGGCGCGGATCGCGTCGAAGCCCTGCGCGTACGCGACCAGCTTCGACGAGTACAGCGCGTGCCGTACGTCGTCGATGAACGCGTCCCGGTCGACGTCCGCCTTCGTCTCCGACGGACCGGGCAGTACGCCGGCGGCAGCCTCCCGCCGTACGACGTCACCCGACAGCGACCGCGCGAACACGGCCTCGGCCATGCCGCTGACCGGGATGCCCAGGTCGAGCGCCGACTGCACCGTCCACCGGCCGGTGCCCTTCTGCTCGGCCTGGTCGAGGACGATGTCGACGAACGCGCCGCCGGTCGTCGGGTCGGTCTGGCTGAGCACCTCGGCGGTGATCTCGATCAGGAACGACTCGAGGTCGCCGGTGTTCCAGTCCCGGAACACGTCCGCGAGCTCCGCGGGGGCCAGGCCGAGGACGTGCCGGAGCAGGTCGTACGCCTCCGCGATCAGCTGCATGTCGGCGTACTCGATGCCGTTGTGCAGCATCTTCACGAAGTGACCGGCGCCGTCCGGGCCGACGTGCACGCAGCACGGCTCGCCGTTCACGTGGGCGGAGATCTTGGTGAGCATCGGCTCCAGCGCCGCGTACGACTCGGGGGAGCCGCCCGGCATGATGCTCGGGCCGTTCAGTGCGCCCTCCTCACCGCCGGAGACGCCGGAGCCGACGAAGTGCAGCCCCTTGTCGCGAAGCGCGGCCTCCCGGCGCCGGGTGTCGACGAAGTGCGCGTTGCCGGCGTCGACGACGATGTCGCCCTCGTCGAGCAGCGGCACCAGCTCGTCGATGACCGCGTCGGTCGGCGCGCCGGCCTTGACCATGATGATCACCTTGCGCGGCTGCTCCAGCGACTCGACGAAGCCCGCGAGGTCCGTCGACGGCACGAACTCGCCCTCGGAGCCGAACTCCGCGACCAACGCGTCGGTGCGGGCCTGGGAGCGGTTGTGCAGGGCGACGCGGAACCCGTTGCGCGCGAGGTTCCGGGCGAGGTTGCGGCCCATCACCGCGAGGCCGGTGACGCCGATCTGGGCTTTGGCAGAACTCATCGAAATCTCCCGCAGGCTCGAGTTGTGTGCTGACCAAGTCTCGCGCGACCGGCAAGGGCGGTCTGCAGCGGGCTCGGCAACTGGACAGTCGTGAGCTCTTCTCAAAGCGGTGACAACGATGGTAGACATCTCAGAAATCGATTTCCCATGACGAAGGAACCGCCCATGCTCCGTCGTGTCGTCGCGCTCGCCGCCAGTGCGCTGCTCGCTCTCCCCGTCACCACGGCGTCGGCCGCGCCATCAGGAAACGACAACGGTCCCATCGGCTGGGACGTCTACCGGAACCTCGACCGCCTGCCCGAGCTGCAGGCCGGCGTCCGGACGAAGCAGTTCTCCAGCTTCGGCCGCGACGGCACCAACAACGACGGCTTCGACGGCACCTACTCGTGCCTGCGGACGACCGCCGCCGGCTGCGTGATCGCCGAGGACAGCGGTCCCGGCGAGGTCGCGTCGATCTGGTTCACGCGCGACGAGGGCAACGTCAGCAGGACCGGCACGATCACGGTCGAGCTGGACGGCAAGCAGGTGCTGCACGGGTCGTTGCAGGACATCGTCGACGGCAAGCTCGGCGCACCGTTCAGCTACCCGCTGGTCGCGAACGGCGTCCAGACCAGCGGCGGCGTCTACCTCCGGGTCCCGATGCCGTACCGCTCGTCGATGCGGATCACCACGCAGACGAACCCGTACTTCTACCACGTCGACTACCGCCAGTTCCCGGACGCGAACGGCGTCCGGACCTTCGACCCGGCCGACAAGGCGGAAGACGTCCTCGCGCTGCTCAACGCCTCCGGTACGAAGGACCCGAAGCCCGCGCGACCCGACGCGCGGACGACGAGCACTCCGTTGAACCTTGCTCCCGGCAAGCAGGTGACGCTGGCGGACGCCCGCGGCGCCGGCGAGCTGAGCGCTCTGCGGCTGAAGCTGCCCGATCTCGTCGGCCTCGATCTGAAGAGCTTCGCCGACGACGGCCGGGCGTTCGTCGGCGGCAGCGCGTTCACGCTGAAGATCGACCCGGCCAACACCGGTGTGAAGCTGACCCGGCGGATGGATCTGCGGATCGGAAACCAGCGCGCCAGGATCCTCGTCGACGGCGCCCCGGCCGGAGAGTGGTCGCCGCTCAAGGCGCAGGGCGCGCAGTGGCACGACCAGTCCGTCGACCTCCCGGCCGCGCTCACGGCGGGCAAGTCGCAGATCACGATCACCAACCAGTTCATCTCGTCCGACTTGGACTTCAACGAGTTCCTGTACTGGGCGGATTCGACCGTCGGCGGTCAGGTGCAGCGCACCGACACGCTCGATGTGGGACCGAAGCACGTCGCCGACGAGCAGGCCCACGAGTACTCGATCACGCAGCAGAACTGGAGCGGCGAGCACGCGATGGCGTACGCCGCCACCGACGAGGACGCAGCCAGGGTCAAGCCGTCCGACACGCTGCTGGCGGGTGTCCACGTGCAGGTGACGGTCGACGGTCGAAAGCGTGTCGACGCACCGCTGGGCGAGTTCTTCGGCTCAGGTCTCGGTGAGAACCCGGTCCGTTCGCTCTTCTTCGCGATGGACCCCGACGGCTGGTACTCCTCCTGGTGGCCGATGCCGTACGCCGCCCGCGCCACGGTGACGCTGGTCAACACCACGGCGTACCAGCTCAAAGGGCAGGCCGAGGTGACGTCGGCGAAGGATGCCCGCAAGGCGCTCGACCTGGCGACCGGGAAGATCGGCTATTTCACCGCGATCTCGACCCGCGGCGAGACCACGCAGGGCAGCGACTGGACGTTCGCCGACGTGGCCGGCCGCGGCAAATTCGTCGGCGTCTCGCAGACCATGGAGGGACTGCTTGCCGACGGCAACACCCGCGGCTACCTGGAGGGCGACGAGCGGGTGTACGTCGACGGCGAGCGGACGCCGGCGATCCACGGCACCGGGACCGAGGACTACTACGAGTCCGGCTGGTACTTCAACGCCGGCACGTACTCCACCCCGTTCCACGGCAACTCCGCGCACGAGGTCCGCGCCGGGTTCTGCACCAACGAGTGCGACGGGGCGTGGCGACTGCACATCACCGATTCGGTCGCCTTCGAGAACCAGCTCGACTTCGGAATCGAGCACGGTCAGCAGGACGACCACCCGGCGATCTACGGCTCGACTGCGTTCCTCTACACCGCGTCGACGTTCGGCGCCCGGGAGACGGACCGGATCGACACCGGCTCGGCGAGCAGCCGTCAGCAGCACGGGTACGTCGACAACGGCAGCCAGGCCGACCTGAGCTCGGTGTACGAAGGCGACCACGACAACATCACCCTCACCGACCAGGTCCGCTCCAGCACGCAACCGATCCGCTTCACCGTCAAGATCGATCCGGCCAACCGAGGCGTCACCCTGCGCCGGACCAGCGATCAGAACAGTCCTGGGCAATCGGCTCAGGTCATCGTCAACGGAAGAGACGCGGGCACCTGGCTGCAACCGCTCGGCAACACGCACCAACGCTGGCTCGACGACAACTACCAGTTGCCAGCGGCAATCACCGCCGGACGCACGAGCCTGGTCATCGAGCTCCGGCCCACCGGCCCGGCGTGGACCGCGTCCGCGTACGTGGTCCAGTCGCTGACCGCGCCGTACGACGACAACCGCGCCCCCGGCGCTGTCACCGGACCAGTAGCCACCGGGCGGGCCGACAACGCGATCAACGTGACCTGGAACGACGTCGGTGACGAGAGCGGGATCGCGTACTACAACGTGTACGGCGCTGTCGCCGGTGGGACCGAGAAACTGGTCGGGACGAGCCCGCTGCCCGGATTCCTGCACCGAGGGCTGGGACTGGGGGAGACGTGGACATACCGGGTGTCGGCGGTGGATCTGGCCGGGAACGCGGGCCCGAAGTCGGCGGCGGTGCAGGGGACCAGCGGGCGGACGTTGCGGGTCGAGGGCGAGGCGATGCTGCCGCCGGTCTCGTCGACCGTCGCGGTCGATCCGCAGGGGAACTGCTGCGGCGTCAGTTGGTCCGGTGGTGCGCAGGCGTGGATCCACGGCACGAAGGCCGGCGACAAGACGGTGTTCGGGTTCACCGTGCCGACGACCGGCACGTACGAGTTGTCGGCCGTGCTGACGAAGGCGGCCGACTATGGCATCGTCGACGTCCGGATCGACGGGAACGCCGCGGTCGGCTTCGACGGGTACCAGGCGTCGGGGGTCGGCACGCAGACCGTGGCTCTGGGCACCGCGCCGTTGACGGCCGGCGCTCACCAGCTCGCGGTGACACTGACCGGCAAGAACGCGGCAGCGACCGGCTACCTGGTCGGTGTGGATCTGCTCGACCTTAAGCTCACCCCGTGAATCCCTTGGAGTCTCGCCGTACCGCACTGATCCTGATCGACCTGATGCCACGGATCGTCGCGCTGCAGACCGCGCCGCTCAGCGGACCGGTCGTGCTCGAGCGATCCGTGGCGCTGGCCGCGGCGACGCGGTCGGCGGGCGGGCTGGTGGTGAACGTCCGGGTCGAGCGGCCCGGTGTGGACGTGCAGCCCGAGGGCAGCGGGTTCGCGCCCGAGGTCGTGCCGCAGGAGGGCGACCTGGAGATCGTCAAGCAAACGATCGGCGCCTTCGGACGGTCGCCGCTCGACGCCGAGCTCCGGTCCCGCGGCATCGCGAACGTGGTGCTGGCCGGGATCGCCACGAACTTCGGCGTCGAGTCCACCGGCCGGGCCGCGTCCGACCTCGGCTACGAGACGTTCTTCGTCACCGACGCGATGACCGGCCTCGACGACCACGCCCACGATTTCGCGGTCTCGTACGTCTTCCCGCGCATCGGCGCGAACTGCACGAGTGAGGCCTACCTGAAGGCGCTGAACTAGCCGAAAAGTGCAGCGTTTTCCTGGGTCCACGCCTGGAGGGTCCGGGGCTGGTGGCCGGTGACTTCGGCGACCGTGCCGTTGACGGTGGTCTCGTCGATGGTGCCGTCGCCGAAAAACCCTTCGATGGCCCGCGCGTAGGGCTCCGGCATCGATGCGAACAGGGCGTCGTGGGTTTCCGCGCGGCTCATCGGGTACGCCGTCAGCGGGCGGCCGAGGGCGTCGGCGAGGATCGCGACCTGCTCGACGGGTGTGAGCGCGACCGGCCCGGTGAGCCGCAGTACCTGGCCGACGTGCCTGCCTTGCAGGGCTCGCACCGCGACGTCGCCGATGTCCCGCGGATGGATCGTCGACACCGGTACGTCGGGGAACTGGACCCGCACCTCGTCACCGGCCCGCAACTGGTCCCGCCAGCGCAGCGTGTTGGACATGAACGAGTTCGGCCGCAGGAACGTCCAGGCCAGCCCCGACGCCCGCACGGCTTCCTCGGTGGCGTGGTGGTACGCCGCGACCGCGTTGGTCACGTCGCCGTCAAGTGAACTGCTCGACAGGACGACGACTTTCCGGACTCCCGCGTGGGCGGCGTTCGCGAGCAACTCGTCGAGCCGCTCGTAACCGCTCATCAGGAAGATCCCGGACACTGCGGGCAACGCGTCCACGAACGTCTCCGGACGGTTCAGATCGCCGATCACCGGCTCGATCCCGGCGGGCAGCTTCCGCTCCGACCGAACGAGTGCCCGCCCCGGAATCCCTTGTTCCGCCAGCGCCTCGACCACCGCGCCACCGGCGTTCCCGGTCGCGCCGGTCACCAGAACGGTCATGATCCCCACCCTCTCGCCTCGACCCGCACAGCCTGCCACGCGCGCAGGGCCGCGCGCAGACAGATCCCGGGGTCGTCCGCGTGGTACACGCGCTCGTCAGGCTCGATGTTGTCGAGGAACCGCTGGTAGGTCAGCACGTAGGTGAGCGGGCTCAGCACGCTCATCGGCCGCAGCGCCCGCAGCGGCTCGGACCCCGGGACTCGCGCCGCCAGGCCTGTGACCAGACCTCCGCGGGATGCTCACGCCGCTCCTCGGGCAGGAAGTCCTGCAGCCGCTTGATGTCGATCGCGGGGTGGCCGACGAACGCGTCGGCCCAGTCGACGATCCTGCGGGTGGATCCGTCCGAACGCCAGTTGCCCGGGTGGAAGTCGCCGTGGACGAGCGTGACCGGCAGCCCGGCCGAGTCGAGTTCGTCGACGATGTCCGGGAGCCGCGCGATCAGCCGATCCAGGTCGGCCACCTCGTCCGCGGTGAGGTCGACGCGGGGCAGGAGCCGAGTGACGTCGGCGAAGAGGTCGTGCGGCAACACGCTGGGCGCCGCGAGCTCGCCGGTCTCGGCCGCCAGGGCGGCTTGTACCGCCACCCAGCGACGGACGACGTTGTCGATCGTGTCCCGGTCCGGTTCCCAGCAGTCGATGCCTGGGGCATGAGCCAGGAGCGACCACCGGTTGTCCGGCGACTGACCGAGTACGTCCGGTACGAGCGTCTCGTCGTACCGGCTGACGTGCTGGATGACGTCAGCGTCGACACCGCAGAACCGGCCGGTCGCCTTCGCCCACGCACCTGGAAAGCGGATCAGGCACGACAGGTTCCACGTCTTCACCTGGACGGCGTCGCGCGGTCCGAGGATGCCCCGGGCCCACTCGATCATCCGGCTCGGCCCGTCCACCTCGGCCCACGTCGACCGCAGGGGATGCGGCGCGACGATCGACTCCCACGCGGGCAGCGGCGTGATGTCGAGTACGTCCGGGCGCGGCTCCTCCAGCGCCTGCACGTGGTAGACGACCCGGCCGCCACGCCCGATCACGGCCTCGTCCGCGTGCACCAGCCGGAGGACCAGCGTCCGTACGCCGAGCAGGGCGTCGAGGTGCCGGGTGATCGCCTCGACCTCGGCCCACCACGCCGGCTCGACCTCGAACGCCGGCGCCCGCCCGACGTAGCGGTCGCCGACGCTCACCAACGCGTCCACGGTCCTGATCTCCATCCGCCTACTCTCGCCTGATCCGGTGCCACGTGCGAGCGCCGGACTTCAGGACGACGTCCGTGCCGAGGTCGACGGGTGCCGCCGGATCGTCGGTCCGGACGCCGTTGATCGTCACCGCGCCCTGGCGGAGCAGGCGGCGGAGGTCGGAGTTGCTGTCGCCGGGACGCGCCGCGCGGAGCAGATCGAAGGCTGTGGTGATGTCGTGGGCGACGACCAGTTCGGGTATCCCGGCCGGTTCGGAACGCTCGGAAAACGTGTGACGGAAAGCGGCCAGTTCGGAGCGGGCGGCGCCGGCCCCGTGGTACCGGGTGACGATCGCGGCCGCCAGCCGGAGCTTGGCGTCCCGGGCCGCCGGCCCGGTGGCGTCCGCGAGGGCGCCGACCGTCTCCAGGGGCAGCTCGGTGTAGACCCGCGCGTACGCCTCGATCAGCGAGTCCGGGATGCTCATCACCTTCCCGAACTTGTCCCGCGGGCTGTCCGTCAGCCCGATGTAGTTGTTCAGCGACTTCGACTGTTTGGCCCGGCCGTCGATCCCGGGCGTGATCGTGGTCGTGATCACGGCCTGCGGCGGCGCGCCCAGCCGCTGCTGGAAGTGCCGCCCGAGCTGCTCGTTGAACAGCTGGTCCGACCCCACGATCGTCAGGTCGCTGCGCATCGCGAAGCTGTCGTAGCCCTGCAGCACCGGGTACACCAGCTCGTGCACCGCGATCTCCCGCCCGGCCGCGACCCGGGACCGGAACATGTCCCGGGCCATCAACTGCGCGTGCGTGACCTGCGCGAACAGACCGAGCAGCTCGGCGATCGGCATCGCGTCGTACCACTCGGAGTTGCGCCGTACCTCGAACACCTCCGGGTCGGTCCGCAGCACCAGCGACACCTGCTCGAGGAACGACGCGGCGTTCACCTCGATCTGCGCGGGCGTGAGCACCGGCCGGGTCTCCGAGCGCCCGGTCGGGTCGCCGACGCGGGTGGTGAGGTCGCCGAGCAGGAACACGACCCGATGCCCGAAATCCTGCAGCTGACGCATCATCCACAGGTTCACCGCGTGCCCGAGATGCAGGTCGGGCGCGGTGCAGTCGACGCCGTACTTGATCCGCAACGGACGGCCGGATTCCAGCCGGGCCTCCAGATCTTCGAGTCCGACGACGGTGTCGGTGGTACGGCGTAACCGGTCGATGACAGCGTTCACGAGGGTTCCTCTCAGGACGAGGCACCCGTGCACCAGTGCCTCCGGCAAACGGAAAGAGGCAGGAACCGGACGGTTCCTGCCTCGGAGGCTCTGGGCGGAGCGACTGCGGGGACTACCGAGGGCCGGCTCCTCCCAGAGCCGGTCGATAGGTCACGCAGTGCTTGGTCACACTCCCAGGCTAACAGCCGCCGCCGGGCGTCCGGAATCGGATTAGGCTCGGCCTGTGATCGACGAGCGGGTTGTGCTGGTGGACGAGGGCGGGCGTGCGGTCGGGACCGAGGCGAAGGCGACGGTCCACCACGCGGCGACGCCGCTGCACCTGGCGTTCTCCAGCTACGTGGTCGACCCGGCAGGGCGGGTGCTGCTGACCCAGCGGGCGTTCGGCAAGCCGACCTGGCCGGGCGTCTGGACCAATAGTTGCTGCGGGCACCCACTCCCCGGCGAACCGCCCGCGCAGGCGGTCCGGCGCCGGCTCGCCGACGAGCTGGGCATCGTCGTGGACGCCGCGGAGCTGGTGCTGCCGGAGTTCCGGTACCGCGCCGAGATGCCGACGGGTGTGGTCGAGAACGAGATCTGCCCGGTGTACCGGGTGTGGTGGACCGGTGACCCCACGCCGAACCCGGCCGAGGTCGCGGACTGCCGATGGGCCGAATGGTCCGAGCTCCGGGACCTCCCGGATCTCTCGCCCTGGTGCCTGCTGCAACTCGACGAGCTCCCGGGATCGCCGCTGGAGTGGCCGATCGCCGACCCGGCGCGGCTACCGCCGGCTGCTCAGATCCAGCTCTAGCAGATCCGCGTGGACGGCGACGGCCGCCGTACTCGCGTGACCTGCGGCGCCGATCGCGAGCAGCGCCGGACTCGCCGTCGTACCGACCGCGTAGATGCCCGGCATGGTCGTCCGCCCGCCCTCGTCGGTCACGACCGCACCGTCGGTGACCTGGCACCCGAGTCGCTCGGCCAGGTCGCTCTGCTGATGCTGCCGGACGACGACGAAGACCCGCCGCGCCGGCAGTTCGGCGCCTCTCAGTGCGACCGATCCGGCCCGCACCTCCTCGACGCGCTCGGTGCGAACCGCGACTCCGGCCCGGTCGAGCTGATCCCGTTGAGCGGCGGTCAGTTCGTCCCCGTCGGTGCATAACGTCACGTCGTCGCTCCATCGGCTCAACAGGACAGCCCGCGCCACCGAGCGCTCAGGCGCTCCGCGCATCCCGAGCTGCACCAGCGGCTGATCACGGACCTCCCACCCGTGACAGTGCGGACACGCAACGACCGACTGCCCCCACCCGTCGGCGACGCCCGGTACGTCGGGCAGCTCGTCCCGCAACCCGGTCGCCAGCACCACGGCCCGCACGTGGTCACCACCGGCGACGAACCCGTCGTCCACCACCTCGACGTCGTCGACCCGCACGTCGCGTACGGCGACGTCGTACGTCGCGAGCTGCCGTCTCCCCACCGCCAGCAGCTCATCCGGCGCCGGCTGCTCCGCGCCGAGGAAGTTGTGCACGTGGGACGCCGCGCGGTTCCGCGCCCGCCCGTCGTCGAAGACCACGACCCGCCGCCGGGCCCGTCCCAAGGTCAGCGCGGCCTGCAGTCCCGCCACGCTCCCGCCGATCACCGCAACATCCATGTGTTCATCATACGAGAGACTTGATCTCATAATATGAAATTGCATGGCAGGGTGAGATCGCGGTGGAGCCTAATGACCGGGTGATCCGGATCAGGCCCGTCGAGACCGACGCCGACTACGAAGCCTGGCGTCAGGTGCGCCTCGCCGTGCTGCCCGACGAGCGTGCGCCGAGCATCGCCGAGCTCCGGAAGGCCGAGACGCCGCAGCGGCTGTTCCTGGTCGCGGAGCTGGACGGCGAGATCGCCGCGCACGGCACCTCCGACCGCTCGAACGAGGCGGACCGCGCCTCCGTGATCGCCCGCGTCCGTCCGGAGGCGCGCCGGCGGGGGATCGGAACCGCGTTGCTCCGTGCGCTGACCGAGCACGCGGCGGCGCAGGGCTTCACGATCGCCGGCTGCAGCATCGACGACGACGGCTCGCTCGAGTTCGCGAAACGCTTCGGCTACACCGAGTACCTCCGCCAGGTCGAGCAGGTCCGCCAGATCGCCGACGAACCCTGGCCGCCCACGCCCACGGAGTACGACGTCGTGCAGGTCTCGGAGCGCCCCGAGCTGTGGGCCGCGGCGTACGAGCAGGTCGCCGTCCCGACTCTCCCGGATCTCGACACCACGGCCCCGATGGACGTGACGGCCGAGGAGTGGGCAACGGAGTGGATCAACGACCCGGCCGCGATGTTCCTGGCGGTGGCCGGTGACCAGGTGATCGGTGTTGCCGGTCTGATGCTCGACACCGACAAGCCCGAGCGCGCCGAGGTCGCCTACACCGCCGTCGTACCGCAGTGGCGCGGCAAGGCCGTGGCGTCGACGCTGAAGCGGTCGAGTATGGCGTGGGCGGCCGAGCACGGCATCACCGAGATCTACACGTGGACCCAGCAGGGCAACGCGAACATGCGGCGGCTGAACGAGCACCTCGGCTTCGCCTACCGGACGGTGAGCGTCAACGTGCGTGCGGAGCTACCGCTGAAGTTCCCGGACGAGCTCGGGTCCTGACCACGAGCGCCGGCCCGTCTCGGCGGCGTGGATCAGGTCCACGAGCCGCTCGTTGACCGGCGCGGTCCGGCCGAGCGACCGCGCGAGGCGGACGACCTCGCCGTTCAGGTAGTCGATCTCGGTCGGCCGTCCGGCTTCGAGGTCCTCCCACATCGACGTCCGGGCGAGCGGATCGACCGCGAGCACCTTGCTCGCCAGCCGCCGGAACAGGAAATCGGGCAGCCGGAGGACTGTGGGGAAGCGGTGCATCGGGATCGCCAGCAGCTGGGCCGGCCGGATCCCGGCGGCGTCGAGGATCCCGAGGGTCTCGGCCTGTGCCGCGGCCAGGCAACGGCGGTACGAGCGCTGCGAGAGCTCGTCGCGCAACGGCAGGTTCGACAGCGCGTTGATCGGGTTGTTCAGGTTCAGCAGGAGCTTCGCCCACTGCACCGGGAGGATGTCCTCGTGCTGCGTGAGCGGCAGCCCGGCGCGCTCGAACGCGCTCAGGTACGGCGTCAGCGCGGCGTCCCGCTGGACGTCGAGCGCGCCCTCGGTGCCCTGGTGGAACACGCCGGCGCCCCGGTTCAGCACGTTGAACGGGACCATGCCGGTGATCACCACCTGCTCGGTCAGCCGGGACCGCAGCAGCTCGCCGTTCCGGATGCCGTTCTGGAAGCTCACCACGACCGCACCCGGCTTCAGGACGCCGGCGAGCTCGGCAGCGGCGCCTTCGGTCGCGGCGGACTTCACCGTCACCAGCACCAGATCCGCGCCGGCCGCACCGGACGGCGTCGTCTCGAACCGCACGTCCTGAACCCGGAGGTCCGCCCCCAGGTAGTCGGTCAGCCGCAGCCCGTTCGCGGCCAGCTCAGCGGCCATCCGCGGCCGGCCGACGAACGTCACGGGCGTACCGGTCGCGGCCAGCCGCCCGCCGACGTAGCACCCGATGCCACCCGCACCGTAAACAGCGATCACGCCGACAAGGTACCGAAGGAGTCAGCTCTTCCCGTATCCCTCCGGCGGTTTCGTCGAGACGTGCTCGTGGTCTCCGGGTTCGTAGTGCGCCGCGGTCTCGCCCGACCCGTGGCGCCGCGTGAACTTGGCGAAGCTGACCGCTTCCACCCCGACGGCGTACAGCGTCCAGAGCGCGAGAACGAGCGAGATCAGAGCGATCGTGAGCAGCGGCAATGCAATGGCTGCACCCATGGTGAGCCTCCAATCCGGCCACAGGCCCGGTACCCGACGACCGGCGCCCGCACACGGGCGGGGGTCCTGTCACCACCACCGTCCGTCCACGGCTCGTCGCCGGTCAGAGTCCGAAGACCCTCCGGCCCGGCCGAAGGTCACGGCAGGCCGGAGGGCAGGAGGCCCGTCCTGACCCGTTCCGGCGGGTCACGACGGATCGCACCCCCTGCCCTCCGGGGCCGTCGTCCGGCGTCAATGCAGGCGGACGCGCGGGTCCAGTACGGCGTACGCGATGTCCACCAGGAGGTTGGCGACCACCACCGCGGCCGAGGCGAACAGGACGATGCCGATGATCACCGGCAGGTCCTGCTGGTTGATGGCGACGACCGCGGTCTGCCCCAGTCCCGGCAGGCTGAACACGGTCTCGATGACGACCACGCCGCCGATCAGTTGCCCGAGATCGATGCCGAACTGCGTGACCACCGGCGTCAGTGCGCTGCGCAGACCGTGCCGGACGACCACCCGGCTCTCCCGGATCCCCTTCGACCGCGCGGTCCGGATGTAGTCCTCACCGAGCACGTCCAGCATCGAGCCGCGGGTCAGCCGGGTATACGTTGCCGCCAGCAACAGGGCGAGCGCGACCCAGGGCAGCAGCAGGTGCTGGAACCAGGGCCCGATCCCGCCGGTGATCGGCGAGTAACCGCCCGCCGGGAACCAGCTGAAGCCGCTGAGCGTGAGCCGGAAGTACAGGAAGTACAGCAGCAGCAGACCGAGCAGGAACGACGGGAACGAGTAGAAGAACAACGAGAACAACGTCAGCCCGCGATCCGCCAGCGAGCGCGGATGGGTTGCCGAGATCACGCCGTTGAAGATGCCCAGAGCCAGCCACAGTACGGCGGCGCCGAGCGCCAGTGACACCGTGATCGGCAGTGCCTGCCCGATGATGTGCGTCACCGGCACCTGGTGGTAGTAGTCGTACCCGAGATTGCCCCGCACCGCGTTGCCGAGGAAGTCCAGGTACTGCTTCCAGACCGGCAGGTCGAGACCGAGCCGGTGCTTGATCAGCGCGATCGTCTCCGGCGTGGCCTGCCGGCCCGCGAGCGTCTGCGCCACGTTGCTCGGAGCAACGAAGAACAGGGCGAACACCGCGATGCTGATCAGCCAGAGGACCAGGATGCCGTGGCCGAGGCGGCGAATCAGGAACATGGCCATGTCAGGTCCGATCTGCGCGCGGGTCGAAGGCGTCCCGGACCCCGTCGCCGAACAGGTTGAAGGCGAGCGTGGTGATCAGCAGCGCCAGACCGGGGAACAGGATGAACCACCAGGCGGTCGTGTAGTAGTTCTGCGACTCGCTGATCATCCCGCCCCAGTCGGCCGTCGGCGGCGGCAGGCCGAGCCCGAGGAACGACAACGTCGCCTGGGTCACGATCACCACCGGGATCAGCAGCGTCGTGTACACGATCACCGGCGCGATCACGTTCGGCAGGATGTCGACGAACATGATCCGGCTGTCGCCGGCGCCGAGCGAGCGGGCCGCTTCGACGAACTCCCGTTCGCGCAGCGACAGCACCTGGCCGCGGACGATCCGGGCGACCGACGCCCAGCTGAAGCAGCCGATCACCAGCACCGTGACGGTCAGACTCGGCCCGGTCACCGACACCAGCGCGATCGCCACCAGCAGGAACGGTACGGACAGCACCACGTCGATCAGCCGGGCCAGGAGCGTGTCGGTGATCCCGCCGAGGAAGCCCGCCGCCAGTCCGAGCACGACGCCGATGACGACCGTGATGACGGTCGCGATCACGCCGACGAGCAGCGAGATCCGGGCGCCGTACGCGATCCGCACCAAGATGTCCCGGCCGAGGTCGTCGGTGCCCAGCCAGAACGTGCCGTTCGGCCCGCGCGGCAGGCCGTCCGGGGTCAGCCCGATGTCGCGGTACTGCTCGTTCGGCGGATGCCCGGTCACGGCCGCGAACACCGGTGCGAAGATCGCCATCAGCACGATCAGCACGATCACGGCGAGCGAGATCATCGCCACCTTGTCCTTGCGCAACCGGCGCAACGCGAGCGCGAACGGGCTCCGCCCCTCGATCACCTGGGGTTCGTCGATGACGTCGACCATCTCGATGGCGGCGGTCACGATGCCCTCAGGTCCGGTACGGCGGTGGACAGGTCCTCGCCCACCGTCAACGGGTAGAAGCACGCGGTGCGGTGCTCGGGCCGGTCGTCCAGGACGGGTTCCAGCACCGGCTCCTCGGCCGCGCAGTCCAGCCGCGCCTTCGGGCAGCGGGTGTGGAACCGGCACCCGGACGGCGGGTTCGTCGCCGACGGGATGTCGCCGCCGAGGATGATCTGCTCGCGGCTGTCGGCGGTGTCCGGGTCTGCGACCGGCAGGGCCGACAGCAACGCCCTGGTGTACGGATGGCGGGTCTGCCCGAACAGCTCGCCGGTCGGCGCCAGCTCGACGATCTTGCCCAGGTACATGACCGCGATCCGGTCGCTCACGTGCCGGACCACCGACAGGTCGTGCGAGATGAACACGTAGGTGAGGTCGAACTCCTGCTGCAGGTCCGACAGCAGGTTGATGATCTGCGCCTGGATCGACACGTCGAGCGCCGACACCGGCTCGTCGCAGATCACCAGCTTCGGTCGCAGCGCCAGCGCCCGCGCGACGCCGATCCGCTGCCGCTGACCGCCGGAGAACTCGGCCGGGAACCTGTTGTAGTGCTCGGGGTTCAGCCCGACCAGCTCCATCAGCTCCTGCACCTTCTTCTTCCGTTCGTTGCCGGAAGCAATGTTGTGGATGCTGAACGGGTCGCCGATGATCGAGCCGACCCGGCGGCGCGGGTTCAGCGAGCCGTACGGGTCCTGGAAGATCACCTGGACGTCGCGGCGCAGCGGCCGCATCGCCTTGCGCGAGAGCTTGGTGATGTCCCTGCCCTCGAACCACACCGAGCCCGACGTCACGTCGTACAGGTGGGCCATGCAGCGGGCCAGCGAGGACTTCCCGCAGCCCGTTTCACCGACCAGACCGAGGGTCTCGCCCTTGCGCACCTCCAGCGAGACACCGGCGACTGCCTGCACCACCTCCTTGGAGGACGTCGGGAACTCCTTCCGGACGTCGTCGACCTTCAGCAGCACTTCGTTCATGACGCGACCGCCTCGTTCACGTTGTGGGGGAGCCAGCAGGCGGACTGGTGACGCGGGTCGCCGCCCACGTCGGTCAGCGGCGGCGGCTCCGCGCATTTGTCGAACACGTGCGGGCAGCGGGCCGCGAACGGGCAGCCCTTCGGCAGGCTGATCAGGCTGGGCGGTGCGCCCGCGATCGGCGTCAGCCGGTCCCCGCTGCGGGCGGGCAGCGACGCCAGCAGGCCCTGCGTGTACGGGTGGTGGTTGCGGTAGAAGATGTCCCGGCGCGGCGCGCGTTCCATCACCGCGCCGGCGTACATCACCACCACGTTGTCGGCCATCTCCGCGACCACGCCGAGGTCGTGGGTGATCAGGATGATCGCCGTACCGAACTGCTCCTGCAGCCGGCGCATCACGTTCAGCACCTGCGCCTGCACGGTCACGTCCAGCGCCGTGGTCGGCTCGTCGGCGATCAGCAGCGCCGGGTCGAGCGCCATCGCCATCGCGATCATCACCCGCTGCCGCATCCCGCCGGAGAACTGGTGCGGGTAGTCGTCGATCCGCTCCGCCGCCCGCGGGATGCCGACCAGGGTGAGTAGTTCGGCGGCCCGTTTCCGGGCCGCCTGCTTGCTGATCTCCAGGTCGTGCGCGCGGATCATCTCCACGATCTGCCAGCCGATCCGGTACTGCGGGTGCAAGCTGGACAGCGGGTCCTGGAAGATCATCCCGATCCGGGCGCCCCGGAGCCGCCGGAGCGTGGCCTGGTCCGCGGTGATCAGGTCGGTGCCGTCGAAGTACGCCGTACCGGAGACGGTCGCGCCGCGGGTGAGGCCGGTGATGGTCTGGGTGGCGACGCTCTTGCCGGACCCGGACTCGCCGACCACGGCGAGCGTCTGCCCGGCTTCCACGTCGAACGACAACCCCCGGACGGCACGGACGGTGCCGTCCGGGGTGTCGAAGGAGACCCGTAGGTCCCTTACTTCAAGCAGGGCCATGAGGTTCAGCCGCCCTGCTTGTCCTTGGAGAGCCAGACGTTGGTCGGGTCGTAGTTCTGCATCGACGGGACGTAGACGGCGTTGTGGACCTGCGCGGCGTGGTAGTTCGCCTGCTTGCCGTTGGTGAGCGGGTAGAAGGCCGCCTGGTCCATCACCCGGGCGTCGGCCTTGGCCCACAGGTCGGCGGCCTGGTCCTGGGTCTCCGCGGTCGCCGCCTGCTGGATCAGGCTGTTGGTCTCCGGGTCGTTGTAGAGCCCGAAGTTGGAGCCCACCGGCGGGTACGACGGCGGACCGGAGAACAGCGGGTTGAAGAACGACAGCGCCGCGTTCCCGTACCAGTCGGCGCCCCAGCCGGCCAGTGAGACGTCCCAGACACCGCGCCGCGCGACATCCGGCACCTGCAGGTACTTCACGTAGAAGTCAGCGTTCGGCGACGGTACGCCGACCACCGTGATACCGGCCTTGGTCAGGTCCTGCTGGACCGTCTGGAAGGTCTTGCTGCTGCCCTCGGTCGCGTTGCGGTACAGGAACTTCAGCGTGAGGTGCGGGTAGCCGGCCTCGGCGAGCAGTTGCTTGGCTTTGTCCGGGTTGTACTGGTACGGGTCGATCTGCTTCGAGCCGACGATGACGTCGGGCAGCACGTGGGTCAGCGGCGGGTTCAGCGTCTTGCCGCCGAGCACCTGCAGGATGTGGTCGCGGTTGATCGCGTAGCTGATCGCCTGCCGCACCTTCGGGTTCTGCAGCGCCTTGTTGTTGTTCGGCGAGACCGTGTTGTAGATGACGTACGGGTTCGAGCCCGCGGTGTCGCCGATGGTCAGGTTCGGGTCCTTCTTGGCCTGCAGCGCGGGCAGCTGGGACGGCGGCGGCGCGACGTCGAACTCCATGTCGGCCGACGGCGTACCGGTCTGCAGCTGCTGCTGGACCGAGTCCTGCGTGACGGTTTCGTTCACCACGATCTTGTCGACGTACGCCTTGCGGACCGGGTCGGACGCCGCGTCCCAGGCGGGGTTGCGGGAGTACGTGATCGACTTGGTCGGCACCCACGCGTCGACCTTGTACGGGCCGTCGGACGGGAAGTGGTTGCCGAGCTCGGTGCTGGCCGGAAGGTAGTTGAGCGACTCGACCGGCGCCGGCGAGAAGGCCGGCAGGGTGAGCATGTCGACGAAGTACGTCGCGCGCTGGGTCAGGTGGAAGACGACCGTGGACGCGTCCTTGGCCTCGACGCCCGGCAGCGGGGTCTTGTCGATGTACTCCTTGATCCCCGCGACCGTCTTCGGCGCCTTCGCGAACCCGTCGGCGAACGCCTTGTACCCGACGATCAGCGTGGCGAAGTCCGGGATCCCGCCGAACGGCTGCTGCGGGTTGGCGGTGCGCTTCACGCCCAGGACCATGTCCGCCGCGGTCACCGGGCGGGCCGGCGAGGTGTTCCACTTCGCCCCGGGGCGGATCTTGATCGTGTACGTCTTGCCGTCCGCGCTGATTCCGCCGTTCGCCTGGGTCGGGATGTCGGTGGCCAGATCGGCGACCGGCGCGGTGTTCTTGCCGTTCGGATCGGCCGGGTAGGTGAACAGCTGACGGCTCCACATCCGCAGGTTCAGGTACCCGACGGAGTAGTAGCTGACGTTGGGGTCCATGTAGTCGACGTCGCCCGCCCCGAGCATGTTCAGGGTGCCGCCGTTGACCGGTGTGCCGGCGGATCCGCCTCCGGATCCGGACGCCGTTCCGCCGCCGTTGCTGCAGGCGGCGAGCGCGATCAGGCTCGCCGCGGCGGCAAGGGATGCTGCCGCCAGCCGTCTTCTGGCCATTGGTCCTCCTCCGGGACTCGATAGCGCCGAAGCTAGGCCGCCCGGACCCGCCCGGATCCGGGGTCACGCAACCGTCATGAGGACGTCAACCGGGCCCGGCGCGAACATGACGGATTCATGACAGCCGTAATCGGCGTCCGGCCCGGTGGTGAGCGACACTGGTCGCGTGGCACACAGCTTGCTGCTGGTCGACGACGAACCGCGGATCCGGCGGGTCCTGCGGCTCGCCCTGGAGGACGAGGGGTACCAGGTCGCTGAGGCGGCCAACGGGTACGACGCTCTGGCCGCCCTGCGCCGGGAACCTCCGGACGTGGTGTTGCTGGATCTGATGCTGCCGGACCGCGACGGGTTCACGGTGTGCCGGGAGATCCGGCGCGCCAGCGACGTACCGGTGATCATGGTGACCGCGCGGACCGACAGTCACGACGTGGTCGCCGGGCTGGAGGCGGGCGCCGACGACTACGTGACGAAACCGCTCGTCGCGAAGGAGCTGTCGGCCCGGATCCGGGCGCTGCTGCGCCGGGTCGAGCCGGCCAACGCGCGGCAGGCCGACCTGCTCGAGATCGGTGACCTACGGATCGACGTACCGGGCGCCGAGGTGACGCGGGACGGCGCGGTGCTGCCGCTGACCCGGACCGAGTTCAAGCTGCTCGCCGAGCTCGCCGGCGCCGAGGGCAAGGTGCTCAGCCGCGAGCAGCTCCTCTCGAAGGTCTGGGGCTACGGGTACTTCGGGGACAGCCGGATCGTCGACGTCCACATCCGGCGGCTGCGCCTGAAGATCGAGCGCGACCCGGCCAGCCCGAAGCACCTCGTCACCGCCCGCGGTCTGGGCTACCGACTGGTGAGCTGACCTTGCTGGGACGGTTCAGCCTGCGGGGGCGCGTGATGCTGGCGTACGGGCTGCTGGCGCTCGGTCTGTCGACTGTGCTGTCGGTAGTGACCTGGAGCGTGGTCTCGGACTACCTCGTCCAGCAGCGGGAGGCGGCGGCCGAGACGATCACCGTCGACAACGCGGCGGCGTTGCGGTACGGGCTGTTCGGCCCGCCCGAGCCGTGCCGGCCCAGCCACGAGCGGGTCGAGTGCGACAGCCCGACGCTGCAGAAGGGCGTTTCGGTGACGGAGCTGATGAACAGCTTGCCGGCCACCGACGCGGCGGCGTCGATGCTGTACCTCGAGGACCATTGGTACTCGCTGACCGGGAAGCCGTCCGACCTGCCGCCGGACATGATCCAGGACGCGATCGGCGGCAACGTCGTGCAGCGCCGGATCGACGTGGGCGGCCAGCCGGTGCTCGCGGTCGGCGTACCGATCGGGCGGCAGGGCGACGCGTTCTTCGAGTGGCATCCGCTGAACAGCCTGGACGCGACGCTGCAGCGGATGAAGATCACGCTGATCGCGGCGGCGATCGCGACCGCCCTGCTCGGGCTCGCGGTCGGGCGGCTGGCCAGCACGCTCGCCCTGCGGCCGCTGGCGGAGCTGACCCGGGTCGCGGACCATGTCGCGCGCGGCAAGCTGGATGCGCGGTTGCAGGCCGAGAACGACAAGGACCTGGGCGGCCTGGCGCGGTCGTTCAACCAGACCGCGGCGGCCCTGGAACGCCGGGTGGCGGCCGACGCCCGGTTCGCCGGCGACGTGAGCCACGAGCTGCGGACACCGTTGATGACGATGCTCAACTCGATGCAGCTGATCCAGAACCACCGGGCCGAGCTGCCGGCCGCCGTCCGGGAGCCGGTGGAACTGCTCGGCGACGACCTGGACCGGTTCCGGCGGCTGGTGATCGACCTGCTGGAGATCTCCCGCGACGACGGGGGCGACCGGGGGAGCCGTGAGATCGTGCGGATCGCGGACCTGGTCCGGGCCGCGGCCGACGCGGCCGCCGGACGCGAGGTGACGGACGTCGAGCCGGAGGCCGAGGGACTGACCCTGCAGGCCGACAAACGCCGGCTGGAGCGCGTGATCGCGAACCTGGTCGAGAACGCCGAGGACCACGCGGGCGGCTGCAAGGGCGTCGGGGTCGCGGCGGGCGGGCTGGGGGTCGTCATCACCGTCGACGACGCCGGGCCGGGGATCGCCGTGGAGGACCGGACCCGGATCTTCGAGCGGTTCGGTCGCGGCGAGATGTCGAGCCGCGGCCGCGGCGTGGGACTCGGCCTGGCGATCGTCGCCCGGCACGTCGAGTGGCACCACGGCACCATCCAGGTCACCGACCGTCCGGGCGGCGGTGCCCGCTTCGTCGTCGAGCTGCCCGCGAAAATCAGCTGACGGTTCTTGCCCGCCCCGGTTACCGTGGGCGCATGGCTACTTGCCTCTGTGTCTAGCTGGCGCACCCGCTTCTGCAGGTGAGGTGCGTCCACTAGCTAACACGGAGAGTAACCATCATGATCACCGTTCGCGGTGTAGATATTCGGGTCGGTGCACAGGTGCTGCTGGCCGAGCTGTCGTTCACTGTCGGCGCGGGCGACCGCGTCGGACTCGTCGGCCGCAACGGCGCCGGCAAGACCACGCTGATGAGGACGCTGGCCGGCGAGGCCCGTCCGGCAACGGGACAGATCGCCGTGACCGGGTCGATCGGCTACCTGCCGCAGGACCCGCGCGCGGCCGATCCCGCCATCACCGTCACGGCACGCATCCTGTCCGCGCGCGGCCTGGACGTAGCGGTCCGGGAGCTCCGCGCGGGCGAGGCTGCGATGAGTACGGCGACCGGCGCGGCCCAGGAGCGGGCGATGGCGGCGTACGCGCGTGCCGAAGCGGCGTTCCAGGCCGGCGGCGGATACGCGGCCGAGGCCGAAGCGGCCCGGCTGGCGGCCGGCGTCGGTCTGCCCAACCGTGCCCTCGAGCAGCCGATCGGTGAGCTGTCGGGCGGTCAGCGCCGTCGTGTCGAGCTGGCGCGGATCCTGTTCGCGCAGCACGACGTACTGCTGCTCGACGAGCCGACCAACCACCTCGACGCCGACTCGGTGCTGTGGCTGCGGCAGTTCCTGCTGGCCTACCCGGGCGGCCTGATCGTCATCAGCCACGACCGTGAGTTGCTCAAGGCAACGGTCAACCGGGTCTTCCACCTGGACCCGCAGCGGCTGACGGTCGACATCCACAACACCGGCTGGACGAAGTACCTCGAGCAGCTGGACGTGGACGAGCGGCGACGGCAGCGCGAGCGTGCGGTCGCCGAGCGCAAGGCCGCGGTCCTGCACGCCCAGGCGGCGAAGATGCAGGCCGGTGCGAACACGGCGGTCGCGGCGCGGAACATGGCCCGCCGCGCGGACAAGCTGCTCGGCGGCCTCGAACCGGTACGCCGGGCCGCACGGGTCGCCAAGATCCGTCTCCCGGCCCCGGCGCCGTCGGGCCGGACGCCGTTGTCCGCGGTCGGCCTGAAGAAGTCGTACGGCGCCCTGCAGGTCCTGGACGGTGTGGATCTGGCCGTGGACCGGGGGAGCCGGGTCGTCATCCTCGGGCTGAACGGTGCGGGCAAGACCACGCTGCTCCGGCTCCTCGCGGGCCGCGAGCAGCCGGACGCCGGCCGCGTCGTACCAGGTCACGGGCTGCGGCTCGGGTACTTCGCGCAAGAGCACGACACGCTGGACCTGGCCGGCACCGTCCGGCAGAACCTGGCGACGGTCGCGCCCGGGCTGACCGACGGCGAGGTGCGGAACGTGCTCGGCTCGTTCCTGTTCAGCGGTGACGACGTGGACAAGCCGGCCGGCGTCCTGTCCGGTGGCGAGAAGACCCGGCTGGCCCTGGCCGGCCTGGTCCATTCCAGCGCGAACGTGCTGCTGCTGGACGAGCCGACGAACAACCTCGACCCGGCCTCCCGGGACGAGGTCCTCGGCGCGGTCGGCAGCTACCCGGGCGCGATCGTGATGGTCACCCACGACGAGGGCGCGATCGAGGCCCTCCGCCCCGACCGCGTCCTGATCCTCCCCGACGCCACCGAGGACCTCTGGTCCGACGACTACCTCGACCTGGTGTCGCTGGCCTGATCACCGTCCGGGCCCGCCGCGAGCGGGCCCGGACGGTCCTGAACGGACCTTCGTCGGGTCGGACGCGGGACGTTCGTCCCTGACCGGTGCGTGGTGAGGCTCCAAGGCTGGAAGGAACGAACCCTCGTTCCCGCCCCCCGCCCGTGAGGAGGACCACCATGCTGAAACGCCGGGCCGGTCGGCCGTCGGGTACCGAGCAAACCACGAGCGACGTCATCGTGTCTGCCACCGCCGTACGGAAGACGTACGACACCGGGCAGGTCCGGGTCGCCGCGCTCCAGGGCATCGACCTGGAGTTGCGGCGCGGCGAGATGGCCGCCGTGATGGGCCCGAGCGGTTGCGGCAAGACCACCCTGCTGAATTGCCTGTCCGGGCTGGACGAGATCGACGGCGGCCGGATCCTGATCGAAGGCGTCGATCTCACCGAACTGCCGGACCGGGCGCGTACCCGGTACCGGGCCGAGCGGATGGGGTTCGTCTTCCAGTTCTACAACCTGATGCCGGTGTTGTCGGCGGTGGAGAACGTCGAACTGTCGCTGCTGCTCGCCGGGCGGGCGCCGAAGGCCGCCCGCGAGCGCGCGATCGAAGCGCTCGAGCTGGTCGGCCTGGCCGACCGCGCCACGCACGTCCCGGACGAACTGTCGGGTGGCGAGCGGCAGCGGGTCACCATCGCCCGGGCCCTCGTCAACGAGCCCGCGATCGTCTGGGCCGACGAACCGACCGGCGACCTGGACAGCGAGTCGGCGGAGGACATCACGGCGCTGATGCGGCGGCTGAACCGGGAGCGGGGCCTGACCTTCCTGATCGTGACCCACGACATCGCCGTCGGCCGGCGGACCGACCGGATCATCAGGATGCTCGACGGCCGGGTGGTCGACGAGCAGGTCGTGAACGCACCGCGGAAGGAGCCCAGTCATGTTCACGCGACTCACGTTGGTTGAGATCGACACCCTCCGGATCGACACCGCGTCGGCGGTCGAGCGGTACCGGACCGAGGTGCTGCCGGAGCTGCACGAGCAGCCCGGGTACGCGGGCGTGCTGGTGATGGCCACGCCGGAGGGCCTGGGCGCGATCGTCAGTTTCTGGGAGACGTCCGAGGCGGCTGACGCGGCCGGCACGCAAGGTTTCTATGCCGAGATCCTGGAGCGCTACACGACGATCTTCCGGTCTCCGCCGGGACGTGAGCGCTACCAGATCGCGCTGGCCGAGCTGCCGTCCATGGAAGCCGCCGCCCCCGCCGCGAACTGAGGGGGTGCCGGCCATGACCGAGCTGTTCGGAATTCCGGTCAGGGCACTGGCCGTCGTACTGGGCCTGCTGGTGGTCGTCACGCTGGCCGTGGTGGCCGCACTGGCGGTGCGGAACCGGGTGCTGTTCAAACTGGGTGTCCGCAACATGGCCCGGCGCCGCGGCCGGACCGCCATCATCGTCGGCGGCCTGATGCTCGGGACGATGATCATCGCCTCGGCCCTCGGCTTCGGCGACATCATCTCGCACACGGTCCGGACGTCGGTGATCACGACGTACGGCCAGACCGACGAGATCATCTCGGCACGCTCCACCGACGAACCGGACATCGCGACGCTCGGCCGGGGCGCGGGCGCGCGCTTCCTGTCCGCGACCGAGGCGGCTCGCGTGGTCGCCGCCGCCCGGCAGGTGCCTGCCGTCGACGCGGTCGCGCCGGCGATCAGCGAGTCGATCGCCGTCCAGAACTCCCGCAGCCGCACGAGCGAGCCGAGCGTGACGCTGTTCGCGACCGACCCGGCGTCGCCGTTCGCGCGGATCCGCACGACCTCGGGTGCGAGCGTGCGGCTGGACGAGCTCGCGGCCGGACAGGTCTACCTGAACGCCGCAGCGGCGGACGACCTCTCGGCGGCGGCCGGCGACGAGCTCGTGGTGTTCGCGGGCGGCCGTCAGCAGCGGCTGACCGTCGCCCGGGTGGTCGACCACGACGGCGCCGGCACCGACGGCGGCGCCTTGCTGATGCCGTTGCGATCGGCGCAGCAGCTGCTCGGCGTCGGTTCCGCGGTCCAGCAGGTCGTGGTGTCGAACGCCGGCGACGAGGTCGGCGGCGCGGATCGCACCGACGAGGTCGTCACCGCGCTGCGGCCCACGACGTCCGCACTCGGTCTGTTCGTCGACCCGGTGAAGCGCGACGGACTCGACCAGGCCGACGAGCAGGGCGCGAGTTTCCTGTCGATGTTCTCGACGATGGGCACGTTCACCGTCTCGGCCGGCGTACTGCTGATCTTCCTGGTCTTCGTCATGCTCGCCGCGGAGCGCCGCGGTGAGATGGGCACGGCGCGGGCGATCGGCACCCAGCGCCGCCAGCTGGTGCAGATGTTCGTGTTCGAGGGCGTCGCGTACGACGTCCTGGCCGCCGTCGTCGGGGCCGTGCTGGGTCTCGCCCTGTCGGTGGGCATGGTCCGGGCGATCGCCGGCGCGCTGTCAGGCCCTGGCATGGTGACGATCCGGTACCGCCTGACGCCAACCAGTCTGATCGTCTCGTTCGCGCTCGGGGTGCTGCTCACGCTCGCGGTGGTGCTGATCGCTTCCTGGCGGGTCAGCCGGCTCAACATCGTCACCGCGGTCCGCAACCTCCCGCAGCCGCCGCGGCGTCGCCGGCGGAGGTCCTGGGGTGTCCACATCGCCTGGACGCTCCTGCTCGGCGCCGCGTTCATCGCGCTGGCCTACCGCGGCAAGAGCGCGGAGCTGCTGCTCGCCGGCGGCACCCTGGTGATCTTCGCCCTGGTCCCGCTGATCCGCCTGCTCGGCGGCAGCGAACGGCTGACGTACACCGTCGCGGGTCTTGGCGTCCTGGTGTGGAACCTGCTGCCGTTCTGGGTCTACGAGAAACTCGTGCCGGGACTGCGGATGGGGTTCTCGGTGTTCGTCCTGGCCGGGCTGCTGCTGGTGGCCGGCGCGACCATGGTCGTCGTCTACAACGCGACCGCCGTGCAGTCCGCGCTGATGTGGGCGTTCGGCCGGTCCCGGCACGCCGCACCGGTGGTCCGGACGGCGATCGCCCAGCCGCTGCGAACCCGGTTCCGCACCGGCGCGACGATCGGGCTGTTCATGCTGGTCGTGTTCACGCTGGTCGTCGGATCGGCCACGTCCGGCTCGTTCGTGGCGGCGTACAACGACGAGGAGACGTTCGGCGGCGGGTACGACGTCACCGCGCAGACCTCACCGCTCACCCCGATCACGGACATGAACCAGGCGCTGGCCACCGCGCCGGGGATCGACCGGTCCGCCATCACCGCGGTCGCCGGCCAGTCGTACCTGCCCGTGCAGGCCCGTCAGACCGGGCAGAGCGGGTTCCCCGGCTACGTTCTCAGGGGACTCGACGACGAGTTCACCCGGTCCACCACGTACGGTTTCGCGATCCGGGCCGCGGGATACGGCTCCGATCGTGCGGTCTGGGACGCGGTGGCTGCCAACCCCGGCCTCGCCGTTGTGGACGCGTACTCCGTGCCGCGCCTGGACAACTTCGGTACGCCGAAGGTGTCGGACTTCGGGCTGACGGGATTCCACCTCGAGGACGCCAGCTTCCGGCCCGTGCCGATCGAGGTCCGGGACATCCAGTCCGGCAAGACCCTGCGGCTCACGGTCATCGGTGTCCTGGCCGACACCGTGCCGCTCGCCATGGTCGGCATCTCGACGGCGCAGCGGACCGTGGCGCCGCTGGGCGCGGCGGCGGCACCGAGCGTCTGGTACTTCCGGACCGCTCCGGGCGCCGATCCCGAGGTCGTGGCGCAGCAGCTGGAGTCGGCGTTCCTGGACAACGGGATGCAGGCCACGGCGCAGCGTGAGGCGCAGCGGGACGCGGTCGGCGCGAGCCTGACCTTCCAGTACCTGATCCTGGGATTCCTGGGGCTCGGGCTGGTGATCGGCGTCGCCGCGCTGGGCGTGATCAGCGCCCGCTCGGTGGTCGAACGGCGCCAGCAGATCGGCGTACTGCGGGCGATCGGTTTCCAGGCCCGAATGGTTCAGATGACGTTCCTGGTCGAGTCGCTGTTCATCACGCTGACCGGAGTGGTCGTCGGGGCCGTGCTCGGGCTGGTGGTCGCGGCCAACGTCATCTCCGACGCCGCCGACCAGCCGGGGATGGAGAACCTGACACTGAAACCGCCGTGGACGGCGCTCGGGATCATCCTCGTCGTCGTGGTGATCTCGACGATCCTGACCACCTGGCTGCCCAGTGTGAAGGCCTCCCGCACCTATCCGGCGGCCGCGCTTCGCTACGAGTGAGCGATGGCGGGTCCCGACCCTGGGCCGGTGTTGCCGGGCCGGGGGTCGGTGCTCTACCGTGAATATATGAAGAGTTCTGCAGATGTGCAGCCGGATGCCTGCAGTGTGCGGCTCGTCGACCCGGAGCGGGTGGCGAGTGTCAATGCCAGGATGCCGGGCGAACAGGACATCGTCGACACGGCCGACGTGTTCGGGCTGCTCGGCGATCCGCGGCGGCTGAAGCTGCTCGTCGCGTTGCTCGACGGGGAGCTGTGTGTCTGCGATCTCGCCGCGATCACCGGCCTGAGCGAGTCGGCGACGTCGCACGCGCTCCGGCTGCTCCGGGCGCACCGCGTGGTCGCCGTCCGGCGCGACGGGCGGAACGCCTTCTACCGGCTCGACGACGCCCACGTGCGGATGCTGCTGGACCTCGCGGTCGCGCACACCGAGCACACCGACGCCATCCACCCCGAGAGGTCGGAAGCATGAGCGCCGGACACGGACACGGACATGGGCGCGGGGCCGGCGCGCAGGCCGACAAGAAGCTGCTCGGCGGTGCGCTCGCGCTGATCGTCGGCTTCATGATCGCCGAGGTGATCGTCGGCGTCGCGGCCGGCTCGCTGGCCCTCGTCACCGACGCCGCGCACATGCTCACCGACGCGATCGCCATCGCCCTGGCACTGCTGGCGATCCGGCTGGCCGCCAAACCGCCGGCCGGCGGCTTCACGTACGGCTTCAAGCGGGTCGAGATCCTGTCCGCCCAGGCGAACGGCATCACGCTGCTGCTGCTCGCGGTCTACTTCGTGTACGAGGCCGTCAGCCGGCTGATCCACCCGCCCGAGGTGAAGGGTGCGCTGGTCCTGATCACCGGCGTCGCCGGCATCGTGGTGAACCTGTTCGCCACCTGGCTGATCAGCAAGGCGAACCGCTCCAGCCTGAACGTCGAGGGCGCGTTCCAGCACATCCTCAACGACCTCTTCGCGTTCGTCGCGACCGCGATCGCCGGTCTCGTCGTCCTGCTCACCGGGTTCGCCCGGGCGGACGCGATCGCGGCGTTCGTGGTCGCCGTGCTGATGCTGAAGGCCGGCGTCTCCCTGGTCCGGGACTCGGGCCGGATCTTCCTCGAGGCCGCGCCGGCCGCGATCGACCCGCAGGCGCTCGGCGCCGAGCTGTGCGCGGTGCCGGGTGTGGTCGAGGTGCACGACCTGCACGTCTGGGAGATCACCTCCGGCGAGCCGGCCGCGTCCGCGCACATCTTGGTTGCCGAGGGCCTCGACTGCCACCAGATCCGGGTCCGGATCGAGCAGTTGCTTGCCGAGCGCCACCAGCTGACGCACTCCACGCTCCAGGTCGACCACGCCGGCGCGGAGGCGCCGGAGCACTGCAGCGACGCGCACGGCGCGGTGCACCGCGCGGTCACAGGCGCTGGACCAGCACCTGACCCGGCCAATCCACATCATTGACCCGCGGTACGGCGAACGCGGTGTCGCGCGTGAAGCCCTGCTGCTCGTAGTACCGGACCAGCGCGCCGTCCCCGCCGGCGAAGCAGTCCACCCGCAGCAGCCGCACGCCTGCTTCGCGGGCGAGGCCGCGCGCGTGGTCGAGCAGGGTCCCGCCGAGGTTCTGCCCGGCGGACGCGCGATCGGTCACGAGCAGCCGCACGTACAGCTCCGGCTCGGTGGCCGGCGGCACGTAGTCGAGCGCGGCGCCGACGGCCAGCGCGCCGACCACCCGGTGGTCCGCCGTACCGACCCAGAGGCCGCCGTCGTCGGCGAAGCCGGTGATCTGCTCGACCCGCCGCGGGCTCGTCGAGTGCGGCGCCGTACCCCACTGGTCGGTCCGGCCGCGCGCGACCAGCCATTCGGTCGCTTCGTCGAGGAGCACCAGCACGGCCGGTACGTCGTCCCGCCCGGCCCGGCGGATCGTCATCTGCACGCTGCCCAGAATAAGTTGGCCGCGGATGTCGAAACCGCGTCCGCAGTCTCTACCCAGGGGTGTAGAGAGGAGCTCACGATGAGCAAGAAGACCGGAAAGCTGGACAAGACCTTCACCGCGCCGCTGCTGAAGAGCGACGCCAAGGGCGGCTGGACCTACGTGCAGATGCCGGACTCGGCCGCGTACTTCGGGACGCGCGGACTGGTCAAGGTGCGCGGCACGATGGACGGCCACCCGTTCGAGAGTTCGTTCATGGCGCTCGGTGACGGTACGCACAAACTGCCCGTCAGGGGCGAGCTGCGAACTCTGCTCGGCAAGCAGCCCGGAGACGAGATCACCGTTCATTTGGAGGAGCGTCTCGGTTGAGAGTCACCGTCGTTTGATCTGAGATCACTGTCACAACCGGTCATGTCCTGAGTAAGGACTCTGTGAAGAATCAGTGCTGACCGGCTGCGCGGGTGGGTCGATCGTGGGCCGGACCGTACCGTCGAACCTGGGTGGTCCGACGAAGGCAGGAGTGAACGAGGTGCAACGGGGCTCATGGGGCATGCCGTCGGCATGCCCGCGATCAGCGGAGCCGGTCTCACCGTGATTTCGCTGAACAAGATTCTCGGCGTGGCCGGCCTGGTGCTGCTGGTCGGCGGCGCGCTGCTCGGATTCCGGTCGGTGTCGGCGAGCGGGGCCGACTGCGGTTCGGCCTTCCGGCCGGCCGGCGGGATCACGCCGATGGCCTGCGACAACGCGCTCAGCGGCGCCAGCACGCTGACCACGGTCGTGATCAGCGCCGGCGTGCTCTGCCTGATCGGCGCCGTCGCGATCAAGGTCGTCCACGACCGCGCGCAGGAGAAGGTCAGCGCCTGAAACCAGGTGCGAACCCGCCCCCGGTGCGTCAAGGTGCCGGGGTGACGATCGAACCGTTCCGGCTGGACGTGCCGGACAGCGAGTTGGACGACCTGCGGCAACGACTCGACCTGGTGCGCTGGCCGTCGGAGCTTCCGGGCGCCGGCTGGTCGCGCGGCGTACCACTGGAGTATCTGCGGGACCTGGCCGGCTACTGGCGGGACGGGTACGACTGGCGGGCCGCTGAGGCGCGGCTGAACGAGTGGCCGCAGTACGCCACCGTCATCGACGGGGCGCTCGTACACTTCGCGCATCTCCGCTCGTCGTCCCCCGACGCGATCCCGCTCGTGGTGACCCACGGCTGGCCGGGCTCCATCGTCGAGTTCACCTCCGTCGCACCGTTGCTGAGCGACTTCCACCTGATCCTCCCGACCATCCCGGGCTTCACGCTGTCCGGCCCGACCCGCGAGCCCGGGTGGGAGTTCACACGGGTCGCGCGCGCGTGGACCGAGCTGATGACGCGGCTCGGATACCAGCGGTACGGCGTCCAGGGCGGCGACTGGGGCGCGGCGATCTCCCGCGAGGTCGGGCGGATCGATCCGGAACGGGTGCTCGGCGTACACCTCAACCTGATCCCCGGCGCGGGCGCGACGTCCGAGCCGACGCCGGCGGAGCTCGCGCCGCTGGACGCCGCCGAGCGCGAGCGCACGTGGGCGTCGTGGCGGCGGCAGCAGGCGTTCGCGTCCGAGCAGCAGGGGTACGCCGACCTGCAATCCACCCGGCCGCAGACGCTGGCGTACGCGCTGACCGATTCGCCGATCGGGCAGCTGGCCTGGGTCGCGGAGAAGTTCGCGACCTGGTCGGACGTCCCGATCGACCGGGATCTGCTGCTCACCAACGTGATGCTCTACTGGCTGACCAGGACGGCGGGCTCGGCCGGAGCGATCTACTACGAGCGCGCGCATGCGGCGTACTGGGGTCAACCGCCCGAGCCGTCCCGGACCCCGACCGCGCTGCTCGACCTCGCCCACGAGAACTTCATCCCGCTCCGGCACAAGGTCGCCGGCACCGACAACGTCGTCCGCTGGACCAGCCATCCGCGGGGCGGCCACTTCGCCGCGCTCGAGGTGCCCGAGCTGCTGGCCGCCGACGTCCGCGCCTTCTTCAGGGCTTGAGCCTGCCGTCGGTCCGATCGGGTGGGAGAACTATCGTGACCGCATGAGTTTTACCGGGTTTCCGGCTGCGGCGCTGGACTTCTACGACGATCTCGAGATGGACAACACCAAGACCTTCTGGACGGAGCACAAGCACGTCTACGAGGAGTCGGTCCGGGCGCCGATGGCCGCGCTGCTGGCCGAGCTCGAGGAGGAGTTCGGTACGGCGAAACTCTTCCGCCCGTACCGTGACGTCCGCTTCGCCAAGGACAAGACGCCGTACAAGACCCACCAGGGCGCCTTCATCGACGTCGCGCCGTCCACCGGGTGGTACGTGCAGGTCTCCGCACCCGGCGTCCGGGTCGCGGCCGGCTTCTACGAGGCGTCGTCGGAGCGCCTGGCCCGGGTCCGCACCGCCATCGACGACGACCGCCGCGGGAAGCAGCTGGAGAAGCTGCTCGCCCAACTGACGAAGGCCGGCTGGACGGTCGGCGGCGACAAGCTCAAGACCAGCCCTCGCGGCTACGACCCTGAGCACCCCCGGATCGATCTGCTCCGGCACAAGTCCCTGACGGTCGGCAAGAGCTACGGCTTCGAACCTGTCATCCACACCGCCGACCTGGTTGCCCAGGTCCGGTCCGACTGGCGAGCCACCAAACCCCTGATCACCTGGCTGACCGACAACACCTGACAGGTACCAGTAGTAGGGCGAGCTGGTACTGCAAATGAGGATGATTGGACAGAGACGAAGAAAGGACAAAGAAAGAAGAGATTTGGAGTGGTGGTTGGCTTCGGCGCGGCGATCACCGCACGAGACTGCGGCTGAGGAGGCCCGCTGCCGGTCGTCAGCTCATAGGTCGTCCCGCCAGCGGCGAAAGGTGTCGTTGAGGCGTTGCCAAAGTCGCGCCCACCATTGACGGCGCCGCTGGCCTTTCACGAGTCCGCGGCATCGAAAAGAGCCGGATCGTTCGTCTCCCGCAACGAGACGAAGCGGCGGCTCATCGCCACTTCGTAGGCGGTCGCCGATTCGGGATCGGAGACGTAGTCGGCGATCAGGTGCTCGCCGAACCACACGCGCACGCGTCGGTCGGTCGGGAGTGGCAGCTGGGTCGCGGTCATCGGTCGCTCAGGTTCCGCGCGATGTCGCAAATCATCAGGATCGCGACGACAGTCGTGCCGAGGACAAGCGCCCACATTGCGGGGTTCATCGCAATCCTCCTCGTTTCGTTCGTGCCGAAGCGTTGACATGACACGACCGTACGGAGCGTGATGAGCCTTGTACCATACGAATCTGGGTACTGATCAGGCCGCAGATCTCTGACGAATGGCTGGCAGACTGATCGATTCGCTCGTACTGCGTACCTTGTCGGGCTTTGAAACGAGAGGTTGTGGATAATGCCGAGACCAGCCGGACCGCCGACCGTGCGACTGCGTCGGCTCGCGGCCGAGCTCACCGCGCTCCGCGCCGACGCCCGTTTGACCCGCGAGCAGGTCGAGGAACAGACCGGCGTCAACCAGGGAACGCTCTGGCGCATCGAGAAGGGCCAGGCGAAGCCGCACAACGGCACGCTGGAGACTCTGTTCGATTTGTACGGCGTTGACGACGCGCGCCGCGCCAGCCTCATCGAATTGGCCCGTGATGCGAAATCACCCGGCTGGCTTCGTCAGTACCCGCACTACTCCGACGCGATCTCGGACGGCTACGCGGCCTACATCAGCTTCGAGTCCGAGGCGAAGTCCGTGAACAACTACGAGACATCGTTCATCCCCGGTCTTCTGCAGACCGAAGACTATGCCCGGACAGTCATGCTCGACGGCTTCGGTGCCGATACCGAGACCGTGGAGCGTCGCGTACAGGTTCGCATGGAGCGACAGCGCATCTTGTCCCCTGAACGCGCCGGGCGCGATCCGCTGGAGTTCTGGGCCGTGGTTGACGAGGCGGTGCTCCGGCGGGAGGTCGGAGGTCGTGGGGTTATGCGTGCGCAGCTCGATCGCATACAGGAGATGAGCGACTTGCCCAATGTCACGGTGCAGGTAATTCCGTTCGACCGTGGGGCCTATCGGGGGATGGACAATTCGTTCAGTCGCCTCAGATTTGGAGCCACGGCTCCTGACATCGTGCACGTAGAGGGCCTTGCCGGCGACCTCTTCCTCGAGCTGGAGGCCGAGGTCGACCGCTTCAGTTTGGTGTTCGACCATCTACGCGCGACGGCGCTGAGCCCGCGTGACTCGAGAGCACTGCTCGCGGCCTCGATGGCTGACTGACCGGCCGCTGGTCCACAACCTCGCATTTCGGTAGACGCCAGGTACCCCGGAACGCGGAAACGGTCCGCGGGGGGATCGATCCGACTCCCGGGAGCCCTTCTCAGCGGCGCAGATTCACATGGTGCGCGAGCGGTCCGGGTTCGTACGGTCGTTCTATGGCGATCGCAAAGACGAGTCTGGCGTTCTGGCCCGGTAAGTGGCCGGATCCGCGGACCGACGTACGACGCGTCCTCTACTGCTATGTGTGCGAGCGCCTCGTCCGGAGGCTCCGCGACCTGGTTGAGATCCAGGAGGCCGCGTCCCGGATTGCGATCGATCGTGGTTACTGCCTCGGGCCACTCTTTGTCGAAGAGGACGACTCAGGCGTCGCGATGGAGGCGCTTCTGCATGCGGCGGCGTCGAACGCCGGTGGAGCGGTGGTAGCAGTCCCGCATCGGGGTCACTTCGTACCACTTGGCCGGCCTGACGAGTGGCATCAGTTCCTCGAGCAGATGACTGGCCACTCGCTCGTCTTCATCCGCTACATCCCATAGACAGCGGGGCGGGCATGCCGGTCCCTGTCGCCCGTGCCCGTCCCGCTCTCCACATTTCGTACGACAGGCTCACCATCTCGCAAGCCTCTACCAGGCGTCCGTGAGGTTGACCTTCGCGCTGATGCCGAACGGGCCTTCGCGCGTGGGACAGTGCTGGTCGGCCGGGAAAGGAGAGCTGGACCATTGTGGTGGACGTCCACGGCCGTACTTCCGTGATGCTTCCTGGCGAAGACGACCGGGGCACGGTCAGCTTTCGAACTCCTTCTTGATCCTGCCGAGGATGTCTCGGGTTTTGTTCGGGGGTGGGGCTGCTACGCAGAGGGCTTCCATGGTGGCGGTGTACTGGTCCAGGTCTTCCAGCTTGTCCAAGTACAGGGCGCTGCTGAGGTGCTCGATGTAGACCATGTCCGGGAGGTCCTGCTCCGGGAACCGCAGGATGCTGTACGCGCCGCCGGTGGCCGCGTGGCCGCCGACGGCGAAGGGCATCACCTGAAGCGTGACGTTCGGGTACTGCGACGCGTCGATCAAGTGGTCGAGCTGCTGGATCATCGTCTTCACGCCGCCGATCGGGCGGCGGAGGACCGCCTCGTCGACGACTGCCCAGATCCGCACCGGGTCCGGGCGGGTCAGGACGCTCTGCCGGCCGGTGCGCAGCGCGACCCGGCGCTCGACCTCCTCGGCCGGGATCAGCCCGCGGCCGAGCTGGATGACCGCGCGGATGTAGTCGGGGGTCTGCAGCAGACCCGGGACGAACTGCAGCTCGTAGACACGGATCAGCTGCGCCGCGGCCTCGAGGTCCAGGTAGGAGTGGAACCAGCTCGGCAGCACGTCGCCGTACCGGTGCCACCAGCCGGGGTTGTTCGCCTCCCGGGTGAGCGCGAGGAGGCGCTCACGCTCTTCCTCGTCGTCGACGCCGTAGAGAGTAAGAAGGTCGCGAACGTCGCGCTCCTTCAGGCCGACACGGCCCAGCTCCATCCGGCTGACCTTGGACTCCGACGACCGGATCTCCCACCCCGCGTCGGACCTGCTGATCCCTGCTGCCATTCGCATCCGGCGTAGATGCCCGCCGAGAATGATGCGCAGCGCGGTCGGTCCGCTCTGCGCGCCCGACTCGGTCACACCCACCTCCCAGCGGCCCCAGCGGTCTCCATCGGCAACCTCACCCGCAGACGCACATCATCGCACGCCGGAGCGCTGATCTGCCGAAGTTCTTACAAAAGAGCGGCGATTCCGGATCGGCGATCACGGAGCGTCAGCCTAGCCGATGAGCGGTTCGGCTGTTTTGTCAGTACATACTAGCGGCCCGACGCGCCGTCGAACACCGTTCGGCGACGCCCGATCCTGCCTCGTTGAGGCGCGAACAGGCCCAATCTGGTCTCGAAATGGAAAACGTGCGGATGCACGTGCATCGGGCGCTTGCATTCGTCGCGTGCCGACGCCATGATTGCTTCATGCACAGAAGGTGAGCTGGATCTCGCGAAAAGTGACATCACGTGAACCGGCAGGCCGGTCCTACAGAGCGCCGACGGCCCCCCGTTGGCATGACTGGTTGGGGAACCCGAGTCGATGAACGACAACGACAGTGAAGTTGTGGCGCAGACCGCCGCGATGGCCGGCAGCCGTGCGCCCGAGGAGCTGACGGAGCGGGAGATCCAGGACCTGGTCGCGCGTTGCCCCGAGCAACAGCGCTGGGCCTTCGAGGGCTGGTTGCGCGGTGTCCGCCACCTCGACGGCGACCCGATCGTGAGCCTGGCCCCATGACCACCGACAGAGCAGCAGGAGGACGGAAGATGGTGCGGATCTGGCTGGGTGATCACCTGATCGCCGAGTACGTCGCCGAGCCGGACCGCGCGTCGCGGTACCAGCGGGTGATGACGCCGAAGTTCACCGGATTGCGAATCACCGTTGACAATGCGGCGACCGGGAAGGCCTCCGAGTTGCCGAGCGAGCAGCTCTGGCCGCTCACCGTTCAGTAAGTCCGTACCCGCCCCTCGGGCACACCAGGACCGACTCTCGCCGGAGAGTCGGTCCTGGCGTTTTGTGTGCGTCGTCACGCCACCGCGCGGGGCCCTGACCGGGCCCGCGGAACTCCGGGCACAGGAAAGGGCCCCTTCGTCACTCGCCTGGCGAAGGGGCCCTTGCTTCTGTGCTGCCCTGTACTTCTCTGTACTGCTCTTGTGCTGCTCAGTGGTGCCGGGTCCTGCTCAGATCAGGTAGCCGAACTCGCCATCCTGAACGCCGCCGAGGAACGCCTCGATCTCTGCCTTTGTGAACACCAGCGCCGGGCCGTCGGTGAAGCGCGAGTTGCGCACCGCCACACCGCCGTCCGGGAGCTTCGCTACCTCGACGCAGTTGCCCGACGGGCCGCTGCGCTGGCTCTTGCGCCAGATCAGCTCGCTGTTCGAGTCACCCGGCATGCCGTTATAGATCGCAGTCATCAGCTGCACCTTCCGTACGTCCTTGGCATATGCACGTGCATTTGGCCTTGCATTTGCATCGTACACGGTTTGGGTCCACGTGTCCGCTCCCTTACGTCCTGTGATCGCGCAGGCGTGAAACGAGCGTTCGATCACCGATTCGGTCGCCAATGGTGACTGTTTGGACCCGCCGCACCTGGGTACGACTCTGTTTGCAGGCATGACCGTGGTTCAGCGAAGTGCCACGCCGTGACGACAGTCGCGAGGTCATACCAATGGTCATCAACACCATCGAGCGGGAATCCACCCGCAGCGGAGCGCCCACGGATCGGGCCGCCCGCGAAGCAGCTACCCGGGAACTGATGGAACGGCGAGCTGCCAGCACCGACGAGGTCGAGCGTCAGGAGATTCTCGAACAGGTCGTCGAGCTCAACCTCGAAATGGCCAAGGGCATCGCGCGCCGCTTTCGCGGCCGGGGCGCCGAGGCCGACGACCTGGAGCAGGTCGCGTATCTCGGGCTGGTGAAAGCCGCCCACCACTACCGGCTGGAGGCCGAGACCCCGTTCATCGGGTTCGCGATCCCCACCATCCGCGGCGAGGTCAAGCGGTACTTCCGCGACTGCGCCTGGACGGTGCGGATCCCACGCCGGCTGCAAGAGATGCAAGGCACGATCGCGACCAAGCTGCCGGAGCTGGAGCAGCAGCTGAACCGCGAACCCACCCCGGCCGAACTGGCCGATCACCTCGAGGTCGAGGTCACCGAGGTCGAGCAGGCGCTCGCGGCGCGCGGGTGCTTCAACGTCCTCTCGCTGGACCGGCCGGCCGAGGCCGACGCCGAGCTCACGCTCGCCGACGTGGTCGCCGACGACGAGGACGCGAGCATCGACCAGCTGGAAACGGTCGAGATGCTGCAGCCGGTACTCGCCGATCTCGGCGAACGGGACCGCCGCATCCTGCAGCTGCGGTTCGTCGAGGGCTGGACGCAGTCCGAGATCGGCGAGGACATCGGCGTCAGCCAGATGCAGGTCTCGCGGGTCCTTCGCCGGATCCTCGACGACCTCCGCAAGAAGCTGACTCCGCTCCAGGCCGCCGCCTAGCCGTCGGTCGCGGGTCCGCAGTACAACAACTCGAGGTTCCGCCGGTCCGTCGTCGACGAAAACTGCGACGGATCGGCGTCACCTCTCCTTCGTCCACACCTCGCCGGCGACTCGCTGGGCGCTGAGTCTCACCGACGGTGCCGGGTACCTGCACAATGGGTGGAAGACGAGGGGATGAGTCGTTGCGGTTGGCTTTGCGGATGTTCAGGACCGTGCCCGCGGACGCGGTCGCGGTGCTGCGCGCGTATCCGCCGATGGTGGTGTGCTTCGCGGCCGCACTGACCGGCACCGCGCTGGTGTTCGACGTCTTCTACCTGGTCGCGAGCCCGGGACTGACGCTCGCACTTGTCTATACAGTGCCGGTGCTGGCCGGATTGATCGCCGGACTGGTCGCGGCGGCCGACGACGTCGGGCTGGAGCGACGCATAGTGCTCCGTACCGTCGGCGTGGCCGTTGCCTTCGGCATCACCAACGCGATCGTCGTCGCGATGATCGCGGCGATGGCCCGGACCGACCCGTCGAACTGGGCGGCCGGCGGCCAGGCGGTGCTGTTCGCCGGGTGCACGGTGTTCGCGGTCGCGCTCTCGATCGTTGCCTGCCGCAAGCTGATCGATGTGCTCGGCATCGAGATGAGAACCCGGCTCCCGCATCGCCGCCCGCCCCGCAGCCCGCTCGCCGCGCCCGCGGTCGCCGCCGTCCGGCCGCGGGTGAGCAAGGAGTCGGCCGCCCGCGCCAAGCCGGCCTCGCTGGTCGGGCCGCCCGCGGCCGTCGACGAGGAGGAGACCATCCCGGTCTTCGTCCCGCCGCCGCCGAAGATCGTCGACCTCGACGAGGCCCGCCCGGTCTCCGGCTCCGGCCCCGTCGGATCGCATACTCCGCGCGCCCGCCGTACGACCGTGCGACGCGTCAGCAAACCAGGCCGCCGCCCGGGTACCTAGGTCCCTGTCCGGCGTTTCCGGCCGGCGCGCGGACGGTGCCCGGAACTGCGAGACTGGGGCCCGACCAGGGGAGGGTGTCTGTGTGGGATCTGGTGGTTGTCGGAGCCGGGCCGGCGGGGGCCGCGGCCGCGCTCGGGGCGTTGGCGGCGGACCCGAGCTTGTCGGTGTTGCTGCTCGACCGGCACGAGTTCCCACGGGACAAGGCCTGCGGTGACGGCATCGCGCCGCACGTCCTCGACCTGCTGGCGGGCGTCGGCGTCACCGGCATCCTCGACGACTGGACCCCGGTACGGCGCTTCGTGCTGAACCGGGGTGCTGCGGGGGTGGACCGCGAGCTGTCCCGGCCGACCTGGGTGGTCCCGCGCACCGTCTTCGACCAGCGGCTCGTCGACGCCGCGCGAAAGGCCGGCGCGCAGTTCGTCCGCCGCCGGGTCCGCGGCCTCGCGATCCGGCCGGGGTCGGTCAGCGTCGACGACCTGGAGGCCCGCTTCGTGGTCGGGGCCGACGGCGCGCATTCCGTCGTACGGCGGGAGCTCGGCCTGAAGTCGGGCCCGGTGGCGCTCGCGATCCGCGGCTACGCGCCGACCCCGCCGGCACGGGCCGCGAGCCAGGTGATCGCGTACGGCCCCGGGCGGCAACCGTCGTACGCGTGGTCCTTCGACCGCGGCGACGGGTGGTCGAACGTCGGGTACGGCGAACTCCTGGCCGGCACCCGCCCGACCCGGACCGACCTGCTGAACCAGCTGGAGAAGCTGCTGCCGGGAGCGGCCGACGGCGGCGAGTCGTGGTGGGGACACCACCTGCCGCTCGCCGGCTGGACGTGGCGGCCGCACCGCGGACCGGTGCTGCTCGCCGGCGACGCGGCCGGGCTGATCAACCCGATGACGGGGGAGGGCATCTACTACGCGGTCGCGACCGGTCTGCTCGCCGGCCGCGCGATCGCCGACGCCCTCCGAGCAGGCAGCCCGGACGCGGGGACGCCGTACCGCCGCCGCACGTCCCGCCTGCTGTCCCGGCACCTTCGCGATACCGCAGTGGTCGCCCAGCTCAGCCGTTCGGACCGGATCCTCGACGCCGGGATCCGGGCCGCCGCGGCCGACCAGCACGTCTTCGACGATCTCGTCGAGCTAGGCCTCGCGGACGGCGGCCTGACCCGCCGCCTGCTCCGAACCATCCTGCCCTGACGCCTTGAGCGCATAACTAGCAGCATCGACGACCCGCTCGACCGGCCAGCCGAGCTGCCTCGCCACGTCCGGCGCGCGATCGTCCTGCCACAGGACGGCGAGCACCGCCAGACAGTCCTGGAAGCCGGCGCCGCCCGACATGTCCTCACCGAGCCGCTCGAAGAACTCCGCCATCTGCAGCAGCCGATCACCCGCGGGACTGTCGCGACCGACCAACTCGACGCCCTCGGCCGCGGTCTCCGCCCAGTTGTGGTTGGTGCGGGCGCTCACCTCCCACGCCTTCAGCCACACGTCGTCGGCGATCACGTAATGCTGCAGCCGGCGCACCGGGTCGGGCTCGCGATGCACCATCCCGACCCGCTCCAGATAGCCGATCGCCTTCGAGATCGACGCCGGGCTGACCTTCAGCGCGCGGACCAGGTCGGCCGCCGTCAGCGTACGGGAGTCGGAGGTGTAGAGCAGCGCGAGCACGCGCGACGCCATCCGTGGCAGTCCGCCGTCGACCATCATCGCCGCGAACCGCTCGACGTACGCCTGCCGCGGCTCGACGGGCCGGACAACGTCCACCGTCGCGGCCGACCTGCGCCGCCGGGCCCGGGACGCGGTGGCGTGGTGCGCGTGGTCGGCCCGGTATCCCCGCGGGCCGCCGTTGCGGGCGACCTCGCGGCTGACGGTCGACGTCGGCCGGCGCAGCTGCCGCGCGATCTCGGCGTACCCGAGACCGTCGGCCAGGCCCGCCGCGATCTCCAGCCGGTCCTGGTGACTCAGCCTGCCTCCGGGCATCGGCATCCTCCGCGCATTCATCGTCAGCTCATTGCAACGGATTGCGTTTTCTCGCAATCCCATTGCACAGAATGCCATGATTCACAGGGTTTCTCGACCGTAGGACCATGACGGATGATTACCGATCGGGTGAACGCAACGTAGCTTCCACGGCATGGTGCTGACAGTGGACGGCCTGCGGATGCGCTACGGCGATCGCGAGGTCCTGCAGGACGTGACGTTCGACGCCCGGCCCGGCGAGGTGCTGGCGCTGCTGGGGCCGAACGGCGCCGGGAAGAGTACGACGATCGAGATCCTCGAAGGCTTCCGGCTCCGGTCGGCGGGCCGGGTCGAGGTGCTCGGCGTCGATCCGGCCGCGGCCGACGAGCGCTGGCGATCCCGGATCGGCATCGTGCTGCAGTCCTGGCGCGACCACGGCAACTGGCGGGTGCGCGAGCTGCTGCACCACCTCGGCACGTACTACGCGCCGTACGCGACACCGGCCGCGCCGCGCCCATGGCCGGCCGATGAACTGCTCGCCGCCGTCGGCCTGACCGCTTCCGCGGGGCAGAAGGTCAGGACGCTGTCCGGCGGGCAGCGGCGGCGGCTCGACGTCGCGATCGGGATCGTTGGCCGCCCCGACGTCCTGTTCCTCGACGAGCCCACGACCGGCTTCGATCCGCAGGCCCGCGCGGAGTTCCACGACCTGGTCCGCCGGCTCGCTGCCGAGCAGGGGACGACGGTCCTGCTCACCACGCACGACCTCGACGAGGCGAGCAAACTCGCGCAGCGCATCGTCGTCCTGGCCGGCGGACGGATCATCGCGTCCGGCACGACCGCGCAGCTCACCGAGCTGATCGCGGGGGAGGACGAGGTCCGCTGGTCGGTCGACGGCCGGCCGTTCCGCGAGTCGACGCCCGATGCGACCGCCTTCGTCCGCGCCCTGTTCACCAGGTACGGCGACGCGGTCGGCGACCTCGAAGTACGCCGCGCCTCCCTCGAAGACACCTATCTCACCCTCGTCCGGGAGCAAGCATGAAGACCGGCTGGCAGCGGGGGCTGATCGAGTTGCGGCAGTCCTTCACCAACGGGCCCGAGCTGTTCAGCCATTTCCTCTGGCCGGTGCTGATGCTGGCCGCACTGTTCTTCCTCCGGCATCGCGACTTCGGCTCCACCGGGTTCCTGCTCGGCGCCCTCGCCCTGCCGAGCATCCTCGGGATGAACGCCGCGATGGGCATGGTCAGCATGAGTCAGCAGCTCACCGCCGACCGCGAGGACGGCACGTTGCTGCGGGCAAAGGCCATACCGAACGGCATGGTCTGCTACCTCGTCGGGAAGGTCGTCTCGGTCGCGGGCGGGCTGCTCGTGGACCTGGCGATCCTGCTGATTCCGGGGCTGCTTCTCATCGACGGGCTGGCGCTCGGATCGGCGCACTGGTTCACGCTCGGCTGGGTGCTGGTGCTCGGCCTGGTCGCGACGCTGCCGATCGGCGCGATCCTCGGCTCGGTTTTCACCACCGCCCGGTCCCAGGGTCTGATCCAGCTGCCGATGCTCGCGCTGATCGCCGTGTCGGGCATCTTCTACCCGCTCACCGCGCTGCCCGGCTGGCTCGCAGGGATCGGCCAGCTCACCCCGGTGTACTGGATGGGCCTGGGGATGCGTTCCGCGCTCCTGCCCGAGGAAGCAGTTGTGGTCGAGGTCGGTGAGTCGTGGCGGCACCTGGAAACGGCAGCCGTGCTCGGCCTCTGGGCTGTCGCCGGATTGCTGCTCGCTCCCGTCGTCCTGCGACGGATGGCGCGCCGGGAATCCGGCTCCAAGGTCGCCGAACGTCGCGAGCGCGCGCTCCAGCGCGTCGCATGATGGACGTATGGACCAGATGCAGGCGTGGGCAGTGGATCGTCCCGGACCGATCGACGGCGGTCCGCTGAAGCAGGTCCGCCGTACCGTCCCGGCGCCCGGCGCCGGTGAGGTCCTGATGAAGGTGGAGGCGTGCGGGATCTGCCGGACGGACCTGCATCTGACCGAGGGCGACCTCGAACCGAAGCGCCCCGGCGTCGTTCCCGGTCATCAGGTGGTCGGCACCGTCGTCGGGCAGGGCGGTCGCTTCGCGGCCGGGGACCGTGTCGGGATCGCCTGGTTGCGCGGGACCTGCGGCGTGTGCGAGTTCTGCCGGCAGGGCGCCGAGAACCTCTGCCCGCGGTCGACGTACACGGGCTGGGACGCGGACGGGGGCTTCGCGGAGTACGCCGTGGTGCCCGAGGACTACGCGTACGCGCTGCCGGCCGACCGGCCCGCGGCGGAACTCGCGCCGTGGCTGTGCGCCGGGATCATCGGCTACCGCTCGTTGCTGCGCGCGAACCTCCCGCCCGGCGGCCGGCTCGGCATCTACGGCTTCGGATCGAGTGCCCACCTCACCGCGCAGGTCGCGCTGGCCCAGGGCGCCGAGCTGTTCGTGATGAGCCGCGGCGAGCGGAACCGTGCCCTGGCCAAGGAGCTCGGCGCCGCCTTCGTCGGCGAGACTGCCGATCGGCCGCCGGTGCCGCTGGACTCGGCGATCGTGTTCGCCCCGGCCGGCGATGTCGTCCCGTACGCGCTCGAGGCGCTGAAGCCGGGCGGGACCGCGGCGGTCGCCGGCATCTACCTGTCCGACGTACCGGCGCTGAACTACGAGCGGTACCTGTTCCACGAGCGCGACCTGCGCAGCGTCACCTCCAACACGCGTCGTGACGGCGAGGAACTGTTCCGCCTGATCGCCCGGCTGCCGGTGAGGGCGCACACGACCGTTGTCCCGTTCGGCACCGTCGACGGGGCGCTCGCCGACGTCGCCCACGGCCGCGCGAGCGGGTCCCTGGTCACCGTCCTGGATTAACTGAACCGTCGCGGGCCGGAGAGCGTTAGAACTGGGTGAAGATTCCACCAGCGGGCGCCGCCCGGCTTCAAGGGTGCCTGCTAGCTGCGTTAGATTTGATCAAATCTCACCGACCTGCCAGGAGCGTGCGCGTGCGTATGTTGGAGCTGACCCGCCGTCCGCGGTCGGTCCCGGCTGCCGTACGCCTCTCGTCCGGAGAGGGCGGCCGGTGCTGAGCAAGGTCCTCGGCGCGGTAGGTGCGTTCCTGCTGATCGTCGGGGTGGTGCTCGCCGTCCGGCCGGTGCACGCCGGCGGGGACGCCTGCGGATCGGTCTTCCAGCCCGACAAGGGCATCACGCCGATGCAGTGCGACGCCCGGCTGAGCAGCCGCGGCACCCTGGTCGCCGGCTTCGGCGCCGGCGGCGTCGCCCTGGCCGTCACCGGCATCTCGCTCGCCGCGATCCGCGACCGCCGCACCCGCGTCGCCTCCTGACCCCTGACGCTCGACCTTCACACTTGACCTTCACACTGTGTCAAGCCGGAAGGTGGCTGCATGTTCACCATCGGAGACTTCGCGGCGTTCGGGCAGGTGTCCGCGCGGATGTTGCGGCACTACGACGCGCTCGGGTTGCTGCGGCCGGCCGTGGTCGACCAGGCCACCGGGTACCGGTACTACTCGGCCGACCAGTTCAGCCGGCTGAACCGGATCGTCGCGCTCAAGGACCTCGGGTTCAGCCTGCAGCAGGTCGGCGAGATCGTCGACGCCAAGCTGTCCGCCGAGGAACTGCGCGGCATGCTGCGGCTGCGGCAGGCGCAACTCGAGGACGAGCTGGCCCGTAGTGCGGCCCGGCTGACGAGCGTCGAGGCGAGGCTCCGGCTCATCGAGAGGGAAGGTCACATGCCCACCGACGACGTCGTCCTGAAAACCATCGCCGCGACCCGGGTCGCCGAACTGTCCGCGATCTCACCGAGCTACGACGGTGCGGACATCGGCCCGGTGCTCCAGCCCCTGTTCGGCCAGCTCTTCGAACGCCTCGGCGCGGCCGGCATCGACCCGTGCGGTTCGCCGGTCGCGTACTACGAGGACGCCGGGGACGAGACGATCCGCGTCCACGCCGCCGTCCCCGTCGGCACGGGGGCGGCGCCGGACGTCGACATCCTCGAACTCCCGGAGCTCGCCCAGGCCGCCACGATCGTCCACCAGGGCGACATGATGGAGGCCGATCGCAGCATGCAGACGCTGGCCCGCTGGATCGAGGACAACGGCTACCGCAGCCAGGGTTACGCCCGGGAGGTCACGCTCCAGTTCGACATGGACAACCCGGCGAACTGGGTGCACGAGTTCCAGATCCCGGTCACAAGGTCAAGCTGACCGTCGCGAACGAGTGCGGCGGCAAGGTCACCCGCAGGCCGCGCGGCTCCGGTTCCACCTCGAGCGGAACCGGGGCCACGGCGTCCGGGGTGTCCACGGTGTTGAAGGCCTGCGGTTTCGATGCCGTCAGCAACCGTCCCGACGACTCCCACGACGACGCGCCGCGGAGATCGAGCACGATGTCCAGCGCCTGCTCCGGATCGAGGTTGCTGACCGACACCAGCGCCCGCCCGTCCTTCACCGACGCGGACGCCGACACCAGCTGCATCGCCGTACCGTCGAGATCGTAGGTGCGACCCTCGACCACGTGCACCGGCAGCGCCTGCGCGTCCTGGTGTCCCTTGTTCATCTCGAACACGTGGTACGTCGGCGTCCGCACCAGACCGCCGTCATCGTCGGTCAGCAGCATCGCCTGCAGCACGTTCACGGTCTGGGCGATGTTCGCCATCACCAGGCGCTCCGCGTGCCGGTGGAACACGTCGAAGTGCAGGCTCGCCACGAGCGCGTCCCGCATCGCGTTCTGCTGGAACAAGAATCCGGGGTTCGTGCCCGGCTCCACGTCCCACCAGGTGCCCCACTCGTCCAGCACCACGCCGATCTTGCGCTCCGGGTCGTAGGCGTCCATCAGCGCCGAGTGCGCGCGGATGACCCGCTCGATGTCCTGGGCCTTGGCCAGCGTCCGGTAGTAGTCCTCCAGGCCGAACTCGGTCGCGCTGCCCTTGTGGTCCCACGTCCCGGCGACCGTGTAGTAGTGGATCGAGATCGCCTGGAAGATGTTCTTCGGGTCGCGCCCGCAGCCGAGGCAGCTGACCGCCTTCAGCAGCGCCTCGGTCCAGGCCAGGTCGTCGTCCGACGCGCCCGCGGCGATCCGGTACAGCTTGTTGTCGCCGTGGTCCTTCAGGAACGTCGCGTACTGCCGCGCCAGGTCGGCGTACGCCTCGGCGCGCAGGTTGCCGCCGCAGCCCCACGCCTCGTTGCCGATACCCCAGAACGGGACCTGCCACGGCTCGTCACGCCCGTTGGCCTTCCGCAGCCGCACCATCGGGCTGTCGCCGTCGCGGGTCAGGTACTCGACCCATTCGCTCATCTCGCGCACGGTCCCGCTGCCCACGTTCCCGTTGACGTACGGCGCCGCGCCGAGCAGCTCGCACAGTGCCATGAACTCGTGGGTGCCGAAGTGGTTGTTCTCCTCGACGTTGCCCCAGTGCGTGTTCACCATCGACGGCCGGTCCGCCTTCGGGCCGATGCCGTCCTTCCAGTGGTACTCGTCCGCGAAGCAGCCGCCCGGCCAGCGCAGGTTCGGGATGTCGAGCGCCCGGAGCGCCTCGACGACGTCCAGCCGGATGCCGCCCTCGTTCGGGATGTCCGAGTCCTCGCCGACGTAGAAGCCGCCGTAGATGCAGCGGCCGAGGTGTTCGGCGAAGTGGCCGTAGAGATGCCGGTTGATCGTGGGTCCGGGGACGTCGAGGTCGATCACGACCCGTGCTTCAGGCATGGAGCCCTCCTCGTTATCTACAGTTGGCCACATGGGCAAGCCGTCTGGCGTGGTGACGATGGCCGACGTCGCCCGGTACGCCGGGGTGTCGACGATGACAGTGTCGAACGTGATCAACGGGCGGCCGCGGGTCGGGCCGGAGACCCGGGAGCGGGTGCTGGCGGCGATCGGCGAGCTCGGGTACCAGGTGAACCTGGCGGCCCGGCATCTGCGCGCCGGCCGCACCGGCGTCGTCGGCCTGGCCGTGCCCGAGCTGGAGCGCCCGTACTTCGCCCAGCTGGCCGGCCGCCTCGCCGACCGCTTCGAGGCGCACGGCCTGCGGATCGTCACCGAACGCACCGGCGCCAGCCGTGAGGGCGAGCTGGACGCGGTCGCCTTCTCCCGGCTGCGGATGTACGACGGGCTGATCCTCAGCGTGGTCGACATCGACCCGGCCGAGCTGGGCCAGCTGCGCACCGACGCGCCGGTGGTGATGATCGGGGAGCGGGCGCTGCCGTCCCGTTTCGACCACGTGATGATGGACAACGTGGACGGCGCCCGGCAGGCGACCGCGCAGCTGCTCGCGACCGGCGCGCGCCGGGTCGCGATGATCGGCGGCGATCCCGGCGGCTCCGCGACCATGCAGGCACTCCGGGCCGAGGGATACGCGCTGGCGCACGCCGAGGCCGGCGTCGAGGTCGATCCGGAGCTGAACGTGCGCTGCTTGTTCGGCCTGCGCGACGGGTACGACGCGATCCGGGCGCTGCGCGAGCGCGGGGTCGCGTTCGACGCGGTGTTCGCGCTGACCGACGTGGTGGCGATGGGGGCGCTGCGGGCGCTCGCCGACGCGGGGCTGCGGGTGCCGGACGACATCCAGGTGGTCGGCTTCGACGATATCGACGAGGCGGCGTTCCTGGTGCCGTCGCTGTCCACGGTCAACCCCGGTCACGACGAGATGGCCGACGCGATCACCACGTTGATGACGGCGCAGCTCCGCAGCCCGGGCGGCGAGCCGAAAGAACTCGTCGTACCCGCGCAGCTGGTTCTGCGGGGCACGACGAAGCCGTCGGCCTGAAGTCCACTGTCGCCGCACGGCAGTAGGTATATCGATAAACAAGCGCGCTGGCAAGGCCCCGCAGTGTGGCGGGGCCTTGCGGGGATCAGCGCAACAGCTTCGCGACTTCCGTCAGCTGGTCCTCGGTCAGCGGGCCGAAGTCCATCGCGCGGGCGTTCTCCTCGGCCTGCGCGACGGTCCGGAAGCCGGGGATCGGGACGGTCCGCGGACTGCGGGCCCACAGCCAGGCGAGTGCGCCCTGGGCCAAGGTCCGCCCGTCGCTCTGCAGCACGTCGCGGATCGCGGACACCTTCTCCCACCACTCCGGCGCCGGCACGCCGCCGTCGTCGAAGTACCGCAGCCAGGACGGCGGCAGCGTACGGATGTCAGCGCCGGTGGCCGGCCTGTTCGCGTCCCGGCGGCCGAGGATCCCCATCCCCAGCGGGGTCCGGTTGATGCTCGCCAGGTTCTCGCGCTCGCACAGCGCGAAGAAGTCCGGCGCATCGTGCAGCACGCTCGCTTCGTGCTGGACCGCGGCGCAGTGGTCGCCCTGGGCGAAGAACTCCGCGCTGTGCACCGTGTCGGTGCTCCAGGCGTAGCTGCGGATCAGCCCTTCGCGGACCAGTTCCTCACAAGCCTCGCGCAGCGGCAACGCGATCTCGTCGGTGGTGTCGAAGTGCAGCTGGTAGAGATCCAGGTAGTCGGTCCCGAGCCGCTCGAGCGACGCCCGGACGGCCTTGTGGACGTACTCCGGGCTGCTGTCCTGGTGGTGCATGACCCGGGTCGACTCGTCGAACGTGTTGCCCCACTTGGTGGCGATCACCACCTGGTCGCGGATGCCTTCGAGGGCCTTGCCCAGAACGCGTTCGCTGTGGCCGGCGCCGTACACGTCCGCGGTGTCGAAGAACGTGACGCCGAGCTCGACCGCCCGGCGGATCGCCCGCACCGACTCGTCGTCGTCCACGACACCCCAGCCCAGCGGTTCACCGGCCGGATTGCTGAACGGCCCTCCGATCGCCCAGCATCCGAACCCGACCGGGCTGACCTCGATTCCTGCTCGTCCCAACCTGCGCATCTCCATGGCGTCGAGCCAACCAGCGTCGCGCTCATCCGTCCAATGAATCTTCTGTGCGGACTTCATGCACGCCGTGCATATAACGAAATTACCCTCTTTACCTACCATTAGCTGTTAGGTAACCTTCCTAACAATTCTGGCTCCGCGCCCCCGGAGGAATCTCATGAGACTGCGCATGCTCGCGCTGGTACTACCAGTCGGACTACTCGCCGCACTGGGCGGCTCTGCCGCCAGTGCCCGGATGAACGCCGACACCCTGCTGTCGCAGGGCAAGCCGGTGATCGCCTCGAGCGTCGAGGACGACACCCTGACCGCGGCGAAGGCGGTCGACGGCAGTACGTCGACCCGCTGGGCCAGCGCCGAAGGCGTTGATCCGCAGTGGATCCGCGTCGATCTCGGTCAGCCGGCCGCGGTCGGCCGGGTCAAGCTGAACTGGGAGGCCGCGTACGCGAAGGCGTACCGGATCGAGGTCTCCGACAACGGGACCGACTTCACCACGGTCAAAGAGGTTGCGGACGGCAACGGCGCGACCGACGACCTGACCGGCCTGCAGGCACACGGCCGGTACGTGCGGCTCGTCGGCACCAAGCGCGGGACGTCGTACGGCTACTCGCTGTGGGAACTCCAGGTCTACGGCACGGCCGACTCGAGCGGCGACACCCAGGCGCCGACGGTTCCGGCCGGTCTGAAGAGCACCGGCGCGACGGCCACCTCCGTCGCGCTCAGCTGGACCGCCTCCACCGACAACATCGGCGTCAGCGGGTACGACGTCCTGCGCGGCGGCACGGTGGTCGCGACGACGCCGGGCACGCAGTACAACGACACCGGGCTGACCGCGAGCACGGCGTACACGTACTCGGTGCGCGCCCGCGACCTGGCCGGGAACGTGTCCGCGGCGAGCGCGCCGATCACGGTCACCACCTCGGCCGGCGGCAGCGGGAGTTTCGTCCTGGCGGCCGCGGGGGACATCGCGGATCGCTGTACGGCGTCCGACTCCGACTGCATCCACCCGAAGACGGCGAACCTGGTCCAGGCGATGAACCCGGCCGCCGTGATCACGATGGGCGACAACCAGTACGACGACGCGCATCTGTCGGACTTCCAGAACTACTACGCGAAGACGTGGGGGAGGTTCAAGAGCATCACGCACCCGATCCCCGGCAACCACGAGACGTACGACGACACGCCGTTCCAGGGGTACCACGACTACTTCGGGTCGATCGCGACACCGCAGGGCAAGAACTACTACAGCTGGAACCTCGGCAACTGGCACTTCGTCGCTCTCGACTCGAACGACTTCGTCAAGGAGGACGGGCTGAGCGAGCCGGCCCAGCTCACCTGGCTGAAGCAGGACCTGGCGAACAACACCAAGGGCTGCATCGCCGCGTACTACCACCACCCGCGCTTCAGCTCCGGCGACCACGGCGACAACGTGGATGCCGATCCGCTCTGGCAGACGCTGGTGGCGGCGAAGACCGACCTGGTGCTGAACGGCCACGACCACCACTACGAGCGGTTCGTACCGCAGAACGCGGACGGCGACAAGGACGCCAATGGGCCGGTGCAGATCATCGGCGGCATGGGCGGCGCGCCGCTGTACCCGGTGCACGCCGCGCATCCGGCGACCGCCAAGATCATCTCCGACTTCGGGGTGCTGAAGCTGTCGATGACCGACAGCACGTTCGCCACCCAGCTGATCGGTCTGGACGGTGACGTCCTCGACAGCAGCCCGACGTACAGCTGCCACTGATGTATCTCGCATCCGTCGGCCCGCTGCGGACACCGCTGCGCCGCGTCCCCGGCAACGTCCCTGGAAATGTTCTGGCCTTGGGCGTCGTCAGCCTGGTGACCGACGTGTCGGCCGAGATGGTGACCGCGATCCTGCCGCTGTACCTGGTCTTCGGGCTCGGGCTGAACCCGCTGCAGTTCGGCCTGCTCGACGGCCTGTACGCCGGGGCCACCGCCGTACTGCGGCTGGCCGGCGGACATGTGGCCGACCGCTGGCGACGGTTGAAGGCCGTCGCCGGCGTCGGCTACGCGCTCTCGGCGGTCGCGAAGCTCGGCTTCCTGGCCGCCGCGTCCAGCGTTCCCGCGATCGGCGCGGTCCTCGCGATCGACCGCGCCGGCAAGGGGATCCGCACGGCGCCGCGCGACGCGCTGATCTCGTTGAGCAGCGACCCGGCAACCATGGGGCGCTCGTTCGGCGTCCACCGTGCCCTCGACACCGTCGGCGCGTTCCTCGGCCCACTCGTCGCGACTCTGGTCCTGTGGGCAAGCCTCAACGACTACAACTCGGTCTTCGTCACCAGCTTCGCCCTGGCCGCGGCAGCCGTCATCCTCCTGACCGCCTTCGTCCGCGACCACTCACCGCACACCCCGCCCGCGCGGCCGGTGGGCAGGATGCAAGCGCTCGCGTTGTTGCGGGATGCGGCTTTCCGCCGGAGCTGCATCTGGGCTGCTGCCCTCGGGCTGTTCACGATCACCGACTCCTTCGTCTACCTCGCCGTACAGCGCCGCTGGGACATCGACGCCGGCCTGTTCCCCCTGCTCCCGTTGGGAACCGCCGGCACCTTCCTGCTGCTCGCGATCCCGCTCGGCCGGCTCGGGGACCGGATCGGCCGCTGGAAGGTCTTCCTCGGCGGCCATCTCGCGCTCGTCCTCGCGCTGCTCGTCGTGTCCGGTCCGCTCGGCAGTTGGTGGCTGGTCCTCGCGTTGCACGGCGCCTTCTACGCGGCGACCGACGGCGTACTCCCCGCCGCGGTCGGTCCGCTGCTTCCGGAGCACCTTCGCGCGAGCGGTCTCGCCGTACTGCAAACCGGCCAGGCGCTGGCCCGGATGGCGGCCGCCGTCACCGTCGGCCTGCTGTGGACCCTCTGGGACCTCCGACCGGCGATGCTCACGTTCACGGCCGGCCTGCTGGCGGTCACGCTCGCGGCGGCCGTCTTCAAACCGTTGGAGGTACGCCGATGACCCGCCGGCTGCTCGTCACCGCGATCGGTGTCCTCGCGCTCGTCGGCGGCGCGATCACGTACGTCGCCCGCGCGCGCGACGGCGCCGCCGCCGAGAACGCCGTACCGGTCGTCACGGGGCAACCGATGCGGCTCGACGGCAGGACGCTCTACTTCCGCAACCTCGCCGCCGGACCGGACTCCGGCAAGCTGGCCGCCGTACCTGCCGGTGATCCGGGAGCCGCCCGGCGCGTGGGGGAGCTGCACTGCGACCGGTTCGCCGCAGCCCACGGCACCGCGATCTGCTTGCGGCTGAAGGCGAATTCGCTGCCCGCGCTGACCGAGATGATCGTGCTCGACGCCGGTCTGCGGGAGCGGCACCGCGAGACCCTGCCCGGTACGCCGAGCCGGGCGCGGGTGTCGCCCGACGGACGGATCGTGAACTGGACGATGTTCGTGACCGGCGACTCGTACGCGGCCAGCGGCTTCTCGACCCGCACCGGCCTCTACGAGGTGGACACCGGACGGCTCGTGAAGACGATCGAGGAACTCGCCGTCTTCGTCGGCGGGAAGCGGTACTTCGCGTCGGACGTGAACTTTTGGGGTGTCACGTTCGGTGCCGACGGCAATCGTTTCTACGTGACGATGGCGAGCAAGGGCAAGACGTACCTGATCGAGGCCGACTACCGCGCGTACCGCGGGACGGCGATCGCCGAGAACGTCGAGTGCCCTTCGCTGTCACCGGACGGCCGCCGCATCGCCTACAAGCAGAAGAACCCCGACGGCACCTGGCGCCTGGCCGTCCTCGACCTCGCCACGCGCCAGATCACCCACCCCGCCGAGTCCCGTCCCGTCGACGACCAGCCCGTCTGGCAGAACAACACCACGCTGCTCTATCCGGTCCGCAACGCCGCCGACACGCTGGACGTCTGGTCCGTAGGCCTCACCACACCCGCCCGCTTGCTCATCCCGCAGGCCACCACGCCCTCCTTGAGCTAGCTCGCCCACTCAGCTGGAGATCGCTGCCATGGATTGTCAGGGTTTGCTGGCACCGTCGAGCGGGTGACCTCACGACCTCGGCTGCTGCTGCCCGCAGCTTTCATCACGTCCCTCGGCAACAACATCCAGCTCCTCGGCGCCGCGTTGCTGCTGGTCCGCGCGCAGGGCTCGATGCTCGACGTCGGCTGGCTCTTCATCGCGGTCGCCGTACCGCAGGCCGTGCTGTCGCCGTACTTCGGCCGCCTCGCGGATCGCTTCGACCGGCGTCGCCTGTGGATCGGCTGCGATCTCCTCGGCGCCGCGGCCGCGCTCACCCTCCCCATCGGCCTGGCGCTCGGCGTGTCCCAGCAACCGCTCGTCTATGCGACCAACTTCGCGCTGGCCGTGATCGCCGCCCAGTTCACGCCGGCGAGCGCGGCGCTCATCCGCGAGCGAGTCCCCGCCGTGCACCTGCGCCGCTTCAACGCGCACTACGAGATCGCCCTGCAATGCGGCATGCTGCTGTCCGCCTGCGTCGGCGGGGTCGCGCTCCAGTACTTCGGCCCGACGCCGCTCTTCGCGTTCAACGCGCTCACCTTCGCCCTCTCCGCCGTACTGGTGTTCCGGGTCGGGACGGTCCGCCGGCCGCAAGAGTTGCTCCTGGCAACCACTTCCGCCGCGCACCGCTCGGGGATCCCGCTCGCGCCGCTGGCCGTCCTGTTCGGGCAGGGCCTCGTTGTCGTGACAGTCTTCAACGCCCTGCTGCCGGTCTTGCTGATCGGAGAGTGGCATCGTGGTCCGGCGTTGCTCGGCGTGGTCGACGCCTTGGGTGGAGCCGGCTTCCTGCTCGCCGCGGCCGTCTACCGCCGATCCGCCGCGCGCCTCGGTGATCTGAGGCTGGCGATCGGCGCTTTCCTGATCTGTACGTCGCTGTTCGCTCTCCAGCCGCTCTTCGGCGTACCGCTGCTGATGGCGCTTGTGCCGTTGGGCGCCTTCTTGTTCGGGCAGGCGCGGATCGCGACGCGGTCGCTCCTGATGACGTCGGTGGACGAGTTGCGGGTTGGGTATGCGTTCGGGCTGGCCAACGGGTACGGGCTGGCCGCGACTGTCGTCGTCATGCTGATCACCTCGGTCGTCACCGGCCGCTCCGACACCCGCTACGGCTTCGCGACCGTCGCCGCGATCAGCCTCCTCACCGCCGGCCTGGCCGCCGCCTGGATCTCGCGCCGCCGGGCGGCGGCAGTCCGGGAGCCAGATGTAACAGTGCTTATATAAGTGCTGTTACTATCGGCTCCATGGAGGATCCCACGGAGCAGAGTTTGTGGCGGCCGTTGCACGAGCTGTTGGGGCGGATGGATGCCGAGATCGGGCGGATCTACACCGATCGCGACATCTTGGGGCTGAAGCCGACGTACGTGCGGGAGCTGCTCCAGCTGCATCTCAGGGGCCCGATGACGATCACCGAGCTCGCCGACGCGACCGGGCGGACGCACTCGGCGCTCAGCCAGAAGGTGGCCGGGATGCGCGCCGCCGGCCTGGTCCGGACCGTGCCGGGCGCGGACGCCCGCAGCAAGCACGTCACGCTGACCGCGAAGTCGAAGAAGCTCGTCGAGCTGCTGGCCGCCGAGTGGCGGGCCACCGAGGCTGCGATCGCCGAGCTCGAGGCGGAGCTGCCGTACCCGATAAGTCAGGTGGTCCGCGATGTCGAGGCGGCCCTGGCCCGGAAGAGCTTCCACGACCGCATCGCGGAGAAGCTGCGGTGAGGCGGGCGCTCATCGACCTGGGCCCGTTGCGGGTGCTGACGTACCGGCGGTTGTGGATCGGGCAGGTGCTGTCGGCGTTCGGCGGTCAGCTGACCTTCGTCGCGGTGATGTTCCAGGTGTGGGACCAGACCGCCAGCCCGGCCTGGACCGGCGCGGTCGGGCTGGCGCAGGCGGTGCCGCTGATCGTGCTCGGCCTGTTCGCGGGCACCCTCGCCGACCGGCTCGACCGGCGCCGGATCTACCTGGTCACCACGATCGCGCAGTTGCTCACCGCAACCGTCATGGCGAGCCAGTTGGTGATCGGCCGGGTCCCGGTGGGGGTGCTGCTGGCGCTGGTCGCCGTCCAGGCGTCGTTCGGTGCGACCGCCGGACCGGTGGCGCGGACAGTCCTGCCGCACCTGCTGTCACGTGACCAGTTGGCGGCCGGGCTCGCGCTCAACCGGATCGGGTTCCAGGGGGCGATGCTGCTCGGCCCGGCGCTCGGCGGCGTGATCGTCGGCACCTGGGGCGTCGGCGTCTGCTACCTGGTCGACGCTCTGAGCTTCCTCGCCGCGCTGTACGGCGTCCTCGGGCTGCCACACCTGCGGATCGAGGCCGTCGCGAAGCCGGGACTGCGCGGCGTGCGGGACGGGCTGAGCTTCATCGCCGCGACGCCGGTCATCCGGGGCGCGCTGATCACCGACCTGGCCGCGACCGTGCTGTCGATGCCGATCAGTCTGTTCCCGGTGATCAATGCGGAGCGGTTCGGCAACAACCCGCGGACGCTCGGGCTGTTCCTGACCGCGATCGCTGTCGGCGGGGTCGCCGCGTCGTTGTTCTCCGGGACGTTCACCCGGCTGCCCCGGCACGGCGTGGTGATGTTGTGCGGTTCGGCCGGGTGGGGGATCGCGCTGCTGCTGTTCGCATTCTCGCCGGCGGCGTGGCCTGCGTTGGTGTTCCTCGCGGTGGCAGGTGCCGCGGACACCGTCGCGGTCGTGTCGCGGAGCACGATCGTCCAGCTGCACACACCGACCGAGCTGCTCGGCCGGGTCAGCGCCGCCGAGCAGATCGTCGGCCAGGCCGGCCCCGACCTCGGCAACCTCCGCGGCGGCGTCGTCGCACAGCTCACCTCACCGGTCGTCTCGCTCGCGTCCGGAGCCCTGCTGTGCGTCGCGGCCGTCGCCGCGGTCGCCGGCACGACGCCAGGCTTGCGAGCGGCCGAAGAAGTCCCGGTTACAGACTGACGGTGCGGAAGCCGGCGTTGCCCATCGACGACTCCGGCGTGTTCGACGAGCGGGCGGCGTTGCGGTAGCGGTTGCAGTACGAGTCGTGGCACAGGTATGAGCCGCCGCGCATCACCCGCGCCGCGCCGAGCGACGGGCCGGACGGGTTCCCGGCCGGGGAGAACTTGTAGTACCGCGGGCCGAACCAGTCCTCGCACCACTCCCAGACGTTCCCGACCGTCTGCCACAGGCCGTAGCCGTTCGGCTGGAAGGTGCGGACGGGTGCGGTCGTCAGGTACCCGTCCTCCTCGGTGTTCGTCCGCGGGAACTCGCCCTGCCAGATGTTGCAGCGCCACTCGCCGTCGTCGCCGATCAGCTCGTCGCCCCACGGGTAGCGGGCGCCCTCGAGGCCGCCGCGGGCGGCGTACTCCCACTGGGCCTCGGTCGGCAGCCGGCGGCCGGCCCACTTGCAGTACGCGACCGCGTCGTTCCAGCTCACGTGGACGACGGGATGGTCGTCGAGCCCGTCGAGGCCGGACCGTGAGCCGCCCGGGTGCCGCCAGTCGGCGCCGCGGACGCCGGCCCACCACGGCGTACCGGACGCCGGGCCCATCACCTCGTCCGGCTCGGCGGCCAGTGCGAGGTGGAACACCGCGGAGTAGCCGAAGGTCTCGGCCTCGGTCCGGTAGCCGGTCGCGTCGGCGAACCGGGCGAAGTCGGCGTTCGTCACGCTGGTCGCGTCGATGCTGAACGGCGCCACCTCGACCTGGTGCACCGGCGTCTCGCCGTCACCGGCGTTCTCGTCGCCGTTGCTGTTCCCCATCGCGAACGAGCCGCCACCGAGCGCGATCTGCTCGATCCCGTGCGCACCGGCCGCGGCCGGCACCGGGGAACCAGCCGGGATGTCCAGCGGGACCCCGGTCCTGGCCGGCGCACAGCAGGACGGGTGCTCGTCGCTCATGCCGGCCAGCTTAGTTGTCGGCTCCGGGGCTGAAGGCGGCCTATCCGAGGCTTGGTGGTCCGGCCTCGATGCGGCGCAGGACCGGGTCGAGACGGTAGAAGTCGGTGCCGGTGATGAGCTGGCGCTCGTCCCACCAGGTCGCGCCCGCCTCGGCGAGCGGCTCGATCAGGGCGCGGGAGCCGGCAGGGTCGGTCGGGCTGATGCCGCCGACGATCACGTCGTACGGCGTGCTCGTGTCCGTGCGCTGCTCGTTCACGAAGGCGACCAGGTCGCGCAACTCGCCGACCGGCGGCGCTTCGCCGTGGTTGGCGGTCTTGAACAGCGGCACGGCGCCGTCCCAGCGCGCGGCCCGGCGCATCGGCGCCTTGCGCGGCCAGAACCCCGCGATCCAGACCGGCGGCCGCGGTCGCTGGACCGAAGCGGGCAGCAGCTCCACGTCGTCGGCCAGGTAGTGCTCGCCGCGGTGGTTCACGCGGTCACCCGACCAGTACGCCGTCAGCAGGTCGAGGCCCTCGTCCAGCTTCGAGGCCAGCACCTTCGGGTCGGTCTCGTCGCCGAAGCTGCCGAACTCGTCGTCGATCGGCCCGCCGAGCCCGGCGCCGAAGATCACCCGGCCGCCGCTCAGCCCGTCGAGGGTGGCAACCTGCCGGGCGAGTTGCTCGGGCCGCCGGCGCGCGACCGGCGTGACCAGCGGACCGAGCGTGATCCGCGAGGTCGCCAGCGCGGCCGCGGTCATCAGCATCCACGGGTCGCCGAACGGCTGCCCGCGCCGCCGTTCCTTGCTGTGCACCACATGGTCCCAGAGGAACAGGCCGTCCCAGCCTGCCTCCTCGGCCGCCGTCGCCACGCGGGCCACGGTGCGGGCGTCCGCGAAGTCCCCGAAGTTCGGGATGTTGATCGAGAAGCGCATCGTCACTCACCCAGTCGTAGTTCGACGAACGGAATCGTGTCGCCCGGCAGCAGATAGGTCTCCACCTCGACGAAGCCGTGCGCCTTCGCGAACCGGAGGCCGTCGGCGTTGCTGCTCAGGATGTGCGTCTCGATGCCGTCCCCCAACTCCCGCCCGCGCCGCAGGCAGTGCTCGTAGAGCGCCGTACCGAAACCACGGCGCCGGTACGCCGGGAGCACCCGGGCGATCACCACCGCCGCCCGGGTCTCCTCCGACGGCGGGCGGACCGTGGAACAGCCGACGAGGACGTCGCCGTCGTACGCCACCTCGAGCACGTTCCGCGTCGCCCGCTCCCGGATGTCGTCGACCGACAACGGCGCCGTCGGGATGATCTCGTTGTGCACCCGCTGCCAGTCCAGCACGGTCTGCTCATCGATCACCGGCACAATCCGCAACTCACTCACCCCGCCACCCAACAGGCAGCCGGGGGCAGCGGTCAAACGAGTAGTAGCGTCCGTGTCGTGCGGATTCTGTTTGTGGGTAACAGCTTCACGTCGCGGAACAACCTGCCCGGGTTGATCAAGGGGCTGGCTGCGGCGCGGGGGATCGAGGTCGGGCACAAGCTGATCTCGGCCGGTGGCGCTTCGCTGCGGCAGCATCTCAACGCCGGCAAGGCGCTCGACGAGATCGCGAACGGCGGCTACGACACCGTCGTCCTGCAGGAGCAGAGCACCTTGCCGATCAAGAGTCCGGACCGCTTCCGCGAGAGTGCCCGCGACTTCGGTGCGGCGATCACCGCGGCCGGCGCGCGGACGGCGTTGTACCTGACCTGGGCACGCCGCAACGCGCCGGAGACCCAACGGGCGTTGACCGACGCGTACGGCGCCGCCGCGGTCGAGCTCGGCGCGACGCTCGTCCCGGTCGGCATGATCTGGGAACACTTCCTCGCCGAACACGACGAACCCGCGCTCCACGACGCGGACAACAGCCACCCGGCCCTCGCCGGCAGCTATCTCGCGGCGTGCGTCTTCCTGATCGCGCTGCTCGACGAGGACCCGGTCGGCATCGACACCCCGGTCAAGGGCCTCGACAACGAGACCGCGGCCTTGTTGCAGCAGTCGGCGTGGGACATCTGCAGCGCTATTTAGCGTCGTGGAACACGAGCCCGAGCGTATGGCGCTGACCTGAGCGGATCGCGGACACGCCGTGCCGGACCGGTGCGGCCGACCAGCCGCGCGCCGACTTCACCGGCCGATCGCGCGTCGTGAAGACCAGCCCGTGGCCCTGCGGGATCAGCGTCGACGTACCCCGCGACTGCGCCCGCGGCCGCTGCTCGACCAGCAGGAACTCGCCGCCGGTGTGGTCGGCGCCCGGGTCGTTCAGGTTGATCACGACCTGGAGCGGGAACACCTTGTCGCCGTACAGATCCCGGTGCAGGGCGTTCCAGTCGCCCGCGCCGTACCGCAACAGGATCGGCGTCGGCCGGACCTGCCCGGCCTGATGACACCTGTCCAGCCATTCGTCGAGGGTGTCCGGCCACTCCGCTTCCCGGCCGAGCTTCGCGTACCAGTCGCGCGCGATCGGCAGCAGCCGCGGATACAGCGCCTGCCGCAACGACTCGACCGCCTCGGGGAACGGCCGGTCGAAGTACCGGTACTGACCCTCGCCGAACCGGTGCCGCGCCATGTCGATCGTCGCGCGGAACCGCTGGACGTCGTCGTACATGCCGGCGATCTGTGCACACTCGGCCGGGGTCAGCAGCTGCGGCAGCAACGCACAACCGAGGTCGTCAACCTCCGCCGCCACCGCATCCCAGTCGGCTCCGGACACTCGTCGCTCGTACCTGTTCATACCTCCTGAACGGGCTGGCGCAGGATCGTGTGAGTCTGCTCCAGCACGGTGATCGGCGCCAGCATCCTCGCGTCGTCGAGCGGGCGCTCGCCGGTCTCGAGCATGTCGAGGAACACCTTCAGACCAGGGACGACGTACTCCGAGTCCAGCCGTACGTCGTGACTCACCAGCCCGGTGCGCCCGACGATCTCGGCGTGGAACGGCACCCGCCCGTCGTCCGTCGGCTTCACCAGCTGCAAGGTCACGAGCACCCCGCCGCACAGGTAGCGGACGACCACAGTGGAACCGACCCGCTCGACGGTGACCGGACCCGGCTCGCCGGGAGCCAGCCGCTGCGCCAGATCGGCCGCATGAATTCCGTAGAAGAAGATCCCGCTGTACTCGCTGTCCGGATCAGCCGGCCCGGTGACAGTGACCGCCTGGAGTTCACCGACCTCGGCGGCCGCGAGCTCATCCGCGTCCGCGACCCAGCGCACCGCGGAGTACGACGTCACCGCAGCACCACCGCGTCGCGCCGCGTCCAGGATCGCCCGCGCATCCGCCGTACTCGCGGCCAACGGCTTGTCCACCCACACGGGCAGACCGGCCTCGAGGAACGGTACGGCGTGTTCGCGGTGCAGCGCCCCGTCGCGGTTGGTGACGATCAGCGCGTCGACACCGCCGAGCAGCTCCGCCGATGTCGGCACGATCTGGGTGATGCCGCCGGTCGCGGCGAGCTTGCGGTTGCGTTCGTCGTCCGCGCCGACCAGTGCGACGATGCGCGCGGTGTCGGCGACGGGGTCGACGTTGAGGTGCTCGACGATGTGGTCGGCGTGGCTGTTCTCGGTGCCGACGAGAGCGATGCGCAGCGGCATGGATCAGTTCTCCTTCAGCTCGACCGGCTGCCCGGAGCGGGCGGACTCGTAAACCGCGAGCACCGTCGCGAGCGACCGCCGACCCGCTTCCAGCGTCACGGCCGGCGGACGGCCTTCGCGGACGGCGGCGATGAAGTCGCGGTACTGCGCGAGGTGTGCGAGCTCGGTCGGCCCCCAGCCGTCCGGTCCTTCCAACGCCGTCGCCTCGGGTGCCGTGGCGTCCGCGGCGGCGAAGTAGGCGAGCTGGTCGTCGTCGAGGACCGCCGTGCCTTGGTCGCCGTGGATCGTCAGCCGGACCGGGCGGCCCGGGTACGCCGCCGTACTGGCGAGCATCAGACCGATCGCCCCGCTCTCGAACACGATCGTCGCGCCCGCCAGATCCTCGACCTCGATGCCTTCGTGCGCGAGCCGTCCGGTCTGTGCGCTCACCCGGATCGGGCGGCCGAGCATCCAGACCAGCAGGTCGAGCGCGTGGATGCCCTGGTTCATCAGGGCGCCGCCGCCGTCGACCGCGAGGGTGCCGCGCCAGTCGTCGCCGTCGTAGTACGACTGCGGCCGGAAGAACGCCGACTCGGCGATCCCGGACGTGACCCGGCCGAGCGCGCCGCTGTCGATTGCGGCCCGGATCTGCGCGACCGGGGGCTGGAACCGGCGCTGGCTGATCACGGCGACGGTCAGTCCGGTCTCCCGCTGCGCGTCGATCAGCCGGTCCGCGGCGGCCAGGCTGATGTCGACCGGCTTCTCGACGACGACGTGCTTGCCCGCGTGCAGCGCCTCGACGGCGACGTCGGCGTGCAGCGCGCTGGGCAGGCAGATTCCGACGGCGTCGATCTCCTCGGCGGCGTACGCGTCGGCCGGCGCCGGGTACGCGCGCCCGCCGTACTGCGAGACGATTTTGCCGGCGCGGTCGAGGTCCTTGTCCACGACCGCGACCAGGACGGCCTCGTCCCCGAGGGCTTCGAGGAGGCGGGCGTGCACGGCGCCGATCACGCCGGCGCCGATGAGGGCGAAACGCATGTAAATCTCCGATCGATGGCTAGTCAGCTGTCCAGGCCAGTGGGCTTCCATCTGTCTCTGCCGAGCGCTGGGCCAGCAGGGCAATCCGCGTGACGAGCAGGCTCCGGTCCGTCGTGATGTCCGGTTCGTTGCCTGCAGCAAGCGCCTGCAGCGGCTTCTCGGCGGGCCGGAAGCCGGCCGGCAGCGGTACGTCGTGCGGCGCCAGGTCGGTCGTGGTGAGGACCAGGCGGTTGCGGGCCCAGAGCAGCTCCGCGGTGCCTTCGGTGCCGACCAGCTTCATCCGGTAGTCGCCGTGCACCGGCGAGCCGGCCGGGTTCATCCAGTCGACGCCGGCGGTGATGACCGCGCCCGGACCGCTCAGCGTCGCCACGCCGTACGAGCTGTCCACGACGGTGCCGCTGACGGTTCCGGCGGTCAGGCCGGTGAAGAGCAGGGCGGCGTCGATGTCGTGCACGGCGAGGTCGTTCAGGAGCCCGCCGTACCGCTCGCGCTCGAAGAACCACGCCGGACGGGTCGGGCGGTTCAGCTTGTGCGGGCCGGACGACGTCACGCCGTGGATGGCGCCGAGCCGGTCGGCGATCTGCACGGCGGCGAGCGTGACGGGGTAGTACCGCTTCTCGAGCAGCAGGGTCACGTGCCGACCGGTGCGGCGCGCGGCCTCGGCGATCGCGTCCAGATCCTCGAGCGTCGTACACAGCGGTTTGTCGGCGATCACATGGCAGCCGGCGTTGAGCGCGTCGACCACTGCCTGGCCGCGGTCGCCGTAGATGCCGGCGACCATGATGACGTCAGGCTCGGTGTCGCGCAGCATCTGCCGGTGGTCGGTGAAGACCTTGGCGTCGTACGGCGCTGCCCAGCGCTCGGCGTTCTCGCGGGACGGGTCCGCCACCGCGACCAGCTCGAACGCGGCGACCTGGTCGACCTCGGCGGTCGCATAGGCCACGTGCGGGTGGGCGGCGCCGGCGATCGCGATTCGCGTCATATCCGTGATTCCAGCATGCAACCGGTTGCACGTCAACGCATCACGGCGCGGGTTTCGGTGCCGGCGCGGTCGTCGCGCGGGTGACCAGGTGCGTCGCGATCGTCACGCACCCGGCGCTCGGCTCGGTAGCTTCCAGCAGGTCGACGAGCAGCTTCGCGGCCGCCGTGCCGGCGGTCGCCGCCCCGGCCGAGACGCTGGTCAGCGCGGGCGTGGTGAGCGGGGCGAGGGTGTCGTCACAGCCGACCAGGCTGAAGTCCGCCGGCACCGAGAGGCCGCGCACCTCGAGCCCGGCCAGCACTCCCTGCGAGACCACGTCGTCGAACGCGATCGCCGCGGTCGCCCCGGACCGGACGAGCGCCGACACCGAGTCCCGCCCGGCCGTGTAGGTGGGCCGCCCGACCTCGATGATCTCGACCGTCAGTCCCGCCTTCGCGGACGTCTGCGTGAGGGTGTCCCGGCGCTGCTGGTCCGACCAGGAGTCACGCGGTCCGGCCAGGTACGCCAGCCGCTCGTGGCCGAGTTTCTTCAGCAGCAGCACGGCCTCGGTCATCCCGCCCGACGAGTCGATCAGCACTCGTGGGATGCCGTCGAGGTCGCGGTTCACCAGGACGACCGGACGGGTCGCGGCCAGTCCACGGATCAGCTCCTCGGACAGCCGCGGCGAGGCGAGCACGAAGCCCTCGACCTGCGGTGCCAGCCGGGCGATCAGCTTGGCCTCCCGCTCCGCCGACTCGTCGGAGTCGCCGAGGAACACCGCGAGGTCGGCGGTCTCGGCGGCGAGTTGCAGGCTCCGCACCAGCGGCGGGAAGAACGGGTTCGCAATGTCCGGTACGACGACCGCGATGTTCCCGAACCGGCCGGTCGACAGCGCCCGCGCGGCCTGGTTCCCGACGTACCCGAGCCGGGCCGCGACCGCGCGGACGTGCTCGACGGTCTCCGGGCTGAGCAGTTGCGGCCTGGTGAAGGCCCGCGACACCGTCGACCGCGACACCTCGGCGGCGATCGCGACCTCGCGAATCGTGACCCCGGTACGTGTTGCCATGCGGCCACGATAGTGCAACCGGTTGCATCACTTCACGATCCCGAACCGGAAGTTCAGGTTCTCGGCCGTGCGGAGCTTCAGCCGGGTCGGGTGCACGCCGGGGCTGTCGTAGAAGCGGACGCCTTCGCCCAGCAGCACGGGGACGACGTGCAGGACGATCTCGTCGACCAGGCCGGCCTCCAGCGCCAGGCGGGGAACGGCGCCGCCGGTGACGACGAGGTTCCGGCCGGCGGCCGCGCGCAGCCCGTCCGCCACCACGTCGCGGATGTCGCCGCTCACGTAGGTGAACTCCGGGATCGGGTTCGTGGCCGGGTCCTTGCGCGTGTAGACGAGGATCGGGCCCTGCCACGCCCCGCCGTACGGACGGTTCTCGCCGACCGCCTCGACCCGCTTGCCGCCGCACAGGAACGCGCCACAGCCGGCGATCACCTCCGCGCCGAGACCGGACGGCCCGCCGTCCGCGAGCGAGGTCCAGCCGAGGTTGTCGTCGCGGTCCCCGATGAAGCCGTCGAGGGACATCGTCATGTGCCAGATCACTGTGCCGGTCATGGTCACCAGCGTCGCCCGGCGGCCATTCATGCGTCCAATGCCAATTCGACGGCAGAGGCATAGATAGCATCGATACATGCTCGATCTGGTCCGGCTGCGGGTGCTGGCCGCGGTCGCCGCGCACGGTTCGGTCACGGCGGCGGCCGCGGCGCTGCACTACACGCAGCCCACCGTCAGTCATCACCTCGCCCGGCTGGAGGCCGCGACGGGAGCGAAGCTGGTGCAGAAGGCCGGCCGCGGGATCCGGCTCACCCCGGAAGGGGAGGTGCTCGCCCGCCGTGCCGCCGAGATCGTCGGCCGCGTCGACGCCGCCGACGCCGAGCTCGCCGCGCTCGTGGGCCTGCGCTCCGGCCGGGTCCGGGTCGGCGCCTTCAGCTCGGCACTCAGCGAACTCGTGCCACCGGCCGCGGCCGAGCTGCGCCGCGACTACCCGGACCTCCGGCTGGAACTCACCGACGCCCACCCGCGGGTCGCCGTACGGCAGCTGCGGGCGGGGGAGATCGACCTCGCGATCGTGTTCCGGTACGACGACGAGCAGCCGGACGACGGCATCCGCTACAGCTACCTGCGCGACGACCCGATCCACCTGCTGAGCAGCCGCCCCGGTGAGACTCTCACCGACCATCGCGACTCGGACTGGATCGCCGGCTGTGAGAACTGCCGCCGCGAGCTGCTGCAGCACTGCGCCGACGCCGGGTTCACGCCGCGGATCGCGTTCACCAGCGACGACGTGATCGTCAAGCAGGCCCTCGTCCGGGCCGGGCTCGGCGTCACCACCTCGCCCGGCCTGGCGCTGCGATCGCACCTCGCCGACGGGGTGTGCTCGACGGAGTTGCCGGTCGTCCGGCGGATCCTCCTCGCGACGTACGGCGAACCTCCCGACCCGCCGGCCACAGCAGCCTTCATTGCAGCCCTGAAACGCGTCACACTGGCCTGAGGACTCCGGTTGCAGGGCCGGGCGATGGGGCACTGGGTGAGCATGGTGGATGCCGAGCTGCGATATCTGCGGATCTGGCGGGCAGCCGTGGTGATGCTGGCCGTGATCGGAGTGCTGGCCGCGCTGGTGTTCGTGTCACCGGCGACCAATCTCGCGGCCTTCGTGGTCGCCGCGTTCACCACCGGAGCGATCTTTCTCAGTATCGGCCTCAGCCGCGACCTGCCGTCGTCGGACCTGCTGCACGTGGTGCCGCGGGGCGCGGTTCTCGGCGGACTCTGCCTGCTCGCGGTCTGCGGGTACGCCGCCGCGATCGGCGCGCCTACCGCGGTCCTGCTCCTGCTGATCGTCGGGATCTCGCCCCCGGTCGTGGGATGGCTGCGCTCCGGTCGCCCTGAGCGCCCGGCGGGGACGCTGCCGCGCCGGCGCATCCGGTTGCCCAAGGCATCGAGTCGGCAGCTGAAGGCGGTCCGCGCGGACCCCGACCCGACCGCCCAGTGGCCGATGCCGAAGTACCTGACCGCCGTGGTGCGCAGCGTCGGCGAGTTGAGCGACGAGGAGCTGTGCCTGGCCTGGCGCCGCAGTTTCAACCAGCTCCAGCGCGCGATGAGCGCCGACCACCGGCAGGCGATGGTCGACGTACGGCGGGCCTACCTGGACGAGCTCGAACGCCGCCATCCCGACTCGTTCACCACCTGGCTGGCGTCGAATCCGCGCGCCGCCGGCAACCCGGCCCGGTTCTTCACCCACCGCGCCGACCACTAGGACCCAGGTCCTAGCCGAACGCGGCCCGCAGATCCGCCGCGATCAGCTCGACCGCGTGCCGCCCGGCGGAGAGCGCCGCCGGGAAGTTCAGGAACGCGTGCATCGTGTCCGCGTACTCGACCAGCCGCGTCGGCACGCCGTCCTGCTCCAGACGACCGGCGTACGCGAGCGCGTCGTCGCGCAACCAGTCCCGCCCGGCCGCCAGCATCAGCGTCGGCGGCAGCCCGGCGAGCGTCGCGGCCTGCAGCGGTACGGCGCCCGCAGGGATGTCGCGTGCTCCGAAGTACCACTCGTGCCAGTCGGCGGCCGGATGCAGGTCCAGGACCGGATAGCACAGGATCTGCCGGTCGGGGAGTGGCGCACCCGCGTCGCGGGCGAGCTGGCAGGCGCCGGCGGCCAGTGCGCCGCCCGCGCTCTGGCCACCCACAGCGATCCGTCCGTCGCCGTCGACGTTCGCGCGGATCCAGGCGAGTGTGTCGCTGACGTCGTGCAGCCCCGCCGGGCAAGGGTTCTCGGGCGCGAGGCGATAGTTGAGTGAGATCACCGTGACGTTGCCGGCGGCGGCGATCCCGGAGGTCGCGAACTCGATGTCCCGCAGGTCCCCGCCGACGAATCCGCCGCCGTGCAGCCAGAGCAGAACGGGCCGGGGCCGTGGTGACGGCCGGTAGAGCCGGGCCTGCAGCGTCCGGCCGGGCAACTCGACCGCGAGGTCCTCGACGGCCACCCGCGGGTCACGTTCGCCGGCCACGGCCGGGTCGGGCAGCTCCTCCCGATCGAGCAGCAGCGCCTGGTACGGATCCAGCCCTGGATGATCCGGCTGGTCGGCGAGCAGCTTCCGCAAGGCGTCCGTCTCAGGCCCGTACTGCGGGCTGTCGACGATCTCGTGGATCATGCGCGCACCATAGCCAGGTGGCGGGCCGCGTGCGCGAACAGGATCCCGTCCGGCGTGGTCGAGACGTACTCCGCCAGCGCGCCGATGCCGCCGTCGAACCCGGCGCCCGTCGACGGGTCCGTCCAGGTGCCGTCGTCGTACTGCGCGATCTCGTCGACGAGCGCGGCGCCGACGCTGCGGAACCGGTGCAGCACGAGCTCGGACGGGATCCGCCGGCCCGCCTCCACGCCGCCGAGGTTCAGTGCGCGCCCGCTGTCGGCGGTCTCCCAGCGCGGATCGAGACTCCAGTGCAGCCGGCCCGCTCGGGCGTCCCGCAGCACGGCGAGGGTGATCTCGTCCCACATCAGCACGTGCGCGACCAGATCGTGCAGCGAGTCGCAGAAGTCCCCGAGCGGCCCGGCGGCCACGTCGTACGGCGCGCGCAGCTCGGTCTCGGTCAAGCCTTCGGTCCGGCTCAGCAGCAGGTTCTGGTCGCGCCGGATCAGCTCGGCCGCCTGCGCGGGTGTTGTCGTCGGTGTACGCATGCCGACAATCAACCAGCCCGGACGGGGCGGCATCGGCCGATTGCGCGAACCTCTCAATCCACCGCGCTACGGTTACCAGTTGAATCGGACAGAGGGAGTGGGCTGTGAGGATCGGGATCGTCGGCGCGGGTGGGGTGGGCGGTTACTTCGGCGCGCGGCTGGCCGCCGCCGGGCAGGACGTGGCGTTCGTCGCGCGGGGCAAGCACCTGGAAGCGATGAACGCCGACGGACTCGCGGTACTGAGCCCGGCCGGTGACCTGCGGCTGCCGGTGCGGGCGACGAGCGATCCGGCGGAGATCGGTCCGGTCGACTACGTGCTGGTCTGCGTGAAGACGTGGCAGTTGCCCGAAGCGATCGCCGCGATCCGGCCGCTGGTGGGCGCGGACACCGCGATCGTCACCGTGCAGAACGGGGTCGAGGCGCCCGGCCAGGTCGCGGACGTCTACGGGCGGGACGCCGTACTGCCCGGTGCCGCGGAGGTGATCGCGTACGTCGAGAGTCCTGGTGTCGTCCGGCACCTCGGCAACGGGAAGCTCAACGTCGGGGAGTGGGACAACCAGGTCACGCCGCGGACCGACCGGCTGCGGGACGCGGTCGTCGGCGCGGGCCTGCAGGCGAACGTCCCGGACGACATCTGGGCGGCGCTGTGGACGAAGTTCCTGTCGGTCGTTCCGGGCGGCGGCCTCGGTACGGCGACCGGCGCCGCGTACGGCGTGCTCCGCACCCACCCCGCCACCCGCCGGCTGCTCACCGAGGCCATCACCGAGATCCGCGACGTCGCGCTCGCCCGCGGCATCCAGCTCGCAGCCGACGTCGTACCGCGCACGCTGGCCTGGATCGACCAGCTCCCCGCCGACGGCACCACCTCACTCCAGCGCGACCTGATCGCCGGCCGCCCGTCCGAACTGGACGCCTGGACCGGAGCCGTCGTCCGCCTCGGCAACGCCGCCGGCGTCCCGACCCCGGTCAACACCTTCCTCTACGACCTGGCCACCGCCCGAGCCCTTGCCACCGGCAACTGACCCACGCCGCGGCCCCGAACCCGTTTGAGTAGTTAACCCCTGAACGTGCCCCTTCACCCTCCCGTATGCGAGGGGCGAAGGGGCATCGTGCGTGGTTAACCACTCAAACGGCCGGGAGCGGGTTAGTCCTCGGCGAGGCGCTGGAGGAGCCGGGCTAGGGTTTGCTGCTCCTCGGGGGTCAGCCTCGCCAGCTGGCTGACCATGACGTCGCGGCGTTTCTCGCGCAGTGTGGCGAGGATCTTGCGGCCGTCGGGCGTGAGATCCACCAGCGTGGCGCGGCGGTCGTGCGGATCCGGCTGCCGCGCCACCAGCCCGGCCGCCTCGAGGTCGTCCACGACCGAGGTCGCCGAGCGCGGGACGATGCCCAGCCGCGCCGCCAGCTCGTTCAGTCGCAGCGCCTCGCCGGCGTGGTCGAGCGTGCGCAGGACTCGGAACTGGCCGTGGGTGACGCTTTCGCCGAAGCCCTCGCGGCCGGCTCGGCGCTGGCGGCGGACGATGCCGTCCAGTAGGCCGGCGATCTGTTCGGCCGCGTCATCAGGCGCATGCATGTCCAGAGCCTAGTGGCCCTTCTTCACCGGAGGGGAACAAACCGAGGTGGTTGTGAGGTTGACTCATAGTGAGTTAACCTCAGTATATCTTGATCCCTGACTGGAAGGAACTGCATGTCGCAGATCTCCGGCTTTCCGGGCGGGGGATCCGGCGGCGGGCGTGCGATGCGTTCGCTGTTGAAGGACTCCTCCGTCCGGCATCACAAGTTGTCGGCGGGCACCCTCCGCCGGATCCTCTCCTTCGCCCGTCCGTACCGCGGCTACCTGGCCGTGTTCGTCGTCCTCGTCGCGTTCGACGCCGGCACCGGCGCGGTCACCCCGCTGCTGTTCCGCGCGATCATCGACCGCGGCATCGTGCCGGGCCATGCCGAGGTCGTCGTGTGGCTCGCTCTCGTCGTCGCATTGCTCGCAATCGCGAACAGCGCGATCACCCTCGCCGAGCGCTGGTTCTCCGCGCGGATCGGCGAGGGTCTCGTTTACGACCTCCGCACCGCCGTGTTCGACCACGTCCAGCAATTGCCCGTCGCGTTCTTCAGCCGGACGCAGACCGGCGCGCTCATCCAGCGCCTGAACGGCGACGTCCTCGGTGCCCAGCAGGCGTTCACCTCCACACTGTCCAACGTCGTCAGCAACCTGCTCAGCGTCGCGCTGGTGCTCGCGGCGATGTTCGTGATGTCGTGGCAGATCACGCTGCTCGCGCTCGTTGTGCTGCCGCTGTTCGTCATTCCCGCCCGGCTGCTCGCCGGGAAGCTGCGCGCGGCGACGGCGGAGACGTACAAGCTGAACGCCACCATGGCGCAGACCATGACCGAGCGCTTCAACGTCGCCGGCGCGGTGCTCGCCAAGGTGTTCGGCCGGACCGAGGACGCCTCCCGGGACTTCGCCGGGAAGGCCGCCCGGGTCCGCGACATCGGCGTCACCACGTCGATGTACGCCGGTGTCTTCCGCGTCTCCCTGACGCTGGTCGCCGCGCTCGCGGTGGCGCTCGTGTACGGCGTCGGCGGGGTCTTCGCCGTCGAAGGGATGGTCGGGATCGGGACGGTCGTCGCGCTGACGGCGTACCTGAACCGGCTCTACGGCCCGCTGACCGCGCTGTCCAACATCCAGGTCGACGTGATGACCACGCTGGTCAGCTTCGAGCGGGTGCTCGAGGTCCTCGACCTGCCGCCGATGGTTGCCGATCGCAAGGACGCGAAGACGCTGCCGGCGACCGCGGAGCCGTCGATCGAGTTCGACCACGTGTCGTTCCACTACCCGTCCGCGGAAGAGGTGTCGCTCGCCTCGCTGGAATCGGTCGCGACGCTGTCGGCCGAGACCGGGGACGAGGTCCTGAAGGACGTCACGTTCACCGTCGAGCCGGGGCAGATGGTCGCCGTGGTCGGCCCGTCCGGCGCCGGCAAATCCACCCTGTCCTCGCTCGTCTCCCGGATGTACGACGCCACCGGCGGCGCCGTCCTGGTCGGCGGTCACGACGTACGGGAGGTCACGCAGACCTCGCTGCGCGCGGCGATCGGGGTGGTCACCCAGGACTCGCACCTGTACCACGACACGATCCGCGCCAACCTGCAGCTGGCCCGCCCGGACGCGACCGACGACGAGCTGCACGCGGCGCTCGAAGCGGCGCAGATCGCTGCCCTCGTCGACAGCCTTCCGGACGGTCTGGACACCGTGGTCGGCGACCGCGGGTACCGGTTGTCCGGCGGCGAACGTCAGCGGCTCGCGATCGCCCGGCTGCTGCTCAAGTCGCCGTCGATCGTGATCCTCGACGAGGCCACCGCGCACCTCGACTCCGAGTCCGAGGCCGCCGTCCAGACCGCGCTCGCGAACGCGCTGGCCGGCCGGACGTCGCTCGTCATCGCGCACCGGCTGTCGACGATCCGCAACGCCGACGTCATCCTCGTCCTCGACGACGGCCGCATCCAGGAGCGCGGCACGCACGACGAGCTGCTCGCCCGCGGCGGGCTGTACGCCGACCTCTACGCGACCCAGTTCGCCGAGGCCGCCTGACCACCTGCCGGACCCCCGGTCGCGCGGCGCGTCGTGCGCGGGGGAGGATCTGCCGTATGAGAGATCGGATGACTGCGGCCGCCACGGAGCTCACGTACGACGCTCCCGCGGCGGACTGGCTCGCGGCGCTGCCGCTCGGCAACGGCCGGATCGGGGCGATGTGGTTCGGCGGCGCCGAGCGTGACCGGATCGCGCTGAACGACGAGACGCTGTGGTCGGGCAGCCCGGAGACCACCCGCCGGCTGTCGACGCCGATCGGCGAGGTCGGCGCGGCGGCGGTCGACCGGGTCCGGGCGGCGCTGGCGCAGGGCGACGTCCGCATGGCCGAGGAGCTCTCGCACGGTTTCCACAGCGGGCACTCGCAGGCATACATGCCGCTCGGCGACCTGCTGCTGGACTACCGGCCGTCGGGTGCCGTCGCAAACTATCGGCGGCGGCTCGACCTGGACACCGCAGTGGCGCGGGCCGAGTACGAGGTCGGCGGCGTCGAGGTCTGGCAGGAAGTGTTCGTCAGCGCGCCAGCGCAGGCATTGATCCTACGTCTGGGCGCATCGCAGCCGCTCACCGTGACGCTCAGCCTCACCTCGCAGCTCCGCTCGACCACGGAGGTGGTCGGTGACAACGGGCTGGCGCTGCTGGCGACCTGCCCGTCGTCCGTCGCCCCGCCGCACGGCAACGCCGCCGACCCGATCCAGTACTCCGACGGCGACGACCGTGGCATGAGCGCGGCCGTCGTACTGCGGGCGCACACCGACGGATCCGTCACGGCGACCGACGAGGCGCTGACCGTCAGCGAAGCGACCGAGCTGTACGTCGTACTCGCCACGGCCACGGGCTACGAAGGACCGGCGATCACACCGACACGCACCCGCGAAGAGTGCCGCGATGCCGCCGACACGACAGTCCGAACTGCGCTTGCCAAGGCGGAGGACCTGCGTGACGAGCATGTAGCTGACTACCAGGAGCTCTTCCGGCGTTCGGTGCTCACACTGCCCTCCGATGTCGAGCTGACCACCGACCGGCGGCTCACCACCGCGGGCGACGATCCGGGACTGGCGGCGCTCATCTACAACTTCGGGCGCTATCTGATGATCTCCAGCTCCCGCCCGGGCGGCCTGCCGACCAACCTGCAGGGCATCTGGAACGAGCATCTGCAGCCGCCGTGGAGCAGCAACTACACGGTCAACATCAACACCGAGATGAATTACTGGCCGGCGGAGACGACGTCCCTGTCCGAGTGCCACGAGCCCCTGCTCACCTACGTAGCGAACCTCGCCGAGGCAGGACGCCGTACGGCCGAGGAGCTCTACGGCACGAAGGGCTGGACCGCGCATCACAACGCCGACGCCTGGTGCTGGACCGCGCCCGTCGACGGCAACCCGAAGTGGTCGAACTGGCCGATGGCCGGCGTCTGGCTGTGCCGTCACCTCTGGGACCACTACGCGTTCACCGGCGATCGCGAATATCTCCGCGGCGCCTGGCCGGTGCTCCGCGGTGCCGCCGAGTTCTGTCTCGACTGGCTGTTCGAGCTCCCGGACGGCACGCTCGGTACGGCGCCGTCGACCTCGCCGGAGAACGAGTACGTCGCCGCCGACGGCGAACCCGCTTCGGTCACGACCTCCGCGACGATGGACCTGTCGCTGATCGCGGACCTGTTCGACCGCTGCGTGCAGGCCGCGGCCGAGCTCGAGCTCGCCGACCCGCTCGTCGACGACCTGACCGCCGCCCGCAAGCGCATCCCCGACCCGCAGGTCGGCAGCCGGGGCCAGCTGCAGGAGTGGCTGGCGGACTTCGCCGAGGCCGAGCCGCAGCACCGCCACACGTCCCATCTGATCGGCCTGCACCCCGGCGACCAGATCACCCCGGACGGTACGCCGGAGCTCGCTCGGGCCGCGGCCCGCACCTTGGAGTTGCGTGGGGACAAGAGCACGGGCTGGTCGCTGGCGTGGCGGATCTCGTTGTGGGCAAGGCTCCGCGACGCCGCGGCCGCCCACCGTTTGGTCCGCGAGCTGCTGACTCCGGCCTCCGATTCGGGCACCGACTACGTGGGGGACGGCTCGGGCCTGTACCCGAACCTCTTCTGCGCGCACCCGCCGTTCCAGATCGACGGCAATTTCGGTGCGACCGCCGGGATCGCGGAGATGCTGCTGCAGAGCCACACCGGCGAGCTCGAGATCTTCCCAGCGCTGCCGGACGCCTGGCCGGAGGGCTCGATCACCGGTCTGCGCGCCCGCGGCGGCGTCGGCGTCGACCTCACCTGGTCCGCGGACGCGGCGCACGCCGTCCTGACGGCCGACCGGGACGGCACCGTCGTCCTCCGCCACGGCGAGCGTCGCGAGGAGGTGTCTCTCACCGCCGGGGTCCCGTACACCTGGACAATTGCCGGATGAGCTTCGTCATCGGCGTCGACATCGGTACCGGCAGTACGAAGGCTGTTCTGAGCACGCTCGACGGCGAGGTCGTGGCGGTCGCACGCCGCGACCACGCCCCGAGCCTGCCGCAGCCGGGCTGGGCCGAGATGGATCCCGAGCGCGACTGGTGGGGCGACGTCGTCGAGGTCCTCGCCGAGCTGGACACGACCGATGTCGCGGCGATCTGCGTCTCCGGTCTCGGGCCGTGTGTCGTCCAGACCGACGACGACCTGCGCCCGCGGCGGCCGGCGATCCTGTACGGCGTCGACACCCGCTCGACCCGCGAGATCGCCGAGATCACCGAGCAGCTCGGCGCGGACGCGATCCTGGAGCGCTGCGGGAAGGACCTGTCCAGCCAGGCGATCGGGCCGAAGCTGGCCTGGCTGCGGCGCGCCGCGGGTGACGCGTGGCGGCCGCAGGACCGCTGGTTCAGTGCGCACACGTACGTCGTGGCGCGGCTGACCGGCGAATGGATGCTCGACCACCACACGGCCAGCCAGTGCGACCCGTTCTACGACATCCGCCGGCAGGACTGGGCAGCGGATTGGGTGGAAGCAGTCCTGCCGGGTCTCGCATTGCCACGCTTGGTGTGGCCGTCCGAACAGGTGGGTGTCGTACGGCGGGCCGCCGCGGAGCAGACCGGCCTGTCCGAAGGGACGCCGGTCGTCGCGGGGACCGTCGACGCGTGGGCAGAGGCGTTCAGCGTCGGCGTACGGCGGCCCGGCGACCTGATGCTGATGTACGGCTCGACGATGTTCTTCGTCCAGGTCCTTCCCGCCCCGACGAGCGTGCGCGGCCTCTGGACGACGTCCGGGGTCGAGCGCGGATCGCACACCCTGGCCGCCGGTATGGCCACGTCCGGGACGGTTACGACCTGGCTTCAGGACCTGACCGGCGGTGCACCCTTCGAGACGCTGCTCGCGGAAGCGGCCGCCGTCCCCGCGGGCAGTGAAGGGCTCGTCCTGCTGCCGTACTTCAGCGGCGAGCGGACCCCGATCTACGACCCGCTGGCACGCGGCGTGATCGCGGGCCTGACGCTGCGGCACGGCCGCGGTCACCTGCTGCGCGCACCGGACACCGACTGGACCAGACCGGATCACGTCGTGGCGCCCGACCCGGCGACGGCGCCGACGTACGCGAGCCTGCTGCAAACCTTCACCGAGCTGTACCCGGCGACGCGGGCGCAGGTCCACCGGCTGGCGCGGAGCGCGCTCTAGGTCAGATCGCGGACGTGCAGGACGGTGCCGCTGGCGACGTCACGGTCGAGCAGCGACCAGATGGACCGCGCCACCGTCTCGGGTTTGGAGAGCTTGCCGAGGGCCTCCATCTCGCGGAAGCGGCTCGACACCGGAACCTCGAACGGACTGGCCGCGCGCAGTTCGGCCTGCATTGCCGTGTCGACCGAGCCGGGTGACACGGAGACGACCCGGCAGCCGGGATGTCGGCGCCGCTGCTCGAGCCCGACCGTGCGCACCCACTGGTCGATCGCGGCCTTGCCCGCGCAATAGCTGGACTCGCCCTCGTGCGGTCTGCTCGCCGCACCGGACGACACCATGATCAGGTGCTGTTCGCAGTCCCGCCCGGACAGCGCGCTCAGGAACGACTGCCCGAGCACCTGCGCGGCCGCGGAGTTCAACAGCACGTTACGGGTGTACTGCTCGGTGTCGACATGATCCGCCGAGCCGAGCGGCGTCAGCGTCCCGGCGTTGTGGATGAACACCACCAGTTCCGGATCGCCGGCCTCGATCCGCTGCCGGAAGTCCTTGTCGACCACCGGCCACGAGTCCGGGTCGGCGAGATCCACCGCGACATGGTGCGCCCCCGGCGTACCGCCACGGCGTGAGATGTCGATCAGCTCGGCGCTCTCGAACGGAATCGTCGCCGCCAGCGCGGCCCCCAGTCCGGCCGACGCGCCAGAGATCCAGACCAGGATCCGCCGTAGCGGCGTCACCGGCTTCCCGTCCCCGAGCGCAGGCAAAAATCCAGCATCATGCAGTTCCCCCCTGCAGCCCCATCCACCCCTTGCTAGAGGCAGAGTACGTCCTGCGGCCCGCGAGACGTACCCCCCTCGGCGTTTCTCACCCCGCGCGACGGTTCGGTCGCCCGCAGCGTCTGCCAGCCAACGCTCAGCGGGCTCTCAGCGAACCTGTTGCCAAGAGCATCGACCAGGGCCTCGCCGGCCCCCTGCCGGGGGTGCGCCGGACGGCCGCGGCGAGTTCCGCGGCCGCTCGGGCGTACCGACGCGCCGGAACGAGCTCAGGAATCGTTGTCCCGGAGGTCGTCGTTCTGGCCGTCGAGGTTGTCCAGCCGGTCCCGGGCCATGTCGGTGCCCTGGTCGATCTTGTCGCCGTACTTGCCGCCGGTCTTCTCGTCGGCGAACTCGCCGGCCTGGTCCAGGCCCTCGTCGACCTTGTCGCCGTGCTCGTCGACCAGGTCGCCGGCCTTGTCCTTCATGTTGTCGAACATGCCCATCGCGGTGTCCCCGTTCTCTCGATGGTTGCCTTCTACTACCGAACCGCCATTACCCGATCGCCCGGCTCCCACACACCGGGCGGTCAGGCAGTGAACGGATTCCGATCCGCCGTGAGTGCGGGGAGCACGGTCCCGGCGAACGTCGCGTAGAGGTGCCGCTGGAACATCGGGCCGAAGCTGACCCGGGCGACACCTCGCGCGGCGTAGTCCGCGACGGAATTGACGCCCTGCCCGTAGCCGACGTTCACCGGGCCGTCGATCTGCGTGGCGAGCGTGCAGATCAGGTCGAGGTCACCGGCGCCGATCGGGTACACGCAGTCGGCGCCGGCGGCCAGGTAGCGGTTGCCGCGGTCGAGCGCGCTCGCCAGCTGTTCGTCCGCCGTACCGGCTCGGCGGACGAACGTGTCGATCCGGGCGTTGATCACGAGTGCGTCGCCGGCCGCGGCCCGCACCGCGGCCAGGAAGTCCTCCTGCGCACCGGCGTCGATCATCCGGCCGGTCGCCGGATCGGAGTCCTCCAGGTTGAGTCCGACGGCGCCGGTCGCGACGAAGCGCTCCACCAGCTCAGCCGGAGCCAGGTGGTAACCACGCTCGAAGTCGACCGTGACCGGCACGGACACCGACCGCGCGATCCGTGCCGCGGCCGCCAGGACGTCGTCGACCGGCGCGTACTCACCGTCGTCGTACCCGAGGACCGCCGCTGTCGCGTTGCTGCTGGTCGCGACCGCGGCGAAGCCGGCCTCCTCGACCAGGCGGGCCGAGGCCGCGTCCCAGGCGTTCGGTACGACGAGCGGCGTGCCGGGAACGTGCAGCTCCCGCAAAGTAGTTGCTGAAGACATCAGGATCTCCTGTGGATCAGGGGCAGCCCGAAGGCTGGGAACAGGGCAGGCTGATGAAACGCGAGCACGGCCGAGATCTCGTCCTTGGTGCAGGTCAGGACCTTGATCGAGTGCGCGTGGAAGTGGTCGTCGGAGCCGTGGATGTAGAGCGCGAACGCGGGCTGTCCGTTCGCCGAGGTCTCGACCAGGACCCGTCGGTCCGGCCCCGGCCGCAGCTTCGCGTCGAGCAGCCGCAGCACGTCGGTACGCCCGCTGAACCAGGTCAGGATCGGCGGCATCTCCCACCGTGCGTCCGCGCTGAACAGCCCTTCCAGAGCGACGAGGTCCTTGCTCTCCATCGCCGCCTGGAACTGGTCGAGCAGCGCCCGTCGTACCGGCTCGTGCGGCTCGCTCAGGTCGTCCTCCCGCGGCCGCAGCCGGGCGAGCTCGGCCCGCGCCCGCTGCAGCGAACTGTTCACCGCGGCAGTCGTTGTGTCGAGCAACGACGCGACCTCCGCGGCAGGCCAGGTGAGAACCTCGCGCAGGATCAGTACGGCGCGTTGCCGCGGCGGCAGGTGCTGCATCGCGGCGACCATCGCCAGCCGCAGGCTCGCGCGGTCGCCGACCACCGCGGCCGGGTCGGCGCCGAGCAACCGGTCCGGGAACGGCTCCAGCCACGGCACCTCCAGCGCCTGGCCGTGCAGCTCGTCCGGATCGTTGCCCGGGGCACCCAGCGCCGACGGGACGACCCGCCGGCTGCTGTGCTGCAGGAGGTTCAGGCACACGTTGGTGGCGATCCGGTACAGCCAGGTCCGGACCGACGAACGGTGCTCGAAGTCCGCGTGACCACGCCAGGCGCGCAGGTACGTCTCCTGGACGGCGTCCTCGGCGTCGTGCAGCGACCCGAGCATCCGGTAGCAGTGCGCCACCAGCTCACCCCGGTACTGCGCGAACTCCTCCTCGAGGTTCATCGGACTCCTTCCACCACCTTCTCCGGCACGACCTCGGCACTGCGGCGGGCAGCGATGGCCAGCCCCGAGACGGCCCCGAGCAACGACAGTACGCCGCATCCGGCGAGTGCCCGGGCGAAGCCGTCACCGGTGTAGCCGCCCGCCGCGGTGAACACCGAACCGAGCACGGCCACCCCGGCCGCGCCGCCGAGCTGCCGGTTCATGCTGTAGATCCCGGACGCGATCCCGACCGCCTCCCGGGGCAGCGCCGCCATCGCCGCGCTCTGCGCCGCGGGCATCGCGAGCGAGATCCCGCAGCCGGTGACCACCAGCGGCACGACCAGCCCCCAGTAGTGGTCCGCGCCGCGGCTGACCCAGAACATGCCGGCGGTCTGCAGCGCCATACCGATCACCACCAGCGGGCGCTCGCCGACACGCTCGACCAGCCGGCCGGCGATCGGGCCGACCACGAACAGGGTCGCGGTCCAGGGCAGCAGGTGCAGGCCGGCCTTCAACGGCGCCGATCCGAGCACGGCCTGCATGTACTGCGACAGGAAGAAGACCGCGCTGAACAACGCCGCGCTGAGGAAGAAGCCGGCCGAGTTCGCCGCGCTGAACGTGCGGTTCCGGAAGAACGCGAGCGGGACCATCGCGTGATCCGTCCGCCGCTCCCACCAGCCGAACGCAGCCAGCATGACCACCCCGGCCGCGAACCCGACGAGGACCTCCGCGCTCGTCCAGCCGGACGACTCACCGCGCACCGTGCCCCAGACCAGCCCGAGTACGGCGAGGCTGATCAGGACCGCGCCGACGAGGTCGAGCCGTCGCGCCGGGCCGGTGCTCTCACCGATCTTCGTCAGCACCAACGCGATCGCCGCCACGCCGATCGGTACGTTGATCCAGAAGATCCACTGCCACGACAGCCCTTCGGTGACCGCGCCGCCGATCAGCGGACCACCCAGTACGGCGATCCCCGTGACGCCGCTGAACACGCCGATCGCCCGGCCGCGCCGCTCCGGCGGGAAGGCGGCCCCGAGCAGCCCCATCGCCAGCGGCATCACCATCGCCGCACCGACGCCCTGCACAGCCCGGGCCGCGATCAGCAGCGGCAACGTCGTGGCCAGGGCGCAGGCGACGGACGCGGCCGTGAACACGGCCAGCCCGGCGGCGTACGTGCGTCGTCGGCCCAGACGGTCACCGATCGCGGCGGCCGTCATCAGCAACATCGCAAAACTCAGCCCATAGGCGTTGACCGTCCACTCCAGCTGCTCGGCCGACGCGCCAAGATCCGCCCGAATCGTGGTCAACGCCGCAGCAACCACCAGAACGTCCAACGCCACCATGACCGACCCGATCGAGGCCAGTCCCAGAACCCATCTCTGCTCAGCAGTCTCTTTCACACCCCTACAGACCGCCGCCGAGCCCCGAACTCATCGCTGCGATGAGAGAAAGTCCGCTCAGCGTTCGGGTCGGGACTCGATCTGGATGAGGGTTTGCTGGCCGGCGGCCACCAGGGTGCGTTGGGTGGAGGTGATGCCGAAGACCTCCAGGCGGCAGATGGTGAGGGTGCGGCCGGGTTTGATCACCGTGCCGACGGCCTCCAGTTGGTCGCCCTCGGCCGGGGCCAGCAGGTTGATCTTGAACTCGACCGTGAGCACCGACGTACCCTCCGGGAACAGCGTGAACGCGGCGTACCCGCCGGCGCTGTCCGCGATCGAGCTCGTCGCGCCGGCGTGGAAGTAGCCGTGCTGCTGCGTGACCTCGGGCCGGCTCGGCAGCACGATGTGCACCTCGCCCGGCCCGATGTGTGCGATCCGCGCCCCGAGATGGCTCATCAGCCCCTGGCGGTCGAAGCTCGCCTGAACCCGCTCCCGTACCTCGGCCGCCGCCTGCTCCATACCCGGGACGCTACTAGGTCAACGCGATCAGCGCGGCCGCGGGCAGCGTCGGCGTCGGGGAGCCGCCGGCGGGCTCGACGGTGAGTCCGAACGCCGTCATCCCGGCGGTCGAGCCGTTGACGACCTGGGTGAGGTCGCCCGCGGCCAGGCCGACCGAGTGCGCAGTCTTGCCCTGGTCGATCATCCACAGTTGCCACGTCCGGTCGTCGGGCAGCTTCGGAAGGCCCCGCAGTACGACGACCGACTTGTCGGCCTGCGCCGATGCGACGACCGTGGCCTGACCGCCGCCCTGGACCGCCCCGTGAACGGTCCGCGCGTCGGGTTGGGCCAGAACGGCCGCCACCTGCCGGTTGGCACGCTCCGCCGCCTGCCGGTCCCGGTACTGGTCGACCGCGACCCCGCCGCTGAGCGCGACCGCGACGGCCGCAGCAGCGAGCGTGAGCACCGACCGGCGACCGAACCGGCGCGGTACGGCGGGACTGGCCGGCCCGCCCTCGACGACCGGGGGGAGTTGCCGGACGTGCTCGATCGCCGCCATCACGTTCGCCTTCAGGGCGGGCGGTGGCGAGGCCGACACCTGGGTGGCCAGTTTCACCGCGGCCGCGCGGAGCTCCGCGACCTCGGTGGTGCAGAACGCGCATTCGGCCAGGTGGGCTTCGAAGCGGACCCGTTCGTCGTCGGGCAGCGCGTCGAGAACGTACGGACCGGTGAGGGTGTGCACATCGGGTTCCGTCATGATCCTTGCCCCCTTGTGGCTCCGAGGCAGTCGCGGAGCCGGATCAGGCCGTCGCGCATTCTCGCCTTGATGGTCGGAAGCTTGGCACCGAGTTGCTGGGCGACCTCCGGGTAGGTGTAGCCGTTGTAGTACGCGAGCTCGATGGACTCCCGTTGCAGCCCGGTCAGCGAATCGAGGCAGCGCCGTACCTGCTCGGCCTCGAGCCGGGTGCTGACGGTGTCCGCGACCTGGTCGAACTCGACCTCGGCGGTCCGCGCACCGACCTGCTCGGTGCGATCGGCGGCGGCCTGCTCGGAGCGGACCCGGTCGACCGCCCGGCGGTGCGCGATGGTCAGGATCCAGGAGTGGGCGGAGCCCCGGCCGGCGTCGTACCGGCTCGCGCTGCGCCAGACGTCGATCATGACTTCCTGGGTCACCTCCTCGGACTGGGCAGGGTTGCGGAGGATCCGCCGTACCAGCCCGAACACCGAGGGGGCGACGCGGTCGTACAGCTCGCTGAACGCGGCCGTGTCGCCGGTCGCGGTCAGCGCCAGGAGGTCGCCGTCGCCGACCGCGCCGGATCGCGGGTGCGATCCGGCGGGCCAGGGCAGCGAAGTAGGTCCGGTCACGGTCAGCTTGCCGGGGGCATCAGCACGGAGTCGATGAGGTACACGGTAGCGTTCGCTGTCTTCACGCCGCCGCAGATCACGTTCGCACCGTTCACCTTGAGGGCGTCGCCCGAGCCGCTCACCGTGACGTCCTGCTTCTCGACGGTCGGGTGCTTGCCGACGACCGCCATCGGGTCGAGCTGGCCCGCGACCACGTGGTACGTGAGGATCTTGGTCAGCAGCGCGTCGTTGGTCTTCAGCGTGTTCACGGTCGCGGCCGGGATCTTCGCGAACGCGGTGTCGACCGGGGCGAAGACGGTGAACTCGCCGCCGTTCAGCGTGGAGACCAGGTCGACCTTCGGGTTCAGCTTGCCGGAGACCGCCGCGACCAGCGTCGTGAGCAGCGGGTTGCCCGACGCGGCGGTGGCCACCGGCGCGGCCGCCATACCGTCGATGGAGCCGGCGCCCGACGGGTTCGCCTTCGCGTAGTCGGCGCAGCCCGGTCCGACCAGGCCGGCGGCGGCCTCGCTCATCGACGGCGTGGTGCTCGTCGCCGGTGCGCTGCTGCTCGTGCTGGTGGTGCTCGTACCGCTTGCGGCGCCGTTGTCGTCGTCACCACCACAGGCGGATGCGGTCATTGCGAGAGCCAGTGCGCTGAGGGCGAGACCGGCGCGGGTGAGGTGCTTGGACATGAGGTGATCTCTTTCCTGAGGAGGGTGCTGGCTGAACAGTTCGGGAGTACTTCGGAGCGGGTCGCGGGCCGGATGGGTCACTCGACCATCACGACCGTGTTGTGCAGTCCGCTCGAGCCGTTCGGGCGCGGCGGCGCCTGCCGATCGGTCTGGATCTCGCCCGCCGCGTCGGTCGCGCGGACGGTGAGTTTGTGCGTGCCAGGCGTGGCGTCCCAGCGGAACGTCCACTGCCGCCAGGTGTCCGGGCCGTCGACCGGTGCGAGCCGGGCCGGTTGCCACGGGCCGTTGTCGACCCGGACCTCGACCTTGCGGATGCCGCGGTGCTGCGCCCACGCGACCCCGGCCGCGATCGCAGGCCCGGCCTTGACGGTCGCGAAAGCCTTCGGTACGTCGATCCGCGCGGACGTCTTGATCGGCGCCTCGACCGACCAGCCGCGGTCGGTCCAGTACGCGCTGAAATCCTGGAACCTGGTGACCTCGAAGTCGACGATCCACTTGGTCGCGGACACGTACCCGTACAGCCCGGGCACCACCATCCGGACCGGGAAGCCGTGCTCGAACGGCAGCGGTTCACCGTTCATCGCGACCGCGAAGATCGCGTCCCGGCCGTCGGTGAGCGCGGACAACGGCGTACCGATGGTGAGACCGTCCACGCTGGTCGACTTCACCGCGTCGGCGCCGTCCCGGACGCCGGCCTCGCGCAGGACGTCCGCGATCGGCACGCCGATCCACCGGGCGTTCCCGACGTACGGCCCGCCGACCTCGTTGGACACGCAGGTCAGGGTGATGTCGCGCTCGACCAGGCGACGTCCGAGCAGTTGGTCGAACGAGATCCGGAGCTCTTTGTCGACAAGTCCGTGGACGCGCAGTTCCCAATCCCGCGGATCGATCCGGGGCACCTGCAGCAACGTGTCCACGCGATAGAACTTGCTGTTCGGTGTCGTGAACGGGCTGATCCCCGGTACGTCGACACTCGCGCGCAGCGGACCCGCGGCCTCCGTCGGCCGAGGAACCCGGACGCGTGCCCGGAGCTCGTTTCCAGACCCTCCGACAACCCTCGTGGCGCCGGCGCTCACCACCCCCGTCGCGGCGAGCGCCGACACGGTCAGGAGAAAACGCCGCCGGTCGAACCCGGCCGGTTGCGCCGTTGCTGTCCGACGGGCTGTATGAGGGCCACGGACCACCAGCCACATGGCGGCGACGGCGACGACCAGCGTGACAGTTGCCGGCAGCAACCGGTCGACCAGGTTCCCGGCCGACGACCGGCTGAAGACCGCAAACACGAGACCGACCAGGCCCAACCCGCCGGCGATCCCGACCGCCGTCCGCCGCCGTCCCCGAGCGCCGATCAGACCGGCGACGGCGGCGACGATCACGAGGGCCGCGCAGATACCGACCCGGAGCAGCGGCCGATCGGCGGTCCCGAGCGACCGCACCGCCCAGTCCTTCACCGGCCCCGGCGCCCAGTCGATGACCTGCACACCGACCGCATCCACCGGCCACGGCCCACCGCTCAGATCGGCAACAAGATACCCAACCGCAAGCGCCACACCGGCCGCAACCACACCACCAACCGCTCCGAGAAACCTGTGCATGTACAGACCTTCGAAGCCGACGCCCCTCCGGATGGGGGAGAAGAGGCCTCCTCAAAGGTTCGTGTAGGCCTTTCACGCACGAGGTTGGCAGGAGGTTGAGAGTGGTGGTCGGTTCCGGCGGGCGGTCGTAGGTTTGTCTGCGCGACCTGAGCGCCACCTTGTTCGTACGCCGCTCCCACCACCCTGAGCCCGGTTCCACCCCTTGTCGACAGCCCAGGTCCGCCTTTGTGGTGGCCGGCTTCGGCGGTCAGTCGTAGGTTTGTCTGCGTGATGTGAGCGCCCACCTGCTCGTACGCCGCCCCCACCAGCTCCCTGACCCTGCGGGCAGCCCGGTTCCGCCCTCGTCGACAACCCAAGTCCGTCT
>NZ_JBFAJQ010000011.1:0-275875 GCF_040655315.1 Kribbella sp. NPDC050459 | reverse complement strand
CACGGCACCTCGCCGCACGGGTGCAAAGGCCACGATGCTCCGCATCGAGACCTTCGCCCCCGCACGCCGATGCACCGCACCGAGCACCTCCTCGCAACGGCGCTGGACCACCAGACAGGACCTAGAGCGCACGCTCGAGCGCTGCGGTCAGTGCGACCGGGCGCACCTCGAGCCCGTCGAACCGCCAGCCCTCGTCGGTGCGGCGCGCGCTGTACAGGTGCACGGCGGCCGCGATCGCCTCGGTGTTGTCGTCGAGGACGTAGACCGCGGTGTCGTGCGCGCGCACGGTCGCGGTGTCGCCGTCGACCTCGATCACCAGGTTCGACTTGTTGTGCAGAGTGCGGACGTAGTCGTCGTGACGCGCTCGCGCCATGGCGATGATCGCCTCGACGCCCTTGGCCTCGCCGCGGCGGGACCTGACGACGACGTCCTGGGTGAACAGGCGGTCGCTCTCGTCGTACCGGTGCTCGTCGATCCACAGGCTGTGGCGGGCGACCAGGTCGGCCAGTTCGGTGCGGTCGATCAGTTCTTGCAGGTCAGTCATGGCGGACTCCTGAATGATTAGTCTGTCTAACGTTGGCTGTGCCAATGAATATAGATCGTTAGTCCGACTAACGCAAGCGGCGTATGCTGGCTCTCATGGAGCCGGGTGAGCTGCGTTTCGACCACGGCGACGAAACGCCGGAGCGCCTCAAGGTGCAGCTGTCACGCCTGCTCGGGATGACCGCGGGCCAGACCCAACGCGTCGCGGCGGACGCGCTCCGTGCCGTGGGCGCACACAAGGACCACTTCGTGGTGCTGGCCGCACTCGACGAGTTCGGCCCCGCGAGCCAGGCGGCCGTCGCCGGTCGCGCCCGCGTCTACAAGAGCGACCTGGTAGCGGTCCTCAACGAACTCGAAGCCGGCGGCTGGATCCGCCGCACCCCCGACCCCGCCGACAAACGCCGCAACGTCATCACCCTCACGCCTACCGGCCACGACCGCGTCGCAGAGCTGGACCGCATCCTCACAACCGTCAACGCCCACATCACCGCACCCCTGACCACCGAGGAACGCACCCAGCTCTTCACCCTCCTCAACCGAATCAACACCCACCTGTCCCCACAACAACCGCCCCCGCGACGCTGACGCCCCGGCGGCTAACCGCGTCTAACCGCCGCGCCGCCTGCTTACCGCGCTGACGCCGGCTCGCCGGAGGCTCAGCGTCAGGGCGCTTGGTGGGTGTCTGGGTTGGTGGGCGACGTCGGGGAGTCTGAGGTGCCGGCGGTCTGCAAGACGCCGGTGTGGTGGAGATGTGAGCGGGCAGCCTGGATCGCCTCGGGCGTGCTGGCGAAGACCCGGCCTGCCGCGTACAGGTCGTGGATCACCTCGAGTGCGTCCAGCGTGCGATGGTGACCGGCGCGGATTCCGGACATCAGAACCGTGATGCCGCGACGCTGGAGTTTCTCGATGGCGTCTTTGAGCACGAGCGCACCGCTCGCGTCGATCGCGCTGACCGCTGACATACGCAAGATGACGACGGAGACGTGCGCGACCTCGGACAGTTCGAGCAGGAACCGGTGCGCGGCGAACAGCAGCGGCCCATCGATGCGGTAGGCAACGATGTGCTCGTCCAGCAGGGCACGTTCCTCGACGGTGTGGTCACCAGGCAGATCCGGATGAAGAGGCATCTTCCGCAGACGGGCGCTGCGCGCGACCGCTCGCAACGCGAGCGCGCCGGCGACGACGAGTCCGAGCAGCACAGCCTTGACCAGGTCCAGGGCGAGGGTCGCGACAGCAGTCAGAGCCAGTACGACGGCGTCGGATCGTGTCGCGCGCGCCATTGCCCGGATCGAGCCGACTTCGACCATACGGATCGAGGTGGCCAGCAGCACCCCAGCCAGCGCCGCGAGCGGGATCCGCGCGACCAGCGGCGCCGCGGTGTAGACGATCGCCGCGAGCAGCGCGGCGTGGACGAGCGCGGCCAAGCGCGAGCCTGCTCCGGAGCGGACATTGACGGCGGTCCGGGCGATCGCGCCGGTGGCGGGTACACCTCCGAACAGTGGTGCGGCCAGGTTGGCCAGTCCCTGGCCGAACAGTTCGCGGTCCGGGTCATGTTTGTGGTTCACGCCCATACCGTCGGCGACCGCCGCCGACAGCAGTGACTCCAGCGCCGCCAGCGCCGCGACTGCAACCGCTGCTCCGGCGAGCGACCCGAGCGCCGACAGATCGAGGAACGACAGCGACGGTGCGGCGAGGCCGTCCGGCAAGCTGCCGATCCGCGCGACGTCCAGACCGGCGACCTCGGCGATGACCGTTACCGCCACAACCGCGACGATCGACAATGGAACCGTCGGCCGGATCCGGGCGCCGACCAGGATGATCACCGCGACACCGATCGCGATCGCGGCGGCCACCCAGTGCGGGTGTGCCGCGAACGCCGCGACCGAGCGAGCGGCCACCACGGCGACCTGGTCACCATGTGGCGTCGCAACACCCAGCGCGGCCGGCAGCTGCTGCAACCCGATGACACACGCGATGCCGAGCGTGAACCCTTCAACCACCGACGCGGGAACGAAGGCCATGTAGCGCCCGGCCTTGGCAATCGCCAGACCGACCAGGATCAGCCCGGCCATCAGTCCAACCGTCAGCACCCCACTCGCCCCGTGCGCATGCATGATCGGCACCAGCACCACGGTCATCGCGCCGGTAGGTCCCGACACCTGCAGACCGGACCCACCAAACGCAGCAGCCACCGCCCCAGCCACCACCGCCGTCGTCAGACCCGCAGCCGCCCCCAACCCGGACGAGATCCCAAACCCAAGCGCGAGCGGAAGCGCAACAATCGCCACCGTCACCCCCGCGACAAGATCACGCCGCGGCTGCCGCACCATCGCAGCCAGGTCCTCCCTCCCCGGAAGCAAAGACCCCACAAGCCTCCAAACGACCAACACCAACCTCACCCAGCCACCTTCTCGTCCTCACGCACTACCGACCCCACCCTCACCGGGCCGCCTCGTCGGGCTCGGGCGGGTGTTGGCGCCGAGATCACGGAGTCGCCTCTTCGGCCTCGCGTAGTTCGGCCAGGAGTTCGCTTTGGCCGGTGAGTATCTCGGTCAGGAATCGGCGTGCGATTCTCAGCAGCTCGGCGATGTCGCCGCCGGCGAGCTCGTAGATCACCGTCGACGCCTCGCGGTGCGAGGTCACGATGCCGTAGCGGCGCAGTACCGCCAGTTGCTGGGACAGGTTGGACGGCTCGATCCCGATCTCGGCCAGCAGATCCCGCACCGGCCGCGGCCGATCCTGCAGCAGCTCCAGTACCCGGATCCGAACCGGGTGCCCCAACACCCGAAAGAACTCAGCTTTTGCCTGATACAGCGGAACCCCCGCCGTCATCGCCGCTCCCCGGAGTCGCCCGCAGCCCCAAGCCCGCCTTCATCGACATCGACGTCGTGCTCGAGTGCCAGCCTCAGCAGACTCTCGAGTTCACCGGTGCGGACATCCACGGCGTAGAAGTCCCCAGCCGCCTTCGCCGCGTCCAGCGCCTCGCGCGCCTCACGCACCCGCCGCCGCAAATCACTCGCGAACTCACTGCTGCCCACAACACCTCCACCGCGGCTCCGCCCTGACGGCTTCAGAATGTAGCGAATTGAAGAATTTTGCAAATCGTCAAGACTCCGAGCCCACGCCGACCAGCAGCGTGCGGTTGCTGGGTGGCGGGTGGTGTGGGTCAGGAGGGGATCAGGTGGTGGGTGGCTAGGTGGGCCAGTGCGGCGGAGGTGTCGGCGAGGACCGCGTCGTCGAAGCGGACGAGGCTCGAGTGGTTGGAGGGGGCTTCTTCGGGGGTGACGTCGTCGGGGCGTGCGCCGACCATTGCGAAGGTGCCTGGTACCTCGCGGAGGACCATCGAGAAGTCCTCCGCGCCCATCAGGGGGTTCTCCAAACGCTGCACCCGGTCCGCGCCGAACACGTCGGTGAGCAGTTCGGTGGTTTCCGCCGTGCGTCCGGCGTCGTTGACCGTCACCGGGTACTGCGGGTCGAGGCGCGCTTCGACCGTGCAGCCGTGCGCGGCCGCGATTCGCTCCGCCAACGCCGGCAGTTCACGGGTCAGCTGCTCCAGCATCGCGTCGGACAGCGTGCGGACGGTCGCGCCGAGGCGGGCCGTGTTCGGGATGACGTTGATCGCGACGCCCGCCTCCAGTTGCGTCACAGTGATCACCACCGGGTCGAACACGTTCACCCGCCGCGTGGTGTAGGCCTGCAATGCCAGCACGATCTCTGCTACCACCGGCACCGGGTCCACGGTGCGATCCGGCATCGACCCGTGCCCGCCCTTCCCGCGCACCGTGATGTGGAGCTGGTTCGAGCTTGCCATGATCGTCCCCGGCCGCAGCTGGAACGTCCCCTTCGGTGCCTGCGACCAGACGTGCAACGCGTACGCCGCGGTCGGCTTGTCGCCGGTTGCCTCCAGAAGACCCTCGCGCAGCATGTATCCCGCGCCGCCGAGACCTTCCTCGCCCGGCTGGAACATGAAGATGACGTTGCCGTGCAGTTCGTCTCGGTGCGCGCTCAGCAAGCGGGCCGCTCCGATCAGCCCCGCGGTGTGCAGATCGTGGCCGCAGGCATGCATGTTGCCGTTCTCGGCGGCGTACTCGAGGCCGGTCTCTTCCACGACCGGCAACGCATCCATGTCGCCGCGCAGCAACACGGTCGGCCCCGGTGCCCCGCCTCGCAGCACCGCCACGACCGACGTCACCTCTGTGCCCGTGGTGATTTCCAGCGGCAACCCCGCCAGTGCATCCATCACCACCGCCTGAGTCCGAGGCAAGATCAATCCCACCTCGGGCTCCCGATGGAGCACCCGCCGGACCTCGACCAGTTCGGCCAACCTTTCGGCACCCTCAGCAACCAGGTCCACCGATGCTCCTCTCGTCGCGGGCTCTTCATCCGCGCCTCCTGCCGGCGTCCAGTCACCGTACCCGGCCTCGGCGCCGTGGCTGTGCCCCGGGCACACTCGCCCAACCTTGTTGCACTGCGTCAGTCCCGCGACAACCTGGTAGGTCCCGAGGCCGACCGTCGGTGCCTGCCAGGCGCAGCGCTCCAGCTCGGCGGCTGAGTCGAGCCCTGGCCTCCCTGCGCCGGACCGTCAGAGCCCTGACCGCCGGAGCGTGGTTCCTGGGAGTGCGGGCCTTCGGAGTGCAAGCCCTCGGTCTGCGGACTGTTGGGCTGCGAGCCGTCGGAAGCTCGGCTGCCGTGCTGCGGCCGATCCGGCGTCCGATGTGGTGTCGTCGTGGGGCCGAGACCGGCGTCAAGTGCCCGGCGCAGGTCCTGGTTGCCGGCCCAGTGCTCGGCGATCGTCTGGATCTCCGCAGTTGCGTTCCGGAATGCGCTCCGTCCCGCGAGACCGGCCATGCGAAGGTCCGAGGGGTCGTTCTTGTCGTAGTCGTAGACAGCGGCGAACGGTGCGTGCATGGCCTCGGCGATGCGGCTCATCGCGTCGGCCCTCGCGGTCTCCGGAACCAGTCGGCTCAGATGCTTCGTGTACAGGAGCTCCGCGGCGACCTTGAACTTCTCAGCGGTGTTCACCACCGCTATTCGGTGGATGACCTCGGAGGGGTCCAGGCCGACGTCCGCGCCGACCGCGGTACTGAATGCGTCGACTGCAGGGGTGTAGGCCGCATAGGCCTGCAGGCTCTGCCCCCTCCTGATGCCGGGAGCGATCTGCTCGAGACCGAGCTCGTCGATGAAGTTGTTGAGCTCGTTCTGTGTCGCCCGCTCGGTGACTCCCTCCTCGAAGACCTTGTATGCCCTGCCCTCGTACGCATCGAGCGGGAAAGCCAACGACGTACCTGGCCCGGCCAGCAGGTGGATGTTCTCGTGGAACAGGGTGCGCAGAGCTTCGCGGTACCTGTCGAGTGTCTCGTCGTCGTGCTGCAGGTAGGCACGATCGAACATGTCCTGCAGCGGCTCGATGACGTCCTGCGGGTGGTACAGGATCGTGCCGTCCCAGGTCACCTTGGACACTTGGTCGTCGCCGCGCGGGAGCACCCGGTAACGCTTGTTCCAGGCAGAGTGGTGCGCGCGCATCACTGCCACGGTGAGGTCCGCCTGGAGCCGCATCAGCTCCGCGAAGCTCGTGATCACGGTCGACGGTCCGCGCTACTCGGCGTGCCCCGGAGCGTCTCGTAGGTCGGGGTTGTTGAAGCGGATGCCCTCGATGTCCATCGCGAGCGGCTCGCCGAGCTGGCGGATCCGGGTTGCCTCGACTCCTGCCGCGGTCCTGGCGATCCGGCCGATCTCGGCGATCGCAGCCTGGAGGAGCTCGATGCGCTCTGCCGGGGTGCCTGTGGAGCCGAGCCCCCGCGACTGCACCTTGAGCGCTGCTGCCATCTCGTCGGACATCGGGGGGGCCTTGTAGTTCAGCACGTACTCCAGTGAGGACAGGCTCCGCTCGGCACGCTCCCGATCCGCCGCCGGCTCCACTGTCGGGACCAGGCTCCGCAGTCGTTCAACTTCGATCGGCAGCCGCTCCTCGGGGATCTCTTTGGCCATCACTGCCTCGACAAGCCGCTGCTCCTCTGCGTCATACGCCGCGTAGTCCATGCCCCTCAGTATCCCGGCGGCTGGGGGGCTCCCGGTGCTGGGCGAACTGACGGTGCGCGGGGTGGGGTCGGGTGGGCGGCGTATGAGTGGCTGCCGGACGTCTGAGTGTTGGGGTGGCGAGTCCGGACAGGGCCGATTCGTGGGGTGACGGCGCACTGCGGATCGGGGCGGGAGGTGGGAGGGCGCAGTCGTCGAGGTGTCCGGCGGAGTCGGTGGTGTGAGTTTCGCGGCGGAGGTCGGTGAGGATCTGAGTGGCGGTTGCCAGGGAGTGCTTGCCGGCGACGCCGGGTGGGGCCAGTTCATAGGTGTCGAGGTGGGCGAGGCCGGAGCGGAGGATCGTTTCGAGGCGGGCGCGGGTGTCGGTGTCAGGGAGATCGTGGGACTTGCAGACGAGGTCGACGAGTAGGGGGAACTGACCGGCTGCGGTCTGGCGGTTGAGCAGCGCCAGGGTTTCGCCGGGGGAGAGAGCGTTGCGGGCGTCGAGGTCCGTGGTGAGCTTGCGGACGGCGGGGACGAAGGCGGCGTAGTACCCGGTGGACCGGACGGAATCGATGCCTGGCGCAACCTTGTCGATGCCGAGCCGGCGGAGGAAGTCGTCGAGGTGGTCCTGGGCCCAGGCCTCCGTGACGCCTTCCTCCAGTTGGCGGCTGCCGGGTTTGGTGAAGGCTTCGCGGGCCGCTTCCTGGGTGGCGCCGTCCGGGCCGAGGAAGTGGGCATGCTCGTGGAGCAGCGTTGCCAGGGACTCGCGGTAGGCGACGAGGGTCGGTGTCGAACGTGTCGTGCCGGCGTGTTCGTAGAGGTGGCGGAGCGGGTCGACGATCGACTCGCGGTCGAGGTAGAGGGTGCCGTCCCAGTGGGCGAGGCCGAGCATCGCGCTGGACGATTCGATGATGTGGCCGTTCCAAGCGGACCGGTCGGCGCCGGCGAGCTCGCGAGCGGTGTCCCCGCTCGCCGCCAGCAACTCCGGGACCGAGGTCGGGTGGGCCGCCAGGGCCGTCGTCACGAGCGCAGCGCGGACGAGAGCCGGACCAGCGAGTCCGCCGTGCGGCGCAGGCGCGCGCGATCCTCCGGATCGTCGGCCTGGGCCGCGAGGCGGACGAGCTCGGTGATCAGCCAGTCGGCCCGGGCCTGCCGTTCGGCGCGCGGGACGAGTCCGGCCGGCGGCAGGTCGGGTGGTGCGAGGGGTGTCGGGCTGGGCGGCGTACCGATCGAATGCTGCATGAGATGTCCTCCCGAGTCGTGAAGTCGGCGGAGAACATACGGAGATCGGCCCCGGAATCCACGGCGGATTTCGGAACTGTGGATAACCCAGGCACCCGGCGTACCGATGGGCCTACTGCTGTGCGGACTCCTGCAGCTCGTGGATCAGCGCTGACATCGGGAAGTACGCCCGAAGCGCCGTGATGCGATCACCGTCGACGTCGTAGAAGACGGTGTACGGCAGGCGGACCGTGGTGCCTGTCGCCGGTACGCCGGCGAACTCGGCCGTGTGCTTTCCGACGAAGACGGCTTCCAGCGCCGCGACGCCGTCGCCGGACGCGACGTTCCTGACTTCCGGTGACGCGTCGAACAGCTGGGTGTGCATCGCGAGGATGAAGTCGCGGACGGCCTCCCGGCCACGCACCTCGTCCCCGGTCTCCATCGTCGTCCACACGATGTCGTCGCTGAAGAACGACGCGAAGTCGCCGCCGTTCAACAGCGCCGCCAAGTAGTCGCGCAGTGTGGATTCGGTCTGTGCCACGGACATCAGGGGCCCCCTTTCAACGGAAGGCCGCGGCCCGATGTCGCGGCCTCTGGACCGGCGTCCCGGTCCCCCCACCGGTCAGTCAAGCACCGTGCCCGTACGGGGGAAAGGGGGCTCATCGGCCGGGCGCGAAGGTCAAACGCATGACGTTCAGAACAGGGTCGGAGGCTCGCTCGCGATCGGCTCGGGAAGCGGAGCGATTTCGGGGACGGCGGCAGCGACGGTCGTGTGGAAGCGGCGGGCGAGGTCGAGGGACTCGGCGTTGTCCGGGGTGTGCAGGAAGATCGTCGGGGAGCGCCCCTCGGACAGCCAGGTGACGACCAGTTCGACGAGGTACGCCCAGCCTTCGACGGTCTCGTCCACGGAGTCGCGGCCGATGTAGCGGACGATCGGATGACCGGTCAGTGCGCGGGTCCGGCGGGAGACGCGCGGCTTCTTCATCCAGGCGTCGCGCTCGGCCAGGCTGGTGGGACGGCGGGCGAACAGTGTGCCGGTGTCGAACGGGATCCACTCCGCGTTCGCGCGGGCCAGGACGCGTTCCAGGTTCGCGGCGGCTCGGGGGTCGTCGAAGAAGTCGCGGTGCCGGACCTCGACGGCGTACCGGTGTTCGCGGGGCGCCTGGTGCAGGAAGGCGGCGAGGGTGCCGAGGCCGCTCGGCGAGAAGGCGGCGGGAAGCTGGATCCAGACTGCGTGGTTGCGCGGGCCGAGCGACTCGATCGCCGTGAGGAAAGCGCGAAATTCGGCGTCGACGTTCGTGAGCCGGCGCTCGTGGGTGACGACCTGCGGCAGTTTCACCACGAACCGGAAGTCGGGCGGCGTCTGCGCGGCCCACGACGCCACCGTCGACACGGACGGCGTCCCGTAGAACGTGGTGTTGCTCTCCACCGCGTTGCACCACGAGGCGTACGAACGCAGCTTCTCCCGACCGGGCTGCGGCCACGCGGGATGTGTCCATTGGGCACATCCCACGTGGAGCCGCATCGTCACAATCTAGCGAGGGACCTCAGCGCTCGACCTCGCCGCGGATGAACTTCTCCACCAGCTCGCGGCAGACGTCGTCGGCGTACTGCTCCGGCGGGGACTTCATGAAGTACGACGACGCGGACAGGATCGGGCCGCCGATGCCGCGGTCCTTGGCGATCTTCGCGGCGCGGATGGCGTCGATGATGATGCCGGCCGAGTTCGGCGAGTCCCAGACCTCGAGCTTGTACTCCAGGGACAGCGGGACGTCGCCGAAGTTGCGGCCCTCGAGGCGGATGAACGCCCACTTGCGGTCGTCCAGCCAGGCCACGTAGTCCGACGGGCCGATGTGCACGTTGCGGTCGTCGATCTCGTCGCGCAGCTGCGAGGTGACGGACTGGGTCTTGCTGATCTTCTTGGACTCCAGCCGCTCGCGCTCGAGCATGTTCTTGAAGTCCATGTTGCCGCCGACGTTCAGCTGGTACGTGCGGTCCACGGTCACGCCGCGGTCCTCGAACAGCTTGGTCAGCACCCGGTGCGTGATGGTGGCGCCGATCTGGGACTTGATGTCGTCACCGACGATCGGCAGGCCGGCGGCGGTGAACTTGTCCGCCCACTCCTTGGTACCGGCGATGAAGACCGGCAGCGCGTTGACGAAGGCGACACCGGCGTCGATGGCGCACTGCGCGTAGAACTTCGCGGCCTGCTCCGAACCCACCGGCAGGTAGCAGACCAGGACGTCGACCGCCGCCTCACGCAGCGCCGCCACGACGTCGACCGGCGCGGCGTCCGACTCGGTGATGGTCTCGCGGTAGTACTTGCCGAGGCCGTCGAGGGTGTGACCGCGCTGCACCGTGATGCCGGTCGGCGGCACGTCGCAGATCTTGATCGTGTTGTTCTCGCTGGCGCCGATCGCGTCGGCGAGGTCCAGCCCGACCTTCTTGCCGTCGACGTCGAACGCGGCCACGAACTCCACGTCCCGGACGTGGTAGTCGCCGAACTGGACGTGCATCAGACCGGGGACGCGCTCCTCGGGCTTCGCGTCGCGGTAGTAGTGCACGCCCTGGACGAGCGAGCTGGCGCAGTTGCCGACGCCGACGATCGCTACGCGGATCGAGGTCATCTGGAATCTCCTTGGGTAGGCGGGTGGTGCTGGTCAGGGGGCCGCTGTTGCCGCCGCTCGCCGTCGATCAGTTCGTTCAGCCAGCGGACCTCGCGCTCGGCCGACTCCAGGCCGTGCCGTTGCAGCTCGAGGGTGTAGGCGTCGACTCGCTCCGCCGTCCGGCTCATGGCCGCCCGGAAGTTGGCCAGCCGCTCCTCCATCCGGGCCCTGCGGCCCTCGAGGATGCGCAACCGGGTGGCCGGGTCGGTCCGGCCGAAGAACGAGAATCGGACGCCGAACGTGTCGTCCTCCCAGGCCGACGGCCCGGCTTCGTGCATCGCGTGCGCGAAGTAGTCCTTGCCGTCGGCGGTGATCGTGTACACGATCTTGGGCCGCCGGCCCGACTCCGGTGTCCCGGGGTCGGCCGTGATCAGCCCGTTGCGGAGCATCGCTTTCAGGCACGGGTACAGCGAACCGAACGACAGCACGCGTCCCCACCCGAACTGGGCGTTGACGCGCTTGCGGAGCTCGTAACCGTGCATCGGCGCTTCGTGCAGCAGACCGAGTACGGCGAGCTCGAGGACACCACTGCGGTTTCCCATGAGCCACCTCCCTCGGTCTAGTTTGTCATGACCTGATGTATCGACTCGATACATCGTGCCGCCACTGTAAGCAGACCTGGCACCTGTGGACAACCCCTGACAAAGAAGACCTTTGTCACCCGCGCCGCACGGCACGCCCGGGAACCTGTTACGTCAGGCGCTGATCTGCGTTAATCGAATGACACTCAGCGTCGTAGCTCGGGAGCGGACAGTAATGACCGACAGTCATGCGAAGCACGCCAGGCCCGACATCGCCGCCGAGGGGGTGCTCGCCCGGCTGGCGCTGCGGTTCACCGCGTTCACCGAGAAGTGGCTGCCGGACGCGTTCGGCTTCGTCCTGGTCGGCACGTTCGTGGTGCTGCTGTTCGGCCTGGTCACCGGTGAGCCGCTGCTGAAGCGCCCCGACGACCCGGCCGCGACCAAGGGGTTCGGGCTGGTCGATGCCTGGGGCATCGGGTTCTGGTCGCTGATCACGTTCACCCTGCAGATGGCGATGATCATCATCGGCGGGTACGCCGTCGCGACCAGCGGACCGGTCGCGCGGTTGATCACCCGCCTCGCGCGGCTCCCGCAGACGCCGCGGTCCGCCGTCGCGTTCGTCGCCGCGATCGCGATGCTGGCGTCGTACCTGAACTGGGCGTTCAGCCTGATCTTCGCGGCCATCCTCGCGCGGGAGGTCGCGCGCAACGTGCCGAAGGCGGACTATCGCGCGCTCGGTGCGATGGCGTTTCTCGGCCTCGGTACGGTGTGGGCGCAGGGACTGTCCGGCTCGGCCGCGTTGCAGGTGGCGAGTGCGAGCAGCAGCCCGCCGCCGGTGCAGGAGGTCATCAAGGCCGGCGGTCACGCCGGCGGGCTGATCCCGCTCAGCGACACGATCTTCACCTGGCAGGCGTTGGTGGCGACGCTGATCGTGTACGTCGTGGGCGTCGCGATGGCCTGGTTCATCGCACCGGGCGAGGGCAACGCGCGGACCGCTGAGCAGATCGGCATCGAGCTCAAGCCGCTCATCGGGCGCGGCTCGGCGTACAACGGTCAACGGCAGGAGACGCGCAGACCCGGCGACTGGCTCGAGCACTCGCCGCTGTTCAGCCTGCTGATCGTCCTGCTCGGCGTGACCTACCTGGTGCGCTACTTCAGCGCGAAGAGCTTCTTCAGCGCGCTGGACCTCAACACGGTCAACCTGATCCTGTTCCTGCTCGCGCTGCTCCTGCACTGGCGGCCGTGGCGGATGGCGCGTGCGGTGCGCGACGGCGCGCCCGCGGCGGCCGGCGTACTGCTCCAGTTCCCCTTGTACGGCGGCATCTTCGGCATGATCGCCTACACCGGGATTTCCGCGCGCCTCGCCGGGTGGCTGGTGCAGGCGAGCAATCAGATTCTGTTCCCGCCCCTGGTCGCGATCTACTCGTGCGTGCTCGGCATCTTCGTCCCGAGCGGCGGCAGCAAGTGGGTGATCGAGGCGCCGTACGTGCTGCAGGCCGCGAACGAGCTGCGCGTCGACGCCGGGTGGATGGTCGTCGTGTACGACCTGGGCGAGGCGAGCGCGAACCTGCTGCAACCGTTCTGGATGCTGCCGACGCTCGCGATCCTCGGCCTCAAGGCGCGGGACATCATGGGCTACACGTTCACGATGTTCCTGGCCTGTTTTCCGGCGGCGCTGATCGCCGTGACCTTGCTCGCACCACACATGACGGGGTAACCGCTTGCATCGGCTTTGAGCCCCGCCGGACCGGCTTGCTACTATCCGGAGCGGATTCGGGCGTATTACCACACCCACCGTAGTCTGTGGGGCAATGACTTCCGCGAGATCGTCGAGGATTGCACAGTGAGTGAAGCTCGTAGAAAGGCCGCCCCGCCTCCCCGGCGGAAGAAACATTGGGCGGTCCGGGTGCTCGGCTGGCTGGCCGCACTCGTCTTCCTCGGCATCATCGGCTCGGTTGCCGCGTTCTTCGTCGTCTACCAGACCACGAAGATCCCGGACCCGAACAAGGAGTTCGCCACCAACACCACCACGGTGACGTACGCCGACGGCCGCAACCCGCTGGGCACCTTCTACGAGCAGAACCGGCACACGGTGCCGCTGGCGCAGATCCCGAAGCACGTGCAGGACTCGGTGATCGCGGCCGAGGACCGGACCTTCTGGACCAACCCCGGCATCTCCCCGAGCGGCATGGTGCGGGCCGCGGTCAACATCGCGCGCGGCGAGCAGCTCCAGGGTGGTTCGACGATCACCCAGCAGTACGTGAAGATCATGTACCTGACCCAGGAGCGGACGGTCTCCCGGAAGTTCAAGGAACTGTTCATCGCGACCAAGCTCGGCCGGCAGCAGGACAAGAGCAAGACCCTCGAGGGCTACCTCAACACCATCTACTTCGGCCAGGGCGCGTACGGCATCGCGGCCGCGGGTGACACGTACTTCCAGGTGAAGGACCCGAAGGACCTGTCGGTCCCGCAGGCGGCTCTGCTCGCGACCGTCCTGAACAACCCGTCGCTGTTCGACGTCACCGACTCGGATCCGCGAACCAAGGCCCGGATCATCGAGCGGTACAAGTACGTCCTCGACGGCATGCAGCAGATGGGCACGATCAGCGAGGCCAAGGAGAGGCAGTACGCCGCCAAGCTGCCCGACCTGAGCAAGATGAAGAAGAAGAGCAGCCGGTACGCCGGGCCGAACGGCTTCCTGCTCGACATGGCCCGGAAGGAGCTGGCGCAGCGCGGCTTCGACGAGGACGAGATCACCGGCGGCGGCCTGAAGGTGACGACCACCTTCAACGCCACCCAGCAGAACAAGATGCTGGAGGCCGCCAAGGAGCTCCCGAAGAAGAACGCCGGCCTGCACATCGGAATGGCCGCCGTGAAACCGGGCACCGGCCAGCTGCTGGCGATGTACGGCGGGCCTGACTTCCTCAAGAGCCAGCTGAACTGGGCGACGACGAAGGCCAGGCCCGGTTCCTCGTTCAAGCCGTTCGCACTGGCGGCCGCGCTGCAGGACAAGAAGTCGCTGTGGGACGTCTACCAGGGTGACAGCCCGATCGTGGTCCAGGGGCAGAAGTTCGGCAACGAGCTCAGCACCGACTACGGCGACGTCACGCTGATGAAGGCGACCGAGCAGTCGATCAACACCGCCTTCTACGACCTGGTCGACAACGACATGGACGACGGCCCTTCCAAGGTCGTCGACGCTGCCGAGGCGGCCGGCATCCCGGCGACGAAGACGCTGGAGAAGGACCGGCAGGCACCGGCGACGGTGCTCGGTCCGGACGCGTACGCGTCGCCGGTCGACATGGCGAACGCGTACGCGACCTTCGCTGCCGAGGGCAAGTACACGCCGCTGCACGTGATCAAGGAAGTCCGCGGCCCGGACGGAAAGGTGCTGTGGTCGGAAGCGAGCGTCCTGAAGCAGCAGAAGCAGGCCTTTACGCCGGAGATCGCGAACCTGGTCAACTACGCGCTGCAGAACGTGGTCGAGAAGGGCACCGGTGAGGGCGCCAAGGACCTGGACCGCGCAGTCGCCGGGAAGACCGGCACCGCCGGTGGTGTCGCGGTCGAGGACCGCAAGGCGAACGCCGCGTGTGACGGCTGTAAAGATGGCTCGGCGACCCTGACCTCGTGGTGGACGGGTTACACGCCGGAGGAGTCCACCTCGGTGCTGTACCGGGCCGGCGCGACCGGTGAGTCGGACCTCGACCCGTACAGCGACGACCCGGCGTTCTTCGGCGGCAACTGGCCGCTGAAGACCTGGCTGGCGTTCATGAAGTCCGCCCTCGACGGCGTGCCCGAGGCCGAGTTCAACGAGCCGGACAAGGAACAGATCAAGGACACGTCGACGCCGACGTACACCCCTCCGCCCAGCACCCCGCCGCCGAGCACTCCTCCGCCCAGTACGCCGCCCCCGAGCACTCCTCCGCCGAGCACCCCGCCGCCGAACACGCCGACGGGCAAGCCGACGAAGACCAAGCCGACGCAGACGACGACCACCCCGGTCATCCCGACGCTGCCGACCGGTGGGCCGACCCAACCCACCGACACGCCGCGAACACCGGGCGGGGGTCAATAGCGTCCACCATCGGGGACTGCTACCCGGATGGGGGACGATAGGGCTGTGACTCGGGTGGACTGTGGTGTGCGGCGGTGCTGGCGTGTTTGAGCGTTCGGCCGCCGACGAGTCACGGCCGAATCGGGCCCGGCGGGCCCGGGTCGAGGGGGTCGGGTGGCAGCGGTGGATGCCGACGGCGATGACCCGGGAAGTGCTCGGGTGGTGGCTGGTCTCCCGGATCGCGCTGTTCGTGCTGTCGATCTCCGCGCCGCTGCTGTTCAACCGGGGCAGCGACTTCCCGAACGTGTGGAAGGCCTGGCTGCAGTGGGACGTCTGGCACCTGAAGGCGGTAGCCGAATTCGGCTACAACCACGGTGAGCCGTCCGGTGCGCCGCTGGCCGCGTTCTTCCCTGGCTTCCCGTTGCTGGTGCGGCTGGTCGGCTACACGGGCATCGGCTACGTCGCCGCCGGCATCGTAGTGTCCGCCGTCGCCAGCGCCGTCGCGGGCGTATATCTCGCGCGCCTGGCGCAGTACGAGTTCCCGGAACTGAAAGGCCTCGGCCCGAATGCGGCGATGATCTGGTACTGCGCTCCGGTCGGCGTCTTCCTGGCGGCCGGGTACACCGAGGCGCTGTTCTGCGCTTTCGCGTTCCCCGCCTGGCTGGCCGCGCGGCAGGGCCGCTGGGCGCGCGCCGCGATCTTCGTCGCGCTGGCGTCGACGGTGCGGGTGTCCGGGCTCTTCCTGATCTTCGCGCTGCTCGTCGAGTTCCTGACGTCGAAGAAGCGGGACTGGTTGTCGCTGCCGTGGCTGGCGCTGCCCGCCGTACCGGTGCTCGGCTTCATGGCGTACCTGAAGCAGATCCACGGCTCCTGGTTCGCCTGGCAGGAGGCGCAGGAGAAGGGCTGGGCGCGCGAGTTCACCTGGCCGTGGACCTCGCTGGTGCACACTTTCGAGGCCGCGAGCAAGGGCCACTTCGCGCCCGACCGCAGCGACTGGACCTGGATGTTCCGGGCCGAGCTGGTCGCGCTGTTCATCGGGCTGCTGCTGCTCGCCTGGCTGTTCTGGCGCCGCTCCTGGGGTGAGGCCGCCTGGGTCGCGGCCACGATCGGCGCCTTCTGTACGTCGTTCTGGATCTACTCGCTCACCCGGGCCACCCTGCTCATGTGGCCGCTGTGGATCGGGCTCGCGGTGCTCGCCAGACGCAGACCGTGGATCGGCCGCCTGTATCTGGCCGTGGCGATACCGCTCGCCGCGGTCTGGGCGGCCGGCTTCTTCACCGGCCGCTGGTCCGGCTGAGTAGTTCTGCTCATGCCCTGAACCCGCCGCGCACTTAGCGTGATCCCATGGAAGCCCGGACGATCGGCAGGGTCGCCCTGCAGGCGGTGCTCGTCGGTGTGCTGGCCGGCGCCGCGTACGCGTTGATGCGTCAGTTCGGCGCCCCACTGTGCCCGCCGACCGGGGTGAGCTGTGCGGTGGAGCACGGTGGCGCGTTGTTCGCCGTACAACTCGGCGGTTTGGCGACGGCTCTGGCGCTGCCGGTGCTGGCGCTGCGGGCCGGTCTCGGATGGGTGTTCGCGGTCGCCGCGACGGCCGGTGTCCTGGTCGTGAACGTGGCCTGGTTCGTGGCGTTGTCCGACATGTGGACAGTTCTGGGCTGAGGCAACCCTCGACGGGGTTCGAACGTCGGTAGAGGTGAAGGGGTGGCAGTCCGGGCGGGGACCGCCACCCCTCCTTCACCTTCCGGCGGAACCTTTCAGGGGCAGGCTCCGCCGGTGACGGTACCGAGGGCGACGGCAGCAGCCGTCGCCCTCAGTCATGTCAGCCGTAGTTGCGGTCGATCGACTGCGACGGTGTCGGGCTCGGCTTGGTCTCGGCGACGCGCTTGTCGCTCGGGTGGGTGCCGGTCTCGATGCCCTTCAGCGTGCCGAGCAGTTCGATCTCGGACAGCGTGACGCCGTCGGCGCCGGACGCCGGTGTGAGCACCAGGCGGTACTGCGTATAGGCCTTCGGCGAGGCGATGCTGAAGGACCTGGTGTACGACGTCCAGGCCCATGTCTCGCCGGTACGCCGATCCACCGTGCTCCACGTCGTACCGTCGTTCGATCCCTCGAGCGTCCACCCTGACGGCGCCGTACCGGTGGCACCGCTCGTCAGCGTGTACATGCCGACCGGGCGACCCTGCGGCAGGGCCACGGTGACGGTCGGCTGTGCACCGGTCAGCGTGACCTGCGTCTTCGTGTCGTTGTCGATCAGCGCGGAGACGTCCGTGCTGCCCGCACCGATCACCGCGCCGGTGTCGGACGTCGAGTCACGCCACGTCATCGGGTCCTCGCCCGGCTTCGTGATCGACGGCGGCGCGTCGTTGCGGCCGGTGCCCCACTTGCTCGGCTGGTCGGTCATCTCGAACTCGATCTTGCCGCCGCCGGCGATCAGGTCGTGCGGCAGCGCGGTCGAGGTCCAGTTCTTGCCGTTGACCTTGACGCTCTTCACGTAGACGTTGCGCGAGCTGTTGTTCGGTGCGCTGATCACCAGCTTCTTGCCGCCGGCCAGCCGGACCGTCGCCTTGGTGAACAGCGGCGAGCCGATCGCGTACGACGGCGACCCGACCTGCAGCGGGTAGAAGCCGAGCGCGCTGAACAGGAACCACGACGACATCTCGCCGTTGTCCTCGTCACCCGGGTACCCCTGCCCGATCTCGGAGCCGAGGTACGCCCGCGACAGCACCTCGCGGACCTTCTCCTGCGTCTTCCACGGCTGCCCCGCCACGTCGTACATGTAGGTGATGTGGTGCGACGGCTGGTTGCTGTGGCCGTACTGCCCCATCCGGACGTCACGCGCCTCGAGCATCTCGTGGATCGTGCCGCCGTACCCGCCGGTGTGCAGCGCGTCCTCCGGCGTACTGAAGAACTCGTCCAGCTTCTTCGCCAGCCCGTCCCGCCCGCCGTAGATCGCGGCCAGGCCGGCGCCGTCCTGCGGCGTCGAGAACGCCATGTTCCAGGCGTTGGTCTCGGTGTAGTCGTGGCCCCAGTCCTGCGGGTCGAAGGTGCTCGGGGAGTTGCCCCAGACCCCGTCCGGGCCCTTGCCCTGGAAGAAGCCGACCGTCGGGTCGTACAGCGTGACGTAGTTGCGGGCCCGGTTCAGGAAGTACTTGTAGTTGTCCAGGTACTCCTGCTTGCGCGGGTCGTTCTTCTTCGCCTTGTCGTACAGCGCCTTCGACAGGTTCGCGATGCCGAAGTCGTTGATGTAGCCGTCCATCGACCAGCTGAAGCCTTCACCGGTGGTGTTGGCGGTGTAGCCGTTGAAGGTGGCCAGGTCCATGCCCTTGCGGCCGACGTTCTGCGACGGCGGTACGACGGACGCGTTCTTCACCGCCGCGTCGTACATCGCCTGGACATCGATCCCCTTGATGCCCTTCAGGTACGCGTCCGCGAAGGCGACGTCGGACGACGTACCGACCATCAGGTTCGCGTAGCCGGGGGAGGACCAGCGGGAGATCCAGCCGCCGTCCTTGTACTGCTGGACGAATCCGTTGACCAGCTCCGCCGCCTCGTCCTGGGCGAACAGCGAGTACGCCGGCCACACGGTCCGGTACGTGTCCCAGAAGCCGTTGTTCACGTACGTCTGGCCGGCCACGATCTTCGAGCCGGTCGTGGTCGGGGTGTCGGTGCCTACCTTCGGCGAGGTCGGCGAGGCGTACTTGATCACCGGGTCCTTCGTGGTGCCGGTGTTCTCGGAGCCATTGTTCGGGTAGAGGAACAGCCGGTAGAGGTTCGAGTACAGGCTGGTCAGTTGGTCGGCCGTGGCACCCTCGACCTGGATGGTGCTCAACTTGGCATCCCAGGCGGCCTGTGCGGCGTCCTTGACCTTGCTGAACTTGGAGTCCGCCGGGAGCTCCTGCTCCAGGTTCTTGCGGGCCTGCTCCGTGCCGATCAGCGACGTGGCCATGCGCAGCTGCACCTGCGTGGTCTTGGCGTCGAACGTGAAGTAGCCGCCCACGTTGGCGCCGCCACCGTTGGACAGCTTGCCGGACGCAACCACCTTCTGGTCGACCACGCCGTACACGAACAGCCGGCCGGCGCCCGTGGACAGTCCGCTCTTGACGTCGGAGTACCCCGTGACCACGCCAGTCGCCGGGTCGAGCGTCAGGCCGCCGTTGTTGTTCACGTTGTCGAAGACCAGCGATGCCTTACCGGCCGGGAAGCTGAACCGCAGCAGCGCGGCGTGGTCGGTCGGGGCGATCTCGGCCGCGTTGCCGTTGTCGAACGTGACGCCGTAGTAGTACGGACGCGCGATCTCGTTGTCGTGCGTGAACGACCAGGCGCGGGCTTTGCGGTCCGCGGTCGGTGTCGCCGCGACGGACGGCATCACCTGGAACGTCTGCCGGTCACCCATCCACGGGCTGGGCTCGTGGCTGATCGACAGCGCCTGCATGGTCGGCCGGTTCGCTTCGTTGTTGCCCTTGGCGTAGTCGTACAGCCAGGACGTGGACCCTGCGTTGGTGACCGGCGTCCAGAAGTTGAAGCCGTGCGGTACGGCGGTGGCAGGGAAGTTGTTGCCCCGCGAGAAACCGCCCGTGGCGTTCGTGCCGCGCGTGGTCAGCGCCAAGTCCGACGGGTGCTTGGCCGCGGTCTTCTGCGCCGCGCGGTCCGGGTTGATCGCGGCGGCGATCCGGATGTCGTCGAGCCAGCCGCGGAAGTCGGCCGGACCGGACGGCTTGTCGTAGCCGACCAGGATCCGCTTGATCGTCTTGCCGGCGGCCACCTTGCCGAGATCGGCCTCGACGTTGTTCCACTGGTTCGTGTAGAGCGCCTTGGAGTCGCCCTGGCCGCGCGGGCTCAGCTCGAACCCGTGGTGGTCGCGAGCCTTCAGGTCGCTCAGGTAGGTGCCGTCGTCGAACGCCAGGTCGACCGCGGCGTACGTGCTCGGGTAGCTCAGATCGCCCTCGACGTGCTCCGGGAAGATCTTGTACGACAGGCGGGTGTCCTTACCCACCTGTAGATCGACGTCGGAGATCTTGTTCCACGTGTAGCCGCGGCCCTCGGCGTCCTGGTGCCCGGCGTACCGGAAGGACTTGACGCCGGTGAAGCCGACGCGGGCGCGGGCGTTGTAAGCACTGGTCGGGCCGGAGTCCAGCCGCGACTCGGCGACCGGACCGGGCGGCGGCAGCGGGGCGCCGTTCGAGAGGTACCAGTCGGCCAGCTGGACGATGTTCTCGCCGTGGTTCAGCGTGATGTCCAGCTTGAAGTACGTGTACGCCGTGTCGTTGGCGAAGCTGTACTCCTTGGTCTGGAACCGGTTCTCGAAGCTCTGGCCGGTCTGGGTGTCCAGCGTGGTCCAGGTGCTGCCGTCGTTCGACCCGGACACGGTCCAGTTCTGCGGGTCGCGGCCGTCGGCGTCGTTCGCCGAGGTGAGCGCGTACTTCTTGATCACCACCGGGGCCGAGGTCTGGTAGACCAGCCAGCCGGTCTTCTCGAACACCAGCCACTTGGTGAACTTGTCACCGTCGGCGGCGTTGGTGGCGATCTCGCCGCCACCGGTGTTCTCACCGTTCGCGGTCACCTTGGTGACCTTGTCCATCTCGCTGCCACCGATCCCGGTCGGCGTCGGCCCGCGCACCCCCTCGGTACGCGGCTTCCCGTCCGGACCGGTCTCGACCGTGTCGGTGTAGCCCGGCTGCGGTTGCCCGGGCTCGAACGAGGTGAAGTACGACGAACCGCTCACCACCGGCTGCTCGGAGGCAGCAGGCGACGCGGCATGCGCTGGCGTCATGGCAACAGACATTGTCACAACCAGCGCGAGAGACGTGACGAGCCCCAGTGGGCGGCGGAGATTCATCCACGCTCCTTGCACATCCGGCCGGCACCACGGGACGCCCCCGTCCACCGGTGTGGGTACGCGGCCCCGATGACAAGGTTGTCAGCCCGCGCCCGGCCGGAATCGTCTCCCGCCGATCACGCGCGGTCAAGACTTCGTCGCGTTCAGTCCGCTTCCGATCGGAGTTTTCCACAAGTGGCAACGCGATCGTGGTGCGACAGGCACAGACGGTGACTACAGTTGGCCTGCGCGGTCCGCTGGGGAGGCCGCATGTTCTCGGGAGGATGCGTGGCTGTGGAGCGCGCCGGGCTCGCTCGTCGGCAGCACACCCACCTGCTCCTGCCGCATGCCGCCCTGGACGCGCCGCAGCGGGCGCTGTTCGAGGTGGCGCTCCGCCCGGCTGGGTGGGTCGCGGATCCGGACGGCACCTCCTCGATGTCCCTGCGGTGGAAACGTGACGATGCGGCCTTGCGGGTCCAGACGCTCGGCTGGTTTCCGCTCCTGGTCACCGTCGGGCCGATCGGGAAGCCGAGCGCCGTCCACCGCGATGCCGCGGCGAGGCTGACCGCGGCGGTGCTGGCAGGCGGCGGGAAGAGCTTCACGGACCAGCAACTGGTCGAGTACCTGCCTCAGGCGCAGGCGCGCTGGCAGCGTGCCCTGCTGGAACGACGGCGGTTGTCCACAGCCGAGCGCCTGCTCCAGGCACGCCTTTGCCGGTCCTGCGGCGCCTGGTCAGGTATGTCGGCGACGCACTGTGCCGGCTGTCGTCGCCGGTTCACTACGGCCGACGACGCGGAGCGCGACACGACCGTCAGCCGGGCGTCAGCGACCGTTCAGGAAGCAGAGGGGATCCTCGCGGACCTGGCGCGCGGCGTTGTCCTGGACCGGCTGAACGGTGCACAGCATGGTTGAGCCGGCAGTCGTGACGCGTGAAGCCGAGCAGTGGGGCTGGGAGTATCGCGGGCGTGAAGTCGTGGTCGTCGAGCAACGCGACCCGCCCGTTCCCGCCGTACCGCCGCCGTCTGTCCTCGCGACGCTCGAGAGCAAGCGGGCGAACGCTGCGCGGATGAGGTCGGCCCTGACCTGGACGACGGTCTCGGCCATTGTGGCGACGGGCGCGGTCGGAGTCGTAGTCCATCCGCTCGTCGCGCTGGTGCCTGCCGCGGTGGCGACCGGTCTCGGCTGGTTGTGCTGGGGTCGTCCGGAGATGCTCCGGCGCTCGGCCGTCAAGGAGCATCAGCTGTGGCTGGCCCGCTGCGTCACTGCGATGGCCGGGTTCGAGCGTGACGTACAGGCGTGGCAGCAGGAGCTGAGCGACCGGGAGCAAGCGAAGTCGCAACAGGTCAGCGCCGTACGGCCGTGGGTTCCGGTCGGCCCCGTGACGAAGGAACGAGTCGACCTGTACGGCGGGACGGCCGCGGGATGGCGGGCCGCGTTGCTCGCGATGGGCAGGTCGCTGATGAGTGCGGGCGGGCGGCTCGTGGTGCTCGACCTCACCCAGGATTCCGTGGCCGAGCCGTTGCATCGCCTGGCCTCTGAGCACGGCGCACCGATCCGGGCGGCCGTCGTACCGGACGAGGCGCGGACGTTGAACCCGCTCACCGGTCTGAGTCCGGACGAGATCGGTGTGGCTGTAGCGGAAGGCCTACGCGCGGCGGAGCCCGAACAGACCGAGTCACGTGGTGTCGATACCGCCTTGGTGCAGCAGGTCGTCGAGTGCCTGACGGACGCTCCCATCACCTTCACGAGACTTCACATGGCGTTCCAGGTGCTGCTGCGGCAGCTCACACCGGATCAGCGCGGTGAGCTGACCAAGGCCGAGTACGCGAAGCTCTCCGATTTGTTGAGCGAGTCAGCCCGGCGTGCGGCCGAGGCACGGTTGTTTCGGCTGGCGGCCGGCGTGCAGCGGCTGTCCGCCGTCACGGGTGACTCGGAGATGGACACCTGGGACGAGGACGACATCTCGCTGCGGGTGTTCGAGCTCTCGCACCGTGAGCCGGAGCTGACCGTGTCGTTGCTCAGGCATCTGCTGTTCCAGATCACGATGGTCCGGATCCAGCGCGGGCGGTTGTCGGGGCGGGGCGAGCGCATCGTGGTGATCGCCGGCGCCGACGCGGTCGCGCGGCCGGAGCTCGAGCGGTTCGACAGCACCTGCCGGCGGAGCGGGATCCGGCTGGTGCTGCTGTTCGCGCATCTGCGGGACGGCGCGGTCGAGTTGCTCGGCGGCGGGGACGCCGTGTTGTTCATGCGGCTGGGGAACGCCAAGGAGGCCGAGCAGGCCGCGACGTTCATCGGGCGGCAGCACCGGTTGGTCGCGAGTCAGTTCACCTACTCGCACGGGACCAACACGTCCACGTCGACGTCGGACAGCACGACTCGCGGGAACAGTTCTTCCACCAGTGACTCGGTTGGCGTGCAGACGTCCGACAGCCGGCAGGCGACGTTCGGGTTGCTGTTCAGCCGGCGGCATCGATCCGGTTCGAAGAGCTCCGGTGAGCAGTACTCGTCGTCGACCACCGGTGGTACGTCGTGGTCGGAGGCGACGTCGAGTTCGGCGTCGAGCGGGACCACGGAGAGTGCGTCGATCGGGTATCAGCGCACGTACGAGTACTCGGTCGAGCCGACCGTGCTGCAGGGCTTGTCGCCGACGGCGTTCGTGATGGTGGATCCGCTGGATCCGGCGAGTCCCCGGCTCGGCGACTGCGATCCGCGATTGGGGCCGTTGTGATCCCGCAGTGGCGCATCACCGAGGTGCCGCTGGCTGGTGGGCCGGATGCGGAGATGGCGCAACGGTTGACGGCGCTGCGGCGCGGCCTGTTGCCTGCGTTGACGTTTCAGGCAGCGGCGGGCCGGACCTTCAGCTGCTGCTGGACCCGTGCGACGGATGGCGGCCCGATCGAGGTACGCGTGGGGATCGAGCCTGCGGACGGCGCGGTCTCCTACCCCGTGGGCGCGCGAGCCGTCGCCGCCGACGAGGCTTCCTTTCCGTGCTGGGTGGGTCTGGACGGAGCACACGACGTACTCACCGCGCTGCCGGAGACCGAGGTCGAGTCGGCCGGGACGCTGGAGGATCTCGCGGAGGCTTTGCCGGCTTTCGCCTGGTTGGTCCGGGCGATTCCTCTCGATGCGGAGAGGCGGAGCGAATTGCTCGACGACCTCCATCTGCGGATGACGATCGGGCTGGACCGGGAGAAGATCTCCGGGCGGGACGCACTGGAGCTCGAGCGCAGCCGCGCACGCTACCGGGACTTCTCGGCGGCGCAGGGTGGGCTGTGGTCCGTGCAGATCCTCGCTGGTGGGGCAGATGAGTCCTCGGCGCAGTTGGTCGCGCGGACCTTGGCCGGGGCGGCTGACTTGCACGCGACGCCGTACACGTTGACGGCCCGGGCCGAAGAGACTGGCGGCTTCGAGGCGACCGGAGAGCTGCTCGCAGCCGTGGCGCGGCCGCCGGTGCGCGAGATCGCCGGGGCCCGGGTGGTCGAACAGGTACGTTTCGATCTGACGCCGGAGACGCCCTCGGACGGGATTCCGCTCGGCGACGTCATCGATGCGTCGGGTCGGCCCGTCGGGACGATGACCGTGTCGCCGGACACGCTGAACCGGCACGCCTTCGTCGCCGGCGCCACCGGCTCCGGGAAGTCGCAAACGATCCGGTATCTGCTCGAGGGTCTGAGCGCGGCATCCGTGCCATGGCTGGTGATCGAGCCGGCGAAGGCGGAGTACGCCGGGATGGCCGGGCGGCTCGGATCGGATTCCTCGGTCGCGGTCATCCGCCTGGGGGACCCCGACGCCGTACCGCTCAGCCTGAACCCACTCGAACCCGAGCCCGGCTTCCCGCTGCAGACCCACCTGGACCTGGTGCGCGCCCTCTTCCTCGCTGCCTTCGAGGCGAACGAGCCCTTTCCGCAGGTGCTGAGTCAGGCGCTGACGCTGTGCTACATGTCGTACGGCTGGGACCTCGCACTGAGCCGGGGCGCCACGCAGTACCCGACGCTCGCGGACCTGCAGCGCACGGCGCGGGCGGTCGTCGACGACATCGGGTACGGCGCCGAGCTCGCGGCAGACGTTCGCGGATTCGTGGACGTCCGACTGACCTCGTTGCTGCTCGGGACACCCGGGCGGTTCCTCGGCGGCGGACATCCGCTCGACGTCGCGGACCTGCTCAGCCGCAATGTCGTACTCGAACTCGAGGACGTCGGCGACGACCAGGACAAGGCGTTCTGCATGGGCGTCGTCCTCATCCGCCTGATCGAACACCTCCGGGTGCACCGCGGATCGTCGCCCGGCCTGCGCCACGTCACCGTGGTCGAGGAGGCACACCGCTTGCTCAAGGCAAGCACCGACGGCACCGCCGGCCACGCGGTCGAGATGTTCGCCGGCCTGCTCGCCGAAATCCGCGCCTACGGCGAAGGCCTCGTCATCGCCGAACAGATCCCCGGCAAAGTCATCCCCGACGTCGTCAAGAACTCCGCCCTCAAGATCCTCCACCGCCTCCCCGCAGCCGACGACCGCGAAACCGTCGGCGCCACCATGAACCTCGACCCCGCCCAATCCCGAGCCGTCGTCTCCCTCCCACCCGGCCGAGCCACCACCTTCACCGACGGCATGGACCGCCCCGTCCTCCTCCGAATCCCCCACCACGAACCCCGAGAACACCGACCCCCTAAACCCCCGACCGTCGCCACCGCCATCCGCCGCACGCCGGCCTGCGGCCCAATCTGCGCAACCACCCCCTGCACCACCCGCGACATCGGCAACGCGACTGCGACGCTCGCCGAGCATCCACAACTGACCGTGTGGGTCGAGCTCCTGACCGTCGCTCATGTTGCCGGCCTTCCAAGGCCGGTCCCGATCTCTGCACCGCTGCCGAAGGGCTGGCCCGACAGACTTCGCGAGTGTGTCGCAGCCGAAGCAGTCACTCGGGCAGTCACTGCTCGATCCCCCTTGATCCGCGCGGACTACGCACCGGAGACCCTGGTCGAACACCTTGCGTCCGTGGTTGACCGGGCCCTGGTCGGCGGCGCTCCGGCATGTCCAGTCTCGTCGGAGACGCACTGGCAAGCCGGTCGCTACCGTTTCGCCGACGTCCCACTGGCGTTGCACCACTGGTCCGGACCGCGGGACCGGCCGCACCCGTTGACCGAAGTTTGGCGCGACCGCGGCCTGACGCTCGTCGGCACTACGCTCGACGAGCAACTCCTCAGTTACGCCAATCGTCCCAGTAGTCGTCTCCCCGCGAGCGAGTTCCTGTGGGGCGATGGATGCCTCGAGGTCGCGATCGGTCAGCTCTCCGGTGCGGGCGAGACGACCCGGCGACTCATCGACGCTGCCGCGTTCCTGCGCGTTCCCGACGACTGGCATCATCACGTCTTCCAGTTGGCTGCCACCGCCGACGAGCTGCTCGAACCCGGCGGCCTCCGTGGCTGAACTACGGCTGAGTGAATCGGCCCCGGACGAGCAACCGCCGGAACCGGCACCGGATCATCGTCCGACGGCGGACTCGAAGCCGGCGGTCACCGATGACACGATCACCCGGATCCGGTACGTCCCAGAACCGCAGCGGCAGCCCGATCGCGCTCCCTCGCCGTCCACGACTCCGGTCGTCGATCGTCGGGAGGCGTCCCGGAGCCCCGACGATCGTCCAGAGCCAACAGAAACGGTCCGCGAGGTGCGTAACGCTCTGAGCGATCGTCATCCGGACGTTTCCGGTGTCGTCGAGCGGCTGGTCGAAGACAAGGATCATCCACTGGACGTCGTGGCCAGCCTGAACAATCGCGAGCGGCGACCGAAGGCGCTGGCGACCATTCGAGAACTCGCCGACGAGCGGCTGGTCGCGGATCGTGGACTGGAGAAGTTCGCCGCCGACTGCCCTGGTCGCGGTCCGCTGTTCGAGCCGGCTCCCCGCGAGATCAACCAGCACGAAGACGGTCAGTCTCGCAAATCGGTGTACGTTGCCCACTGCAAGAGCGTCGATGCCGCACGCACGGTCGGGCCGCAACCGTCCACCGACGATCGGGCGCTCGTTCAGGACTACGGTCGCCGCCTGGTCGACGACGTCGTCCCGCAGGTACGACGCGAGGTACGAGATATCGCCGGCGAGGTGGATGGTCGCAGCAGCATCCGGGCCAAGGATGCTGACGGGCTGCTGGACAAGGTCGAGCGGATGTCGGCGGGATCCGACGAGCGCCCCGGCCGGGCCGACTATCAGGTCGGCGACGTGATCGACGCCGTCGGGGCACGGATCACGGTCGCGGACACCGATCGCCTCGAACGCCTGCTGTTGACCGTCGAGGAGCGCTTCGGCTCGGGCGACGGCGGGCGCATCCTCGAGCTGGAGAACATGTACGCCGACCCGAAGGCGCACAATCCGTCGTACCGGGTGGTGCCGTTGATCATCGCGGTCGAGGTGAACAAGACGCCGTACACGTTCGAGCTGCAATTGTGCACCTGGCGCGCCTCGATCGCCTCGGATCTCGAACACAACACCGTCTACAAGCCGTACATCCGCCCGACGATCGCCGAGCAGGACAAGGTGCGTCGTATGCAGGCAGAAGCAGCGGCCCTGGATCAGGACGAGACAAGGAGCAGATGGCATGACTGACGCAGATAACCTGTGGATCGGCATCGGATATGTGACGATAGACGGCGATCTCAGGGCGGCGTTCGTCGTGGATGCCCGCGGCTACGTGGATGACTCGGCGGCTCGCGACGTGATCAAGCAAGCCGGAGCGGTGCTGCGGGAGCGACAGATGGCCGGGCAGTTCGAGTTCCACGAGGTCTCCGCTGACGAGCCGGTCCCGTTCGACCTTCCGGACTGGGACGAGTACCGGGACGGCACGCTCCGTGGCTGAGATGCGGATCTTCGCGGGTTGGGACAGTTGGAGCGCTGCGGAGGCTGACCTGCGGACGGTCCTTCCCCGGCAGATCGTCGACGAGTTGGGCCTGGCATTCGAGGCTGCGGTCGAGTGGCACGCGGGCCAGACGAGACCGGCGGGTGAGCCGTACTGGCAGCATTTGCTTCAGGTACTGCAAGTCATGGCCACCGGACTCGGCGTCGAGGATGTCGATCTGCTCAGAGCCGGGCTGCTGCACGACGTGGTGGAGGACACCGGTGCAACGCGCGCCGATCTGGTCGTCCGGTTCGGCGAGTGTACGGCGGAGCTGGTGGACGCGGTCACGATTCCGGAGGTCGGTGCGGGCGAGTCGAAGGACGAAGTGCGAACGGCGTACCTCGCCAAACTCGCGCGGGCGCCACGCGACGTACTGCGTTTGAAACTGTCGGATCGGTACAGCAACGTGCAGCGGCTGCACACGCATCCCCGGGTCGCGAAGCAGCGTTCGTACTACGCGGAGACCATCGAGCGGTTCGTACCGCTGGCCGGCGTGGATGAGCGCCTGGATGAGTGGTTCGGTGCCTGGGCAAATGCGTACTCGTACCTCACCGGACCCGTCGACACTGTCGAGACGGCTGACAAACTCGCGGCCGCGGTCCACCGTGAGCAGGTCGACAAAAGTGGGCAGCCGTACGTCCTTCACGTTCGCGGCGCCGCAGACATCGCTCGGGGCAACGGAGCCGACGCTCACCAGCAGATGGCGGCGCTGCTTCACGACTCCGTCGAGGACACGAGTTGCACCCTGGTCCAACTGCTCGACCTGGGTGTTCCGCGGCAGGTGGTCGAAATGGTCGACGCTCTGACCCACCGTCCCGACGAGTCTCAGGACGCCTACCTGACCCGCCTGGCCCGGACGCCCCGCGCGGTCCTCGTCAAGCGAGCCGACATCGAACACAACAGCAGCCCGTCTCGCCAGAGCCGGCTGGATCCGGGGACGCAAGCCCGGCTGCGCGAGAAGTACGCTCGCGCGATCCGAGTTCTTGACGAGGCCGCCGGCCACCACGGATAGCCGCCGTCACAGCGCCGACAACGTCACCTCGCATGAGGCCGACGAGAGTCCGGCTCCGGACCGCCCGCCGGACCACGAGGTGACGAGAACGGCCGGAGCTGCGACACGGCCGAGGCAAGCAACCGGTGGCTGAGCGTCACCGGCGAATGGTTTAGCCCTCAGCCATCCGCTGCCTTCACTCCGGAGGTAGGTTGAAGCACATGGACGAACGTGTGCTGGTCACCGGGGCCTCGGGGTTCATCGGGCGGGCTGTGGTGGGGGCTCTGCGGGGGCGTGGGGTGGCGGTTACTGCTGTGGATCGGGAGCCGCCGGATGCTTCCTGGGACGGCGGGGTGCACGTGGTGACGGGGGATCTGGCGGAGCAGGAGACGTGTGTCGCGGCGTTCGAGACGCGGCCTACGAGTGTGGTGCATCTGGCGGCGTTGACGTCGGTGTTGCGGTCGGTGGATGCGCCGATGCAGACGTTCGCGCAGAACGTGACGATCACGCAGGTGCTGCTGGAGTTGAGTCGCGGTAGCGGGGTCGAGGCGTTCGTGCTGGCGTCGACCAACGCGGTGGTGGGGAACGTCGGTACGTCGGTGATCAACGTCGACCTGCCGCTGCGGCCGCTGACGCCGTACGGCGCAACGAAGGCGGCGTGCGAGATGTTGCTGTCGGCGTACTCGGGGAGCTACGGGATGGCGACCGCGGCGCTGCGGTTCACGAACGTGTACGGGCCGGGGATGTCGCACAAGGACAGCTTCGTGCCGCGGATGATGCGGGCGGCGCTGAGCGGCACCGGGGTGAAGGTGTACGGCGACGGGCAGCAGCGGCGGGACCTGGTGTTCATCGACGACGTGGTGAGCGGCGTCCTGCGGGCGCTCGACACCAGGTACGACGGTCGCGCGATCATCGGGTCCGGGCGGTCCGTCTCGGTGCTGGAGATGATCGACACGGTGCGCGCGGTGACCGGGCAGCCGGTGCCGGCCGAGCACATCGAGGCGCCGGCGGGCGAGATGCCGGCGGTGGTCGTGGACGTCGCCAACGATCTCGGCTACGAGCCGACGGTCTCGCTCGAAGACGGTCTGGCCCAGACGTGGCGGTACTTCGAAAAGCAGTGAGGAAGCACTGGCTGCTCGCCGTCTTCCTCACGCTGGGTCTGGTCCTGCGGGTCCTCGCGACCGTCGCCTACACGCCCGCGATCGTCTACACCGACTCCGTCCAGTACCTGACGAACATGGGCAAGCTGAGCCCGGACCAGCTCAACCCCATCGGGTACGACTTCGTGCTCGGCCCGCTGGTCTCGATCGGCGGGCTCACCTTCGTCGTCATCGTTCAGCACCTCACCGGACTGCTCCTCGGCGTCGCCATCTACGCCCTCGCGCGCAGGCTCACCGTCTATCGCTGGCTGGCGGCGCTCGCCGCCGCGCCGATCCTGCTTGACGCATACCAGGTGCAGATCGAACAGAACATCATGGCCGAGACCACGTTCGACGTGATCCTGGTGGCGATCCTCTGGCTCCTGCTGGGCAAGAGGGCGGCGCCGGGCTGGCGGCGTGCGGCCGTCGCCGGTGTGCTCGTGGGCGCCGCGTTCACCGTCCGCGCGATCGGCATGGTCCTGCTGATCGCCGGCGTGCTGTACCTGGTCGTGGTCGGGAACGCCTGGCGCAAGCGGCGGATGGCCGTCGTACGCCGGACCGCTGCCGCCGTGGCCGGCTTCGGTGTCGTCTTCGCGGCGTACGCCGGCTACTACCACGCGGAAACGGGCCGCTGGGGATTCACCGGCGCCGAGAACCAGATCCTGTACGGGCGGACCGCCACGGTCGCCAACTGCGACACCCTCCCGCTCAACGAGGGCACCCGGCTGTTCTGCCCGAAGGAACCGCTCGGTCAGCGTCTGGGCGTCGACAAGTACGCCCACAACCACTACGGCGACCCGAACTGGCCCGGTCCGCTCCCGCCGGGGACGACGAAGCGTCAGCTGGCGACCGAGTTCGCGCATCTGGTGATCAAGCACCAGCCGCTGGACGTCACGTGGGCGGCGCTGAAGGACTTCGCGAAGGGGTTCGCGCCGACGCGCACCAGCTCGCCCAACGACGTACCGCTGGACCGGTGGCAGTTCCAGCTCACCTATCCGAACCTCAAAGACCCGAACACCACCAAGGCCGCATTGAAATGGGGAGGGTCCGAGCCGCACGTCTCTCACACGCCTGCTGTCATCCTGCGCGCTTACCAGCTCCACGGCGGCTACACGTCCGGCATACTGCTCGCCCTGTGCGTACTGATCGCTCTTGTTGCGGCTGTACGTGCAAGAGAGCTCCGAGCGGCTGCGCTGTTCCCGGCAGCGGCGGGTGTGATCCTCCTGCTCGGCTCAGCCGCGTTCGAGTTCTCCTGGCGCTACCAGCTGCCAGGGCTGATCTTCTTCCCACTGGCAGGTGCCATAGGCCTCCGTGCCCTGCTCGGCAAGGACCAGGCGCGACCTGCGATGGCGGACTATCCGGACGCCGTCGATTCCGAGGCCGTAAAGGCCTTCAAGCACACGGACTTCGCACCGGTCGTCGTGGTCATCGCGGCGTACAACGAGGCCGGCGGCATCGGCCCGGTCCTCACCGACATGCCGCGAGCCTGCGCCGGCCTCCCGGTCGACGTCCTCGTCGTCGTGGACGGTGCCACCGACAACACCGCCGAGATCGCCCGTGAGCACGGGGCATCCGTGTGCGTTGCCCCGAGCAACCGCGGCCAAGGCGCCGCGCTCCGGCTCGGGTACCACCTGGCCGCGGCGGGCGGGGCGAAGTACATCGTCACGACCGACGCCGACGGTCAGTACGACAACGACGAGCTGGAGACGCTGCTGGAGCCGATCCTGCTCGACCGGGCCGATTTCGTCACCGGATCGCGCCGGCTCGGGGCGGAGGACGCGGACAGCCGGCTGCGCTGGGTCGGCGTGCGCGTGTTCGCCGTACTCGCGTCGATCCTGACCCGGCGGAAGCTGACCGACACGTCGTTCGGGTTCCGCGCGATGCGGGCTGAGCTCGCGACCGCCGTCACGTTGCGTGAACCGCAGTACCAGTCGTCGGAGCTGCTGCTCGGTGCGCTTGCGCTCGGCGCCCGCGTGGTCGAGCTGCCGATGACGATGCGCCGGCGCGGCGACGGGAGCAGCAAGAAGGGCCCCGGCGTCGTGTACGGCGCGAACTACGGCCGGGTCATGACGACGACGTGGTTACGGGAGTACGTGCTGCGTCGGCGGCGGCAGGCGGGCTCTTGGCGAACACCAGCCGATCGAACAGCACGAACTTCACGATGAACAGCACCGCGTAGGTCCCGAAGTACGAACCGGTCACCAGCAGCGTCTTCAGCGCGTGTGAGTCGACCGGCTGCACCAGGTGATCGGTCACCGAGGTGACCACGGCGGCCGTGACCGCGGAGCCGATCACGATCATTGTGTACGGCAACTTCTGACCGCTGCGGCCCCAGGTCCAGCGGCGGTTCAGCACGTAGTTCGGGACCGCACCGGCCAGCCACGCGACCAGGGTCGCGACCAGGGCCGCCGTACCGAACCAGTAACACAGAGCGAACGCGAGCTGGCTGACCACGGTGGCGACCACGGAGGACGCCGAGTACCTCGCCCAGAGCAACAATCGGGCGCGAGTGAGCTTGACCTTGGTGAGAGCACGCATCGCGGCCTATTCTGCACCTCCGGACCAGCCGGCGGCAGTCCGGCGGAAATTCTCAGCCGATTACCAGCCAATAGGTGGGACCGATCACGTTACGGGAGCGGGTACTCGGGATAGGAAGGACTGTGACGACTTTCCCCGACGGAAGGCGGCCGAGCCGTGCGCGTACTCGTCCTGGGCGGTGACGGCTACCTAGGGTGGCCGACAGCCCTGCACCTCTCCGACCGCGGCCACCACACGGCCGTGCTCGACAACATGGCCCGCCGCGGTTACGACCGTGAGCTGGGCGTCCAGAGTCTGGTCCCGATCGAGGATCTCGAAGCTCGGGTAGCCGCCTGGAAGGAGGTCTCCGGCCAGGAGATCCCGGCGTACGTCGGTGATCTGCTCGACGCCGACTTCGTCTACCGGGTACTCGGCGAGTTCCAGCCGGACGCGATCGTGCACTTCGCCGAACAGCGCGCCGCGCCGTACTCGATGATCGACCGCGAGCACGCCGTCTACACCCAGCACAACAACGTGGTCGGCACGCTGAACCTGATGTACGCGATCGCGGAGACCAACCCGGACATCCACCTGGTCAAGCTCGGCACGATGGGTGAGTACGGCACGCCCAACATCGACATCGAGGAAGGCTGGCTGGAGGTCGAGCACAACGGCCGCAAGGACCGGATGCTCTACCCGAAGAAGCCGGGCTCGTTCTACCACCTCAGCAAGGTGCACGACTCGCACAACCTCGAGTTCGGCTGCCGGATCTGGGGGATGCGCGTCACCGACCTCAACCAGGGTGTGGTGTACGGGCAGCAGACCGAGCAGACCGTGCGGGACTCCCGGCTGGCGACCCGGTTCGACTACGACGCCGTGTTCGGCACCGTTCTCAACCGGTTCTGCATCCAGGCCGTGCTGGGCGAGCCGCTGACCGTGTACGGCGCCGGCGGTCAGACGCGAGGCTTCCTGGACATCCGGGACACCGTCGAGTGCATCCGGCTCGCGGTCGAGAACCCGGCGGACGCCGGCGAGTTCCGGGTCTTCAACCAGATGACCGAGAGCTACTCGGTGGCGCAGCTCGCCGACCTGGTCGCGGAGTGCTTCCCGGGCCCGGTGCAGGTCGAGCACCTGGACAACCCGCGCGTCGAGCAGGCCGAGCACTACTACAACGTGAAGCACACCGGCCTCGTCGGCCTGGGCCTCCAGCCGCATCTGCTCTCGGAGACCCTGATCGAGTCGATGTTCGACATCGTCTCCGCCAACAAGGACCGCGTCGACCCGGCCGCGCTACTCCCGACCGTGCGCTGGCAGGGCCACCTCAAGCAGAGCTGACCTGCGACGCCGGGCCCGGCTGGACCATCAGTCGCGCCCGGCGTCCGGCACGCTAACGCCGTGCGCCGACAAGGAGCGTCGGGAGTACGGCAAGGAAGCGGTTGCGGCGGCCGCGGTCGGATTGTTCGGCGAGCCAGGTGTCGGCGTCACCCTGGGTGATCAGCGCCTTCTCGACCGCGGCGCCGGCGGCTGCGCTCAGCTGCGGCGCCATCAGCTCGTAGTCGGTGACGACCTCGGTGTGGACGGCGACCTCGACGTCGTGGAAGCCGGCGTCGAGGAGGAGGTCACGCAGCGTACGCGTCGCACGCGGCGACGCCGTACGGGACTCGAGGCCGAGCCGGATCACGTCGGTCAGGTCCTGGTCGGAGCTGTCGATCAGGACGAACCCGTAGTCCTGCCCGCCCAGCACGATCCGCCCGCCGGGACGCAGTACCCGGCGGGCCTCGGCGATCGTCGGGACCGGATCCTCGAGCAGGTGGAACAGCCGCAGCGCTCGGTACCCGTCCATCGACTCGCTCTCGAGTGGCAGCTCGCCGGAATGTGCCACGTGAAACATTGCCCCCGGCGCCCGCTCCCGGGCCGCCGCGATCGCCTCGGGATCGGCGTCGATCCCGGTCACCTTCAGGCCCTTGCGCGCCAGTTCGGCGACCGCATGCCCCGCTCCGCAGCCGACGTCGACGCAGGTCGCGCCCCGTTTCAGCGCCAGCATCCGGTACGACGTCGCGCGCAGCTCCGCCGCACCGGGCCCTTCCTCGATCCGTTCCAGAAACCTCATAGGGTCCACGCTGCAACTTCAGGTGGACCTGAAGTCAATCCATCGACACCTTGTCGAAGGTCGTCGTGGTGTAGCGGACGTCGAGGTCGATCACGTCGCCGACCGCCGGCGGGGCCACCGACGACGGCAGGAACAGCATGCTGGCCTGCATGTGCGGCGGTTCGGCGAACCAGCGCTGCTTGCCTTCGATGCTGAACGGCGACAGGGCCATGCCGGCCGCGTCCAGGCTGCCCTTGGCCATCGCGATCGCGCGCTGCCGCACGGTCGCCGCCGCGGTCGGGGCCTCCAGGCCGACGCCGTGCGCCGTACCGCCGGAGACGATCAGGATGTGGCCGTCGCCGCTGACCCGGCGCTGCCGGTAGCCGACGCGCTCGCCCCGGCGGACCGAGTGCACGTCGAGGACGGTCGCCTTGACCGACAGCGCGCCGCGGTCGCCGAGCCACAGGCCGGTGCCCATCCGCAGCTTCACGTCGTCGCCGATGTCGCCCAGCTTCTGCGCCGGCACGTGCGACACCCACAACGTGTTCTTCCGTACGTCGAGCGCCGCCTTCGCCAGTTGCTGCGCCTCGCGCAGGTTGGCCGACGTACCGCCGGCGCCCATCGGGAAGTGCAGCGACCAGCCCTCGAAGCGGATCCGGTCGAGAGCGTTCAGCAGCATCGTGTGCCGCAGTTCGCGGGCGCCGATGCCGTGCCGGCGCATCGAGGTCATCACCTCGATCAGCACCCGGCTGCCGGCCGGGATCGAGACCAGGTCGGCCAGCCGGCTGACCGTGTGGATCACGTTCTTGCTCTGCGGCACCTCGAGGAACGGCCGCCACGGCGACAGCACCACGACGTCCTCGCGCGGATCCGCGGGGACCTCGAAGTACGTGCCGACCGCGACCGTGCGGGCGCCGAGCGCGCGGGCCTCTGCGAACAGCCGGTGGTTGCCGAAGCCGTAGCCGTTGCCCTTGGCGACCGGGACGATGTCGGGGTTCCACGTGGAACGCAGGTGTTCACGCCATCGATCGGAATCGACGTGCAGGACTAGGGGCATGGTGTCAACGCCGTCTCATGTAGAGGTCGAATGCGGTGTAGAGCGCCTTGTTCAACGGCAGGTCCCACTCACCGACGTACTCGACGGCCTCGCCGCCGGTACCGGTCTTGAACTGGATCAGCCCGACGTGCGGGTCGTTCGGGTCCAAGGTGTCGGTGATGCCCCGTAGGTCGTACACGGTCGCACCCGCCGCGAGTGCGTCCGTCATCATGCGCCACTGGATCGCGTTCGATCCGCGCACATCGCGTTTGGCGGTCGAGCTGGCTCCGTAGGAGTACCAGGAATGACCGCCGACCCGGACCCAGATCGTCGACGCGACCAGGTCGCCCTCGTGATGGGCGTTGTAGATCCGGAAGTCACAGCAATCGGCCGGCTGGTTGGCCATCGCGGCGTACATCTTCTCGAAGTACGGCAGCGGGCGCGGCGTGAAGTGGTCGCGCTGCGCGGTCTCGACGTACAGCGCGTGGAACGCCTTGATGTCCTCGGTCCCGCCCTGCGAGACCTCGACGCCGGCCTTGCCGGCCTTCTTGATGTTGCGCCGCCAGAGCTGGTTCATGCCCTTGAGCAGGTCGTCCTCGGTGCGGCCGGCCAGCGGCACCTGGAAGACGTACTGCGGTTGCCCGGCCGCGAACCCCTCCGCGATCCGGGGCGCCTTCCAGCCGAGCTTGTGAAGCTTGTCGACGACCGTGGCGCCGGACGGCTCGATCACGTCCGGCCGGACGTCGCCGAGCCGCGGCTGCTGCCCGCCGGCGATGGCGTCCTTGATCGTCTGCGCGGTCCACCGCCGGGTCGCCACCGGCGGACCCATCCGGATGCCGAACGCGCCACGCTCCAGCAGGTGCGCCGCCAGCGGACGCAGGTAGCTGCCGAGGTCGATCGCGTCCCAGTCGATCACCGGGCCCTCGGGCAGGTAGGCGAGGTACCGCTTCACCTTCGGCATCTGCCGGTACAGCACCAGCCCGACGCCGACGAGGGTGCCGGGGGTGCCCGGTTCGTACCAGCCGAGCGACTCCGCCTTCCACTCGCTCTTCACCGCCGCCCACCCCGGGGTCTGCAGGAAGCTCGCCGACGGCTGGGCCGCGATGTAGGCCGCATGCTCGTCCGTCGAGATGGTCCGGATGCTCAAGTCACTCACGGTCGGTCAGGTTACCGGCCCAGCGACGGGAACCGTAGCTGAGCCGGTGTCTGATCAAAGCCACCTTGAGCACCCACCAACCATTTTCCGTCGCGGAGAGTGGTTGATCCGTGCTCAAGGTTGGTTCTCAGTCGACGAGCAGGCTTTCTGACAAGTCCCACAACCGAGTGGCCGACTCCGGATCTAGGGCGTAGTCCGCGACGCCGCCTTCCCGCCCGTCGACGTGCGGCAGGGCCTCGTTGTTGTCCTCGAAGTACTTACCGGTGACACCGGCGACCAGGGGGGACGCGGCCAGGAGCACCGACGTGGAGGCGCCTTGCTCGGTCGTCTTCCACGGGAAGTGCTCCCACTGCTGGAGGAGCTCGTCCGGGACGTGCCGCTGCAGAGGTGTCCGGATGCCGCCCGGCATCAGCGCGTTGGCGACGATCCCGTCACTCGCCCAGCGCTTGGCCGCCTCGACCGCGAACAGCACGTTCGCCGTCTTCGACTGGCCGTACGCGGCCCACTCGTCGTACGGACGGTTCTCGAAGTGGATGTCGTCGAAGTGCACGTCCGAGCGCAGGTGTGCGCTCGAGCTGACCGAGACGATCCGCGCGTCGCCGGCCGCGGCGAGTGCGCCGTGCAGGCCGAGGGCGAGCCCGAAATGGCCGAGGTGGTTGGTCGCGAACTGGTGCTCCCAGCCCTCCGGCGTCCGGGTCAGCGGCTCGGCCATCACACCGGCGTTGTTGACCAGGATGTGCAGCGGCCCGTCCCAGGTGGCGGCGAAGGCGCGCACCGAGGCGCGGTCGGCGAGTTCGATCGGCGCGACGAAGACGTGGTTGTTGCCGGTGGTGTCGATGATCTGGGCCGCGACCCGTTCGCCGGCGGCGGTGTTGCGGACGGCGAGGGTGACCTCGGCGCCCGCCGCGGCGAGAGCCCGGACGGTCTCGACACCGATCCCGGAAGCGCCGCCGGTGACGACGGCCCGGCGACCGGTCAGGTCGACGCCGCCGACGACCTCGGCGGCGGTGGAGTCATGCGTGAAAGGAGTGGTGATCCTGCTCATCAGGTTCGGTCCTGTTCTACGAGCTACGCTATAACCGGAGGAGCCTCCGGTAATTCCAGTTAAGCGGAGGTGCCTCCGGTTATCAAGTCCGCTAGGTTGTGAGGCCACGGAGGGAGGGGAGATGAGTACCAGTGAGCGCCCGCTGCGCGCGGACGCCCAGCGCAACCGGGACCAGATCGTGGCGGCCGCGGGACGCGCGTTCACGAAGTGCGGCCTGGAGGCCACGCTGGAGGGGATCGCGAAGGACGCCGGCGTCGGCATCGGCACGCTCTACCGGCACTTCCCGACCCGTGAGCTGCTGATCGAGGCGGCGTACCGGAACGAGCTGGCAGCGGTCTGCGACGCGTCCCCGGAGCTCCTCGCGAAGCTGCCGCCGGACCAGGCGCTGCGCGCGTGGATGGACCGCTTCATCGACTACATGGCCCGCAAGCGGGGCATGGCCGACGCGCTGCGAGCGGTCTTCGCCTCCGGTGCGAACCCGTACGCCCAGAGCTTCGAGCTCCTCGTCGGAGCGGTCCAGCCGCTGCTCGACGCCGGCGCGGCCGCCGGCCAGATCCGCTCGGACATCTCGGCCAAGGACCTGCTCGCCAGCATCGGCGGCGTCGGCGGTGCCGCGGCCGACGACCGCGACCAGGCGGGCCGGCTGCTCGACCTGCTGATGGACGGCCTACGGTACGGCGCATGAAGGTTGCTCTGGTGACCGGATCCGCGTCCGGTATCGGAGCCGCGACCGTACGGCGACTGGCCGCGGACGGGATGACCGTCGCGGTGCACTCGCGGTCCAGCCGCGCTGCCGGGCAGGCCTTGGCGGCGGAGTTGGGCGGGTCGTACCACCAGGCTGATCTGTCGGACGACGCTGCGGCGCAGGCGCTGGTGCCGGAGGTGGTGCGTGAGCACGGGCGCCTCGACGTACTCGTGAACAACGCCGGTATCAGCTGGCCGGTGCCGCACGCGGATCTCGACGGGTTGACCGCCGACGACTGGCGGCGGTTGCTCGACGTCAACCTGATCGCGCCGTGGCTGCTGTGTACGGCGGCCCTCCCGGCGCTCCGCGAATCCGGCGGATGCATCGTCAACGTGACCAGCCACGCAGGCGTCCGGCCCAAGGGCAGCTCGATCGCTTACGCCGCGTCGAAGGCGGCGCTCAACCACGTGACGAAGTTGCTCGCCGCCGCGCTCGGACCGGACGTCCGGGTCAACGCGGTCGCCCCTGGTCTCGTCGACACGCCGCTCACCGAGTCGTGGACCGCGGCCCAGGACCTGTGGAAAACCTCGAGCCCGATGCGTCGCGCCGCCCAGCCGGCGGACGTCGCCGACCTGATCTCGGCCGTTGTCCACAACGGCTACCTGACCGGTGAAGTCATCCTGCTCGACGGGGGCCTCAACCTGCGCTGATTCTGTCGGTGCCGATCCCTACGATCGCGGGATGTCTTTGGGTCGAGACTTCCGGCGGTTGTGGGTTGCGTTCACGGTCAGTGCGTTCGGATCGGCGGTCGGGCTCGGCGCGCTGCCGCTGGTCGCCGTGCTGGCTCTGGACTCCAGCACCCTCCAGGTCTCGATGCTCGCCGCGCTGTCCGCGGTGGCCGGTGCGGCGCTCGCGTTGCCGATGGGGGACTTCATCGAGCAGCGGCGGAAACGGCCGGTGATGATCGCTTCCGACGTGGTGCGGTTCGCGGCGCTGGTCTCGGTGCCGGTCGCCGCGGCGTTCGGCATGCTGACGTACGCGCACCTGTGCGTGGCGGGAGTGTTCCAGGCGGCGGGGACGATCGCGTTCCAGTCGGCGAGTGGCGCGCATCTGAAGGCGCTCGTCCCGGCCGAAGGACGGGCTGAGGCGAACAGCCGCTTCGAGCAGACGAACTGGGTGTCGCTGAGCGTCGGGCCGGCGCTCGGCGGTGTGCTGGTCGGTCTGGTCGGCGCGACCGTCACCCTGGCGGTCGACGCGGTCTCGTTCCTCGGGTCGGCGCTCGGGATCCGGCGGATCCAGCACCCCGAGCCGGAGCCGGTGAAGCGGGAAGGCAAGCGCGACATCACCGCGGGCTGGCGCTACATCCTGCGGCACCGCGGGCTGCGCATCCTGTTCTGGAACTCGCAGGTGTTCGGCGGGCCGGTGATGATGACCTCGCCGCTGCTGACCGTCTTCATGCTGCGCGACCTGGGGCTGTCGGCGTGGAGCTACGGCGTCTTCCTCGGCATCTCCTGCATCGGCGGTGTGATCGGTGCGCGGATGGCGCCGAGGCTGACCCGGAAGTACGGGCTGCACTGGATGCTGCTGGTCTTCGGCGTACTGCGGGCGCCGTGGCTCCTTCTGTTCCCGCTGGCGCCGCACGGGTGGGGCGGGTTCGTGCTGCTCACGGTCGCGGAGACCGGACTGCTCGTGGGAGCGGGGGCGTTCAATCCGTCGTTCGCGACGTACCGCATGGAGGTGACCGAGGACGGGTTCATGGCGCGCGTGGTCGGGTCCTGGTCGATCAGCTCACGGTGCGTGCAGCCCGCGTTCATGGCGCTCGGCGGCGTGCTCGCGACGCTGGTCGGGATGCGCGGGGCCCTGTGGGTCGCGGGCATCTGCTGCACGCTGAGCGCCGTACTGCTGCCGTGGCGCTCGGCTAAACCAGCTCCATTGCCTGAGCCAGTCTGACGATCGAGCCCACCTCTTCGGGCTGGCCGTCGAGGTACTCGGCGGCCTTCTCCGGCGCCAGCACCAGCACTTCGGTCACCTGTTCGCCGTCGTCCGGGTTGGTCGGCTCCTGCTCGACGACAACGTCCGCGACGTAGTTGGCCCAGTACGAGACCGGGTGCGGCAGGTGCGGACGGTACGGCGTTTCGCGGCGATGGTCGGCGCGATGGGCGCCGAGCCAGGTGAGCGGGCCGGTCAGCCGGGCGCCGGCCTCCTCGAGCAGCTCACGCCGGACGAGCTCCTCGATCGACTCGCCGGGCTCACGGGTCCCGCCCGGCAGGAAACGCCAGCCCAGGTCGTTGGTACACACAACGATTCCGCCGGCGGTCCGGCAGACGACGTGGACGTTGCTGATCAGCTCGTCCGGCGGTTCCTCGACGGTGTAACGGACGTCGAGCTCGCCCCACTCCCAGTAGCCCGGTGCGAACAGGTCGGGAAACCGCTCCGCCCAGGTCTGCATAACCTCATTCTGCGCTACCGTCGCTGCCATGGCGCACCCCGACCCCGAGCCCGAGCCCACCGCGGCCACCGAAGCCGCAGTGGAAGCCGAGGCTGCCCAGGACAACGGGGACGCCGGGGCCGCCGTGGAGAGCGAGGACGCGGCCGAACCGACGCCGGATCCCGAGAAGGCCGAGCGGACGATCGAGCGGCTGATGTGGTCCAGCGCCTGGCTCACCGTTCTGGTCGGCGTGTTCCTGGTCGTGGGCATCGCCAGGTCCGACAGCGACTACAGCGCCTTCGCCTGGCTCGGTGCGGTGGTGGCGTTCCTCGGCCTGCTCGCGCTGGCCGCGGCGTACTTCGCGTGCGCCCGCAAGCGCCTCACGCTGCGGACCCGCCTTCGCGGTCCCATCGACGTGTTCAAGGGCAGCACGGTGGTCATGGTGATCGTCGTGATCTGCGGCCTGCTCGTGCCGACCGACAACACCCCGGCGCTCGCCGTCCTGCTTCCGTGGGCCGTGACCTACTGGCTCTACGGCCTGGAGAAGACCGAGGCGCCTACGCCGTGAGGTGCGCCCGCAGGTAGTCGAGGTCGGCCTTCTGGCCGTTGTCCGCATTCGGCGTCTCGACGACGACCGGGGCGCCGGCGGCCTGCACGACCGCGACGATGTCGGCCGGGTCGATGTGGCCCTCCTCGAAGTTGCTGTGCCGGTCCGCGCCGGAGCCGAACTCGTCGCGGGAGCCGTTCGCGTGCACGAGGTCGATCCGGCCGGTGATCGCCAGCACCTTCTCGACGATCGTCGGCAGCTCCTCGCCGGCCGCGTGGAAGTGGCAGGTGTCGAGGCAGAAGCCGACGTTCTCCAGGCGGTCGTTGCCGGACGCCTGCACCGCATCCCAGAGCCGCGCGATCCGGTCCAGCTGGCGGGCCATCGCGTTCTCGCCGCCGGCCGTGTTCTCGATCAGCAGCGGGACCGGCAGCTCGGCGCGCTCGATGCACTTGCGCCAGTTGTCGAAGCCGGCCTCCGGGTCGTCCTCGTCGCCGACGTGCCCGCCGTGCACGATCACGCCCTTGACGTCGATCTCGGCGGCCTTGTCCAGCGTCTGCTGCAGCAGCTTCCGGCTCGGGATCCGGATCCGGTTGTTCGTGTTCGCGACGTTCAGCCGGTAGGGGGCGTGCACGTAGAGGTCGACGCCCGCGGCGGCGGCGCGCTCCTTCAGCGCCTCCTCGCCGTCGGCGTACGCGAGCTTGGGCGCCTTGTAGTCCTGCGGGTTTCCCAGGAAGAACTGCACCAGGTCGGCGCCCCGATCGGCCGCCTCGGCCAGCGGGTCTTCCTGGTCCACGTGCGCACCGAGCTTCACAGTCATACCCACCACCCTAGAACCGTCCGCCGACAGTTCAGGAACCCCATCCGGCCGACCGTGTCACCGTGCGGTGCTCAGCGGCCGGCGGCTGCACCGGGCGGCCCTCGAACTCCGTGGACAGCACGATGTGGGTGTTCATCTCGCCGTGCTCGCCGAGCCGTTCGAAGAGCCCTTCGAGGTGGCGCATCGAGGTGACGCGGACGCGCAGCATCGAGCACGAGTTGCCGCTCAGCTTGTGGATCTCCAGCACTTCGGGGAAGTCCTCGGCCCGGGTGGTCTTGAGCAGGCAACGGCCCGTCGTGCACCGCATCTGGACGAACGCCGACAGCGGCTGTCCCGCCCTGGCCGGATCCACGTCGGCCCGGTAGCCGGTGATCACCCCGGCCTCCTCCAGCCGCCGGACCCGGTCGGCGACCGCGGGCGGCGACAGGTTGACCCGCTTGCCGAGCTGGTTGAACGACAGCCGCCCGTCGGACTGCAGCTCTGCCAGGATCTGCCAGTCCGTGGAGTCCAGTTCGCGCTCCTGAAAGGTCATCACTCCAGAACACCTTCGATGTCGACCGTCCGCAAGGCCGCACGCCTTACATCGTGCCTTCAGCCGGGCCAGTCGCCTTCCTACCGTGGTGGCCATGCTGCTTCCCGTCGTTCTTGCCGCCGCGCTGATGAACGCGGCGATGGTCGCCGCGAGCGCGGTGAGCACCATCCTGACCGCCGACGAGCTCGGCTCCAGCCTGGCCGGCGTCCCGAACACGGCCGGCGTCCTGGGCACCGCGGCCGGAGCCATCGCCGTCGGCCGGTGGACCACTCGCCTCGGCCGCGCACACGCCCTCCGTCTCGGGTACGGCGTGGGTGTCGCCGGCGCGGCGTTGACCGTCGTGGCCGCGGTGGGCGCGCCGGTCGGGCTGCTGGTCGCCGGCATGTTCCTGCTCGGCGCCGGGAATGCGGCGAGCCTGCTGTCCAGGTACGCCGCCGGCGAGGCGGTACCCGAAGCGCGCCGGGCGTCGGCCATGAGTGCCGTCGTGTGGGCCAGTACGGCGGGCGCAGCGGGCGGGCCGTTCCTGATGGCGCCGTCCCAGTCCTTCGCCTCGTGGCTGGGGCTGCCTGCGGTCGCGGGCCCGTTCCTGCTCGCGGTCGCGGCCGTGTTCGGCGCGCTGGTCGCGTCGACGTACATCCGCACCGTTCAAGTCGTCGAGCAGCCGGCACACCCGCAGCACGAGGAGCCGGCGGGGCCCCGGCGTACGTCGGTCCTCCTGGCCGCCGGCGTGATGGTCGCCGGACACCTGGTGATGGTCGCGCTCATGTCGGCGGTCCCTGTGCACACGCACAGCCACGGCGAGGGACTTGGGCTCCTCGGTGTGATGCTGTCCGCGCATACGCTCGGCATGTTCGCCCTGTCGCCGCTGACCGGCTGGTGGATCGACCGGACCGGTCCGCGGCCGGTGATGCTGACCGGTCTGCTCCTGCTGGTCGTTGCCGCCGTCCTGACCACACAGTCCGGACCGGCCTTCACCCCGGCGCTCTTCCTGCTCGGCTACGCGTGGAATCTCTGCTACCTGGGTGGGAGCGCCCGGCTGCTCGGCACGCCGTTCGAGAGCAAGGTCGAGTCGTCCATCTGGGCGATCTCGGCGCTTGCCGCCGCCACGTCGCCGTGGCTCTACACGCTCGGCGGCTACCTGTTGTTGGCGGTGATCTCGTGCGTTCTCGCCGTACCGTTGTTGCTGCTCGTACTGCGGCGTACCACTCTGCGGGTCACTCAGCGGTGACGGAGAGTCATCGCAACAGGCCTGTGGATATGGTCAAGTGGCCGTCCGGACGCTGGTACTCTTTTGGATGTGGCCCGGTCCATCGACCGGGCTCGTTGCTTGGCGACGGCGGCAAGTGCCGTCGCGGAGCAGTCCGCATCGCCCTCCTGCCACGGAGAGACCGTGGCCGCCAAGTCCGAAGGAGGTGGAGTTCGCGCATGCGTCGTTACGAAGTCATGGTGATCCTCGACCCGGAGCTCGATGAGCGCACCGTGGAGCCGTCCATCGACCAGTACCTGAACATCGTCCGCAAGGAAGGTGGCACGGTCGAGAAGCTCGACATCTGGGGTCGTCGCAAGCTTGCCTATGACGTGAAGAAGAAGTCCGAAGGCATTTATGCCGTCGTCGACCTGACCGCCGAGCCGGCGGTTGTGAAGGAGCTCGACCGTCAGCTCACGCTGAACGAGTCGATCCTGCGCACGAAGGTCATCCGGCCGGACCAGCACTGAGCCTGGGGTCGTCAGCAGTCATCGGAACTGTCGGCTCCGGCCGATACCACTAGCTGCAGACGCAGTCACACCCGATAGCAGGAGGAACGGCAATGGCAGGCGAACCACCCATCACCCTGATCGGCAACCTGACGGGTGATCCGGAACTGCGGTTCACACCCTCGGGCGCCGCGGTGGCGAATTTCACCGTCGCGTGCACCCCGCGGACGCTGGATCGCCAATCCAACGAGTGGAAGGACGGGGAAACCCTCTTCATCTCGTGCGCGGTGTGGCGCCAGGTGGCCGAGAACGTTGCCGAGTCCCTGACCCGGGGTTCCCGGGTGGTCGTGACCGGGCGCCTGAAGGCGCGCAGCTACGACGACCGCGACGGGAACAAGCGGACCGTCTTCGAGTGTGACGTCGAGGAGATCGGCGCCAGCATGCGCTATGCGACGCTGAAGATCTCCAAGACCTCCCGCTCCGACGGCGGCGGTTTCGGTGGCGGCGGCAACCAGGGCGGCGGCTACCAAGGTGGCGGCAACCAGGGCGGCGGCTACGGCGGCGGCCAGGGTGGCGGCAACCAGGGTGGTCAGCAGAACGACCCCTGGGCGACCCCGCAGGGCGGTGGCGGCCAGTCCGCCCCGCAGAACGACCCCTGGGCCAGCCAGGGCGGCGGCTCGATGGAGGAGCCCCCGTTCTGATCGGCCCGCAATCCAGTCAGTGACCATTCCGGCACCCGTGCCGGGCTCTGGAAATAGGAAGAGAGCACCACAATGGCCAAGATCATTCGGAAGCCGAAGAAGAAGGTCTGCGGCTTCTGCAAGGACAAGGCGACGTACGTCGATTACAAGGACACCGCGCTGCTGCGCAAGTTCATCTCGGACCGCGGCAAGATCCGCGCCCGCCGGGTGACCGGGAACTGCGTGCAGCACCAGCGCGACGTGGCCACCGCTATCAAGAACGCTCGTGAGGTGGCCCTGCTGCCGTACACGAGCACGGCTCGCTGAGGGAGGCGCGGACCATGAAGCTCATCCTGTCTCAGGAGGTCGAGGGCCTCGGAGCCCCCGGCGACATCGTCGAGGTCAAGGACGGCTACGGCCGTAACTACCTGGTCCCGCGCGGCCTGGCCATCGGCTGGACCCGCGGCGCCGAGAAGCAGATCCAGACGATCAAGCGGGCGCGCGACGCCCGGGCGATCCAGGGCAAGGAGCACGCGAGCGAGGTCAAGAACCAGCTCGAGCAGCTTGCCGTCACGCTGGAGGTCAAGGCCGGTGACACCGGCCGCCTGTTCGGCTCGGTCACCCCGGCCGACATCGCCGGCGCCATCAAGGCCGCCGGCGGCCCGCTGGTCGAGAAGCGCGCGATCGCGATCGCGTCGCCGATCAAGACCACCGGCAAGCACCAGGTCGCCGTCCAGCTGCACCCGGAGGTGGCCGCCACGGTCCGCCTCGAGGTCGCGGCCGGCTGACACCGGCACCCACGCACAAGGCCCGCGTTCCCCGTTCGGGGGACGCGGGCCTCGTCGTTTCCGGGAGGGAGTGCCTCAGGAGCGTTCTCGGGAGCGAGTGCCTCAGGGCTTCTCGGGTGCCGGCCACTCCACCGGCTGCGGCTCGACCGTCTGTCCACCGCTGCTCGGCGCCTCGACCGTGGGCCAGTCGACCGGCTCCGGCTCGACGCCGTCCGCGAGCGCCCGGGACGGCGCCAACAGCATGCCGATGGCAACCAGTGCGGTCGCGATCCGCGCCGTGCGACGCGTAGGCCGGCTCATGTCGCCGGGTCCAATGCGTAGAGGACGGAGTTGTACACGACGACGGCGCGCTTGCCGGCCACGCCCCACGGCCGCGTGGTGCCCTCGTTCTGCGGGTAGGTGTTCCAGTTCGGCGACACGGCGGTCAGCTTGCTGCTGATCGTGCCGTAGAGCATCGATCCGCTGACCGACAGCGGCTGGAAGCCGGGCAGAATCCGGGTGTTGTTCTTGGTCAGCGTCAGGTTGACGAGGCACGCACCCCAGGCGGCGAACTTCCGGTTCGGGTCGGGCACCCAGTCCCAGCCGTTGTTGTCGCCGTTGCGGATCGACCCGCAGCTCGCGACCACCTTGCCGCTCGCCGACGAGTGCACCGACGGGATGACCTCTTCCGGGTTCTTGGCGTTGGTCCACAGGGCCTGGACGTAGTCGGGGCTGGCCGAGACCACCTGGATGATGGAGCCCGCACCGCCCGGCGGCTGCAGCTTCACCTCCACCGTCTCCTTGTCCGGCTGGGCCCAGAAGAGCGGGCCGTAGTACTGCGCCATCAAGGTGCGATCGCCCTCGGCGAGCAGGATGGTGGAGCTCCGCGGCTTCTCCGGAACCGTCTTGAGGACGCCGCCCGAGATCACCATCGCGCCCGACTCGTTCGACAGCATGATGAGTGGCGACTTGCCGAAGAACTGCACCTTGGCGCTGTCCGGCAGCTCGATCGTCTTCGCCTCGGCGCCGCCGCCCGCCCAGTAGTACAGGGTGGACGGCGTGGTGAGCGCCAGCACGAGCTTGCCGTCGATCGTGGTGTAGGTCGGGCTCTCGGCGTCCTTCGGCACCTTGTCCTGCCACAGCACCTTGCCGTTGCTGTCGAAGACGGCGACCTTCTGGTCGGTGGTCAGGATCGCGACCTCGGTGCCGTCGGGCTTGATCGCCGGCGTGCTGTCCGCGGCGATGTCGACCGTCCAGCCCGCGTGCGTCGAGTAGCCGAGCGGCTGGGTCCTCGGGGGGAACTCGTCGGCGTGCACGGACGGTGCCGGCAGCTCGGGCAGCTTGGGCGACTCGGTCACCTGCGGCTTGCCCTCGCCCAGCTTGCTGAAGACGGTGATGTACAACGTCGTACCGGCGATCAGCACCACCGCCACGGCCATCGCCACCACAATCGGCCAGACCGGCTTCTTGCCCTTGCGGGGGTCGGTCTCGATCGCCTCCACCTGGCCGTCCGGGTGGATGATGAGCGGCCAGGAGGCGCCGTCGGCCTCGACCGCGGTCGCCTTCACGGCGCGGCCGAGCTGGGCGGCCTGCTCGCTGACGAGCTGGAGCGCCGCCTGCCGGGGATCGTGGTGGTTGATCGGGTGACTGCGGCCGGCGATCTTCACCTCGGCGTTGTGGTCGTCGTACAGCCGGATCGTGACCTTCGGCCAGGACGGGATCTTCTCAGCCACGATGACCTCTCATTCCCGCCACAGATCTCCCTCGCTCCACCGGTTACGTCGTCCTCGTTCTAGCATGTCCCCCGCACGAGGCATGCCAGGGATTCCGGGCAGGCAGAAACCACGCGAGCCCGGCGGCTCGACTGACCCCGACAAGGGGGTAGAAACATCCTCGCCTGTGGATGGGTCACGAAAGTACACCCGGAAAGCGAGAGAATACTGTGGGCGACAGCCTGTGACGCACCGCGAGAGGAGGGGCCATGACGCAGAACCCGTGGACACGAGAGCAGTCTCCGGGTCCGCAGCAGCCGTCGCCGGGCCCGACTCCTCAGCCGGACATCACCCCGCGGGGGCCGTCCGCGCCCCAGCACGGGGTGCCGGCGCCCGCGGAGGATCAGCGCCTGCCCAAGTTCGCGATTCCGGCGGCCGACACGCTGTGGTGGGTCGGTGTCCACGGCGGCGCCGGCGAGACCACGATGTCGGTCCTGCTCCCCGGCACCAGGGCGGCCAATCATCGCTGGCCGATCCCGCCGCCGCCGGTGCCGACTCCGGTGATCCTGGTTGCCCGGACCCATGGGTCCGGCCTGCGCGCCGCGCAGCGAGCCGCGATCGAGTGGGCCTCGGGCGTCGTCCAGGGTGTCGCGGTGCTCGGCCTGGTGCTGATCGCGGACGCCCCCGGCCGGTTGCCCCGGGTGCTCGACGACTTCGCCGACATCGTCGGCGGAGGTGTTCCGAGGGTCTGGGACATCCCGTGGATCGAGGAGTGGCGCAGAGGGGAGGCTCCCACGCCTGACAACACGCCGGACGAGGTTTTCGAAGTACTTGAATCCATCTACGCACTTCGCGCGTCAAACCCAGCGGACTATCCCGCCCCGTACTGAAAGGCTCTCGAGAACATGATGTTGCTTCATCTGGTCAACGACCTCCCGAACACCCTGCCGTTGGAGCCACCGCCTTCAGAGGTGACCGACGGGCTGCGGAAAGTTCTCGGCTGGGTCAAGTGGATCGCGTACCTGATCTGTGCCCTCGGCATCATCATCGCCGGCGGCATGATGGCCGTCGGTCAGCGTCGCGGCGAGGGTGGCGAGCACGCCGCCCGGCTCGGCTGGGTCCTGGCGGCCTGCATCGTCATCGGCGCGGCGACCGCCCTCGTCGACGCCCTCGGCGGCACCACGTAAGTGGGACTGTTCAGTAGGAACCCGGACTCCGGTGACGGTTCGGACGGCGAGAAGACCAGCTTCCTCGAGGAGCGTGGCTTCATCGCGTCCGCGATCGTCATCGGAGCGGTGCTGATCTGCCTCGTGGTGTGGTTCGTCGCGGGAGGCCGGTCGGAGACTCCGTCGGCCGACCCGACCCAGTCACCGAGCACGGTCGCTCCTACCGGACAGCCCACCGAGCAACAGCCCACCGAGCCGCCGCCCGCGTCGCCGACCGAAGTACCGAGCACGACCCGGAACACTCCGCCACCGCCCACCAGCACCACCGGCGGCTGCCACGCCAAGAACCCGAGCCAGGTGATCCCCCGGGTCGCCGCGCCGCTGTCGGTCTCGTGGCAGTTCGAGGGGAAGATGCTGATCCCCATCCAGGCGGCGAGCGGGCCGGCGACCACCAGCCCGAGCGGTGTGCGCTCCTGCTTCGCGCATTCGCCGACGGGTGCGGTGCTCGCGGCGATGGTCCTGCTCGGCCAGATCCAGAACCCGGAGGTCAGCATCGCCGCACTGCACAACCGGGTGTACCCGGGGCCGGGCCGGGACGCGGCCATCGCGCAGGCCAAGCTGACGGCCAAGACGCCGTCGACGGTCGCCGGTGACGTCCAGTTCGCCGGCTTCAAGGTGCTCGACTACCCGGAGAACGCGACCCGCGCCCTCATCCAGATCGTTGCCGATCTCAACGGCAAGGCGTACGGCGCGATGCCGATCACGATGCGCTGGTACCGCGGCGACTGGTACGTCGAGCTGCAGACGGACGGCAGCTTCAACGGCTCGGTCGAGCCGGACATCCTGACCAGTCTCAGCGGCTACGTCAGGTTCAGTGGTGCGGCATGATCATCCTCGGATGCTCGGGCTGGCCCTGGGACTGGGACGACTGCTTCAAGGAGGGCCTGAAGACCGCGCTCGAGTGGGCCTTCGGCAAGTTCTTCGACTTCATCTGGGAGGCGATCGCCAGGGTCGTCATCCACGCCGTCGAAGCGGTCATGAAGGCCGTCGGCCTGCTCTGGGTCTACATCCCGACCCCGAACATCGCCGAGAACACCCCGGCCGTGTGGATCCAGCAGCACACCAACTTCATCATGGTGTTCATCGCTTCGCTCGCGGTCGTCGTCGGCGCGATCCAGATGGCGGTCTCGCATCGCGGTGAGCCGGCCAGAGACATCCTCAAGTCGCTGGTCACCCTGGTCGTGGTGACCGGGTCGGCGACGGTGTTCGCCGGCACGCTGATCTCGGCCGCGGACGGGTTCTCGTCGTGGATCATCAACGCGGCGCTGAAGAAGGACGACCACAACTACGCGAAGAACCTGCTCGACATGATGGACGAGCCGTTCGGCTGGTTGCTGGTCATCTTCGTCGGAATCCTGATGGTCATCACGGCGATCGTCCAGCTGGCGCTGATGATCGTCCGGTACGGGATGCTCGTGCTGCTGGTCGGCGTGCTGCCGCTGACCGCGGCGGCGACCAACACCGAGATGGGCATGATGTGGTTCAAGCGCGCCCTGGCCTGGCTGGCCTCCTTCATCATCTATAAACCGGTGGCCGCGATCATCTATGCCACCGCGTTCAGTCTGATGGGTTCCGAAGGCGCATCGCACATCCTCAAGGTCATCATGGGCGTGACGCTGATGATCGTGGCAGTCGTCGCACTGCCGGCCATTCTTCGATTCGTCTCACCGAGGACATCCTGACGTGATTCCGCTCGATGTGATCGACTGGGCGATCGACCTCATGAAGAAAGCCCTCGAGGTCGTCTTCGCCCCTGTCATGGAACTGGTGATGAAGTTCGTGTTCGAGCCAATTCTCAAAGCCATCGGCGCAGCGGTCGGAACCCTGATGAGCACGATCGCCACCTTCTGGGTCTACGTACCGACCATTGCTGTTGGCAACGATCAGGGCAGGCCGGCCAACGACACGGTGGACTGGATCTGGCAGCACACGCAGTTCATCGCGCTCTTCATCGCCGCGATCGGGCTGATCGTCGGTGCCGTCCAGATGGCCTGGACACAGCGCGGCGAGTCGGCCCGCGAGCTGCTCCGCTCGCTGATCACCCTCGCCGTCGCCGCGGCGTTCTCGATCGCCGTCGCCCAGGCGCTGATCACCGTCGGCGACATCTTCTCCAGCTGCATCATCAGCAGCGCGCTCGACTCGAAAACCGCCGGTTGGGTCGACGGCTGCCAGAACATCGGCTCCGGCGACTCGCAGGCCTTCGGCGAGAAGATGGGCGCGGTCCTGGGATTCGCCGCGATCGTCGGCATCGCCGGCTCACCGGTGCTGATCGGGATCATGATCGCGGTCGGCATCCTGTGCGTGATCGCCAGCCTGATCCAGATCGTGCTGATGGTCGTCCGCAGCGCCATGCTGGTGCTGCTGCTCGGCGTGCTGCCGATCGCGGCCGCCGCGACGAACACCGAGATGGGCCGGAGTTGGTTCAAACGCATCATCTCCTGGCTGCTCGCCTTCATCCTCTACAAGCCGGTGGCGGCCATCGTCTACGCGACGGCGATCCGGCTGGTCTCGGACAACGGCGCCCCACTGCACTACGACGCCAGCAACCCGGACGAGATCGGCAGCATGGTGATGAACGTGGTCACCGGCCTCACGATGCTGGTGCTCGCGCTGTTCGCGATGCCGGCGCTGATGCGGTTCATCGTGCCGATGGTCGGGGCGACCGCGGGGTCGGCCGGTGCCGGCATGATCGCGGCCAAGATGGTCGGTGCCGACAAGGTCGGCGACATGGTGAGCAAGGGCGCCGACCAAGGCGCCGACGGCGGTGGTGGCGGTGGCGGTGACGGCCCGAGCGGTGCACAGAACGTCGGACGGGCGTCGCAGCAGGCCCCGAGCGGCGGCGGTGGCGGCGGAGGCGGCGGTGCCCAAGGCGCGGCGGCCGGCGGCGAGGGCGGTGCTGCAGGTGCCGCCGGTGGAGCCGGCGGCGGAGCGGCCGGTGGTGCGGCAGCCGGTGGTGGTGCGGCAGCCGGCGGTGGAGCCGCGGCTGCTGGTGGTGGAGCGGCGGCTGCTGCCGGACCGGCTGCGGTCGCGGTGGTCGCGGTCAAGGCCGGTGTCGACGCGACCAAGGCGGTCGCCCAGACGGCCGCGTCCGAGACGATGGGCAACGACGAGATGGACCAGGGCTCCCAAGGCTCCCAGGGTGGGGGCGGCGGCGGTGGGGGTGGCGGCGGCCCCAGCGGCAGCGGCCGGGGCGGCGACCTGAGCCGCGAGCGCGACCGCGCACCGCGCGACTATCGCGACGACGACCGCAACGACTACCAACCACCACCGGACGGACCAAGTGGCAGCAGCTGAGAACGTACGACGCGCTCCTCGCACCTACGGCAACTGGCGCAGGCCCGCCTCGGCGGGCATCGCCGGCCTGGGCATGCTCGGCACCGCCATCATGATGGGTGGCCTGCTGCTCGTCGTGATCGCGACGATGGCGGGCGGCATCAAGGCCGCCCTCATCAGCTTGCTGATCGTGGGCGCGGCACTCGGCCTGCTGGTCACGAAGGACAAGCACGGGTACTCCACGCTGCAACGGCTCTCGACGCACATTGGATGGCAACGAGCAAAGATGGCTAAGCACAACATTTACCGCTCCGGACCGCTCGGCCGGACCGCCTGGGGCAAGTTCCAGCTCCCCGGGCTGGCCGCCGCTTCCCAGCTGAGCGAGTACCAGGACTCGTACGGACGGCCGTTCGCGCTGCTCTACTACCCGAGCACCCGGCACTTCACCGTCGTGATCAACGCCGAGCCCGACGGCGCCTCCCTCGTCGACGAGGAGCAGGTCGACGTCTGGGTGGCGCACTGGGGTCAGTGGCTGGCCTCCCTCGGCCACGAGCCGGGCATCGTCGCCGCGTCGGTGACGGTGGAGAGCGCGCCCGACACCGGTATCCGGCTGCGCCGCGAGGTCGGCGGCAACATGGTGGACGGGAGCCCGGCGATCGCCCGGGCGATGCTGACCGAGGTCGTCCAGACGTACCCGGAGGGCTCGGCGCTGGTCTCGGCCCGGGTCGCGCTGACCTTCAAGGGCACCGACCGGAGCGGCAAGCGCCGCAAGGAAGACGACATGGGCCGCGAGCTCGCGGCCCGGCTGCCCGCCCTCACCCAGAGCCTGAACGCGACCGGTGCGGGCGCCGCCCGGCCGGTCAGCGCGCAGGAGCTGTGCGAGGCGATCCGGATCGCCTACGACCCGGCGTCGGCCGCGCTGATCGACGAAGCACGCGCCCAGGGCATGCCGCCGGAGCTGCAGTGGACCGATGTCGGCCCGGCCGCCACCCAGTCGTACTGGGACAAGTACCGGCACGACTCCGCCTGGTCGGTGACCTGGCAGATGTCGCAGGCTCCGCGCGGCGAGGTGTTCTCGTCGGTGCTGTCCCAGCTGGTCGCGCCGCACCCCGACATCGACCGCAAGCGCGTGACCATGCTCTACCGCCCGCTCGACGCCGGTACGGCGGCCCGGATGGTGGAGGCCGACAAGCGCAACGCGTCGTTCCGCGCCACGGCCTCGGCCCGTCCGTCCGCGCGCAACCTGGCCGAGGCACGGGCCGCCGACCGGTCCGCGCAGGAAGAGGCGCGGGGCGCCGGCCTGGTCAACTTCGGCATGGCCGTCACCGGCACCGTGATGACCGCCGAGCAGATCCCGGACATGATCGCCGCGATCGACAACCTCGGCGCCACCGCGCGTGTTCTGCTCCGGCCGGTGTACGGCTCGCAGGACTCCGCGTTCGTCGCCGCGCTGCCGCTCGGCATCGTCGTCCAGAACCACCTCGCGGTACCGGCGGGGCTGCGGGAATCCCTATGATGAGACTTCGCACAGTGACACCTGGGGGGTCACAGTGAGCAAGAAGCAGAAGAAGCCGGTCGACCCGAGCCGCCGCGGGCGGCGGCCGATGCCCCGTGGCTGGCCCGGTATGGGCGCCGGCTACTCGACGTACCTGCAGGCCCCGCAGGAATGGCGCGGTACGACGGTCCAGGTCTGCGGGATGTGGCCGTTCTCGGCCGGCACCGGCAGCCCGATGGTCGGCGTACCGATCGGCCGGAACATCCTCTCCGGCGCGACCATGTGCTGCGACCCGATCAGCTGGTTCATGCGGGCCAAGCTGATCTCGAACCCGTCGATGTTCGTTCTCGGCAAGCCGGGTCTGGGCAAGTCGACGATCACCCGGCGGATGGCGCTCGGCATGGCCGGGTACGGCGTGATGCCGCTGGTGCTCGGCGACCTGAAGCCCGACTACAAGGACCTGATCGAGGCGCTCGGCGGCCAGGTCATCCAGCTCGGCCGCGGCCGCGGGCACCTGAACGTGCTCGACCCGGGCGAGTCCCGGGAGGCCGCGCTCCGGCTGACCGGCAAGGCCCGGGAGGCGATCCAGGCCGACGCGCACGGTCGCCGGCAGACGATGGTCTCGGCGCTGATCGCGATCATGCGCAACCAGAACCCGAACGACCGCGAGGAGACCATCCTCGACGAGGCGCTCAAGGTCCTCGACGAGCGGTTCCAGGGCACGCCGGTGCTCAAGGACCTGCTGCAGGTCATCCAGGACGCCCCGGACCGGGTCCGCAACGTCGCCCTGGACCGCGGCAGCCTGGACCGGTACAGGCAGATCACCGAGGGCCTGGAGGCGTCGCTGATCGGTCTGGTCGGCGGTGGCCGGCTCGGCGAGATCTTCTCCGCGCCGACCGACAACCCGATGCAGATGGACCGTCCGGTGGTGTTCGACGTGTCCAACGTCGACGACTCCGAGACCAGCCTGCAGGCCGCCGTACTGCTGGCCTGCTGGTCGTACGGGTTCGGCGCGGTCGCGGTCTCGCAGGCGCTGGCCGACGCCGGCCTGGAGCCACGGCGGCACTACTTCGTCATCCTCGACGAGCTGTGGCGGGTGCTGCGGGCCGGGAGCGGCCTGGTCGACCGGGTCGACGCGCTGACCCGTCTGAACCGGCAGCGCGGTGTCGGGATGGCGATGATCTCGCACACCATGTCCGACCTGCTCGCGCTGCCGAACCCCGAGGACCGGATGAAGGCGAAGGGCTTCGTCGAGCGCTCCGGCATGGTCATCTGCGGCGGTCTGCCGCGTGCCGAGATGGAGAACCTGACCGAGGTCGTGTCGATGTCCATGGAGGAGCAGAACATGCTCGTCGGCTGGCAGGACCCGCCCGCGTGGGACCCGTCCACCGGCAAGGAGGCCGCACCTCCCGGCCGAGGGAACTTCCTGATCAAGGTCGGTGGCCGGCCGGGGATCCCCGTGCACGTCGGGCTCACCTCCGTCGAGCGCGAGATCAACGACACCAACAAGCTGTGGACGACCGGCAACGACGGCAAGCCGCAGAAGGTGGAGGTCGCCCCGGACGGCACCCAGGAGGTCGTCGGCGAGTACAGCCTGGACGACCCGATGCTGCTGCCGCCGCCCGACCCGACCACCCGCGTGGGGAGCTGACGAGTCATGGCGCAGGGCAGGAAGAGCACCGGCCCGGGTGGCATCTCACCCGAGGCCGTCTTCATCTTCGTGATCATCGGCGTGGTCGCGCTGGTGGTCTTCTCGATGTGGATCGCGCTCAAGGTCGCGTCCGCGATCAACGGCTCGCGGACGCCGGGGAACCCGTTCGACGCGATCGTCGACCTGTCGAAGGGCAACCTGGAGTGGTCGGGCGCGGCCACCGGCATCCTGGTCGTCGAGGTCGTGGTGCTGCTCGGCCTGGCCGCCGGCGGCTGGATGGTCTTCCGCAACCGGGAGCGTTCGATCGGCCGGGTCGACCGCCAGGCGCAGCTGATGTCGAAGCGCTCGGAGATCTACAAGCTCACCCGCGAAGGCGCCCAGGAGAAGGCGAACCAGCTCGGCGCCGGGCACGCGGGCCCCGGGATCCTGATCGGCCGGACGGTCCGGGACAACCTGGAGGTGTTCGGCAACTGGGAAGACATGCACGTCGACATCTGGGGTCCCCGAACCGGTAAGACCACGTCGCGCGCGGTGCCGGCGATCCTGGACGCGCCCGGCTGCGTCGTCGCCACCTCCAACAAGCGCGACATCGTCGACGCCACCCGCGGGCCGCGCTCGGAGAAGGGCCCGCTGTGGGTGTTCGACCCGCAGGAGGTCTGCGAGGAGCCGCCGAACTGGTGGTGGAACCCGCTGACCTACATCACCGACGAGACCAAGGCGCGTGAGCTCGCCGAGCACTTCGTCGCCTCGCAGCGCCAGCAGGGCGCGCAGACCGACGCGTTCTTCGACGCCGCCGGCACCGACCTGCTGGCCGGTCTGCTGCTCGCGGCCGCGGTCGCCAAGCGGCCGATCACCCAGGTGTACACCTGGCTGGCCGACCAGCGGAACGACGAGCCCGAGCGGATCCTGCGCAACACCCCGGGTCTGCAGCTGTCGGCGGACGCTCTGTCCGGTGTCATCAACGCGCCGGACAAGCAGCGCGCGGGTGTCTACGGCACGGCCCAGCAGAGCGCCCAGTTCCTGGTGAACCGCAAGGTCACCCGCTGGGTCATCCCGAACGGCCCGAACGACAACCGCCCGCAGTTCAACCCGCACGAGTTCGTCCGCAACGGCGGCACGCTGTACAGCCTGTCCAAGGAAGGCGCCGGTACGGCGGGCCCGCTGGTCACCGCGCTGACCGTCGCCGTCGTGGAGGCCGCCGAGCAGTATGCCCGCGGCTGCCCGATGGGCCGGATGCCCAGCCCGCTGGTCGGCGTCCTCGACGAGGCCGCGAACGTGTGCCGGTGGAAGAACCTCCCCGACCTGTACTCGCACTTCGGCTCCCGCGGCATCGTGCTGATGACGATCCTGCAGTCCTGGGCGCAGGGCCAGGAGTGCTGGGGCGATCACGGCATGCAGAAGCTGTGGGGCTCGGCCAACATCCGGGTGTACGGCGGTGGCGCCGCGGACGCGACCTTCCTCGAGAACCTGAGCAAGATGATCGGCGACTACGACATCAGCTCGAGCTCGGTGTCGTACAACGAGGGCAAGCGCGGCACCAGCCAGCAGGTCCAGCGGCACAACATCATGGAGGTCTCCGACCTCGCCTCGATGCCGCCCGGCCGCGCGGTCGTGTTCCCGTCCGGGATCCCGGCCACGCTGGTGAAGACCGTCCCGTGGTTCACCCGGCCGGACGCCGGTGCGGTGAAGGCGTCGCTGGCGAAGTACGATCCGGGAGCGGCAGCGAACGTCCCGGTGAGCAACAACCCCTGGGTGGCGTCTCAGCAGGCACCTCTGCCGCAGCGCGGTCCTGAGCGGCCGGTCTGGGAGCAGAACGAAGGGGACAACCGCGGTGGATGGTGAACAGGAGCTCTTCTACCCGCACGTCGCGGCGTTCGTCGAGGACCGGCTGATCTACCTCTACACCCGCCGGCTCGGGCAGCAGTTCATCTGGTGCCCCGAGTGGTACCGGCACGCGGAGGCGCTCAGCCGGCTCGACTCGATCTGGCGGGCTTGGGAACACCTGCGCCTGGACCCGGCGACCGGGATGTCGGTCTGGTGGCGTGACCACGCGGACCCGCACATGATGGCGCTGCTGGACCCGGACGGCCCGTTCGCCGCCTGCCGGAACAATCAGCACACCGACTACCCGATCCCTCCGCTCCCGGTGCAGGAGCCGCCGGCCGGTCTGTTCTTCGACCAGCGGCAGCCCAACATCCGCGGGATCTAGCCCATGTGCCTGTGGTGAAACTTTGGGCGTGGGGCAACCTGCTACTGGCGTTCCTCGCCGAGCTGGTTGCCCTCGGAATCTTCGCCTGGTGGGGCTGGGAGACCGGCGGTACGACGCTCGTCCGCTGGCTGCTCGCGCTCGGGTTGCCGCTCGTGACGGCGATCGTGTGGGGCCGCTTCGCGGCGCCGACCGCGACCCGGACGACGCCGGCAGCCCGCTGGACCGTGAAGGTGCTCGTGTTCGGCCTCGCGGGTGCCGCGCTCTGGAGCCTGGGGCACCCGCTGCTCGCCGTCGGGTTCGTCGTGGTGGTCGCGGTCAACCTGCTGATCATCCACGTCCAGAAGCTGGAACCCCCGAAACCGGCCTAGATCTCCAGGTCGGGCTCGCTCGCGCGGTTCGGCTTCACGACCTTGCCCTGCTGGTTGCGGACCTTGCCACGGCCGCGCACGTGGCGGCGGGCCTGGGGGAGCTGCGCCTCGGGCGCGTCCTCCGGCGGCTTGCGGACGGCCTCGCTCGCGCTGGGCTGCGCCTCGCGGCGACGCTCGCGCGCGGAGGCGTCGTACGCGTCGGCGATGCCGTCGTCGCGGACGGCCTTGCGTTCCTCGATGGTCGCCGCATTCTGGTACCGGCGTCCCTGCGCGCTGAGCTCCGCGGATCCGATCTCGCCGCGCTGGACGGCGGCCTCGTCCAGCAGGTGCCGGCCGTGTGCCCGATCGCTGAGCCCACGCTGTACGTCGTTCGCGGCGTACTGCCGGTACCGGTCGCGGGCGTCCTCGTCGGCGTATGCGAGCTGGAAGGCCCGGGCGGCCTCCTCGTCGAGCAGCTCGTCGCGGTCGCGCCGCTCCTCCAGCGTCCGCTCGTCGGCGGTCGCACGCTCCTCGAGCCGCTCGGCGCGCGCTTCCGCGTCCTCCTGGTCGCGACGTTCCCGGAGGTCCTCCTCGTCCTCGCGCGCGGCTTCCTCCTCGGCGAGGTCGTGGGTCGGACGGCTGCCGGCCTCGGCGCGGGCCTGGGCCGCACGCCGCTCACGCGCGGCCTCGGTGTCGTCGTCGCCCTGCGCCCGCTGATCGGGTTCGAGCTCGACGGACTGATCGTCGTCGGTGTCTGGCATGCCGGTCCTTTCCTCCGGCTCCACGATGCCGCACCGCAGGGTCAGCGGGTAGCTCCGGTAACCAGCCAGGCGTCGCTCCGCTCGCGCAGGGTCAGCGTGAGGAAACGCAGCAGCATGTACCCGCCGAACGCCCACCACAGCGCGACGATCCCGCCGTCCAGCCAGAGCACCGCGAGCGCGAGCGGGACGTACAGCGCGAGCGCGACGATCCCGGCCAGCGCGAGGTACCGCCCGTCGCCGGCGCCGATGAGGACGCCGTCCAGCACGAACACGACGCCGTTGATCGGCTGCCACACTGCGGAGACGATCAGGATCGCGGCGAGCGTACGGCGTACGTCGGGGTCGCTGGTGAACCACGGGACGTAGACGTCGCGCAGCCCCCACAGCACGAGGCCGCCGACCAGCCCGGAGAACAGGCCCCACCACATCATCCGGCGCGTGATCGCGCGGGTCCCCGCCACGTCACCGGCGCCGAGCGCGCGGCCGGTGAGTGCCTGCGCGGCGATCGCGATCGCGTCCAGGGCGAGCGCGAGGAACGACCACAGCGTGAACGCGACCTGGTGGGCCGCGACGGACGTCGTCCCGAGGGCCGTGGCGACGAACGTGAGCAGGATGATCGCCGCCCGGAGCGTCAGCGTGCGGACGATGAGCGGTACGCCCATCTGCGCGGAGGCCAGGATGCCGGGACGGTCCGGGCGGAGCTTGGCGCCGTCGCGGCGGGCGCCGCGGACCACGACCACGACCAGTGCGACGCCGGCACCTGTCTGTGCGAGCGCCGTACCGAGCGCGGAGCCGGCGATGTCCAGCTGCAGGCCGTAGACGAGCAGGACATTCAGCCCGATGTTGGCGAGGTTGGCGGTGATCGCGACGATCATCGGGGTCTTGGTGTCCTGCAGCCCGCGCAGGACGCCGGTGGCGGCGAGCAGGAGCAGCATCGAGGGGATGCCGAAGCAGGAGATCCGCAGGTACGTGACGGCGTGGTCGGCCACTTCCGGCGACGGGTCGAAAGCCCCGATCGCCTGCGGCGCCAGCGCCAGTCCGAGGAGGGCGAGGACGACGCCGAGCAGCAAGGCCAGCCAGAGCCCGTCGATGCCTTGGGCAAGTGCGCCCTTGTGGTCGCCGGCGCCGATCCGCCGGGCGACGGCGGACGTGGTGCCGTAGGCAAGGAACACGCAGATTCCGACGAGCGTCTGCAGGATCGTGCCCGCGACCCCCAGTGCGGCCAGCTGCGGCGTGCCGAGGTGGCCGACGATCGCGGAGTCCGCGAGCAGCATCAGCGGCTCCGAGACGAGCGCGAAGAACGCCGGGACGGCCAGCCGGAGGATCTCCCGGTCCTGTTCCCACACCCATCGTCGACGTCTCACCGGAGCGAGGGTACCCAGGCATGCCGGGGGTTGTGGAAATTCGTCTCAGACTTTTTCTCCTCCACAGTTGTGCACTGGTGAAACCGCAGGTCAGGCGCTGTTTGTGAGCTCTTGTCCGCAGATATCCACAGGGTTGTGCCCAACCTGTGCACAGCCCGTAGCCGGGTTATCCACGATTGGTCCACAGGGGGTGTGGACGACCGAGTGGCCATCGGCGACACGACCGGCGTACGGTCGCGAGGCCGCTGTCGTGAGCAGCTCCGGAAACTGTCGGTGGGCCGTGGCTAAGGTTCGAGCAGGTGTTCGAACCCGGCTCGGTGGTGGCTGGGGCAGCGGCGGACGAGGAGGTCGGACGAAGTGAGCGTGGCGGAGTTCCGCGGGGGCCAGGACGGCGGCCACGAAGAGCGCCGGCCGGAGATGGGCTTCGACCGCACCCCTCCCCAGGATCTCGCCGCCGAGCAGTGCGTGCTCGGCGCGATGATGCTGAGCAAGGATGCGATCGCCGACGTGATCGAGAACCTGCGCGGCACGGACTTCTACCGGCCGGCGCACGAGGTCGTCTTCGACGCGGTCACCGATCTGTATGCCCGGGGCGAGCCGGCCGACGCGATCACGGTCGCCGCCGAGCTCACCAAGCGCGGCGAGATGACCCGGATCGGCGGCGCGCCGTATGTGCACACCCTGGTCGCGTCCGTCCCGCTGGCGGCCAACGCCAGCTACTACGCGCACATCGTCCGGGAGAAGGCGATCCTGCGCCGCCTCGTCGAGGCCGGCACCAAGATCGTCCAGCTCGGGTATGCGGGTGAGGGCGAGGTCGACGACGTCGTCGACGAGGCGCAGGCGGAGATCTACTCGGTCACCGAGAAGCGGACCGCCGAGGACTACGCGCCGCTGAAGGACATCATGGAGGGCGCTCTCGACGAGATCGAGGCGATCGACTCGCGCGGTGACGCGATGGTCGGCGTGCCGACCGGGTTCACCGACCTGGACGAGCTGACCAACGGCCTGCACCCCGGCCAGATGATCATCGTCGCCGCGCGTCCCGCGATGGGGAAGGCGCTCGCGCTCGACACCCCGCTGCCGACCCCGACCGGCTGGACCACGATGGCCGAGGTCGCGGTCGGCGATCAGTTGCTCGACGCCAGCGGCCTGCCGACCACGGTGGTGGCGGCGACCGAGGTGATGGTGGACCGCCCCTGTTTCCGGCTGTCGTTCTCCGACGGCAGCACGATCGTCGCCGACGCCGAGCACCAGTGGCGCGTCGAGGACGGCGGCCGTCCGGTGGTCTGCACGACCGCCGACCTGCACACGGCGATGTCGGCGAGTCCCGGGCTGACACCGCCGATCCCCGGGTCGGCGCCGCGGCAGATCACCGGGCACGGCTTCCCGGCCGCGCCGCACGGCGAGGGGGAGCGGCGGCTCGAGTGGGTCGACCCGGTCGACAGCGTGCCGGTGCGGTGCGTCGAGGTCGACAACGCCGACCATCTGTACCTGGCCGGCAAGACGATGATTCCGACCCACAACTCCACCCTCGGCCTGGACTTCGCCCGGTCCTGCTCGATCAAGCACGGCCTGACCTCGTGCATCTTCTCGCTGGAGATGAGTCGCAACGAGATCACCATGCGACTGCTGTCGGCGGAGGCGAAGGTCCCGCTGCACCACATGCGCAACGGCAAGATGACCGACGAGGACTGGGCCCGGCTGGCCCGCAAGATGGGCGAGGTCTCCGAGGCCCCGCTGTTCATCGACGACTCGCCGAACCTGACGATGATGGAGATCCGCGCCAAGGCCCGCCGCCTCAAGCAGCGCCACGACCTCAAACTGATCGTCATCGACTACCTCCAGCTGATGACGTCGGGCAAGAAGGTCGAGTCCCGCCAGCTCGAGGTCTCCGAGTTCTCCCGCTCGATCAAACTCCTCGCCAAGGAGCTCGAGCTCCCGGTCGTCGCCATCTGCCAGCTCAACCGAGGCTCCGAGCAACGCTCCGACAAACGCCCCATGGCCTCCGACCTCCGCGAAAGCGGCAGCCTGGAACAGGATGCCGACGTTGTCATCCTGCTGCACCGTGAGGATGCGTACGAGCGCGAGTCGACCCGGCCCGGTGAGGCGGACTTCATCGTCGCCAAGCACCGGAACGGGCCGACCGCGGACGTGGTGGTGGCGTTCCAGGGGCACTACTCACGCTTCGTGGACATGGCCCACGACGGTTGAGTGGTTCAGAAGCGTTCGATCGCGACGAAGAGCGCGAGGGCGAGGAGTACGGCGTTCACGGCGACGCTGGACCATTCGGTACGGCGGGCGTGGGTGATGATGGCCCCGGCCATGACGACGACCAGGCCGATGGCCGCCGCGGGCACGAGCCAAGTGGCGGTGTCGAACGCGCGCGGGAGGATGAGACCGGCGGCGCCGGCGATCTCCGCGACGCCGATGACCTTGATCAGTTCGATCGGGAACGGGGCCGCCCAGCCCATCCGGGGATTGCCGGCCAGCGACTCCTTGGTGGCCGGCACCTTCATCACGCCGGACAGCAGGAACATCGCGGCCAGCAGCCCGGAGACGATCCAGACGGTGAGGTTCATGCGGCGACCGGCTCGGCGGCGCGGAGCTGCTTGAGGGCACCGGCCCACGACTCGACCTGGTCGAACAGGGCGGTGGCCTGGTCGGCGTACTGCGGGCCCGGGCGGAAGACCGAGAAGTTCTCGAAGTCGGTGAACAGCGAGAACGACAGCTGCTGCCGGACGTCGGCGAGCTGAAGCTCCGCGCTGATGGCGCGCAGGTGCTCGATCGCCCGCGCCCCGCCGAGCGAGCCGTACGACACGAAGCCGGCGGCCTTGTTGTTCCACTCGGCGTACAGGTAGTCGATCGCGTTCTTCAGCACGCCGGACGTGGAGTGGTTGTACTCCGGCGTGACGAACACGAACCCGTCGTACGCCGCGATCTTCTCGGCCCAGGCCTTCGTGTGGGCGCCGGCGTACTGCCCGGCCGACGGCGGCATCGCCTCGTCGAGGTGCGGCAGCGGGTAGTCGAGCAGATCAACCAGCTCGTACGACGCGCCGCGGCGGCGCTCGGCCTGGGTCATCACCCAGTCGGCCACCGCCTTGCCGTTGCGTCCGGGCCGGGTGCTGCCGAGGATGACCGCGATCTTCAGGTCGCTCATGATTCCTTCACAGGGTTGACTTGAATGTTCATGTCATCTCCTACGATAGGGCGATTGACATGAACGTTCAAGTCATTGCGCCGGTGGCTATGCTGCACCCATGGGGAGCGAAGCGACCGAGCCTCGCTGGCTGACGGCCGACGAGCTCGAGACCTGGAAGACGCTGCAGCTGATGATGGCGCTGCTCACGGGTGCGCTCGGTGAGCAGCTGCAGCGCGACTCGAACCTGAGCTTCCTGGAGTACTACGTCCTGGCCGGACTGTCCGACCAGCCCGACCACACGATGCGCCTGAGTCAGCTCGCGATCCTCGCCAACTCCGAGCTCTCCCGGCTGTCGCACCTCATGCGCCGGCTGGAGAACCGCGGCCTGGTGCGACGCGAGCCCGACCCGGAGGACGGCCGCTTTACCAACGCGATCCTCACGCCCGAGGGGTACGCGGAGCTCGTGAAGGCCGCGCCGGGACACGTCGAAGTGGTTCGCCAGCTGGTCTTCGACCCGCTGACCGAGACCGACCGCCGTGCGCTCCAGAAGGCGCTGACCAAGCTGCTCCCGGGGCTGCTCGGCGACTGTTAGCGGTTCTTCCAGAGGTCCGCCGAGATGGACTCCTGCGCGAGGAGGCGGAGGGATGCGATCAAGGTCTCGCCGAGGATGGTGCCGATCACTACCGACTCGGCGAGTTGGTCGCGGGTCGGGTTCTTGGTGACGCCCTCGATCTCGATCCGGGCGAAGCGTTCGACCGCGTCCGCGTAGTCGTCGAGGTGCGCGACCAGGCCCTCCTGGCCGAGTGTGCGGAGGGCTGCGACCGTGTCGACGAGGGTGGCCAGTGCGGGGGCGTCCGCCTCGACGGACCATCCGCGGGCGGCGATCAGATCGCTGACCTGGGTCGTCGCGGCGGCCCGGGCCTCGTCGGTGGCGGACAGGCGGCGGGTGGGGGTCAGGGCGCGATGCGCGCGCCCGATCTGCTCGTGCAACGGCTCGGTGTCCGCGTCGAGTGACTCGAGGATCTCCTTCACGGTGGCGACCGGGACCTGTGCGAGCTCGATCAGCGCGCGGATCAGCCGAAGCCGGCGCACGTGCGCGTCGCCGTACGACGCCTGGTTCGGGCTGCTGAGTTCGCCGGCGGGCAGCAGGCCTTCGCGCAGGTAGTACTTGATCGTCGGCACCGGGACGTCGGTGGCCTTGCTCAGTTCCCCGATTCGCATCGCTTGCCTTCCTGTTGTCTGTGATGGATAGTACCAGTATCCATAAGCGGATACTTTCACTATCCATAAGGAGGCGAGTCGGTTGATCCCGCTCGTACTGATCCTGGGCACTCTTGGGTTCCGGATCCTGGGCGCGCTCGGCGTCCGGCGGTTCCGCACCTGGCCGGTCGCCGCGGCGCACGCGATGGCGGTGATGCTGGTGCTGACCGCGAGCGCGCACTTCGTACCGGCGAGCGTGACGGTGATGCCCAACCACGCCGACATGGTGCGGATGGTCCCGCCGTTCCTGCCGTACGCCGGTGCGCTCGTCTACCTCACCGGCGTCCTCGAGCTGCTCGGCGCCGTAGGCCTGGTGATCGCATCCACCCGCAAGGCCGCCGGCTACGCGCTGGCCGCGCTGTTCGTCGGCCTGCTGCCCGCCAACATTCACGCCGCCGTCGCCGACGTGCCGTTCGCCGGCGGGGAGGCGACGCCACTGTGGCAGCGCATCCCCGAACAGATCCCGTATCTCGCCGTCGCCCTGTGGGTGGCGCGCAGCTCCCGCGCGACCGCGCCTGTCCGAGAAGAGGTCTACGCATGACCGACGCATCCCGCGTCATCGCCGGTGTCATCCTGCTCACGATCGTGACGATCCAGTTCGGCGGCTACTTCATGACCAAGATCGTCCGCGGCCAGGTGCCGATGACGGGATTCCAGAAGTCGTTCGCCCGGGCCGGTCACGCCCACGCCGGCGTGCTCGTCATCCTCAGCCTGGTCGGCCTGCTGTACGTCGACCAGACCGGGCTGAGCGGCTTCTGGCTGTGGGTCGCGCGGCTGGCGATCCCGATCGCGGCGATCCTGATGTCCGGCGGGTTCTTCGCCTCGTCGGCCGGCAAGGACCGCACCGAACCGAACCAGTTCCTCTGGGTCCTGTGGCTCGGCGCGGCATCACTCGCCGTCGGGGTCCTCACCCTCGGCATCGGCCTGATTGTTGCCTAGAGCAAAGGCTGTGGCGAGCCGTTCGCCGGCCGCGGTGATGAGCGCGGCCGTCTCCGGCGTCGCCCGGTCGACGGTGAACGGGCCGAGTACGGCGATCGCGGCGACCTGGGTCAGCAGGAGCGCCGGGGTGTCGGCGCTGAAGCGGACAGTGCAGGACGAGGGGCCGAGCGGCTCGACGATGCCGCGGACGACTCCTTCGAAGGTCGAGGTGACCGCGTCGGCCGGCGCCTCGACCGTCAGTTCGACCGTGTGCTCGTACTGCGCCGACACGAAGGACTCCAGCAGGTAGGACGGTCCGTCCAGCACCCGTGGTGTGAAGCGGTGCAACGCCGGAGTGACTGAACTGATCCGGTCGACGCGGAAGATCCGCCAGTCGTCACGGGCAGGGTCGAACGCGAGCAGGTACCAGCGCCACGACAGCGTCAGCAGCTGATGCGGCTCCACCCGACGCCGCGTCGTACCGCGTTGCCGGCCGTGGTAGTCGAAGGCGACGATCTCGTGGTTGCGGCAGCAGCGAGCCAGGACGGCGAGCACGCCCGGATCGACCTGCGGTACGCCGGGGCGCGGGATCGCCTCCGCGGCCGAGCTCACCGCCGCGAGCTGTGGCCGGAGGCGCGCGGGCAGGACCTGTTCGAGCTTGGCCAGCGCGCTCATCGAGCTCTCCGCCATCCCGCTGACACCGCCGCCGGCCGCGCCGACCAGCCCGAGCGCGACCGCGATCGCCTCGTCGTCGTCGAGCTGCAGCGGCGGCAGGTGTGTCCCGGAGCCGAGCCGGTACCCACCCGCGGTCCCGGTCGTGCCGGTCACCGGGTAGTCGAGGGCACGCAGCCGCTCGACGTCGCGCCGTACTGTTCGCTCGGTGACGCCGAGGCGGTCGGCGAGCTCGTGACCGGACCACTCGCGACGGCTCTGCAGCAACGACAGCAGCCGCAGCATCCGGCCGGGCATCTCCCTGCGAGCGCTCATCGACAAATCATGCCTTGCGGACAAGATGTGTCCGCAAGGCCTTCTAGCGTGATCTGCATGGTGGTGACGACGACAAGCAAGGGGTACGACGAGGCGCGGCTCGGGTTCCAGCGGCGGGACCCGCATCGACCGGCCGTGGTGTTCACGGTGACAAGCGCGGCCGAGGTCGAGGAAGCGGTGCGGTACGCGATCGACCACGACCTGCGGATCGCCGTGCAGGCCTCCGGGCATGGTCTGACCCGGGGGATCGACGGCGGCGTCCTGATCGCGACCCGTGGGTTCAACGGCATCACGGTCGACGCGCAGGCCAGGACCGCGTGGATCGAGGCGGGCGCGACCTGGCGGGATGTGCTCGACGCGACCGCGCCGTACGGTCTCGCGCCGCTCTCGGGCAGCGCGCCGGGCGTCGGCGCGATCTCGTACACGCTCGGCGGCGGGCTCGGGCTGATGGCCCGCCGCTTCGGGTACGCCGCGGATCATGTCCGGCGGATCGAGGTGGTGACCGCGGACGGCGTACGCCGCAACGCCGAGGAGGATCCCGACCTGTTCTGGGCGTTGCGCGGCGGTGGCGGGAACTTCGGGATCGTGACCGGGATCGAGATCGACCTCTTCGATGTGCCGACCCTGTACGGCGGCAGCCTGTACTTCGACCTCGCCGAGCACCCGACCGTGCCGCAGGTGTGGCGGGCGTGGACCCGCACCGTCCCGGAGGAGGTGACGTCGGCGATCGCGATCCTGCCAATGCCGGACATCCCGCAGGTGCCGGCACCGTTGCGCGGCAAGTACGTCGGGCAGGTGCAGCTCGCGATCCTCGGCGATCACGGCGAAAAACTGATCGAACCGTTGCGCGCCGTCGGCGAACCGCTGCTGGACACCGTGGGGGAGCTGCCGTACGTCGACTCCGGGCGGATCTTCGCCGAGCCGGAGCGCCCCGACAGCTACAGCTCCAGCAACGTGCTGCTCAAGGACCTCGATGCGCTCGACACTTTGCCCGGGCTCGCCGGGCCGGGCGCGTCACGGATGTACGTGATCGGCATCCGGCACCTCGGCGGCGCCCTGGCTCGCCAACCGGAAATCCCGAACGCGGTCGGTCATCGCGACGCGGCGTACTCGCTGACCGTGCTCACGCCAGGCACAGGTGACGCCGGCCGGGAGGTCCTCGAACCCTGGCGTGCCTCGACGATCGGCCGAGCCCTCAACTTCACGTTCGAGAACCTGACAGTCGAGGAGGTCGCCGAGGCGTACGACGACTACAGCCGGCTCGCCAAGATCAGGCGCCGCTACGACCCGAGCCGGCGCCTGCACCCGAACCACCCGCTCTAGCAATCAGCTCCTCGACCAGCGCGCCCTTGCCGGAGACGTACGCGGTGCGGTCGGTCGTGAGCAGGTGCGCCAGCTCGCGCTTGCGTGCGGCGTACCGCTCCCGATCCGCCGCGTTCGCCCGCAGGTGGTCGCGGAGCAGCACGTGGTCCTGGTATGCCTCGTTGCCTTCAACAACGACGTACAAGTGGTGGTAGTGCACAGCGTCCGGCGGCAGCGCGAAGGCCTCTCGGCCGGAGATGCCCAGATCGCCCTCGTGCCGGTAGCCGGCGGCCTCCAGCCGGGCGATCGCCGTCGGCACCAGCTCGGCGGACGGGACGACGACGTCGACGTCGATGATCGGCTTCGCGGCCAGCCCGGGTACGGCGGTGCTGCCGACGTGCTCGACCACGAAGCCGTCGACATACGGCGCGAGCTGCGCGCGGATCTCGTCGAACCAGAGCGGCCAGCGGGGATCGTAGTCGACGACCTCGGCGGGAACGATCACAGCGCCGCGGTCACGTCGATCTCGACGAGCTGTCCTGGGAAGCCGAGCTGGGCGACGCCCAGCAGGGTGCTTGCCGTCGTGAAGGCCGGCGCCAGCGGTGACGCGTTGAGTTGGGTCCAGACCGCGCTCAGCTGTTCGCGCTCCGGGCTGGCGACGTAGATCACCGTGCGGACGACGTCCTCGGGCGTGGCGCCCGCGGACTTCAGGGCGGTGAGGATGTTCGTGATCACCTGCGCGGTCTGCCCCTCGAGCCCGCCCGCGGCCAGTTCGCCGGACGGCTGCAAGGGACACTGCCCGGCCAGGTAGACCAGAGTGTCCGCCTGGACGCGCGTCACGTGGTGGTATCCCGGCGTGGCGTGGAGTCCGTCCGGGTTGCTCCGCTCGATCGTCACGCCTCGACCCAACGCGATGGGTCAGCTCCGGGTCAACAGATTTAGCACGTACCGGCGCTGCCACGGCGTTTCCACCGCGTGCTTGTCGAAACGCTCCCGTACGTAGCCGACGGCCTGGTCCGCGGGCACACCGTCGAGGACGGCGAGACACGCCAGCGCCGTTCCGGTCCGGCCGCGCCCGCCGCCGCACGCGAACTCGACCCGGCCGGTCCCGGACCGCTCCAGCGCCTCGCGGAAGATCGTCAGCGCCTCGGCGCGGTCAACGGGCAGCCGGAAGTCCGGCCACTTGATCCACCGCGTCTCCCACGGCACGTCCGGCGGTTCCTTGCCGAGCAGGTACACGCCGTACGTCGGAAATGGCTCTGCCGCCGGGCCGTGCCGCAGACCGCGTCCGCGGACGAGCCGACCCGACGGCAGCTCCATCACACCTGGTGTGTCCTTCTCCCAATGACCCACAGGGTCAAACTACAAGGCGGTCCTCCGTGGAGGTCGAGAACAGGTGCAGCTTCTCGGGGTCCGGCGCCAGGTGGACGACGGTGCCCTTGTCGTTGTGCAGGCGGGTGCCGATCCGGGCGATGATCTGGTCGCTGGTGTGCTCGGCGGTCCCGTACAGGTACGCGTCCGAGCCGAGCTCCTCGATCACCGAGACCTTCACCGGCAGGCCGTCGTCGGCGAGGTGGAACGCCTCCGGCCGGATGCCGAGGGTCAGCGTCTTGTCGTCGCCGGCCTTGGCCAGTACGTCACGGGCGATCGGTACGACGTAGTCGCCGATCTTGGCGCCGCCGTCGGTGATCTCGGCGGTGATCAGGTTCATCGCCGGCGAGCCGATGAAGCCTGCCACGAACTTGTTCCGCGGCCGGTCGTAGAGGTTCAGGGGCGTGTCCACCTGCTGCAGTACGCCGTCCTTCAGGACCGCGACACGGTCGCCCATGGTCATGGCCTCGATCTGGTCGTGCGTGACGTAGACGGTGGTGACACCGAGCCGGTGCTGCAGCTCGGCGATCTGCGTGCGGGTCTGGACACGCAGCTTGGCGTCCAGGTTCGACAGCGGCTCGTCCATCAGGAAGACCTGCGGGTCACGGACGATCGCGCGACCCATGGCGACACGCTGCCGCTGACCACCGGACAGGGCCTTCGGCTTGCGGTCGAGGTACTCCTCCAGACCGAGCAGCTTGGCGGCCTCCTGCACGCGCCGGGCCCGCTCGTCCTTGTGGATGCCCTGCATCTTCAGGGCGAAGCCCATGTTGTCGGCCACCGACATGTGCGGGTACAGCGCATAGTTCTGGAACACCATCGCGATGTCGCGTTCCTTCGGCGGGGCGTTGGTGACGTCCCGGTCGCCGATGAAGATCGCTCCCTCGTTCACCTCTTCGAGCCCGGCCAGCATCCGCAGCGCCGTCGACTTCCCGGACCCGGACGGCCCGACGAGCACCATGAATTCGCCGTCGGAGATGTCCAGGTCGAGCTTGTCGACCGCTGCGATGTCGGTGCCCGGGTAGACCCGGGTAGCTCCCTTGAACGAGACAGTTGCCATGTCGCGCTTCCTCTCCTTCGCCGGCAGGAACGTGCCGGACGATCCGTAGCAAAGGCCCCCAGGTCTTGGGTGTCTGCTTGGTGATACATCACCAAGTACTGGTCACAACGGACGACGACGTTCTTACATTCCCGAGTGATGTAAATCGCGCCTAGAAGTACGGGCCCTCAGGCCGGGTCGAGTCGCCGATCAGCTCGAGCAGGGCAGTCACCGCTCGGCTCGGCCGCCGTCCGGCCGGCGTGACCACGGACAGCGTCCAGGTCAGCGCGGTGCCCTCGATCGGGAGTTTGGCGACGCCGTGCGCGGCGGGCAGCTCCAGGTCGGGCACGACGCCGACGCCGAGCCCGACCCGGACGTAGTCGGGGATCGTGGTCAGCTCCGGCACCTCGACCTGGATCCGGCGCGGCATCCCGATCGCGTCGAAGGCCCGGTCCACCATCTTCCGGTTCCCGAACCCGGCCGGCATGTCGACGAACCGCTCCTGGGCCAGCTCCGGCAGCCGTACGCCGGTGCGTCCGGCGAGCGGATGCGCCGACGGCACCAGCGCCACGAACGGCACCGTCGCGATGTCCCGGACGTCGAGGCCGCTGAGCTCGGGCTTCGGGAGGCCGAGCAGGGCGACGTCCAGCCGGCCGTGCCGTACGTCGTCCGCGAGGCCGGTCGACCCGCTCGGCGACGTCGCCACCTGCACCTCGACGAGCGGGTACTTGCGGTGGAACGCGCCGAGCAGTTCGGCCATGTTCACCAGGCTCAAGCGGGCCAGCGTCCCGATCCGGATACTGCCGCGGAGCCCCGACGACGCCTCCTCGACAGCGGCCCGCGCCCGGTCCAGCGCCTCCAGCGCGGCCTTCGCCTCGGGCAGCAACGCCTGACCCGCGGTCGACAGCACCACCCGCCGGGTCGAGCGGTCGAACAAGGTCGTCTTCAGGTCCGTCTCGAGCGCCCGGACCGCGGCCGAGACCGTGGACTGCACGGTGAACAACCGCTGCGCGGCGCGGGTGAAGCTCAGCTCCTCGGCGACGGCGACGAAGTACTCCAGTTGGCGACTGTCCACAGCATCGAATTATCGGATCTGACGATAAGAGCATGCAAGAACATTCGTTGGACTCGATAGATGCCGCGGAGCAGGCTGGAACCATGTCCACCATGACGTCTTCGCGGACCGGCGTACGGATCCGGTTCGCCCACGCACCAGGGTTCTGGGTGATCGCGGCGGCCTTCCTCACCACGATGGCCTTCTCGACGATCCCGACGCCGCTCTACGCGATCTACCAGCAGCGCGACGGCTTCCCGACGTACGTGATCACGGTGATCTTCGCCAGCTACGCGGTCGGCGTGATGGCGTCGCTGTATCTGGCCGGGCATGTGAGCGACTGGCTCGGGCGGCGGCGGGTGGCCCTGCTCGCCGTTCTCGCGGAGGCGTTGGCGGCGGCGATCTTCCTGATCTGGCCGGAGGTCCCCGGTCTGCTGGTGGCGCGGTTCGTCTGCGGCGTCGGGGTCGGCGTACTGACGGCGACCGCGACCGCGCACCTGTCCGAGCTGCGGCAGGTCGCGCGTCCCGGTGAGGACCCGAGCCGGTCCGCGCTGATCTCGAGCATGGTGAACCTCGGCGGGCTGGCGTTCGGACCGCTCATCGGTGGTCTGCTGGCGCAGTACGTGTCGTCGCCGTTGCAGCGTCCGTACGAGATCTTCCTGGTGCTGCTGCTGATCAGCGCCGTGGGGATCGCGCTGGTGCCGGAGACGGTCGAGCGCCTGGAGGAGCGTCCGGCGTACCGGCCGCAACGGGTGGCGCTGCCCTCGTCGGCGCGTCCGCTCTTCTTCGCGTCCGCGATCGGAGCCTTCGCGGCGTTCGCGATCTTCGGCCTCTTCACGTCGCTCGCGCCGACCTTCCTGGCCGGCGTCCTGCACCACACGTCGCGGCTGCTGGCCGGCGTGGTGACCTTCGCCGTGTTCATCGCGGGAGCCGCGAGCCAGGTCGTCTTCGTCCGCCTCGCTCGCCCGGCCCAGCTCCGCCTCGGGCTGGTCGCGATGTCGGCCGGTCTGGTCGGCGTGGCGGTCGGCGGGCTCATCCCGAACCTCTACCTGTTCGTCATCGGCGGTGTCGTCGCCGGTGCCGGTGTCGGGCTGGTCTTCCGCGGCGCGGTCGCGACCGCAGCCTCACTCGCCGACCCGTCGTCCCGCGGCGAGGTGCTGGCCGCGCTCTTCCTGATCGCGTACGCCGGACTGGCGATCCCCGTCCTCGCGATCGGCCTGGGCATCGCCCTGCTCCCGGCCGAGGTCGCCCTGCTGCTCTTCTCGGCGCTGATCCTGATCCTGGTGAACGCCGCCGTATTACGGATGCTGGCCGCCCAGCAAAGGTGATCTGATGCGTGGGTGGATCTCGAACGCGACTACGGGCTGACCGTCACCGAGCTGGTGCCTCATGCCGGCGGATTCGCCACCGACGGGTGGGTGGCGGACCGCCGGTGGTTCGTGAAGGCGTGGAAGCCGGGTGAGCCCGCCGTCGGGTTGGAGAGGCTCGAGCAGTTGCGGGCTCTCGGGCTTCCTGTGGTCGAGCCGTTGCGGACGTCGCAGGGGGAGTTGTTCGCGATGAGTGGTGACCGGGCGTACGCGGTCTTTCCGTATGTCGAAGGGCGTACGGCGGACTGGGGCGACTGGCGCGTGGCAGCGCGTGCGTTGCGGCAGGTGCACGAAGCGCCGGCGCGGGTGACGCTGCCGGCCGCGGACGTCACCGAGCCGCACATCCGCGACCTGATGGGGTACCTGCAGCACCCGTGGATCGCGGATCGCGCGGACGAGGTCGCGGCGGCGATCGCGCGGCTGGACGACGTACGGGCGCGGCTGGAGCCGGTGCGCAACGTCGTCTGCCACACGGACTTCCACGGGTTGAACGTCCTGATCGACGACCAGGGCGAGGTCGCCGCGATCCTCGACTGGGAGAACGCCGTCATCGGGCCGCGGGAGTACGACGTGTGGGTCGCGGCCGACGGGGATCACCTCGTCGAGTTCCTCGACGAGTACGGCGCGGACGATCTCGACCCCGACCACCTGGAGTTCGCGTTGCTCGCCCGCGGCCTCCGGGACCTGTCCGCCAGGGTGGTGCACGAGGTCGACCGCCCCGGCGTCGACACCTGGGGCTTCGACCGGATCGCACGCGTCGACAGCATGCTCGAGGTCTTCCGCGGATACTGCGCCTAGGCGCCGGCTCACCAGACAAGACCCAGCCGCGAGAGCAACCTCGACAGGACGTATATCTCCACTGCTTGCCGCCCTACGCTCAGCGCGGCAGCAGGTCGGGCTGGGAAAGCGGACATGTCCTGTCGAGATTGCACATCAGACCGCGGCGCCTGGCCCCGGGAGTACGTCGATGTCGTCGGCGTGCATCGGCTTGCCGCAGTGCGCGCAGACGAGGTCCACGTGGCTGATCTCGCCGCACGCGTGGTGGCGGTAGAGGACCGGCGGCCCGGCCGTGCCGGCGAGCCATTTGTCGCCCCAGGCAACCATCACCATCAGGACGTCGACCAGCTCCCGGCCCTTGCCGGTCAGCACGTACTCGTACCGCGGGCGCTGGTCGTACGGTCGGCGTTCGATCACTCCGCGGTCGACCAGGTGGTTCAGCCGCTCGGTCAGCACCTTGCGCGAGATCCCGAGATCCGCCTGGAGCTGCTCGAACCGGGAGAACCCGACCCAGATGTCGCGCAGGATCAACGGCGACCACGGTTCGCCGATCACGTCCAGCGTGCGCGCGATCGAGCACGCCATCTCACTGAAGTCTGTCCGCTGCATGACAGCAGTCTAGCGTTTGGGGTTCCCTCAAGGAACTCCAGCATGTTAGCGTTCCTTCAAGGAACCCAGAGGGAAGGTGACAACGATGAGCAAGGTGATCTGCGCTCTCGCGGTCTCGGTCGACGGCTACATCACCGGACGTGGCTCCGCCCCGGACCACGGGCTCGGCGACGCACCCATGCTGTTCGATTGGTACTTCGACGGCGACACCCCGAGCCGAGTGTTCGACGGCTTCAAACTGAGCGCGCCGAGCGCCCGAGTCTTCGACGCGCTCGCCGGCCGGGTCGGCGCGGTGGTGGCCGGCCACAAGACGTACGACGACTCGGGTCACTTCGGCGGCGGCAGCCCGCATCCGAAGGCCTCGCTGGTCGTGCTGAGCCACGGTCCGGTGGCGGAGATCAGCGAACGGCAGACCCTCGCCAACAGCATCGACGACGCGATCGCCGCGGCCCGTGAGCTGGCCGGCGGGAAGGATGTCGGCCTGATGGGCGGCGGAGCCGCGACCGCGGCGCTGCGGGCCGGGCTCGTCGACGAAATCGTCCTGCACCAGGTGCCGGTCCTGCTCGGTGGCGGCCGGCCGTTCTTCCAGGAGCTGCCCGAGCATGTGCGGCTGAAGCTGATCGAGGCAGTCCCGGCGCCCGGCGTCACCCACCTCCACTACGAGATCGCCCGCTGAAGGAGCAGAACCATGTTGAAGCCCGCCGTACGCAACGCCGTCGAGAGCACGTCCATCGCCCACCTGGCCACGGTCCTGCCGGACGGGTCGCCGCATTCCATCCCGCTGTGGGTGAGCACGCTCGGCGAGAAGATCATCTTCCTGACCGGTCCGGACTCGCAGAAGGCGCGCAACGTCCGCAACGATCCGCGCGTTGCGCTGTCGCTCGCGCCGGTCGACAACCCGTACGAGCCGGTCATCGTCCGCGGCCGCGTCGTCGAGTGGATCGACGGCGACGCCGGCTGGCAGCTCGTCGACCAGATCGCCCAGAAGTACATCGGCCAGCCGTACGGCCGCGACGTCGAGCGCGTGGTCGGCGTCATCGAGGTGGACCACCAGACGGTCGGCGTCAGCTGACCCGAGAGGGCGTCTGGGAGTCCTGCGCCTACTGCGCGGCACTCGGCGGGCACCTCGCCGCGCCGGAGCGAAGGGCACGATGCAACCACATCGAACCCTCCGCTCCGGCGCGCCGAGGCACTCCGCCGAGCACCTGCTCGCGACGGCGCAGAACTCCCAGACGCCCTCTAAGATGCGCGCATGGGTGTGACTGTGACGGTTGGTGAGCAGGACGCTTATCTCGCGCGGGTCGGCCGGGTCGGCATGGTGTTGCTGCCGATGATCACCGGGATCGGTGAGCAGGTCCGGGCGTGGGCCGACGAGCTGGCCGGGGAAGGGATCACGGCGCTGGTGTGGGATCCCTTCAAGGGGCGCAGCACCGACAACGCCACCCGGGAAGAGCTCTCCGGGATGCTGCGGGAGATGGACGACGACACCGCCCTCGGTGAGCAGAGCGCATTGCTGGACTACCTGTTCGACGAGCTCGGGTGCAGCAAGGTCGGCGTGATCGGGTGGTGCCTGGGCGGCCGTTTCGCCTTCCTGCTCGCGGCGCGCGACCAGCGGGTGGCGAATGTCGTCGCCTTCCACCCGACGGTGCCGTCCGACCGGCCGCCGCACCACACGTACGACGCGATCGCCGAGTCGGCCGGGATCACGGCGCCGGTGCTCGTGAGCTACCCGAGCGCGGACGCCGCCGTACCCAACGCGGACTTCGAGACGCTGCAGACCGTGCTGCAGGCACGGACCGCCGGCGCGACGTTCACGCAGTACTTCCCCGGCGCCGACCACGGGTTCTCAGACAAGTCCCGGCACGACAAGGACGTGAACGCCGACGCGTTCCGGCTGGCGTGGCCGCAGGCGCTCGCCTTCATGAAGTCGACAATCGCCTGAGCTCAGCCTTGGGCAGTCGGACGCACGATCAGCTCGTTGACGTCCACCGCGGCCGGCTGCTGCACGGCGAAGGCGATGGCATCCGCGATCGCGGATGCCGGGATGGCCAGTTGTGCGGCCGCCTCCCGAGCCGCACCTTGAGCCTCGGCCGAACCACCTCGGTGGGTCAACTCGCTCTGCGTGAAGCCAGGGCTGACAACGGTCACGCGGATGTCCTGGCTCTCCTGCCTCAGACCCTCGGACAAAGCTGCGACGGCGAACTTGGTCGCGCTGTACACGGCCGCCGTGGGATCCACGCGATGGCCGGACACCGACGACACGTTGACGATGTGCCCACCGCCCTGCTGCCGCATCTGCGGCAGGACCGCGGCGATTCCGTACAGGACGCCGCGGAGGTTGACGTCGATCATCTGCTCCCATTCGGCGACACGCAGGTCCGCGATGGGAGACAACGGCATCACGCCCGCGTTGTTGACCAGTACGTCGATCCGGCCGAACTCGCGCACCGCTGCAGCGGCGAACGCCTGGACGGACTGCAGGCTGGTGACGTCCAGCTCTCGATGGGCCACGGACATCCCGTCGGCGCGCAGCTCCTCGGCGAGGGCTGTCAGCCGGTCGGTGCGTCGGGCGCCGACGAGGACCGAATGCCCCAGGCTCGCCAACCGCCTGGCGGTGGCTTCGCCGATCCCGCTGCTGGCGCCGGTGACCAGAACGGTCTTCGAACTTGTCGATGTGCTCACTGCTAAGTGCTCCTTCGGAGTATGTCCCGGCGACGGCGGCCGCAGGTCGAGTTCACCGCCCTCGGGCGGTGGGGAGAAGGCCCAGGTGTTGGACACCGAGGCTCAGGTGGACAACGCGGGAGCTGCTTCTCGTTGGGCCCAGGTGGTGAAGGTGGTTGCGGGGCGGCGCAGTACGTCGGTCACGCCGGTCGAGACGTAGGAGTCGGCGCCTGAGCGGATTCCGTTGAGCATTGCCATCCGCCACTGGATGTACATCTCCGGTGTGCCCGCGGCGCGCAGGCGATCGGCATGGTCAGCGTCGCTCTCGTCCTCGAAACGGACGCTCATGCCAGTCGTCTCCGTGAGCTGCGCTGCCGCCGCCTCGAAGGTCAGTGGTTCCGGGCCGGAGAGTGCCAGGATGCGTCCGTCGTACTCGCGCTTGGTCATCACGGCGGCTGCCACGGCGGCGACGTCCGCCACGTCGACGAACGGCTCGGCTCCGGTGCCGGCCGGAGCGACGATCCGGCCGTCGGCCGGGACGAACATCGCTTCGGTGAAGTTCTGCGCGAAATGCGACGGGCGCAGGACGGTCCACGGGATCGGTCCTCGCTGGAGCGCCTGCTCCGCACGCCCGACCGCGCCGTCCGGCAGGAACTCCACGGCCCGCGCCGACAGCAGGACGACGTGCTCGGTGCCCAAGTGATGTGCAAGGTCGAGCAGTCGGGTCAGCTGGGGGCTCCAGTCGCTGGACGAACCGGGGCCAACGACGAACATGCTGGTGACACCGTCGAGAGCAGGGGGCCAGGTGGATTCGTCGTGCCAGTCGAAGACGGTGGCCGTCGAGCGGCTCACGGGGCGCGTGGGGTGGCCGGCGAGGTCGAGAAGCTGGGTCAGCCGGCGGCCGACCTTGCCGCTGCCACCAAGGATCAGATGAGTCATACCGGCACCGTAGGTCCGGTTCCGTGGACGAAAAATGTGTGATCTGCTCACATCCATTCGTTATCGTCCAAGGATGGACATCTTGAGCGACCAGCTCGCTCGAGCTCGCGCCCAGGGTGCGGTCTTCTCCATCTTGCGTCGAGTCGAGCCATGGGGTGTGCGGTTCGCGGGGCGCCGGCCACTCACTGCGCATCTGCTGCTCGAGGGGGAAGGGTGGCTCGAGCGGGAGGGGCAGCCGCCGGTGCACCTTGCTGCCCGGGATGTCGCGCTCGTCACGGCCGGTCGTTCGTACGTCGTTGGCAGCGCACCGGGGACCGCGGCGATTCCGATCGATGAAGCACGCCGGCAAGGCTCCGATCGCGGGCCCGGTGCCGCGTCGGTGCTGTTGTGTGGGGCCTACGTCCTCGACGGCAGTGTCGCGGCCTCCTTGCTGAACGGTCTCCCGGACTTGGTGCTGGTCCGGGCCACCGATCAGGATCCGTCGCACGCGGCCGCCATCGACCTGCTGGCCGCGGAGGTGCAGCGCGATGCACCGGGTCATCAGGCGCTCCTGGACCGGCTGCTGGATCTCAACCTGATCTACACGCTGAGCGCGTGGTGGGAGCAGTCCAGTGCGCAAGCACCCGGCTGGTTCCGGGCCTTGTCGCATCCGGAGGTGCGCCAGGTGCTCGAGAGCCTGCACGCGAATCCCGCGACGGATTGGACCCTCGAGACGATGGCGCAGCTCGCCGGCAGGTCCCGTGCGTCGTTCGCCGCCACCTTCCGCGAACTGGTGGGCGTCTCTCCCGGTCGCTACCTGACCGAGTTGCGGATGAGTCGCGCCGAAGACGCCCTGGCCAGAACCGGTGCGCCGCTGGCGACGATCGCGCGAAATGTTGGCTATAGCAACGAATTCGCCTTCGCCACAGCATTCCGGCGTCACAGCGGCAGCTCACCAGGGCAGTGGCGCCGTCGATTCGAGAGCCCTCAAGCGGACTCGTCGTAACGGCAACGCAGTGCTTAGCTATCGGCGAAGGCCGTCCTCCAGACGGCGGTGCAAGTCGCCGAGCCTGCCGCGGCCGGGAGTGCCGAGCGGGTAGCGCGCGAGAACGTCGCGGACCGCGGGTGGAACTCGTTCGATGGCCCATCGGAGGACGGCATCGGCCGCCGACGGATCTCCGGTCGCCAGTTCCCGCGCGTAGGCGGCGTACTGCGCGGACGCGACGATGTGCTTCACCTGCGTGGCCGCCGCGAACGGATGCAGGTACGCCGAACCGGCCGCGCCGACCGCGGCCCGGGCGGCTGCCTCCGCGGCCGGATCGTCCGTCTCGCCGGCCGCCTTCAGTGCTGCGAACGCGGCGGTCCGGATCGCCTTCGTGCGCTTCCCTCCAGCGCCGAACAGGCGAACGACCTCGATCGCGTCATGTGGTCGCCGATCGTCGGGCGCGGCGGCCTCGTAGAGCGGCAATGACTGCTCGGCGCACTCGGCGGTCCACAGGCTCAGCTGCCGCAGTTCGTCCAGGCTCAGCGGGATGTCTTCATGGCCCATGAGCCTCAATCGTATCTTTGAACCGGTCAGTTGAAGCTTTCACGCGGCCCGGCGGTGTGCGGTCGGCGTGATTCCCCGGACCCGCTTGAACGCAACGCTCAACGCGAACGCATTGGCGTACCCGACCCGGCGGGCGATCGTCTCGACGGTGTCCCGGGTCGACCGGAGCTGATCCGCGGCGAGCGTGATCCGCCAGCCGGTCAGGTAGCTCATCGGCGCCTCGCCGACGACCGCGGTGAAGCGCCGGGCCAGCGACGCCCGCGAGATCCCGACCCGGTCTGCGAGTTCGGTGACGTTCCACGGGTACGCCGGGTCCTCGTGCAGCAACCGCAACGCCGTACCCGCGACCGGATCGGTCTGCGCCTGGTACCACCCGGGCGCGTGCGAGTCCGGCCGTGCGAACCAGGCGCGCAACGTGGTGATCAGCGCGAGGTCGAGCCACCGGTCCAGGACGGTCTGCTGCCCCGGCGCGTCCCGCTGGATCTCGCTGGCGATCATCTCCATCACCGACCCCGCGACGTCGGCCGCCGGCACGACGAGGGCCGGCGGGAGTGCGGTGACGAGCCGGCGGCTGACGTCGCCCGCGACCTGATAGGTGCCGCTGGCAACCATGACCTCGCCGGACTTGCGGCCGCCGTACGTCCGCACGCCGAGCCGGGCCGAGTAGTCGATCGGTGCCCCGGGCAACGGTTCGCAGTTGCCGCCGGGGTGGATCCGCAGCTGCGGCGCGGTGGTCAGGCTGTCGCTGACGACGTACGGCTCCGGGCCGGTGACGATCGCGACGTCGCCCTGCTCCATCCGCAGCGGTTCGAGGCCGTCGCGCGCCAGCCAGCCGGAACCGCGGACCAGGGTCGCGAGCGCCAGCGGGGCCTCGTCCCGGATCTCCAGGGACCAGGGCAGATCGAGGATCGTCAGGTTGAACACCCCGTCCTGCGCGCGGGTCCCGGCCAGCAGTTCGTCGAGCACGTCCATACGAGGAGCCTACGACAGGCTGAGCGTTCCGAACATCGAATTGCGGCATGCGGCCATGGTTTGTCTCACCGGGCTCCGGTGAACTGGAGCCATGAACCCGATTCTGATCCTCAGTGGCAAAGGCAAGACCGGCCGTCGCGTCGCGGCGCAGCTCGACGCGCGGGGCATCCCGTACCGGCTGGCGTCCCGCTCGAGCGCGCAGCCGTTCGACTGGTACGACGAGAGCACCTGGGCGGGCACACTCGCCGGCGCGGACACGGCGTACCTGGCACCGCCGGTCGGGCCGACCGGACTGGCGCAGGCCGGCAAGTTCGTCCAGCAGGCCCGCGGGCTTCGGCGACTCGTCCTGCTGTCGGGCCGTGGCGTCGGCAGCCCGGGCCGCGACTTCGCCGTGTACGACGGTTCGCTCGAGCTGGAGAGTGTGGTGCGGGCGAGTGGTCTCGATTGGACCATCGTGCAACCGGCCTGGTTCGCGCAGGGCTTCAGCGAGGACTTCCTGCGCTACCACGTCCTGGCGGGCGAGATCCGGCTGTCGGCCGGTGCCGGCGGCGAGGCGTGGATCGACACCGACGACGTCGGCGACGTGATGACCACGGCGCTGCTCGACACGTCGTACGCCGGCCGCACCCTCGCGATCTCCGGCCCGCGCGTCCTCACGATGACCGAGATCGCCGCCGAACTCACGGCGGCAACCGGCCGCCCGATCTCGTACGTCGACCTCGACCCGGCAGCGCACGTCGCCGAACTGATCGAGCAAGGCCTCACCTCGGAGGATGCCGACGCGGTCCGCGACCTGTTCGCGGTCATCCGCCACCACCGCTCCGAGTACGTCTCCGATGGAGTCGAGCAGGTTCTCGGTCGCAAGCCCCGCGACTTCACCGACTGGGCCCGCGAGACCGCGAGGACCGGGGTCTGGGGCGGATGATGTGCGGACGCCCAGCACTCAACAACTGAGGCTTCGGCCGTGGTCGCACGCTCAGCCGAGCGGGCTGAGGGCAGTTGATGAGTGCTGCAGGTCCGCCTCCCCGCCCACCTGAAGGCGGGGAGGCGGACCGGTCACCGGTGCTGCATCTCGGTCCACTCGTCGTGGGTGAGCTCCTGCAGCTCCGACGCGGGGGTCTTCGCGAGCGGCGCGGATCCGCCGCCGACCGCGCCGCCGCCGAAGACGATGTTCGCCCAGTTGTTCTGCGCGATCAGGATCGACGTGGTCTTGTCGCCGTTGATGTCGGCGGCCGTCGTGGTGTCGGTGGTGTCGCCGTCGCAGTTCCAGTCGATCGGCCGGTTCGCCGCGCCGGCCGTGGTCCGGGTCGAGCCGTTCGGGCACTTCCAGCTGGTCCGGTAGGCGGCGCCCAGGCTGCCGAGGCCGACGGTCTCGTCCGGCCGGGCCTCGTTGATCGACGTCGGCTGGACGCTGGAGTAGCCCCAGTACTTGGTGCCGTCGGCCTTGAGCACACCGCCGAGCTGGAACGAGTAGTTCATCACGCTCAGGTAGTTCGGCTTGTAGTTCAGGTTGTCGGTGCCGCCGTGCTTGAGGCCGATGTTGTGGCCGAGCTCGTGGATGAACGTGCCGACGTTGATGTCGTCGGTCGCGTTCCAGTTGCACTTCGGGCCGACCGTGACGATGAACGTGTCGTTCGGGATGTTGAAGGCCTGGCCGCTGCTGCAGCCGCCGTCGTAGCTGTCACCCCAGAGCATGTAGTGGAAGACCGCCTTGCGCGCGGACGCGAAGTTGGCCGCCTTGATCGCGTTGGTCTGGGTGGCCGAGGGGTTCAGGTCGGCGTCGTACGTGACCTCGTTGCCACCGCCGAGGTTGTACGTCGCGCCGCGGGCCGAGCCGGCGTCGAGGTGGATCTTGACGCCGGTGCTGCCGTCCGGGTTGCTGACCGGGGCGGAGGCGAACACCTGGACGATCCGGTCGAGCGCGGCGGTGGTCGCGAGCCGGCCGGACATGTAGTCCATCTCGACGAACAGGTCCTTCTTCTTCGGGTTCGCGCCCATCGCGGGCAGGTTCACGTCGACGGTGCCGTCACCGTTCGCGTCGTACCCGTTCGTCTCCCAGGTGTCCGGGAGCGAGTCGCCGTCGGTGTCGGTCGCGGCCACCACCGAGCTGGCGGTGTCGGCGGCAGGGACCGGCGCAGCCGCCGCGCTCGACGTGGCGAGCGCGGCGGCGGCCAGAGATGTCAGTACGGCGAACAAGGCGGGGCGGGGCCTCATCAGATCTCCTTAGGGGGCGGTGGGTGATCTGAGCGCTACCGTAGGTGATTTCCCCCGGTGAGGACGGCTCAGCCGGGTCACTGACCCATTTGGGTCAATCCGCCGAGCGGAGCATCGTGCGGATGCCGACGGTCAGTCCGAGGCCCGCGGTGACGATCGCCGCGACCCAGCCCCAGAGCACCGCGCCGGACACTACGTCGCCCGAGAACAGCGTCCGCTCGGCGTCGACGAGGTACGACAGCGGGTTGAACTTCGACGCGACCCGCATCCAGCCGGGACCGGTCTCGAGCGGCAGCAGCATCCCGGACAGGATCATCAGCGGGAACAGGAACGTCTGCTGCACCACCCAGAACATCCAGTCCTGCTTGCGGACCGCGATCGCCAGCGCGTAGCTGAACGAACCGAGCCCGACGCCGAACACCGCGAGCAGCGCCAGCCCGACCAGCGCACCGCCGACGTGCAGGTCGAACGCGAACGGCGTCATCACCGCGATCACGATCACCGCCTGCCCGAACAACGGCACCATCTCCTTCAGCGCCCGGCCGATCAGCAACGAGGAGCGGGACAGCGGCGTGACCAGCATCCGTTCGTGGGCACCGGTCTGGAACTCGAACAGCAGGTTCGCGCCGGTGGTCGAGGTGCCGAACAGCGTGGTCATCACCAGGATCGACGGGACGAACCACTGCCAGACGCCGTCTCCGAACGTGCCGCCCATCGACCCCGACAGCAGCGGGCCGAACAACGCCAGGAACACCAGCGGCTGGATCATCCCGAACAACAGACTGAACGGATCCCGCAGCACCGGCTTGAGCTCGCGGGTCATCACGATGCGGATGTCGCGCAGCAGGTTCCGCGAGGGGTGGACCGCCGGGGCGGTGGTCACCGGGAGGGTGAGGGTGGTCATCAGGCTGCCTTTCCGTTCGAGTCCTCACGCAGGCTGCGGCCGGTGAGGTTGAGGAACACGTCGTCGAGGGTCGGGCGGTGCACCTGCGCCGCCGCGATCGGTACGCCGGCACGCTGCGCGGCCGCCACCAGCTCGGGCAGCGCCGCCGGACCGTCCGCCACCCGGACGCTCAGCTCGTCGCCGGCGGCGACCACTTCCCGGGCCCCGGGCAACTTCTCCGCGACCGGCAAGAGCTTGTTGACGTTGCTAGGGGCAACGGTCAGCGCGATCCGGTCGCCGGCCAGCTTTCCCTTCAGACCGTCGGCGGTGTCGTCGGCGATCACCTCGCCGTGGTCCACGACGACCACGCGCTCGGCCATCGAGTCGGCCTCGTCCAGGTAGTGCGTGGTGAGCACGATCGTCATCGCGTACTGCTCGCGCATCCGCAGGATGTGGTCCCACAGGTTCGCCCGGTTCTGCGGGTCGAGACCCGTCGACGGCTCGTCCAGGAACAGCAGCGACGGCGCGTGCACCAGGCCCATCGCGACATCGAGCCGCCGGCGCTGGCCGCCGGACAGTTCCGACACCTTGCGCTGGGCCAGGTCGGTCAGCTCGAGCGCTTCGAGCAGTTCGCCGGCCCGCCGCCTGGCGGTACGGCGGTCGAGCCCGTAGATCACGCCCTGCCCGACCAGTTCGTCGCCGGCGCGCTGCGCGTGGCCCGCGCCGTTGCCCTGGCCGACGTACCCGATCCGGCGCCGGACCTGGCCGGGATCCGCGGTCACGTCGTACCCGGCGACCGTCGCGGTGCCCGAGGTCGGCGTGATCAAGGTGGTGAGCATCCGCAGGGTGGTGGTCTTGCCGGCGCCGTTCGGGCCGAGGACGGCGACCAGTTCGCCGGGTTCGACGTCCAGGCTGATCCCGCGGACGGCGTGCACGGTCTCGGTCCGGCTCACCGCGAAGTCCCGGGTGAGCGCTCGGGTGCTGATCACGATCTCTCCTTCGGTCTGGGTCTCTGGCACACACATTTCCAGTGGAAGAGGACAGGTTCTGGCCGCTACTCGTGGCAATCTGAGGTCATGTCCGAGACCTCAGCCCGCTTGCTCGCGCTGCTCTCCTTGTTGCAGGCGCGCCGTGATTGGCCCGGCCAACTGCTGGCCGAGCGCCTTGAAGTCAGCCCGCGGACCGTCCGCCGGGACGTGGACCGGCTGCGCGACCTCGGGTATCCGGTCCGCGCGACCAAGGGGCCCGACGGCGGCTACCGCCTCGACGCGGGCGCGGATCTGCCGCCGTTGCTGTTCGACGACGACCAGGCGATCGCGGTCGCGGTGGCGCTGCAGACCGCGACGACCACGGTCACGGGGATCGAGGAGGGTGCGCTGCGCGCGCTGGCCACGGTCCGTCAGGTGATGCCGGCGCGACTGCGGCAGCGCGTCGACGCCCTGCAGGTCACCACGGTCGATCGCTACGCCAACCGCCGTACGACGGTCGACTCCGACCAGTTGATCGCGATCGGTACGGCGGTCCGCGCGCACGAGGTACTGCGGTTCGACTACGCGGCGCCCGGCGCCGCCACCGACGAGTGGGTGCCGCCGCGGAAGGTCGAACCGCATCACCTGGTGACGTGGGGCGGGCGGTGGTACCTCGTCGGCTGGGATCTGGATCGCAACGACTGGCGGACGTTCCGGGTGGACCGGATGACGCCGCGGACGCCGACCGGCCCGCGGTTCACGCCGCGGGAACTGCCGGCGCCGGACGTGGCGACGTACATCTCGGCCAAGTTCCACGGGCAGGACCAGAACCCGTGCCGCGGCGAGGCGATCCTGCAGGCGCCCGCGTCGCTGATCGCGCAGTATGCCGGGCGCGGGTCGATCGTCGAGGAGGTCACACCGACGAGTTGCCGGCTCGTCCTGACCGCCTGGTCGTGGACCGGGCTGGCCGCGACGTTCGGGATGTTCGAGTGCGATCTGGAGTTCGTCGGACCGCAAGAGTTGAAGGACGCGGCGACGCAGTTGGCCGCGCGCTACCAGGAGGCTGCCTCATGACCCCGGAACTGATCGTCGCGGATGCCACCGCCTGGCTGAATTGGCTTCGTGAACATCACGAAGCGTCGGACGGGATCTGGCTGGTGCTCGCGAAGAAGAACGTCACGACGCCGACGAGCCTCAGCTACGACGAGGCGCTCGAGGAAGCCTTGTGCCACGGGTGGATCGACGGGCAGCGCCGCGGTCGCGACGAGCACACGTTCATCCAGCGGTACACGCCGCGGCGCCCGCGGAGCCTGTGGTCGAAGCGGAACGTCGACCTGGTCGCGCGGATGGAGACCGAGGGCCGGATGCGCCCGGCCGGCCGCGCCCAGGTCGAGCTCGCGAAGTCCGACGGCCGCTGGGACAAGGCGTACGACGGGTCGCGGGCCCAGGAGGTGCCGCCCGACCTCGCGGCGGCGCTGGCCGCGGAGCCGAAGGCGCAGGCGATGTTCGAGATCCTGACCAGCGCGAACCGGTTCGCCGTCGTGTTCAGGTTGAACGACGCGAAACGCCCCGAAACCCGGGCCAAACGCATCGCCCTCTACGTCGAGCAACTGGCCCGAGGCGAGACGATCTACCCCCAGAAGCGAAGGCTGTGAGCAAGCTCGACAGGACGTGTCCGTGGACTCGCCGCCGTTGCAGGCGGCGAACAGCCGTCGGCCGATCGGTAGTGGGGCAGACGTCCTGTCGAGCGTGCACGTCCGCTACTGCTCGATCAGGTCCAGCGTCGCGTCCTGGCCGGCGGTGAGCGGGAAGTAGGCGAGGAACGTGACGCCTTCGTCCTCGGTGTCGAAGCGGGCGATGGTCTCGACGGCCGGCTCGTAGAACACGTCGCCGGGGCCGAGGACCTGCGGCTCGCTGTCCGCGGTCTGCTGGTAGACGGCCGAGCCGGACACGATGTTGCCGAACACGGGGCCGTTGTGGACGTGCGCGCCGAGGGCGGTGTGCGGGTCGATGGTGATCCGGCGGACCTCGACGCGCTGCACCGGGAGCTCCTCGGGCAGGTGCTGGTCGAGCACGACGACACGGCTGATCGATGAGTTCATGGCAGCATCGTACATACCAATAGGTACAGCCAGTGCGTGAGTTTCGCGCGGCGCCGGCTCGGGGCCGGTCAGTAGAGGATCGGGTTGAGCGGGGAGGTGACGGGATCGCCGGGCTGCGCTCCGGGCATCCAGTGCGCGAGATCGATCTCCTGGTTCTTGTTCGCCGGTGCGGCGATCCGCATGTCGGCGTCCATGTAGATGATCGTCATCACCCGGCGCGGGACGTCGGTGGTGTTCGGCGGTGCGTGGTGGAAGGTCCAGCCGAGGTGGTAGCTGACCTCGCCGAGCTCGTACGGCTCGGACACCTCAGGGAAGTGCTGCTCGGCCAATGCCTCCTGCAGCACCCGCTCGGACTCGTCGCTGATCGGCAGGTCCCGGCCGTGCTCGAACGTGTGGCTGCCGGCCGCGAACGACAGCGGCCCCATCTCCATCGGCGTTTCCTGCAACGGGATCCAGATCGTCACGCACCGATCGGACGCGAACGGCCAGTAGTACTGGTCCGCGTGCCACGGGGTGACGCCGCCGCCGGACTCCTTGTACAGCGCCTGGTCGTGGTACAGCCGGACGGACTGTACGCCGAGCAGTTGCGCCGCGATCCGCGCCAGCCGCGGCGAGGAAACGAACTCCAGCACCCGCTCGCTGTCCTGCCACAGGTTCGTCACCTGCAGGAACGCCTTGCCGTAGGTGTCGCGCTCCTCCAGCGGCACGTCCTGGGTGTTCAGCTCGATCACCTTGCCGGTGATCTCCGGCTCGTACTCCGCGATCGTGTCGGCGCTCAGCACGTTCTTCAGCTTCACGAAGCCGTGCTCGCGGAAGTGCGCGATATCGGACCGGCCGAGGGTGTAGTCGGTCTCGAGCTCCGGGCGGGTCAGAGTCATGCGACCTAAGGGTTCACGGACGCTCCATCGCTGTAAAGATCAGTGATCAAATCTTTGCCCTGCGTGCACGTGCACGTGCACGCAGCGCTTCGGAGGAAGCGGTCAGGGCCGTAAACCGAAGCGGTCTAGCGCCTCCAGGATCAGATCCTGGGTCCGCGAACCTCCGGCGCCGTGGCCCTCCTGCTCAACCAGGTGCAGCTCCGCGTCCGGTCAGGCCTGCGCCATCTGCCAGGCGGCGCGCCCACTCCGCCGGGAAGATCCGGCCCATGTCCCGGGTGATCCACTCGACCTCGCACCGCGAGGTGTTGGTGACGTCGAGCAGGCCGTGGTCGTAGGGCTCGATCTCCGGATATGTCTAGAGGACTCCGGTGTAGGTGAGGGCGAACGTTCCGCAGGGAAAGAGGAACAGCGAGGCGAGGACGATGATGCCCCTGAAGGACTGGCGCGGGCCAATGAGTTTGCCGTACGCCGCGACCAGCACCGGGACCATCACCACCTCGAGCAGGAGCATGCTGCGCGGGATGATCGTGCCGGTCGCGGCGAGGATGACGGACAGCGCGGCCGCGGCGATCCAGGCGCCGTACCCGAGCAGGTACGTCGTGCGCGCGCCGAAGCGGACCGCGATGGTCTGGTACCCGGCGGCGCGGTCCGCGTCGAGGTCGGCGAGCGTCGTCGGCAGGTACAGGCCGATCGCGGCGAGCGTTCCCTGGAGACCCATCAGCCAAGGGAAGTCGCTCAGATCCGGGTTGATCGCGGCCCAACCGGCCAACGGCCCGAAGGCGCCCAGCGCCAGAGCGTTCACGGCGACGTCGAAGCCGGCGCGGGTCTTGAGGCGGACCGGCGGGACGGAGTACGCGTAGCCGAGGAGGACGGCGAGCAGAACACCCAGCGCGAACACGACCCCCACGTGCAGGCTCAGTCCGACCGCGGCGACCGCCGCCGCGAAGGCCAGCCGCTTCACCGCCCGGAGCGTGATCCGCCCGTCGAGCAACGGCGACTTGGCCTTGCGCGGGTTGAGCCGATCGCTCGGCAGGTCGTACGCGTCGTTGACCGCGAGCACCGCCAGCCAGACCAGCGGACCCATCACGACCGCCCCGACGATCAGCCGCGGCCACTCGTCCACCGGCGGGATCAGCCGGTGCGTGGCGAGCAGGATCCCCGTGTAGTAAGGCACGATCGACACCACCCAGAACGCCGGGCGGCCCACCGCGATCACGTCACGAACCCGCGGTCCCCGTACCTGCACGTCCGTGCTCACGTCACCACTGTGCTCCCCGGGTGGTGCTCGCGTCCTCCCTCCACCGAGTGAACCTGCTCACCCGTTCGGTGGGATGTGAGCCACGGAACCCTTCTCCAGTGCGACCCACACCGAGCCGTCGGCGTACAGGCCGTGCGGCTCCGCGCCAGCGCCGAACGCCACCCGCTCGGTGAGGTTGCCCCCGGCATCTATGTGGACGAGCTCGGCGGCGGCCCACAGCGTGAGCCAGCACCCACCGTCCGGTGTCGCGGCGGCGGCATGCGGCTTGGAATCGGCCGGCAGCGGGAACTCCTCGATCTTTCCGTCGGCGCCGATCCGTCCCGCCTGGCTCGCGAGCAGTTCGGTGAACCAGACGCCGTCGGGTCCTGCGCTGATCCCGACCGGTCCGGCAGCGGCGGTCGGCAGGGGATAGGTGGTCACCTCGCCGGTCGTGGTCATCCGGCCGATCGCGTTCGCCTGGTTGAGCGTGAACCACAGGTCGCCCGCGGACGTCGTGATCATGCCGGGGAACGCGCCTGTCGTACCGATCGGGTACGTCGAGACGGCGCCGTCGACCGTGATCCGTCCGATCGTGTCGGTGCTCATCAACGTGCACCACAACGCGCCGTCGGGACCGACGCACAGTCCGTACGGCGCGCCCGCGAGCTCGAACGCCGAGACCGCGCCGTCGTACCCGATCCGCCCGATCCGGTCGTCGCCGTTGCGGGTGAACCAGACGGCGTCGTCGGGACCGTCCACGATCACGCTCGGGCGGGACCCGGGCGCGTCGAGGTCGAAGACCCGGCCCGAGACGGTCGCGACCCGGCCGGTGTGGACGAGGGTTGTCCACACTTCACCACCGGCCGCGACCACGCCGTACGGGGCGCCGTCGACCGTGATTTCACTGACTGACATAGGCGTTCTCCTTCAGGTCGATGACGGTTCCGCGCCAGCGGGAGACGAAGCGGCGGTCGTGGCTGACGACGACGAGCGCACCGGCGTACCGGTCGAGCGCCGCCTCCAATTCCTCCACGAGCACGAGTGACAGGTGGTTGGTCGGCTCGTCGAGCAGCAGGACGTCGTACGGCGTGGTCAGCACCCGGGCCAGCGCGAGCCGCCGGCGTTGGCCGGTCGACAGCGCGCCGACTCGGGTCTGCAGCGTGTCCTGACGGAACAGCCCGAGAGTGGCCGCGCCAGGATGCCGCGCGAGTGCGGCACGCAGGGTCTCGCCCGGTCGCGGTTCGGCTGACTCCTGTTGCAGGTAGCCGATCCGTCCGTGGCGGTCGACGTACCCGGAGTCCGGTTGGAGCACGCCCGCGAGGACGTCGAGGAACGTCGACTTGCCGGATCCGTTCGGTCCGGTGATCAGCACGCGACCACCGGCGGGTACTTCGAGCGATATCGGCCGCAGCCGGCCATCGACCGCGACGCCGACCGCATCCAGTCCGGCCGCGGCGCCGGTCGTACGGATCGAGGCCGTGAACCGCAGCGGCTTCGCCGGCACCGGCGGCGGGTCGTCCTCGAGCCGGCGCAGGCGCTCCTTCGCGCTGCGGATCTTGCTCCGCTCGGCCTCGTTGACCCGGCCGGTCGCCCGGTCGTACGCGACCTTGTTGTTGTCCTTCATCGGCCGGCCGTACGCGACCCGGTCCGCGGTGGTCCGGACGAGCACGCGCAGCTCCGCGACGTCGTCCTCCCACTGCCGGCGGGCCTGCTCCCGGCGCGCCCGCTCCGCCGCCTTCTCCTGCAGGTAGCCCTGGAAGCCGTTGCCGTAGCGCGTGATCCGGTGCGTGTCGCCGTCGACCTCGACCAGCGTCGACGCGACCCGCTCCAGGAACGCGCGGTCATGCGACACGACGACCGTCGTACCGCGCCGGGACCGCAGGTGGTCCTCCAGCCAGGTCGCGGCCGACACGTCCAGGTGGTTCGTCGGCTCGTCGAGCAGCAGGATCTCCGGCGACGACGCGAGCACGGCGGCCAAATGCAGCCGCGCGAGCTCGCCGCCGGACAGCTCGGACAGCCGGCGATCACCCGGCACCGTCGACAGCCCGAGACCGTGCGTCGCCCGGGCGAACCGCCCGTCGGCGTCGTACCCCTCGCGGATCTCGAAGACCGTCTGGAGCTCGCCGTACTCGTCCAGGACGTCGTCGCGCCCATCGGCCAGGAGGCCTTCGAGTTCGCGCATCCGCGTCTCGATCCGGCGCAGGTCGGCGAGGGCGTGATCAGCCAGCGCCCGCACGTCGAGATCGAGTGGCAACGGGTTGTCCTGGGCCAGGAAGCCGATGCTCCCCGCTGCCTGTGCCGTGCCCTCGGTTGCGGGCTCGAGACCGGCCAGGATCCGCAGCAGCGTGGACTTGCCGGAGCCGTTCTCGCCGATCAGTCCGCTGACCTGTCCCGGCGGGAAGGCGCAGGTGATCCGGTCGAGCACCAGGCGGTGGTCGTAGGACTTGGTGACGTCGTGCAGGGACAGCTGGGTAGACATGAGGATCCTCCTGACCTCTCGCGGGTTCGTGATGGCGAACGGCGGGTCAGAAGATCACTGACTGCTCCCTAATGCGACGGATGTTGCGTTAAGATCATGCCATGATCGATGACGATCGCGCAAGCAGGCCAGGAGGGCGGACCGCCCGGGTGCGGTCGGACGTGCTCGCGGCGGTGGAGTCCGAGCTGGCCGAGCACGGGTACGACGGGCTCACGATCGACGCGGTCGCGGCGCGTTCCGGCGTCCACCGCACGACCTTGTACCGGCGGTGGAAGACCGTGCCCGGCCTGCTGGTCGACCTGCTCGAAGCGGGCGCCGACGACGCGTGGGAGCCGGCCGACACAGGCTCGCTGGAAGGTGACCTGATCGAGGTCAACCGCGAAGTGCACGCCGCGCTGACCGCCCGACCGTCTGTCACCCAGGCGGTGATCGCGGCCTCGTTCCGTACGGCGGAAGCGGCCGAGGCACTCGCTCGCTTCTGGGAAGACCGCTACGCGCGCACCGCTCTGGTCGTCCGGCGCGCGGTCGAGCGCGGCGAGCTCGCCGCGGAGGTGGACGCGCATCGGCTCCTGCTCACCGCGACCGCGCCGCTGTACCACCAGCTGGTTCTGCTCCGGCAGCCGATGAGCCGCGCCGAGGCCGATCGGCACGCCCGGATCGCCGCGGCCTCGGTCCGCTAAATTGCTTTGCGGCGCCGCTCGGCTCCGACCTACCGTGGCAGCCCGCGGCCGATGGGAGATCCGATGAGCACCAACCTGTACGCACTGTCGTTCGATGCAAAGGATCCCGCCGCGCTGGCGCGGTTCTGGGGCGGCCTGCTCGGGTGGGAGGCCGACGGCAACGACCTGTTGCCGGACGCGAAGACCAGCTTCCGGTTGCGGTTCCAGCAGAGCGACCTCGAGAAGGATCGCCCGAACCAGATCCACTTCCACCTGACGAGCCAGACCCCTGAGCAACAGCAGGAGACGGTGGCGCGTGCGGTCGAGCTCGGCGGCCGGCACCTCGACGTCGGGCAGCGGCCCGAGGAGGGACATATCGTCCTCGCCGATCCCGAAGGCAACGAGTTCTGTGTGATCGAGGCGGGGAACAACTTCCTCGCGAACACCGCGTTCCTCGGCGAGCTGGCCTCGGACGGCACGCAGGCCGTCGGGTACTTCTGGAGCAAGGCGCTCGACTGGCCGCTGGTCTGGGACCAGGACGAGGAGACCGCGATCCAGGCGCCGGCCGGCGGACCCAAGATCGCCTGGGGCGGACCGCCGGTCAGCCCGAAGGCGCCGAAGAACCGGATGCACTTCGACCTCGTCGTGCCCGCCGACGGTGACGTCGACGCCGAGGTCGAGCGGCTGGTCGCCCTCGGCGCGACCCGGCTCGAGAGCGGCCAGGACGGTCCGGACGCGATCCCGATGGCCGACCCGGACGGCAACGAGTTCTGCATTCTGACCACTCCGCGAAGGTGAGGTCCACCTCCGACTCGACGTCGCGCTGTACGACGTCCGGGTGAACGCGGTCAGCCCGGGCTGCATCTCCACCGACCTGCTCGAGGAGTTCTTCGACACCGTCCCCGGCGAACGCGAGAAGGCGCTCGGCGTGCACCCGCTCGGCCGGATCGGTACGCCGGAGAACGTCGCCGAGGTGGTCTGCTTCCTCGCCTCCGGATCGGCCGCCTTCGTCACCGGCGCCAACTGGGCCGTCGACGGCGGCCTCGGCGTCCGCTACGCCTGATCACCCGGGCGGTCCCGGGGTGTACGCGCACGCCGCGGCCAGGTCGCCGGTGTCGGGCTTCGGCGTGGTCCGCGGCTGCGTCGCGGTCGACGGACTGGTGGTGGTGGGTTTGCGTGGTGTCGTCGGCGTCGACGGGGTCGTCGCGCGGCGGACCGGGTTCAGCGCGTTGGCCACGATCTCGCGCATCGCGGCGTAGTTCGGGTTCCGGCCGTTCGGGAAGTTCTTCTTCTTGTCGAGGTCGATGTTGGCGATCTTCGCGGTCTTGACCCGCTGGCCGAGGGCGACGAGCGGCTCCAGCAGGTCCTGCGGGATGTCGGTGCGGATCAACTGCTCGCCGGCCGCCGCGATCGCCTGGTAGTTGGTGAGCACGTTCTGCGGGGTGGCACGCTCGACGATCGCCTTGACCGTGCAGCGCTGCCGCGCCTGGCGGGCGAGGTCGGCCGTCGCCACGCCGTACCGCCCGCGCGCGAACCACAGCGCGTCGGGACCGTCCAGCTTCCGGTTCGGGCCGGGCTGCAGGTACCGGCTGGGCGGGATCTTCTTGTCGTCGTTGCCGCCGACCGGGACCGGGTAGTTGATGTTCACCGTGATCCCGCCGAGCGCCTCGACCAGCTGCGCGAATCCGGCCAGGTTGACCTGCACGTAGTAGTGGATCTGGAGCCCGAGTGCCTCGCCGACCGACAGCTTGAGCACGTCCGCGCCTTTGTTGTCCGACGGGCCGAGGCAGTCCGGGCACAGCTTCGGGACGTTGCGGTACATCGCGTCCAGGTAGTACTCGGACTGCTCCTTCTCGCCGTTCGGGTCCCAGAACCCGGTCGGGAACTTCTCGTGCAGCTTCGAGCCGGCCGGGAACGGCATCCGCATGAAGTTCCGGGTCAGCGAGATCAGCGAGGTGTTGCCGGTCTTGGTGTCGATGCTCGCGACCATCACCGTGTCGGTCCGGGTGTCGTCCCGGCCGGGGCCGTCGTCGGCCCCGAGCAGCAGGATGTTCAGCCGCGGCAGCTGCTGCCAGATGTCCTTCTTCGCGACGATGGTCGGCCGCGTCTGGCTCTTCGTCCCGCCGAACAACTTCTTCACCAGGCCCCGCTGCGCCATCAGGGTCTGGGCGCCGGTGGCCGAGCTGACCGTCAGCGCGAAGCAGACCGCACCGACGACGAGCGCCCCGAGCAACCGGGACCCCGGTCCGGCGGTGAGCGGGCGGAGCATCTTGTACGACGTGATCAGGACGATGATCCAAGTGAGTGCGACCGCGACCAGACCGACGATCATCCAGAGCAACAGCGCCGGGTCGAGCGCCCACCCGATCACCGCGTCGCGCTTCCGCAGCCCGACGTACGCCGCGCCGCCGTACAACGCGAGGCTCAGCACGATCAGCGTCGAACCGAGCTTGGTCCGGCGAGCGGCGAGGTACGCCGTCCCGGGGAGCAGCAGCCCGAGCACGGCGATTGTCAGCGCCGCGAACGCCGAGCGCCGACGCGAGGTCGTCCGGCGTGCGCGCGACGCTCTGCTCGGGGCCATGCCCTCTACGATTCACTGACGCGGCAAAAAGTTGGCATGATCGATCGAGTGACCGACATTCAAGTACGACGGGCGCTGGTTCGACGAGCGGGGGCGGACGATGCGGAGTCGCTGGTCCACTTACGCGGATTGATGCTGGCCGCGATGGGCAACGACGTCGGCGGACCGGACGCACCCTGGCGGCGTACGGCGCGGGACTGGTTCGCCGAACAGCTCGCCTCGCCGGACACGTTCGCGGCGTACGTCGTCGACGACCCGGGCGCCGGCGTGGTCGCGGGCGCCGCGGGGAACGTGGACGCGCACCCGCCGGGACCGCGTGACCTCACCACCCTCCGCGGCCACCTCTACAACGTCAGCACCCACCCGGACTTCCGCCGCCGCGGTCTCGCCCGGGCCTGCGTCGCCGCGCTGATGGAGTGGTTCCAGGACGAGACCGGCGTCGGCCAGGTCGAGCTGCACGCGACCGACGACGGTGTCGACCTCTACCGCGCACTCGGCTTCAGCGAGTCGCGTTTCCCGACGCTCCGCTTCCGGACCACCAGGGCGTAGTCCCGCGCGTGTCGCGGAGCGCGTTGGTCGCACAGTGCACCTCGCCGCCACCGAGGTGCGCCCAGAAGAAGTCCTCGACCCAGTGCACCCGTACGCCGTTGCGGCCGAGCGCACGCTCCGCCGCCTGCCGGAAGACGTCCCGGCCATGCAGCTGCGGCCCGTGCGGATCGGGCGCGGCGAAACTGGCGATCGGTGATCGAGAGCCCGTTCACCAGACCCGGGGTCAGTGCCTTGAACAGGCCGTGGCCGGCCACCTTGTCGAAGATCACCGGCAGCCGGACCAGCTCGTCCGAGCGCAGACCGGTCGCCTTCAGCAGGATCTTCAGTTGGTCGTCGATGTGCCGGGCCGCGGCCTCGTTGTCGGGTAACCCGGTGCTCAGCAGTTCGTCGACCGTCGGCTTGTGGCGCGCGGTGGTGTCCGCGAACAGTCGCTGACCGCCGCCGTCGTGGCGTTGCACGTCACGCAGCAGCCGGACGGCGAGCCGCGGGTCCGCGACCGCGAGCGTCCCGACCCGTACACGATCCGCCCGTGCGGATACCCGGCGTACGGCGGGAGCGACTCGATGTTGCCGCCCATGTTCAGCAGGTCGTCGAGACTGGGGGAGGCCTTGGCGGCGAGCTCCTGGACGATGCCGATGTCCGGTCCGCGCAGGTCGCGGGCTCGAACGTGTCCTGCAACCACATGTCCTTCCAGCCGTCCGGCGTCCCTTCGACGAACCGCACAGTGGTTGCCTTCCGCAACGTGGAGGCGAACTTCTCCCACTCGCCCGGTACGCCTTCCTGGTACGGCGCGGTGCCGCCCCACCAGCCGTTGCCGTCGCCGGGCCGACCGGCGAGGACGGTCTGTGCGCGCTGGAGATCGTTCTGCAGCATCAGCGGTGCGACTCGCAGCTCGACCTGGTCGGTGCTGGTGCGGCCGCGATCCGTCACGGACAACGTGACCGTGATCCGGCCGCTCCACCGCTTCGGATCACGGACGACGTCGCGACCTTCCAGCTGCAGTCGCACGCCGTTCCGCAGGTCTTTCGCGCTCACGGCAGGTGGAAATCCGGCGTCCACCTGTGGACGGAGAAGGGTTTCGGGGCACAGTGGCAAGAAGAGAGTGAGGACACGCCCGCCCGGGGCGTGGTGGGAGGAGCTCACCGGATGCGCCGTCGCAGTGTTGTCAGGACGATCGGGTTCACGGTCGCGGTGGCGGCCGGGCTCGGGGTGCTGTGCCAGCTGCCCGCGAGCCCGTTCGCCCGGCACGGGTACCCGGAGCGCGGCGTCATACCGGCGTCCGCCCAGTCGCCGCAACCTGAGCGCGAGCCGGCCCGATCCGTGGTCTCGCAACGCCCGCCGGTACGGCCCGCGGAGGTGATCACGTACCCGGCCGCGGGGACGGGGTCGTACGCCGTCCTGCCCGGAGATCCCGCGGTGATCGGCCGCGGCGGCCCGCTGATGCGGTTCCAGATCGCAGTCGAGGGCGGTATCACCGGGATCGATCGCGGCGCCTTCGCGCGGTTCGTGCGGGCGACGTACGGCGGAGCTCAGGGGTGGGCGTCGCACGGGCTGTGGCGGTTCCAGCAGGTCGGGCCCGGGACGAATCCCGACTTCACGGTGATGCTGGTGACCCCCGGGACGCGGGACGTAATCTGCGGCGCGGCGCCGGACCGGTACACCAGCTGCCGGATCGGGAACCGGGTCGTGCTCAACGTCGCGCGGTGGGCGCACGGCGTCCCGAAGTACAGGGCCTCGCTGACGACGTACCGGCAGTACATGATCAACCACGAGACCGGTCACCGGCTCGGCCGCGGCCACGAGCTCTGCCCGGGCCCCGGCCAGCCGGCACCGGTCATGCAGCAACAGACTCTCGGCCTGCACGGCTGCACTGCCTACGCCTGGCCTTACGTGAACGGCCAGCGCTACAAGGGGCGCTCAGGTCAGTACGACGACCCGGTGCCTCACGCCTGAATGACCGAGAGCACGTTGCCGGCCGGGTCCTTGAACCAGGCGATCAACGGCCCCTGACCTCGGTAGATCCCGAGCTCGTCCTGGTCGTCGCTGTACTTCTCGAACGTCACGCCGCGCGCGACCAGTTCACGCACCGTCGCCTCGACGTCGTCGACCGGGAAGTTGAGCGTCGTGTACTCCGCCGGTACGTGATTCGGCTTCGGGTACACGAGCACCGGGTTGCCGCCCGCGACCCGCAGGCGCAACATCCCGTTCTCCTCGTCGACGCCGAGCCCCAGCGTCCGGCTGTAGAACTCTTTGGCCCGCGGCACGTCATCCACCGAGAAGCCACTGAACGCCTTGCTGTCCTGCAACATCTGATGCCTCCTGACTCATTCGACACCAGGGACGTCGACACCAACCGCCCGTTCTCGACACAACCACACGAACAGATGCGTCGGTAGGGGCGAGGCCCTGTCTGGTGATCCATCGCCTACTGCGGGGCACTCGGCACGGCACCTCGCCGCACGGGTGCAAAGGCCACGATGCTCCGCATCGAGACCTTCGCCCCCGCACGCCGATGCACCGCACCGAGCACCTCCTCGCTACGGCGCTGGACCACCAGACAGGACCTAGTTGTGCAGGACCCGCTGGGGATTGACGGCGGCAGCTACCGACGCGGACTCGAGGCCGTCGGCCACGGTGTGCAGGAGACGGGCCAGGTGGGCCGCGTCGGTCGGGCCGAGGATGCCGGTGACCACGTCGAGCACGCGGACCGTGAGACCGTCGAGCTGCGAGAGCCGCGCCTGGCCCAGCGAGGTGACGCCGAGGGCGGGTGTGGTCCGGGCCATGCCGAGTGCTTCGAGGTCGGCGATCGCCAGCTCGGCCTCGCCGGCGGTGATGCCGACCTGCTGTGCGACCTCGGCGATGGTCGTGCAGCCGTTCGCGATGGCGCTCAGCACGAGGGCGGCGGGCATCTTGATGCCGGTTGCTTCCTGCAGGCCCATGATCAACGGGTGGGCGTGACCCCGGACGCGCTCCAACGCGTCGAGCAGCCGGAGCGCGGTGCTGACGTCGCTGATCAGCTGCTCGGTCTGGACGGCCGCGATCCCAGCCGGCCCCGGATGGACAGGTGACGGGACGACGCCGCCGATCACCCGCTCGGGCACCACGAGGGCATTCGCCAGCAGTTGCTCTTCCTCCTCGGATCCCGTCGACAGCGGTCGGATTCCAGCGTCTTCGATGGTCACGTCTCCCAGCCTACGGAGGCGTTCCGACAGCTTCGGCGTGTCTTTCCTGAGGAAACCCTGTGAATCTCACGACGTTCCTGATCTACGCTCCGGCCATGCAGCTGAACGGGAAACGTGTCCTGGTGATCGGTGGCGGCGGTGGCGGGATCGGCCGGGCGACGACCGACGCCCTCGGCAACGAAGGCGCCGCGGTGCTGGTCGCCGACCTCGATCCGGCCCGCGCCGAGGAGGCCGCGCAGGCGGTCCGGACGCGCGGCGGCACGGCGTACCCGATCTCCGGTGACGTCCGCTCGGCGACTGACATCGAGGCGATGGTCGCGGGCGCGGTCGACAAGCTCGGCGGGCTCGACGTCCTCGTCACGGTCGTCGGCGGACAGGTCGCGTTCGTGCCCGCGGTCAAATTGCACGAGATGGCCGACGAGGACTGGGACACGATCTACGAGGTCAACCTCCGGTACGTCGCCCGCGCGGTCCGGGCCGCGCTCCGCGTGTTCCTCGACCAGGGCACCGGCGGCGCGATCGTCAGCGTCGGCTCCGTCACCGGCTTCATGGCCGCGCCCGCGCAGGCGGCGTACGGCGTGATGAAGGCCGGCATCCTGAGCCTGGCCCGCACGGTCGCCGCGGAGTACGCGCGGGACGGGATCCGGATGAACGTCGCCGCGGCCGGCGCGATCGCCACCGCCGTCGCCAACGCGAACGTCGCGGCCGAGGTCGTCGAGGAGATCCCGGCCGGCCGGTTCGGGCGGTCCGAGGAGGTGGCCCGGGCGGTGGTGTACCTGGCGTCCGACGCGGCGTCGTACGTCACCGGGCAGCAGCTCGTGCTGGACGGCGGCGTGTCCGTGCGCGGCCCGTTCGGGTAATCGAACAGACGGGCGAAAGAATTGGGTTCCGGCGGGTCCGAAAAAGTTTTGCCGGGCGGCCAGAAAATCCGGATTCGGGCGTGACCTCGGCTCGGCGTCCTCCGTTGGATCTGACGTGACGGTGAACACAACACGGCGCACCGGCACCGCGCTCGCCCGCGTTTTCCAGGCCGTCCACCCTCGAAGTAACAGCCAGGAGGACCAGTGACAACCGCCACCGCCACCCAGACCGTTCAGCGCCGACGCGTGCGTGTCTGGTTCGGTGAGCACGTGATCGCCGACTACAACGCCGAGCCGGCGTTGGCCGAGCGGTATGCAGACGCCATGAGCCGTCGATTCGCCGGTCTCCGGGTCACGAACGACCCGATGCCGACCGTCGACAAGCTCCCCGACCCCCTGCCCGGCGAGCGCATGTGGGACGTAGCACCCCGCTGAGAAGCCTCCGGTACCTTCCGCGTTCCGCACTCACCAGACAACCCACACGGAACGTCGCCAGGTCGAGTCGCCTCACCTCGACCACCCGAAGGCACCGGTGATTCGGCGGCAAGCGAGCGTGGGCGCTCTGCCCCTCGCTTGCCGCCTTTTTCTCCCCTGCAAATGCGCCTGACAAAGACACCACCGTTCGCACCGGATCCCCCAAGATCCGGTGCGAACGTTTTTCATTTCTGTGCGTAGTACTCGGGTTTCATCTGGATGAGCTGCACGTAGTTCCCGTCCGGGTCCACCAGCGTCGCGAACCAGCCGATGCCGCGGTCCTCCGGCGGCACCAGCCACTCGACGCCGAGGGTCCGCAGGTGCGCGGCGGCCGCCTCGATGTCGTCCACCGCGAAGTTCACGATGTGCCGCCCCGGCTCGGGGTTCTTCGGCGCGACGTCGTCGCGCTGCTCGATCACCAGACCGAACCCGCCGAGGTCGAGATTGCCGTAGCCGTCCACCTCCGCCCGGAACCCGTCGCGGTACCACGCCTTCAACCGCTCGGCGTCCGTACTGCCGAGCAACATGCTGTTCAGAATCACGATCGTCCCTTCCGCCTGACGCTGACGCCGGTACGTCGGAGCCGCGCGCCGGGTCTCGACATGACCCGGCCGGTTCGGATGATGGGTGGATGAAGTTCACCGCCGAACTGCTCGCCACCGGGAAGAACACCGCCGGATTCGAGGTGCCCGACAGCGTCGTCGAGTCGCTCGATGGCGGCGGCCGCCCCAAGGTCAGCGTCACGGTCAACGGCTACACGTTCCGTACGTCGATCGCGCGGATGGGCGGCCGCTACCTCCTCGGGTTCAGCGCGGACCGCCGTACCGAGGCCGGCGTCACCCCCGGCGAGGTGCTGGAGGTCGAGGTCGAACTCGACACTGCGCCGCGCGAACTGGAAATCCCCGAGCCTCTGGCGACCGCGCTGGCGGCAGACCCCGAAGCCAAAGCCTTCTGGGAGACCCTCAGCTACAGCAACCGGCAGTGGCACACGCTCCAGGTCACGTCGGCGAAGACCGACGCGACCCGCGACCGACGGATCGAGAAGTCGCTCACCGCACTCCGCGAAGGCCGCGCCCGCTGAGGTCAGCAGTACGAGCGGCAGCCGTGATCCACGCCGTACTTCCGGTGAGCCGCCGCCACCGCCGCCACGGGTGACAACTGGCCGCCCTGATGCCAGCTGTTCAGGAACTGCTGCGGTGGGACTGCTCCACGTCGGATCCACCAGACGCCGGGCCCGGTCGGCCAACTGATTCCGAAATGCAGGTGTGGTGGCGTGGGCCGGGCGCTTCCGGTCTTACCGGTTCGCCCCAGAGTCTGCCCGGCCCGCACCGCCACGCCCGGTGCGATCCCGCGTTGAATCGCGGAGAGGTGTGAGCCGTAGTACCGGACACCGTCCACACCTAGCACGGAAACCGACAGGCCTCCCCTGTCGGCGCCCCGGTTGGTCTTCGGATTCCACGAGTCGGCCCGCGTCACCTCGTCGACCCGTCCGTCGACCGGAGCGACGAAGAGGCACCCGACATCCGCGAAGATGTCCGACGCCGGGTAGTCGTGGTGGGTCTGCGAGGCATCCGCGCGGCAGCCGGCCACGGGGAACACGTACCGGTGCACCGGATCCGGCCGCACCGGCCTGCTCGGCCGGGCCGATCGGGTCGTCAGCTGTGCGCGCGGTGTGGCGGTCGTGGTTCGCGGCGCTGTCGAGGCCTTGGTCGATGCTGGGGTCGACGGTGGTGCCGGGCGAGGTGTGTCCTGTGCTCCGGACTGCGCGTTGTCGAAGACGCCCGCCGCCGACAGCCCGAACAGGCCACCGCCGCCCACGATCACCACCGCCACCAGGAAGGCAGCCCAGGCCTGCCGCCTCACGGGTACCAGAACGCGTTGACCGTCGCCGCGGGATACACCGTTTCGCACGGAATGCCGTTCTTGTCGGCATCCATCCGGTCCGGCATCCCGTAGTACCACCAGTACCGAACAGCCTCGCCGTACGAAGCGCCGCGCGCGACGAGATCCCGGCAGTACAGCCCGGCGGACCAGAACGTGACTCCGCTGATCTCGCGCCCGTTCCAGTACGCGGCGACGGCGCTCCGGGAGTACACGGTCTCGCACGGGATCCCGTTGAGATCGGCGTCCATGCGATCCGGCTGCCCGTGCAGTCGCCAGTAGTCCACCGCGGCGACGTAGCTGTAACCCTTCGCGTTCAGGTCGCGGCAGAACAGCCCGGCCGGCAGTGACCGGACATCGCTGACGGCCGGCGCGGAGTTCGACGTCTTCTTGGCCGCCGGTGGCGGTGTGACAGTCTTCGTCACCGTCGGGGCCGGGACGGATGCCGCCGGCGCCACCGCGGCCGGAGTGGTCGGCTGTGTGGCGGCCGTGCGCGACGGGTCATCCTTCGTCATCAGTACGATGAGCCACGCCAACAGGACGAGGATGATGCCGACAGCCACTCCGCCGAGCGCTGCCAAGGTCGCGTTCCCGCGATCGTTGTGCCGGTGACAGGACGTGTGTGAATACGGTTCTCCATTCATGATTCCCCCCGCCAGCCATTGAAGCCTCGTCACTTTCTGCTGTCCATGCTTCAGCGGGGACTGTGCTCGTCGTGGGCCTTCACTGACCTGCGCCGAAGTCGTTCAGCGTGAGCTTGTCGCGGGTCGTGCCACACCCCAGACAGCGCTGGTAGCGCTGCCCTTCTTCGTTGTGCTCGGTCTTCCACGTGTGCAGGTGGAGCCGACATCGAAGCGGCTTGTTCATCTTTCGACGGTAGGCCGCTAGACCGGTATCGAACAGACCCGTCAGCCGCGGTTTTCCCAGGCCGGCAGGCCTTCGAGTACGTCGGGTAGCGCGCCGACGACACCCAGGCGTTGAGTGCAGCGCGTGAGGGCGACGTACAGGTCGCGGAGGCCGCGTGGCGACTCGATCACGATGCCGTCGGGGTCGACGACCAGGACCGAGTCGAACTCCAGGCCCTTGGCTTCGCGGGCGGTGAGAACAGTGACGCCGGACAGGCCGTCGACGGCCTCCTGGATCAGCTCGAGCCGGCTGCGCGACGTGATCACGCCGACCTCGCCGTACGCCGTCTCCTCGGCCGCCATCTTGTAGACGTACAGCGCCTGCTCGGCCGCCGGTACGTCGATGTGCCACGGCCGCACGCCCGTGGAGCGGACCGACTGGGGGGCCCGTGCCGACGGATCGACCGCCAGCAGGACGGCCTGCGCGAGCTCCATCACCTCGGCCGGGGTGCGGTAGTTCAGCGTCAGCTCGGCCAGCCGCCACCGGTCGCCGAACGTTTCACCGAGCGCGGACGACCACGTCGTACCGCCGCCGATCGAGCTCGTCTGCGCCACGTCGCCAACCACCGTCATCGACCGCAACGGGCACCGCCGCGCGATTGCCCGCCACGCCATCGGCGACAACTCCTGCGCCTCGTCGACGATCACGTGACCGTATGTCCACCGCCGGTCCGCCGAGGCTCGGTCGGCGAGCGTCCGGTCGTCGTCCGCCTCGTAGCGCTCGGCCAGCGCCTCGGCGTCGAGAATGTCTTTCGCGGTCAGGATCTCGGCCTCGTCGTCCTCGTCCCAGTCCGTCGAACCCGAGCCGGACAGCACGTCCAGCGCCCCTTGTGCATAAGCAACGGCCCGCGCCCGCGCCGCACGCTCCCGCGCGGCCTCGGACCCGTCGTCACCGAGCAGCTCCGCCGCCTCGTCCAGCAGCGGTACGTCGGACGGGCTCCAGTCGTCGCCGTACCGCAGCAGGTGCTCGCGGTCGAGCTCCGACAGCTGCGGCGCCGCCGACGCGAGGCGGGCCTCGTCGCCGTACAGGTCCTCGAGCAGCCGCTGCGGGCTGAGCAACGGCCACAGCTGCTCCAGCAACGCGACCACCGCGGGCTCGGAGAGCACTTCCTTGCGCAGCTCGGACAGCTCGTAGTCGTCGAGGAGCTGCTCGCCGTCGAGCGGGTCGGTGCCGATCAGCTCGGCGTACTGGTTGGTGAGGTGGTCGGTGATCTCGTTCAGCACGAAGGGCCGCGCCTGGTTGTGGGTGAGGTTGCGGTTGCGCACGCGCTCGTGGGCGGCACCGACGAACGCCGGGTCGAGCGTGAGCTCGGTCCGCTCCACCGAGACCCGCACCGGGTGCTCCGGCAACCACTGCTGGTCGGCGACCGCCTGCGCGATCACTTCGGCCATCACCGTCCGCCCCTTGACCTCCGCGCTCTCCGGCGTCTCCGGCCGGGTCGCGGTCAGCCCGGGGAACAGCTCGGCGATGGTGACCAGCCGAACACCGTCCTCACCGAGCGACGGCAGCACCTGGCCGATGAATCGCAGGAATGCCGCATTCGGCCCGACGACGAGAATTCCGCGCTTTTCCAGTTGTTCGCGGTGGGTGTACAGCAGAAAGGCCGCGCGATGCAGCGCGATGGCGGTCTTCCCGGTGCCCGGCCCGCCCTGGACGACGAGGATTCCGGGGAGTTCGGAGCGGATGATCCGGTCCTGGTCGGCCTGGATGGTCTGGACGATCGACTCCATCCGGCCGGTCCGGCGGGCCTCCAGCGCCTTCATCAGCACGGCCTCGCCGATCACACCGGTGCCGGGTTTCGACGCGTCGGCGGCCTCCCGGCCGAGGTCGAGCTGCTCGTCCTGGACGTCGACCACGCGGCGCAGCCGGGTCTGGATGTGCCGGCGGCGGACGACGCCGTGGTTGGCGACCGCGGTCGCGATGTAGAACGGCCGCGCCGCCGGGGCGCGCCAGTCCACCAGCAGCGGCTCGTAGTCGTCGTCGTGCAGGCCGATCCGGCCGAGGTGCAGGACCTCGCCGTCGGCGGTGTCCAGCCGGCCGAAGTACAGCCCCTCCTCGGCGGCGTTCAGGCGCGCCTGCCGGAGTTTGAGGTCACGGATCCGGCCGTCGCGCTGGTGCAGTGCCTGCGCGTTGCGGGTGCGGACGAGTTGCTCGTCGTCGGTGCGGGCGTCGGTCCGCGCACGCTCGGCGTCCAGCGCGGCGTAGAAAGTGGTCAGGTGTGCCTGTTCGGCATCGACTGGATTCGGCAATTCCTGTCCCTTGTGCTAAAATACGTCCCGTTGGTTTTCAGGCCGCATTTCTGGAATTCTCCCGGCGGCAGCCACAAATCCTTGAGTTTATCCCGTCACCGGCTTTTCCTGAAGTGGTGTTCGGGGACTGCAGGTTGAGACGGCTTGACCTCAAGTCTTGTTGAGGTATTAGCGTCGTTCGACGTGACTGTTCATCCGCTGCGGCTCGTCGTGCTGACGCGCAATCTCGAGGTGGGCCGGTTCGGGACGGCGGTCACGCGGTGGTTCGCGCGGGAGGTCGAGCGGGCCGACGAGTTCAAGCTCGACCTGATCGACCTGAGCCTGCTGCCGCTGACCGAGCTGGCCGCGCGGATCGACGACGCGGACGCGGTGCTGATCGTCACCGCCGAGTACAACCACGCCTATCCGGGCGACGTGAAGACCGCGATCGACGCCGTACGCCGGCCCTGGTACGCCAAGCCGGTCGGCTTCGTGGTGTACGGCGGACGCTCGGGCGGGCTGCGGGCGGCCGAGCAGCTCCGTCTCGTCTTCGGCGAGCTGCACGCGGTCACGATCCGCGACAGCCTCGGCTTCCGCGAAGAGGACTTCACCGCGGACGGCGAACCCGTCGATCCGACCACTTCCGCCGCCGCGGCCGCGCTGCTGCGTCAGCTCGCCTGGTGGGCCCGCTGCCTGCGCGACGCCCGCGCGGACACGCCGTACCCGGAATAGGCGGCCGCGGGCCGCGGTTGGCAGTTGAACGTGAGTGCTGAAGCGATGCCCCTGTCCGTGCTCGACCTCTCACCGGTGCCGACAGGTACACGGCCGTCGGAGGCGTTGCACGAGACGCTGGAACTGGCCCGCACCGCAGAGGCGGCCGGCTACCACCGGTACTGGCTGGCGGAGCACCACAACATCCCGAGCGTCGCGAGCTCGACCCCCGAGGTGATGATCGCGGCGGTCGCGGCGGCGACGTCGACGATCCGGGTCGGATCCGGCGGCATCATGCTGCCGAACCACTCGCCGCTCAAGGTCGCCGAGACCTTCCGCGTCCTCGGCGGGCTGTACCCGGACCGCATCGACCTCGGCATCGGCCGCGCGCCGGGCACCGACCAGCGCACGGCGCTCGCGTTGCGCCGCAGCCGCGAGGCGCTCGGCGCCGACGACTTCACGGAGCAGTACGCCGAACTCCGCGCATACGCCGAAGGGTTCCCAGCGGGGCATCCGTTCGAGCCGATCAGCGCCCAGCCCGACGACGTACCGCTGCCGCCGGTGTGGATCCTCGGCTCCAGCACGTACGGCGGTCAGGCGGCCGCCGCGCTCGGGACCGGATTCGCGTACGCGGGGCATTTCGGGACGCTCGATCCGGCCGGCGTGATCTCGGCGTACAAGACCAACTACCAGCGCTTCGAGCACGACGGCGGCCCGCACGCGATCCTGGCGCTGGCCGCGATCGTGGCCGAGACCGAGGAGCGCGCGCAGCAGCTCGCCCGCGCCAACGCACTGTCCATGCTCCGCCTGCGCTCCGGCCGGCCGGGTCCGCTCCCGTCCCCGGAAGAGGCCGAGGCCTACCCGTGGTCCGAGGCGGAAGCGGCCGCTGTCGAGGAGTGGGCCGGCCTGGTGTCCGTCGGCACGCCTGACCAGGTGGCCGGCGACCTCCGCCGCCGGGCCGACGCCGCCGGTGCCGACGAGCTGATCATCACCACCAATATCCACAACCCGGCCGAACGCCGCCGCTCGTTCCAGCTGCTCGCTGAGGCGTGGGGCTTGAAGGCCCGCTGAACCGCGGACCTTTGCCACTCACCAACACCCCGCCAACCGGGCACGACCGGGTCAGCTCCGCCTCAGCGCGGCGATTTGGGCGCGGTTGGTGAGTGCTGCGCGTCCGGCGTGCCGCGGACGTGTTCGAAGATCAGGCTCGTCTCCGCGTGGCTGACCGCCGGGTCGGCGGTCAGGTGGTCCAGCACGAACTCCCGGAGCGCGTCCGGAGTCGCCGCGCTGACGTGCAGCAGGTAGTCGTTGGCGCCGCTGACATGGAACAGCGACAGCACACCCGGCAGGCCGGGCACCTTCGTGCGGAACCGGTCGATCTCGTCGCGGGAGTGCGCCCCGATGCGGATCGCGATCAGCGCCTGCAGCGGCCGGCCCAGCGCGGCCAGGTCCACGTCGGCGTGGAACCCGCGGATCACGCCGCGCTCGCGTAACGACCGGACGCGGGTCAGGCACGTCGACGGCGCGATGCCGGCCGCCTCGGCGAGCGCGTTGTTCGGCATCCGGCCGTCCGCGGCCAGCAGGCCGACGAGCGTCCGGTCGATCTCGTCGAGCCCTTCCGGCACCGGCCGCGGCGCCGGTCCCGGGCTCCGACGATCCTTCGGCATGCCACCACTGTAGGGCTCGTCCACAGAATCCACAGCGTGTGGATGACCCTGTGGACGAATTTTCTTCGGATCTATTGCGGCCTGTGCGCAGAAGATTCCATTCTCCTCCACATACCGGTGAGGAGGCAGCGATGACCCAGCTGGACACCAGGTCGGTGCACGCCGGCCGCGACGACCTGGCCGCTCTCGGCGTCCACGTCCCCCCGATCGACCTGTCCACCACCTACCCGCTCCCCGATGTCGATGCCGGCGGAGCGTCGTACGACGAACTCGCCGAGGGCCGCGGGCCCGACGGCGGGAGCCTCGTCTACCAGCGCCTGTGGAACCCGACCGTCGCGCGCTTCGAGGACGCGCTCGCCGAGCTCGAGTACACCGACGGCGCGGTCGCGTTCGGGTCGGGCATGGCCGCGCTCACCGCGTGCCTGCTCGCCACCGTCGCCGCGGGCCGCCCGCACGTGGTCGCCGTACGCCCGCTGTACGGCGGCAGCGACCACTTGTTATCCACAGGCCTCCTGGGGACAACCGTCACGTATGTGGATCCGGCCGGCGTCGCCGCCGCGATCCGGCCGGACACGGGTCTGGTGATCGTGGAGACGCCGGCGAACCCGACCGTCGACCTCGTCGACATCGCGTCCGTCGCCGCGGCCGCGCGTGACGTAGCTGTCCTGGTGGACAACACCTTCGCGACACCCGTGCTGCAGCAGCCGGCCCGGCACGGGGCGAGCCTGGTGTTGCACTCGGCAACCAAGTACCTCGGCGGTCACGGCGACGTCATGGGAGGCGTCGTCGCGGCCGGCGTGGAGTGGATCGGCCGGCTTCGGCAGGTCCGCGCAGTAACAGGTGGCCTGCTGCACCCGTTGGCGGCGTACGAACTGCACAGGGGACTGCAGACGCTGCCGGTGCGAGTACGGGCGCAGCAGGCGACCGCGATCAAGGTCGCGGACTGGCTCTCCGCGCAGCCCGCCGTCGAGCGCGTCCACTATCCCGGACTGACCGACCCGTCCGGCTTGATCGGCCGCCAGCAGGCGGGCCCGGGCGCGGTCCTCGCCTTCACGCTCAGCGGCGGATACGCAGCGGCGTCCCAGGTGGCGAGCCGCGTGAAGCTGATCACCCACGCCGTCTCGCTAGGCGGAGTCGACACGCTGATCCAGCACCCCGCCGCCCTGACCCACCGCCTCGTAGCCGCCGACGCCAAGCCGTCACCCGGCCTCCTCCGCCTGAGCCTCGGCCTAGAGGACCCCGAAGACCTAACCAGCGACCTCGCCGAGGCCCTCGCCTGACCACACGTTGGGCACCCACCAACCACTTCCCGCCCACGAAACTGGTTGGTGCGTGCACAAAGTGGATTCTGCGGAGGGCAGAAAGTCTGCTCAGGGCAGATTCGGAGCGGAGGGCCCGGGTGGGGTGGCACACTCGGTACAGGAGATCCGGACGCGAGGAGGGCCAGACGTGTTGCTACGCCAGGTGATCGGGAACGTGTTCCGCCGGCTGCGGCACGAGCGGGGAATCACCCTGCGTGAGCTCGCGGAGCTGGCCCAGGTGTCGGTGCCGTACCTGTCCGAGATCGAGCGCGGCCGCAAGGAGCCGTCCTCGGAGATCCTCGCCGCGATCTGCCGGGCGCTCGGGCTGGAGCTGTCCGACCTGCTGTCCGAGGTGCAGTTCGACCTGACCACCGCGGTCCGGAAGACGCTGCCGGTCCGGCTGCAGACCGCCGCGATCCGGGTCGAGGACCGCGGTGCGCAGCGCATCCCGTCCGGTCCGCGCGCCTACTCCGCCCCGGCCACGGCGTACACGCTGGTCGCCTAGAAGATCAGTCACGCCGGGCGGGCCGATGTCTCTAGCCTGACCTGGTGCCGAACTTTGTGAAGCGCCGGGAGCCCGCCGCGCCGGGCTCGATCCCGGCCGTCCTGAACATGTTCCAGAACGAGGTCCGGTTCTACCAGGAGATCGCGCCGGTCGTCGGCGTACGCGTACCCGAGTGCTACCAGGCCGAGTCCGGTCCGGCCGGAACGCGCCTGGAGCTGGAAGACATGTCCGGCTGGACGCCCGGCGCGGAGCCGGAGGCCGGCGCGCGCACTCTCCGCGAGCTGCACGACCGCTGGAGGGGGCGGGCCCACAACAAGTGGGCCTGGCTGCGACAGCCCGGTGCCGGGGATGTCCTGGTGGCCGGGCTGTACGACCGCACGTGGCCGGCGTTGGCGAAGCGGTCGGACCTGTCCGCCCCTGTTCGTGCGTTCGGCGAGCGGATGGTGGGGAGAGTGCTCGACGCGGAGGCCGAGGTGGGCTGGGCGGGTGAGCCGACGTTGGTGCACGGTGACGCGTCGGCGCCGAACATGCGGACCGGACCGGACGGCGTGGTCGCGCTGCTCGACTGGGAGGACGTGTCGGCGGCGCCCGGCGTGCTCGATCTGGCCTGGTTCCTGGTCTCGTCGGTGGAGCCGGCGAGGTGGGACGAGGCGCTGGCGGCGTACGGCGATCTGAGCGGTCTGAGCGCCGTCCTGCCGTCGGTCGCAATCCAGGGGTATCTGAGCCTGTCGGACCTGCCGGACGGTTCGGCCGTCGCGTGGAACGCTCGCCTGGAAGTGGCGGTGGGGATGCTGTGAAGTACGTCGTACGGTTTCCGGTCGACGATCGCGAGTTGTCCGCGCTGCATGCGGCCGCGTTCGACAGTGCGGTGAACGTGCAGCCCTGGGGTGCGCAGCTGGAGCGGTGGGCGCTGACCTGGGTAGGGGCCTTCAGCAACGATCAGCTGGTCGGGTTCGTCCAGGTGTGCTGGGACGGCGGGTCGCACGCGTTCGTGCTGGACACCGCCGTCCACCCCGACCACGGCCGGCAGGGCATCGGCAAGCAGCTCGTGCTGACCGCGGCCGAAGAGGCGCGTCAGGCCGGGTGTGAATGGCTGCACGTCGACTACGAGCCGCACCTCAAGCCCTTCTACGAAGAGGCCTGCGGCTTCCGCCCGACCGACGCCGGCCTGCTCAAGCTCCGGTGACGGTCAGGCCTTCAGTGGAGATGCACGACGTCAGGCAGCGTTCCTTCGCGTCGCCGAGCAGGTCCGCGGTCCAGGTGGTGACGCCGCCGTCGCCCAGTCCTGCGCCAGCGCGGTCGATGCCGAGCGCGGTGCCGGCGTAGTAGCCGGCGCTCTTGGTCCGCTCGGTGTCCTCGGCGAACGCGACGCCGAGCGCCGGGCGGACGGTGTCCTCGATCCGGTCGCGCAGCGCGGACTCCGTGAACGCCGTGAAGGTGAGCTCGGCCTTCTCGCCGAGTACGGCGTGCCAGAAGCTGAGGTGGTCGATCAGCAGCTCCGCCTCGGTCCGGCACGACCCGGTGTCCCGAGCGCTCGACACCAGCACGAACAGCTCGAAGTGCGCCGACATCCCCGGCTCGTCGAACGGCTGCGCGCGGACGACCCGCTGACACGCCGCCAGGTGGACGCGGTCCTGCCCGGCACGACGTCGTACGGCGGCCTCGACGGCCAGCTCGTTGGTCGGATCGCTGGCGACCTCGGTGCCGCGGATGGTGCTGACCACCTGGTGCTGGTTGATGGTCGCGACCGCCGAACTCGTCCCCAGCGGCGTGATCGGGGACAGCTGCACGCCGTCGAACTTCTCCGGCAGCAGGTCCCAGAGCCGCTGCTGGGTCTTCACCAGCTCCCGCGGATCGATGGTGGACGGCCGCACGAACCGGTCCTGCTGCCAGCGCTGCAGGAGCCGCGCCGGCGTCACCTTGGCGGCACGCTCCCGCGTCACGTCCAGCAGGACCGACTGCAGTTCGGACTGGCTCAACCCGTCGACGAGGGCGTCCCGGCTGCCCGCCGGCAGCTTCGCCCAGAATCGTTCGCTGACGTCTCCCATCGCTCTACACTGACGGACAATCCGGGTGATCCGCGCGCCATTATTGCCGTATCGTCGGATCTATGAGCCCCCCACGTTGACGCACTGACCGCCGTACCGACCGAGGATTGTCGGTCCGGATCATCGCCTTCGAGGCGTTGCAGGACTTCATCCCGCTCTACCCGCTGTATCAGCTGCTGTTCGCCGACCACGGGTTGTCGGCTGCCCAGATCTCGACGCTGTTCGTCATCTGGTCGGCGACCGGGTTCGTGCTCGAGGTGCCGTCGGGCGCGTGGGCCGACACGTATTCGCGGCGCAAACTGCTGATCCTCGGCGCCCTGCTCAGCGCCGTCGGGTACGCCGTATGGATCTTGCTGCCGTCGTACGCCGGGTTCGCGCTCGGCTTCGTGCTCTGGGGTACGTCGTCCGCGCTGATCTCGGGCACCTACGAGGCGTTCGTGTACGACGAGCTGGCGGCGCGGGACCGGACCGAGCACTTCCCGACGCTCCTCGGCCGCGCGCGCTCCGCGTCGTTCGTGATGAACCTGGCGGCGACCGCGCTGGCGACACCGCTGTTCGACCTCGGCGGATACGCCCTGGCCGGGGTGGTGAGCGTGCTGAGCTGCCTGACCCAGGCCGCCGTCGCATGGTCGTTGCCCGAGGCGCGCGCGGTCGAGGCCGCACGTGAGTCGGACGAGCCTGGTGCGCGGGCAGCGTTCGCCGCTTACCTGGCCATGTTGAAGTCCGGTCTGGCTGAGGTGCTCACGAGTCGATTGGTGCGGCGGGCGGTTCTTCTGGTCGCGCTGCTCGGCGGGTTCCTGGCGTTCGACGAGTACTTCCCGCTGCTCGCCCGCGAGACCGGGGCGGCGACCGGCGTGATCCCGTTGCTGATCGCCGGAACCGTTGCCGCGCAGGCGATCGGCGGCGCGCTCGCCGGACCGGCCTACAAGTTGCCAGCAGCAACCTTCGCGGCGGGTCTGGCGGCGACGGCGGTGCTGATCGCGACCGGTGCGCTGAGCGGATCCGCGTGGGGCTTCCTGCCGATCGCGATCGGGTACGGCGTTATGCAGCTGGTCATCGTGGTGTCCGAGTCGCGGTTGCAGGACGCGATCACCGGCCCGGCGCGGGCGACCGTGACGTCGGTGTCCGGCCTGTTCGCGGAGGTCTCCGCGATCGCGGTGTACGGCGGATTCGCGCTCGGATCGCTGTGGTTCACGATGTCGGTCCTCGTGGCGGCGTTGACGATCCCGGTGCTGCTGACGGCGTTCGTCGTACCGTTCACGCTGCCGGCGCCGCGCAGTTCGGTCAGCGCCGAAGCGAGTGACGCCTAGCCTCACATCATGGGCTTCGAGGACGTTCCACACGTATGAGGAAACAGGGTGCGCTCGCCGCCGGTGCGGCCGCGGTGACGGTGGTGTTGTGGGCGTCGGCGTTCGTCGCGATCCGGCACGTCGGCGAGGAGATCTCGGCGGGCGCCCTCTCGCTGGGCCGGCTGCTGATCGGCAGCGTGCTGCTCGGGATCTTCGTCTTCAGCAGGCCGCGCCGATGGCCTGCCCGGGCGGACTGGAAGTACCTGCTGGTCTGCGGGCTGCTCTGGTTCGGGGTCTACAACGTCGCGCTGAACGCGGCCGAGCGGCACCTCGACGCCGGGACCACGTCGATGCTGGTGAACACCGGACCGCTGCTGATCGCCCTGCTGGCCGGGATGGTGCTGGGCGAGGGATTCCCGCGGCAGTTGGTGATCGGCAGTCTGGTCGCGTTCGGCGGAGTGGTGGTGATCGGTCTGTCCTCCTCGCACGGTGGCGCCGATGCCTGGGGCGTGATGCTCTGTGTGGTGGCCGCGGCGGCGTACGCGATCGGTGTCGTGGCGCAGAAGCCGTTGCTGGGCCGTCTTCCCGCACTCGAGGTGACCTGGTTGTCCTGCGTGATCGGCGCCGTCGCCTGCCTGCCGTTCGGGCCGACGCTGCTGCGCGAGGTGTCCGACGCGCGTCCGTCCACCGTGTGGTGGGTGGTGTTCCTCGGTGCGTTTCCGACCGCGATCGCGTTCACCACCTGGGCTTACGCGCTCGCCCGGACGACGGCCGGCCGGATGGGCGCGACGACGTACCTCGTGCCGCCGATCACGATCTTCCTCGGCTGGCTGCTTCTCGGTGAGAGCCCGGTGCTGCCGGCGTACGCCGGAGGCCTGCTGTGCCTCGGTGGGGTCGCGATCTCGCGCTACCGGCGGATGCCCGTGACCAAGGTGGACAGCCCCGATTCGAAGCCGCTGTCGAAGTCGTAGGCGAGCCCGTCCTCGCCGAGCTCGTTGACGATCCGGGCCAGGGTCGGGGCCTTGTCCGCGGGCAGCGCGCGGACGCGGGTCAGCAGGTCGGGGGCGAGCTCGAAGGTCTCCGCCCGGACGGACGCCTCGCCGAGGCTGAAGCCGTGGATGAAATCGATCAGCGTGTTCGCGGCCTCGAAGATCTCGCGCGGCGCGAGACCGGCCCGGTCGAGGGCCCGGTAGAACGGCTCCATCGTGACCACGACGACGTCCGACACCGCGGACGTGTCGGACAGCACCTGCAGCGCGAGATTCGGGTGCTGCCGCAGACCGTCGCGGTAGGCGCGGGCAGCCACCTTCAGTTGCTCGTCCCACGGCACGGTGTCGCCCGGATCCGGGAGCTCCAGGCCGGCGAACACCAGCTCCGCGAGGCCGGCCAGGACGGCGGCCTTGTTCGGCAGGTGGTGGTACAGCGACATCGGGTTGACCTGCAGCGTGGCCGCGAGCCGCCGCATGGTCAGCGCGTCGATGCCGTCGTCGTCGACGATCCGCAGCGCGGCGGTCAGGATCGCCTCCCGGCTCAGCCGCTCCTCTCCGGCGCGCGGCCGCCCGGAGCGCTTGCCGTCGTTAACCATACGCCGTATGGTACATAATCGTACAACGTATGGATAAGGAGGGCGGCATGCAGCCGTTGGCGGGGAAGGTGGCGCTGGTCGCCGGGGCGACCCGGGCAGCCGGACGGGGGATCGCGGTCGAGCTCGGTGCGGCCGGCGCGACCGTGTACGTGACCGGGCGGAGCACGCGGGAGCGGCGGTCCGAGATGGCCCGGCCCGAGACGATCGAGGAGACCGCGGAGCTGGTCGACAAGGCCGGCGGCCACGGCATCGCCGTACCGGTGGATCGTCTGGACCCGGCGCAGGTCCGGGCCCTGGTCGAGCGGATCGAGCGGGAGCAAGGCGCGCTGCACATCCTGGTGAACGACATCTGGGGTCAGCACGGTGAGCCCGAGTGGGACAAGACGGTCTGGGAGTGCGACCTCGACGGCGGTCTCCGGTTGTTGCAGCTTGGCGTGCACACGCATGTGATCACCAGCCACTACGCGCTGCCGTTGCTGATCAAGTCACCCGGTGGCCTGGTGATCGAGATGACCGACGGGACCGACGAGTTCAACGCGGACAACTACCGGGTCTCGTTCTTCTACGACGTCGCGAAGGGCGCGGTCAGCCGGGTCGCGTTCGCCTTGGCGCACGAGCTGGACAAGTACGAGGCGACCGCCGTCCTGCTGACGCCCGGCTGGCTGCGGTCGGAGGCAATGCTCGAAGGATTCGGCGTCCGCGAGGAGAACTGGCGGGACGCGACCGAGCGGATCCCGCACTTCGCGATCTCCGAGAGCCCGTCGTACGTCGGCCGCGCGGTGGCGGCGCTGGCGGCCGACCCCGACGTACGGCGCTGGAACGGCAAGTCCACGTCGAGCGGCGAGCTCGCCCGGATCTACGGCTTCACCGACCTCGACGGCAGCCGGCCCGACGCGTGGCGCTACATCGTCGAGGTCGAGAACGCCGGCAAGCCCGCCGACACGACCGGCTACCGCTAGGCCGGGACCGAAGAACAGGTAGTGCACCCTCGAGACGCTGTACGCGGAGGCGAATCTACGCTCAGGTGCACTACCCCCAGCCGGACACGTCCTGTCGAAATGGCCCGTCAGAGCTTGTGCGGCGGGCAGACGTCGTAGCCTGCGGTCGGGACGGGCATGGCGCGCACCGGATCGACCGACAGTGGTGCGTGGGGGTGTGCGGCCGCGATCGGGACGCCGGTTGCGGCGGCCAGCGCGAGGATCTCGCGCCGTGAGGTGATGGCGACGGCCGGGGCGCGCTCGTACACGTACGTCAGCTCCGGCCACTGCGCCTGCGCCGGGTGTACCAGCACGTCACCGCCGAGGATCGCCCGCTCCGTCACGACCGACTGATGCCCGGGCGTATGCCCCGGCGTCGGCACCAGCCGCATCCCCCGCAGCGCGACCTCGCCATCCACCACGCGTAGCTGCCCCGCCTCCTCGATCGGCCTGATCCGGTTCGAGTACGTCGACCCGCCGCGCACGTGCTCGAGCTCGGCCCGCTGGACGACGTACTCCGCCCGGGGAAACCCTGCCCGCACCCCGTCGGACGCCCACCCCACGTGATCCAGATGCACATGCGTCAACACGACCGCATCCACATCCGCCGCCTCCACACCGACCTGCGCCAGCAACCCGGGCAGTCGGCCGGCGACCCCCAGCCATTCAGCCGCTTCCCCACCCGCCGGCCCGACCCCCGCGTCAACCAGCACCACCCCGGCGTCCCCGACCACGAGATAGCTGTGGAAATGCAGGAACCACCCACCGTCACGAACGTTCCCCGGCATCACCAGCCCCGTCCAAGCAGCCGCCTCGTCGTCCCACTCCGGCAACGCCGTCGAAACCTCTTCGGGGAAAACCGCCACCGCGTCACACAGCACAGTCACGTCCACCGCCCCATTGTGTGATCAGGACAGGAGCATCCAGGTGGCGAGCGTGGTCATCAGGAGGGCGATCGTGGAGTCGAGGAGTTGCCAGGCCCGGGGGCGGGCAAAGAGGGCGGACAGCTTGCGGGAGAAGAAGCCCAGGGAGAAGAACCAGGTGAAGCTGGCGGTGACGGCGCCGAGGCCGTAGAGCCAGCGGCCGTCGGTGCCCCGCTGGTTGGCCAGCGAGCCGAGCAGGACGACCGTGTCCAGATAGACGTGTGGATTCAGGTAGGTGAAGGCCAGACACGTCAGTACGACGCTGCGCAGGGCGGCGGGGGCGTGGTCGGCGGGAGTGATCGAACCGGGCCTGAGGGCGCGTTTGGCGGCCAGGAACGCATACGTGTACAGGAAAGCGGCACCGCCGAACTTGGCGATGTCGAGGGCCAGCTGGTTACGGGTGAGAAGTGCGCCGAGGCCGAGGATGCCGCTGGAGATCAGCAGCGCGTCCGAGAGCGCACAGGTCAGGACGACCGGAAGCACGTGTTCGCGGCGGAGTCCTTGACGCAGGACGAACGCGTTCTGGGCGCCGATCGCGACGATCAACGACAATGCCGTGGCGAAACCGGCGAGGAGGGGCATGTCTTCGACGGTAAGCAGTCGACCTGCTGCAAACCAGCTAAAGATTCTGATGCACCTTTAGGATTGCTTCATCATGCAATTCGACTCCGCACAGCTCGAGACGTTCGTTGCCGTCGTCGACGAGGGCAGCTTCGACGCCGCCGCACGGCGGTTGCGCATCACGCCGTCCGCGGTCAGTCAACGGATCAAGGCGTTGGAGAGCCGGCTCGGTCAGGTCGTGGTGATGCGCGGCCGGCCGGCCCGGGCGACCGCGGCGGGCGCCGCGCTGCTGCGACTCGCCCGTCAGGTCTCGCTGCTCGAGCTGGAGGCGATCGCCGCCGTCCGCGGCACGATCGACGCGCAGCGGATCCCGATCGCGGTGAACGCGGACTCGCTCAACAACTGGTTCCTGCCCGCGATGCTCGACCTGTCCCGGACCCATGACGCCCGGTTCCTGGTCCACCAGGAGGACGAGGAACACTCGGCGCAGTACCTCCGCAACGGGACGGTCCTGGCCGCGGTGACCGCTGATCCGCGCCCGGTGCAGGGCTGCCGCGTCGTCCGGCTCGGGAAGATGCGCTATCTCCCGCTCGCCACCCCGGAGTACGCCGAACGCTGGCTGCACGGCAAACCGCTGCCGGAGGCGCTGGCCGAGGCGCCGATGGTGGTGTTCAACGAGAAGGACGTCCTGCAGCACCGGCTGGTCCGCAAGGTGACCCGGCGGAAACTGGATCCGCCGTCGCACGCGGTCCCGGCGTCCGCGCCGTTCCACGAGGCGGTCCGGATCGGGCTCGGCTGGGGGATGATCGAGGATCAGGTAGCCGGCCCCGAGCTGGCGGCCGGCCGGCTGGTGGAGGTCGCCCCGGGCAAGTACATCGACGTGCCGCTGTACTGGCAGCACTGGAAACTCGAGTCCGGCATCCTCGACGCGCTCACCGCCGCGGTTCTCCGGGCGGCCGACGCGGGCCTTCGGACCTCGTAGAGGTCAATCCCAGCGCAGGGCCATCGGGTTGTCGGCGGGGATCAGGCCGTCCGACATCAGGATCGCGCTCAGCGGACGGACGAGGTCGTGCAGCTCGGTGGCCAGCTCGTCGCCGAGTGCCTGCCACCCCTGGTCGGCCAACGAGTCCGTGGTGTCCTCGACCTGCTGCCGCAGCGCTCGGCCGCGTTCGGTGAGAGCTCCGTCGGTGTCGAGCAGTCCTCGGCTTCGCAGGTCGTCCGATGCGGCCGCCCACTCGTCGTCGCTCCAGCGGCGGTTGAGCTGGAAGACCTCCTTCGAGGGTCCGCCCGCCGCCGAGATCGTCACCAGTGCCTGACACGGAGTGAGACCGGCGGCGACGAGGGTCGCGACGTGCCCGTCGCCCCGTGATTCGCGCAGGATCGTGGTCGCCTGCCACAGCGCCAGATGCGGCTCGTCCGGCCAGTCCAGCGCCGCGTTGGCGGCCGCGATCGGCCGGCCGGCGATCGGGGCGAGCTCGGCCGCGCGTCGCCCGAGCTCGGCCGGGCGGTCGAACGACCCGCTCGGGAACAGCCGCCGTACGGCGGCGTCCACCGCCGTCAGCCGGGCGTCGAGGAGCTGGGCCGGGGTGGCGTAGCTCCAGGCGTCCGGGAGTGAGCGCGCGACCATCGCAGGGTGGAAGTTGTAGAACACCGCGGCCACGAACTCCGGCCCGACTGCGCCGAGGGGCGCTGAGCGGCAGCCGAAGTAGCTCATCCACCCGCCCTTCAGCCCGAGCGCGTCGGTCGCCTTCCGCGTCTCGGGCGCGAAGTAGGTGATCGCGTGGTACGGCTCCAGCGCCTTCCACATCCGGCGCGCCCTCATCATGGGAGTGGGCGGTACATGACGTGCAGGCCGACGTACCCGAGTTTGGGGTGGTCGAAGGCTTCCGGGACGGTGCCGGCGATCCGGAAGCCGAGGGACTGCCACAGATGGACGGCGGGCTCGTTCGTCTCGACGACCGCGTTGAACTGGATCGAGCGGAACCCGGACCGGCCGGCCCAGGCGATCATGTCCTCGCAGAGCAACCGGCCGACGCCCTTGCCGCGGGCCTTGCCGTCGACCATGAAGCTGGCGCTGGCGACGTGGGCGCCGGGACCCGGGCGGTTCGGGTACATGTTGGCGCTGCCGAGAACGGTGCCGTCGGCATCGACCGCGACCGTTGTCCGGGCCAACGGCGAGCTGGACGGCGACATCCAGAGAGCGCGGGCCTGCTCCTCGGTGAGGTCCGGATCGTACGTATAGGTCTCCCGCGCGGTGACGATCTCCCGGAAGAACGGCCAGATGGCCGGCCAGTCGTCGGCGGTCGCTTCCCTGATGTCAACAGTCATATTGGGAGAAGCATCACCCGCGACGCGCCGGATGCCAAGGGGATTCCCGATAGGCTGTCTGAGGATGAGAAACTCCGTGACCCAAGGTTTGCCGCGCTGGACGCTGGCCGTGCCGCTGCTCGCCTTCGTCGACCTGATCGGGACCTGGCACCGCAACCTCGGCGCGGTCTTGCTGATCCTGGTCTGTCTCGGTCTCGGCGCCGCGGTGATCGCCGCCGTGCACCACGCCGAGGTCGTCGCGCACCGGGTCGGGGAGCCGTTCGGCACGCTGATCCTCGCGCTCGCGGTGACGATCATCGAGGTCGCACTGATCGTCACGCTGATGGCGTCCGGCGGCGACAAGGCCGCGTCACTGGCCCGTGACACAGTGTTCGCCGCGGTCATGATCACCTGCAACGGGATCCTCGGGCTGGCGCTGGTCGTCGGCTCATTGCGGCACCGCGTGCAGGAGTTCCGGGTGCAGGCGTCGTACTCCGCGCTGTCGGTGACGACCGCGCTGGTGACGCTGAGTCTGGTGCTGCCGACGTTCACCACGAGCGCGGAAGGGCCGCAGTTCAGTTCGGCGCAGCTGGCGTTCGCGGGCGTGACGTCGCTGGTGCTGTACGGCGTGTTCGTGTTCATCCAGACCATCCGGCACCGTGACTACTTCCTGCCGGTGGGGGCGGACGGCGCGGTCGACGAGGACGAGGACCATCACGCGGCCGCGCCGAGCGGGAAGACCGCGCTGCTGAGCCTCGGGTTGCTGTTCGTCTGCTTGATCTCGGTGGTCGGGCTGGCCAAGACCGTGTCGCCGAGGCTCGAGTCCGCGGTGGAGTCGGCCGGCGCGCCGCTGGCCGTCGTCGGTGTGGTGATCGCGCTGCTCGTGCTGCTGCCGGAGACGGTTGCCGCTGTGCGTGCCGCACTGCGCAACCGTCTCCAGACCAGCGTCAATCTGGCGCTCGGGTCAGCGCTCGCCAGCATCGGCCTGACCATCCCCGCGATCGCCGTCGCGTCGATCTGGCTGAGCGGCCCGCTCGTCCTCGGGCTCGGCGGCAAGGAGATGGTGCTGTTCGCGTTGACCGTCGTGACCGGGCTGTTCACCCTCTCGACCGGCCGGGCGACGCTGTTGCAGGGCGCCGTTCACCTCGCCGTGTTCAGCGCGTTCCTGTTCCTCGCTGTAAGCCCCTGAGGTAGTCGATCACCGATTGCTGGTGACTGTGCTCGGCCCAGCTCAGAGCGTCGCCGTTGTAGTTCGGATCGCGCAGAGTCGGGTCGGCGCCGAGTTCGACGAGTTTCCGGACCGTCTCCAGGTGGCCGTTGAGCGCCGCCCGGTGGATCGGTGCGGCACCGCCGGAGATCCGGCTGAGGTCGAATCCCAGTCGCTGCAACGGTTCCATCGCCACGGCACGACCTACCTCGGCGGCGCGAACGGGCAGGTGCGGTGTCCGGGCCACCGCGCGGGCGGCGAGTTCGGGATCGACGTCGGGCAGCTCACCGCGCATCGCGGCGGCGTACACCTCGTGGATCTCGTCCAGCGGCGCCGCGCCCCTCGCCCGGAGCAGGTCGGCGATCTCGGTATGGCCCTGGACGGCGGCCAGTTCGTATGGTCGATGTCCGCCGAAGACCGGATGCCGGGTACCGACGCCCTCCGGATCGGTGCCCTGGGCAAGCACCACCTCGGCCCGGTGGGTCAGGCCGGCCCATGACGCGAAGACCAGTTCGTCCTCGAGCAGTTGTCGCGGGGTCGGGTGTGCAGCAGTCAGCCGGGCGTGCCACGGGCCGCCGTCGCCGCGCCCCAGCCCGTACTCCAGCAGGAGCTCCAGGTGTACGTCGTCGTACGGCGGGGGACACCCGGGGCCGCAGTTGTACATCGTCTGGCTGTCGTTCGGGTCGGCGCCGGCATCGAGCAGGAGCCGAGCCAACTCGACGCGATGCCGGTGCGGCGGCTGGTCGCCTTCACCGCGGCCGAAGACGCCGGTGAGCGCGGTGAACGGTGACGGCAGGCCCTGCCACAGGTAGCCGGCGTTCGGGTCGGCGCCGTGCTCGAGCAGGAGCCGGGCGATCTCGATCTGGTTCGGCGCGTCGAGACGGCTGTAAGTGAGGTAGAGAAGCGGCTCCCAACGGTACGGCCCGCCTTCCGAGCTCGCCTGGCTGAAGTCGATCCCGTCCAGGTCGCCGGCCACCACCTGTGCATAGATGTTGCTCTGGGCAATCTCCGGGTAGCGCTCGAGAAGGTCGCGGGCGGACCGTTGCCGGGCCGGATCGTCCTCCCCGTAGTGCAGTGTCGCGAGCCGGAGGAACTCGTCGGCACGCTCCGCGGGCGTGTCCAGCGGGCCGCCGACCGGTTGCCGGTGCGGTGAGCGGCTGTAGCGGTCGACCAGCTCCAGATGCCGCACGATCCGCGGCCAGCTGGGGAACCCGTAGCTGCGCGCGATCACCAGTTGGGCGTCCGCCAACGTCTGCACGGAATCGAACTCGGCGGCCAGTGCGACAGCGGCGCTGTCACCGGCGCGGACCTGTTTGAGCAGGGTCTTGGCCTGACCGCGCAGATGGTCGAGGTGCGGGTCGTTCGGAAGATTCCGGGTCGGCATCGCCGACCTCCTCTCTACGAGCCTGCTGTCCGCATCGTCAGGCGAGAAAGGAGGTCAAGCGGTACTACGCCCTGATTCTCAGGTGGGCTGAGCCCTTCCCGCGGACCGGTGGCGCCCTGAAGCGCCTAACCGGCAGCGTAGCTCAGCGCGGCTTCTCCATCCACCACTCGGTGAACTCGAACGCGCGGTCCTTCTCCAGCCGGATCACCCAGAGGTTGCTGAACTCGCCCGGCGGATTCGTCAGGTACGTCGTCCAGCCGCGGACGAAGCCGACGCCGTCCCCGAAGCCGAGCACCTCGTACTCGAAGGTCGTCTCGCCCGGCGCGTCGGAGACCTCCAGCCACGCCGCGACGATCGCCTCCCGGCCGGTCACCGGCGCGTCGTCCGGCCGCCGGTACCAGGCGGCGTCCTCGGTCCAGAGCGCGGCGATGTCCTTGGGATCGTTGCTCTCCCACGCCTTCCGGTACTTCTCGACCCAGCGGTCGAGATCCTTCTCCTTCACCCGATCCGCCTGCCGTTCAGGACGACGGCCGTGGGTCGTGCCAGTACGCCGGGGTGCTCGCGCGGGTCGGCGTCGTACGTGACGAGGTTGCCGGCGCCGGTCAGGCCGAGGAAGTCCTGCGCGCCGGTCGATGCCGCGGTGAGCGCCTGCTCCACGGTCAGCCCGTGCTTGACGAGCAGGTCGATCTCGCCGGCGACCGTGCCGACCACGTCCGATCCGGTCAGCACGCGCACGCCGTACCGTTCGGCCAGCGGCAGGATCGACGCGAGGTACGCCGATCGCTCCTCGCGGCGGGCCGTGCGCTCCGGGGTCTCGTCCGGGCTCGGCCCGACCGAGGCGCAGAGCGTCGGCGTCCACGCGCCGCCGCGGGCGCCGAGCGCCTGCAGATCCTGCTCGGTGAGCGCCGTACCGTGCTCGACCGAGTCGATGCCGACCCGGATCAGCTCGCTCACGTGGTCGGTGTTCACGTGTGCGGCGACCCGGACGTTCCGCGCGTGGGCCAGCCCGACCATCGCGGCGACCAGCTCGACGTCGTACGACGGACTCACCTTGCTGCCGCGGATCGGGCCGTCCGGGCCGACCTCGGGGAAGTCGCCGACCAGCTTCAGCCAGGTCGCGCCGTCGGCGATCTCGGCCTCGACCGCGGCGAGCAGATCCTCCGGCGCGACCGGCTCGTACGCCTGCGGGAAGTAGCGGCCGTCCGGGGCGAGGAACCGGCCGGCCGCGAGGACGAGTGGGCGGCCGTCGTCCGCGGTCCGGGCGAGCCGGAGCGTGACGTCCCGATTGCCGCCGACATCGCGGACCGCGCTCACCCCGGCGCCGGCGAGTTCGCCGAGCCGCTCGTCGGCGTAGTCCGCGCCGCGCAGGACCGGCCCGTTCGCGCCGGGGGCCATCGTCAGGTGGCAGTGCGAGTCGACCAGGCCCGGTACGGCGTACCGGCCGGGCAGCTCCTCGCCGGACGGGTCCGGCCCGAACGTCAGGCGGGCGGTGTCGCCGGAGGGCAGCACGGTTCCTTCGAAGACCCAGGTCGTCATGCGGGCCATTCTCGCCCCGGACGAGATCCAGATCACGTGACGCTCGACTTGAACATGTTCAAAACGGCGGCGTACGGTCAGGGCATCGACAATTTGAACATGTTCAAGAAGTGGGGAGAACGATGGACATGACGGTCACGACGTACCTGGTCTACCTGCTGATCGCGGTGCCGTTGACGATCTGGGTGGCGCGCACGCTGAGCCGGAACGGGCGGATCTTCCTGGTCGACGTGTTCCACGGCAACGCGGAGTTCGCCGACGCGGTGAACCGGCTGCTGGTGGTCGGGTTCTATCTGATCAACCTCGGGTTCGTGACGCTGTTCCTGCGCAGCGGGCGGCCGGTGCTGGACGCGAGCGGCGTGTTCGAGCAGTTGAGCGTGAAGCTGGGGATCGTGATGCTGGTGCTCGGCGTCGTGCACCTGACGAATGTGTGGATCTTCAACAAGATCCGCACCCGCAGCCGGCTCGACTCGATGACCCGCCCGCCGGTGCCGCCGAACGACACCGTCCAGCCGCTCACGATGACCGAGCAGGCCGCTCGGTACGGCTATTGAAGGCCGCCCGGTGCGTGAGCTGACCGTGCTGTACGACGCCCGCTGCGGACTGTGCCGGCGGTTCAAGGACTGGCTGGCAGCCCAGCGGCCGGCGCCGGACGGGTACGGCGGGGTGGTGCGTCTGCGGTTCGTCGCGGCGGGGTCGGCGGACGCGCGGGCGCTCTACCCGACCCTCGACCACGCGGCGACGCTGCGGGACGTGACGGTGGTGGCCGACGACGGGGCGGTGTACGTCGGGGATCGCGCCTGGATCGTGTGTCTGTGGGCCACGGGGGACCACAGGCACACCGCCGTCCGGCTGGCGAGTCCGGCGATGCGGCCGGTCGCGCGGGCGATCGTGCAGGCGGCGGCTGGACTGCGGCGGGTGAGTGGAGGTGATTACGCTGACGGGTGTGACGGACAGTGCGACCGCGAAGGGCGAGCAGACGCGTGAGCTGATCCTGTCGACGGCATTGCGGTTGTTCCGGGAGCAGGGGTACGGGAAGACCACGATGCGTGCGATCGCCAACGAGGCGGGCGTGTCGGTGGGAAACGCGTATTACTACTACGGCTCCAAGGACCACCTGATGCAGGCGTACTACGACCTGCTGCAGGACCAGCACCGCGAGGTGGTCGAGCCGATCCTCGCCGCGGAGAAGGCGTTCGTGCCGCGGCTGGCCGGCGTACTGCGGGCCTGGCTGGACGTGGCCGCGCCGTACCACGAGTTCGCCGGCACGTTCTTCAAGACCGCCGCCGATCCGCGCAGCCCGCTGTCGCCGTTCAGCGACGAGTCACGACCGGCGCGGGACGCGAGTATCGACGTGTTCCGCCGGGTGATCGACGGGTCCGATCTCAAGCTCCCGACCGACCTGAAGTCCGAGCTGCCCGAGCTTCTCTGGCTCCTGCAGATGGGCGTGGTCCTGTTCTGGGTGCACGACCAGACCGACGACGTCCGCCGTACGCGCGTCCTCGTCGACCGGGCGGTCCCGCTGGTGGACCGCCTGCTGCGGCTGACCCGCATCCCCGGCGTCCGCGGCGTCACGAACGACGTCGTCGCCCTGATCCGGTCGATCAAGCCCTAGCTATTCGCCGGTGGCGCCGTCGATGGCCTGCCGAAGCAGGTCCGCGTGGCCGTTGTGGCGCGAGTACTCCTCGATCATGTGTAGATAGAGGTAGCGCACCGAGTGCAGCGGCTCCTGGCCCGGACGCAGGAACGTGTCGTCCAGCGAGTAGTTCGCGGCCAGCGCGTCCGAGGTCTTGATGATCTGGCGGAAGTCCTCGAGGTCCTCCGCGACGATCGCCGGATCGACGTGGTCGAAGTCGCCGTCGGGGAACTCGCGGCTCCAGTACTTCGGCGGCGAGTCGTGGTCTGCCAGCGCGCGGTGGAACCAGTACTTCTCGACCTCGCTCAGGTGCCGCACGAGTCCGATCAACGACAGGCTGGCCGGCTCCACGGCGCGCTGGACGAGTTGTTCGTCCGTCAGCCCGGAGAGCTTCCACAGCAGGGTGCCGCGGTGGAAGTCGAGGAATCCCTGCAGGAGCGCACGCTCGTCGGCGACCGTGGGTGGGGCCGCCCGGAACTGTTCCGTCACGTGCCGAACCTAGCCTGTGTGAGGAGCATCCCGCGAGTAACGGCCTGTCGGTGCCGTAGACTGGTTCCGACGGCCCGCCCAGTTCTGCCTCGGGCCGGTGAGCGCAACTACAGTGCGCCAGCAGTCGACCACCACGCGCCGCGGCCCTCGGCCGCGCCGGGCAGGACGACCCCCCGATCTTTGGAGTACTTCTATGGCGGCCCGCCGCCCCACGTCTACAACCACGCCCAATCCATCCCAGCAGTCCTCCGGCGACCGGTCCGCGAAGACCTCGCGCGACGGGCAGTCGCGACCGCGGCGCCGCCGCCGTTCGAGTGCCGGACGCAGCCAGTCCACCGGAGCCGATCGTCACGTCGAAGTTGCTGTCAGCAACGATGAGGTGACGGTTGCCCCTGACAACCGAACGTTCGCGGAGCTCGGCGTCCCCGACCGGCTGGTCGCCGCCCTGGCCACGGCCGGTGTGACCAAGCCGTTCCCGATCCAGGCGGCCACGTTGCCGGATTCACTGGCCGGCAAGGACGTTCTCGGTCGCGGCCGGACCGGCTCCGGCAAGACGTACGCGTTCGTCCTGCCGGTCCTGGCGAGGCTCGCGGCCAGTGACACGAAGCGTCGCGCGAATCATCCGCGGGCGCTGATCCTGGCCCCGACCCGCGAGCTCGCGACCCAGATCCAGGCCTCGATCAGCCCGCTCGCCGAAACCCTCGGCCTGCGCTCGATGACGATCTTCGGCGGTGTCGGCCACGGCCCGCAGATCAACGGCCTGCGCAAGGGCGCCGACATCGTCGTCGCCTGCCCGGGACGGCTCGAGGACCACGTCCAGGCCGGTCACGCGAAGCTCGGCGCGGTCGAGATCACCGTGCTCGACGAGGCCGACCACATGGCCGATCTCGGGTTCCTGCCCGCGGTCCGCCGGATCCTCGAGGCCACCCCGGCCACAGCTCAGCGGCTGCTGTTCTCCGCCACGCTGGACGCCGGCGTCGACGTACTCGTCCGGCGCTTCATGACCGACCCGGTCACGCACAGCGTGGACTCGGCCCGGTCGCCGGTCGCGCGGATGACGCACCACGTCCTGCACGTGAAGCCCGACACGCGCCTGCCGGTGCTCGTCGACCTGACCGCGGCGCCGGGCCGCACGCTGGTGTTCACCAGGACGAAGTACGGCGCCAAGGCGCTGACGAAGAAGCTGATCGCCCAGGGCGTCCCGGCTGTCGAGCTGCACGGCAACCTGTCCCAGGGCGCCCGCACCCGCAACCTCGAGGCGTTCGCGGACGGTTCGGCGCGGACCCTGGTCGCGACCGACATCGCGGCACGCGGGATCCACGTCGACGGCGTCACGCTGGTGATCCACGCCGACCCGCCGATCGAGCACAAGGCGTACCTGCACCGCTCGGGCCGGACCGCCCGCGCCGGCGCCGAGGGTACGGTCGTCACGCTGATGACCGACGAGCAGGTCCGCGACGTCCGCGACCTGACTCGCAAGGCCGGCATCGCCGCCACGGTCACCAAGCTCGCCGCCGGCGACGCGCTGCTGTCCGAGCTGGCGCCCGGCGAACGCACGTACGTCGAACCACCGGCCAAGCAGGAGCCGGCTCCGCGGCAATCCACCAGGCGGCCGTCGCGCAAGCCGGAGGCGGCCCAGCGCGCGTCCGCTAAGGCTGCGCAGGCCAAGGACTCTGCGGGCACCCGGGCTGGGAATGGCCGGGCGGCCGGTCCCGGCCGTCGGTCCTCTCGCCGTGGGCGTCGTCGCCCCGCCGGTCAGCAGGCAGCCTGAGGTCGAGCCGACTGTCGGGTTACGGTTCCACTGCTGGTGCCGTGACCTGACAGAGAGGCCATGATGCGGATCCGAACGGTCCTGAACGACCTTGTGCCGGAAGCGCTCGGCGTGACCGATTCGCACGACCACCTGTTCTTCCGGTCGGCCCTGATCCCGGGGCAGGAGCTGGACGACGAGGCGGCGGCGATCGCCGAGGTGCGCGCGTTCGCGGACACCGGCGGCCAGGCGATCGTGCAATGGACCCCGCACGGGCTGAACCGCCGGGCCGGCCTCCTGCCCGGGATCTCCACCGCCACCGGGGTTTCGATCGTCGCCGCGACCGGCCTGCACCGCTGCGAGCACTACCCGGACGGGTACGTCGACAAGGTCCGCGACCAGCTGGCCGAGATCTTCGTCCGCGAGCTGACCGACGGGATCGGCGACACCGCGATCCGGGCCGGGCTGATCAAGGTGGCCGGCGGCTTCCACGTGCTCGACGCGCACGCCGAGCTCGTGATGCGGGCCGCGGCGGAGGCCCATCACGCGACGAACGCGCCGATCGCCGTCCACCACGAGCTCGGTTCGGCCGCGGACGCCGTACTCGATCTGCTCGTCGACACGCTCGGCGTGCATCCGGGTGCGGTGATCCTCGGGCACCTCAACCGGTTCCCCGATCATCGTGGGCATCTCGAGCTGGCGGAGCGCGGCGCCTGGCTGGCGTTCGACGGGCCGTCGCGGGCCAACAACGCGACCGATCCGCGGCTGACCGACTGCCTCGCCGCGCTGATCGACGCCGGGTACGCGGACCGCCTGCTGCTCGGCGGTGACACCACCACGGCGCGCGCCCGGTCGACCGCCGAGGGGCCGGGGATGCCGTACCTGCTGACCCACCTCAGGCCGCGGATCACGCGGTACTTCGGCGCTGACGTCGCGGACGCCGTGTTCCGGAACAACCCAGCGCGCGCCTTCGCCACGGATTGGCGGGCGTAGCGGTACGTTTCCCGCCATGAGCGTGATCGCGCAGGTCTTCGTCGTACTGGCCGGTGTGTTCCATGTGGTCGTGTTCGCCCTGGAAAGCGTGCTGTTCCGCAGGCCCAGCACCTACCGCCGGTTCCTGGTGAAGGACACCGAGGTGGAGGCGGCCCGGCCGTGGGCGTTCAACCAGGGCTTCTACAACCTGTTCCTGGCGATCGGTGCGCTCGGCGGCCTGATCTGGGGCGGCGACAAGGGCCACGCCATCGCGCTCTTCGCGTGCGCGTGCATGGCCGGCGCCGGCATCGTCCTGCTCGCCTCCGACCGGCGGATGGTGCGCGCCGCCGCGACCCAGGCTGTGCCACCGATCCTCGCACTCGTGCTCGCCGCGATTCTCTAGTTGACTTAAAGTGCACTTGAACGGCGATGGTCGTCGTCATGACCATCACTGCCGAGCCGGCCGTTGAGACCGGCGGCGTCCTTTCACCGCGGTACCGCGCCCTGACCGTCGGGATGGTCGCGCTGATCACCCTGGTCGCGTTCGAGTCCCTGGCGGTCGCGACCGCGATGCCGACCGTCGCCCAGGCGCTGGACGGCCTCAGCCTGTACGCGCTCGCGTTCGGCGGCCCGCTCGCTTCCGGCGTGGTCGCGATGGTCGTCTCCGGCACCTGGAGCGACCTGAAAGGCCCGACCCGACCGCTCTGGCACGGTACGGCGTGGTTCCTGGCCGGCCTGCTGATCGCCGGCCTGGCACCCTCGATGGAGATCCTGGTCGCGGGCCGGATCATCCAGGGCTTCGGCTCCGGCCTGCTCACGGTCGCGCTGTACGTCGTCGTCGGGCAGCTGTACCCGGCGCGCCTCCGCCCGCGGATCTTCGCCGCGTTCGCGACCGGCTGGGTCGTGCCGTCGCTCGTCGGGCCCGCGATCGCCGGGCTGATCGTCGAACACACCAGTTGGCGGCTCGTCTTCCTGGCCGTCCCGGTGATCGCGGTCCCGGCCGCACTCGTGATGCGTCCCGGCCTCGCCCGCGGCAGCGCGTACGACGTACGGCAGGGGAAGCTGTGGGACAAGCGGGCGCTGTGGGCGATCGCGGCCGCTGTAGGTGTCGGCCTGCTGCACTACGGCGGGCAGCAGCGTGGCGCCGTCCAGCTGGCTTTGCTGGCGATCGGTCTGGCCGGGGTGATCGCGTTCGGTCCGCGGCTGCTGCCGCCCGGGACCTTCGCCTTCGGGCGCGGGCTGCCGTCGGTGATCGCGCTACGCGGGCTCGTCGCGGCGGCCGGGTTCGGCGCCGAGGTGTTCCTGCCGCTGATGCTCACCCGCGAACGCGGCCTGTCGCCGGCGCTCGCCGGACTCGTCCTGACGGTCAGCGCGCTGAGCTGGAGCGCTGCGTCGTGGTACCGCGGCCGGCCGAACCAGCCGTTCTCACACGCGGTCTTCCTGCAGGCGGGCATGCTCGCGATCCTGCTCGGCATCGTGACCGCGGCGCTGACGCTCGACCCGCACGTACCGGTGCTGGTCGGCATCCTCGGCTGGAGTCTGACCGGCCTCGGGATGGGGACCGTGTTCCCGACTCTGTCCGTGCTGGTGCTGGAGTACTCCGAGCGCGACGAGCAGGGCGCCAACAGCTCGGCCCTGCAGCTCAGCGACTCGTTGTCTACAGCAACAATCTTGGCGATCGGTGGGTCGCTGTTCGCGGCGCTGGAGCCGCATTCCGCGATGACGGCGTATCTGGTCGCGTTCGGACTCCCGGCGTTGCTGGCACTGCTCGGCGTCCCGGCGGGACGGCGTACGGCTATTCCTTCGAGCCGGTGACCGCGATGCTGGCGCCGAGGCCGATGATCATCAGGCCGCCGGTGCCGCCGACCAGCTCAAGCCGGCGCGGCGAGCGCGCGAACCACTCCCGCGCCGTGCCGGCCACGACCGCCCAGACGCTGTCCGAGCAGAGCGCGATCAGGATGAAGATCGTCCCGAGCACCAAGATCTGAGCCCACGCCGGCGCAGCCGCGCCCTTGTCCACGAACTGCGGCAGCACCGCCGCGAAGAACACCGCCGTCTTCGCGTTCGTCACCCCGACCAGGAACCCCTGCCGGATCGTCCGACGCGTCGTGCTCGGCTTCGCCGTACCCCGCATCGCCTCGACCAGCGACTTCCGCGAGCGGAACGCCTGCACGCCGAGATAGATCAGGTACGCCGCACCCGCCAGCTTCACCACCGTGAGCGCGACCGCACTCGCCGCAATCAACGTCCCCAGCCCGAGCGACACCGCCCCGAGCAGAATCGCGGCGCCGAGCGTGTTCCCCACCATCGTCAACACGGCCTCCCGCCGCCCGACCGCCAACGCGCGACCGACGATGAACAGCACACTGGGGCCGGGGACGACGATGATGATCAGCGCGGTGATCGCAAACGCGACCAAATGATGAGCGGACGGCATGTCGCTCAGGATAGGCCGCCCCACGCGCACTCCGCAGGTGCTTACTTTGCCGCGGGGCCCCTCAGCGCACTTGCTTCGCGCGCTCCGCCCCGCCCCCGCTTGGCGCGGGTGTCGAGTCGGCTTCTGGCTGGTCGCGGCCTTCGACCCCGAGTCGTGGCGTTTGGCTCCCAGGCCCTGCGCCGAGTCGTGGATATCGGTCCGTTCTCACCGCCAATCTCCACGACTCGACGACCCCGGCCGGAACGCGTGGCCGGCAGTACCCGCGCCGCGTGGGTCGGCCGTACCCGCACGCGTGGGTCGGCTGTACCCGCACGCGTGCTGCGCAGGTGGGATTGGTCACCGGCGCGCCGGGGTGCGTTGACCGGGGGTTGGTGGGGACCTTACGGTTCGAGGGTCAACCTGCGGTGCCATGAGGGAAGCCGGTGCGAATCCGGCGCGGCCGCGCCACTGTGATCGAGTTTCGGCTCGTAAGTCAGGACGCTCGGGCATCGCAGCCTTTCGAAGGGGACGCGCACTTCCCCAGGAGGTTCAGTTCAGATGGCAGCTCCTGCCCGCTCGGTCGCCGTACCGGCTCTTTCTCCCAGGCTCCTCGCCGTCGCGCTGCTCAGCGTCGGCCTGATGTTGCTGCTCGCGTATCTGGTCGGGTTCGACCAGGGTGCGGTGTCTCGTTCGGGAATGTTCCTGCACGAGCTGATGCACGACGGTCGGCATCTGCTCGGCGTGCCCTGCCACTAGATCAGATGCGCACCTTCGGACAGCTCCTGGTGCGCGGACTGATCGTCGGACTCTTCGCCGGCCTGCTGGCCGGAACGTTCGCCTACGTGCTGGGCGAGTCGCGTGTCGACGCGGCGATCGCGATCGAAGAGGCCGGTGCCGCGCACTCCCATGACCATGACCAGGCCCATGAGCACGGCGACGACCACGAGGAAGAACCGCTGGTCAGCCGCGAAGGCCAGAAGGCCGGTCTGTTCCTCGCGACCAGCTTGTACGGCGTGGCGCTCGGCGGCCTGTTCGCCGTGGCGTACACGCTGCTGCGTCGCAAGCTCGGCACCGGCAACGACGCGTACGCTGCGCTCGGACTCGCCGCGGCGGGTTTCGTCGGCGTCGTACTGGTCCCGTTCCTCAAGTACCCGCCGAATCCGCCCGCGATCGGTGATCCGGAGACGATCACCAAGCGGACCGTCACGTATCTGCTGACGCTGGTGATCGGCTTGCTCGCGGTCTGGGCCGGTGTCGCGCTGTCCCGGTGGGCGGCGCGGTACGGCGAGGTGGCCCGGCTCGCGGGTGGTGTTGCCGGGCTGGTCGTCACCGTGGTGGCGGCGTACCTGATTCTGCCGCGGATCAACGAGGTTCCGGAGTCGTTCCCCGCTACGCTGCTGTGGCAGTTCCGGTTCGCCTCGCTCGGTACGCAGGCGACGCTGTGGCTCCTGCTCGGATTCGGGTATGCGGTCGCGGTGGACCGCCGGCCGGCCCGAGAAAAGGTAGCGATGTGACGGGGTTGACCTTGGTCGCGCACGCCTTGACGCCTGCGCTGCGTGGACTCGTGCTCGGTGGTGACGCCGAGCCGGATCGGGCGAGTGTCGAGACGGCACGCGAGCTGAAGCTGTCTGCGGATGCGGCGTACGCCGGTCCGGAGCGGGCCGCCGTACGCACGGCCGCGGCGCTCGGGCTCGACCCGGTGGTGGAGCCGGCGTTGCGCGATCGCGAGTACGGCGACTGGGCCGGACGCGGGCTGGAGGAACTGCTCGCGTCCGATCCGTCGGGCGTTGCGGCGTGGCTGGATCGGCCGCACACCGCGACACCGAACGGCGAAACCGAGAACGACGTGATCGCCAGGGTCGCCGACTGGCTGGGCGACGTCGCGGCGCGGGACCACGGCTCGGCGGTCGTGGTCGTCCACCCGGCGATCGTCCGCGCGATCGTCCTGTACGTCGTGGACGCGCCGGCGGAGTCGCTGCGCCACGTCGACGTACGCCCGCTCGCGGCGGTCAACCTCTCGCACCACTCGGGCAACTGGTCACTTTCCCTGGCCCCCTGGAGCTGACAAACTGCGGGTGGCCCGGTTACACGCCCAGGTGACCGGCTGTCACGGGGAGTCACTATGGCTGAGTCCGACCAGCTTGCCGAGCGGTTCCGTGCGAATCATGCCCTGCTCGTCGCCGCCCGCGATCGTTTGCAGAGTGCGGTCGACGCCGAGACCGCGACCGATGCGGACAAGAGGCGGCTGGCGACGATCGAGGAGCTGCTCACCCCGGTCACGGTGTCCGAGCTGGATGCCGACGGCAACGTTATCGAAGTGCAGCGGCCGCGACAGTTCTACTCGGTGGACCCCGACGGCCAGGGGCGTGCCGTGGAGGTGCTCGGCGACCTCCAGCAGGCGCAGAACGTCGCGGTGCTGGTGCCCGGCATGGGGAACAGCCTCGACACGTTCCGCGGACAGTCGGACCGCGGCGACCTGATCAAGCAGGAAGCCGGCCCGGGTACGGCGGTCGTGGTGTGGCTCGACTACGACTCGCCGCAGGGCCTGGTGGAGGCGGCGAGCAAGGACGCGGCGATCGAGGGCGGTCCGCGGCTCGCGGGGTTCGTCACCGAGCTCGACGAGCTGAAGTCCGAGGACGCCGAGGTCACGCTGGTCGCGCACTCGTACGGCACGGATGTGGCCGCGCAGGCGGTGATGGCGGGCGCCCGGCCGAAACGGCTGGTGATGACGGGATCGCCGGGGATCGCGAAGTACGTCGACGAGGCCGCGGACTTCGTGCAGCCGCCGACCCGGTTGTACACCGAGCGCGCGCCGGGCGACTACGTCTCGTACTCGGAGTGGCACGGGCCCGATCCCGCGACCTTCCCGGACGCGATCCGGATGGCGACCGCCGACCCGCGGGGCGACGACCCGGTGTCGGTGCACTGGCACAACGAGTACTACCGGCCGAACAGCGAGGCGCTGCGCAACATCGGCCGCGTGGTCCGGGGCGATCTGGGGCACATCACCACCACGAACACCAGCCGGGCGACCGAGACCAAACTCTTCCTCGGTACGTCGTGGGGCGGTGCGCTGAACGGTGTCGCGGGCGCGGCGTCGAGGGTGTACGACGGAATCGTGGCGCTCACCAAGCCGTCGAAGCAGTCGGCCGGATCGGCCGCCGGGCAGACCGCGGCGCACCGGACGAACAGCGCGGCACGAGGCTCGGAAGGGCGGCAGCGATGACGAGCGACCGGGAGTTCCTGCGCAGCGAGTTGCTCGCGGTGGCGGAAGCCGTCGTACCGGATCAGCGTCCGGTCGTCACGCACGATCCGGGGCCCGTGAATCCCGGCGTCCTGTTCGACGGTCGCGGCACGGCCACGGTCTGCCGGGTCACCGTCGAGACCGGCAACCCGAAGGCGCCCGACCCGTCCGCGACGGTCGACGCCGCGGCCGCGACACTCCGCGCGCGGGGCTGGACCGCGGACGTCGTACCGGAGGAGGACGGTCACTATCGCGTCGCGGCCAGCCGCGACGGCTTCGACGTCGCCGTCCACGCCTGGGCGACGGACTGGCGGATAACGTTCACCGGGGAGACACCGGTCGTTTCTTGACGGCCGAAACGCGGCGTGTCCTCGCGAGCCTTGGCCGCACGGTGTATCACGGAAGCGTGACCCTGACCGAAGCCCGCAACTTCCTCCGCTCGGAACTCCTCGCGGTGGCAGCCACTGTCGTCCCTGACCAGAAGCCGACGGTGACGCAGGACGTCGGCCCTGTCGACCAAGGTGCGCTGTCCGACGAGAGCGGACCCGAGTCGGTCTGCACGATCACCGTCGAAACCGGCGATCCGACCACCGCGGCCCCCGATCCCGGGGCCCAGATCGGCTTCGCCGCCGAGACCCTGGAGTCCCGCGGCTGGAAGGTGACCGTGTCCGAGCCCGTCGAAGGCCGCCACGAACTCACCGCCCGCCGCCAGGGCTACGACCTCACCGCCACCGCCCGGACCACGGACTGGCGCCTGACGTTCACCGGCCAGACACCGTACGTCGACGAACTGTAGGACGACCTCCGACCGGACCTAGGCCCTGTCTGGTTCTCCATCGCCTACTGCGGGGCACTCGGCACGGCACCTCGCCGCACGGGTGCAAAGGCCACGATGCTCCGCATCGAGACCTTCGCCCCCGCACGCCGATGCACCGCACCGAGCACCTCCTCGCTACGGCGCTGGAGAACCAGACAGGACCTAGGATGCACCGGCAAGCGTTTGTCGCCGTGTCTGGTGAGGTGAGGGATGTCCGAGGACCTCGATGCGCTGCTCCTGCGGTTGCGGGACCTGCCGGACGACCGGGCGGTCGCGGAAGCGGACGCGTTCTTCCGGTCACTGCCCGTCGAGCAGGCGATCGCCCTGACGGAGAGCCGGCCGGAGCAGGTCGGGCCGTTGGAGGGCGCGCCGCCCGAGCTGCGGTACCGCGCCAACCACCTGATCCTGGTCGCCGCGCAGCAGCGGCTGCACACGCTGGTCGAGAACCGGCAGGCGACCCTCGCGCAGCGCCGGCGGCTGGTGACGCTCAACGAGATGCTCGAGCCGGCCGGGAAGCGCCTGGACGTCGACGCCGACGGCAATCGTGTCGAGGTGGACGTTCCCCGGCAGTTCCTGCTCGTCGACCCGGAGGGTCAGGGCCGGATGATCGAGGTCCAGGGCGATCTGCGGACCGCCAAGAACATCGCCGTCCTGGTGCCGGGGATGAACAACGACCTGGAGCGCGTGCGGGCGCAGTCGGTGCGGGCGAAGGAGATCGGTGAGGAGGCCGGACGGGGGACGGCGACGATCGTCTGGCTCGGGTACCACGCGCCGCTCGGGCTGACGCAGGGCAGATCCACCGAGAGTGCCCGGGCGGCGGCGCCGTTGTTGTGCCGCTTCCAGGAGGGGCTCGCGACGGTGCGATCGCCGGGCGCGAAGGTCACGCTGATCGGGAACAGCTACGGTGCACAGGTCGTCACCCGGGCGATGATGCAGGGCGCTCGCGCTCATCGGTACCTGTTGACCGGCAGCCCCGGCGTCGACCCGAGCGTCACGTCGGCGGCGCAGCTGACACCACCTGGTACCGAGTTCTTCGCGGTGGCGCGATCGCGCGGCGACTACGTGTCGTACGCCGAGCAGCACGGCCCCGATCCCGCGTCGTTCACCGACGCCGTACGGATCCAGACCGACAACGAGCAGGTGCAGATCACCGGGCACATGGCCTACTTCGCCAAGAACAGCGAGTCGATGAAGAACGTCGGCCGGATCGTCCGCGGCGAGCTGGGCGCCGTGACGCTCGCGGCTCGGACGACGCCCGCCGAGGAGACCCGGATGCTCGGGATGTCCTGGGCCGGGCCGTTGCGTACGCTCGGGCAGTCGCCGGTGGTGGTGCCGATCTCGAAGGCGTTCGACGGACTCGCGATGCTGCGAACGGTCGCGTCGACCCCCTCGAGGAAGACTGTCCTCGACGGAACCCCGCGTTCGCGGCAGCAGGAAGGACCTGAACGATGACGTTGACCGAGGCCCGCGACTTCCTCCGCGCCGAACTGCTCACGGTCGCCGCGGCCGCCGTGCCGGGCTTCGAGGGCATCGTCGCCCATGACGTCGGGCCGGTGGATCCGGGCGTGATGTCGGACGGCAGCGGGCCGGACACGGTCTGCTCGATCACGGTCGAGAACGGCAACCCGTCCGTGGTCGACCCCGCCGGCCAGGTCGCCGCGGCTGTCGCCGCCCTGGCCGCGCGCGGCTGGCAGACCACCGCCGCGCCGGTGGAGAACGGTCACCACCGGGCCACCGCGCAGTACAACGGCTTCCAGGTCACCGTCCACGGGTGGGACGACGACTGGCGCCTCACCCTCTCCGGCGAGACGCCGTCGATCCCGGAGTAGAGCCGGTCAGCTGGTTGCCGCGCGCTCGGCGGCGCTGCGGAGCACGCAGAACTCGTTGCCTTCGGGGTCCTGCATGACGACCCAGCCGGTGCCGTCGGCCTCGCGGCGGTCGTGGGCGATGGTGGCGCCGAGAGTGAGCAGCCAGGCGACTTCCTCGTCGCGGGTGGTGTCCGGCTCAAGGTCCAGGTGGGCCCGGTTCTTGACCGACTTCTCGTCGTTGTTCTGCTCGAACAGGACCGTGAGGCCGTCGGTGGGCACGGAGGCGTACGGGTCGCCGGGCTGGTCGTCGTCGGGACGCTCGGCGCGCAGGACCTGCAGCCAGAAGCCGGCGAGCTCGTACGGATCGTGGGCATCGAACGTCACCGTTCGCACGCGAGAAGTCATGCCGCAGAGGCTACTTTCCCGAAGAGCAACCGGTCCTCGGGAAGCTCCGACGGGTACGGCGTGAAGCCCGCGGCGACCGCCAGTTCGGTCAGGGCCGGGGCCGTCCAGCGGTGGACGTGGATGTTCATCGGATGCCCGCCGTACCCGGAGGTCTTGTGGGTGGACTCGGTGCCGACGTGGAACCCGAGCAGCAGCACGCCGCCGGGCGCCAGAACCCGCTGGAACTCGGCGAACGCCTGCGGCACGACGTCGCGCGGCAGGTGGATGATCGACCACCAGGCCACGATGCCCGCGACCGAGCCGTCCGGGAGGTCGAGCGCGGTCATCGAACCGACCCGGAAGTCCAGGTCCGGGTGGTCGCGGCGCGCGACCTCGATCATGCCCGGGGACAGGTCGATCCCGACAACCCGCAGACCGCGCGCGGCCAGCGAACCGGTCGTCCGCCCCGGCCCGCAGCCGACATCCAGCACCAGGCCCTCAGGCACGACGAGCCCGGCGATTAGGTCGAACGCCGTCTCCTCGCCGTCGGCGCCATCCACCACCAGTTCGGCGTACGAAACCGCGACGTTGTCGTACGAGGTGCTGATATCAGCCAGATAGTCGGTCACCCGGCCGACCCTAGAGCCGGCCGGGGACAGTTTTCAGGCTTTGCCGAGGGACTGTTTCTGCCGGCCGAGACCCTCGATCTCCATCTCCATCTCGTCACCCGGCGACAGGTACGGGAACCGGCCGGACAGCGCCACGCCCTCCGGCGTACCGGTGTTCACGATGTCGCCGGGGCTGAGCACCATGTACTGCGAGAGGTCGCGGATCAGCGCGGCCACCGAGAAGATCATGTCCGAGGTGTTCGAGTCCTGGCGCGGCTCGCCGTTCACCCAAGAGCTCAGGTTCAGGTTGGTCGGGTCGACCTCGTCGGCCGGCACCAGCGCCGGGCCGAGCGGGTTGAACGTCTCGCAGCACTTGCCCTTCGACCACTGGCCGCCGGAGACCTCGATCTGGAAGGCGCGCTCGGACACGTCGTTCGACACCGTGTAGCCGGCGATGCAGGCGAGCGCGTCCTCGTCGGTCTCGACGTAGCGCGCCTGCTTGCCGATCACCACCGCGAGCTCGACCTCCCAGTCGGTCTTCGCGGAGCCGCGCGGCACCAGCACCTCGTCGTACGGACCGACGACCGTGTTCGGGTGCTTGAAGAAGACGATCGGCTGCTTCGGCGGCTCGGCGCCGGACTCGGCGGCGTGCGCCGCGTAGTTCTGGCCGATGCAGACCACGGCGCCCGGCCGCGCGACCGGGGCACCCACCCGCAGGCCCTCCGTCTCGGCGACCGGCAGCTCGCCGGCCTCGAGCGCGGCGCGGGTCCGGGCGACGCCGTCGGCGGCCAGGAACGCGCCGTCGATGTCAGCGGTCAGGGGGGTGAGGTCGTGAACGGTGCCGTCGGCGGCGCGCACGTACGGGCGCTCCTCGCCGACCGCGCCGAGGCGGAGCAGTTCCACAGGTGTCTCCCTGGATCAGTCAGTCTTGGTCGAGGCGTCGAACATGGGCCGCAGACGGGCGCGGGAGGCCTCGATGTGCGACCGCATCGCCGCGGACGCCTCCTCCGGATCGCCCTTGCGGACCGCGGTCACCACTGCCTTGTGCTCTCGCAACGCCTTCGTCGCGATGCCGCCACCGTAGTACAGCCGGAACAGGTGCAGGTGGCAGTGTGTCCGCTGGAAGGACAGCCGGGCCGTCTCGTTCCCGGACAGCTCCAGCACCAGGTCGTGGAACCGCTGGTCGTGCGCGGCCATCGCCCGGTAGCTCTCGTACGACGGACGGTCCGGGACGTCGGTGTAGCTGAGCATCTCCGCCTTGAGCCGGGCCAGGTCGTCGGTGCCGGACCGCTCGGCGGCGCGCCCGGCTGCCCACGGCTCGATGTGCAACCGGTACTCGAAGAGGTCCTCGAACTCCGCGCGGGTCAGCCGGGACGACACCCGGTACCCGCGCAGCGGCTCCTTGATCACCAGGCCGTCGGACTCCAGCCGGGCCAGCGACTCCCGGATCGGGGTCTGCGAAATGCCCAGCTCACGGGTCAGTGCATCGATGTTCAACCGGGTCCCGGGCTCGACCACGCTGTCCATGATCAGGCCCTTGACCGTCTCGTAGACGTCGTCGCTGAGCACCTGACGCTGGGGCAGGCGGGTGAGCTGCCCGGCCAGACCTACATGCGCATCCGTCACCTTCGCTCCTCCCTGAAATGCATTCTGCCCGACCTAGAGGCCCCGCAAAGAGATGGCGCCTGCTGCGCGCCGCATCTCTTTGCGCGACCTCTGCAGTCCGTCTTGACGCGTCCAGTGTGAAGCGGCAGCATCAGGATGCGCAATATCCTATAGGATCTTGGGAGGCAATGTGAGTACGGCGATCGTCCGGGCCGAGGCCTATCTCGTCGACCTCGAGGTCGAGACCGTCCGGACCGACGCCGTTCAGTCGTTCCTCAAACAGGAGACGATCTTCGTCTCGCTGACCACGGCGGACGGGCTGACCGGGCTCGGCTACTCGTACACGATCGGCACCGGCGGCACCGCCGTACTCGCGCTGCTCCGGGACCACCTGCTGCCCCGCCTGGCCGGCGCGGACGCGCGCAACGTCGAGGCGCTCTGGTCGGATCTGTTCTGGTCCACCCACGCGACGACCGTCGGGGCGATCACCTCCTTGGCACTGGCCGCCGTCGACACAGCACTCTGGGACCTGCGGTGCCTGCGGGCCGGAGAGCCGCTGTGGCGGCTGGCGGGCGGATACCGGCAGCGCGTGCCGCTGTACGACACCGAAGGCGGTTGGTTGCACCTGACAACCGATGAACTGGTCGCCGGCGCGCTGGCCTCGCAGAAGGCCGGCTGGCCCGGCGTGAAGCTCAAGGTCGGGAAACCGCGGGTCCACGAGGATCTGGAGCGGCTGCGGGCCGTCCGGGACGCCGTCGGACCCGCGATGGACATCATGGTCGACGCGAACCAGTCCATGACGTACCCCGAGGCGCGTCGCCGGGCCGCTGCCTTCGAGTCCGTGGACCTGACCTGGTTCGAGGAGCCGCTGCCGGCCGACGACGTGACCGGGCATGTGCGGCTCTCCTCGGGGACCTCGATCCCGATCGCGGTCGGTGAGTCGCTGTACTCCGTGTCGCAGTTCCGGGAGTACGTCGCCGTCGGTGGCGCTGGGATCGTCCAGGTGGACGTGGCGCGGATCGGCGGCATCACGCCATGGCTGAAGGTCGCGCATCTGGCGGAGACGTTCAACCTGTCGGTGTGCCCGCATTTCCTGATGGAGCTGCACGTCAGCCTGACGGCCGCCGTACCCAACGGCCGGTACGTCGAGCACATCCCGCAACTGCGGGCGATCACGTCGACCGAGATGGATATCGTCGACGGGCACGCGGTCGCTCCGGACACCCCCGGTCTCGGAATCGACTGGAACCAGGACGCCATCGACGACCGCCGGGTCGGATGAGGAGAGGCTGCCGATGAGCAAGGTGGACGCACATCACCACGTCTGGGACCTGACCGTCCGTGAACAGTCGTGGATGGTCGGGCCGGAGCTGGACCCGATCCGGCGGAACTTCTCCCTGGAAGACCTGGCGCCGTTGGCCGTGGCGGCGGATGTTTCGGCGACGGTGCTCGTGCAGACCGTCGGCCTGGTCGAGGAGACCGTCGAGTTCCTGGAGCTTGCTGCTGGCAACGATCTGGTGGCAGGTGTGGTGGGGTGGGTCGACCTCACCGCGGACGACATCGGGGACGTGCTGGACGGTCTGCTGGCGCGGCCGGACGGCTCGTATTTGAAGGCGATCCGGCACCAGGTCCATGACGAGCCGGACGTCGATTGGTTGCTGCGTCCCGACGTACAGCGGGGGTTGGCGGCTGTTGCTTCGGCTGGTCTTGCTTATGACTTGCTCACCAAGACGCCGCACCTTCCCGCCGCGATCCAAACCGCGCGCAATCTGCCGGAGCTGACCTTCGTCGTCGACCACATCTCCAAGCCCGTCATCGGCGAGCCGCTGTCGCCCTGGGCGTCGCACCTTCGCGAGCTGGCGTCCCTCCCCAACGTCACCTGCAAACTCTCAGGCATGGTCACCGAGGCCCCGTGGACCACCTGGAAACCGTCAGACCTCCAGCCGTACGCCGATGTCGTCCTGGACTCCTTCGGCCCCGACCGCGTCATGTTCGGCTCCGACTGGCCGGTCTGCCTACTGGCCGCGACGTACGCCGAGGTAGCCGAAACCGCCCAAACCCTCACCGCTGCCCTCACACCCACCGACCAAGAGGCCGTCTTCGCGGGCACCGCTACCCGCACCTACAACCTGTAGATCCCGCCGCGCGGTCGACAACAGCAGCCCCGACGCCCGGCCACAGATGGGAGACTTGGCGAGATGGAACGACGGGCGAGCGCGCCACACGGCTGGTATCGGCGCGTCGCGTTGGTTGGAGTCGGCAACGGCGCGATCCAGCCACGCACGCTACCCTCGTCGGCCGATCGTCCACAGAGCGACACTCGGGCACTTGGGATTTTCCCAACTCGGCGTCTATGCTCGAAACATGGGGAGCATCGGCGGTCGTGTGCAGCAGTGCATCAGGTCCACATTCCCGACAATTCGCCAGCAGGACCTTGCGAAACGCGTCGGGATGACGCCTGATGCGTTCTCTCGTGCGCTCAACGACAAGCGTGCCTTCTCCTCGATCGAGCTGGCGCTGCTGGCTGATGTGCTGGAAGCCGATGTGCACTGGCTGATCACCGGGACCGTCGACCCGCATCGAGTGCGGATCGCGGCGCGGCACGAGTTCGATCATGCGACTGGCGGACGGAGCGTCCCAGGTCGAGAGCAGGATGATCAAGAACTGGCCAACGTCGCGCTCGCCTACCGACAGGCATACCCGGCAGCCGATCAGCCGTCGACAGCGCCACCGCGAACGGTCGAAGACCTGCGCGCCGCACTCGGCGACAACTTCGTGCGTGACTTCGCCGATCGCGTCGAGGAGCGTCTGGGTATCGACGTGGTGCGAATCGCGGGTTTGACGACCGACTACTCGTTCACCGTCGGCGGCCGCAGCGTGATCCTGCTGGCCGCCCGGGCGAACTGGTTCCGCAGCAATTGGTCGATGGCGCACGAGTTGGCGCACCTGGCATTGGGTCATCACGATGTCGAGGACACCGGCAACAGCCAGGAAGCGGCCGCCAACGCGTTTGCCGCGGACCTGCTTCTGCCTCGCGAGGTGCTGTCGGCCGTGGATTGGCAGAGCATCAGTGGCCATGACCTGGCACGTTTCGTGTGGGATGCGGGCGTATCGTGCGAGGCGCTCATTCGACGACTGAACGCCCTGCAGCTCCCGGTGTCCGTCGAGGTGCGCAAGGCATTGGATGCCCCGACGCAGCGGTTGTTGCGCGAGCACCTGAGCGCCGTCCCCGGCGTGACAGGACGAAGCGGCGAGCTGCCCGCACCGATCGACCTGATCACCGAGCGCATGAACGCGTCGGCGATGCGACGATTTCCGCTGTCCGTGCAGGCTGCCCATCTCCGGCGGATCGCGCTCGGCGAGCTGTCGCCGGGCACCTTGGCGTGGATGTTGGACACCCCTGAGGAGGATCTCGCCGTCGATAGGCCGACGCCGGTTCACGAGTCCGTAGATTCCCTCGCGTCAGCGCTCGGCCTCTGAGCGTTGACCCATGTATTTGTTCTTCCCGGACAACACCGTCCTCGTCAACTTCGCCACGATCGGGCGGGTGGATCTTCTCGAAAAACTTGCCAATAGCAACGGTAGGTGGTGTCTGTCGGTCTCGCGGGAGTGTGCGATGTCGGCGCGGATCGCCGGACTGGAGGCACTCAGCAGTGTGCGCCAATTCCTCGGCGAACCTCTCGAACCTACGCCGGCAGAGTTGCTGGACACCAGGGTGCTCCGTGATCGGATGGCGGCGCCAGGAGATCGACAGACCAAGCATCTGGGCGAAGCCGAGACCATCACGATCGTCACGAGCCGTGATCTGCGGTCCAAGGCGATCTTTGTCAGCGACGACACCGATGCGCTTGTTCATGCGGTGGCTCAAGGCATCAAAGTCGCCGACACCTGGGATCTGTTGGAGCTGGCAGAGCGTGTTGGCGCGATCAACACCGAGGAGCACGCACAGTACGTGACGGCTCTGAGGAGCGCCGGGCGAAGCCGACCACGGCGCTGATCACGGGCGGTAGATACATGGAACTTCGGAATGTGGGGCGAGACGGCCGTGCGTTTCAGCGGGCGCTGACAGCGGGGCAGATCGAGGGTCTTTGCCGGCGGGCGTTCGGGGAAGGTGTCGTGCCGGCGCGGGCTGTGGAGCTGGGGTTTGGGGCGTACAACAGCGTCTACCGGATCGAGCTGGTTGGGTGGGACGACGGGCCGGTGGTGCTGCGGGTGGCGCCTGAGGACGCGTGTCAGTTCGGGTCTGAGCGGTGGTTGATGCGGAACGAGTACGCGAGTGTGCCCTGGCTGGCGGGGATTGCGGCCCTCATGCCGAGGGTGCTGGCTGTGGACTGGTCGCATGACGTGGTCGATCGGGACTGGATGATCCAGAGCTGTTTGCCGGGCGTTCCGGCGCCGGAGCATCTCGGGCGGTATCCGCGGGCCGGGCGGACGACCTTCTTCCGACAGCTCGGGGCGATCGCCCGGACCGTGCACGATGTCCGTGGGCCGTACTTCGGTCGTGTGGACGGGCCGGCGCACGCATCCTGGAGTGAAGTCGTCATCGGGTCGTTCACGCGGATAGCGGACGACCTACAACGAGCAGGACTGGACGCGGCCGACGTACGGCAGGCTGCCGCGCTCGCGGAGCGGGGGCGGGCGACTCTGGACGAGGTACAGGAGCCGCGGCTGTTGACGGGTGATCTGTGGACGGTGAACTGTCTGCTGGACGCCGACGCACCCGAGCCGCTGATTTCGGGTGTGCTCGACTTCGACCGCACCGAGTTCGGTGATCCCGCGGCGGACTGGACGATCCAGATGGCGCAGGCGAAGGACGACGAGCGGGTGGCGTTCTGGCAGTCGTACGGCGAGCTGGACCGGTCACCTGCCGCCACCTGGCGAGCGGCGATCTACGAGGCGCGCCACCTCGCAGCGATCCGGCTCGAACGGCACCGCCTCGCCAAGCCCACAGCAGTACGCGAGAGCTATACCGCGATGGCGAAGGTCCTGGCTGACCTCACCTGAAACAGCGGCTGGTCCGCCGGGATACTACGCGGCCTTCATCGTCCACAGCGGCAGATCCGACCATCCGCGTGGAAAGCCCATGTCCCTTTCCGGAGAGACGTGAGGGACGCTGGGGAACTTCTTGACAAGCGTGCGGAGCGTCAGGGGCCAGTTCTCGCGCGGATCGAGACCTCGCACCAGGTATCCGAGTACGGCCAGGTGGACGTAGATCTTGTGGCGTGGTTCCATTTGAGCGGCGTGGACCAGAGGGCTGCCCACCTGCGCAGGATTGAACTTTCCCGGTTTGTAGGTCGGTTGCCGATTCCAGAACCTCGAGTGATGGGCGCAAAGGTTCCGAATGTAGTTCACGTCTCGCAGCCAAGCAGCCAGGAGTGGTCCGCCGCGGACGCCGACATCCTTTGCGATCGCGTTCTGATCGTGCTTCTTCAGCAGAGCGAACAGCCGGCTCAAGGCTCCGAAGTCGAAGAACTCGACGGCGATCCAGATCGGCATGTGACCGTCGTACTTCCGCTTGTGATGGACGACGTAGTCCTCGTTGCGCGCCTCGTACTCGAGGGCCTCGTACTTCGTGAGCCAGTGCTCGAACGCATCCTGGTCCCTGTGCCGGCCGCCTGGCCCAACCGGGCGGGAGCACGCGTCTGCGTCGAGGCTCTCACGGTGGACGTGACCGAGGTGGTCCCGAAGTCCGAGGACGTAGGCCAGTCGACTGCGGAGCCCGGTCTCCACAGTCTCGATCGCGTCGAGGCAGACCAGCCGAAGCTTCCGATCGAATCTCCAGAGCGCCTCGATATGTTCGAAGCTGATGCCGTCCCGGATTCTGTCGGAACGGCGCGGTCCAGATCTGTGCGTGTCCGATCCGGATGGGAGCAACTCACGAAACGGGTAGATGTATGCGCTCAGCCGCTAGTACCCGACCGTCTTCAACAGTTCGATCGCGGCCGCTTCGTCAGGACAGGAAAGGCCGCGATCGACCAGCTGAGCCAGCTGCTGCTGACGCGTCAAGTGCGGTTTGGCGTACTCCGCCATGCGAAAGCTACCCCCGGAACAAGAAAACCGACCCTTGTTGGCATGAAGCCAACAGCGGGGCCGGTGTTGATGTCCTAGATCTTACAAGGCGTGACTTGCTGACGCAAAGTGAGCGAGCGGTTCACGATGTGGAGCCAGGGACGAATTCGACGCGGACGCCCAGCAGGCGGATGGGGCGGCGGAGTTCGAACTTTTCCAAGAGGAGAAGGGATGTGGTGGCGATGACCTCGGGGTCCTGGGTGGGTTCGGGGAGTTTGCGGCTCTTGATGGGGGTGTAGAAGGTGATGAAGCGGACCTTGACCGACACACGTTGGATGGTGCGGCCTTCGGCGATGACTTCCTGGGTGACTTCGGTGGCGATGCGGCGGAGTTCGCGTTCCACGTCGGCGCGTTCGACGAGGTCGGTCGTGAAGGTTTCCTCGTGGCTGCGGGAGACGGGTTCGCGGGGTACGTCGGTGACCTGGGTGTCGCCGAGGCCGCGGCCCAGGGCGGCGTACCAGGTGCCCATCTTGGGGCCGAAGCGTTTCTTCAGGACGTCGAGGTCGGCGGCGGCGAGTTCGGCGACGGTGGTGATGGCGAGTTCGGCGAGGTTGCGTTCCATCCGCGGGCCGATGCCCCACAGGTCGCGGACCGGGCGGTGGTCCATCACCGACCGCCAGTTGTCCGCGGTGAGGCGGTAGACGCCGGCACCGCCCGCGGCGCCTTCGAAGGGTTCGGCGTGGGAGCGTTCGTGCTTGGCGAAGCCGGTGGCGAGTTTGGCGCGGGTCTTGTTGTCGCCGATACCGACCGAGCAGGTCAGCCCGGTGCGCGCGGCGACGGCGGTGCGCAGTTCGAGCGCCAGCGCTTCCGGATCGTCGGTCTCGGCGCCGACGAAGCACTCGTCCCAGCCCCAGACCTCGACGACGACCGGGAAGGACCGCAGCGTGTCCATCACCTCGGTCGACGCGGCCTCGTACGCGGCCGGGTCGGACGGGAGGAACACCGCCTCGGGGCACTTCTTGTACGCCGCCCGCACCGGCATCCCGGAATGTACGCCGAAGGCCCGCGCCTCGTACGACGCGGTGGCGACCACCTGCCGTGGCTGGGTCGGGTCGCCGGACCCGCCCACCACGACCGGCAGCCCACGGAGCTCAGGTCGCCGCCGGATCTCGACAGCAGCGATGAACTGATCCATGTCCACGTGCAGGAGCCACCAGCTCATAGCTGACAGGTAACCACATCAGCTCGACGCGCTGGAGTACGTCAGCAGGCCGCGCCGCCACACCAGCCGTACCAGCCCCTGAGCCACGACCGCGAGAGCGACACCCAAAGCAACCGGCCCCCATCCGAGATCGCCCGCGAGCGCCCGTACCGGGAACGTCGTCGCGAAGGCCACCGGGAAGGCGAACGTGAGGAACGTCCGGACCGCGACCGGGAAGAAGACCAGCGGATACCGCCCGGCCTCCATCAGGTTCAGGAACACGAACCCGATGGGGTTGACCGACTGCAGCCAGAACGCCAGGAACGACATCGCCGACCAGACCGCGGTCAGCAGCACCAGACCGCAGGCGACCAGCACGACGGCCTGCACGACCTGACCGGCGCCGAACGTGATGTCCGCTTGCACCAGCCCGATCACCAGCACAACGATGCCGCTGGCAACGTTCGTCAGCTCCGCGACGTTGATCCACCGCAAGGTCAGGTAGAACTGGCTCGACACCGGCCGGAGCAGTACGCCGTCCAGCTCGCCCTCGGTCAGGTATGTCGTCATCCGGTTCAGGTTCGGCGCGAGGAAGGTCGCCAGCAGCCCGGTGACGATCTGGAACACCCCGACCAGCGCGATCACCTCGGCCCGCGACCAGCCGTGCACCTCGCTCGTGAACCCGAACAGCAGCAAGGTCGGCACGATGCCGAGCCCGAGCTGCACGAGGCCGACGAGCAGCGTGGTCAGGAAATGCGCACGGAAATGTGTTTCCCGCACCACCGCCTGCGCGAAGAACCGCCGCCACAGCCGCAGATGCCGCCACTGCTTGTGCCACCAGGTCCGGTCCAGCGTGCTCATGCGCCCACCGCCGAGTACGCGCGGATGCCCGCGGACCACACCAGCCGGGCGATCGCCGCGAACACCACGACGTACCCGAGCTGGATCCCCAGCCCCACCAGCAGCTCATGCCCGGTCAGCTGACCCGCGACGATCTCGACCGGGAACGACACCGTGTACCGGAACGGCTGGTGGTCGACGAAGCCCTTCGACCACGACGGCATCAGCGCCAGCGGGACGACGGCGCCGGACAGCACGCTCGCGACGATCACCCGGGCCTGCACGAGCGCGCTCACGTCGTCCATCCAGAACGCCGGCGACGCGATCAGGATGTCGATCGTGAACACCAGCATCGCCCCGAGCAGGAGGCTGATCGCGAACAGCGCCCAGCGTCCCGGGCCGGCCGGGATGTTCATCGAGTCGCGGAAGATCCACCACACGATGCCGATCATCGGCGCCAGCGCGAACAGCTTCAGGAACTTCTCCGACAGGTTGTTCGCGACGAACCCGGTCAGCAACGACGCCGGCCGGACCATCCAGCTGGACAGCTTCCCGAGCCGGATGTCCTGGGCGAGGAATCCCGCCATCCACGACGAGGTCGCCATCGTGACGAAGCCGAGCAGCACGAAGTACGTCGTGATGTAGCGCTCGTCGACCGGCAGTTGGGCTCCGCTCGCGAGCGCCGTCCGCCAGATCAGCAGCGAGATGATCGGCATCGTGATGTTCGCCAGCATGAAGATGATCCACGCGCCGCGGTACACGGACTGCTGCGCGATGTCCGCGGCGGTCATCCGGCGTACGACGCGGAGGTTGCGCGCCAGCGTGCTCATGACAGGTCTCCCAGCGTGCTGCGGCGCAGGAAGAGGTCGCGCATGATGTCCTCGATGTCCGCGTCGGACACGTCGAGGTCGACCAGCGGGCCGAGCCGGGTCAGGTGCTCCATCACCGCACCGGCCTGCTCGCGATCCGCCTCGAGCGCGACCTGCTGCCCGGACACCTCGACCGCGGTCACGCCGTCCAGCCCGCTCAGCCGCACGGCGTCGACGGTCGTCGCGTACGTCGCCCGGACGAGCTTGCGCGGACGCGCCGTACGAACCAGCTCGTCGAGTCCGCCGTCGAACTGCAGCCGGCCGTGGTCGATGATCATCACCCGCGAACAGAGCGCCTCGATGTCGTCCATGTCGTGGCTGGTGATCAGGATCGTCGTACCGCGGACGCGGTTCACGTCGGCGAGGAACGAGCGGACCCGGGCCTTCGCGACCACGTCCAGGCCGATCGTCGGCTCGTCCAGGAACAGGATCTCCGGCCCGTGGACGAGCGCGGCCATCAGCTCCAGCTTCATGCGTTCGCCCAGCGAGGTCTTGCGGACCTGCACGTTCAGCAGGTGCTCGACCTCGAGCAACTCGGCGAGCTCCGCGACGTTGCGGTCGAACTCGGCGGTGGACAGGCCGTACATGTCCTTGTGCAGCAGCAAGCTCTCCATCGCCGGGACGTCCCACCACAGCATGGTCTTCTGGCCCATCACAAGAGCGATCCGGCGCAGGTAGTCGTGCTTGCGGTCCGACGGCGTGTGGCCGAGCACCTGCAGGTCGCCGGAGGTCGTGTACAGCAGGCCGGACAGCATCTTCAGCGTGGTCGTCTTGCCGGCGCCGTTCGGGCCGAGCAGGCCGACGACCTCGCCCTGTCCGATGGAGAAGGTCACCCGGTCGACGGCGAGCCGGGTCTCGTACTTGCGCTTCACCAGGCTCTTCAGCGCACCGCCGAGCCCGGCGCGCTGCTGATGAAAGGTGTAGGTCTTGGTCAGATCGTGTGCCGCGATAACAGGCGTCACGGAGTGCACCGCTTTCCACAGGAGTCGGTTGATGACGGACCGGGCAGCGTCAACGCGCAAACGCGCAGAGCGCAGGACGATCACTTCGCCAGGTGAGATCTGCCGGGTGGACTCCGTGGTCCGTCCCGGCTCCGCGATCCGGTGCGATCGCGTGGGCTGACGTCAAATCAACCGTTATCTCGACGAGGTGTCGACATCGCTCCCTGTGGGTCCTTCCGACGTGCGGCTGCCACCGACCACGGTAAGCCGTCCCGGAAAGCGCCGTCCAGCGGCTTTTTCAGAGGTCCTTGCGCATCTGCTGCGAGATGACCGCGTAGCCGAGCGAGTCGTACAGAGCGATCGCGGTGGTGTTGTCACCGAAGACGTTCAGGTCCAGTCGCGTGTACCCGAGCCGGCGGCACTCCTCCTCGGCGGCGAGCATGATGGCCCGGCCGTACCCCTTGCCGCGGTGCGCGTGGTCCACCTCGATGCCGTAGATGAACGGCACCTTCGCCTTGGTGCTGATCCACAGACTGCCGACCGGCTCGTCGCCGGCGACGGCGATCCAGATCAGTTGCTGATCGGTGGCCGGACCTTCGGGCAGCAGCTGCTCGGTCTGCTCGTACGCGACGGCGAGCGCCTCGTCCGGCGTCAGCCCGCGGGCCGGTCCGACGCCGGCCGCGAACGACGCCGCGGCGCGCTCCAACCAGGTCGGGTACTCGTCGTCGGTGATTGGGCGCAGGAGCACCGGAGATGTCGTCACGTGCTGACCCTAACCGGGTTAGCTTGAACGCATGGAGCTGACTTTCGAGCTTGCCGAGAAGGTACTTGCCGCGCAGCCGTTCAGCGTGCTGCTGGGGACGCGGCTCACCGCGTTCGGCGGCGGTGCGGCGACCCTCGAGCTCACGATCCGTGACGATCTCCGCCAGCAGAACGGGTTCCTGCACGGAGGTGTGCTCAGCTATGCGGCCGACAACGCGATCACCTTCGCCGGCGGATCCGCGCTCGGCCCGGACGTGCTGACCGGTGGCTTCACGATCAGCTACCTCCGCCCGGCGCAGGGCGTCGTACTGCGGGCCGAGGCCCGGGTCGTACACGCGGGCAGCCGGCAAGCCGCGTGTACCTGCGAGCTCGTCACCCTCGACGAGAACGGCGACGGCACCCTGTGCGCGATCGCCCAGGGCACCGTCGTCGGCCGTCGGTAATCCCTCTCAGTCGAAGAGCTCTTCGAGGAACGACTTCTTCTTTTTCTTGTGCTGGTGCTGGTTCCCGTACCGCGGGTCGTAGCGCCGGTCGTCGTTGTCGTAGCGCCGCTCGTCGTACCGCCGCTCGTCCGGGCGGCGGTCGTCGTACCGGCGCTTCTCGTCGTACCGCTGCTCCTCGTGGCGCTTCTCCTCGCGCCGCGGCTCCTGCGGTGCGTTGAACCGGAGCTCGGCGTCCACCAGGTGCTCGAGCTCACCCCGGTCGAGGAAGATGCCGCGGCACTCACCGCACTGGTCGACGGTGATGCCGCTGCGCTCGTACGTCCGCATCGCGCCCCGGCACTTGGGACAGATCAGGCTTTCCATCCGGCAACGGTAAGTGACGAAATCCCCGTCAGGCCGCGCTCTCAGCCAACTCTCAGCAACTTCCTACCCAGCACCGGCCAGGCCCTACTTGAAGCTCGACAGGAACGTCTTCAGGATCGGGCCCGCGGTGTGCGAGCCGGACTCGCCGCCCTCGACGATCACCGCGAACGCGACGTCGCCGCGGTAGCCCGCCATCCAGGCGTTGGTGGTGACCTTGCCCTTCACCACGACCTCGGCCGTGCCGGTCTTGGCGGCGACTGCGCCGTTCCCGGCGAGCACGCTGGCGGTACCGCCGGTGACCGTGGTCCGCATGAACGTCCGCAGCGCCGCAACAGTTGCTGCTGGCAACGGAGAGGCGGCCGCGCCGGCGGCGTCCTTGCCCGGCACGAGCACCGGCTTCATCGCCGTACCGTGATCGACCGTCGCTGCTACCAGCGCGATCGCCAGCGGGCTGGCGGTGACCGTGCCCTGGCCGATCATCGACGCGGCCTCCTCGACGTCGTCCTTCGGCGCCGGGACCTGGCCGCCGTACGCCGAGAGCGACAGGTTCAGGTCCCGCCCGATACCGAACATCGCCGCGGCCTTCGTCATCCCGTCCTTCGGCAGCCGGGCGTGCTGCGAGATGAACGCGGTGTTGCAGGACTTGTTGAACGCCGTCTGCATCGTGCCGTTGCCGTACGCCGCGAGCGCGTCGTAGTTCTTGAACGTCTTGCCGAACACGCTGATCGTGTCCGTGCACGGCAACGGCGTCGCCGCGGTCTCACCGCTGCCGAGCAAGGCCGCCGAGGTGACGATCTTGAACGTCGAGCCCGGCGCGTACCGGCCCTGGAAGGCGCGGTTGTAGCTCGCCACCTGCGGGCCGTTCGCCGCGGCCAGGATCTGGCCGGTCGAGGCCTGGACCGCGACCAGCGACGCGGGCAGCTTGCTGGTCGCCAGCGCGGCCTCGGCGGCCTTCTGCATGTTCGTGTCCAGCGTGGTCTTCACCGGCTTGCCGGCGGTGCCCTTCTGGGTGAAGACGGTCTTGATCGTCAGCTTGGTCTTGCCGTCCCGCAGCGCGACCGTGCCGCCGGGCGTCCCGGCGAGCTGCTGTTGGAACGCGTACTGCAGGCCGGTGGTGCCGACCTGGTCCTGCGCCGACGCGGTCGGCCCGGCGTTCTTCAGCGTGTCCTCGTTCGCCGTCTTCATGGTGCCGATGATCGAGCGGGCGAACGTCGCGGTCGGCGGCAGCGACTGCGTACCGCCCATGGTGAGCACGCCGGGCAGCTTGCTCATCGTCGGCCGCAGCACCTCCCACTCCTCGGCGCGGATCGTGATCGCGTCGACGAACTGCCCGGCCGGCGCCGCCTTCGCCCGCGCGGCGAGCTTCGCGCCGTCCACGTCCAGGTACTTCGTGAACGCGGCGTACGTCGCTGCCGTCGCCTTGGTGCCCGACGCGACACCGACGATCACGACCGGCCGGTTCGCGGTCAGGGCGACGCCGTTGCGGTCCTGGATCGAGGCCCGGGCCGGCAGCGCGCGGACCCGCTTCAGGTAGTTGCTGTCGCCCAGCCCGGGGTAGATCGTGTCGCCCGACGCCTTGATCTTCCACGCGTCGCCGGTCTTCACCGCGGTCGCCGTACTGGTCCACTTCATCGCGCCGATCCCGCGTAGCTGCGCCTCGACGGCGAGCTCCTGGGTGCAGCTCGTGCCGTCGGTGCACTTCGGATCGCCCTGCGGGGTCACCGTGACGGTGCTCGCGACCAGCGCGGTGTCGACGTCGTCGAGCCGCTTGCCGAACACCGTCGGGTTGTCGGTGAGCGCGCCGGCCGCGTCCGGCTTGCCGTCCGGGGCCCAGGCCTTCACCCAGGCGTCGGCGAACTGCTTGATGACCGCGCCGGACGCCTGCTGCTCGTCGCTCCCGGACTTCCCGCCGCCGGACTTGCTGTCCGAACAACCAGCGGTGATCAGCAGACTACTCAGGCAGACGATGGCAGTGGTTCGCTTCACGTTCCCAACTCTCGCACGACGACGGATGGACACCGGGCACAGTCTTCGGCGTGTGGCTCCTGGCCACGAGGGCGAAACTACTCAACTCACCCAACTACGACGCGCGCACCCGCTCGGGAGTTGGCGCCAGACGGCGGGCGAATCGCGACCAAGACGCTGTGCGTATCGGCCCGGCCGGATTCTGGAACCGCGTTCCACGGTCGCCGTACCGAGCGTATTCTGCTCCTTTGTGACCCGCCTTGCTCTGCACAGCCGCCTGCTTCCCGGTACCGAAGAGGCCTACGAGATCGAGCACGCCCGCGTCTGGCCGGAACTGATCACGGTGATGCGCGCCGCCGGGATCAGCGACTGGTCGATCTGGCGCAGTGGCCGCGACCTGTTCCACCTGGTCGTCTCCGACGATTTCGAGGCAGCCGTCGCGCAGCTCAAGGACGACCCGGTCGACCAGCGCTGGCAGCAGCACATGAGCCAGTTCGTCGAAGGCTTCGCCCAGAATCCCGAAGGCGTCGCCGGCCAGTCCCTGCGCCATGTCTGGACCATGAGCGAACAAACCGACTAGTACGAAGGTCCCGGCCGGTCGGGACCTTGTGTCGTAACCGGGCGACCGCCGCCGCGCGACGGTGGTGACGTGGAGCATTTGCGATTGGGCGTGGCCCTGCCGCGGTTGGCGGCCTGCGCGGGGCGGACCGCCGTACAGCTTGCCCGCAGACGCATCCGCTTCCCGCGGGGTCAGGTCGGTCGGCGGGTGCGGTTCGCCGACGGGTCGACGGCGTACGTCTACCGCGAGACGGTGATGGAGCTGCCAGCGGAGCCGCTGAACCCGTGTGTGTTGATCGTCCAGTTCCGGCTGCGGCGCGTCAGAGGAGTCGGACACCGGCTGTTCCGCGCCGAGAGCTGGCTGAACACCCCGTTGTTCGCCGGTTTCCCGGGGTTCGTGTCGAAGCTCTGGTTCGCGGCGGACGAGTCCGGTGTGTACCGCGGCATGTACGACTGGGACGGCCCCGACCAGGCCGACGCGTACGTCCGCGCCCTCTGGTGGCCGCTCGCCCTCGTCTCCGAACTCGACTCGATCCACCACCGCGTGCTGCCAGGCCTCCGGCGCGACGACGTGCTCGCCGACCCGACCTGCGTCGACGGCCCCGCAGCCCCCGACCAGTGGTGGCGGCCGCAGGAGTCCTGGTGACACGTGTCCTGGTGGTGGGCGCGGGGCCGACCGGCCTTGCTCTTGCGCTGCAGGCCCACGCGTTGGGTGCCGCGGTCCGCGTGATCGACCGGCGTACCGAAGCGGCCAGGCCCTCGCGGGCGATGATGCTGCACGCGCGATCGCTCGAGGTACTGCGTCCGCTCGGCGTTGTCGACTCCCTGCTGAGGTACGCCGACAGCGCGCCGACCGTACGGCTCCACCTGCGAGGGCGTGTGCTCCCGGTGCGGATCGCGGAGCTCGCGGTGCCGGACACGGCGTACCCGCATCTGACGCTGCTCCCTCAGGCCCGGGTGGAGTCGGTTCTCGCGACCGCGCTGGAGAGCCGGGGCGTCCCGATCGAGCGGGGGGTCGAGCTCGCGTCTCTCAGGTCGGCGCGGAGGAACGGCGTACAGGTGCAGTTGCGTGGGCGTGGCGAGGCGACTTGTGACTATCTGGTCGGGTGTGACGGTGCCGACAGCACTGTTCGCCAGGCGGTTGGCATCGGGACGAGCGGCGGAGTCTACGACCGGGAGATCGTGCAGGCCGATCTGGAGCTGGACGGCGGCCTCGGTACGGACACCGCGCATGTGTCGACCACTCGCGCCGGTCTGATCTTTCTGTTCCCGCACGGCGATCAGGCGGCGTGGCGGCTGCTGGCGACCAGGCCGGTCGGTGGTGGCCCGATGTCGCCGCGGGACGTGCAAGAGATGCTCGACGCGGCTCGGCTGCAGACGCGGGTCAGCCGGGTTGCCTGGTCGGAGATCGTGCCGATGCGCCACCGGCTGGCCGATCGCTACCGGGACGATCGGGTGTTCCTCGCCGGCGATGCCGCGCATGTCCACTCACCGGCCGGCGGACAGGGGATGAACACGGGGATCCAGGACGCGATCAACCTCGGCTGGAAGCTGGCCCAGGCCGCGTACGCCACAGATCCGGAAACGCTGCTGGACTCGTACGAGTTGGAGCGCCGGCCGGTGGCCCGTGCCACGACCGCCTGGACGAACCTCGTCTTCTGGGCAGAGTCCGGCCTGGATCCGATCGCCTCACTGATCCGCACGGTCCTGATGCCGCTCGGCGCACCGTTGGTCGTGCCCACCGTGTTGCGCCGGAGGCATCTGACGGCCGCCGGTTTCCGGATCCTCGCGCAGCTCCGCGTTGCGTACCCGAGCAGCCGGCTGTCGATCGACGACGGCCGACCCGACTCGCTCCCTCTGCGGGTCGGCGATCGGCTGCCCGATTTGCCCGTAGCAGTCGCGGACGGCAGCACTCGGCTGCAGACGCTCACAGCTCAGCCCGGTACGCATCTCCTGCTGCTCCGCGACGCGCCGACGGTCGAGGTGGACGATACGTCGATCCATGTCCATCGGCTGCTGGATCGTGGCGGTCGCGGCCTCGTCGCCGTACGTCCTGACGGTTACGTCGGTCTGCGGACGACTGAGGCCTCCTCGCCGCAGGTTGCGCACTGGCTCAGCTCGACTGGTGCATCTCCCACACCAGCAGTTCTGCGCCGGCGGGGCCTGCGGTGACGCGTTCGCCGTCGGCGTGCGTGATTCGTACGGCGTCTGCCGTGGCGAGGTCGCCGGCGCCTTCGAGGTTCGCCGTTCCTGCTGCGACGAAGAGGTGCAGGTACTGCGCTGCGGGGAGGGTGATCGCGGCACCGGGGGCCAGGCGGGCGACGGACATCCCCGCCGACTCCTGATTCAGGCGGATGGCCGTGGTGCCCGCGTGCCTGGCGAGCCCGGACGCCACCGGGATCAGCTCACCGGTCGTCAGATCGAGCTCCGCCTGCTCGTACGACGGCGGCAGATCGAACCGGTCCGGCCGAACCCACATCTGCACGTAGTGCACCGGCTCGGCGCCGTCGTTCCACTCGGAGTGCTGAATCCCCGACCCGGCAGTTATCCGCTGCGCGAGCCCCGGATACACGCTCCCGCTGTTCCCCTCCGAGTCCCGGTGCGCCAGCGCCCCCCGCAGCACCCAGGTCACAATCTCCAGATCCTGATGCGGATGCGTCCCGAACCCCGTGCCCGGGGCAACCGTCTCGTCATTGTGCGCGACCAGGAACCCGAACCCGACATTCGCCGGATCGTAATGCCCCCCGAACGAGAACGAGTGCCACGACTCCAGCCACCCGTCCTCGGTCCGGAACCGCTCCTGAGCCCGATGAATCTCCACGGGACCAAGTAAAACGGACTGCGCCGCTCGGTGGGCGGCGCAGTCCGGTCTTGGTTGGACGGTTGGTCAGCCGGTGGGGTTCCCGTTGTCGGAGCCGAGGGTGGCGTTGACGGTCTGGGGTTTGCCGTTGCGGGTGACGGAGAGTTTCACTTCATCGCCCGGGCGGTGCGAACGGACTGCGGCGACCAACGCGTCCCCTGACGCGATCGCCTTGCCGTCTACAGCGGTCACCACATCACCCGACTGCAGACCGGCCTTGTCCGCCGCACCGCCGGACGTAACCTCGCCGAGGCGTGCTCCGTTCGTGAGCCCGTCGGAGGACTGCGCGTCGCCGACCGTCACACCGAGCCGCGCATGCGTGGCCTTGCCCTTGGCCACCAGCTCGTCGATGATCGGCTTGGCCTGGTCGATCGGGATGGCGAAGCCCAGGCCGATGTTCCCGCCCTCGGATTGTCCCGATCCGCCGGCGGTCTTGATCGCGCTGTTGATACCGACCACCTGGCCGGCGAGGTCGATCAGGGCGCCGCCGGAGTTGCCCGGGTTGATCGCGGCGTCCGTCTGGATTGCTGGGAAGACTGTCGTGCTGTCCTGCTGCTCGTCGCCGGACGTCACCGGCCGGTTCAGCGCCGAGACGATCCCGCTGGTCACGGTCGCCTCCAGGCCGAACGGCGAGCCGATCGCCACCACGCCCTGCCCGACCGCGAGCTTGCCGCTCTGGCCGAGGGTGGCCGGTGTCAGGTCGGTCGCGTCGGCGTGGATCACCGCGAGGTCGGTGAGCGGGTCGGTGCCCTTGACCGTGGCGTTCACCGTCCGGCCGTCGTTCAGCATCACGCTGATGTTCGCGCCCTGCCCGGCGCCGGCGACGACGTGGTTGTTGGTGACGATCAGGCCGTCCTTGCTGATCACGATGCCGGACCCGGTGGCCGCGCCCTGCGACGTCGCGACCGCGATCTTCACCACGCTCGGCAGGACCTTCGCGGCGGCGCTCTGCACGGAGCCGTCTGGCGCCGACGCGGGTGCCGCCTGGTTGCCGTTCAGCGGGGCGGTCACGGACGGGGTGTTCGCGGTGTGGTCGGTGGTGGCCGAGTAGACGGCCGCGCCGCCGACACCGCTCGCGGTGCCGACCAGCAGCGCGGTCAGCGCCACCACGGCCAGACCGGCCCGGCGCTTCGGCTTCGGCGCGGTGGCCGTGGCCTGCTGCGGGCCGAGGGGCCAGTTCGGGCCCGGAGACGCCCCCTGATGCGTCCCCGGTGCGCCGAACTGCGGATACGCACTCCCACCTGTGGAGTACTGTCCCGGCCGCTGCCCCTGCGGCCCCGAGTCCAGCCGCGGCTGCCCGCCCTGCGGCGCGAACTGCTGCTGCTGATGCTGCCCGTACATCGGCAGCTGCTGCGTCCGCTCCGGCCCCTGCGGTCCCTGTACGTCGTGGCCGGGCTGGTTCTGCGGCTGCTGCGGCTGGTTCTCGGTCATGGCAAGTACTTTGACGGCCGGACCTGAGAGGGCCCTGAAGATCCGCTCGGAGTGACCGAAGAACTCTATGAAGATCCTCTGAAGACGGAGCCGCGGCAAGATCCTTAACTCGCGTCTTACGAAAACCTGTGCTGGCGAAAGTAGACATCCGTCGCTCCACTGGCTAGAGTCTCTCGTGTTGCCAAGAGAGAACAAGCGAAGCTGACGCGGGCGGCCAACGACCGCCCAAGCAGAACCAGCAGAACCCGGCCGACGAGTAGTTCGCAGTACGAGAAGTTCGCAGTACAGCAAGAGTGAAGTGGCAAGTCGCAGCACTCGGCCGGTGCAGTAAGAAGTCGGAACACTGAAGAAGAGGAGTGGATTACATCATCAGGATCGCCCGCTGTGGCTGTAGTTCGCCGGGCGGGTACCGCAGTCCCATCGTGATTGGAAGGTGGTTCTCGGTTACGCATTCTGCGATCCCAGTGGAGTCCGGCCTTCACGGCGGACCACGGAAGTAGACGCTGACCCAAGGGTCAGTGGATGGTGACAATCCAAACCCCAAGGGCCCCGGTGCTTCGGCACCGGGGCCCTCGACACGGAGGTGCGATGACCCCAGACCGGCCGACGGAGCAGACCATGTCAGAAGACCCCGAAACACCCGCGACGAACTTGGACGACGAGGACTTTCCCGCCTACACGATGGGCCGGGCCGCCGAACTGCTCGGCGCCACGCCTGGATTCCTGCGCAGTCTGGACGAGGCGAAGCTGATTACCCCGCAGCGCTCCGACGGTGGGCATCGCCGCTATTCCCGCTACCAGCTCCGCCTGGCAGCCCGCGCTCGCGAGCTGGTCGACAACGGGACGTCCCTGGACGCCGCCTGCCGGATCATCATCCTGGAAGATCAGCTGGCCGAGGCGCTGCGGATCAACGCCGAGCACAGCGCATCGAACGACGAGGGCTGATCGAGGTACTCGGCGTCCGGGCCACGGCCTGTTACCGGGTCTGGGTCGCCGCGTGCGGCAGCCACAGCGTGAACTGGGCGCCGGCCCCCGGCACGTTCCGCGCGTAGATCATCCCGCCGTGCTGCTCGGCCGCGTGCTTCACGATCGCCAGGCCCAGCCCGGACCCGGGGCGACCGCGCGCCTCGCTGGACCGGTAGAACCGGTCGAACACGTGTGGCAGGTCCGCCTCGGCGATCCCCGGCCCGGAGTCGGTGACTGTCAGTACGCCGTCCACGAGCCGGACCGTGACGTGCCCGACGGGCTGCCCGTCGCTGTGCTGCGCCGCGCCTTCGGGAACGCTGTACTTCGCGGCGTTGTCGAGCAGGTTCGTGACCGCGCGCCCGAGCAGCCGCTCGTCACCCCACACCGGGAACGGTGTGAGCTGGACGTCCCAGTCCAGTCCGGGCGCACGCCGCCGGACCTTGATGACCGCGTCCTCGACCACGTTGGACAGCTCGATCAGCTCCGCGTTCCGCACCTGCGGGGTGTCGCGGGCCAGCTCGGTCAGGTCGCCGATCAGCGTGGTCAGTTCGTCCATCTGGGCGCGGACGTCGTCCAGCAGCTGCTGGCGGTCTTCGGGCCGGAGGCCGCCGCGCTTGTCGGCCTGCGCGAGCAGGTCCAGGTTCGTCCGGACGCTGGTCAGCGGCGTACGCAGCTCGTGGCCCGCGTCGCCGACCAGCCGGCGCTGCCGGTCGCGGGACTGTGCGAGCGCGCCGAGCATCGCGTTGAACGCCATCGCCAGCCGGGAGATCTCGTCCGTCCCGGCGACCGGGATCGGTTTCAGGTCTTCGGTGCGGGCGACGTGCTCCGCCGCGCCCGTCAGCCGCGCCAGCGGTCGCAGACCGGACCGCGCCACCGCGTTGCCCGCGAGCGCGGCGCCGATGACGCCGATCAGCCCGAACGCCCACAGCACGATGCCCAGGTTGTGCAGTGTCTGGTCGATCGCGCCCAGCGACTGCGCGACGACCAGCGCGCCCGGCTGATACAGGCCGGGCTCCTCGTCGCAGGGTGCGTTGGCGGGACAGTAGCGGGCAGGCACGGCAACCACCCGGAAGTGGGAGCCGCCGTTGCGTAGACCGACTGTGCGCAGACTGGCCTCGTTGCCCTGGTTCTGGGCGATCTGCAGCTCGTCCGGCCCCATCGGCGGGAGCGGACTGTTCCGTGGCGCCCACTTCTGGCCGTCGGCGCTCAGGACGCCGACCCGGATGTCGCTCAGGCCCAATGCGTCGGCCGAGGCATTCTGCAGGTTGTAGAGGTTGGTCAGGACGCCCTTCTGGGAGGCCTGGCTGGCGCGCTGGATCAGGCTGTCGTCCAGGTTCTGGTACATCTGCTGACGCACCGTGACGTACGCAGCGACGCTGACGATCGCCACCGCCAAGCCGACCGCGACGGCCGCGAGCAGCGTCACGCGGGCGTGCAGGGTCAGCTTGTGGAGCGTCTCGTTCCACCAGCTCTGGGTGCGGGCGGCTGTCGCCGCCACACGGTTTCCATTGCTCTTGGCAACAGGTGGTGCGGGTTGCGGTTGCGGCCGGTCGGTGTACGACGGAAAGCCCTCGGGGTGTTGCTGGCTCACGGCGGGGTGTCCCTCAGCACATACCCGATACCGCGGACGGTGTGGATCAGGCGGGGCAGGCCCTCGACCTCGGTCTTGCGCCGCAGGTAGCCGATGTAGACCTCGAGGGAGTTCGCCGTGGTGGGGAAGTCGTAGCCCCAGACCGCGTCCAGGATGACCGCGCGCTCCAGCACCCGGCGCGGGTTGCGGATCAGCAGCTCGAGCAGCGAGAACTCGGTGCGGGTGAGCTGGATCGGCACGTCGCCGCGGTGCACCTCGTGCGCGTCGACGTCGACCACGAGATCGGCGTACTGCAACACCTCGCCGCGCTGGCCGCCCTCGCCCGGCGTGGTGCTGCGGCGCAGCAGCGCGCGCAGCCGGGCCAGCAACTCCTCCAGCGCGAACGGCTTGGTCAGGTAGTCGTCGCCGCCGGCGTCCAGGCCGTCCACCCGGTCCGCGACCGCGTCCCGCGCGGTGAGCACCAGGATCGGCACGTTGTTGCCCGCGGCCCGCAAGGCCTTGGTGGTCTCCAGCCCGTCCAGCCGGGGCATCATCACGTCCATCACGACGACGTCCGGCTCGACGTTGCCGATCACCGCGAGCGCCTCGGCGCCGTCGGACGCGGTCACCACCTCGAAGTCGTTGAACTCCAGCGAACGGCGCAGCGAGTCCCGGACCGCCCGGTCGTCGTCCACCACCAGTACCCGCATCGTCTGCCCCGCTCCACTCGAAGTTCCGTGACCGAGAGTAGGTCGCTTCTGTGAGAATCGCCTGAGAACCCGCTGATCCTCACCAATAGGTTGCCAGACGTGGACATTGTCGAATTCACACCTGAGCCCGCCGACTACGCCTGGACCTTCGGCGGGGTGCCTCCGGTACGCCGGGTGCGGCCCGGTACCGCCCTGCGGCTGTGGACCGAGGACGCGTTCGCGGGCAGCCTCCGCAGTACGACGGACCTCGCCAGCGCCTCGCTGACGATGCCGTTCGTGAACCCGCAGACCGGGCCGTTCTACGTCGAGGGCGCCGAGCCGGGCGACACACTCGTGCTGCACTTCGTCGAGCTGACCCCGGCGCGGAGCTGGGGCGCGTCCGCGACGATCCCGTTCTTCGGCGGCCTGACCAGCACGGACCGGACCGCGACGCTGCAGGACCCGCTGCCGGAGCGGACCTGGATCTACGAGGTGGACAGCGCTCGCCGGACGGTCGGCTTCCAGGCGCAGGGCAGCGATCTGGAGGTCGCGCTGCCGCTCGAGCCGATGCTCGGCACCGTCGGGGTGGCCCCGGCGGGCGGTGAGGTCCGCTCGGCGCTGGTGCCGGACACCTTCGGCGGGAACATGGACACGCCGGAGATGCGCTCCGGAACCACCTGCTACCTGAACGTGAACGTCGAGGGTGCGCTGTTCTCGGTCGGTGACGGTCACTACCGGCAGGGTGAGGGCGAGTCCTGCGGCACCGCGGTCGAGGGCGCGATGAACGTCGTCCTGATCGTGGACCTGCTCAAGACGCCCGGGCCGGTCTGGCCGCGGCTGGAGAGTGACGAGTACCTGTCTGTCGTCGGCTCCAGCCGGCCGCTCGAGGACGCGTGGCGGGCCGGTCAGGTCGACATGGTGCGCTGGCTCGGCGAGCTGTACGGACTGGACAAGCTGGACGCGTACCAGCTGCTCAGCCAGGTCAGTGAGGTCCCACTGGCCAACGTGGTCGACGCCAACTACAGCGTGGTCACCAAGGTCCCGAAGCGCCTCCTCCCGCAGGCCACGGCGTACGACGGGATCCACCGGCGGCTAGCCGAACTGCGGAATGACCTCCTCGGCGAACCGCTGTAGCGGCTCGTGGTCGTAGGCGACGCCGGGGATGTACGAGATCACGTAGTCGATACCGGCCTCCGCCAGCCGCTCGACGTGCTCGCTCAGCTGCTTCGTCGTGACGACCTCCGCCAGCACATGTGACGTCCCGCCGGAGCCGATCTCCAGGAACTCCTCCAGGCTGTACCGCCCGCGGGCCCTGGCTGTCGCGGCCACCGGGTCGGCGCCCGCCTCGACCGGGAACACGTTCAGGCTGGTCGACTTGATGATCTCGTCATAGTCGCGGCCGACCTCGTCGCAGTGCTTGCGGAGGATCGCCAGCTTCTGCGCGATGACGTCGACGCGTCCGGTCCCGAAGTTGCAGGCATCGCCGTACTTCGCCACCAGCCGCAGCGTGACCCGCTCGCCGCCGCCGCCGATCCAGAGCTTGGGGCGGCGCCGCGGGACGACGTACGGCTTGTCGACGGAGTGGTACTGCCCCTGGAACACCACGTCGTCCTCGGTCCACAGCCGGTGCAGCAGCTCGACCGACTCGGTGAACGAGCCCATCCGCTCCTTCTGGCTCGTCCAGGGGTAGCCGTACGCCCGCCACTCGTGCTCCGACCAGCCGGCGCCGATCCCGGCGTACATCCGGCCGTGACTGGCCACGTCCACCGTGGCCGCCATCTTGGCGAGCAGTGCGGGGTTGCGGTACCCGTTGCAGCCGACCAATTGACCCAGGTTCACCCGTGTCGTGTCACGCGCCAGGGCGGCTGTCGTCGTCCACATCTCGAAGACGGTCTCGCGGGTGGGCTCGGGGACGGTGTGGAAGTGGTCGAAGAGCCAGATCGAGTCCCAGGGACCGGCGTCGGCCGCCTTGGCCACAGCGGTCATGGCCTCCCACTGCTCGACCGGGTCCGCCAGCTCGACCAGATCCATCCGCCAGCCCTGCGGAACGAACACACCGAACTTCATGCTGTCCTCCTGGAGATGGCCACGCCGGCCAGGCACAGTGCGCCGCCGGTGAGGGCCAGTGCGGTGGGAGCCTCGCCCAGCGACAGCCAGGCCAGGAAGATCGCGACAACCGGTACGGCGTAGACAGTGACGCCCATGCGTCCAGCACTCGTACGGCGGAGCGCGAAGGCCCACGTGGTGAAGCCGAGCGCGGTCGGGAACGCGGCCAGGTACACGACCCACCAGATGGTCGCTGCATCCGCGGCCCGGAGCTCAGTGACCAGTGTCGGCGCGAACGGCAGGCAGACGACCGCGCCGATCGTGCAGGCGAGCCAGGTGACCTCAGCGGCGGGCAGACGGCTGAGCAGCGGCTTCTGCGTCACCACGCCGACGGCGTACGAGATGGCGGCGACCACGCACAGCACCACGCCCCACGTCTCGGCGCGGCCGCTGGACGTCGACGTACCGATCACGACGATGCCGGCGAACGCGACCAGGCCGCCGATCACCAACTGCCGCGGGAAACCCTCGCCCAGACCCAGTCCGGCGAATACTGCGATCAGCAGCGGCGCGATGTGGACGAGCATGGCCGCCGTACCGGCGTCGAGTCGGCGCTCGGCTTCGTTGAGAGCGAGGTTGTAGACGCCGAACCACAGCACACCGCACGCGATCAGCGGCAACCAGTCGCGCCGGACCGGCCAGCGCCGTACGGCGGGCTGCTGCCGCTTGACCAGCAAGGCCCCGAGGAAGACGCTGCCCAGGCCGAGCCGGGCCAGCGAGAGCGGGCCGGCGGAGATCTGGGTGCCGACGTGCCGGATGGCGACGAACGATGACGCCCAGAGCACGACCGTCGCAGCAGCGGCACCGGCTGCGAGGCCGATCCGCGGCCGGGCTTCGGTAAGTGTTGTCACGCTCATTACAGTAGAAACGAAGTCTGCGGCGATCTATGGCGATTCGGAGTCCAGGAGGCGGTCTTGCTTACCGAAACGAGAAGTCAGATGCTGGATGAGCTCAATACCCGAATCCTGGACGAGCTGACCGCCGATCCCCGGCTGCGGACCACCGAGCTCGCCCGGCGGCTCGGGGTGTCCACGCCGACGGTGCGCGAGCGGGTGGCGCGGCTGGAGGAGTCGGGCGTGATCCGCGGGTACCGCCTCGACATCGACCCGGCCGCGCTCGGCCGGCCGGTCGCCGCCTGGGTGCGGCTGCGCCCCGGCCCGAACCAGATCCCGAAGATCATCGAGCTCGCCGGCCGCGTCCCGGAGGTCGTCGAGTGCCACCGGATCTCCGGCGAGGACTGCTTCCTGATGCGCGTCCAGGTCGCCGAGATCGCCGCGCTGGAAGAGGTGCTGGACAAGTTCCTGCCGCACGGGCAGACCACCAGTTCGTTCATCGTCTCCACCCCGGTGCCGCCGCGGAGCGTGCCGCTGTCCGCTGGGTGAACCCCAACCACCGTCGAGAGTGGTCTGCATCACTAGTCTGGTGCCGACTTCAGACGCTTGTGGGAAGGACCCTGGACCATGGCTGTCCGCAGAGTTGCCCTGCTCACCGCCGGCGGGCTCGCGCCCTGCCTGTCGTCCGCCGTCGGCGGGCTGATCGAGCGCTACACCGCCGTGGCGCCCGACGTGGAGATCATCGCCTATCTGAACGGGTACCACGGCCTGCTCAGCGGCCAGTTCCTCGCGGTCACGCCGGAGGTCCGGGAGAAGGCGGCGCTGCTGCACAAGTTCGGCGGCAGCCCGATCGGGAACAGCCGGGTGAAGCTGACCAACACCGCGGACCTGGTGAAGCGCGGCCTGATCCAGGACGGGCAGAACGCGCTGCAGGTCGCGGCCGAGCGGCTCGTCGCGGACGGCGTCGACGTCCTGCACACCATCGGCGGTGACGACACCAACACCACCGCCGCCGACCTCGCGGCGTACCTGCAGGAGCACGACTACAACCTGACCGTGGTCGGGCTGCCGAAGACCATCGACAACGACGTGGTCCCGATCCGGCAGAGCCTGGGCGCCTGGACGGCTGCCGAGCAGGGCGCGCTGTTCGCCCGCAACATCATCGCCGAGCACAGCTCGAACCCGCGGATGCTGATCGTCCACGAGGTGATGGGGCGCAACTGCGGGTGGCTGACCGCGGCCACGGCGCAGGCCTACCAGCAGTGGGTCGACGAGCAGGAGTGGAACCCGGGCATCGGCCTGCGCAAGGGCGGCTGGGACGTCGACGCCGTGTACGTGCCGGAGGCAACGATCGACCTGGACGCCGAGGCCGACCGGCTGCGCAAGGTGATGGACGAGGAGGACTGCGTCAACATCTTCCTGTCCGAGGGCGCCGGCGTGGAGTCGATCGTGGCCGAGATGGAGGCGCGCGGCGAGAAGGTCGGCCGGGACCCGTTCGGGCACGTGAAGCTGGACACCATCAACCCGGGCGCCTGGTTCGCGAAGCAGTTCGCGGAGCGGATCGGCGCGGAGAAGACGATGGTGCAGAAGAGCGGGTACTTCAGCCGCTCGGCCGCGGCCAACGACCGCGACCTGGCGCTGATCAAGGAGTGCACCGACTACGCCGTCGACGCCGCGCTGCGCGGTGAGTCCGGCGTCGTCGGCCATGACGAGGAGCGCGGCGACGAGCTGCGCGCGATCGAGTTCCCGCGGATCGCCGGCGGCAAGGCCTTCGACCCGGCCGCCGACTGGTTCGTCGCCCTGAAGGCGGGCATCGGTCAGAGCTGACCGCGGAGGCGGTCGACCCACTGGTCGGCCGCCTTCTCGATCTGGGCGAGGACCTCGTCGAAACCGTCGTCCTCGCCGTAGTACGGATCCGGTACGTCGCCGTGGGCGAACAGCTGCGCCGCGGCGCCGTACCGGGTGAGGGTGTCGAGGTGGCTCGCGTCCATCGCGAGGATCAGGTCGGGTGTCCACGACCGGTCGAACTGGCGGGCCCGGTGCGCGCTGCCGTCGTACCCGCGGCGCCGGAGCGCGGCCGCCGCTCGCGGGTCCATCCGGTCGCCGACGTGCCAGCTGCCGGTGCCCGAGCTGGTCACCTCGACACCGTCGAGGCCGGCCTCGACGAGCTTGGCGCGCAGTACGACCTCGCCCATCGGCGAGCGGCAGATGTTCCCGGTGCAGACGATCTCGACGCGCACTAGTGGACTTCGGCCTTCTCCGGCAGCACGACGTTGATGAGCATGCCGACGACGCTGATGATCAGCGCGCCGAACAGTGCCGACCAGAACCCGTCGACGTGGAACTGGACATCGAGCTTCCCGGTGATCCAGGACGTCAGCCACAGCATCACCGCGTTGATCACGAAGGTCAGCAGGCCGAGGGTGAGGATCAGCAGCGGCAGCGACAGCAGCTTCACCACTGGCTTCACGATCGCGTTCACGACGCCGAAGATCGCGGCGACGATCAGCAGTGTGAGCACCCGCCGGCCGGTGGTCGCGCCCTCGAGCGTGATCCCGGACACGAGCCAGGTCGCCACGCCCAGCGCGATCGCGTTGGCGAGCAGCCTGATGATCAAGTTCTTCATGCCGTCGATCCTCCCACCCGCGCGGTAGCACCACTCCCGGTACACGCCCTGATCCGTCCCCGAAAGGGCGTGTGAGAACTCTGCGCCTACTGCGGGGCACTCGGCACGGCACCTCGCCGCACGGGTGCAAAGGCCACGATGCTCCGCATCGAGACCTTCGCCCCCGCACGCCGATGCACCGCACCGAGCACCTCCTCGCGACGGCGCAGAGTTCTCACACGCCCTTTACTCTTGACAGCGAAAATGACCAAGTGATCTGATCATTTTCATGTCCCGTCCACTGATCGCGGTAGTCGCGCTGTCACTCACGGCAGCGGGCCTCGCTGTCCCCGCTGTCTCCGCCGCCGCGGACCCGTCGAGCTGCAGCGCCGTCAGCACCACCTGGGCCGCTCAGTCATCGCCGCACGCGGCGCCCGAAGGCCTCCTCAACGCCTACAGCGACACCGGGAGGGGCTGGACGGGTGCGGACAGCACCTACTCCGTGCCGCTGCCCGGCGGACGGACGGCGTGGGTCTTCTCCGACACCTTCCTCGGCCCGGTGAACCCGGACGGCAGCCGTCCGACGACCACGCCGTTCATCAACAACTCGTTCGTGATCCAGCAGGGCACGAAACTGAAGACGGTCACCGGCGGTACGGCGACGAGCCCCACCGCGCTCGTCCCGCCGCCGGCCAACGGCTGGTACTGGTTCGGCGCCGCGCAGACCAGCCATGCCGGCCGTGACCTCGACGTGGTCGCGCTGCGCTTCGAGAAGACCGGGACCGGGCAGTGGGACTGGCGCTGGGCCAGCAACTACCTGGCCCGGTTCGACAGCACGACGTACAAGCTGAAGAGCCTCACGCCGATCCCGTCCGGTGCGAACGTGCAGTCGTCCGGCTGGCTGCTCCGCGACAGCGGCTACACCTACGTCTACGGCGTCGAGGACCTTGGCGCCTCGAAGTACCAGCACGTCGCCCGGGTCCGCGGCGACGACCTGACCGCGAAGCCGTGGGAGTACTGGACCGGGTCGGGCTGGTCGGCCGACGAGACCGCCTCGGCCCGAGTGCTGCAGGGCGTCGCGAACGAGCACAGTGTGACCCGTTGGAGCGACGGCTATCTGCTGGTCACGCACGACACCAACGAGCTCTTCAGCAAGCGCGTCGTCGGGTACTTCTCCTGCTCGCCGACCGGTCCGTGGGTGAAGCCGGTCGAGCTGTACCAGACCCCCGAGACGGGCGGGAACATCATCACGTACAACTCCCACGACCACCCCGACCTGCGTCGCGGTACGTCGCTGCTGGTGAGCTACAACGTCAACAGCCTGGTGAGCGACGAGCTGTACGGCGACGTGAGCATCTACCGCCCGCGCTTCGTCTCGGTCACGCTGGCGGCGGCCGGATGAGCGCCACCGGAGGCGTCGTACGGCGCAGTCTGCTGGACGACCTGGCCACGTCGATGCTCGCCCTGATCGCGGAGCGGAAGCTGGCGCCGGGTGACCAGTTCGAGGCGGTGCGATCACTGGCGGAGCGGTTCAAGGTCGCCGTACCGACGGTCCGGGAGGCGCTGCGCCGACTGGAGGCGACCGGAGCTGTGGAGCTACGGCACGGCTCCGGCGTGTACGTCGGGCCGAACGTCGGCCGGCTGGTTCTGGCCAACCCGCTGGCGCTGGCGCCGAGTCCGGACCGGCTGGTGGAGCTGCTACAGGCCCGTGCCCTCATCGAGCCACCTGTTGCCGCGCTGGCCGCACAGACCCGTGGTGAGGCCGCACTGGAGCAGATGGCCAAGGACTTGGAGAGTGCGGCCGAGCTGATCGCTTCCGGCGACCACGCGCAGTTGGCCGAGGTGAACATGGACTTCCACCGCTCACTGGCACAGGCCTCCGGGAACTCGACCCTGGCCGAAGTGGTCGAGTCGGTCACGGTCGTGAACGCCCGGGAGCAGCTGGAGATCCTGCACATCCACGGCGACCGCCAGGCCGACCTCGACGAGCACCGCGCGATCTACGACGCGGTCCACTCCGGTGACGCCGACCTGGCCGAACTCCTCACCCGCGAACACCTCGACGGCGTCCTCGCCGTCATCAACGAACGACTTCAGCATCCCTGAGCTGGAAGGACGCATCACATGCAACGCAACAACCGCAAGGCGCTGGCGGCTCTGGTGATCGCCGGCGCGCTCGCGCTGTCCGCCTGTGGAGGCGGCGGGGCGGCTGCCCCGAAGAAGGGCGAGGACAAGCCGGTCGACTCGCTCAAGTTCTACAACGACAAGGGCGGGTGGAAGGACGCGTTCACCCAGGTCGGCGCGGCCAGCAAGAAGGACGTCGGCGTCGGGATGGAGCCGGTCGGGTACTCCGACTCGAACACCTACACCGCGTTCATCCGGTCCTCGTTCCGGACCAAGGAGAAGGCGGACCTGTTCACCTGGCACACCGGCAAGGAGCTCCAGGACCTGGTGGACCAGAAGCTCGTCGCCGAGACCACCGACCAGTGGACCAAGGCGATTGCTGACGGCAACATCCCCGAGCAGCTCAAGCAGTACTTCACGTTCGGCGACAAGCAGTACTGCGTCCCGCTGAACGCCGGCTACTGGGTGATGTACTACAACAAGGCCGTCTTCAAGAAGGCCGGGATCACCCAGACCCCGAAGACCTGGGCCGAGCTGACGCAGGTGGCCGACAAGGTCAAGGCCGCCGGGGTGAAGCCGTTCTACCAGACCAACATCCTGTTCTCGTTCGTGTGGTTCGAGACGCTGCTGGCCGGCAAGGACCCGGACCTGTACGACGCGCTCGCCGCCGGCAAGGCGAAGTACACCGACCCGGGTGTGGTCGAGGTGATGAACGAGTGGAAGAAGATGATCGACGCCGGGTACTTCAGCGACCCGGGCGCGAAGACCGAGCCGCAGGCGCAGCTGAAGAACGGCGACGTCGCGATGATCAACTTCGGCACCTGGTTCAGCGGCAACCTGAACACGCTGAAGATGAAGGCCGGGACCGACTACGACTTCTTCGTGATCCCGAACGTGAACCCCGACCTGCCGAAGACCTCGATGATCTTCGAGACCGGCCCGGTCTGCTCGGCCGCGGCGTCGGACCACGCGTCGACCGTCAAGAAGTGGACCGACTGGTGGGTCACGCCGCAGGCGCAGACCGCCTGGGCGAACTCCCGCGGTGACCTGTCGTTCAACCCGAAGGCCGAGGTCAAGGACCCGGGTCTGGCGCAGCTGAACAAGGACGTCAACGGCTACCGCCTGATCAACCGGTGGTTCGAGGCGACGCCGGTCCCGGTCGCGAACAAGGCGCTCGAGGTGTTCGGCGCGTTCGTGACCAAGCCGGGTGACCCGATGCCGGGCCTGCAGAAGATCCAGGCCGAGGCGGACGCGTACTGGGCCAAGCAGAAGTGACTGCTGTCACCGAGCGGCCGGTGGAGACCCGCCGGCTGAGCGCCACCCGCGCCGCGCGGACCGGAGCCCGGATGGCACCGCTGTTCGGGCTCCCGGCCGCGGGCGTGGTCGCGCTGCTGCTCTACCTGCCGTTCCTCTGGACGACGTACGTCAGCTTCACCGACTACGACGGGCTGGCCTCGCCGGTGTGGTCCGGGCTGGCCAACTACAAGACGATGTTCAGTGACCCCGACCTGATCGGGGCACTGGTCAACACCCTGCTGTGGGTCGCGGGCATGATCACCCTGCCGGTCGTACTCGGGTTGCTGGTGGCCGTACTGACCTACGGCCACAAGTGGGGCACCTGGCTGCGGCTGCCGTTCCTGCTGCCGTACGCGATCTCCGGTGTGGCCGTCGGCGTCATCTGGGGCTTCGTACTGCAGCCGGACGGCGCACTGGGCCAGGCACTCGGCTTCTTCGGGCTCCCGGGTGCCCACACCGGTTGGCTGCAGTCCGGCCCCGGCAACACCCTGATGATGATCGTGGCAACGACTTGGCAGGCCGCCGGCGTCAACGCCCTCCTGTTCGTGGTGGGCCTCCAGTCCATCCCGACGGAGCCGCTGGAGGCTGCCCGCCTGGACGGGGCCGACGGCTTCAAGCTCTTCCGGTATCACTTGTGGCCGCAGCTCAGAGCCATCACCACAGTCGTCATCGGACTGTCGATCGTCGGCAGCCTGAAGACGTTCGACGTGGTCTGGGTCATGACCCAGGGCGGTCCGGGCACGTCCTCGGAGACCCTGGCGCTGTCGATGTACAAGGAGACGTTCGTGCTGAACGACTACGGCCAGGGCGCGGCGATCGCGCTGTTCCTGAGCCTGGTCACCTTCGCGGCCTCGGTCCTCTACCTGCGCTACCAGTTGGGGGACGCCCGTGAGCAAGCTTAAGACGGGGTTCCTGGTCCTGCTCGGGCTGATCTGGCTGGCGCCGGTCTACCTGCTGATCGTCAACGCGTCCAAGTCCGTCGACGGGTACGACGCCAAGACGGTGTGGAAACCGGCCGGGTTCGACCTGTTCACGAACTTCGGGGACGCATGGAGCAAGGCGGCGCTCGGCGACACGCTGGTGGCGACGACGATGTACAGCGTGGTCGCGCCCGTCCTTGCGGTGCTGATCGGCGCCGCGGCCGGCTACGCGATCGTGGTCCTGCGGCTGAAGCGCGGCTTCCTGTGGTTCGTGTTCATCTTCGGCGGGACGATCTTCCCGCTGCAGATGATCCTGATGCCGTTGTTCTCCGGGTACGCGAACTCCGGGCTGTACGACACCCGGACCGGGATGATCATCGTGTACACCGCGATCAGCGTGCCGTTCTCGGCGTTCGTGATGCGGAACTTCTTCACCGGGATCGCGCGCAGCGTGTTCGAGGCCGCGGTGGTCGACGGCGGCGGGCTGTTCCGCATCTTCCGCAGCATCTACCTGCCGATGGCGGGGTCGGCGCTGGCCGCGATCTTCATCCTGCAGGCGACCTTCGTCTGGAACGACCTGCTGCTCGGCCTGACCCTGAGCCAGTCGGAGTCGGTGCGGCCGATTATGCCGGCGCTGACCGGCCTGCAGAGCACGTACGGCGGCGCGGCGCTGCCGACCGTGCTGGCCGGCGGCCTGCTTGTCTCGCTGCCCACGGTCATCCTCTTCCTCGCCGCCCAACGCTTCTTCTCCCGGGGCCTCGCCCTCGGTCAGTTCTGATTCTCGGAGGACATATATGAGTAGCCGCACAGTCGTCGTGACCGGCGGCGCCGCCGGCATCGGACGAGGTGCCGTGGAACGGTTCCTGGAGGCCGGTGACCGGGTCGTCGTGCTCGACCGCGACATCTCTTCTGTCGGCGACCAGGCAACTGGCGTGCAGGTGGATGTTTCGGACCGGGCCGCGCTCGCCTCCGTCGCGGAGGAGATCGGCGCGGTGGACGTGCTGGTCTGTGCAGCGGGCGTCCAGCGGTACGGAACCGTCGTCGACACGCCCAGCGACGTGTACGACGAGGTGATGGCGATCAATGTCGGCGGCGTGTTCTTCGCCTGCCAGGCGTTCGTGCCGCACCTGCCGCGGGGCGGGAGTGTTGTGGTGGTCGCGTCGGTGCAGGCCTATGCGGCGCAGACGAGCGTCGCGGCGTACAGCATGGGAAAGGGCGCCCTGCTCAGCCTGGTCCGGGCGATGGCGGTCGACCACGCCCCGGACGGGATCCGCGTGAACGCAGTCTGCCCGGGCTCGGTCGACACCCCGATGCTGCGGACGTCGGCCGCTCAGTTCGGCGGTGGGCGCAGTACCGACGAGGTGGTGGCGGAGTGGGGGCGGTCGCATCCGCTCGGACGGGTCGCGACACCAGGAGAAGTTGCCGAGGTCATCTATTTCCTGTCCTCGCCCGCGGCGTCGTTCGTGACGGGAGCCGACGTGAAGGTCGACGGCGGGTTGACCGCCGGGCTCGCCGTCGTACTGCCGGAGGATGCGAAGTGAAGATCGTCGACGTCCGCGCGACCACGGTGACGATGCCGCTGGAGGCGCCGCTACGGCACAGCAACGGGGCGCACTGGGGACGCTTCGTCCGGACCGTGGTGGAGGTCGAGGCCGACAACGGCCTGATCGGTCTCGGCGAGATGGGCGGCGGCGGGCAGAGCGCCGAGGCAGCCGTCACCGGGCTGAAGGAGTATCTGGTCGGCCACGACCCGGCCCGCACCGAGGCGTTGCGCTGGATGCTCGCCAACCCGACCGCGAGCCTTTACAACAACCGGACCCAGTTGCTCGCGGCGATCGAGTTCGCCTGTCTGGACCTGCAGGGCCGCGAGCTCGGCGTCCCGGTGCACGCCCTGCTCGGCGGAAAGGTCCGCGAGCGCGTGCCGTTCGCGAGCTACCTGTTCTTCCGGCATGCCGCGGACGACGGCACCGGTGAGATCCGCACGCCGGACCAACTCGTCGCCCATGCCCGCTCGCTGGTCGACGCGCACGGGTTCAGCGTGCACAAGCTGAAGGGCGGGGTGTTCCCGCCCGACTACGAGCGCGAGTGCTTCCGGGCGCTGGCCGAGGCCTTCCCGGGGCACCGGGTGCGGTTCGACCCGAACGGCGCATTCGGCGTCGAGGAGGCGATCCGTTTCGCCCGCGGCATCGAGGACCTCGACAACGACTACCTCGAGGACCCGACCTGGGGCCTGAACGGGATGCGCCGGGTCCGCGAGAACACGCCGATCCCGCTCGCCACCAACACCGTGGTGGTGAACTTCGAGCAGCTGGCCGCCAACGTCCGCGATCCCGCGGTCGACGTGATCCTGCTGGACACCACGTTCTGGGGCGGCATCCGGCCGTGCGTCAAGGCGGCCGGCGTCTGCGAGACGTTCCAGCTCGGGGTCGCGGTGCACTCCTCCGGCGAGCTCGGCATCCAGCTCGCGACGATGCTCCACCTCGGCGCCGTCGTCCCGAACCTGTCGTTCGCCGCGGACGCGCACTACCACCACCTGCGCGACGACATCATTGCCGGCGGCAAGCTCCCGTACGCCGACGGCGCGATCGCGGTCCCGGACGCGCCCGGCCTGGGCGTGGAGCTGGACCGCGACAAGCTGGCCGAGTACGCCGAGCTGTTCCGCGAGCTCGGCCCGTACCCGTACGACCGCGATCCGGCCCGCCCGGACTGGTACCCCCTGCTACCGAACACCGATTGGGCAGACCCGTCATGAGTATCCCGCGTTCCGCCGACCTGGCGAGCGACGTCCTCACCCACACCTACGACGACATGTTCAACCCGCCCGGGCTGACGAACTTCCTCGGCACGGCACAGGTCGACCACGACGTGATGGCGATCCGGAGCGTGAACTTCCCGCCGTACTCGCACGGCGACACCATCACCGGCCAACTGTACGTCGACGGTCGGCTGGCCCGCTCGTACGGCGGCACGGTCGAGGTGGTGTGGCGGCCGGACTGCGTCGTGCGCTCCACCTCGGTCGACGGCCTCGACCTGCGCACCACGACCGCCTGCGCCCCCGGCCGACCAGCTGTCGTCGTACAGCTGGACGTGTCCGGGCAACCAGGGCGGTCCGTGCGGCTGGGGCTTGCACTGGCCAGTACCGCGACTCGCTCGTCCGCCGGCTGGCTGCGCCCGGAGCCGCCGTCCGAGCCGAACGTCCTGCGGGTTGTCGACAATCGGGTTGTCGGCACCGGCGAGTCCGCCTCAGCCGTCAGTGTGCAAGGTCTTGATGTGCCCGGCACCGTGGACAGGTCCGTGCTCGAGGCAACTGTCGTGCTGGACGAGCATGGGCGCGGCCGGTTGTCGTACGTGCATGTGCTGGCCGGGTCGCTGGAGGAGGCGACGGAGCACTTCGACGTGTGCGTGGCCGACGTACCTGCCGTGATCTCGGTGGCGGAGAGCATGTGGGACGTGGCGATCGCGGACGCCTTCGACCCGGCCAGCGACGGGTTCAGCGGCTCGCTGCCGGTGCTGGAGACGTCGAACGAGGCGCTGCGGAAGCTGTACTGGTGGGGTGTGCTCGGAGTCATCTGGTTCCGGCGGGACAACCCGGCCAGCGTGCTCGGCCGGACCTACGACACCTTGATGCCGCGGTACTGGCAGACCACGACGTTCATCTGGGACTACAGCCTGTCCTCGCTCACGCATGCGTTGCTCGACCCGGAGCCGATGCGGAAACACATCGAGCACTGGATCGACCTGGACACCCACAAGCACTTCGGCACCGAGTGGCTGACCGGGGGACCGGTCGGCTACTGGTACTCGGTCAACGACTTCGCCATGACCCGGCTGGTGCGCGACTACGTGCGCTTCACCGGGGACGACACGTTCCTGGACGCGACCGTCGGGCCGAAGGCAGTCGGCGACCACGTGCACGACTGGGCGACCGCTTGGCGCGGGCTGCGCGGGGACCATGCGCTGGCCGACTACGGCGGCATCGACAACCTGCTGGAGTGTGTCAGCAGCTACGTGCACGAGGTGGCGAGCTTCAACGCGGCCAACGTGTGGTGCATGCGGGTCGCCGCGGAGATCGCGGACCGCTCGGGTGACGCGGACCGTGCTGCTCTCCTGCGCAAGGAGGCCTCAGCACAGGCCGGCCACGTCAACGAGCTGTACGTCGAGGGCAAGGGCTTCTGGCACGCGCGGCAGCCCGACGGGTCGCTCGTCCCGGTCCGGCACTGCTACGACTTCAACATCGTCGGTACGACGATCCCCGACGACCTGTCCGAGTCGCAGTGCGCCGAGATGGTCTCGTTCTTCGAGCGGGAGCTGCAGACGCCCACCTGGATGCGCGCGCTGTCGCCGTACGACGCGGATGCCGCGTTCAGCGTCCGGCCGGACCACCAGTGGAACGGCGCGTACCCGGCGTGGCCGGCGGACGCGGGGCGCGCCCTCTTCGCGCTCGGGCGGGGTGACGTACTGCTGGACTGGCTGCCAGGCCTTGCCCGGACGGCGAACCAGGGGCCGTGCGGGCAGGCGCACTTCGTCGAGGAGGCGCAGCCGGCGATGGCCGGCGGGGCACGGAAGTCGCCGCCGCAGTTCCCGTACCTGATCGACTGGTCCTGCTCGTCGTCCGGCGCCTGGGTCAGCCTGGTGCTGGAGGGCATCTTCGGCATCGAGGTCGCCCTGGACGGCACCGTGACCGCCAGCCCGCAGGTCGCGGCACTCGACCCGGACGCTCGCCTGACCGGTCTCCGAGTCGGTTCGACGACGTACGACGTGACGGCCGACGGACTGGTCTGAGGGTCAGCCCGGAGGCATCGCGATGGCCTCGAGGAGGGACTCCTCGGCGCCGGCGAGGTGATGGCGGAGCTCCTCGACGCACTCGTCGAGCTCCCCGCGCTCGAGCAGCCGGATGAGCTTGCGGTGGGACGCGACCTGCTGGCGCGCGTCCTGCCGCAGCGCGTCCACCCTGGCCAGTGCGAGCCTGGCCTCACCGGTGATCGAGTCGGCGGTCGCGATCAGCCGCTCGCTGCCGGTCAGCGCGACCAGGCTGCGGTGGATGGCCAGGTGGGTCTCGGTCATCGCCTCCGGGTCCGCGCCGTCCTTGGCGGTCGCGGCGAACACCCGCATCGCCTCCCGGACCCGCTCCCGGGCCGCCTCGTCGGCGTCGTACCAGGCCCGGATCCCGGCGGACTCGAGCACGAACCGGGCGCGGCAGATGTCGGCCACCGCCGCGGGGTGCAGGATCGCGACGCTGACCCCCTTGTTCGGCTCCCGGACCGCGAGTCCCTCGGTGACCAGCATGGTCATCGCCTCGCGAATGGTGCTCCGGGCAACCCCGAGCGCCTCGGCGAGCGGCTGCTCGCGCAACGGCGTCCCCGGCTGCAGGTCACCGGCGAACAGGGCGGCCCGCAGCGCGTCGACCACCCGGTCCACCGTGGTCGAGCGGTCCACCCGCAGCCGTTCGTACATACCGCGATTCTCGTCCAGACCCGGTTCGTTGTCGCGCCCGACCCGGCCCCAGACACCTGCCTGTGGATAACTTCCGACCTCATGACCCGGTTTTCGGGCAGCATTTCCCTCTAGTGGCCGCCCCTTCCCGCGGACCGGCGCGGGGAGTCACTCGGAGCAGCGAGGAGCAGAGCGTGGGAAAGATCAGTCCGGCTCAGCTCCTTGGCGCGATCGGGCTGGTGCTGCTGCTGCCGTTGGTCATCGTGCTGCTGATGCTGCTCAGCGTTCTGGGCGGGCTGGACTCGGCCGAGGCGCAGTGCGCGCAGCATGCCCAGGACGAACCCATGATGGGCTGGCCGACCGATCGGCACCAGATCGACGGCGAGTGGTCCTTCTTCCACCAGGGCTACGACTTCAAGGTCGACGAGGACGCCAAGGTCTACGCGTCGCACGACGGCAACGTCGTCGCCGCCTCGGCGCACGAGGTCCGGATCCGGATGGCCTCGAAGAACGGGGACACCGTCACCCTCGAGAGCGTCGAGACGCGGTACAAGTACCTGAAGACCGTGAGCGTCGCCAACGGCGCCCAGGTCAAGCGCGGCGACGTGATCGGCACGGCCGGCGTCGGCAACGAGGGGACCGACGGCCAGGGGGCTCCGGTCGGGCTCGCCGGCGTGCACCTGCATTGGGAGATGTGGGCCGACCAGGAGAACAACAACAAGTGGTCGATCGTCCCGAAGCCGGAAGAGAACCTGTTCGAGGTCGACACCTCGAAGGGCGGCGGCTGCAGCTGCGTCGACGGCAACCTCTCCGGGGCCAACAACCAGCAGAAGGCGTTCAACTTCTTCGTCCAGAACGGCTACTCCAAGGAGCAGGCCGCGGGCATCGTCGGCAACATGATCAGCGAGTCGAGCGTCGAGCCGGGCCGCCTGCAGGGCACGAGCCCGGGCACCGTCAGCATGCCGAACGCGGTGGTCAACTCCTCGCTCGGCTGGGGAATCGTGCAGTGGACACCGGCCGGCAAGATGATCAACCCGTCCCGGGACGCGGGTGTCCCGGACGAGAAGATCGCCTCGCTGGGCTACCAGCTGGAGTTCTTGGTCAAACAGCTCAACGGCGACCCGCCGCTCGCGGAAGCGGCCGCCGGGCGGGCGATCAAGGGCGCGACGTCGGTCGAGGACGCCGCGTACCAGTTCGGGCACATGTTCGAGCGGTTCGCCGGCAGTGAGAACCCGAACCACGAGCGGTACGCCGAGCGCAAGGCGAACGCTCGGCACGTGTTCGACCAGTTCGCCGGCTCGGCACCCGCCGGCGGCGGAGACGCGGCGGCCAGTACCGGGGGCGGTTGCGGCGCCGGCAGCGGCAACATCGCCGAGGTCGCGAAGAACCTCGCCTGGCCGGAGGACGGTCACGACGGTGTGGCCGCGAGCATCGCGAAGAAGGAGTACGTCGACGCGATGGAGAAGTACAACGACGGCTCCAGCGGTATCGACCCGTACAGTGACTGCGGCCGCTTCGTCGCGACCGTGATGCACATGAGCGGCGCCGACAAGGACTACCCGAATGTCGGAACCGACGTCCAGAGGACGTATCTGGAAGGCTCCGGGAAGTACGACTGGTGGCACGGCGAGCCCCCGGGCGGCATGAAACCGGGCGACATCCTGAACGGGCCCGGCCACACCTATCTGTACGTCGGTCCGTGGGGCAAGGAAGGCGGGGGCTACAACTCCGCGTCCGCCTCGCTGCACGGTCACGTTCCGGAGGCAGGCTATCTGTACGACGTCGGCGGAGGCTCCGGCAACTTCACGGTCTACCGGCTGAAGAACGCGCCACAACCGGCGAGCTGAGCAAGGACAGGAGCATCGGATGCTGGACGAGAACCGGCGGCCCTTCATGATCGGCGTCGTGGCGCTGGCCGTCGTGCTGATCGTGATCGGCGGTGTCGTGCTGTTCCGCGGCGGCGGATCGAAGACGACGCTGAGCGTGACGTCGATCCCGAACGACCTGACCCTGACGCTCGACGGTCACCAGATCCCGGCGAACGGCGAGGTCAAGATCAAGGAAGGCGAGCACACCCTGGTGGGCTCGCGGCGCGGCTTCCAGAGCTACACCGAGACGTTCACGTCCGGCAGCGACCCGCTCACGTACAAGATGTACCTGTACGCGAACAGCGCCGAGGGCCGGGAGTGGACGAAGAACAACCCCGAGCAGGAGCGCGAACTCGAGGCCGAAGCCGGCCGCAAGTACGACCAGATCCAGCAGCGCCTCAAGGCGAAGTACCCGATCCTCGGCCAGCTGCCGTACATCGGCCCCGGCTTCCAGGCGACGTACACCCAGTCCAAGTCCGACCCGAAGAACCCCGAAGCCATCTCGATCGTCATCGAGACCTGGACCCCCGAGGCCAAGACCAAGGCCCTCCAATGGATCAAGGGCTACGGCTGGGACCCCGACACCCTCGACATCGTCTGGAAGGCCGACAAGTAACCCAGCCCGACTCAGGCGGGGAGGATGAGTTCGCCGCCTGGGCTGGTGATGGGGGTCAGCGGGAAGTCGAGCGGGTTGGTGAGGCAGCGGGCCGAGCCGCCGCCCTTGTGGAACTCGGACAGGTCCAGGACGACGACGCGCAACCCGAGCCCGGTGAAGATCTCGTGCAGCCGCGGTGAGCAGGCCGGCATGATGATCGTCTCGCCGACCACGATCGAGTTCCCGCTGAAGGCGAACGCCTCCTCGTCGGTGAGCACGATCGGGTCCGGGACGATCCCGGACAGCTCGGCCTGACTGGCGGCGTCGAACGCCGGCGGGTAGACCATCGCGTGCGTGCTGTCGACCGGGCAGAACGGCAGGTCGAGGTGGTACATCCCCTCGTGCGCGATGTGCAGCCCGCGCACCCGGATGTTCCACTCGGTCGCGAGCTGCTTGAGCGCCTCGATCTCGGTCCGCGGCCCGTACCCGACGACCAGGCTGTCGCCGAACACGAACGCGTCGCCGGACTCGAGGTGCGCCCCGACGCCCTCACCGCCGGTCCGCTCGAGCCGGAAGCCGTTCCCGGTGAACCAGTCGGCCGCGCTCAGCGACTCCTTCCGGCGCGGCTCGAACCGCATGTGCGAGAGCATCGCGCGCCCGTCCGCGGTGGCCAGCCCAAGGTTCATCGCGTACACCATGTCCGGCGAGTCCTCGCGCTGGTCGAGCACCTCGACCGTGCCGCCGGCGTCCACGATCGCCTGGCGCAGCGACTCCCACTGCTTGAGCGCCAGCGCCAGGTCCGGCTGGTCGTGGGTGGACATGTACGGGTTGATCACGTAGTCGATCCGGAAGTGGTCCGGCCGAACCATCAGATACCGACGACCCCACTCCAGCGGCTGTTCCATGAACACCCTCCCATGACCGTTGAGACCTGATCGCCAGATCCCCTGATTGTCCGACAATCAGTCAGTTTGAGGCTCCACGTACCCGGAGTCAAACCCTCGCGGCCGGTCACTCGGGACAGGGTGGTTCTGGGAATCGGTAAGGACTAACCTGCGGGCATGACCCCTGACAACGAGGTTCGCTTTCGCGCCTGTCTGGACGATGTCGCGGCTTACAAGCCCGGCCGTCCGCCGGAGCGCTCCGACGGCCGCCCGACGTACAAGCTGTCCAGCAACGAGAACCCGTACCCGCCGCTGCCCGGGGTGCTCGCCGCCGCGACCGAGGCCGCGGCGCACATGAACCGGTACCCGGACATGGGCGCGGTCGAGCTGCTCGAGGCGCTGTCCGCCCGGTTCGGCGTACCGGTGAGCGATCTCGCGGTCGGGACCGGATCGGTCGCGCTGCTGTACCACCTGCTGCAGGCGACGGTCGCCGACGGTGACGAGGTGATCTACGCCTGGCGCTCGTTCGAGGCGTACCCGATCGCGGTGCAGCTGACCGGCGCGACGTCGGTCAAGGTCCCGCTGACCGCCGAGGCCCGCCACGACTTCAAGGCGATGGAGGCCGCGATCACCGACCGTACCAAGGTCGTGCTGGTCTGTACGCCGAACAACCCGACCGGCCCGGTGGTACGCCGCGACGAGCTGGTCGCGTTCCTCGACGCCGTGCCGTCGAACGTGCTGGTCGTGATCGACGAGGCGTACCGCGAATTCGTCCGGGAGACCGACGTCGTGGACGGTGTCGAGCTGTACCGCGACCGGCCGAACGTGCTCGTCCTGCGGACGTTCTCGAAGGCGTACGGGCTGGCCGGGTTCCGGGTCGGGTACGCGATCGGTCACCCGGACGTCGTCGCCGCGATCCGGAAGTGCGCGCTGCCGTTCGGCGTCAGCTACGTGGCCCAGGCCGCCGCGATCGCGTCCCTGGGTGTCGAGGACGAGTTGCTGGAGCGCGTCGACGCCCTGGTCGAGGAGCGGCAGCGGGTCATGGCCGCGCTCCGGGCCGCCGGCTGGGACGTGCCGGAGTCGGAGACGAACTTCGTCTGGCTCGACCTGGGCGAGGACACGGTCAGGTTCGCCGAGGCGGTCCAGGCCGAGGGGGTCTCGGTCCGCCCGTTCCCCGGCGAAGGCGTCCGCGTCACGATCGGCGAACGCGAGGCCAACGATCTGTTCCTGCAGGTCGCCCGCGCCTGGCGCCAGTGACCGTTGAGTAGTCTCGTCTGGATTTCCGGGGCCTCTGCCGGGATCGGTGCCGCGCTGGTCGCTGCGGTGCCTTTCCCGGACGCCCGGATCATCGACATCTCCCGTGGCGGGGGCGCGGCCGAACACTTCACGGCCGACCTCGCGGATCCCGCGGACTGGTCGCGGGTCGCGGCGCAGTTCGCCGACGAGCTGGCGGCGTACGACGGTGAGCGCGTGGTCTTCATCCACAACGCCGGCACGATCACGCCCATCGGCCCGGCGGCCGAGGCGGATCCGGACGCCTACAACCGGGCCGTCCTGCTGAACTCGGCCGCGCCGCAGGTCCTCGGCGCCGCGTTCCTCCGCGCGTCGGCGCACCTCACCTGCGAGCGGCACCTGGTCATGCTTTCCTCCGGCGCCGCGACGACGGCGTACGCCGGTTGGTCGTCGTACAACGCAGGTAAAGCAGCAGTGGAGCACTGGGTCCGGACCGTCGGCCAGGAACAACCCGCCGACGGCTGCCGTGTCATCGCCGTGGCGCCAGGCGTTGTCGACACCGCGATGCAGTCCGAGATCCGCGCGACCGACGAGACCGTCTTCCCGGCCGTGAGCCGCTTCCTCGAACTCGAACGCACCGGCGCCCTGACCACGCCCGAGGCGGCGGCCACCGGCATCTGGTCCCTGCTCACCCGGGATCTCCCCAACGGCTCCTGCGTCGACCTCCGCAAACTCTGAGCCCGGCCGGACACGAAGAAGCGGCGCCGGGAGGAGTGAGGCTTGCTCCCGGCGCCGCGGTGTTGCTCCGAATCAGTCACCCCACCGAGGTGGCTCTTTCGGGTCCTGCATCACTGACCAGGGAGGGTCAGTTGTTCTGCTCGTTGCTCTGCTCGCAGGTCTTCAGCGAGTCGACGGAGTTGCCGTCGTTGTCCAGACCCAGGATGCCGACCGGGTTCGTCAGCGGCACGTTGCCACCGATGCCCGAGCCCGAGATCTCGTTGTGGCAGACCTGCCACGGACCGACCTTGTTGTCGGACACGGACACGACGCCGTTGCCGTCAGCCTTGTACCACTTGCGGTTCTGCTCGTTGTCCTGCTCGCAGGTCTTGACGGCGGTCACGCTGTTGCCGTCGTTGCCCCAGCCGATGATGCCGGTGATGTCCTCGGCCGGCACGTTGCCGCCGATGCCGGTGGCGGAGCCGAAGTTGTGGCAGGCCTGGAACGCACCGAGGTCGTTGCGGTCGATGGCGACCAGCGAGCCGTCCTTGTGCATGCCCCACCAGCGAGCGTGGCCCTCGTCGTAGCCCTTGCTGGCCGAGGAGACCGCGTCGGCCAGGCCCGTGACCTGAGCCTTCTGCTGCGCGTCGTCGAGAACGTTGGCGCTCACGACGGTGGCCAGGCCGAGGGTGGCAACGGTCGCCACTGCCGCGGCGGCGACGATCTTACGAGTTACCTGCATTATGCCAGGTTTCCTTTCGGGTTTTGACGGATTCGTCTTAGTGGTAACGACACCTGGCACTCCTGGTTACAAACTTTTTTGTCAACTATTCCGGCGGCGTCGGAGTGCATAGCCGTGCGGTGATGACTTCCCTGACGGAACAACGAAACCGGCCGCTGACCAGGCAACTTGCTGGTAACGGAGCGGCCGGGAGAGTGAGTGGAAGTTGAGATGAAAAGACCCGTAACCGCGATCCGGGTGCGTCGTTGAGTCAGCGCGGGTGACGGACGCCCGGTGAATCGGAGAGATTGTTTCGGTGGGCTCGGTGGCTGCCGAATTGGCAATAGCACGATTCGTCGGAATATGTTGGAAGCATTGCCGGAGTATCGCGCCGTGTTTTTTCGGGGCAGGGCGCGACCGGCGGCCAGACCCGCTGCCGCGCGCATCGGCAGCGGTGGGAGACCCGGGTCCCTTGGGCCCGGGTCTTTCCTTTTGCCGGTCTACCGGCGCCGGCGCTCCGCGGTGACGACGAGTGCGACGCCGACGATGATCACCGCGCCGCCGAGCAGGATCTGCCAGGTCAGGCTCTCGCTCAGGATCAGCCAGCCGAGGAACACCGCGACCGCCGGGTTCACGTACGCATAGGTGCCGACCAACGAGATCGGCGCGTTCGCCAGCAGATACGAGTACGCCGTGTACGCGAGCAGCGACCCGAACACCACCAGGTACGCGAGCGCGATCCACCCGCTCCCGTGGATCCGGTCGAGGTGCAGCCGCCCCGGCTCGCCCCGCAGTGCGGCGAGCAGCACCATCGCCGTACCGCCGAAGACCATCTCGTAGAGCGCCGTCACCAGCGGGTCCCGCGGCAGCCCGAGCCGCGGCGCGTACCGCGAGCCGATCGCCCAGCAGATCGTGCCGCCCACCAGGATCGCCACCGAGAGCGGCTTCGCGCTCGTGTTGCCACCTGACAACGCGAGCAAGGCCGCCCCGCCGAACCCGATCAGTACGCCGACCCACGTCATCGCCCGCGGGCGCTCACCGCCGCCGACCCGCAGCAGCATCAGCCACAACGGGATCGCCGCGACCAGCAACGCCGCGAGCCCGGACGGCACCGTCTGCTCGGCGACCGCCACCGCACCGTTGCCCAGGGCAAGCAGGAGGACGCCGACCGTGGCCGCTCCGACGGCCTCCCGGCGGGTGATCCGCAGCCGCTGCCAGCCGGACTTCAGGGCCAGCCCTGTCGCCAGCAGCACCGCCGCGGTCAGGAACCGGGCGGCCATTCCGAGCATCGGCGGGATCTCGGCCTCGACCACCACGCGGATCGCCAGGTACGTCGAGCCCCAGACGACGTAGACGACCGCGAGCGCGGTCCAGATCATCGCGCCCGAGGCCGTCCGGGAACCGGTCTCGGCCACTCTGGCCGGAGCGGATGTGGCCATCGTGCGACTCCTCAAAGTGTCAGGGGCGTTCTGCAATAACGATGCTTACGCTACGACCGGGCTGCGACACCCGCAAGGTGATATCCGGCCAGTGGCCAGCGGTATCCCGCCACGCCGCGGAGGCCCGCAACCAAGTTGTGACACTTCTCGTCGAGATGCTCGATCCCTGTCATATGAGCGGGCCGACCGGACCAGTGGATGGACTGGTGTCTCACCGCGAGACCGATTTCGGTACCGCCGTACCTGCCGGAGTCCAGACAGTTAGCGGATCAGGCACCTGGTCGGTACGGTGTCCGGCAAGATGGGAGTGAGACCAGTGAGGAGGTCCACTGCCAGCAGTGCATCAACCCTGGATCCACGCGGACCTGCCTGCGAAAGCCGCACCCGGCAGAGCGGGGGGACCCCGTGCAACGTTGCGGTCGCGGCGATCCCGCGCTCGAACCCGAGGAGTGCATGTGAGTGAGTCTGTGCCGGGCCCTGCCCCGGAAGTGTTCGCGCCCCACGAGGCGCCGGTCAGTCCGCCCCAGGCCTCCGAAGAGGTCGAGTTCGTCCAGCTCCTGACGCCCGAAGGCGAGCGCGTCGAGCACCCGGACTACTCGTTCGACCTGGACGACGAGGCGATCGAGGGCTTCTACCGGGACATGGTCCTGGTCCGCCGGATCGACGCCGAGGCGACCGCCCTGCAACGCCAGGGTGAGCTCGGGCTGTGGGCGTCGCTGCTCGGCCAGGAGGCCGCCCAGATCGGCTCCGGCCGGGCGCTGAACAAGAAGGACATGGTCTTCCCGACGTACCGCGAGCACGGCGTCGCGTTCTGTCAGGGCGTCAACCCGCTGAACCTGCTCGGCCTGTTCCGCGGCGTCGACCAGGGCGCGTGGGACCCCAAGGACAACAACTTCCACCTGTACACGATCGTGATCGGCGCGCAGACCCTGCACGCGACCGGGTACGCGATGGGCCAGCAGCGCGACCACGCGGTCGGCGACCCGGACTCCGGCGAGGCCACGATCGCGTACTTCGGCGACGGCGCCAGCAGCCAGGGCGACGTGAACGAGGCCTTCATCTGGTCCTCGGTGTTCAACGCGCCGGTGGTGTTCTTCTGCCAGAACAACCAGTGGGCGATCTCGGAGCCGATCGACCGGCAGACCCGGATCCCGCTGTACCAGCGCGCCGCCGGCTTCGGCTTCCCCGGCGTCCGCGTCGACGGCAACGACGTGCTCGCGACGTACGCCGTCACGCAGCAGGCCCTGAAGCGCGCCCGCGAGGGCAGCGGGCCGTCGCTGATCGAGGCGTACACGTACCGGATGGGCGCGCACACCACCTCCGACGACCCGACGAAGTACCGGCTGAACGAGGACCTCGAGCACTGGAAGCTCAAGGACCCGATCGAGCGCGTGCACGCCTACCTGACCCGGTACGCCGGAGTCGCCAACGACTTCTTCGACGACGTCGACGCCGAGGCGGACCAGGTCGCCGCCGAACTGCGGGCCGGCTGCCTCGCGCTGCCGGACCCGGTGCTCACCGACTTCTTCCAGAACGTGTACGTCGACGAGACGCCGCAACTGGCCGAGCAGCGGGAGCAGTTCGCCGCGTACGCCGCTTCGTTCGAAGGCGAGGGCTGAGCGATGACCAAGATCACTCTCGGCAAGGCCATCAACGCCGGACTCCGGGCCTCGATGGAGAAGGACCCGAAGGTCCTCGTGATGGGCGAGGACATCGGCAAGCTCGGCGGCGTGTTCCGGGTCACCGAAGGGCTGCAGAAGGACTTCGGCGAGGACCGGGTGATCGACACCCCGCTGGCCGAGTCCGGCATCATCGGCACCGCGGTCGGCCTGGCGCTGCGCGGCTACCGGCCGGTCTGCGAGATTCAGTTCGACGGGTTCGTGTTCCCGGCGTACGACCAGATCATCAACCAGGTCGCCAAGATGCACTACCGGTCGATGGGCAAGATCAGGATGCCGGTCGTCATCCGGATCCCGTACGGCGGTGGCATCGGCGCGGTCGAGCACCACTCGGAGTCGCCGGAGACGCTGTTCGCGCACGTGCCGGGGCTCAAGGTGATCTCCTGCGGCGACCCGGTCGACGCGTACTGGATGATCCAGCAGGCGATCGAGTCCGACGACCCGGTGGTGTTCTTCGAGCCGAAGCGCCGGTACCACGAGAAGGCCGAGCTGGACGAGTCCGTGCCGCCGGCGCTGCCGCTGCACAAGGCGAAGGTGGTCCGCGAGGGCACCGACGCGACACTGCTCTGCTACGGGCCGATGGTGAAGACCTGCCTGCAGGCGGCCGAGGCCGCGGTCGAGGACGGCCGCAACCTCGAGGTCATCGACCTGCGGACGATCGCGCCGTTCGACCTGGCCACGATCTTCGCGTCGGTTCGCAAGACTCGTCGTGCGGTCGTGGTGCACGAGGCGCCGTACTCGTTCGGGCCGGGGTCGGAGATCGCGGCGCGGGTGACCGAGGAGTGCTTCTACCACCTCGAGGCGCCGGTGCTCCGGGTGACCGGGTACGACACGCCGTACCCGCCGTCGCGGATGGAGGACGACTACCTGCCGGACCTCGACCGGGTGCTGGACGGCGTCGACCGGGTGATGGGGTACTGATGGGCGTCCAGCAGTTCCGTCTCCCCGACGTCGGTGAAGGCCTCGTCGAGGCCGAGATCGTCAGCTGGAAGGTCAAGCCCGGCGACACCGTCAAGCTCAACGACACCATCGTCGAGATCGAGACCGCGAAGTCGCTGGTCGAGCTCCCGGTCCCGTTCGCGGGCGTCGTGACCGAGCTCCTCGTACCGGAAGGCGAAACGGTCCCGGTCGGCACGCCGATCATCTCCGTGCAGACCGACTCCGCCGAAGCCGCCGAGGCCCTCGCCGACGACATGGTCCCGTCGGTCCCGGAACCGGAGGAATCCGGCGGCCGTACGGCGGTCCTGGTCGGCTACGGCCCCAAGACCACCGAAGCCAAACGCCGAGCCCGCAAACCCGCGTCCTCGGCCGGCTCGGCTCCGGCCGCGGGCGGGACAACCGCAGCTGCAACAGCACCCGCCGCGCACGCCGGTACCGCCGTCCCCGCGCCGCAGGCCCCGGCCGCCCGGCCGGCACCTGCCGCCGTCGCGGCGGCGCCGTCCACGGGCGCGGCCTCCCTCCCCACCCCGGCGCCGCAGGCGCCGGTCGCCGGGGGCAACGGGTCTGTGCATGTGCTGGCGAAGCCGCCGGTGCGGAAGCTCGCCAAGGACCTGGGGATCGACCTGGCCGCGGTTGCCCCGACCGGGCCGGGTGGTGTGATCACCCGCGCGGACGTGGAGGCCTACGCCGCGGCTCCGGTCGAAGCGCCGGCTGCTGCGACGTACGAACCTGTGGTCAGCGGGCGCGAGGACACGCGCGTACCGGTGAAGGGCGTGCAGAAGGTGATGGCGCAGGCGATGGTCGCCAGCGCGTTCACCGCGCCGCACGTGACCGAGTGGATCACCGTCGACGTCAGCGCCACCATGGAGCTGGTCGAGCGGCTGAAGTCGGACCGTGCGTTCAAGGATCTGCGCGTCTCGCCGTTGCTGATCGTCGCGAAGGCCGTCACGCTGGCGGCCCGCCGTACGCCGATCGTCAACGCGGCCTGGGACGAACAGGCCCAGGAGATCGTCTACAAGGGCGCGGTCAATCTCGGTATCGCCGCGGCCACCCCACGCGGCCTGATCGTCCCGAACATCAAGGGCGCCGACGCGCTCACCCTGCCGGACCTGTGCCGGGCGCTGAACGACCTGGTCGCGACCGCCCGCGAGGGCAAGACCCAACCGGCCGACCAGGCCGGCGGCTCGTTCACGATCACCAACGTCGGCGTGTTCGGCGTCGACGCCGGGACACCGATCATCAACCCGGGCGAGGCCGCGATCCTCGCCTTCGGCGCGGTCCGCAAGCAGCCGTGGGTGGTGGACGACGAGATCGTCCCGCGCTGGATCACCACGCTCGCGCTGTCGTTCGACCACCGCCTGATCGACGGCGAGAAGGGCTCCACCTTCCTCGCCGACGTGGCCGGCATCCTCGAGGATCCGGCCCGCGCACTGATGTTCTGACCGCCGTACGACGGAAGGCCCGGGTGCATCGACCCGGGCCTTTTGTTTGACCTCAAGCGCTTGAAGTGTGTGAGCGTGGACGGCATGACGAGTTTCACCATTCAGGAGGTCGCGCGCCGGAGCGGGCTGAGCGAGCCGACGCTGCGGTACTACGAGGACGTCGGGCTGGTCGGCCCGATCGGCCGGGACGAGAGCAGTGGGCATCGGCGCTACCGCAGTACGGACGTCGACACGCTCGAAGCACTGGCCTGTCTGCGCGCGGCCGGCGTCAGCATCGAGGACATGCGGACATACCTCGCCAACCGCTCGCGGGGACGGGAGGCCGCGGCCGAGCAGCGCGACCTGCTGCTGCGGCACGCCGAGCGGATCGAGGCCGAGATCGCGGCACAGCGCGTCCGGCTCGCGTACCTGCGTGGGAAGGCCGAGCTCTGGGACGCCCGCGATCGCGGTGACGAGGCGGCGGAGGCCGACGCGATCCGCCGGCTCGTGCCCGTGGTGGGTGAGCTGCGATGATCCTGGTCACCGGCGGTTCCGGCTACTTGGCGACCCATCTGATCGCGCGGCTCCTCCGTGACGGGGCTTCGGTCCGTACGACGGTGCGCTCGGCCGCACGCGGCGCCGCGGTTCGCGCCGCCGTACGCCGTGGTGGCGCCGACGACGCGCGCCTCGAGTTCGTGGAGGCGGACCTGATGTCGGACGACGGGTGGAAGGCCGCGGTCGACGGCTGTGCGGAGATCCACCACGTCGCGTCCCCGATTCCTGTCGAGCAACCGGAGGACCCGGACGAGCTGATCGTCCCGGCGCGTGATGGGACGCTGCGAGTCCTGCGGGCGGCGCGGGACGCCGGCGCGCGGCGCGTCGTACTGACGTCGTCCTTCGCCGCGGTCGGGTACACGCCGAAGCCCGGGGCCGAGTTCACCGAGGCGGACTGGACGGATCCCGATACGCCGGGGCTCGCGCCGTACCCGCGCTCGAAGGCGATCGCCGAGCGCGCCGCGTGGGACCTGATGCGTGACAGCTCCACCGAACTGGTCGTCGTCAACCCGACCGGCATCTTCGGACCGACGCTCACCGCCGACCTGCGCTCGTCGACCCAGCTGATCAAGATGATGCTCGACGGGTCACTGGACGTCGCGCCGCGCGCCCGCTTCGGCGTGGTCGACGTCCGCGACGTCGCCGACCTGCACATCCGCGCGATGGCCGCTCCCGACGCCGCAGGCCACCGCTTCCTGGCAGTAGCTGATGGCCCGACCGTCAGCTTCCTCGAGGTCGCGCAGATGCTGCACCGCCGCCTCGGCGTCGTGACTCCTGTCGAGGAAGCGTCAGGCCCGGACCTGCCCCGGCCGATCATCCACAACGACCGCGCCCGTGCTCTCGGCTGGCAGCCCCGCGACGTCGAAACCACTATCACCGAAACCGCCGAGAGCCTGCGCGACCTGGGTCTGCTACCCCCAGGGGTCCTCTGATCTCCAACGCCGGCCAGCCATGGACGGCCGCACGCGACGCCCGACCACCATCGAGTGGAACGTCGCGCGCCACTTTCCGGGTGGCTGCCGAAGCGTCCGCAGTACCTCGGCGGCCAGCCGCTCGGGTTCATTCATCGGGAAGCGGAGGAACACCTGGACCAGTTCTGCCCTGGCATCCAGCGCCACAAGGAACCGTTGGGGATCTCGATGGTCCTGCGCAGCCCAGTTGATGGTCAGGCCGGCTGCGGCGAGGTGGTTGCGGTCGGCGCCTTCGAGCACCAGCCGTGACGCCGTGTCCGCCGGCCGCTGCCAACTGCGATCGGCGCCGATCCGCTCGACCTCTGCGTCGTACGCCGCGGCGTCGAACGAGACTCCATGGCCCAGCGGTACGCCGACCGACCAGTCCCAATGGACTACACCGTCGTCGCGGGTGATCCGGGCCTCGGTCGAACCACAGCCCGTTTCGCCGCAGGAGCACCGGGCAACGATCACGCGTTGCGGCTCGGTGGTCGCCACGAGCCGATTGGCGGGGACGAACAGATTGAACGGATGCATGCCCCTGCCGGCGCCGGCTTCGGTGATCTCCAACCCGTTGACGTGGATCAGCACCTCGAAGCCTTCGGTTCTCGCCGTGATGTGCAGGCGGAGGCGGTCGGTGGGCAGGCGTGCGTACGACGTACCGCTGACGCGTTGACCAGGTGACGTCGGGTCCGGATGTGGAATGGCGAGCTCGTCCAACGCGTCGAGGAGCTGGCGGCGGATCGGCCCGGACCTGGAGGAGCGGGGCGCGCCGGCGAGCTCACGCAGAGCAGGGGAGTCGAGGCCGTCCACGAGGGCCTGGGTAGCAGCCTCGATCGGACGGTCCGAGTCGGCCCAGTGCGGATCCACGGAGCAGCGCGCCGCAGCGTCGTACAGGCGATGCCGGGCTGAGGTCTCCACGTGACCATCATCGCGGTAATCCAGCTGACCTCCCCGAACGCCTGGTGAGAAGGTGTGGGGGTGGTGGTGATCCTGGTGGTGCTCGGGGCGGCGGTTCTGCACGCGACGTGGAACGCGATGGCTCACGGGGCACCGGATCGGGTGGCCGGGCTGGCGCTTTTCGAGCTCGCGGCCGGGGTGATCGGTCTCGTCGCGGTGCTGGTGATGGGATTGCCGCCGGCCGGGACTTGGGGATACATCATCGCGTCAGCGCTGCTGCACGTCGCTTATCTGGGTGGGCTGCTGGCGTCTTACCAGCTGGGGCAGTTCAGCCAGATGTACCCGCTGGCCCGCGGCACGTCGCCGTGGGTCGTCGCTGTGGTGTCGATCGTCGTACTGCACCAGACGCTGGCCGTGCTGGAGTTGGCCGGCGTGCTTCTTGTATCGGCTGGTCTGATCGCGCTCGTCTTCATCGGGCGGCCGGGGCGTGGTCAGGTCCCGGCGTTGTTCGCGGCGATCGGGACGGGGCTGATGATCGCGTCGTACACGGTCGTCGACGGGGTCGCCGTCCACAAGATGCCGGTAGCGACCTACATGGGCTGGGTCTTCATGCTGCAAGGCTTCGCGATCCCGCTCGCCGTCCTGGCCTGGCGCGGCCCGCGAGCCTTCGACCTACCCCGCCCCGCGATCCTCTCCGGCCTCGCCGGCGGCGTCGTCTCGATGGCCGCCTACGGCCTCGTCCTTTGGGCCCAAACCCGCGGCACCCTCGCCACCATCGCCGCCCTCCGCGAGACCAGCATCATCTTCGGCGCCATCATCGGCGCAATCTTCTTCCACGAACGCTTCGGCCCGAAACGAGCCGCCGCCGCAGCAGTAGTGGTAGCCGGCATCATCCTGATCACCACCGGCTGACGCGTGTGTGGCGGTCGTCCCGCTCGTCCGCCCCTTCGTCAACGGGGCGCAGATCTCCGGCCGCCGAGTCGTGGAATGTGGTTGTGATACACCGCCGCGATCCACGACTCGGCGACGGCCATCGGAGCCAATCGCCACGACTCGGCGGGTCCGCGATCATGGAGGCACGCTGACGGCTTCGGGCAAGCGGGTTCAGCGATGCGCCGGACCTGCTTGTAGTGCAGGGCTGATGGCTGGGCGAAGGCGAAGCAGTCCTTCAGGCAGCGTGTCGGCCCATTCGGCCATCTCGGCGGTGACCCGGAACGGTTCGACCATCACGAAGGGCTGAGCTTGTGCGTCGGCGCCGGTGCCGAAGGACTCCAGGCGCCACGCCCGCCAATGGGCATGCAGGACGTCGTAGAGCTCGTCGATCTGCGCGCGGGTGAACCGGCTTGGCACCACGCAGAGCTGATTGGGCAGCTTCGGGGACAATCGCCGGATTGCCTCGTCGACGTCGGTGGCGGCGACGACGAGGACCTCCTGGTCCAGGGACGGACGGAAGATCACCTGGTTGACGATTGCCCCGGACGCTCGCAGGTCGCCGAGATCGAAGTCCAGCTCGAAGGTCACGACGTCGCGACGCCAGCCACCGCGGGGCGGCGGGCAGGGTGGATCCGTCCACTGCGCAAGCGGCTCCGGAGCAGGGATCTCCGTCGTCTGTGCCTCGACCTCGATGATCTGGTCGCGCCAGATCCCGACCACCAAGACGTCGCCCGGGACCCGGTTCGGTGGAGCGTCGCTGAAGACTGCATCGACGTCGACCCCCGTCAGCCGGATCGAACGATCAGACTTCCAGTCAGGCGGTCTGAAGGTCAGATCATGGACGCGAGCCACGTCCAGCCAATCACCATCAGCACGCACCACGAGCCGCCCGCAGGTCCGGACTCGATCGCCGACCGCGAACACCAAATCCTTGGCTGCCATGACTACATGGTCCGCCGGCGTGCCGATTGTGACCCCCCGGCAACTCAACTCGCCCGGAACCGATCACTCACTCGTCCGAGGGTGAACCTCGGCGCCCGTAGCCCTTCACGATGCCCTGATCCCGCGGCTGAGCGCTGTTCTTCGTCTGCGCTCTCACCACGCGGTGCGTGAACTCGCCGGTGATGTTGCGCCGACTGACACGCGGGAGCATCATCGAAACAGACAGATTTCTCCGAGTTTCGAGCAAGGAGGCAACGTCATGCGAGCCCGTTTCCTCGGCAAGGACCCTGAGTCTCAGACGAGTAACTCACCGACGCTGTTCGCGACCGACCGGCCTGACCGGGTGACCTACATAGCCCAGGGCTGGAAGGTCACCGACCCGGATGTGCTGGCCGACGTGAACGCCGTCGCGCCGGTGCCGGACCACGAGACACTGATCGAGATGCCGGAGGATGTCCTGAAGATGTACGCGCTTCGGTACATCGAGGAGCAGGGCCACTGACCAGCGAGCCGGCGCCGTCGCTCTGGGAACTGCTCAACAGCTTTGAGCACACAGCGTTTCGACTCGAGGTGCGCGACCGCTACAACGAGCCCGATGAATCCGAGCCGCTCACCAACTTCCTGGCCGGCGACCGAGACGAACCGGCATGGATGAGTGAGTGGCTTGATCTGGTCCGGGGCGCGACAGCGACCGGGCGGCGGTTCGCCCGGGTCCGGGTCGTGACCGTTCCGCTGACCGACTACAGCCGCTTCGGTCTGTGGTGCTCAGGTTTCACCACCCGGGCCGGAGAAGACATTCGGTACCTGCCGCGCGATCAGGCCGACGCTGCAGGCGTACCCGATCACGACTACTGGCTCTTCGACTCGCGCACCCTGATGCGGATGAACTTCGACGACGAGGAGGCGTTTCTCGGTACCGAGTTGATCAGCGATCCGGCCGAGATCGTGCAGCACAATTACTGGCGAGACGCCGCCTGGCACGAAGCAGTACGACGGGACGACTTTGCCGGCCACCAACACCTCGGACGCGGTTAGCGTCCACGAGGCGCGCACAGCCCTCGGCAAGCGACTCCGCCAACTTCGCCAGTCATCCGGAATGACTGGTCGGCAGTTCGCGGAGTCGCTCGCATGGCCGCCGTCGAAGGTGTCCAAGATCGAGAACGGCCGGCAAACGCCCACCGACGACGACCTTCGCGCCTGGGCGCGCGCCAGCGGTCAGGAATCCGAAATCGACGCGCTGCTCGCTTCTCTGCATACGTTGGAGTTGCAGTACGCCGAGTGGCGTCACCTCATGCGCGCCGGCCATCGGCCACAGCAGGCGCAGCTCATGGAATGGGAGCAGAAGACCCGACTGTTCCGGATCTTCGAGGCGACCGTCGTTCCCGGGCTACTACAGACCGCGGAGTACGGGCGTGCGCGGTTCTACGAATCGGTACGCCGACTCAAGGCGCCCAACGACGCGGACGAGGCCATCGCCGCCCGTCTCCGTCGGCAGGAGATCCTCTACAGGCCAGGGAAACAGTTCCACTTCGTGCTGCCCGAGGCCGCACTCCGGCTGCGTCTGTGCCCGACCGACGCCCTACTCGGCCAGCTCGACCGCCTGGCATCCGCTTCTCACCTGCCCAATGTCCGCCTCGGCATCATCGCAACGAGCACCGAGTACACCATCTCTCCCTGGCACGGATTCTGGATGTACGACGACAAGCGGGTGGTCGTCGAGACCTTCAGCGCCGAACTCGACCTCCGCCAACCACAAGAGATCGAGCTGTACGCCGACGCATTCGAGCAGCTAGCCGCCGTCGCCAGTTACGGCCATGCCGCGCGACAAATCATCGGCCGCGTGATGTCTGAACTCGCCTCCGAGCCAGACAATCGGACCTCCTGATTTCGCTGCCGACCGGTCACTTTCGATCAGTCGAGAAATCCGAAGAAATCCTCACCCGTGCCTTCGCCTCCTCGACCTAGCGTGGTGAACGCCCGAACAGATCCAGTGATGGGGGCGACATGAGCAAGACAGACACGAACGCAGCGAGCTCCGCACGCCCCGACGTCGAGTGGGCAACCCATCCTCGTAACACCGAAACAGGCTGGCCAGAGCTACACCCCGCCGACCTCTGCGACGGCGAGAACCCCATGACCGGCCGCGCCTGCGCACGAGGCCACCACAACGGCTACCACCGCGACCCCAGCGGGGCCGAATGGCTGGATGACTAGCAAGGTGGATGGGCTTGGTGGCCGGCTGCTGCGCCAGGCGCTCTACGCACATGCCGACGCTCGTGCGTGTAAGTCCATCCGCTACCTGCCAGGATTGCCGTGTGGGGAAGCGATGGGATGAGACCTGGCATCGACTCCGCGAGTGGACCTCGGGGCAAAGCCCGGCTGAGCGCCTCGCAGTCCAGATTCTGCTGGCCGAAGGTTTCAATGAGGTCGACCCGAGTCATCCGCTTGGCGGGAAAGACGGCGGTAAGGACGCTGTGTGCGTACGCGATGGTGTGCACCACATCGCGGGGTTCTATTTTCCGCGAGGGCAGCAGTCATTCGCCCACATCAGGGCGAAGTTCACCTCCGACCTCAAAGCTGCTAGAGAGCGCAATGACGCTGAGGCGTTCGTGTTCGTCACGAACCAGGAGCTCCTGCTCGCGGAGCGACCGCTCCTCGAGGCCGCGTGGCCGGATCACGTGACCCTGTATCACCTTGAACGCGTGACCGGAATTCTCGACCAGCCGGCACTAGCGAGCATCCGAGCCCAGTTCCTCAACATCGACGAGGAGCCGAGTGCGAGCGGCGGCGACGGCGGAAGCGGCGCCATCTTCGGTAACCGTGGAACAGTCATCGGAGGCAACGCGGGGCGTGGCGGTATGGGTGGTAGCGGTGGCCGTGGCGGCAGCGGAACGGTATTCGGAGACGACGGCCTAGTGATCGGCGGCGATGGCGGCGACGCGGGCAGTGAAGATGGCCGGGGAGGTCGCGGAGCCCGGGGGCCGACGGAGCGGTACGGGTTTGAGACCTGGAAGTGGGGATTCGGCCGTGGAGGAGGAGGCCCGGACGCCCCCGAGTACACCCGCAGACTGGGGGTCTTGATCCAGATCCGGCAGGAGTACTTGGACAAGTTCGCCGAAGACGCGCCCTACATCCTGGCTGGCATCGACGTGGTTCCGGTCGCATGGTTGAACCAGCGCCTTGACGAGCTAGGTGAAGGCTGGCACGTCGTCTGGGGCAAGGAAGGATACGTACTGCCGCCGCTCCCACGAGGAGTCGCCGACTGACCAGAAGTCTGTTCAGGTGTCGGTGCGGCGGACAGAACTGCCGATGTGTGTGCGATGCCGTTCGCCAGCGCCGCGGGAAGGTTGGGTAGATGGGTTCAGCAGACGCGGGAGGAGGTGCCCAGGTGGTGCGCGCAGAGGCTGATCGCGACCGCTACTGGCGTGATCGCGACTGGCTTACCTACGCGGTGCACGAATTGCCGGCCGGCGTTCTCGGCGGGCCACATGCCGCGACCGCGTCCGAGTGTCACGAGATGTTGGCGGGGTTGGAGGAATTCTCCGGCCTATGCACTCGGCTCGGCTTGGACGGCCACCAAGAATTCATTGAAGGGTGCCGCTGGCACTTCGAGCACTATCCGCACTATCTCAGCCGACGCCGCCACTTCGCGGACTACGAGAAGTACACCCGTGATCGCAGGGGTCCACTACGTGTGGTCGACCCGCCGCCTCCGCCGCGATCGCTCGGACGATCCTGACTCTCTTCGGCTTCCATCGGGGCTCCACCTACGTCCACTCCACGAAGCATCCAGCCGTGCTGCGGGCGATCAGCTGGTAGTCGCTCGCGAGCGCTAGCGAGCAGAAGGCGGGCGGCAGCCCGCAGGTCGTCGGCGGTAGCCGGCAGTAGATGCACCGGCGCTGAGCCGGGGGTGGGTGGGAGCGGCGCGTAGCACGGCGACGGAGGAGTCGTGCGTAGTCGGTGCGTGGGCTGACATCACCTGCTGAATGGAGCGGGGGTCCCGGGCGGGGGACCCCCGCTCGGATCAGGGGGTTACGGCGTCTAGGGCGTCGGCGATGCCTTCGCCGTAGAAGGCGTTGTTGGTGGTGGTGCCGGTGCAGCGGGGGTCGGGGGTGGTGGGGCAGGCGGTGTCGTCGGCTTCCTGGTGGAGGGCGCGTTCGATGTCACGCGGGCCCCACCACGGGTGGGTGGACTTCATCAGGGCCGCCACGCCGGTGACGTGCGGCGAGGCCATCGACGTACCGCTGGCGAGGCCGTAGCGGTTGCCGGGGAGCGTGGAGAGGATCGAGCTGCCGGGGGCGGCGACGTCGATCTTGTTCAGGCCGAAGTTGGAGAAGCTGCTCTTCGCGCGGGCCTGGGTGGTGCTGGCGACGGTGATCACGCCGGGCAGTTCGGTCGGCATGTCGAGGCAGTCGTTGTTGATCGTCCGCGTGACGGGCGTCGTGTCGTTCGGGCTGTTGCGGTCCGTGGTCTTGTTGGACAGGTCGTAGTTCGAGTTGCCCGCGGCCGCGACCGAGAGCGTGCCCTCGTCGGACGCCCACGCGTACGCGCGCCGGACGGCTTCCTGTACGGCGCCCTGGTCGCCGTTGTCCTTGCACCAGAACTCGAACGGGTCGATGAAGTAGCTGTGGTTCGTCACGGCCATGTTGTGCTGCGCGGCCCACACGATCCCGCAGATCGAGTACTCCGGGTAGATGAAGCCGTCGTCGTTCACGACCTTGACGGACGCGATCCGCACGCCGGGCGCGACGCCGACGATGCCGACGCCGTTGCGCGCCGCCGCGACCGTGCCGGCGACGTGGGTGCCGTGCGAGCTGGTCGTCGGCCGCCAGGCGCCTGTGGTGGTGTCCGGTACGCCGTTGTTCACGCAGTTGACCGAGTCGGCGGCGTCGAAGTTCGGCGCGAGATCGGGGTGGGTGTCGTCGACGCCGCTGTCGTTGATGCCGACCAGGACGCTCCGGGAGCCGTCGGTGACCGCGTGCGCCTGGTCCGCCTTGATCTGGACCATGTCCCACTGCTCGCCCTCGCGCGGGTCGAGGACGGGGGTCGCCTCGGCGTCGTCGATGCTGTTCAGCCCGCCGGGGCCTTCGCTGACCGCGGCGGTCCGGGTGGCGCCGACGGACTGCACCTCGCGCCCGTTGTGCGTGGCGCGGATGTCGGTCCGGAAGTTGGGGTTGGTCGATTGCGCGACGACCACACCGAATTGCCGGTACGACGTGAGCACGGTGCCGCCGGCGTCCTTGACCGCGTCTTCGGCCTTGCGGACGTGACCCGGCGTGGCCTTCGTGTTGACCACGTAGTTCATCAGCGGACCGGCGGCGTCGGGCGTGGCGGCGCTGGCTTCGGTCGCGGCGGCGAGGGAGACGCACGCCAGCGCGGCGGCGGACAGGCCGGCCGCCAGCCGGCGGGGACGGGACGTTCGGGACAAGGTGCCTCCTCAGGGCAGCGCCCAGGCGGACGGGCCCAGGCCGATAACCGGAGACTCTAGGACGAATCGCCGACCGGCGGAGTCGTTCATCCACAACGCTAGGGAAACCCTGCATGACGCTCCGTTGCCCACATCCTGTGGATCTGCCTGTGGATAACTCGTGGACAAGCTGGGGAATATCGGCCGCCCGCGGTGGATTACCTGTGTGTGTAAGATAGATACAACACAGATACGAGTCGTATGGGTGGGAGTTCAGTGGCAAGCGGGGAGCCGGTGCAGGCGCCGGACGCGTTGGTGTTGGGTGACGAGACCGCGGAGATCGCCCGCGTGGTCGTCGAGGCGGCGCCGGGGGTGGAGAAGATCCCCGCGGCCGAGCGCGTGTATGCGTACGTGAAGGCCGCGATCCTGGACCGGGCGTATCCCGGGGGCGAGCTGCTCACCGAGGGTGAGCTCGCGACGGCGGTCGGCGTCTCCCGTACGCCGGTGCGCGAGGCGCTGCTGCGCCTGGAGGAGTCCGGCCTCGTCAAGCTGTACCCGAAGAAGGGCGCGCTGGTTCTCCCGGTGCTGCCGCAGGAGATCGAGGACGTCCTCGAGGCCCGCGAGCTGATCGAGACGCACGCCGCCGCCAAGGTGTGGCCGCGCCGCAAGCAGCTGATCGAGACCCTGACGCAGCGCGTCGACGAGATGCGCGCTTGTCGCAAGACCGGGGACGCGAAGAGCTTCCTGGAGGCGGACCGCGCGTTCCACGAGGCCATTGTCGGTGCCGCCGGCAACCAGATCCTCGCCAAGCTCTACAACAGCCTGCGGGACCGGCAGGTCCGGATGGGCGTGCCCGGTATCGAGGTGCAGCCGGCCCGGATGGACAAGTCGATCACCGCGCACCAGGAGATGATCGACGCGCTCGGAGGCAACAGCGTCAAACGCTTCCGCGAGCTCGTCGTCGCTCACATCGCCGAAGCCGCGACAGATCTGCGGGGCACTCGGTGACCGAACTTCTCTTCCCCCTGGGCGGACGGCGAGCCTGGGCGGTGTGGGCCACTGCTGTCCTGACGTACCTCGTGACGGTGCTGCACCGCGGCTCGATGAGCGTCGCCGGACTGCAGGCCGCCGAGCGCTTCGACATCTCCGCATCCGCCCTGGCCAGCTTCACGGTCGTCCAGCTCACGGTGTACGCCGCGATGCAGGTGCCGGTCGGCGTACTGCTCGATCGGTACGGCTCCAAGCGCCTGCTGATCGCTGCGTCCGGTCTGCTCTTCGTAGCGCAGTCAGCCTTCAGCCTGGTCGATTCCTACCCCGCCGCGCTCGCCGCACGCGCCGTACTAGGTGTCGGGGACGCACTGGTCTTCATCAGCGTGCTGCGTGTGGTCATGTCGTGGTTCCCCGCGCTACGCCAGCCGGTGATGTCACAGGCGACCGGAATGCTCGGTGGTCTCGGAGCGATCATGTCGACCGTGCCGATGGCTGCTGCCTTCCACGCCTTCGGCTGGACGCCGACATTCGCTGCTGCGAGCCTGCTGAGCGTGGTGACCGGACTGCTCGTCCTGTTCCTCGTGAAGAACACCCCGTACGACGAGCCGCTCCGCCGCGCCAAGCAGCCGCTGCACGAGGTGAAGCGCAACCTGCGCCGCGCCTGGAAGGAGCCGGGCACGCGGCTCGGCCTGTGGACACACTTCACCACCAGCTTCTCCGGCAGCACGTTCGGCCTGCTCTGGGGCTTCCCGTTCCTGGTGCAGGGTCAAGGACTCGCTCCGACGACCGCTGCGGCCATGCTGATCATTCCGGTGCTGGCCGGCCTCTGCTACGGACCCCTGGTCGGGCGGTACGCCGCCAAGTTCCCATTCTACCGGTCGTGGATCGTGCTGGCGGTGATCGCCGGCTCCGTGGTCATGTGGACCGTCGTACTGCTCTGGCCGGGGCGTGCTCCGCTGCCCGTGCTCCTGCTGCTGATCGTCGTACAGGCTGCCGGTGGACCGGGCTCGATGCTCGGCCTGGACTACGCCCGGACCTTCAACCCGACGACACGGTTCGGCGCGGCCAACGGGATGGTCAACACCGGCGGTTTCATCGCCACGCTGATCTGCATCGGCATGGTCGGCGTCCTGCTCGACGCGTCGTCCGGTGGCGCCCCGCAGTCGATCGACGACTTCAAGTTCGCGCTCGCGTTCCAGTATGTGCTGTGGGCGATCGGCACCCGGCAGATCCTCAAGTACCGGCGGAAGGCCCGCGGTCACCTGGCGCGCTACAACCCGGAGGCGTACCAGGCGCTCCTCGCCAACCAGATCGTCCCGCTGAAAGGCTGAGACAGCGGCCTGACAGCGGAGTGCCAGGCCGGTGCCAGAGCACCGCGGCACGGTAATCCCAGTGAAGTGAGTCAACTGGGAGGAACCGATGACCACAACGAACCAGGTCGCCATCGAGGCGGTCGGCTTGGTCAAGAAATATGGCACTACGACCGCGCTTGCCGGCGTCGACCTGAGCGTGCCGACCGGCACCGTTCTCGGGGTCCTCGGCCCGAACGGCGCCGGCAAGACGACCGCGGTCCGCATCCTCGGCACCCTGCTCCGGCCGGACGGCGGTCACGCCACGGTCGGCGGGTACGACGTCGTCCGGGAGGCCGGCAAGGTCCGCAGCATCATCGGCCTGACCGGGCAGTACGCCTCGGTCGACGAGGACATGTCCGGCCGCCGGAACCTGATCATGATCGGCCGGCTGCTCGGGTACTCGCGGCCGCAGGCCCGCGCCAAGGCGGACGAGCTGCTGGAGCGGTTCGAGCTGACCGACGCCGGTGACCGGATCGCGAAGACGTACTCCGGCGGTATGCGCCGCCGGCTCGACCTGGCCGCGAGTCTGGTCGGCAACCCGAGCATCCTGTACCTGGACGAGCCCACGACCGGTCTGGACCCGCACGCCCGCAACGGCGTCTGGGAGACGGTCCGCAACCTGGTGCTCGACGGGACCACGGTCCTGCTCACCACGCAGTACCTGGAAGAGGCCGATGCGCTGGCCGACTCGATCGTGGTGTTCGACAAGGGCGCCGTGGTCGCGAACGGGCGGCCGGCCGAGCTGAAGGCGCAGGCGGGCAAACAGTCGCTGGACGTCCGTCCGGCGGAGCCCGCGCACCTCGAGCGGGTCGCGGCCATCGTCTCCGAGTCGGTCGGCACCCGGCCGTCCGTGGACGTCGTCAACGCGCTGGTGAGCGTGCCGGTGACGGACGGCTCGTCGATGCCCGTCGTCGTACGGCGGCTGGACGAGGCGGGGATCGCGGTGACCGAGCTGTCGCTACGGCTGCCCAGCCTGGACGAGGTGTTCCTGGCGCTGACCGGGCACACCGCCGAAGAGCAGAAGATCCTGGAAGGAGTGGGCCGATGACCACCGCGACACTCGAGCCGGCGCACGTCGCCAGGCGCGCCAATCCGCTGGCGTGGGTGCAGCAGAGCCTGACGCTGGCCTGGCGGAACGTCGTACGGATCCGGCAGAACCCCGAAGCGCTGGCGGACGTGACGTTCCAGCCGATCATCTTCCTGGTGCTGTTCTTGTTCGTGTTCGGCGGGGCGATCGCGCAGGGCGCCGGCTGGCGTGACTACCTGCCGTTCCTGCTGCCCGGTCTGCTGGTGCAGACGGTCGTGTTCTCCACGATGGGCACCGGGGTCGCGCTGAACGACGACTTCGCGAAGGGCGTGTTCGACCGGTTCCGGTCGCTGCCGATCGCCCGCGTGGCGCCGCTGGTCGGCGCGGTGCTCGGCGACGCGGTCCGGTACACGTTGTCGATCGTGATCCTGATGGGGACCGGGTTCGCGCTCGGCTTCCGGTTCCAGAACGGCGTCGGGTACGGCGTCCTCGCGCTGGTGGTCGTCCTGGCGTTCGCGCTGTCGATGTGCTGGATCTGGGTCTGGCTCGGGCTGTCGCTGAAGACCGCCCAGGGTGTGCAGGGCGTCGCGTTCCTGGTGATGTTCCCGCTCACCTTCGGCAGCAACGTGTTCGTGCAGACCGACACGCTGCCCGGCTTCCTGCAGGCGTTCGTGAAAATCAACCCGGTCAAGTACCTGGTCGACACGATGCGCGGCCTGATGCTCGGCGGCCCGATCGAGAAGCCGCTGCTGATCACGCTGGCCTGGATGGTCGGCCTGGTCGCGGTCTTCGCCCCGCTGGCGATCCGCGCCTACCGCCGCCGTACCTGATATCAGCGAACTTGTCGGTGGTGAGCGCCAGAGTGGTCGGTATGACGACCAACTGGACGCTCACCATCGACTGTGCCGATCCGGCGCTGATCGCGCGCTTCTGGTGTACGGCGCTCGGCTACACGGAGTCCGCTCCGCCGCCGGGCTGGGATACCTGGGAAGCCTGGCTGACCGAACTGGAGGTCCCCGAGGAGGAGTGGGGCGACGGCGCCTCGATCTCCGATCCCGAGGGTGTGCTGCCGTCCATCTCCTTCCTCAAGGTCCCCGAGCCGCGCACGGTCAAGAACCGCCTGCACCTCGACCTCCAGGTGGCCGGCGGCCGCGCGGAACCGCAACACCTCCGCGAGCAACGCATCCGCGCCACCGCCGAAACCCTCACCAAAGCCGGCGCCACCGTGGTCCGGGAAGTCCTGATGGACAACTCCACCGACCTCGACCACCTGTGGATGGCAGACCCTGAAGGCAACGACTTCTGTGTGGTCTAGACGCCGCTGAGTTCGCCGAAGGACAGCGGCTCCCGGGTGCAGAGATAGGTTGCCCAGTGCAACTTTGTGGGATGGCCGGCCGGGTCGCGGGTGATCCGCAGCAGCTCGCCGGTCTCGCGGCCGGAGACGGTGCGGTAGACGTCCTCGGACAGACGCTCGAAGACGGCGGGGGACTGGTACTCGGCGGCGGCCGGGGATTTCGCCTCCAGGACGCCCTGCTTCACCGAGAACACGAACGGCGAGCCCTCGGAGAACCAGGTGCCGAGGACGCCGGACAGCTCGTCGGGAACCGAGGTGCCGGGGACCCAGGCCTCCGGCGGCAGCGGGTCGTCCTCCAGGACTTTGATGATCAGGTCGGTGGCCAGCGCGCTCGGCGCCGGCGACGACGTGGACCCGAAGAGCGCGATCCCCGCCGTACCGGACGCGCGGTCGACGAAGGTCGACGTGATGTGTCCGGGCATCCCGCCGTCGTGGCCGACGAACAGCCGGTCGCCGCGGCGCAGCAGCATGAACCCGAGCCCGAAGGCGAGCTGCCAGCGGTCGACGTCGGCCATGATCTGCACGTGGCACATCTCGTCCAGGGTGTCCTTCGACAGCACCTCGTCGACCGGGCTCGCGACGAACATGGCCCATTTCGCCAGGTCCTCGGCGGTCGACGCGAGCCCGCCGCAGGCGTCCATCGCGCCGATGTCCAGCAACGGCTCGCGGACCGGTACGTCGGACCACGGTGGCACGTAGTACCCGGTCTGCGCCGGCCCGCCGTCCATCCCGACCGTGGTCCGGCGCATCTCCAGCGGGTCCAGGATCCGCGCCTTGACCGCGTCGTACCAGGACCGGCCGTCGAGCCGCGCGACGATCTCGCCGAGCAGCGAGAACACCAGGTTGGAGTAGTGGAAGCGGTGGTGCGGCTTGCCGATCCGCTCCGCCGCGTTCCAGCCCGGCACCAGTTCCTCGCGGGACGGGAACTTCATCAGGTCCCACACGTCGCCGACCGGCTCGCGCTGCATGCCGCTGGCATGGCTGAGCATCTGCCGGACGGTGATGCCCTCGTGCGTGCTGTCCGGGATCAGCTTCTCGATCGTGTCGTCGAGGCTGAGCTTGCCCTCGTCGCGCAGCGCCATGATGGCCACCGCGGTCAGCGTCTTGCTCTGCGACGCGATCAGGAACTGCGTGTCCGCGGTCGGCGGGACGCCGGGCTTCTCCAAGTCCGCCGATCCGATCCCGGCAGACCAGGCCAGCGAACCGGCGCGGGCAACAGCGCCCACCACGCCCGGCACCCGGCCCTTGGCTTGACGTTCAGCGACGATTCTGGAGAGCGCGACCTGGGTCTGCGCGGCGATTTCAGTCACGAACCCCGACCTTAGGCTCCGGGATGACAAAAGGCACGGGTGTTTGGTCGGGAGGATGTGCGAGGCTGGTGGGGTGCGCATAGCGGTGCTTGGGCCTCTCGCGATGTGGGCGGCCGACGGGACTCCGCTCGACATCCGCGGCGTCCGCCTGCGCGGGCTGCTCGCGCGGCTGGCGTTGAGCGCCGGTCGGCCGGTGAGCGTCGAGACCCTGGTCGACGGACTGTGGGGCAGTGAGGCCCCGAGCGCGAACGCTCTGCAGTCCCTCGTGTCGCGCCTGCGGGCGAGTCTGCCGGCCACCGAGTCGAGCGTCTCGGTCCAGTCCGGCCCGGCCGGCTACACCCTGACGCTGGGGCCGGACTGCGTCGACGCCCTCCAGTTCGAAGAGCTGGTACGGCGAGGGCGCGCGCTGCTCACGTCCGACCCGGAGCAGGCGCACGCGCTCCTCACCCAGGCCGAGAAGCTGTGGCGCGGCGAGGCCCTGACCGACCTCCGCGACCTGCCGTTCGCCGCGGTCGAGGCGGACCGGCTCGCGGAGCTGCGCCTGGCCGCGTCGGAGGACCTGGCCGAGGCTGCGGTCAGCTCCGGCCATGCCCGCGACCTGACCAGCGACCTGGAGCGTCTGGCTGTCACCCATCCACTCCGCGAGCGCATCCACGAGCTTCTGATCCGCGCCTTGTACGCCGACGGTCGCCAGGCGGAGGCCCTGGCGGCGTACGAACGTATTCGCACCACCCTGGCCGACGAGCTGGGCGCTGACCCCGGCACACGTCTGCGCGACCTCCACGTCTCTGTACTGCGTGGCGACGCAGTAGACCCGGCCGCGAAGACCGCCGCCGTGCCAGCGCCCGTCGCGCCCCGCAGCAACTTGCGTGCTCCGTTGACCAGCTTTGTCGGCCGCCGGGAGGACGTGGCTGAGCTGACGCGCCTGCTGAGCAACGGGACCCGCTTGGTGACCATGGTCGGACCGGGTGGTGCCGGAAAGACCCGACTGGCCACCGAGACCGGGCGCTCGCTGGTGGGCCAGTCCGGCGACGGCATCTGGTTCGTAGAGCTCGCGCCGCTCGGTGACGCGGCCGATGTGGCGCCCACCGTCCTGTCCACGCTGGGTGCCAGCGAGTACGTCGACATTGCACCGGCGCGCCTTGCGCCCAAGCACATCCCGACCAGCCGCGCAGCGACCCTGCGACTTGTCGAGGTGATCGGTGACCGGCGCATCCTGCTTGTCTTCGACAACTGCGAGCACTTGGTCCAAGAGGTCGCCGGACTTGTCGACTCGCTGCTCGCGTCCTGCCCGCGGCTGCGGGTGCTGACCACGAGCCGTGAGCCGCTGAGCATCCCGGGCGAGCACCTGCATCCGGTCGGTCCCCTCGGGATGCCCCCGGAGCACGCGGCCACCGACGCGTACCCGGCCGTGCAGCTCTTCGTCGACCGCGCCCGCGCCGTACGTCCTGACTTCCAGCTGACCGACACCAACCGGGAGGCGGTCGCGGAGATCTGCCGGCGGCTGGACGGTATGCCGCTGGCGATCGAGCTCGCGGCGGCCCGGCTGCGGGCGCTGACCCCGCCGCAGATCGTGGACCGGCTCGCGGATCGGTTCCGGCTGCTGACCAGTGGCTCCCGGACCGCGCTGCCGCGCCACCAGACCCTGCGCGCGGTGGTGGAGTGGAGCTGGGACCTGCTGGACCCGGACGAGCAGGCGGTCGCCCGGCGACTCTCACTGTTCTCGGGCGGTGCGACGCTCGAGGCCGCGGAGCAGATCTGCAGCGACGAGAGCATCCCCGCCGAGTCCGTGCTCGGGGTCCTCGCGTCCCTGGTGGACAAGTCGCTGGTCGAGGCGGCCGCCGACGAGCGGTCGGTGCGCTATCGGATGCTGGAGACGGTCCGTGCATACGGCGCCGAGCAGCTGAAGGCCTCCGGCGAGTACGAGCGCTTCCGGCACGCGCACCGGACCTACTTCAGCCGCATGCTGCGTAAGGCGCGACCGAAGCTGCGGACCGGTGAGCAGATCGAGTGGATCGCCCGCCTGACCGCCGACAACGAGAACCTGCTCGACGCCCTGCGGACGGCAATTGACGCCGGGTCGGCACGGGTCGCTGTCCAGATGGTCGCCGTCCTGGGTGAGTACTGGACGATGAGCGGTCGCCCCGCCGAAGCGGTGAGCTGGATGCAGGCCGCCCTCGCCGTCCCCGGCCCGACCGTTCCGCTGGACAAGGCCGAGGCGCTGTACCTGCTCGCGCTCGGCCGGATGTCCACCGAGGAGGACCCGGCCACGTCCTTCCAGCAGATGATCCGTGGACTCGCGACGGTCCGCTGGATGACCCGTCGGCACCGGATGCTCGTCGACTCCGGGATCGGCCTGTTCACGAATGCGGTGTGGGCGGCGATCCGGCGGGACAAGGCGACCTGCTTCGCCGAGCTCGAGGCCGCCGGCCGGCACCCGGATCCCTGGATCCGGAACATGGGCGTGATGTGCGGCGCGATGTTCCGCGAGAACGAAGGCGAGATCGAGGAGATGGCGGTCAACCTGACCGTCGCGCTCGACGGCTTCCGCGAGCTCGGCGACCGGTTCGGTATGTCGATGGCGCTGCGCGGCCTCGCGGGCTACCAGTCCGGCCACGGGGAGCACGCCGAGGCGCTCGAGTCGCTGACCGAGGCGCTGCGGCTCGTCGAGGAGCTCGGTACGACGGAAGGCGTTGCCCAACTGCTCGGCAGCAGCGCAATGAGCCGGATCGAGCTGGGCGACCACGACGGCGCCCGGGCCGATCTGGAGCGCGCTATGCGGCTGTCCGAGGAGACCGGCTCGCGCGGCAGCCAGGCGATGGCGCTGATGGGACTCGCGCGACTCGCGCACCGCGCCGGCCGCTTCGAGGAGGCGAAGGAGCTCGCGGAGCGCGGCTACTCGATGCTCGACGCCGCGGCGGAGCGGATCGCACCGCACGGTCAGGCGGCGCTGCTCTCGCAGCTGAGCCGGATCTACGCGTCGACCGGCGACGTCGAGCAGGCGCAACGCTGCGGCCGGGAGGCGGTCCAACTCGCGCTGGGCACGGAGGACATGCCGGTCGCGGCCGCCGTTGTCGAGACGTCGGTGGACTCGTTGGTGCTGGCTGCCCGGACACAGGCCGCCGAGCTGACGGCCGCCGCGCGCACGCTCGGTCTCGCGGCCGCGATCAAGGGCACCCGAGCGATCCCGGACGCCGACGTCCAGCGTCTCGTCGACGGCCTGCGTGATGCCCTGGGCAACGAAGCGTACGAGACGGCGTACGACGAAGGCGCCGCGCTGACCCGCATCGACGCGGTCGCCGAACTCCGCAAGCGCTACGCCACGGATTAGGCCGTAATCAGCTCCACAGCCAGGTCGCGGAGGGAGTTCTGGACCTTCTGCTCCAATGGCCGGGGTTCGGTGAGCATCCAGTCGTGGACGACCGCGTTGACCGCGCCGAAGAACGCCAGCGCGAGGAACCGGAAGTCCTTGCGCTTGATCTCGCCGCGCTCGACCGCGGTGTCGCCGAGGTCCCGGACGTTCCTGATCAGCAGGTCGCGGAACGCGATCCGCTGCTCCTCGACCGCGGGGCTCGCGCCGACCACCTCGACGAACGAGATCCGGGCCCGCCGGAGGTCGGTCATGATGGTCCGCAGGTACGAGTCGACGGCCGCGGTGATTCGCTCCCGAACCGGCCGGTCGGCGGTCCGGCGGAGCGCGTCGCCGGTGCTCCGGACCGCCAGCTCGATCACCTGCGCGTGCACCGCGAGCAGCACGGCTTCCTTGTTCTGGAACTCGTGGTAGAAGTGCCGGGTGGACACTTTCGCCTGTGTGCACAGGCGTTCCACGGATGTCGCCGGATATCCTTCGGTCCCGAAGAGTTCGAGCGCGGCGGCCAGTAGCCGTTCCCGGCGCGCGGCCTTCCACTCCTCGACTGACCGCCCGGAATAACGGCGTACGGAGGGTTCCCTCATCACACCTCTTGTCGCTACCCCGTGCCAGATGCCGGACATCCTATCCACCCCTCGGCGCGGCCGTAACCGGGTTGCGTCACTCCGGTTCGGTGTAGCCCTTCACGCCGTCGATCAGCTCCCGGATGATGTCCAGGTGGCCGACGTGCCGCGCGGTCTCCTCGATCATGTGGCACAGCGCGAACCGCAGGGACGCGGCCTCGCCCTTGGCCGCCCACGGTCCCTTCTCGAGGGTGTCCAGCGGCAGGTCTGCGATCGTCTCGTTGGATCGCGCGCATTCCGCGTCGTACTCGTCGAGCAGTTGGGCGATCGGCACGTCGTCGACGAACATCTCGGCGTCGACGTGTCCGTCCTCGGTCCAGGGCGTCTGGCCGGTGTCGGGAACGCCCATCAGGCCGAGCTGGAACCACGTGTACTCGACCCAGCGCAGGTGGGACACGATCCCGGCCGGGGTCATCAGCGGTGAGGTCGGGAGGACCTTGCGGTGGGCATCTTCTTCACTGAGCCCGGTGCACTTCATCCGGACGAAGGAGCGTTGCAGGTCGAGCCAGCCGATCAGCTGGGTGCGCTCGTCGGCGGTGCGCGGAGGCCGTTGTACTTGAGTCATATGCGCGCACCGTACCGCCGGTCTCGCCCGCCAACCAACCATTTTCCGCGACACATGGCCCCCAGCCCGGGCAGGCCGGCGTACTGCTCTGACTGGCGCCGTGAAACAACCTGCTAGCGGCGGTCGTCCCGGATGCGTTTTGCCTTGCCCAGGGAGCGCTCGAGGGCGTGGGGGGCGACGACCTCGACGGTGGCGGTGATGCCTACTCGGTCCTTGATGCGGCGGGACAGGTTTGCGGCGGCGGTGGTGTGGTCGGTGAGGTCGGGGGCCGCTTCCACCTGGACCGTCAGTTCGTCGAGGCGGTGCGGGCGGGTCAGGACGCAGAGGTAGTGCGGGGTGAGGCCTTCGACCAGGAGGATCTGCTCCTCGATCTGGGTGGGGAAGACGTTCACGCCACGGACGATCATCATGTCGTCGGTACGGCCGGTGATCTTCTCCATCCGGCGCAGCCCGGGGCGCGCGGTGCCGGGAAGCAGGCGGGTGAGGTCGCGGGTGCGGTACCGCAGGACCGGGAAGGCCTCCTTGGTGAGCGTGGTGAAGACCAGTTCGCCCTCGGAGCCGTCCGGGAGCACCTCGCCGGTGACCGGGTCGATGATCTCCGGGTAGAAGTGGTCCTCCCAGATGTGCAGGCCGTCCTTGGTCTCGACGCATTCCTGCGCGACCCCCGGCCCCATCACCTCGGACAGGCCGTAGATGTCGACCGCGTGGATCCCGGTGCGCTCCTCGACCTCCTGACGCATCTGCTCGGTCCACGGCTCGGCGCCGAAGATCCCGATCCGCAGCGACGTGTCGCGGGGATCGAGGCCGCGCTCGGTCATCTCGTCGACGATCGAGAGGAAGTAGGACGGCGTGACCATGATGATCCGCGCCCCGAAGTCCCGGATCAGGTCGACCTGCCGCTCGGTCATCCCGCCGGACACCGGTACGACAGTGCAGCCGAGTCGCTCGGCCCCGTAGTGCGCTCCCAGCCCACCAGTGAACAGCCCGTACCCGTAGGCGACGTGACAGACATCCCCCGCACGCCCGCCGGCGGCGCGGATCGAGCGCGCCATCAGATCGGCCCAGTTGTCCAGGTCCCGCCGCGTGTACCCGACCACCGTCGGCCGCCCGGTCGTGCCCGACGACGCATGGACCCGGACCACCTCGGTCCGGGGCACCGCGAACATCCCGAACGGGTAGTTGTCCCGCAGGTCGTTCTTCGCGGTGAACGGCAGGCGCGACAGATCCTCCAAGGACTCCAGGTCACCGGGCTTGAAGCCGACCGAGTCCAACGCCGCGCGATAGTGCGGGACGTTCTCGTACGCCCGCCGTACGGTTGCCTGCAGCAACGACAACTGGCGGGACCGCAGTTCGTCGACCGACAGCCGTTCACCGGCGTCGCGCAACTCCATCGGGCAGGCATCACCCAGCATGACGACTCCTCAGGGACGGGCGAGCAGGGTCGCGATGCCCTGACCGACGCCGATGCACATGGTGGCCAGGGCGTACCGGGCGTCGCGGTGGCGAAGCTCCAGGGCCGCGGTGAGGGCGAGACGGGCGCCGGACATCCCGAGCGGGTGGCCCAGGGCGATGGCGCCGCCGTTCGGGTTGACGTGGTCGGCGTCGTCGGGCAGGCCGAGTTCCCGCAGTACGGCGAGCGACTGCGACGCGAAGGCCTCGTTCAGCTCGATCACCTCGACATCGGACAGCGCGACGCCGGTGCGGTCGAGCAGCTTCCGCGTCGCGGGCGCCGGCCCGATCCCCATGATCCGAGGCGGTACGCCGGCCGTCGCCGTCCCCACCACGCGGGCAATCGGCGTGACGCCGTGCTCCTCCACGGCCTCCCCGCTCATCACCAGCAAAGCCGCCGCCCCGTCGTTCACCCCGGAGGCGTTCCCGGCCGTCACAGTCCCAGGCGATCGGAAAGGAGTCTTCAGACCAGCCAGGGCTTCGAGCGACGTCTCCCGCGGATGCTCATCGACATCGACAACAGTCACCGCACCTCGCTTCCCCGGCACGTCGACCGCGACGATCTCCTCGGCAAGCCGCCCGTTGGCCTGCGCCTTGGCGGCCCGCTGCTGCGACCGCAGCGCGAAGAGATCCTGATCCTCACGGCTGATCCCGAACTCGGTCGCGACGTTCTCGGCCGTCTCCGGCATCGAGTCGATCCCGTACTGCGCCTTGAGCGCCGGGTTCACGAAGCGCCACCCGATCGTGGTGTCGAACACCTCGGCCTGCCGCGAGAACGCGGTCGTCGCCTTCGGCATCACGAACGGCGCCCGCGACATCGACTCCACCCCGCCGGCCACCACGATGTCGTTGTCCCCGGCAATGATCGACCGGGCGGCGTACGCGACCGCGTCCAGGCCCGATCCGCAGAGCCGGTTGATCGTCGTGCCCGGGACCGAGTCCGGCAGCCCGGCGAGCAGCACCGCCATCCGCGCGACGTTGCGGTTGTCCTCGCCGGCCTGGTTCGCACAGCCGAGGATCACGTCGTCGATCAGCGCCGGGTCCAGCGCGGTCCGGTTCAGCAGCGACGAGATCGCGTGCGCCGCCAGGTCGTCGGGGCGGACCGCCGACAGCGCACCGCCGTACCGTCCGATCGGCGTCCGGACGCCGTCGACGAGAAAAGCCTCATGACTCATGTGCTTCCTCCGAAAGGATCGTTCCGGACAGTTGGCGGCTGCGGCCGCGGAACTCGGCGATCACCTCGTCGCCGCGGGTGACGGTGATGTCGTAGATCCCGTTCCGGCCGAACGCGGTGCGCTCCCGGGCGTCGGCGACGAGCAGGTCGCCGCGGCGGGCCGGGGCCACGAACACGATGTCGCAGGCCTGCGCGACCGTCACCCGGTTGCGGGAGTTGCAGGCGAACGCGAACGCCGAGTCGGCCAGCGTGAACACGAATCCACCATGCGCGATCCCGTGCCCGTTGACCATGTCCTCGCGGACGGTCATCTCGAGCCGCGCGGTGCCCTCGCCGACCGCGACCAGGCGCATCCCCAACCCGGCGCTGGCCGTGTCCTCCGCCCACATCGCCGCGGCCACGCGCGCCGCCAAGTCGTCCATACGCCGCCCAATCGAGAAGAGCCTTGTGACACCCTAGTCCGAATCGCGTCAACGACTGTAACATCGCAGCCATGACCACCGACCTGCTCTCTTCCCACCGCGATCGCCTGAACGGCGCGCTGAAGGCGATCCACGACCGCGGGTACCACTCCGCGTTCCCGGAGTCGCCCAGCCCCCGCGTGTACGGCGAGACCGCGGCGGCCGACGGCAAGGCGGCCTTCGAGGCCCACCTGGGGACGACGTACGCGCTCGACACCCCCGGCGCGCGCGGCACGGTCGTGACCGAGCAGTCGCCGTACGGCATCAGCATGGACGTCTCGTACCCCCGGATGGTCGAGGACGGCCTGGACGAGCTGCTGACCGCGGCGCAGCAGGGTCTCGCGGACTGGCGCCGGGCCGGGATCGACGGGCGGACCGGGGTCACGCTGGAGATCCTCGACCGGCTGCACAAGCGGGTGTTCGAGCTGGCCAACGCGGTTCAGCACACCAGTGGTCAGGCGTTCGTGATGGCGTTCCAGGCCGGCGGCGCGCATGCGCTGGACCGCGCGCTGGAGGCGGTCGCGTACGCGTACGAGGAGATGAGCCGCTACCCGGCCACCGCGACCTGGGAGAAGCCGGCCAAGGGCGACCCGATCCGGATGGAGAAGACGTTCACCGTCACCGGCCGTGGTGTCGCGCTCGTGATCGGCTGCAACACGTTCCCGACCTGGAACTCGTGGCCGGGCCTGTTCGCGTCCCTCGTCACCGGCAACGCGGTCGTCGTGAAGCCGCACCCGCTGGCCGTGCTGCCGCTGGCGATCACCGTCGACGTGTGCCGCGAGGTGCTGGCCGAGGCCGGCTTCGACCCGAACCTGGTCACCCTGGCCGCCGAGCGGGCCGGTGACGGCCTGGCCAAGCCGCTGGCGACCCGGCCCGAGGTGAAGCTGATCGACTTCACCGGCGGCAGCGAGTTCGGCGAATGGCTGGAGCAGAACGCGACCCAGGCGACGGTGTTCACCGAGAAGGCCGGTGTGAACGCGGTCGTCATCGACTCCACCGACTCCTTCAAGGCGCTCTGCAACAACCTCGCCTTCACTCTGAGCCTGTACTCCGGCCAGATGTGCACCACCACCCAGAACCTGTTCGTCCCGGCCGCCGGGATCGAGACCGACGAGGGCCACAAGTCCTTCGAGGAGGTCGGCGCCGGCATCGCGACGGCGATCTCCAAGCTGCTCGGCGACGACGCCCGCGCGGTCGAGATCCTCGGCGGCATCGTGAACCAGGCCGTGATCAGCCGCCTCGAGCTCGCCGACGAGTACGGCGACGTCGTGCTGGCGTCCCGCGCGATCGAGCACCCGGCCTTCCCGGCCGCGGTCGTCCGGACGCCGCTGCTCGTCGCGATCGACGCCAAGGACGCCGAGGTGTACTCCCGCGAGTGCTTCGGCCCGGTGTCCTTCCTGGTCAAGACCGCCGACACCGCGCAGTCGATCGACGTGTTCCGCTCGACCGTCACCGAGGACGGCGCGATGACGGCCGGGATCTACTCGACCGACGAGAAGGTGCTCGAGGAGGCCCGCGAGGCCGCGCTCGACGCCGGTGTCGCCCTCTCGGAGAACCTCACCGGCCAGGTCTTCGTGAACCAGTCGGCCGCCTTCAGCGACTTCCACGGCACCGGCGCGAACCCGGCCGCGAACGCGACCTACACCGACGGCGCCTACGTCGCGGGACGATTCCGCGTCATTCAGTCACGCCGCCACGTTGGGTGAGCGCTTCGCGGGACTCGCGGTCAAGTTGCTGCTGAAGCGTCTTTGAGCTGACCCTGAGGCGGAAGGTATGACTGAACTGTCGTTCTGATCTCCATCCGCCGATCCGTCCAGGAGACCGCCGTGACCCAGAGCTTGACCGAGGTACTCGCCTACTACGACAGCTGGCTGGCGTTCAACCAGCACTACCAGCGGGTCCCCGGGGTCCAGGTCGCGGTGTACGCCGGAGACGCCGTCGCGTTCTCCGGCGCGTACGGTCTCGCCGACGTGGAGAACGACGTACCGCTGACCGATCAGCACCTGTTCCGGATCGCGTCGCACTCCAAGACGTTCACCGGGACGGCCGTGCTGCAACTGGTCGAGCAGGGCCGGCTGCGGCTGGACGACAAGGCGGAGCAGCACGTCACCGAGATCGTCGGTACGCCGCTCGGCCAGCGGACGGTCCGGGAACTGCTCGCGCATGCGGGCGGTGTCACGCGCGACGGCCTGGACGCCGACTGGTGGCAGCTGTCCCGGAGCTTCCCGGACCGCGACCAGCTGCTCGACGTACTGCGGCAGGCGTCGTCGGCCGTGATCCCGGAGAACGACCGCTTCAAGTACTCCAACATCGGCTACGGCCTGCTCGGTCTGGTGATCGAGGCCGCGAGCGGTACGTCGTACAACTCGTATGTCCAGACCGCGATCGTCGACAAGCTCGGGCTGGCGGGCCTCGGCCCGGAGCTGGACCCGTCCCGGCTGGCCGAGTACGCCGCCGGATACAGCGCGCTGTCGTACGCCGACAAGCGCGCCCCGATCGAGCACGTCGACACCCGGGCGCTGGCCTCGGCGACCGGGTTCTTCGGCAACGCGCGGGACCTGGTGACCTACTTCTCCGCGCACCTGCCCGGCGACGACCGGCTGCTGTCGGACAAGTCGAAGCGTGAGATGCAGCACCCGTTGTGGACGACCGGTTCCGACGAGAAGGCGCGGTACGGCCTCGGTCTGTCGGTGACGAAGGTCGGCGAGCGGCCGGTCTTCGGTCACGGCGGCGGGTACCCGGGCCACATCACCAGGACCCTCGTCGACCCCGAGCAGCGGATCGTCGTGTCGGTGCTGACGAACGCGATCGACGGGCCCGCGGCGCAGCTGGCGGAGGGCCTCTTCCGGCTCCTCGACCTCGCCGACTCCGAGGACCGCGGCGACGCTGCCGACCTGCAGCGCTTCACCGGCCGCTTCGCGAACCTCTGGGGTGTCACCGACTTCGTGCTCATCGGCGGGCGCCTCTACGCGACCGATCCGTCCGGGGCGAATCCGGCCGACGAGCCGCAGCCGCTCGAGGCCGACGGCGACGCACTCCGCGTCACCGGCGGCAACGGCTACGGCTCGTACGGCGAGTCCTACCGCTTCGAGTTCGACGACAACGGCACGGTCCGAACCGTCCGCGGCTCCAGCGGCCTCAGCCTGCACCCGATCGACCGGTTCGGCCTGGGAGAACGCGTTACCGTGGCTCCGTGACGATCCACGGTGACCACCCGTTCCTGCCGCCCGAGTCGGAGCGGAGTCCGGTACGGCGGTTGCGGGGGCGGCTGGCGTCGCCGGTCGGGCTGTGGACGACGGCGTACGACGGGAAGCGCGCCGGGCTCACCGTGTCGTCGATGCTGGTCGCGGACGGCGAGCCCGGGTACGTGATCGGGCTGCTCGACCCGGACTCCGACCTGTGGGAAACGTTGCGCGAGGCAAGGACCGCCGTGGTGTCGCTGCTCGGCGAACCGCACCGCCAACTGGCCGACGCCTTCGGGTTCGTGGCCCCCGCACCGGGCGGGCCGTTCCGGCTGGCCGACTGGACGGACACCGCCTGGGGGCCCGCGCCGGTCGGTGTCACCACCTGGGCCGGCTGCACGCTGGTGGACCAGGACCCGCCCGAGGTGGGCTGGGGCCTGCAGGTGCAGCTCGAGATCGCCCACGTGGAGTTCGCCGCGGACGACGTACCCGCCTTGGTCCACCGGCGCGGACGGTACGTGACGATCTGACCCTGTTGACGACGACTGGCTAATGGCGTTAGCCTATGGGCTATGGTCATAAAAAAGTCGCTGACGCCTGCTGCCGTGGTCGAGGTGGCGCTGGGCGTCGTCGACGAGCACGGGCCGGAGGGCCTCACGCTCGCCGCCGTCGCGCAGGGCTGCGGGGTCGCCACACCGTCGCTGTACAAGCACGTGGCGAGCCTCGGTGAGCTGAAGGCGCTCGTCGGAGTGCGGGTGCTGGAGGACATGACCGACCAGTTCACGGCCGCTGTCCTGGGCAGGGGTGGTGACGAGGCGGTCACCGCGCTGATGCACGCCTATCGCGCCTACGTCGCAGCGCGTCCGAAGCGGTACGCCGCGATGCCGATGGACCCGCTGCACGATCCGGTGCAGGAGGCTGCTGGCACGAAGCTGGTCGGGGTCATGTACGCCACGCTGCGCGGCTACGGGCTCGAGGGCCCGGCCGCGGTCCATGCGACCCGGCGGCTGCGGGTGCTCGTCCACGGCTTTGCGTCCGTCGAGTCGGCAGGCGGCTTCGGCCTGCCCGAGGAACTCGACGAGACCTACGACCAAATCGTCCGGATGTATCTCGCCAGTCTGAGGAACGAATCATGAGGATCCCACTGTCCGTTGCAGGCGTTCTGTTCCTGCTCTACCCCGCCCTTCGCCCGTGGGAGGACGAGACGACCACGTCCGGCGCCGCGGCCGCGATGGGCTCCACCGCCTGGGTCGTCGCGCACCTGTGCGCGATGCTCGGGTTCATCCTGGTCGCGGTCGCGTTGCTGCAGCTCGACCGCACGGCGGCGATCGTGTTCTGGATCGGCGCCGGTCTGACGCTGCCGTACTACGGGGCGGAGGACTTCGGCCTGCACGCGATGGCCAACCAGCCGAACATCCTCGACCTGGCCGAGTCCGTGCGCTACAACCCCGTCGCGATGACGATGTTCGGCGTCGGACTGCTGACCATGGCCGCGGGCGCGATCGTGGTCGCGGTGCGTCTGAAGACGGTGCCGGCGATCCTGTTCGCGGTCGGGTTCGGGCTGTTCCTGCCGCAGTTCTTCGGACCGCCCGCCCTGCGGATCGGTCACGGTGTGCTGCTCGCGGCCGCCTGCGTCTGGCTGGCCTGGAGTGCCAAGCGGGTCGAGAAGGTCCCCGTTCCGGCCTGATCTACTGTGGGCTCCATGCGAGCTACGGTGATTCACGGAGCATTCGACGTACGGCTGGAAGATCGCCCGGATCCGAAGATCGACGGGCCGGGCGATGCCGTCGTCAAGGTCGTTGCCTCGTGCATCTGCGGGTCCGACCTGTGGCCCTACCGCGGGGAGAACCCGGTCAAGGAGCCGCGGCCGATCGGGCACGAGTTCGTCGGCATCGTCGAGGAGATCGGGTCCGAGGTCCGCACGGTCAAGCCGGGTGACTTCGTGGTGGCGCCGTTCGTGGTCAGCGACGGCACCTGTCCGCACTGCCTGGCCGGCTACCAGACCGCCTGCCAGAACCTGGTGGGCTACGGCAGCGCCAAGGCCGACGGCGGTCAGGGCGAGTACGTGAAGCTCCCGTACGCCGACGGCACGCTGGTCGCGACGCCCGAGGTGCCCGACGACTCGCTGGTTCCGTCGCTGCTGACGCTGTCCGACGTGATGGGCACCGGATGGCACGCGGCCCGGTCGGCGCGGGTGAAAGCAGGTGACACGGTCGTCGTCGTGGGCGACGGCGCGGTCGGGCTCTGCGGGGTCCTCGCGGCCTCGCGGATGGGCGCGGAGCGGGTCGTTGCCCTGTCGCGGCATGAGCCGCGCCAGAAGTTGGCGAAGGAATTCGGTGCCACGGACATCATTTCCGAGCGCGGCGACGCGGCCCGGGACGCCGTCCTCGAGCTGACGAAGGGCGTCGGCGCCGACGCCGTCCTGGAATGTGTCGGCACGAAGCAGTCGATGACGACCGCCTTCGACGTCGCGCGGGCCGGGGCCACGGTCGGTTTCGTCGGCGTACCGCACGGCGTCGAGGTGCCGATCGGGACGATGTTCAGTCGCAACGTCGGCCTGAACGGCGGCGCCGCGCCGTGCCGGGCGTACCTGCCGGACCTGATGGCCGACGTACTCGCCGGGGAGATCGACCCCGGGAAGGTGTTCGACTCCCAGATCCCGCTGAGCGACGTCGTCGACGGGTACGCCGCGATGCACGAGCGGCGCGCGATCAAGGTGCTGCTCCGACCCTGACCTTTTGCGCAACGCGACTGCGCGCAGTACCCACTCGGGCCAGCGATGTGCGCGCTCTCACACTGTCAAGGTGCACGGGGTCACGGCTGCGCAACGCGCCTGCGCGGAACGTTGACACCCGGGCTGCCGCGTGACCACAGTTGGGCCGTCAAGGGGGCATCGTTGTCACAGGCGGCTCCATCAACTGATCGGAGAGTGAATCATGCGTGGTGGTCTGAGCAAGACCCTGGCGCTGGTGGGCGCGGCGGGTCTTCTCGCGGTGAGCGCCTGCGGGAACAGCGACAACAGCAGCGGTGATAGCAACTCGTCGGCGAACAAGGACGTCACCGTCTTCACCTGGTGGGCCGACGGTGGTGAGAAGGCCGGTCTGGACGGCCTGGTCTCGGTGTTCAACACCGAGTGCAAGGACTTCAAGTTCGTGAACTCGGCGGTGGCCGGTGGCGCCGGTGCGAACGCGAAGCAGGTGCTGGCGAACGATCTGCAGGCAGGCAAGCCGCCGTCGACGTTCCAGGCGCATGCCGGTGCGGAGCTGAAGGACTACATCAACGCCGGCCAGGTCGACGACGTCAGCCAGTTGTACAAGGACTTCGGGCTCGACAAGGCGTTCCCGCAGAACCTGCTCGACAACCTGACCGTGGACGGCAAGATCTACTCGATCCCGGCGAACATCCACCGGGCGAACGTGGTCTGGGCCAACCCGACGGTGCTGAAGAAGGCGAACATCGACGCCACCAAGGCCCCGGCCTCCGTGGACGCGTGGATCGCCGACCTGAACAAGCTGAAGGCCGCCGGCGTGAAGGCGCCGCTGGGCCTCTCGAAGGGTTTCGCCCAGGAGATGCTGGTCGAGGCCGTGCTGCTGGCCGAGCTCGGCCCGGAGAAGTTCACCGGGCTGTGGGACGGCAAGACCGACTGGGCCGGTGGCGACGTGACCGCGGCGCTGAACAAGTACAAGACGCTGCTCACCTTCAGCAACAGCGACCGCGAGGCGATCGACTGGGCGGACGCGCTGGGCTACGTCAACAAGGGTCAGGCCGGCTACACGCTGATGGGTGACTGGGTCGCCGCGCAGCAGCTCGCCGACAAGGTCCCGGACACGGCGTACACCTACTGGCCGGCACCGGGCACCGCCGGCAACTTCCAGTTCCTCGCCGACTCCTTCACCCTGCCGACCAACGGACAGAACCCGGACGGCGCGAAGTGCTGGCTGAAGGTCACCGGCTCGGCCGACGGCCAGAAGGCGTTCAACACCAAGAAGGGCTCGATCCCGGCCCGCTCGGACGCCAACCCGGCGGACTACCCGAAGTACCAGCAGAGCGCGATGGCTGACTGGAAGCAGGACAAGATCGTGCCGTCCTGCGCCCACGGTGCGGCCTGCACGGCGGGACAGAACAACGACATCCTGTCCGCGCTCAGCCAGTTCAGCGGGAGCCCGGACGTCGCCAAGCTGCAGACGGCGCTCGGCAACGCGATGAAGACGAGCTGATGCGGAACGAGTTGCGGACCGGTTCCCGGGCGGTGAGCTGAGCATGCACGGAAGAATTCGCACCTGGGGTCCTGGAGCCCTGGTGCTACTGCCGACGGTGCTGCTGCTCGGGTATTTCGTGTACGGGCTGATCGCGTGGACGTTCAACACCTCGCTGACCGATCGGCACACTGCGCGCAGAGGGGGCTCGGTCGACTACGTCGGGTTCGAGAACTACACGAACCTGTTTCACGAGGACCGGTTCCTCAACTCGCTGAAGAACCTCGGCGTGCTCACGGTGCTGTTCATCGTGGGCACGCTGGTCTTCGGTCTGATCTGGGCGCTGCTGCTGGAGAAGGGTGTCAGCGGCGAGGGCGTGTTCCGGTCGATCTTCCTGTTCCCGATGGCGATCTCGATGATCGCCTCGGGTGTCGTCTGGGGCTGGTTGCTGAACCCGTCCCAGGGTGACGACGCCCGCGGCCTGAACCGGTTGTTCGAGCTCCTTCAGCTGCATTTCCTGGAGAACGCCTGGTGGACCGCCGGGAGCAGATGGACGACGATGGCCGCCATCGCCCTGCCGGCGGTCTGGCAGCTGTCCGGGTACATCATGGCGCTGTTCCTGGCCGGGTTCCGGGGGATCCCGCCGGAGCTGCGCGAGGCGGCGCGGGTCGACGGCGCCTCGGAGTTCAAGCTCTACCGGCACGTGCTGTTCCCGCAGCTGTCGCCGATCGCCCTGTCGGCGCTGATCATCCTCGGGCACATGTCGCTGAAGCTGTTCGACCTGATCTACGCGATCACCGGGCCGAACCAGTTCCGTACCGAGGTGCCTTCGATCCTGATGTGGAACACCTTGCTGCGCGGCGACCAGGCCAAGGCGGCCGCGATCGCGATCGTGATGCTCGCGGTCGTCGCTGTCCTCGTCATCCCGTACGTCGCGTACACCGTCCGGCAGGAGAGCAACGAATGACCGCCGTCGATGCCGCCACCGGCACCACCGCGAGCGCGATCCGCCACAAGCCCCGGGCCGGCGCCGACGGGACGACCCGGCTGAGCCGGACGATCAAGTACGTCATCCTGCTGCTGTTCCTGCTTTTCGTGCTGATCCCGGTGTACGTCGTGGTGGTCGGCAGCTTCAAGACGTCCGCCGACACCACGGCCGCCGCGCAGTGGAACCTGCCGGAGGTCTGGACGCTGGAGCCGTGGCGCAAGTCCTGGGACGTGTTGCAGCCGTACATGGTCCGGTCGCTGTCCTTGGCGATCCCGGCCGCGATCATCTCGTCGATGATCGGGTCCGTGAACGGGTTCGTGCTGGCCCGCTGGCGGTTCCCGGGCGCGAACATCGTGTTCGCGTTCATCCTGTTCGGGATGTTCATCCCCTACCAGGCGGTGATGCTGCCGCTGCGGACGACGTTCACCGAGCTGGACGTCACCCGGGGCATCCCGACGCTGATCATCGCGCACTGCATCTACGGCATCCCGATCTGCACGCTGATCTTCCGGAACTACTACGCCACCGTCGTGCCGAACGAGATCATCGAGTCGGCCCGGGTGGACGGCGCCGGGCTGCTCCAGACCTACGCCCGGATCATCCTGCCGATCTCGATCTCCGGGTTCGTGGTGACGCTGATCTGGCAGTTCACCTCGGTCTGGAACGACTTCCTGTTCGCGCTGTTCCTCACCACGCAGCAGAACGGCCCGGTGACCCTGGGCCTGGCCGCACTGGCCGGTGGCCAGAAGGTCGACTACGCCGCCTCGATGGCGGGGGCGTTGATCACGTCGTTCCCGACGCTGCTCGTCTACATCGTGCTCGGCCGCTGGTTCATCGGCGGCCTGATGGCCGGTGCCCTGAAGGGCTGACGCCGCGGTCACCCGCTGACCTGGAGGGTTGCCCACCGGAAATCTCGGTGGGCAACCCTCCGTCCGTGGGGGGCAGCCAGTTATCCACAGGGCGCGCGGACGGGACTGCGGGGGAGTGGGACCGGGCGGTAATCTCACGGAGGTGACCAAGTCTCCGAGCGGACGGGACGGACGACGCAGCCATCTGCGGCTCGTCGGCGCCGAGCCCGGCGAGCCGCACGTGCCCCCGGCGGGTGTCGACGTCGACACCACGCCGAGCGTCGCCGTGCTGGAGACGCTGCTGGAAACGCTGACCCTCGACCTCGCCGCGGCGCCGAGCGCGCTGCACCCGGTGATCGCCGAGGCGTCGGTGGCGCGTTCGGCGGCGATGCTGGCCGATCAGCTGTGGCCGGCCGGGCGCCCGGACGAGATCGGTGAGGTGGAGCGGTTCTTCTGGGCCGACGCGGCCCGGGTGCTCGGCGAGCGCCGTGACCTCGAGTCGTTCGTCCTGCTCACCAGCCTCGCGCGGACGGTCGGCCCGGCCGGGCGGCTGCCGCTGCAACGAGCCCACGTCTCCCGGCTGCGGACCCAGGACGAAGTGCCCGAATGGGTGACCCGGATCGCCGGCTTCCGGCTGACCAGCGCGATCGTGTCCGAGGACATCACCGGTGACGGGCTGAGCGTCGTGCTCGACTACGACGACGAGCAGCATCCGCACACCGTGGTGGTGTTCATCGACAACAATCTCGGAGCGATCATCAAGGACGTCTTCGTCGGCCCGCCGGTCGACCGCGTCCTGGAGGCGTACGAGCGCGGCGGCCGGGTGACGATCCGGACCGTCCGGGCGCCGATCGCGGCCGGCATCATCCTGCAGGCGCTCGGCGAGACCCGGGACTTCGACGACCCGCCGGTCAGTGAGGACTTCGAGTTCTTCACCGGCCTGCTGGTGAACCGGTTGACGCAGATCCCGGAGCGCCCGGTCCGGCCGCCGGTGCGCCCGCTGCTGACGCCGCGGCAGCGTGACCAGCTGGTCGAGGACTTCCTCGACTCGCGGTTCGCCGTGGAGCTGCCGGACGACGCCGGGGACATCGCCCGGCTGTGGATCGACCACGCGGTCGACAGCACCGTCGGCGGCCCGCTGCGGGTCAGCGCCGTCCTGGTCGAGCTGTTCCTCGCGCACTGGCTGCCGCGCAAGGTGCTTGCTGACAGCACCTACTTCGACGCGGTGCCGGTGGTGGTGAAGGCCTGGCTCGAGTTCGCCGGCGACCGGACCCACCTGCCCCTTGACGCGGTCGACGAGGCGGTCGACGCCGTCGACGTCTGGCAGCCCGCCCTGGAGGCCGCCGCGATGATCGACCCGGTCGGCTCGAAGCCGGGCGAGCGGGTCTTCCTCGACGACGCCACCAACGACCTGGAAGACGCTTACCGAGCGCTGGCCGGCCTGGGCTCCCCGCCCCAGCCCGACCTCCGCGGCCTGGACAACCACCAGGCCGCGACCCTCTCGGTCCTGGCGCCGCACGCCTGGCTGATGGCCGGCGAAACCCTCGGCACGTCGTATGCGCCGGACGCCTTCGACATCGCCGAGCGCCTGGTCCGCGACGCCCCCGACCTGCTGGCCAAGGCCCGCCTCTCCACCTGGCCCCGCGCCATCGTCTGGCTCCTCGCCCACCGCCACCGCCTGGTCGGTCCCGGCGAGACCCTGACCCCCTACACCCTCGCCACCGACCTGTCGTCCTCCCCCGCAACCCTCCGAAAGACCGCCAAACTCCTCACCGACACCCTGATCCTGCCGCGCTGACCCGCCCGTCGGGGCGGTTGAGCCGCGACGGACAATGGGGGCATGCATGTGCGTGCGCCGGAGTTGCGGGGTCGTGGGTGGTTGAACACGGGTGGGCGGGAGTTGTCGCTCGCGGACTTCCGGGGGCGGTTTTTGCTGCTCGACTTTTGGACGTTCTGCTGCGTCAACTGCCTGCATGTGCTCGACGAGTTGCGGCCGTTGGAGGAGAAGTACGGGGACGCGTTGGTGATCGTGGGCGTGCATTCGCCGAAGTTCGCGCACGAGGGGGAGGAGGCCGCGGTCCGGGCTGCCGTCGAGCGGTACGAGGTCGGCCATCCGGTGCTGGACGACCCGGAGCTGATCACCTGGCAGAACTACACGGCGCGGGCCTGGCCGACCCTGGTGCTGGTGGACCCGAACGGGTACATCGTCGCGCAGTACTCCGGTGAAGGGCACGCGCACGCCCTGGACGCGCTGCTGGCCGAGCTGGTCGTCGAGCACGAGCAGGCCGGCACGCTCACCCGCGGCCAGTCGCCGTACGTCGCGCCGACGCCCGAGCCGACCGAGCTCCGGTTTCCGGCGAAGGTCGTTGCGCTGGACAACGGGTTCCTGGTGGCGGACGCCGGGAACCACAGCATCGTCGAGCTCGCCGCCGACGCCACCACCGTCGTACGGCGGATCGGAACGGGGCACCGCGGCTTCGCGGACGGCGCGGCCGGCGAGGCGAGCTTCTCCGAGCCGAACGGGCTCGTGGTGCTCCCGCCGGACGTGGCCGGTGAGGTCGGGTACGACGTGGTGGTCGCGGACACCGTCAACCACGCGCTGCGCGGGGTGTCGCTCGCCGACGGTCAGGTGCGCACGCTGGTCGGCACCGGCAAGCAGTGGATGGACGGCGACGGGACCGACGTACTGAGCTCGCCGTGGGACGTCGCCTGGTGGGGCGGCAAGGTGTGGATCGCGATGGCCGGCGTGCACCAGCTGTGGACGTTCGATCCGTTCACCGGGGTGACCGCGGTCGCGGCGGGTACGACGAACGAAGGGCTGAAGGACGGTCCGCTCGACGAGGCGTGGTTCGCGCAGACGAGCGGGCTCGCGGCGGACGGCGAACGGTTGTGGCTGGCCGACTCCGAGATCTCCGCGCTGCGCTGGATCGACACCGACGTCCACACCGCGGTCGGCACCGGTCTGTTCGACTTCGGGCTGCGCGACGGCAAGGCGAGCGAGGCCCTGCTGCAGCATCCGCTCGGCGTGACCGTGCTGCCGGACGGGTCGGTGGCGATCGCGGACACGTACAACGGCGCCGTACGTCGCTATGACCCGCGGACCGAGACGGTCGAGACCATGGCGACAGGCCTTGCCGAGCCGAGCGGTGCTGTTGTCGTGGGCAACGAACTGCTGGTCGTCGAGTCGGCGGCGCATCGCCTGACCCGCGTGCCGCTGGGCGCTTCGGCCACTGCGGACGAGTTCAGCACGCGGACGCAGCGCCCGCCGATGGATGTGGCTGCCGGAGAGGTCACGCTCGAGGTCGTCTTCAACCCACCGCCCGGCCAGAAGCTCGACGACCGCTACGGCCCGTCGACGCGGCTGCTGGTGTCCTCCACGCCCGACAACCTGCTGCGCGAAGGCGCCGGCGACACCACCGACCTCGTACGGCGCCTCGTCATCGACCCGCACGCCGGGTCCGGGGTCCTCCACGTGGCTGTCCAGGCGGCTTCGTGCGACGACTCCGCCGAGGTGGAGTTCCCCGCCTGCCACATGCACCGGCAGGACTGGGGAGTGCCGATTCGCATCACCCCCGACGGCCCGACCAGAATCGAACTGGTTCTTTCCGGCGCGAGCGCGTGAGACTGCGTTTGGTAGCGGGTACCGTCGAAGGAGTAAGGGCTACTCGCTGGGAGGCTCGCTGATGAGCATCGGTGTGGGGATCTTCTTGATGGTGGTCGGCGCCGTGTTGGCGTTCGCCGTCCGCGACACCTGGGACGCCGTGAACCTGCAGGTCGTCGGCTACATTCTGCTGCTCGCCGGCCTGGCCGGCATCCTGCTGTCGTTCTACATCACCAACCGCCGCCGCCGCGTAGAAACCAACGCCATCGACCCCGCGGTGGAAGAGGAATACCGCGTCGTCGAGGAACACCACCGCGACATCACGGAGTAACCACCCTCGCCGAAGCGCGAGCAGGCGTGGGACTTTCTCAGCCGGCGCGGAGTTCGATGTCGCCTGAGGTGGTGGTGGCGGTGAGGGTGTGGGAGGCGGTGGAGTTGTTGCCCAGGTTGTTCTCGACGTCGCCGTGCTTGGATTCGGCGGTGACGTTGTAGTCGCCACTGGGAGCGCTGATCTCGATGTCGCCGCTGGTGCCCTTGGCGTGTACGTCGGCGGATTCGGCGAGGGCCAGTTCGATGTCGCCGGACGTGGTTTCGACGTTCACCGCGCCGCCCTTCAAGCCGGATGCCTCGATGTCGCCGGAGTTGGCCTTGACGTCGAGTTTGCCGGTCAGGTCCCGGACCGAGACGTCGCCGGACGTCACGTCGAGGGTGACGTCGCCCTGGACGTCGCTCAGCTCGACCTTGCCGGAGCGGGATTTCGCGTCGACTCCGGCCACGCCGGCGATCTGGATGTCGCCGCTGCCGTTCTCGCCGGTGACCTTGGTGCCGCGCGGCACGGTCACCTCGAAGTCGGCGGTGCACTGCCAGCCGCAGTCGCCGTCGAGCTTCAGGACGCCGTCCTTCACGGAGTACGCGTCGCCGTGCTTGAAGAACCAGAACTTGCGCTGCTCCTGCACCGACGTCGTGTCGTCGTCGGAGACCTTGATCGTGACGTCGGCGCTGCCGGCGGCGAGCTGGACGGTGGAGATCTTGTCGTCGATCCGGTGCGTGTCGTCGGAGTCCCGGTCCCCGAACTGCCAGAACGCCAGCCCGGCCGCCGCTACCAGCAGGATCACTCCGAGCTGTTTGTTCTCCGCCATCGTCCGCCTCTTCTCGAGCCCACCCACGTTGTCGCAACGACAGTAGGCTCCGGCGTCCGGCTCCAGGATCCGGCAGATCCCCCGACACGTCCCTGAACCACCCTCAGGGAAGCCCTCTCACCGATGCAGCTCGCCGCGCGAGACGGCCCCGGCCAGGTCGTCGCCAGTGGTGCCGAAGAAGGTCCGGGCCCAGAGCGAGTCGTCGTGCCAGTACGGCCCGTCCTTACCGGGCAGCGACGCCGGCGCCGAGTGGCGCTTCAAAGCCTGCCGGCACTCGGCGCACAGCGGCAGCGTGAGCGTCGTCCCGTCGGACTCCACCTTGGTCGGCCGACCGGACGCCCGGCCGTGCAGCGGGTTGAAGGCACACAGGTCCGGTACGGCGTCCACGCGCCGGCCGGCCCCGGCCGCGACCGCAGCGTCGTACTCACGTCGGGCCTTGTCCAGCAGCACCATGGCACCGACGAGGTCGACGAGGTCGGGCGACGAGTCGAGGACCCGCGCCGCGGCGGCGTGCCCGTCGAGCGCGGCCTGCTGGTGCGCCAGCCCGGCGCCTTCGGTCGTCGGCAGCGCTGCCAGCTCCGAACCGAGCGCGGTGAGCTCCGCGTCCGTCTCCCGGGTCAGCCGCCGACGCCGCTCGGCCGCCACCGTCGCGGCGACGTGCGGCGGGATGTGGAACGTCTTCTGCCGCCCCGGCCCCGAACCCCGGGTCCGCCCGATCACGAGACCGAGCCCGATCAGTACGACGAGGCCGCCGACGATCGACACGGCGACGATCCAGCCGTGGCCACCCGGCTCGCCGTAGCCGCGGCGCGACGGCGTACTGCTGCCCGGCCGCTGCGAGGTCTTCGGGATCCCCGGCTGGGCGAGCAGTTCGTACATCCGGGCCAGCACCTCGGTCGGCCCCGCGTCGTACCCCGTGTCGTCGAGTGCACGCTTCCGCGCCGCCTGCAGCTTCTCCTCGCTGACCTGCGACACGTCCCGCACCTCGTACCACGGGAACCGGCTGCCGCCGTCGACCACGACGTACAGCCCCGGCTGCCGCAGCGCATCCATCACGAGGGTGAGCACGGTGCTCTCCTCGCCCTGGAACTCGTCGCTCGGCGTCAGCGGCAGCACCATCGTGTACACCGGGTACCCGAGCGCCTTCGCCTTCGCCCGCACATCCGCCTGCAGGTTGGCGGGCAGCGCGGTCTTGTACGCCGGGTCGATGTACAGCGGGTCCTTGCGCAGCGCGGTCGCGATCTCCCGCGCCCGCTCCGCGGGGGTCCCGGTCGGGCCGGCCTCGGCCGGAGCCGCGACCAGCAGGGTCAGCGCCGCCGCCACAATCGTCAGCAGGAACCGGGTTCTCACGCGCGTCCTTCCCGTCGTCGCGGGCGGGACAGCGCCGCCACGATCAGTACGATTCCACCGAGGATGCCGCCGCCCATCACGCCGAGGACGACGCCGCCGACGCCGTTGCCGATCGCCTTGCCGACGGTGAACTTCTCTTTCGGGTACGTCCGTTCCGGTTCGGGCGGCAGCGGCGCGGTCCGGGCCGGCTTCGGCGTGCTGTACTTCGACGCACGCACCCCGTCGAGGTACTCCGAGAGCTGTTTGCTCAGCGACTCGTCCCGCTCCGCGTAGGTCCAGCTCGGCGCGTACACGCCGAGCTGGTGCGCGGCGCCGTACGACCGGTCGCCGTCCATCACGACGTACAGCCCCGGCTTGCCGTTCGCGGCCGCCATCCGGCCGGCCAGCATCGGGATGTCGCCCTGCTCCGGGAACCACTCGCCGAACGGTACGACGGCCACGTACACCGGCACCTTCGCGCCTGAGATCACCTGGAGCGTCTCGGCGCGGTCGGCGACCGAGCTGTAGTCCGGGTCGACGTACAACGGCTGCGTCGCCCAGGCCGCGACCGCGGCGGTGATCCGCGGGTCCGCCGGCGTGGCCGCTGACGCGGTCCCGGTCAGCAGCCACACAGTTGCCACCAGCAACAGGAGGAGCCGCCTCATCGGACCTCGTCCTTCCGGGCCGTGATCCGCTCGGCCAGGTCGTCGGACAGTGCGCCGAAGCCGGTCGCGACCATCGGGCTGTCCTCCGGGTCGAGTGTCCAGTACGGCACCTGCTTGCGGTCGTGCCCGAGCAGTCCCGACCTGGCCGGCACCTGCAGGCCGCGCGGCGTCTTCCTCCGCCGTACGGCGCTCGCGCACGGCTGGCACGCGGGCACCTCGACCTCGTCCGACCAGTCGACCTTCGCCGTCCCGGGGGCGTGCGTCGGGTCGAAGAAGCACGGCGGCTCGAGGGCCGCACCGGACGCGATCCGCTCGGCCTGCCGGGCCAGCACGAGCGCACCGGCCGCGGCCAGGACGTCGTCGGTCGTGTCCGCGCGCAGCGCCCGGGCCGCGTCGAGCCGGCGGTACGCGTCGTCGCGCCGGTCCAGTTGCTGCGTCGTCTTGTTGCGGCGCCGATCCAGCCGCGCGAGGGCCCGCTCGGCCTGCGTGATCTTCGTGTCCGCCCGCAGCTCCACCCGGTGGGTGTCGACCGCCGGTGCATCGGTCGGCCGGCCCTCGTGGGTGCGCTTCGATCCGCCGCGGCGGCGTAGCCCGATCACCAGTGTCAGCGCCAGCCCGAGCAGCCCGCCGATACCCAGGCCGACGTACACGGCCCGGTCCGACTTGTCGGTGACCGAGAGACCGCGCTTCGGGCGCTCCGGCTCGAGGTCACCCGCCGGGACCGCAGGGAGCGCGCGGCCGTCGAACGCCGTCGACGCCTGCTGGATGGTGCGGACGATCTGCGGCGCCGGACGGTCCGAGACGATGTCGAGGCGCCGCTTGTCGTCGCCCCGGACGCTGGTCAGGTCCCGCCCGCGGAGCCCGGCCTGCCGGTACAGCTCCGCGTTCGTCGACCAGTAGTCGCCGTCCACGACCGCCACCACATACAGCCCGGGGGCTCCGACCCGCGCGTGCAGCAGGGTCGGCAGGTCGTACCTGATCTTCTGCAGGGCCGGCGTCCGCGGCGTGATCGCGACGTACACGGGAACGGCGGCGGTGCGCATCGCGGTCCGGATCCGGTCCACCTCGGTCGCCGGGATCGCGGCCCGCAGCCGCTCGTCGACGAACAGGTGATCGGTGCGCCACGCGGCGGCGATCCGGTCGGGCGGCTCCGGGATCTCCGCAGCGGCCGGGAGGGCCGGGAGGAACGCGAGTGCCGCGAGCAGGGCGGTGAGGAATCGGACGGGCATCGCGGACAGCGTACGACGACCAGGGCTGAACACATTCACACGGACGCAAGGCGACATCGGCTGGTTCCACCCCGGAGGAGTTGGCGCGACCCTGGCCCGGACAGGGGAGACCGAGCCAGGGTCACGGTGTTTCAGGGCAGAAACGTTGCTACACCGGCACGCTCCGCAACAGGGCAGATCGTGGGGCAACCTGGGGCAGATCAGCCGATTTCATGCCCCGGCCCCGCCGCGGTGCTTGCCGACGGCCCCGAACCTCCGGCTCGACCCGCGCAAGTGGCCGAGCCGGAGGAGTACGGGTCAGAACGCGGATTCGGGCAGGTCCATCACGTCGAGGTCGGTGAGCTCGGCCTTGACCCGCTCGGCGCGCACCGACGGCATCGTCGACCGCACGAACCACTGGGCCGCGGCCAGCTTGCCCGCGTAGAAGTCCTGGTCGGCGGGGGACAGCTCGCCGCCCAGCTTCTCCAGCGCGACCTCGGCCTGGCGGAGCATCAGCCACGAGCAGACCACGTCGCCGAGGACGAACAGCAGCCGGGAGGTGTTCAGCCCGACCTTGTAGACGTTCCGCGGGTCGCCGTTCTCGGCCTGCGGGTTGGCGGCCATCAGGGCCTGCCCCATGATGCCCAGGATCTTCTGGGTGTCCTCGAGACCCTGCGCGAGCAGTCCGCGCTCCTCCTTCAGCCGGCCGTTGCCCGCCTCGGAGGCGACGAACGCCTGCACCTGCTCGGCCAGGTGGCCGAGCGCCTTGCCCTGGTCCTTGATGATCTTGCGAAAGAACAGGTCCTGGCCCTGGATCGCGGTCGTGCCCTCGTAGAGGGTGTCGATCTTCGCGTCCCGCACGTACTGCTCGATCGGGTAGTCCTGCAGGAAGCCGGAGCCGCCGAACGTCTGCAGCGACTCGGTGCCGAGCAGCGTCCAGGACTTCTCCGAGCCGTAGCCCTTGACCAGCGGCAGCAGCAGGTCGTTGACCCGCTCGGCCAGGTCGTCATGCTCGCCGGCGTACCGCGCCTGCTCGGCCCGATCCTGGTACGTCGCGGTGAACAGCACGAGCGCCCGCAGCGCCTCGGCGTACGCCTTCTGCGTCATCAGCGAACGCCGTACGTCGGGGTGGTGGGTGATCGTGACCCGCGGCGCGTCCTTGGCCGGCTGCGTCAGGTCGGCGCCCTGCACCCGCTCCTTCGCGTACTCCAGCGCGTTCAGGTAGCCGGTGGACAGCGTCGCGATCGCCTTGGTGCCGACCATCATCCGCGCGTACTCGATCACCTGGAACATCTGCGCGATGCCGTCGTGCACCTCGCCGAGCAGCCAGCCCTTCGCCGGCACGCCGTCGCCGAAGGTGACCTCGCAGGTCGTGGACACCTTGATGCCCATCTTCTTCTCGACGTTCGTGACGAAGGCGCCGTTGCGCTCACCGGTCAGCTCACCGGTCTCGAGGTCGAAGTGGTGCTTCGGGACCACGAACAGGCTGAGACCCTTCGTGCCCGGGCCGCCGACACCCTCGATGCCCTGCGGACGGGCGAGGACCAGGTGGACGATGTTCTCGGTCATGTCGTGCTCGCCCGAGGTGATGAAGCGCTTCACGCCCTCGATGTGCCACGAGCCGTCGTCCTGCAGCGTGGCCTTGGTCCGGCCGGCGCCGACGTCCGAGCCGGCGTCCGGCTCGGTCAGCACCATGGTGGCGCCCCAGCCGCGCTCGATGATGTGGTGCGCGATCAACTTGTCGCGCTCGGTGCCGTTGCGCCACAGCACGTGCGCGAAGTTCGGCCCGGCGGCGTACATGTGGACCGGCGGGTTGGCGCCCAGCACCAGCTCGGCGGCGGCCCAGCGCAGCGACGGCGGCGTCGGCTGGCCGCCCAGCTCGGCCGGCAGCTCGAGCTTGAACCACTCGGCGTCCATGTAGGCGTGGTAGCTCTTCTTGAACGCCTCCGGCATCCGGACCTCGTGGGCCTCGGGGTCGAAGACCGGCGGATTCCGGTCGGCCTCCGCGAAGGACTCGGCCAGCTCGTGCTTGGCGAGCCGGTCCACCTCCGCGAGCACCTCGCGGGCGGTGTCGACGTCCATCTCGGCGTACGGGCCCTGACCGAGCACGTCGCCCCGGCCCAGGACCTCGAGCAGGTTGAACTCGATGTCCCGCAGATTCGACTTGTAGTGGCTCACGGAGACTCCCCACTGGATTTACTCGTCAGTAACTTAAGTATATACCCGCCGGTAACGAGCTCCAAGAGAGATTGACTGTGAGCTATGAAGCTGATTTACGAGACGCATGCGACCACGGTCGACAACGAGAGCGGGATCGCGACCGGCTGGCTGCCGGGTGAGCTGTCCGCGGCCGGGCGGCAGGAGGCGCGGGAGCTCGGTGAGCGGCGGCGGAGTGTCGACGTGGTGTTCAGCTCTGATCTTCGGCGGGCCGTAGAAACGGTGGAACTGGCCGGGCTCGGCGTGCGTCACTTCCTGGACTGGCGGTTGCGGGAGTGCAACTACGGCGCACTGAACGGTGCTCCGCGGGAAGCGCTCGAGCCGAGGGTCGAGCGTGTCGCTACGCCGTTTCCGGACGGACAGTCCTACGGCGACGTGCTCGAGCTGACGCGGTCGTTCGTTGCCGACCTCAAGCGTTGGTACGACGACCGGGTGGTGCTCGTGGTCGCGCACTCGGCGAACCGCTGGTCCCTCGAGCACCTGTTCGGCAGTCGGGCGCCGTTGGAGCAATTGGTTGCCGACGGCGTCAATTGGCAGCCGGGCTGGGTATACGAGGTGTAGACCCTTCGGAAATCTACGATGTCGTGTCAGCGAACACGACGTGGGAGGCGGACATAGTGAAGAAGCCTTGGGGCAACAACAGCGCGCGGGACGACCTTGCCGGGGACGTTGCGGAGACGAAGCAGCGGCAGTGGGGGAAGGTCGTGGACCGGCTCCAGACGGACGGCAAGACCGCGGCGGCCGAGGCCGTCAAGAAGGGCGGCGGCCGGGGCGATTCGCCGGAGGTGCTGCAGAGCCGCATCGACTCGGCCGCGAATCAGCGCAAGGGCCGGGGCCGCGGCGAGTGACCAACGGGGATGGCCGGCCAGGTGCCGGCCATCCCGTTGTTTCTACGGTGTGTAGACCGTCGCCCTGCCGTACAGCTTCTGGGTGAAGGCGGTCATGTAGGACGCGGTGTTGGACTCGGTCAGGTTGTACGTGAGGAAGACGCCGTACCCCTCGTTGACGGTGCGCTGGGCCAGTGACGCCGCCGTACTCGAGCTGGTCGCCGTGTAGGAGACCGCCGCGGGGGAGAGCCGGGCCTTGTCGGTCGGGCCGCTCGGCACCGACCAGGTGCCGTAGTACGGGTTCCAGGCGTAGTCGAAGGTGTTCGCGATGCTCTGGCCGTTGTAGGTCAGGCGGTCGGCCGCCGGGCCGATGTCGTAGAGCGTGATGAGCTTGTTCGGGAGCTTCGCGCGGAGCGCCTGGACCAGGTAGACGAACGAGAAGTCGTTCGGCTGACCGGTGCCGTTGTTGCCGTACTCGGCGTACTCGTCGTCGAAGTCGATGCCGTCCAGGCCGTACTGGTTGACGGCGTCGGCGAGTTGCTGCGCGAACGCGTCGGCGGAGGCCTGGTCGGGGAAGTTCGCGAACCCGGCGCCCTGGTGATTGCCGAGGATCGAGAGCAGGACCTTGATGCCCTTCTGCTGCAGGGGGCGGACCTGCGTGGCGACGTTGTTCAGCACGTTCGTCACCTGGTCGTTGAAGTGCAAGTACGCGTTGGTGCCGTCGTAGTTGATGTTCGCGGCGAAGATCACCGCGACGTCGATCACCTGCGCGCCGCTGTTGGCCAGCGTGTACTTGCCGGCGTTCAGCATGCTGTGGTCGTTGACCTCGATGTACGCGACGGTGACCGGGCCGGTCTTGGCCCGGGGGCGGCGCTTCGCGGCGGCCGCTGTGGCCTCCGCGGGCAGTGCGGCGCCGGTGGCGGCCGCGGCGGTCCCGGCGGCCAGGGCTGACAACAGGGTCCTTCGCTTCATGAGCTGATCGACTCCTCGTCACACAGATGGGCGGGCGCCGAACCGGGTGAGATAAACCGGTTTAGCGGATGCCAAATCATCGATCCCGCGCGGACGTTGTGTCAAGGGTCTGTTACCTGGGGTCGCGCGTTGGTCAGTGATAGACGAAGATGTTGGTGGCGGGTGGGAGAAAGTTACGAAAGAGGGATCCGATGAGTGTCGCTGCCGAGGTCCGGACCCGGCGGTCGCTGGTGGCCGGGACAGTCGGGAACTTCGTCGAGTGGTACGAGTTCGGTGCGTACGGCTTCTTCGCCACCGTGATCGCCGCGAACTTCTTCAGCAGTACGGCGACCAGCGACGCGGAGAGCCTGATCAAGACGTACGCGTCGTTCGCGCTGGCGTTCTTCTTCCGGCCGATCGGGGCCGCGATGTTCGGCCGGGTCGGCGACCGGATCGGCCGGCGTCCGACGCTGATCGTCGTACTCCTGCTGATGACGCTGTCGACCACGCTGATCGGACTGCTGCCCACCTACGCGACCGTCGGCGCGGCCGCACCGTGGTTGCTGACGCTCGTACGGGCTCTGCAGGGATTGTCGGCGGGTGGCGAGTTCGGCGGCGCGGTGTCGATCATGACCGAGTTCGCGCCCCGGACGAAGCGCGGCCTGTACGGTGCCTGGCAGTCGTTCACCGTCGCGCTCGGCCTGCTCGCGGGTGCCGGGCTCGCGGCGATCCTAGCCACCACGTTGAGCAAGGAGGCGTTGTCGGACTGGGGCTGGCGGGTGCCGTTCCTGCTGGCGCTGCCGCTCGGTCTGGTGGCGCTGTGGTTGCGGCTCAAGCTCGACGAGACGCCGAGCTTCGCGCGCGTTCAGGAGCAGCCGCGACCGGCGTCGTCCGGCGAGGTGACGAAGGCGATCGCGCTCGGCATCGGCCGGCTGATGGGCTGGTCCGCGGCGGGCTACACGTTCCTCGTGGTGATGCCGTCGTACCTGCAGGCGACGCTGCACGCGACCTTCCAGCAGGCGCTGGTCGCGACGGTGCTCGCGAACACCGGTTTCGCGCTCTCGATCATCCCGGCCGGGTGGCTGAGCGACCGGATCGGGCGGCGGCCGGTGATGGTGGCCGGCGCGGCGCTGGTCGTCGTACTGGCCTTTCCCCTGATGAACCTGCTGCAGGACAAGGAGTCGGGCAACGCCGCGAAGGGGATCGCGGTGTTCGTGGCGGGCCTCGTCGTCGGCCTGATGGCGGGACCGGGGCCGGCGATGCTGGCGGAGATGTTCCCGACCCGGGCGCGCTACACCGGACTCGGGCTGGCGTACTCGCTGTCGAACGCGGTCTTCTCGGGCTCGGCCGGCCTGATCATCACCGAGTTGATCAAGCGGACCAAGAACGTCGACATCCCGGCCTGGTACGTGGTGGTCACCTGTGCGGTGAGTGTGATCGCATTGCTCACGTTGCGCGGGGACGACCACCGACGGGAGTTGCGGGACTGACATGCGAGTGATCGGGCTGATGTCGGGGACGTCGTACGACGCGATCGACGCCGCTGCCGCGGACCTGCGGCTGAAAGGGGACGAACTGGTCCTGACGCCGCTGGGGATGCTCAGCCAGCCGTATCCGGACGAGCTGCGCGCCGCGGTCGCCGCCGCGCTGCCGCCGGCACCGACCTCGATGGAGGATGTCTGCCGGCTGGACACCGGGATCGGGCAGGCGTTCGCGGCGGTCGCGCGGCAGGCGGTCGAGCAGCTGTGCGGCGGATCCGCGGACCTGGTCGTGTCGCACGGGCAGACGATGTTCCACTGGGTCGACGGCGGGGCAGTGCGCGGGACGTTGCAGCTCGGGCAGCCGGCGTGGATCGCGGAGGCGACCGGCCTCCCCGTGGTGTCGGACCTGCGCGCGCGGGACGTCGCGGCGGGCGGACAGGGCGCGCCGCTGGTCAGCATCATCGACGTGCTGTGGCTGCGCGGGCGTCCCGGCGTACCGGTGGCGCTGAATCTCGGCGGGATCGCCAACATCACCGTCGTGCACGGCGAACCGGTCGCGTTCGACACCGGCCCGGCGAACGCGCTGATCGACGCGGTCGTGACCGAGCTGACCGGGCAGCCGTTCGACGCGGACGGGGTGATGGCGGCGCGTGGGCAGGTCCACGAGGAGCTGCTCGCGCGGCTGCTCGCCGATCCGTACTACGCGCGGCCGGCGCCGAAGTCGACGGGCAAGGAGCTGTTCAACCTCGCGTACGTGGCGCGGGCGATGGAGGGGCTGCCGGTGATCCCGGCGGAGGATCTCGTCGCCACGGTCACCACGCTGACGGCACGGACCGTGGCCGACGCGGTCCGGCGGTACGGCGGGACCGAGGTGGTGGCATCCGGTGGCGGGATCCGGAACCCGGTGCTGATGCATCTGCTCGCCGACGAGCTGGACGTTCCGGTCCGGACCACCGACGAGCTGGGCATGCCGTCGGCGGCGAAGGAGGCGTACGCGTTCGCCGTACTCGGGTTCCTGACCGTGCACGGCCTGGGTGGAACGGTCCCGAGCTGCACCGGCGCCCGGCACTCCAGCATCCTCGGCTCGGTCGCTCCCGGGCCGAGCGGCCTGCCGGTGATTTCGGCCGCGGCACGACCTCCTGTGCGGCTGCTGGTCGAATGACCGCACACTAGATCTGTGACGAGGTTGTTCGTGGTGACCGGGGCGCCCGGGTCAGGGAAGTCCACGGTCGTGCCGGAGCTGGTCCGGCTGAGTCCGGGGAACCTGGTTGTGATGGACATGGACGAGCTGCTGGACGACAACGGCCGGCTGCTCGGGATCGACATCGCGAGCCCGACCGCGGCGCCGATCTGGCCTGCGTACAACGGGCTGTGGCTGCGGATCACCGAGTTGATCCGGCGCTCCGGGATCCCCGTGCTGCTGCTGACGCCGGCGCTGCCGACGGAGCTGCCCGAGGGGCGCTGGCTGCACCTCGACTGCCCGGACGCCATCCGCCGCAAACGCCTCGCACTGCGCGGCTGGGCCGAGGACCAGATCGCCGACGCCCTCGCCGACGCCGCCGAGCTCCGCACCCGGGTGCCGCGCTCCGTGCGCGGCGACATCTCGCCCGAGCGGGTGGCCCGCGGCATCTACGACTGGATCCGCGGCGAACGCTTCGGCAAGACCCTCAGTCTCTGGGGCCGGCTCCGGACTTGACCTTCGAGTTGGTGCAGGGATGAGGGTCGGGCCCATGAGGCTGACGATCAGTGAGTTCGCGCGGCTCGTAGGACTGGCGCCGAGTGCGCTGCGGTTCTACGACGACTGCGGTCTGCTCCCACCCGCCGAGGTCGACGCGACGAACGGCTACCGGTACTACGACAGGTCGCAGGCCGAACGCGCCCGCCTGCTCCGCGACCTCCGCGAGATCGACCTGCCGCTCCCCGATGTCCGGCTCGCCCTGGACGCCGCGCCGGCGGACGTCGCCGAGCTGGTCCGCGCCCACCTCCGTACCGTGGAGGCCAGGTCCACCGCGACCCGCGAAGCTGCCGCCCGCCTCCTCACCCAGCTCCTGGCGGAGCGGACGACCGCCGTACTGGGCGGCCCTGAGCTGGCCAGCGCCATCCGCCAGGTAGCGTCCGCGGCGGCCGCCACCGACGAGTACGCCGGCCTGGACTGTGTGCAGATCCAGCTCGCCCCCGAGGAAGTCACGTTCGTGGCGACGGACCGGTACCGGCTGGCTGTGCGGACCGTTCGGCCGGTGGAGTTCGGCGGGACGGCGGTTCGAGTGCTGGTGCGTGCGGACGAGTTGGCTGCGGTCAGTCGGTGGGCCGCGGCGGGGGACGCCGTGCGGGTGGAGGTGAACGGCGGGCTGGTGCTCGTGCGAGGCGACGAGTCGCGCTCGTTGACCGCGGTGGAGGCGGAGTACCCGGCGTACGAGCAGATCCTGGACGGGCTGACGCCTCCGGTGTGCCGCGTCGTGGTGGATCGGGCCGCGCTGCTGGCGGCGCTCGCCGGCCGGGATGTCGTCACCGTCGACCTCGACCAGGAGAGCCTGCGGATCGGCGACGAGGTGAAGCTCGAGGCGATCGGATCCGGGGCGGTGCGGGTGGGGTTCACCGCGAGCCTGCTGGCGGCGGCGCTCGAGGCGAGTGTCGGGCCGGATGTCCTGCTCGAGATCTGCGAGCCTGCCCGACCGGTCGTCGTACGGTCGGCCGACCAAGGCACGTTCACCACGCTCGTCATGCCTGTCCGGCTGGACGGGTGAACCGGCCGTACTACGGCTGGCTGGCAGGTTCCACTCTCTCGGTCCTCGGTGACGCGGCGCTGTTCTTCGCGCTCGGATGGGCCGCGACGGGGATCGGCGCGCACGTCGCCGCCCTGGTGTTGACCGGATTCACCCTGCCGCGCGCCGTGTTCCTGCTGCTCGGCGGTGTCCTCGGCGACCGGATCGGCCCGCGCCGGCTCCTGCTCGTCTGCACCGCGATCGTAGGTACCTGCTGCGTTCTGCTCGCCGTCTTGGTCGAGATGCGAGGGGTCTCGGCCGGGCTGCTGGTGACGACGGCGGTCGTGGTCGGCACCGTGGACGCGTTCGCGTTACCGGCGGCCGGTGTTCTGCCGCGACTCTTCGTCTCCGACGATCAGTTGCCCCGGGCAATGGCTTTGCGGACGTCGGCCACGCAGCTCGTCACGCTCGCCGGCGGACCGCTCAGCGGCCTGCTCGTCGCGACGATCGGGCTGGTCGGGGCGTTACTGCTCGACGGGCTGACCTTCGCCGTCCAGTTCGCCGTACTTCTCGCGCTCAGGCCGCCGTACGACGTGACGCCGCGGCGCGATCACCCATCGGTGGTCCGCGATGCCGTCGACGGGCTCCGGGTGGCCGTCGGCGATCCCGTGCTGCGGACGATCCTCGCGGTCGTTGCTCTGGTCGCGGCCTTCGTTCTGCCGGTCACGTCCTTGTGTGTCCCGCTGCTCGCCCGTTCGCACGGCTGGGCGGCCGGTCAGGCGGGTCTCGTCGTGGCGGCGAACGTCGCGGGTGGACTAGGCGTGACGATCCTGGTCGGACGCTTCGGGACCTTCGACCGCGCCGAGTTGACCGGCGGTCTCGGTTGCCTGATCGCCGCGCTCGGGATCGCAGGTCTCGCTCTCGCGTCTTCCGTCCCGGCTGCGGTCGGCGCGGCCCTCATCCAAGGCGTCGGCATCGGCCTCTTCACGTCACATCTCGCGCCGCTGTTCGTCCGCAGCACACCAGCGTCGCACCTGACCCGACTCCAGTCCCTGCTCTCCCTGGCCCAGACCGTGCCCCTGATCGGCTCCACGAACCTCCTCGCGACGCTCCCAGTTCGTCACGCGCTGGCGCTCGCCGCTGCTACGACCGCCCTGGCCGGCGTGGGCCTGCTGCGCGGCTACCGCCTGAACTCGATCTCGAAGGTCGGGTAGTCCGGTTGCGGGCACGGTTGCCCGCGGTGTCCCAGCCGCTCATAAAACGGTGCCGCACGCTCGTGATGCGCTTGCCACTCCAGATGCCGCACCCGGGTCGACGCCCACTGAGCCACCGCGTCCATCAAGGCCCGCCCGACTCCGGTACGCCGCCGCTCCGGCAGGACGTACAAGTCGTGCAGCCGCCCGTGGTGCCGCCGTCCCGCCCGCAGGTGCGTGCCGTAGTCCTGCACGACGGCGTACCCGATCAGCCCGCCATCGTCGTACCCCAACGCCACCCAGCGCGGATCACCCACCAGTTCCTCGAAGTACCCCCGACTCGTCTCCTCGTCGAACTCCGTCCCGAAACCCCGCACCAACGGCCACAACTCGACCCAGTCGTCCGTCCCCAGCTCTCGCACGCCCATCCATCCACCTTCCCAGCCGCGCAGGTCCTCGGCAGCCGGATCTCCGGGCGATCTGTGGTGATGTAAGACGTAGCGTCTTACACTGATTGCATGGCTGACACGATCACCATTCGAACGGACGCCGAGACGGAACATGCGCTGGCGATCCTGACCCACGACGGCAGTTCGCGGTCGGTGGTGATCAGGCAGGCTGTGCTCGAAGCGGCCTTGCGCCGCGAACGTGCGGCGGAGTTGCGCCGCGCCGTCCTGCGGATGCCCCTCGGTGATCCCGACGGAATCGATGTCGCGGCCGAACTCTCGCGGGACCGGGACGCCGAGCGGTGATCTATCTCGACTCGGCCGCCATCGTGAAGTTGGTGCATGCCGAGGCCGAATCGCAAGCCCTGCGCGACTGGCTGGACGACCGGGCCGAGGTCGGCTGGACCAGTTCCGTGCTCGCGGAGATCGAGTCGTCCCGGGCTCTGGCGCGGTATGTCCCGCAGGCGGTGCCGAGACTGCACCTGGTGCTCGATCTGATCGACTTGATCGACTTGGACGCGGGTATCCGGATCCTGGCGCAGACTGTGCGGCCGGCGGCGGTCAGAAGTCTGGATGCCATCCACCTTGCCACCGCCCTGCGCGCACAGCCGCTCACCTCGTTCGTCACCTACGACAAACGCCTGGCGGATGCGGCGCGGACGGCCGGCCTGGCGGTCGATGCCCCAGCCTGAGAATGCGACCATTGACAATATGTTGTCGTGATGACAGTATGTTGTCTATGAAGACGGCGTATGTAGCGGTGTACGAGACGTTGGCGGACTGGGAGATCGGGCACCTGGTCGTGGAGTTGCGGACCGGGCGGTTCACCGGGGTGCCTTGGACGGTGGTGACGGTGGGAGAGTCGCTCGAGCCGGTGGTGACGATGGGTGGGCTGCGGGTCGTGCCGGATGTGACGATCGCGGACGTGGTGCCGGACGCGGGCGATCTGCTGGTGCTCGCGGGGTCGGGGCAGTGGGATGTCGGTGGTGGCGAGGCGTTCACGAAGCTTGCGGGGCAGTTCCTCGACGCCGGCGTACCGGTTGCGGCGATCTGCGGCGCGACCGCCGGGCTCGCCCGGGCGGGGCTGCTCGACGAGCGGAAGCACACGAGCGCGGCCAAGGAGTACCTGCAGGCGACCGGCTACCAGGGCACCGAGCGGTACGTCGACGCGCGGGCGGTCGCCGACGGCAACGTGATCACGGCGGGGCCGGACTCGCCGGTGCAGTTCGCGCGGGCCGTGCTGGAGCAGCTCGGGCTCGCGGACGAGCGGAAGCGGGAGGCGTACGAAGGTGTGTTCCACCGCGCCGACCCGGCCGCGTACGCGACGCTGGTCGGATGACTGAGGACACGCGATCGACCGCGCCGGTTGGGGAGACGGATACGGCCGGCGTCCCGCCTCGGGCCGAGTGGCCCGAGGTCGGGAAGCGGTCGGAAGGTGGGGTGGTGTTGACGGATGTCGTGCTGGCCACCTTCCGGCTGAACGCGCGGCTGATGGAGGCCGCGCAGGGCCTGGCCGCGAACGGCGGGATCACCGCGGCCTGGTGGCAGGTGCTCGGCGGCGTCCTCGACCAGCCGCGGTCGGTCGCCGACGCCGGCCGGCTCATGGGTGTCAGCAGGCAGGGCGTGCAGCGGATCGCCGACCTTCTGGTCGAACGCGGCCTCGCCGAGTACCGTCCGAACCCCGCGCATCGCCGCGCAAAACTGCTGGCCTGTACCGAGGCCGGCTACTGGGCGATCCGGCAGATCTCGGTCGCCCAGGGCCCCTGGACCTCCGAGATCGCCCGAGCGGTCGACCTCGAAGACCTCCGGACGACGCTCGCGACGATGGAGGCCCTGATCACCAGGCTGGAAGAAGCCTGATCGCGAGACTCCGCCCGAAGAGGTGCCGGGTGGTGAAGGTCAGCCTCGTCCCGGTGACCGTGCGCGTCACCTGAACGCCGTCGACAGGGGCTGCGGGCTTCAGGTACTGCGCACGCAGGTTGATAGTGATCGTGTCGCGCTGCGTCGTCGGATCGGAGACGGCGACCTGCACGCTCGACGCCTGACGGCGGATGAGCAGCGAGGCCGGACCGTCGATGCTGAGCCCGGGAAGGTTGTGGATGCCGGGGCCGAAGGCGTTGGCGGCGGTGAGTTGCAGGCCCAGGTGGTGGACCGCCTGGAGCCTGGGGGTGTTGGCGAGCAGGGTCAAGCGGCCGTGCTGGTAGGACTTCATCGCGGATTCTGTTGCGTTGGGCACCAATGCGTAGGCGAGGGTGCGCTTGGAGTCCGCTGGTTGGGCGGCGGTGAGGGCGAAGACCTGCTTGGTGACTGCCGTGTCCGGGTTGGACGTCCGTACCACCCGGCGGCTCCGCGTGACTGCCTGCAGACCCACCGACAGTTCGGCCGGCTGCAGAAAGTGATAGCCCACTGAGGCCGAGCCGTTGGTGTAGCGGAGCCAGCGGGGCGTGACAGCGCCGGTGCCTGTCCACGGCGTGCCGTCGTGGCGTGCGCCGGTGATCGTCACGGGCGCGGTGGGCGCTGCGATGCGGGTGTCCAGGGTCGTGGTGACCGGGCGGGTCTCGTCGCCGACACCGGCCGCGAGGACGACGATCTCGTCGTCGAGCAGGAACCACGACTTGGTGGCCGACGCGTTCCGGTACGTGACGAAGTCGTCCGGCAGCGTCTCGCGCGACGCATACGCGAAATCGTCGGACTGCACCCATCCGGCCGCGCCGTACGCGTCGAGCGTCGCGCCGCCGGAGTACGCGTTGGTCCCGACCGGGAAGTAGACGTAGGTGTTCTGCGACTCCGACGAGGCCGTGAAGCCCGCGGCGGCGTTGTCGTAGTACGCCGTCCCGTACAACTCCGGGATCGACTTCCGCGTCTCGACCGGCGCCGTCACGCCGCCCAGCGCGTACGGCGACACGGTGGTGAAGTAGTCGATACCGAACGCCTGCGTCTGGTCCTGACCGGCGAGGTACAGGTAGTGCGCGCCGTCGCCCTGGAACCAGGGCATCAGGTTCTCGCCGCTCATGTACTCGTACTTGCTGATCCGCGACGAGTTCCGCGCCAGCGCGAACGCGTACCCCGGCCGCCGGTGCACGGTGCGGTCCATTGCGTTGAACGCCGTACTCAGCTCCGCCGGGTTGAGATCGGCCGGCACGATCGACGCGTCCCCCTTGAGGTCCGCGAACCGCGCGATGCTGACCGGCGACGCGAAGCTGTTCACGTTGATCGTCGGCCGCGCGGTGAACTTCGCGAACGCCTTCAGCCGGGCGGAATCCGCCGCGGTCGCGTAGTCCGCGAGATCGACGATCGCCTCCACGATCACCGCGACGTCGTCGTACCCGGTCCCGGTCCGGGAGACCGCGCGGCCCTTGACGATCTCCATCATCCAGCCCTCGAAGATCAGCGGCGCGAACCCGTGCTCGACCCAGCCCTGCACCACGCCGACCAGGTCGTCGCTCTGCGCGTACTCCGTGCCGGCGAGCACCTTGATGGTCTGCACCACCCTGCTGAGCAGGCCCTTTCCGTACGAGCCGGTGTAGGCGACCGAGGCGTGCTGGATGAACGAGCCGTCGGCGTAGTACCCGTCGGTGACGCCGTGCTGCAGGTTGTACGGGTCAACGGTCGCGAACACCGTGAACTGGTCCTGCAGCGCCTTCCGGATCCGCGCATCGTCGTTCAGCAGGGCGCCCTGGAGGACGCGGTTCGCGGTGATGTCGACGAGGTTGGCGCCGGTGTGGAAGCGCGAGTCGAGGTCGACGTCGCCGTCCTTCCCGTTGCGCAGGTACGCGTCCATCGAGGCGACGTACCGCGTGACCAGGTCCGCCGGGGCGTCGATCAGCGCGAGCGTCTTCGACACGTACGTCGAGATGCCGATCTCCCAGGTGAACCAGTTGCCGTAGTACCCCTTCGACTGGTCGCCGTAGTAGGTGTCGTGCAGCCAGACCAGCTTGTCGGCGATCCGCGCGCGGAGCTGCTCGTTGCCCTGCAGGTCCGACGCGGGTCCTGGGCGCCGGTACGCGAGGGCCATCTCGTACAGGTGCTGGTACGACGCGCTCAGGTTCGGATCGCTGGTGCCGAGCGGGAGGCCGGCGAACAGCTCGCCGGCGCCGGCGCGGTCCAGCGCGGACAGCCAGGTGCGGGCGGTGCCGTCCATCGCGGTCAGCTTCGCGGCGACCTCGGGACGCGCGTTCGACGCCGGCGTTCCGGCGTAGATCGCGATCGCGTTGGCCAGCAACTGGCTGGGGTCGGCGGTCATCGCACCCCTGGTGGCATGGGCGGCCGGAGCCGGGTTGACCGCGGTCAGCAGGGCGGTCGCGGGGACGAAGGACAGCAGGCGGCGGCGGGTGAGATCCACTGGTACTCCCGGACGGATGGGAAAACCTAACCACCGCAGTCAACCAGCCGGAACTATTCTTCAGCAACCGCTTACCGCTGAGTTGTCAGGAACCGGGTCCGCTGTGCGATCGTTCCCTCGTGACCCCAGACTCGCCTCCCGCCGGCCCTGACCCTGGCCCTGGCCCGACAGCTCCCGGCCCGGAAGGCCACGGCTCGTCCGGCCCGGCCCCGGCTGCCTCGGTCGCGCCCGACAGCCGGGTGGCCTCGGTCCTCCGCTTCACCACCGAGTTGATCGCCTGGGTCGGCGCGCCCTGGGCGCTCGCCCCGCACTCCGTCCCGCTGGCGATCGGCTCGGTCGTGGTGCTGATCGGCTTGCCGACGATCTTCCAGACACCTGGTGACAAGCCGCACGTCGTCGTACCGGTGCCCGGTGCCGTCACCGTTCTGCTGGTCCTGCTGCAACTGGTCGCTGCCGTGGTGGCTGCGTGGTTCGCTTGGCCGACAGGCGTCGCGATCGTCGTCAGCCTGCTCGCGGCTGCGTGTGTGGTGACGGAGCAGCCACGGTGGCGGTGGCTGCTCTCGCCTCAGGCGCCGCCGGCGCCGACCAGCTGAGGGTCGATCGACAGGACCTGTACGGCGTCGCCGCTGGACTTGGCCGGGATCACAAGCGCGACCTGGTGCAGGTAGTCCTGATGCAGGGTCTGCGTGTACTTGACCATACTGCTGAACGCGGTGGCCTCGCCGCTGGTCCAGTACGCGTTCGAACCCGGTTCTACGCGCTGCAGGTACTGCTCGGTCAGCGACAGGAACACCAGCGCGTCGCCGGACGCCGTGATGAACGTGAGGGGCTTGCCTGACGGCGCGAACGTGTCGGTGACGCTCGCGATGTACGACTCCGCGGTGTCCGCGGCCTTCGACTTCCCGCGCAGGTCGAGCATCTGGGTCAGGACTGGCGACGGCGTGAACAGCTTCGACTGCGGCGCGTTCTTGCCGCCGCTGAGGTACGCCGCGAGGTCCTTCGCCACCGTCTCGGGCTGTCGCTCCAGTTGCTCGAGGTCGGCGGCTTGTGGGGTGCGCATCCCGTCGACAGCTGGCAGCTCGACCGCCTTCGGCGGGTAGACCGAGTGCGTCAGCAGCCACGGGCTGCCGGCGCTCTGGCGCTGCCAGACGCCGAGCTGACGGTTGCCGGGCGCGTCCGAGACTCCCGAGCTGACCACGAACCGCATCGGGTACGACGTGAACTGCGGCGCGCCGATCTCCGGGGCGGTGTAGCTGAACGGCTTCGACACCTCCTTGCCCGCGGCGTCGAGCTTCCGGCCGATCAGGAAACCCGCCTGGGTCTGCGCGAGTGTCGGGTTGCCCTCGATCGTCGCGGCCAGCTTGGCGTCCCGGGTCCGGTTCGCCTGGTTGTTGAGCTGGTTGTACCGCTGGACCACGGCCTGGGCATCGGCGAGCGTGACGGCCGGGCGGGAGTCCGCCGCGGTCAGCGTGTTCTTCGGCGGGACGAGGCTGCAACTCGTCGCCGTCAGCAACAGCGCCCCGCTGGCCAGCAGCGCCGCCGTCCGCCGGACCGCCTCATCGCTCTTCACGAACTCCGGCGAGACCGCCAGCGGAACCGTCTCCGGCGCGACGTCTTCCTCCGGCTCCTCGTACGCCGGCGTTGCGGGCGCCTCGTACCGCTGCGCGGCACCGGCCCCGATCAGCACCGGCGCCTTCGCCCGCGCAACCGCCGCCGCCGACATGAACACCGGCGCCACAGGCACAGCCGGCCGAACCCGAGCCCCCCGACCAGGCACAGCCCGCCCAGCCCCACCCGCCCCCCGCCCCGGCCCCAGACCAGCAGCCGCCCCAGCCGCCGCCCCAGCCGCCGCAGCAGCAGGTCCCGCACCAGCAGCTGCCGCAGCAGCAGTCGCCGCAGGAGCCACCGCCGGCCCAGCCGTCGCCGCAGCAGGTGCCGCGCCGGTCGTTGCCGCGCCAGCTGATGCTGCGCCGACCGTTGCCGCCCCTCCCGTCGCCGCCCCAGCCGTTGCCGCGCCGATCGTTGCCGTGCCAGCCGCCGCAGCCGTCGCCGGGCTGGCCGACGCCGCCGCAGCTGATGCCGCGCCGGAAGTTGCCCCAGCAGCCGTTGCCGAGCCAGCCGTTGCCGAGCCAGCCGTTGCCGAGCCAGCCGTTGCCCAGCCAGCCGTTGCCGTGCCGACCGCCGCCGCAGCTGTCGCCGGGCTGACCGACGCCGGCTCAGCTGATGCCGCGCCAGCCGTTGCCGCTGCAGGACTTGCCGCCGCGACCGTTGCCGAGCCAGCAGTCGCCCCGACGATCGTTGCGGCGCCTGCCGTTCCCGAGGCAGCTGTTGCTGCGCCGGCCGCCCCAGCTGTCGCCGGGCTGGCCGACGCCGTCTGAGCTGATGCCGCGCCGGCAGTTGCCGCTGCAGCCCTGGCCGACGCGACTGTTGCCGAGCCAGCTGTCGCCCCGCCGATCGTTGCGGCGTCTGCCGTTCCCGAGGCAGCTGTTGCCGCGCCGGGCGTTGCCGCAGCAGCCGTTGCCGCGCCAGCTGTTGCCACGCGGGCCGCCGCCGCAGCCGTCGCCGGGCTGGCCGACGCCGGCTCAGCTGATGCCGTGCCAGCAGTTGCCGCCGCAGCCCTGGCCGCCCCGACCGTTGCCGCGCCAGCAGTCGCCTCGCCGAGCGTTGCCGCCCCAGCCGTTGCCGCGCGGGCAGTTGCTGCACAAGCAGCCGTTGCTGCCCCGACCGGTGCGGCGCCGGCGGTTGCCGCGCCGGCCGGTCCCGCCTCGGTAGCTGCGGTCACGGTCGCCGCCGCCGTCGCGGGTGCCGCCGTCCGGGCCGCCGTCGCGGCTGCTGCCGTCTGGGAGGCTGACTTGATGGCTGCCTTGACGGCTGCCGGCTCGGCCGGGGTTGGGGTTGGCGCGAACGGGCTGACGCGGTCGGGTGCGAACGGCGAGACGCGGTACGCGGGTGTGTTCTCCCGCGCGACCCGAGCCGTCGACACCAGCACCGAGATCCGGTCGTTCTTGATCACCGGGATCTCGGTCGTGTCCGCGACCACCACCCGTCGGCGGCGCAGCATCAGCGTCAACCCGATCGCCAGCACCAGAACACCCGCCCCGAGCACCAGCAGGCAGATGCCGAACAGTCGATGCACCTCGATCCCGAACGTGACCTGCCCGCCGACCGCCGGCGTACCGTCCGCGTTCATCACGACGACGTCGTACAGCCCGTCCTGCATCGGCCAGCTGACCGACTGTGACCCGGCCGCGGACTGCGCGACCCACCAGTCGAGCTCGCCCGGCGGCGTCAGCTTCGCGGACGCACCGCGCAGCTCCTGCGTGCCGAACGTGCCCGGCGGGTCGAAGCGGACCAGCTGGGTGTGCGCGGCTCCCGAGAGGTAGTCGCGGACATCCAGGTCGCGTCCGACGCCGACGAACAACGGCTTGTCGCCCGACGCGCTCACGTGCAGCGTCGGACCGTGCCGGTCGAGGAGGGCCGGGGCGGTGACGACCGCGAGGCCCCGGCTGGTGAGCTCACGGCCGGGCGTCGAGATCGTGTTGTCCGGGCCGACCAGCCAGAACGCCGCGATTGCTCCGGCGACGGCGGCCACCAGGCCGGACAGTGACAGCAGTAGACCCAGGGTGATGCGGGCGATGCGCATGAATGAGGCTCCCGTTGGTACGACGAGCCCGGCCACGGACGGATGGGCCGGACGGCGGGATCGCGGGTCCGGACCCCTCGTCCTGCGCCGAAAAGCGGTATCCGGAAGCTCACCCGTTGTCACTGACTAACTGATCCAACAAGGATCTGTTACGATTTCGTGTATTAGCGAATGACGGTTCACAAACTCGGAGGCGGTGACATGGCCCGGCCGCGGCTGGTGAGCGACGACGCGATCCTGGACGCCACCCGCCAGGTCCTGGCCGAGCTCGGGCCGGTGAAACTGACGCTCGCGGCCGTCGGTGCGCGCGTCGGTCTGGCGCCGCCGACGCTGATGCAGCGCTTCGGGTCCAAGCGGGGTCTGCTGCTCGCGTCCGCCGCCCGGTCGCCGCTGATGGTCAAGCTCGCGGCCGACGAGGCCGCCGCCCGGAACACCTCGCCACTCGCCACGCTGCGGGACTTCGCGCTGTCGGCCGTCGCGCACATCAAGCACCGCGAGGAGCTCGGCAACGGTCTCGGCTTCGTCCAGCTCGACGTCGCGGACCCGGAGTTCCGGCAGCACGCGCTGGCGCACTCCGCCGCGATCGTCGACAGCTGCGACACGTTCTACCGGGCCGCGGTGGAGGCCGGTGAGCTCCGAGCGGACACCGACGTCCCGGCGCTGGCCCGGCACACGCTTGTCTGTTTCAACGGCGCGCTCCAGGTCTGGGCGGTGAACGGCTGGGGATCGCTGACCGAGTTCCTGACCGAGCAGCTCGACCTGATGATCGGCCCTTATCTCAGGAGTGACGGTGTTTCTGCGCGTTCTGGTCTTCTACCTGGTCACGATGGTCTTCAGCGGGATCCTGAACGCGCTGCAGACAGCGACCGGGCCGAGTCCTGAGCTGATCCAGCTGGTCCAGTTCGCGCCGGCTCTCGGCGTCGGGGTGATGTTGCTGCTGTTCCGCCGTACCACCCGGGTCGACGCGCGCTTCACGCCGGCGGCCGTCGCGGCGGGGCGGAGCGCGCTCGTGGTCGGCATCGTGATCGCGGCGATGCTCGTGTCCGTGCTGGTGCACGTGGTCGCCGGGCGTGGGTGGCGGGCGGAGAGCCTGCCGTTCCCGTTCGGGGTGCTGGTGCTGACGATGATCGTCGGCGCGGCCGGTGAGGAGCTGGGGTGGCGGGCGTACCTGCAGCCCTACCTGCAGACCCGGTTCTCGGTCCTGCGTTCCTCGCTCGTCGTCGGCGTGCTGTGGGGCTTGTGGCACATCGGCGGATTCGCGCACGGGCTCGTGTACATGGGGCTGTTCGTCGTGATGGCGACCGCGCTGTCGGTGGTGCTCGGCGCGGTCCTGCGGGAGGCGCGCCGGACCAATCTCGTCGTCGCCACCGCGGCGCACGCCGCCGTCAACCTCTCGCTGATCCTGCTGTTCGGCGAGGAGGACGGCGACGTGTTCCCGATGGCGGTGCTGGCCGCCGTGTGGACGGTCGCCGCGGTGGTGGTCAGCTCAGTGCAGGTACGACGCGCCGTTGAAGTCGAGGACCGCGCCGCTGGCCCAGTTCGCGTCGGCTGAGGCGAGCCAGTAGATCGCGTTCCCGACCTCCTCGGCGGTCGCGACCCGGTTGAACGGGCTCTGCGCCCGGATCGCGTCCCCGCCGGGACCCGCGAGGAAGCTTTCGGTCATGTCGGTCGCGATGAACCCGGGCGCGATTGACGTCACGGTGATGTCATGTGGCGCCAGCGATGCCGCCAACGACTGCCCGAGCGAGTGCAGCCCGGCCTTCGAGGCGCCGTACGCCGGCACGTCGGGCTCGCCGCGGAACGCGCCCCGGGAGCCGACGTTGACGATCGCGCCCCGCCGTACGCCGTCCGCGGGATCCTGGTCGAGCATCTGCCGCGCCACGCACCAGGTCACGTGTGCCGCGCCCTCGAGGTTGACCGCGAGGGTACGGCGCCAGGTCGCGACCCACTCGTCGTACGACGTGTCCGCCAGCGGGTGACCGACCCGCCGGGAGCCCGCGACCGGCTCGTCGACGAACATCGCGGCGTTGTTCACCAGCACGTCGATGCGACCGAGCGCGGCGGCCGATTCCGCAACCAGTGAAGGGATTGCGGACGCGTCGCCGAGGTCCGCGGCGATCACCGCGTGCCCCTCGCCGGGCAGTCCGGCGCGAAGCTCCTCGGCGCGGTCGACCGCGCCCCGGCAGTGCAGCACGACCCGGTCGCCGGCCGCCGCGAACGCCCGGGCGGCGGCCGCGCCGACACCCCTGGACGCACCGGTGATCAGTACTCCTCTGGACACATTTCCTCCTGTCGATGACTGCACCACATTGTGCCCTTGCCGCCACCATGACATCAGCAGGGGTTGACAGTGACGTCACCATGACGTCATGCTTGCTGTCATGGAACTTGACCACTACCTCGAGTCGGTCCGGCGGAGCGTCGAGAACGCCACCGCCCTGGCCGACGAGCAAACCCGCTCCGTGGCCCAACGCCTCGGGGCCACGCTGGATGACGCCGGCCGCCTGGCTCTCATCTCAGCCCTGTCCGACGCCGCCGGGGAGATCAGCCGTGAGCTGTCCCCGGGCTCGGTCGAGCTCCGGATGGCCGGCGGCCGCCCGGAGTTCGTGGTCACGCCGGCGCCCAGCCAGCTGACCGGTCCGGACGAGACCGACGAAGACATCGACGACGAGCCCGAGGTCGCGGACGACGAGCAGTTCGTCCCCGACGCCGACGAGCCGACCGCGCGGATCACGCTGCGGCTGCCGATGTCGATCAAGAACAAGGTGGACGAGGCCGCGGCCGCCGAGGGCATCTCCTCGAACGCGTGGCTGATGCGCACCGTGATGACCGAGCTGAGCGAGCGCCGCCGCGGTCCGCGCCCGCCCCGGCCGCCGCGCCCGCCGCGCGGACCGGTGTTCGGCCCGGAGGGCCCGCTGGGTCCGAACGGACCGCTCGGCCCCGACGGCGTCTTCGGCCCGAACGGCGTGTTCGGTCCGAACGGCCCGTTCGGCGAGGAAGGCGTCTTCGGCCCGGACCGGGGCCGCTGGGAGCGCGACCGGCGCCGTGACGATCGGGACCGCCGCCGCGAGGACAAGGACCGGCGGCGCGAGGACAAGGAACGCCGCCGTGGCGGACACGGGCCGGGCCAGCGACTGACGGGATGGGCGGAATGAACGGCTTCAGCCAGCAACTCACCGACGACGAGAACGACCGGATCGAGCGGATCCGGATCGAGATCGGCTCCGGCCTGGTGGAGATCTCCGGCAACGGCGACGTCAAGGGCACCGCGGTGACGGTGGACGTCGACAGCGGGCCGGAGGAGGACGTGACCGTCGAGGTCGTCGACGGCGAACTGATCGTCGAAGGCCCGCGCAACGTCCGCCGGGGCCCCGAGATCCAGGTCCGGATCGCCACCTCGGAGGTGCTCGACGCCCGGGTCAGGACCGGCTCCGGCGACATCACCGCCGACGTGCCGCTCGGCTCGGCGCGGCTCGCGACCGGCTCCGGCGACGTCCGCCTGACCCGGGTCGAGAAGGAGCTCGGCGTCAACACCGGCAGCGGTGACGTCAAGGTCGGGAGCGCCGTCGGCGCGGTCCGCGCCGGCACCGGCTCCGGCTCGATCGACATCGAGGAGGCCGGCGACGCGCTCGGCCTGAGCACCGGCTCCGGTGACGTCACGATCGGCGACGCCGCCGGTCCCACCTCCGTCAAGGTCGGCTCGGGGGACATCACCATCGAGCGGATCCGCGACCACTCGGTCGCCACCTCCGGTTCCGGTGACGTCAAGGTCGAGATCGCCGACGGACCGAGCGTCCAGGCCGAGACGGCCCGCGGCGACGTACAGATCGGGGTCCCGGACGGACTGCCGACGTACCTGGACCTCAAGACCGTCACCGGGCGGATCCGGTGCGACCTCGAGCCCGGCCAGAAGCCGGCCGAGGGGGAGCGCGCCCTGATGCTGCGCGCCCGCACGGTCTCCGGCGACATCACCGTCGTCAAGGTCTGACCCACCACCACACCGCACGAGGTCCCGCCACTGGGGGCGGGACCTGGGCGAAGCATTGCCGAAAACCACCACACAGCACGGGGACAACGCGAGGGGAGCACCATCATGATCAGCGAACACCAGGAAGTCGCCCGCTACCGCGTCGCCGAGCAGTTGCGGGTCGCCGAGGCCCGGGCACGGCTGCAGGAGGACAGGACCCGGACCAGCCCGCGGGAAGGTCTGGCGGGGGCGCTGCGCAAGCTGGCCGACCGGCTGGAGCCGGCCTCCCGCCGTCTGACCGAGCCGGCCACCCGGCCGCTGACCGAGTCACAGCCCCGCCACCGCGGGACCGGGCTCTCGATCGTCCGATGAACGGCGTGCCGCTGAGCGGCGCGGCCGCCGCAATCTGCGCCGTCCTCGAGCGCCTCGGCCTCGTCGGCGCCGGATCGCCGGTCCGCCGCTAGCCCTTGCAGGTTGGTGCAACGCCTGTGGATAACTCCCCGGGCGGACCCGTGAACACTGCTAGCGTTCAGTCGATCATTCTGGGTCGACATGGGGAGAGATACCAACGATGTTGCGTCCGATGGTGGCAACCACAGCTGTCACCGCCGCTCTGATCCTGCTCGCCGGCTGCGGCGGCGACGACAAGAAGTCCGCCTCGGGCTCGGAGAACAACGGCGGTACGACCAGCAGTTCACCGACACCATCCGCCCCGGCCTTCCCGACGTTCGACCCGCCGAAGGCGTTCACGGCATCCGCGGCATACCCGGTGCCCGACTACGACGGACGGGCCATGTTCGACGACCCGCTTGTCGGCATGGTCGGCCAGGTGGCCCTGGTCGCCAACTACCGGGGTATCACCGGCCGCGACGTCGTCGACCCGAGCACAGCCTGGGAGGTCAAGTCGACCGCTGCCGACACCACCACGGTCAGCGATGCGACCAAGCCGATGGCGGTCAAGGTCGACGGCAAGGATGTCGCGGTGATGGCCTACGCGGAGGTCGACAAGGGCAACGGCACCCAGAAGCCTCAGGGCCTGGTGCTCGTCCAGTGGATCGACGTGGCGTCCGGGCAGAAGCTCGCCGAGGTATCGACGCCGGTAAGTACGGTGGATGGGACCTTTGGTAGTCCGGAGCTCAAGAGCGCGCAGTACGATCCGGAGACCGGCCAAGTCGCGATCGGTTTCAGCGCCGGCGACAGACTGATCGTGAAGACGCGGTTCGCGACGGTCTACGCGGACCCCATGACAAAGAAGTCCACTGTCGTGCCGGGCGTCCTGCCGGGCGCCGTCCACAACGGCGTGTTCGCGGGCGCGAAGGCCGAGACCAAGGAGAACGCCAATGACGCCGGGGCCGTGCTGGTCGACGGTGCAAGCGGCAAGGTCACGAAGCAGATCCCGCTGAAGCAGGGCTCGGTGGAGCCGCTCACCGGTGGTGCCAAGCACGCGTTCTTCTACGGCACGCTGTACTCGAGCAACACCATGAAGGACGTCGGCTCGCTCTACTCGGTGGATCTGTCGACCGGCGCTGTGGTGAAGTCGGCGCCAGGGCTGCCGGACGGCGGTGGTTACGACTGCACTTCGGACCAGGCGGGCTCGATCGTCTGTTGGGACAGTGTGCCCACCGGCCACCACGAGATCTTCGGGTTCGACGACAGCACCGGCAAGAAGACCTGGGGCTGGACCACCGAGTCGGGACAGCGTGTCGTACCCCGCGTGACCGCGGCGTCCCACGGAGTCGTGTATGTGCAGACCGAGAAGCAGGCGGTACTGATGGACGCCAAGACCGGTGAGGACCTTCCGGGCGCGTCCCCGTCGGGCACCCCGAGCGGCAGTCCCTCGGCCGGCGAGACCCCCTCGGACAGCGACTCCCCGACGGCGGGTGCCACGCCGTCTGACCAGAAGTCCGCCGGCGGGAGTGACATGAGCCTCTACGACGGCAAGCTGGGATCGCCGGGCGCGGTGTCGCCGTACGGCGGAGTCTATACACAGCTGCCGCAGGGCGGCGGCTTCGGCTCCAGCGACATTCGAGCCGTCCTCGTCTACCTGAAGCCGACCGCCTGACGTACTTGAAACGAGAGGGCCCCGGGGAACCCCGGGGCCCGTTTCGTTGGTCAGACGTCGGTGCGGTGGAAGTTCTTGAAGGAGCGGGACGGGGTCGGGCCGCGCTGGCCCTGGTAGCGGGAGCCGTACTTGGCGGAGCCGTACGGGTGCTCGGCGGGGGAGGACAGCCGGAAGAAACAGAGCTGGCCGATCTTCATCCCGGGCCAGAGCTTGATCGGCAGCGTGGCGACGTTCGAGAGCTCGAGCGTGACGTGGCCGGAGAAGCCGGGGTCGATGAAGCCGGCCGTCGAGTGGGTCAACAGACCGAGCCGGCCGAGCGACGACTTGCCCTCGAGGCGGGCGGCGACGTCGTCGGGGAGCGTGACGAGCTCGTACGTCGATCCCAGGACGAACTCACCGGGATGCAGGATGAACGGCTCGTCCCCTTCGGGCTCGACGAGCCGGGTCAGGTCGGGCTGTTCCTCGGACGGGTCGATATGCGGGTACCTGTGGTTCTCGAAGACCCGGAAGAACCGGTCCAGCCGTACGTCGACACTCGACGGCTGCACCATCGCAGCTTCGAACGGGTCCAGCTGGACCCGCTTCGCGTCGAGCTCGGCCAAGATGTCACGGTCGGAGAGCAGCACGGTCGCACGTTAGCAGCGTGCCGCTCGTCCGCGCAGCACCGGAGGCCGCGGCCGCAGTGCTTCCCCGTGCCTGGTGGTGAGTCGTCCGGAGCCCTCAGCTCCCCGGCGGGAGCACACCACCAGACCGTGGGCCTGAGGCAACTATCGTCAGTTGGCCAGCTTGTTGAACTTCGACACCTGGGTGGCGAAGGTCTTGACCTGCGCCGGGGACCAGTCCTTGAGCAGGTCCTCGATCACCTTGTGCCGCTTCTTCCGGGCCGCCGTCAGCTTGCGCTTGCCGGCCGCGGTCAGGGTCAGCAGGGTCGCACGCGCGTCCGACTTGTCGGCGGCCCGCTTCAGCAGGCCCTCCTCCTCGAGTCGCGCGCAGGCCCGGCTGACCGGTCCCTTGTCCACCTCGAGCGCTGCCACCAGGTCGGCCATCCGCACCGGCGCCAGCTCCTCCACGTGGTTCAGCAACGCGTACTGCGCCGGCTCCAGGTCCGGATGCGCCTCGACGGACAGCGTCCGCTGCAGACCGCGCAGCCGCCGTGCCAACGTGACGAGTTCCTTCTCCAGGTTGTCCACCGCGTCAGTAGTGTCTGTTGCCACCGTTCACCCCTTCATTCCAGTTGCCCCGCAACCATGTCGCCCGGTCCAGGACCGCATCCTCACGTTGCGTTGAATGTTGCCCCCGGCAACGCGTTCTAATCTGCCAGAAGATGACGACCCTGCCCAGTCCTGAACGTGCCCTTTGTGAAAAACTGCCCAAGAACCTCCGGTGCAAACCGTCCGTAACCCCCTTTTCGATGCATTCGGCACCAAGTTCGGCCCCGGGCCGCTGACACCGCAGCAACCGGGCCCGCCGGCACTGGCAACGGGGTGGCCGGCGGGCGGCCCCCGGGATGCCGACCGGGCCCGATCTACGACCCGGCGCGCGGACCCCACGTGGTTGCCGGCCCGCGGATCGGCTATGCTCGTCTCCGCTACCGGGAGACCGGCCGCGCGGGTGTAGTTCAATGGCAGAACATCAGCTTCCCAAGCTGACAGTGCGGGTTCGATTCCCGTCACCCGCTCCATTTGTCGGAACATGTCAGCCCCGGTCCTGTCGGTCCGGGGCTTCCTCATCTGCCCGTCGGTGGTGTGGATCAAACGGTTGACCCAGCCGCGAGAACCGTTGCCCAGGTCAACCGTCTGGGTTCGGCGGATCCAGCGCGGCACAGCAGTTGCGTTCCTGACGGTGCGGACGGAGCCTGGCTCGACATAGAGTGACGGTAGTAGTACGCCAAGGGACTGGAGGGACCGCCGTAATGGCCGACGAAGTAACCCAGGACAGCGAAGAACCCGCGATTCCGGGGATCGACCTGAGCACGCCAAGCATCGCCCGCGCCTATGACTACATGCTCGGTGGTAAGGACAACTTCGCCGTCGACCGTGCGCTCGTCGACCAGATCATGACGCAGATGCCGGGTTCCGACTCGCTCGCGAAGGACAACCGCGCCGTCCTCGTCCGGGCGATCCGCGAGATCGTGCAGACCACACCGGTCCGGCAGTTCCTCGACCTGGGCAGCGGCCTGCCGAGCGCGGAGAACGTCCACCAGATCGCCCAACGCCGTGCGCCCGAGTCCAAGGTGGTCTACGTCGACAACGACCCGATCGTCCTGGCCCACGGCCGCGCTCTGCTGGCCGAGAACGCGAACACGGTTGTCTTCCAGGCCGACCTCCGCGACCCCAAGGCGATCTACGACAGCCCGGACACCCGCGTGCTGATCGACTTCGAGCAACCGGTCGCTGTCATCTTGAGCGCGATCCTGCACCACCTCAACGATGACGAGGACCCGGCCGGTCTGGTCCGCTTCTGGTACGACCGCGTCCCCTCCGGCAGTTATTTCTTCGTCAGCCACTTCCGCAGCGCGGACGACCCTCGCAGCGCCGAGTTGCAGGAGTTCGTCCAGGCGTCGATCGGTCGGGGTCGCTGGCGCTCCGACGAAGAGATCCTGGGGCTCCTCCCGGATGGCGTAACGGTCCTGCCGCCTGGACTGGTCCCTGCCGCCCAGTGGCGGACCGACGTGGAGTCCGAAGACGTGACCCCTTGGGGACGACTGATCGGCGCAGTCCTGGCCGTGAAGCCCTGAGCCCGGCCACCGATTACGCGATCTTTCTGAACGGTGGGTACGGCGTCGGCAAGTCGTCGACGCTCGAGCATGCCGGCGACCTGCTCGCGAACGCGGGCAGGCCGTTCAGCCTGATGGACGTCGACTGGTTCCATCGCTCGTGGCCGCCTGCTGATCAGGACAATGCTTTGATCGAGGCACACAACATCGCCGCGGTCTGGAAGTCCTACCGGTCGGCAGGCCCGCGTCAATTGGTCATGTGTGGGGTGATCAGTGATGCGGATGCTCGGGAGCGTTATGCGGCCGCGCTCGAGCAGCCTGTTCGGATGGTTCGTCTTATCGCCGATGCTGAAATCACCAGGGAACGCTTGCGGGGTCGGTACAGCGCGAGTCAGAAATCGGCTTTGGAATGGCATCTGGAGCGCTGCGACGAGATCGCGGCGCGTCTTGAGGCTGCGGATCTGGACGAATTGGTCATCGACACCAGCTGGCTTGGGCCGCAGGAAGTGGCTGAGCGCACTCTGCGCCACTTCGGTCTCTCAGGCTGAAGCTGCTCGGTGCAGATGTCTTCTGGAGTCGGCATGAGGCAGTCGGTCAGGTTCCGTAGACCTCGAGTTCGACGATGCGGGAGTAGGTGTGGTCATTGCCGTCGAGGCACAGGATGCGGACGGCGTCGGCTTCCACGGGGGTGAACGTCGACGTGACGTGGCCGGCCGTGTTGCCTCGGACCTGGGCCACGGTCTGCCAGGCGCCGGCAACGCGGGCCTGCACGTCCCAGTCGCGCAGGCCGTTCAAACGGGCCGGGTACTTCGCCGAGTCGAGCGTGTACAGCTCCACCCGGTTGACGGTCGCGGACGCGGACAGCGCCACGTCGTACGTGTCGGGGAAGGCGGCGCGGGTGCCGTCGTTCCAACCGGTCAGCGTGTCCCAGTGTTCGGAGTCCTTGTCGCCGTCGACGGCGCCGCAGAGGGTGAAGTTGCCGTGCGTGGAGGACGCGGTCGCCTGTTCGCCGAGCGAGAGGTTGTCGCCCGGACCCTTCGGCGGCAGCGGGTCGACCGTCACCGGAACGCTCACGCGCGACCGGTCGACCTCCACGTCGATCGTGTAGTTGCCGGGCGCGGTGTCCCTTGGGACCCGGACTTCGACCGGCGCGGAGACCGGCTGGTCGGGGTCGACCGCGGGCAGCCAGGACGAGAACAGCGTGCGGGACAGCCGCAGCGGACCGGTCGGCTCGAGCGTCAGGTCGGCGTACCGGTCCTGGGTCCCGGTGTTGGTCATCGTCAGGTTCAGCAGACCCGGGAAGCAGGGCAGGCCGACCACGTTCAGCGTCTCCGGCGCGACGCCGATCGCCACGTCGGAAGTTGCCGAAGGCATCGAGCTGGAGCCGAGCAGGGCGGCGGCGACCAGCGTGCCGGCCGCGACGACGGTCTGTCGGGGGATCCTCATTGCTGTACCTCCGCGATGCCGGGGCGGCCGTCCTCGACGAGGAGTTTGGCGCGCGTGCTCACGGTGCCGCCCTGGACGGACACCTTGTCGACGACGCGGTAGTCGGAGATCCACCGCTGCGGTGTGACGCTGCAGCTCACGTAGCCGCGCTGGAAGTTGCCGAACTTCAGGTGCGGGTTCTCGCGGAGCAAGGTCGCGCCGCCGGCGTCGAGGTCCTCACCGTCCATGCCGGACGTGATCGATGTGCCGACGAACTCGGCGCCGACCGTCGCCGACGCCGGATCGTCGAAGTCGAGCTTCAGGTCCGAGGCCACGCTGCGGTGCAGGTCGCCGGCGATCGAGACCAGGTTGCGGACCTTCCGCTGGACCGCGCCGCCGAGGATCCGGTTCCGGGAGGCCTCGTACCCGTCCCAGGTGTCCATCGGGACCAGGACGCCGGGCCCGTCCTTCGTGTCCAGCCGGGCGATCGCGGTCTGGTGCGCCAACACGTTCCACCGGGTCTGCGACGCGGCCCAGCCGTCGAGCAGCCACTTCTCCTGCGCGTCGCCGGTGATCGTGCGCGCCGGGTCCTTCGTCTCCGGACCGGGTGCCTTCGTGCCGTCGCCGTACGCCTGGTCGGACCGGTACTGGCGGGTGTCGAGCACGCTGAACTCGGCGAGCCGCCCGTACCTGATCCGCCGGTACAGCTGCATGTCCGGCCCCTTGGGCAGTTGCGCGAGCCGCAGCGGCATGTGTTCCCAGTACGCGCGGAACGCGTTGGCGCGGCGGACCCGGAACTGCGCCGGCGGCGCGCTCGGGTGCGCCTCGTCGGCCCAGTTGTCGACCACCTCGTGGTCGTCGAGCGTCACGATCCACGGCGCGTTCGCGTGTGCGCTCTGCAGATCGGGATCCAGCTTGTACGCCGCGTACCGCTGCCGGTACTCGTCCAGCGTCACGGTCTGCTGGGTGATGTACGGCTCGTTCGAGTGCGGCCGGATGCCGCGGTCGATGCCGAACTCGTAGATGTAGTCGCCGAGGAAGAACACCACGTCGTGGTCGCGCCGGGCCATGTCGGCGTACGCCGTGTACCAGCCCTCCCACCAAGCCTGGCAGGACGCAAAGGCCAGCGACAGTTCAGGAACGACGGCGTCGTACGCCGGTGCCGTCTTGGTCCGGCCGACCGGGCTGAGCTGCCCGTTCACGCGGAAGCGGTACCAGTAGTGGCGCCACGGCTGCAGGCCACGGACGTCGACGTGCACCGAATGGCTCGACTCGGGCCCGGTGCGGGCCGTGCCCGAGCGGACGATCCGGTGGAACTGCTCGTCCGCCGCGACCTGCCATTGCACCTCGACCGGCCGCCGATCCATCCCGCCGAACGGCGCGAGCGGATCGGGGGCCAGCCGGGTCCAGATCACCACCGCGTCCGGCAACGGATCGCCGGACGCGACACCGAGCGTGAACGGATCCCGCCGGTCCGGCCGGCCCGTCCACCCTGCGACAGCCGTCCTGATCTCCGGAAGACTGCCGCCCAGCGCGAGCGCCGCCGCGGCTCCGCTGGCGGTGAGGAAGTTGCGTCGTGTAGTCGGCATCGGCACCCACCCACCCGATCATCCTGAGGTGATCACATCCGTAACGGGAGATTACGAGAAGTTCACACAACAGGGTGGGAAAATGACCGATTCCGGCCGTTACTGCGAAACGATCTTGCTCGCCGGCGGTGCGCTGATGTCCACCGGCTTGTTGTAGCTGGTCATGTCCATCACCATCGCCACCGGGCCCATCTCGAAGGTCATGCGGCGGATCAGGTGCGCCTTGTCCATGAACATCGAGTAGGTCAGCGTCGACGGGACGCCGTCGGGCACCTTCTTGCCCTGCGCGGCGAGCGCCTTCGCGGTGTTGACGGTCACGTCGTACCGGTCGAGCTTCTGTCCCTGCACCGTCTGGACGCCGACGTACTTGACGTTGACCATGCTGGAGCCGAAGGACTTGTAGATCTTGGTCGGGTCGCCGCCTTCGACCAGTTCGGAGAGCTGGCTGTCCAGGCCGGACTTGACCTTCACGAACTTCCCGGCCGGCGTCAGCCCGGGCATCGACACGTACGCGGTGCCCTTGACCACGATGACCTGGCCGGTCTTGCCCTGGAGGGCCGCGCCGCTCATCTCCATGGACATCGCGACCGGATCCGTCGTCTGGTAGCCGTCCATCTTCATCGCAGGCGTGCCGTTGACGGTCATCGTGCCGGTGGTGTGCCACGACTTCTGCTTGGCGATCGCCGTCGTCATCGCCGGGACGAACGTCACGCGGTTGAGGCGGGTGACCGGTGCGGGCTTGGCCGGTGCGGTGTTGGTGGCGACCGCCGTCGGTGTGGCCGGCGTCTCGGACGTGCTTGACGGCTTGTCGCCGTTGGCTTCGGGCTTATCGTTGCCGCAGGCGGCGAGGCCGAGGGCCAGCGGCACAGCGGCCGCGGTGGCGATGGCGGCACGGAGCTTCATGATGCGTTTTCCTCCCAGGGGATGCAAACGGTGGATCATATGGTCTGGACCACCTGGGAAGGAAGTGATTTGCAGCTAGTTGCAGGTCAGCTTTCCGAACGCTTTACAGAGGCGAGCAGCAGCTGCGCGACATCCTGGACCTCGACCGCCTCGCGGGCCGAGCCGTCGGCCTGCTTCGCGGTGAGGCCGTCGGACAGCATCACCCGGCAGAACGGGCAGCCGGTGGCGATCTTGTCGGCGCCGGTCTCGACCGCCTCGGTCGTGCGGTTCAGGTTGATGCGGGTGCCGAGCTTCTCCTCCATCCACATCCGCGCGCCGCCCGCGCCGCAGCAGAACGACTTCGTCCGGTTCCGCGGCATCTCGGCGTACTCCGCACCCGGGATGATGTCGAGCAGCTCGCGCGGGGCGTCGTACACCTGGTTGTGGCGGCCGAGGTAGCACGGGTCGTGGTACGTGATCTTCTGGCCGTTGAGTGAGCTGTCGGCCGGCGCGACCGGCGTCAGCTTGCCGTCGCGGACCAGCCGGTTCAGCAGCTGCGTGTGGTGGATGACGTCGAGCTCGACACCGAGCTGCGAGTACTCGTTCTTCAGGGTGTTGAAGCAGTGCGCACAGGTGGAGACGACCTTGCGGACCTTGGTCTCCTTGAAGACCTCGGCGTTCTGCATCGCCAGCTGCTGGAAGACGAACTCGTTGCCGGACCGCCGCGCCGGGTCACCGGTGCAGGTCTCGCCGTCGCCCAGCACGGCGAACGAGACGCCGGCGATGTTCAGCAGCTCGGCGACCGCCTGCGTGGTCTTCTTCGCGCGGTCCTCGAACGCGCCCGCGCAACCGACCCAGAACAGGTAGTCGACCTCGTCCAGCGACTCGACGTCGGCACCGACCTGCTTGACCTCGAACGGCAGGTCCTTGGCCCAGTCCATCCGGCCGGACGGGTTCATGTTCCACGGGTTGCCCTTGTTCTCCAGGCCCTTGAACAGCCCGTTGAGTTCGGACGGGAACGACGACTCGATCAGCACCTGGTACCGGCGCATGTCCATGATCGCGTCGACGTGCTCGATGTCGACCGGGCACTGCTGGACGCACGCACCGCACGAGGTGCAGGCCCACAGCGCCTCCTCGTCGATGACCGCGACGTCCGCGGGCCCGACCAGCGGCTTGTCCTGCTCGGCGAGCACCAGCTCCGGCAGCGACTTCCGCTCCTCGTCCGAGGACGCCAGCAGGTACGGCGCCTTGGCGTACGCGTGCTCGCGCAGGTTCATCATGACGAGCTTCGGCGACAGCGGCTTGTCGGTGTTCCAGGCCGGGCACTGCGACTGGCACCGGCCGCACTCGGTGCAGGTGGTGAAGTCGAGCAGGCCCTTCCAGGTGAAGTCCTCGACCTTGCCGACGCCGAGCGCCGCGTCCTCGTCGAGCTCGTCGATGTTCTCGAAGTCGATCGGGGCGCCGTTGACCATGATCGGCTGCAGCGCGCCCAGCGCCGTACCGCCGTCGGGCTTGCGCTTGAACCAGATGTTCGGCCAGGCGGTGAACCGGTGCCAGGCGACGCCCATCGTGGCGTTCAGCGAGATCGTGATCATCCACGCGAACGAGATCAGGATCTTGATCATCGCGACCAGGTAGATCGCGTTCTCCAGGCCCTGCTCGCTCAGTCCGCCGAAGAGGCCGCTGCCGATGAAGTACGTCATCGGGAAGTGGAACTTCGAGGCGCCGCTCAGCTCGTACTCCAGGCCGCGGAGCAGCAGGATGCAGACCAGCACGCCGAGGATCGTGTACTCGACGTAGTACGCCTGCCACGACGTCGAACCGTAGAACCGGGAGTAGCGACCCTCCGCGCCCTTCGGCAGATGCCGCAGGCGGATCAGGATCAGCCCGACGATCGACACCAGACCCGTCCAGGTGAGCGCCTCGCTGACCCACTCGAACACGAACCAGTGCCCGATGATCGGCAGTGCCCAGTGCGGGGCGAAGAGCTGGCCGAACGCTGTTACCAGGGTGAGGAACAGCCCGATGAACCCGAACGCGACGAACCAGTGCATCACCCCGATGTGGCTCCACTGCAGCATCCGGGTGTGGCCGAGGGTTTCCTTGGCCAGGGTGACGGTCCGCTTGCCCGGCTCGTCGGTCCGGCCGGCGGGCTGACCGAGCTTGATGACGGACACCATGTGCCCGATCGTCTTGCCGAACAGCGCGACGGCGACCAGGGTCACCGCGAGCGAGACGACGATGGCGAGGATCTGCATACCAGCGATGTTATTGGTTGGTTACTCGTCAGTCATGTCTGTGTAGGGCTCGTCACGCCACCAATTGGGCTGTCACCAAACCGACACACAGCGTTACAGAAGACTACTTGCCCTCATCATAGGCCAATTCGTAAGTTTCCAACCACTGCAACCGCAGTACCTGTCAATCGCTTTCGGTGGGAGAGAACGATGCGTCTTCGTCGGGGAATCGCTGCTGGAGTGCTGGTCGCGACCGGTCTGGTGGTGCCTGCCGGTACGGCGGCCGCGGCCAAATGCGACACCAACACCGTCAACTGGTACACCCGCGGCGGTCACGAGGTCTACGTCGGGACGAACCTGTACAGCGACTGGATGGAGGGGCCGGGCCGGATCACCTACCAGAAGACCGCGACGTCGGAGTCGAACTCGTCCTGGTCCGGGGATCTCGGGGTGAGCATCCCGCTGGTGATCGCGGAGATCCAGAACAAGTACTCCAAGACCGTGGGCAAGTCCCATTCGGTGACCGACAGCTGGTCGTACACGGCGGAGGTGCCGGCCGGGAAGGTCCGCCGGCTGCACCAGCTCAAACAGTCCTGGCGGGTGCAGGTCGTGCGCTGGAAGTACACGACCAGCGACTGCAAGAAGACGAAGGAGATCAGCAACCGGACCGCCACGTTCCCGACCAAGAACCGCGACTACATGTGGATCCTCGTCGGCCGCGAGTGAGGGCGGACCTCAGTCACTCACCAACCGGTGGCGTCCGGGCGGGCTCACGCTCACCCGGACACCACCGAGGGCTGTCGGCGGAGGTTGGTGAGTGGTGGGTGTCCGCTCAATCGACGAGCCGCGCCAGTCGGGCCGTGACCGCCGGGCGGCGTGGGTCGTCCGCGGGCAGCGCGCTGTCGAGGGTCTCGAACACCTCGAGATCCTCGGCGCCGGTCGGAGTCTGCGCGAAACGCCACAGGAGTTCGGGGTCGCCGGTGTCGAGGACGGCGCGGCGGAGCGTGGCGTCGAGTTCGTCGCGCTCGGAGCGCAGCGCCGGAGCTTCGGACCGGGCGAGCAGCGGGCCGGCGTACGACGCGAGGGCCTTGTGGAGGTCGCCGTTGCGGAGCGCGGTGTGCACCTCGGTGACGTCGCCGCTGACATCCGCGGCGATGCGGTACGGCTTGGTGTCCAGGACGCCGCCGCCGAGGAGGTTCCGCAGCCGGTGCATCTCGGCGCGGACCGTGGTCGGGTTGCCCTCGTCGCCGTAGAGCTGGAGCATCAGCTGCTCGGCGGTCAGCCCGGTCGGCTGCAGTAACAACAGTGCGAGGACTTCGGCGCGCCGCAACGTGAGCGCGATCTCGCGGCCGCCCACGACCGCGATCGGCTGGCCCGAGCCGAGCAGCTTCAATCGCAAGGACGGCCGCGTACGGCGAACCGGCGTACCGGGCATGCGCAACAGGTAGCCCTCGTCGAGCCGCTCGACCAGGCCCTCGCGCCCGTCGCCGAGATCGATCCGGTCGGCGCCTTCCGGTACGACGAGGCGATCGGGCAACCATTCGAGCGGCTGGACGGCGAGGACGCGGCCGGTCGGGGTCAGCAATGCGCCGGGCGCGTCGCCGAGCGCCATCAGGTGCCGCATGTTGCGCGCCCGCAGCATCTCGTCGGCGGCGGCCATCCGGACCTTCAACTGGCCCTCGGCGAGCTGGGCAGCCGCGGTCACCAGCGCGACCATCGCGGGGTGCACCGTCCGCAGCGGACCGGAGACGTCGACCGCGCCGAGCAGTCTGCCGGTGTCGGGGTCGTGAACCGGCGCGGCCGCACACGTCCATTCGTGAATCCGGCGGACCAGGTGCTCGGCCGAGTGGATCTGGACCGGCTCGCCGACCGCGAGCGCCGTCCCCATCCCGTTGGTGCCGATCTGGTCCTCCGACCACACCGCGCCCTCCGACAGTGCGATCCGGTCGGCCGTCCGCTTGACCTCGGAGGCGCCCTCGCGCCACAGGATCATCCCGTGGGCGTCGGTGACGATCATGATGTGCGACGCCTCGTCGGCGATCGTCGTCAGCGTCTGCCGCAGCACCGGCAGCACGGCGCGCAGCGGATGGTCGGCGCGCAGTTCGGCGACGGTGCCCTCGTCGAGGACCATCGGCGGCGCGTCGAGCTCGGGGTCGACGGCCGCGGCCAGTGAGCGTTCCCAGGACGCGGCGACCAGGGGGCGCGGGTCGGCCGCGGCCCGGCCGCCGCCGAGCACCTCGTCGTACAGCCCGCTCAGCCGGCGGGCCTGCTCCGGTGCGTCCATCCAGCCTCACTCCGCGTTGCAACGTCCGTGCAACGTGCCGGTGCCTAGTGTCCCGTCCAACGTCGGTTCCGAAGGAGGACCCATGACGATCTTCGCAGCTCCTGGGCAGGATGGCAGCCCGGTCACGTACAAATCGCGCTACGAGCACTACATCGGCGGCGAATGGGTGCCGCCGGTCAAAGGCCGGTACTTCGAGAACCCGACGCCGGTCACGGGACAGAACTTCACCGAGATCGCCCGCGGTACGGCGGAGGACGTCGAGGCCGCGCTGGACGCCGCGCACGGCGCCGCGCCGGGCTGGGGCCGGACGTCGCCGGCCGAGCGGGCGAACATCCTGAACAAGATCGCCGACCGGATCGAGGCCAACCTCGAACTGCTCGCGGTCGCCGAGAGCTGGGACAACGGCAAGGCCGTCCGCGAGACGCTGGCCGCCGACCTGCCGCTGGCGATCGACCACTTCCGGTACTTCGCCGGCGCGCTGCGGGCCCAGGAGGGCTCGGTGTCGGTGATCGACGACGACACGATCGCCTACCACTTCCACGAGCCGCTCGGCGTCGTCGCGCAGATCATCCCGTGGAACTTCCCGATCCTGATGGCGGTCTGGAAGCTGGCGCCCGCGCTGGCGGCCGGCAACGCCGTCGTCCTGAAGCCGGCCGAGCAGACCCCGGCCTCCATCCACGTGCTGATGGAGCTGATCCACGACCTGCTGCCGCCGGGTGTGGTGAACATCGTCAACGGGTTCGGCGTCGAGGCCGGCAAACCGCTTGCCTCGAGCAACAGAGTCGCCAAGGTCGCGTTCACTGGTGAGACCACGACCGGCCGGCTGATCATGCAGTACGCGTCCGAGAACATCATCCCGGTGACGCTCGAGCTCGGCGGCAAGAGCCCGAACGTGTTCTTCGCCGACGTCGCGTCCACCCGGGACGACTTCTACGACAAGGCGCTCGAGGGCTTCACGATGTTCGCGCTCAACCAGGGCGAGGTCTGCACCTGCCCGTCGCGGGCGCTGATCCAGTCGTCGATCTACGACTCGTTCCTGACCGACGCTGTCGGGCGCACCCAGGCGATCAAGCTCGGCAACCCGCTCGACACCGACACGATGATGGGCGCGCAGGCGAGCAACGACCAGTACGAGAAGATCCTCGCCTACATCGGGATCGGCAAGGAAGAGGGCGCCCGGGTGCTCATCGGCGGCGGTCCCGCGGAGCTCGGCGGGGACCTGGCCGGCGGGTACTACATCCAGCCGACGGTCTTCGAGGGCGACAACAAGATGCGGATCTTCCAGGAGGAGATCTTCGGCCCGGTCGTCGCGGTGACCAGGTTCGACGACTACGCCGACGCGATGAAGATCGCCAACGACACGCTGTACGGCCTCGGCGCGGGGGTCTGGTCGCGCGACATCAACACGGCGTACCGGGCCGGCCGGGAGATCCAGGCCGGGCGGGTCTGGACGAACAACTACCACGCGTACCCGGCGCACGCGGCGTTCGGCGGGTACAAGAACTCCGGCATCGGCCGCGAGAACCACAAGATGATGCTCGACCACTACCAGCAGACCAAGAACCTGCTGGTCAGCTACAGCCCTTCGAAGCTCGGGTTCTTCTGAGCCCGTGGTGGCGAAGGTACTGCTCACCGACGAGGCGGCGCAGTGGTTGCGCCGCCTGACCGGGATGCACGGTCCGCTGATGTTCCACCAGTCCGGTGGCTGCTGCGACGGCAGCGCGCCGATGTGCTACCCGGACGGGGAATTTCGTACGGGGTCGGCGGACGTGCATCTCGGTGACCTGGTCGTCGACGGCGTGCAGAAGCCGATCGGCTTCTGGATGTCCGCGAACCAGTACGAGTACTGGAAGCACACCCAGCTCACCGTCGACGTGGTGAAAGGCCGAGGCAGCGGCTTCTCGGTGGAGGCCCCCGAAGGCATCCGCTTCCTGATCCGCTCCCGCCTCTTCACCGACCAAGAGTCCGCAGAACTCGGACTCCTCTGAACGAGTGCCGACCGTCCGGTGGCGTTGCCGGACGGCCGGCGCTCCCTCATGCCCCGAGCACGGCGGCGTAGATCGCCGAGCTGTCCCGGTCGGGGTCCGCGTCCTTGCGACGCAGGATCTCCCGCTTCTGGTCGGCGGTCGCGTTCGTCAGCCGCAGCGCCTCCGCGACGTGGGGTCGGGGGACGACATGGAGCCAGAAGGTCAGGTCGATCTTCCAGGTTTCGGTGTGCAGGACTGCGTAGAACCGTTCGTCGGTGAGGGCCGGGGTCGGGCGGCGGTCGGCGCGCTCGTCGCGGAAGTCGACTGCGCGCAGTGGTACTCGACGGTCCAGGGTGATCAGGCCGTTCAGGATGGTTGCGGCGTTCGCGTCGGGGGAATCGAACATGACGTCGAGGTCGCGGTCGACCATCAGGCCGGAGAGGGCGCTGCCGATCAGGACCGGCTGCCAGGGGAAGGCGGTGCCGAGGTCCAGGGCCCGGTAGAGAGCCTGGGCCTCGGCCTGCAGCGCTTCGGCACGGTCGACGAGGGACATGCCTCGACGGTAGGGGTCAGGTTGTCGGGATCACCAAGGGTTTTCCGGGCACGATCGGGGCGTCGATCGGGTAGGCGGCGCTGTCGACCGTGATGGTTCGCAGGTCGAGGTGGCCGGCTTGGCAGGTGACGGTGAGTGCGCCTGAGGCGTAGGTGGCGGTGGCCCAGCCGGTGTTGGTGACGAAGGGGGTGCTCCAGGACTCCGTTGTGCGGGCCAGGTCGAGTGGGGCGAAGGTGATGGTCTTGGTGATTGCGTTGTAGCGGTAGCCGGTCAGGGCTTCCAGGACGGACCAGCCGGCCGCGTTGCGGATGTAGTGGTCGCCGCATTCGATGGGGTTGAACGGGTTGCGGCGGGTGCCGTCGTACCTGGCCCAGAGGCCCTGCAGGATGGACATGCCCTCGTCGGTGAGGCCTTCGTAGAGGCAGTGCGCGGCGACTTGGTACTCCGAGCCGGTCCAGACCTCGTCGCAGTACCGCGTGGGTACGTCGGGGCGACCGCCGTGCGGCCAGGTGCACATCAGGAGGCCGGTGTCGTCGCCGTCGGCGAAGACGCGGTACGGGTGCTCGAAGTCGTGGAACCCGGTCCGCAGGTTGTGCCGGACGACGTTGCGGAGCGCCGTACGGACGTGGTCCTCCGGGAGCAGATGGCCGAGGTCGAGTTGGTGTGCCCACCACTGACCGATCAGCTGGTCCGCCAGGCAGCCGTCGCCCCACTGGAAGTCGCGGGTCTCGTCCGGGTCCAGGATCTGCCGGTAGTACTCGCCGGTGAACAGCAGCTCGTCGTACGCCGTGCTGCCCGCGTCGAACAGGCTGCGGTACTCCTTGGCGTCCTCGCCGAGCAGCACCGCCATCTCCTCAGCAGCACGCAGCGCGGCCAGCCACAGCGTGCCCATGAACGAGTTGACGCCACACAGGTCGATGTCGTGCGTGCTGGGCTGGATGCCACGTAGTACGCCGTCCTGCAGCCACTTGCCGTGGATGTGGTCGAGCAGGCGTACGACGTTGGGCCAGCGACTGCGCAGCCAGCCCAGACCGGCTCCTTGGCGCACCTCACGGTATGTCTTGAGCACGGCGCCGAGCATGCCGTCCAGTGCTGGCTCCTCCGGGCCGCCGATCACCACGTCCCACAGCTGCTTCATGTAGAGCGGTGCGCGAACCCGGTGCGGGATGTAGCCCTCCGGCGCCTGCATGACGTCGTACTCCGTGTCACGCATGTTCTGCTCGAGCGACGGGAAGAGGCGCGAGAGCGTCTGCTCGTAATTCCACACGTGCGTGCAGTTGAGCGGACACGAGCCGCCGTACCGCCCGCCCCACATCGCTGTGGACGCACCGAGCACACCTTCGAAGCCCAGTACGTCGCCGGCCGCGGTCTGGAACACGGTTGGACTCCGTACGTCGGCCACGAGCGCAGCGAGCCGCGGGCCGGTCTCGCCGGGCAGGGTGCTCGACTCGAACGCCTCGGTCCACGCTGTGGTCTGCGCGTGCAGCTCGGACCAGTTGGCGATGAAGGAGTCGGCCGCGGCCACGGCGTCCGGCGTCCGGCGGGTGTACGCGTTGCCCAGCCAGAAGCGACTGTGACCGTACTCCGGGTGCGGGCCGAACTGGTTGAAGTCGACATATCGGTTCGGGAAGTGCCACGCGATCAGGAACCGGACCTGCGTCGTCTCGCCGGGCTGGAGGTTGAACGGGACGGCCAGCCCACCGTTCCAGGTGCTCCCTGGCGCACTGGCACCGGCCGCCGGCGTCACCGGCCCGTTGAGAAAGGCAACCAGCTCCTCGGCCCGAGCCCACTGTGCACACACCAGTCCCGGGCTGTCAGTGGCAAGCACCAGTTGCCCTGATCCGGGGTGGTCGATAGGCAGCGTGGCGTTCTCGAGCACCAGGTAGGTCCAGTTGGCTGCGTGCCGGACGCGGTCCGTGTTACCGCCGTACCCGCTGTTCGCTACCCCGTCGATGGGTGTGACGCCGTCCCAGCCGACCGAGTTCTGCAGCGCGCCGGCCAGCTTGCCGTGGATGGCGATCTCGCCCGGGTTGTGCAGCGTGAACGTGAACCCGACGACGGGCTGCGAGCTGGCCGCGGCGTCGGACGGCACCAGCGGGTTGAAGACGTCCAGGGCGACCTCGATCGGCAGGTCCGTCTCGTAGTCCACATGTGCCTGTGGATACGTCGCGGTGACCTTGGTCGGGCCGATCGGCTGGATCACCTCCTGCAGTCGGCGCTCCGCAGTCGGGACTACGTCGTCGGTGACCAGCTGGGTGTCGGTGGGCTCGGACGGTGGACCTTGGAGGAGGCGGATTGCATCCAGCGGAGGTTCCACGCGGGACAGGCGGAGTGCGAAGAAGCTGTCCGGCACGTGGCCCTCATGGTTGCCGATGTTGTGCAGCTGCCACTGCCGCAGCGCACCGTTGCCGGCCAGCGCGACGGTGCCGGTGCCGAGACCTCCCAGCGGGAGCGCGAAGTGTCGAAGGTTGTCACCGGTGTAGTGCATGTTTCTCCGTCCATGTACCGGCGGAGGCGAACAACGCCACCGGACCGGGGGCGAGCAGAAGTAGTGACGCGGTCACGGAGGTGCCGAGGAGCAAGGCGACAAAGGCCAGTGCGAGTACGCCGAGGGGCACCAGCGGGGCTCGTGCTACCAGGTGCAGCGCCGTAAGCCACAGCGCTTTACCGCGCAGCCCCGTGGTCACGCGCAGGCTAAAGGCGTGACAGGAGCCGAGCACTGCGAGCACAGTCGCGCAACCGCTGACAGCCAGTGGGATCGCGAAGACCGCGCTGGAACTGAGCTGCCAGTTGAGCAGCGCCAGCGCGGCGACGACCGCCGGCACACAGGCGACCTCGAGGCCGGCCAGGACGTGACGCTTGAGGTTCTGGAGTAGGAGCAGGACGCCTCCGCGATCGTCCCGGACGATGGAGTCGGTCGTCGCGGTCACGGCTGCCCACGCCGGTCCGACCAGCAGGGCGCCGAGCAGAAGGCTGATCGGGGACAGGCCGGGGCTGACGAGGACGACGAGGCCGGAGGACAGACAGACCAGGACTCCTGCGGCAACCAGCACCGGGAGCTCGTGCCACAGAGCCTTGAAGGCCCGAGGTAAGTAGGTCATGCGCGCAGGCCAGTCGACGCGATCGACGCGATGAAGGAACGCTGGAAGATCAGGAACAGCACGAGGATCGGCAGGACGACCAGGGTGATGGCGGCGAACAGTACGACGGCTGGGCCGCCGCCGACCGCGCCCTGCAGCGAGACCAGGCCGACCGGAAGGGTCATCTTCTCCGGGGACGACAGGAAGATGTACGGCCAGAAGAAGTTGTTCCACGACGCCTCGAACACGAAGATCCCGAGCGCGGTGAGCCCGGGCCGCGCCAGCGGCAGGATGACGCGGAACAGGATCCAGAAGTGCCCGGCGCCGTCCATGATCGCCGCCTCGTCCAGCTCGCGCGGGATCGACGCGATGTACTGGCGCAGGAAGAAGATCCCGAACACGTTCACCAGCGCCGGCAACCAGATCGCCACAGTCGTGTCCACGAGGTGCAGCCAGCGCATCATGATGAAGATCGGTACGACGGTGAGCTGCACCGGCACCACCAGCGCCGCCAGCAGCACCGAGAAGATCTGGTCCCGCCCGGGGAACCGCAGCCGGTTGAACGCGTACGCCGCCAGCGCGCTGGTCAGCAACGCGCCGGCGGTCGTGAGAACCGCGATCTGCAGGCTGTTCCACGCCATCTGCGCGAACGGGATCAGGTCCGGAACCTGCTCGAAGTTCTGCAGCGTCGGCGGCCGCGGAATCCACCGCGGCGGCAACTGGAACGCGTCGATCGGCTCCGACAACGCGTTCACGACCAGCCACACCAGCGGCGCGATCATCACCACGCCGCCGAGCACCAGCACGAGGTCGAGCAGCTTCCCCTTCACTGGTGTACCCACCGGCGCGACAGGCGGAACTGCAGGCCGGTGACGACCATGATCACCACGAACAGCACGAGCGACAGCGCCGCGGCGTACCCGACCTCGAAGGACTGGAAGCCCTTCTCGTAGGTGTATTGCACGATGCTGCGGGTCGCGCCGTCCGGGCCGCCCTGGGTCATGATCACCATCGGGTCGAAGATCTGGAATGCGCCGATGAAGGTGATCACGGTGGCGAAGAAGATCGTCGGCGACATCACCGGCAGTGTCACGCCCCAGAACCGCCACCACGCGTTCGCGCCGTCCACCCGGGCCGCCTCGTGCAGTTGCGCCGGCACGGTCTGCAGGCCGGCCAGCAGGATGATGAACGTGTACCCGATCGTGTGCCACCAGTCGACGGCGATCAGCGTCGGCAGCGCCCACGTCGGCGAGGCCAGCCAGTTCGTCGTCGACGAGAGGTAGTAGTTCGCCAGTCCGAAGGCCGGGTCCAGGACGTACTTCCAGATCAGTGCGACCGCGGCCCACGACACCAGGAACGGGAAGAAATAGGCGGTTCTGACGAAGTACTTCGTTCCGCGCGTCATCGTCCGGTGGACGCCGAGCGCGAGCAGCATCCCGATCCCGATATGGGTAACCACCGAGGCCAGCGCGAAGACGAACGTGTTGATCACGGCGCGGACAGTGGCGCCGTCGGTCACGAGTTGCTTGAAGTTGTCCAGGCCGGCGAATTCCGGCGTACTCAGCAAATCCCAGTGGAAGAGGCTGAGCGCAAAGGCGGCGACCAGGGGCCCGGCCACGAAGACCACGAACAACAGGACTGCCGGGCTGATGAACAGGTAGCCCGGCAGCCAGTCGCGACGTTGGGGTTTCAGACCAATCCCTCCAGCGTGGTCTGCGCCTTGCCGAGCGCGTCGGCCGGCGCGGCGTTGCCGGTCAGGACCTGCTTCCAGCCGTCCTCGATCGCCCGCTGGATCGCGGCGCCCTTGTCCGGCGACGGGATCGGGGTCGCGTAGCTGAGCGCCCGGTACAGGTACTCGGTCCCCTTCGGCGCGTCGGTGAGGAACGACTGGCTGTTCGCGATCGACTTGCGCGCCGGGACGATGGTGCCCCCGAGCTGGGCGAACGTCGACGACCCTTCCTTGGAGATCAGGAACTTGATGAACGTCCAGGCGTCGTCCTTCTTCTTCGACGCCTTCAGGATCGGGTAGCCGTTCCAGCCGACCGGCGAGCCCTGCCCGACCTTCGTGGGCCACGGAACGATGCCCATCTTCGCGGTCGCCTTCAGGTTCCGGATACTGATGATCGGCCAGCGGCCGCCGCCGAACATCGCCAGCTTGCCCTGCGCCGCCGCGGTGGTCGCGTCGAACGTGCCGCCGGGCGCCGGCGACAGCTTGTCCGCCACCAGCTTCCGGTTGAACTCCGCCGCCTCGATCACCTTCGGGTCGTCGTACGTCGGCGTCGACCAGTCCTCGCTGAAGCTGCTGGTGCCGTTCGTGAGCAGCCACGGCATGATCGCCGCGAAGTACTCCGGCCCGGCGGCGTACCCGAAGGCGCCGGTCTTCGCCTTGATCTGCTCGCACGCGTGCCGGAAGTCGTCCCAGGTCCACTGCGCGCTCGGCTCCGGCACGCCGGCCTTCGCGAACAGCTCCTTCGAGTACCACATGCACATCGTGTTGAACTCGCCCGGCAGGTAGTACGTCTTGCCGTCGGTGGAGGCGTACTTCTTGTCCCACTCGATCAGGTTCGGGTCCATGTCGCCGTAGTACTCGTCGATCGTCGACTGGTCCTTCTTGATGTAGTCGTCGAGCGGCGCGAGCAGGCCCTTGGACGCGAACAGCCGCTGGCCCTCGGTGGCGATCTGGATGACGTCCGGCACCTGGCCGCCGGCGATCCGGGTGGAGAGCTTGTTGAAGAAGTCGCCCCAGTTCGACAGCGGGATGCCCTCGGCCTTGAGCTTGATCTCCGGGTGCTGCTCGGTGAACTTCGCGAACAGCTTGTTCCAGGTCGCCTGCTGCTCGGCCGTGCCCATGTAGACGAACGACAGCTCCTTGGTGGACGAGCCGCCGCCCCCACTGCCGCCACCTCCGCAGGCGGCCAGCGAGGCGGCGAGCGCCGTACCTCCGGTGGCTTGGAGGAACCGTCGCCGACTGAGCGGGGGGTGATCCATGAGCGGACCTCTCTCGCGGGAAATCGATTTCTCCGGAGCATAGTCCTGCGGGGTGAAACGGTGTCAAGGGTCGGGCGCCGGGAAACTCACGGGGAAACCTTCACTGCGGCGCGAACGGTCGCGGGGCCAACGATCAAGCGCGAAAACGGTGTCCGCCGGGGCGGGTGTCATGGATCCGCCCATGACATTTGTCAGCGGTCCGATCGCTGGCATCCGCGGTCCGGCGGGCGCACGATGCGATCACCCCCAATCACGCCGGCCTCCGCCCACCGGCCGCACGGGACCGCGACGCGGAGGCCTGCCGAAACTCGAGGAGTCCAGTTGAGGCAAGGGATTCTCGTGTCCGCCCTGAGCGCCGGTGCACTCGCCGTCGTCGGACTGACCGCAACGGGAGCCGCAGCGGCCCCGACCTCGTACACCGCCGGGAAGCACGCCGCCAAGGTCTGCTCGGCAACCACGGCCGCGCACACCGCGGTCTGCGACGCGATCAAGCTGGTGAACGACAAGGGCGTAGCGCCCGCGTCCACCACACCGCCGTCGACCGGCCTGACGCCGAGCGGCCTGCGGGACGCGTACAAGCTGAACGGCCTGAGCGCCGGCGGCCGGACGGTCGCCATCGTCGACGCGTACGGCTACCCGAACCTGGAGCGCGACCTCGGTGTCTACCGGTCGCAGTTCGGGCTGTCGGCGTGTACGACGGCCAACGGCTGCCTGCGGATCATCAACCAGACCGGCGGGACGTCGCTGCCGCGGTTCAACGCCGGCTGGGCCGGTGAGCAGGCGCTCGACGTCGACGCGGTCTCGGCCGCGGCGCCGGACGCCAAGATCGTCGTCGTCCAGGCCAACTCGGCGAGCTTCGCCGACCTCGGCACCGCGGTCGTGACGGCGTCCAAGCAGCCGGGTGTCGTTGCCATCTCCAACAGCTACGGCGGCGGCGACGCGTCCGACGCGACGTACGGCAGCTACTACAACCACCCGGGCATCGCGGTCACCGCGTCGACCGGTGACAACGGCTACCAGGGCGGCAGCTACCCGGCGTCCTCGTCGTACACCACGGCCGTCGGCGGTACGTCGTTGGTTGCCGCCAGCAACTCTCGCGGCTGGAGCGAGTCCGTGTGGAGCGGCGCCGGGTCGGGCTGCTCGTCGTACAACACCGCGCTCAGCGCCGCGTCGTCGTTCGACACCGGCTGCTCGAAGCGCGCGATGGCCGACGTGTCCGCGGCGGCCGACCCGTCGAAGGGCGGGATGGCGATCTACTACCCGACCAGCAAGACGGCGTCGACCTGGGCGCAGTTCGGCGGGACGAGTGAGGCCGCGCCGATCATCGCGGCGGTCTACGCGCTGTCCGGCAACACGGCCGGGTACGCGAACGCGTTGCCGTACGCCCACCCGGGCTCGCTGTTCGACGTGACGAGTGGCAGCAACGGCTCGTGCCCGACGACCCAGTGGTGCAACGCCCGCACCGGCTGGGACGGCCCGACCGGCCTCGGTACGCCGAACGGCGCCGGAGCCTTCTGACGAACACTGTTGGTGATCGGGTCGTGGCTACGTGCAACGGCCCGATCACTGGCGGTACTGTTCCGAGCACGAAGGACAACCCTCGACTCCACGACAATCCGGTGATTTCCCTTCCCCGGAACCCCCCTCGGAATTAGGGTCAGCCCCCGGGACGGGTCGTGGATGGCGACCCGCAGACACGAACTCCATGGAGATTTGCTGTGACAACATCACGCAGAGGGCGGGGGCTCCTGGCAGTCTCCGCCGTCTCCGCTGCCGCCACTGTGCTGGCGATGACCGCCGCTGGGGCGGACGCCGCACAGACGGCCGGTGCCGAGGGCAAGAAGCCCGCGCAGACCGAGAAGCAGGACGCCGGCAAGGAGCGGAAGGGCAACTACGACGCCCGGACGCCGAACGCCCGCACCACCTATGCCCGTTCCGCCAAGGTCGAGGGCAAGGAGACCGCAGCCGCGAAGAAGTTCCGCGACTCGCTCGGCACCCAGGGTGTCGTCGAGGTCGACCCGAACACCGGCACCCCGGCCCAGGTCACCAAGCTGAACGGCTTCCTCACCGGCAAGAGCGCCAAGAAGGCCACGGACGTTGCCCTCGGCTACGTCAAGGCGCATCCGGAGATCTTCAAGCTCTCCGACGCCGACCTCGGCACGCTGAAGCTGCGCAAGGATTACGTCGACGACCTCGGCACCCACCACATCTTCTGGACCCAGGTGGTCGACGGCGTCGAGGTGTTCGGCAACGGCCTCAAGGCCAACGTCACCAAGACGGGCCAGTTGATCTCCGTGATGGGCTCGCCGGTCTCCGGCCTGACCACCGCCGCGCAGTCCCGGTCCGCCGCGGCCACGCCGAAGGTTTCGGCGGAGGGCGCGCGCAGCGCCGCGGTCAAGGACGTCGGCGGCAGCGCGAAGTCCGCGACCGCGAGCACGTCCGGCGTCAGCACGAAGTTCAGCAACGGCGACACCGCCAAGCAGGTGTGGTTCCACACCGCCGACGGTCTGCGCAAGGGCTGGCTGACCTACACGAACTCCGGCGGCACCAAGATCTACAGCCACGTCGTCGACGCCCAGACCGGCGCCACGCTGTACCGCAAGGACCTGGTCAGCGAGGGCAACGGCGACGCGCTGGTCCAGGACAACTACCCGGGCGCGCCCAAGGGCGGCACCCAGCGGGTCGAGAACCTGATCTACAACAAGTGGCTGCCCAAGAACGCGAAGACCCTCCTCGACGGTACGTCGGTCGCGGCCTGGGCGGACGTCAACGACGACAACCAGCCGAACGGCGGCGAGACGGTCAAGGTGCCCGGCACCAAGACCGGCGCCGAGTACAAGCTGACCCCGTTCCAGAGCGCGTCCTCGTTCTGCTCCACGTCGTACATCTGCACCTGGGACCCGGCGAAGCCGGACTCCTGGAAGACGAACATGAACCAGGACGTCACCAACGCGTTCTACCTGGCCAGCAACTTCCACGACTGGCTGGCGAAGGCGCCGATCAGCTTCACCCCGGCGGCCGGCTCGTTCGACGCCGCGGGCGGTGACCCGGTACTGCTGAACGCGCTGGACGGCGCGGCCACCGCCGCGAACGGCGGCCCGGACGCCAACCACATCGACAACGCGAACATGTCGACCCCGCCGGACGGCACCCCGCCGACCATGCAGATGTACCTGTGGCACCAGCCGGGCGCGACCGACGAGCAGGACCCGTGGGTCCCGTCCAGCGGCGCGAACGACGCCAGCATCCTGTACCACGAGTACACCCACGGTCTGTCGAACCGCCTGGTCGTCGACGCCACCGGCAACTCCACGCTGAACAGCATTCAGGCCGGCTCGATGGGCGAGGCGTGGAGCGACTTCTACGCGATGGACTACCTGGTCTCGCACGGCCTGGAGAAGGACACCACCGCTGCGGGCGAGGTCCTCGAGGGCAAGTACGTGTCGCACGGCGAGCTGTTCCGCACCCAGGCGATCGACTGCCGGGTGAAGGCGGTCAGCCCGAACTGCGTCCAGCCCGACGGTTCGAAGGGCGGCTACACCTACGCCGACTTCCCGACCATCGGCGGCACGCCCGAGGTCCACGCCTCCGGCGAGGTCTGGGCACAGACCCTGTGGGACCTGCGCGAGCGCTTCGGCCGTAGCTACGCGATGAGCATCATCACCCGCGCGATGGAGCTGTCGCCGAACGACCCGACGATGCTCGACATGCGCAACGCGGTCGTCCAGGCCGACCTGGTCGCCAGCGGCGGCAAGAACGCCGACGTCATCTGGACCGTGTTCGCCAACCGCGGCATGGGCTGGTACGCCGGTGTCGTGGACGGCGGCGACGCCTTCCCGGCCGAGGACTTCCACAAGCCGCCGACAGGCGCCACCACGACCCTCAGCGGCACGGTGACCGACAAGGACACCGGCGCTCCGGTGGCCGGCGCGCTCGTCTACGTCGGCGGTCACTCGTCCGGTTACGCCGGCGACTACGCGGGCACCACGGATGCTGCCGGCAACTACAGCATCAGCAACGTGGCACCCGGCACGTACCCGAAGATCGTCGTGTCCGCGCCGGGCTACGAGCTGATCGTCCAGTCCGTCAAGGTCTCCGCGGGCAGCAAGGCGAACTTCGCGCCGCGCCGCAACTGGGCGGCCGCGTCCGGCGGCGGTTCGGTCGTCGACTTCAACGGACCGGACTTCAGCTCCTTCAACTGCGGCCCGGGCGGTGCGATCGACAACGCACAGGGCACCGGCTGGGGCAGCACCACCGGTGACGACAACGGCACCCCGACCAACCAGATGGTGCCGAAGTACGTCGACATCAAGCTGCCGGCGTCGGTCACCGTCAGCGCGTTCAACGTCGACCCGTCCAACACCTGCGGCGACCCGGGCAGTGCCTCGACCGGCCAGTACCGGATCCAGACCTCGGCCGACGGCACCACCTGGGCCACCGCGGCCGAGGGCACCTTCGACGCCACCAACCGCGGCAAGTACAACCTGGTCACGCCGACCGGCAACACCACCGGCGTCCAGTACGTCCGCTTCTGGATGCTCAGCCCGCAGGTCCCGGACTTCCAGAACAACTGCCCGGCCGGCGCCTTCGGCGGCTGCCAGTTCACCGACATGACCGAACTCCAGGTCTTCGGCACCAAGTAACCCGCAACACCCCTCCCGGAAGGCCGGCCGAGCACCCGCTCGACCGGCCTTCCGGCTGCCGCGAGGGTGAACGCTGCAGGCAATCAGCCCACGCGTACTCCGAGCCGCCTACATCATCGCCGCGCTCCTCAGCCCACCTGCTCCTCAGCGGACCTGCTCCGTGCTCTGCGGACCTGTTCCGTGTTCCGTGCACCTGCTCCGTGTTCCGTGAACCTGCTCCGTGAACCTGCTCCGCGCGCATCCACCCACCTCCGCTTAGCGCGGTGCATCTGCTCCCGGCCGGCGCCGGAGAGTTTCGGGCTATCGCCGGAGTGCCGCCGGCGATCTGCAAGCTGGCGCTCGCGAGCGCCTGTCGGCGACCAACCGTCAAGTGGCGTGGCCGAACCCCGTCCTGCGTGCACCTACCCAACCCGGCCGCCGGCCCGGTCACTTCCTGTGGCGCCGAACTGTGCGGGGCTACTCACCGTCGCGCGTTCGCCGCCGCCTCGGTGTACCGATGCTCCCGGGTACCCGGCTGAGGGTCGAGCGCCCTGATCCGCCGACCGATGAGCAGTTGCAGGCGCCGGCTTACTCGCTGGGGCACGGGGATGGCCTTCGTCGTGAAGCCGGCGGCGGACCGGCGCTCCGGCCGTGCGGAGCGGCGTGACCAGAGGGACCCGGACCCCGATTAGGTTCTGAACCCGGAATGCCAGTAGTGTTCTTCCTGTTGGAGCGAAGCGGGACGCGAAAGCGGCCGGTCGCTCCGGCAAACTCCCTGAAGTTCTCGGAAGCTGAAACACGCCTTGGCGGGTTTCGGACGTTGAGTCGTGTAGGGAGACTGGATCGAAAAGAGCCGATTTGACCGGCTCGGACCGGAACAGTAAAGTTTGGCGGGTTGCCCCGGAGCTTCGGACGAGAGTGCGAAGCGCGGTGTGCGTCCGGTTCTTGAGAACTCAACAGCGTGCCGAAAGTCAATGCCGAAAGATGCATTAACCCTGTCCACAGGCGTTGAATGACTCTCCTAGCCCTGGGTCTTTGATCTTGGGGTGTGGGTTGTTGTTTGTCTGTGGATGGATTCCTTTGAAATTATTACGGATGACAAGCCAGTTGATGGTTTTGTTTCTGATTCAAAGGATCGCTTTTCGATTGTCGGCTCTCCAGCTTTGCTGGTTTGTCATATTTTTCAACGGAGAGTTTGATCCTGGCTCAGGACGAACGCTGGCGGCGTGCTTAACACATGCAAGTCGAGCGGTAAGGCCCCTTCGGGGGTACACGA